>NZ_FQUY01000065.1 GCF_900129195.1 Desulforamulus putei DSM 12395
ACAACAAAATTGCGGCAGGTTTCCCCCGCCTCTATAGGCGGCGGGCGGAATGCCGCATACTAATCAAATCACTTCTTTCCATGAAAATCCGGTTGATCTCGAAAGTAGTTTGGCTTTCTTTAGACTGAAATGCCCGATCCTTTTTCCATCGGCATCGGCTATGCCCAGTACCTTCGATTTATCAGTCGGCAAGCCGCATACCCAACCTCGATAAGTCTTTCCTGCCTTCTCTGCTTCTACCCAATCGCCTTTACGGAAAAAACTGCCGTTGGCAGTACCGCCAAAACGAGGTCTAATGCCACCCTTCTGCGGGTTCTGCCGATGTAAACTCCGCCTTGCATATTGAAGTCTCCGCCACACATAGAAAGGCGTTTCAGCATTCTCGCACCCCGTCACACCCATAAGCATTGCTACTGCGTCATTGGCGTGAGTCTCAGGCACCTGCTCCCATTTCTTTTCCGTGTACTTCTTCAGCCCAAATTTTATACGCCAGGCGTCTGTGCCGGATACCTCTACCAGCTGAAGCTCGGCGAGATTTTTATATTCCCGGTAGGTTAAGGTTTTACCGATCTCCACGGTGGAAAAGTATTTACCATCACGACTCTTGGCATGATTAAACCGTACATCCTCGGTGATGATGAGTTTTATCGGGTATATCCTGCACAGTTCTCTCACGACTTTCAGCCGGGTTTCAACCTTAGACTTCTGTGTGGGTGCCAGCCAGTATTTTTTTCTTTTGCGGTTATCGAACCGGGCCGGTCTGCGGGGTGTGTTGCGGTACCTCCTGGCACGGCGCAGGTTCCTTCGTGTCTCCATCTTTTCCGGTACGCTTTCGGGCAAAAACACCATCGCTTTTATCTCTACCTGTTTATGAGATGCTGCAGCAATTCCATCGTATTTCGCACCGGGGTCTTCGGCCAGGGCCATGAACTGCGTCTCTTCACTTACCGGCCTGGTCATTTGGATATAGAATAGGCCCAGCTTGTTCCGCTTTCCCTTTGCCAGACCATCTCTGATGAATAGGCGGGCCTTCTTCGGTGTAGTAGGCATGAGCGGTTTACCGTCTATACCTACTACCGGCACCCTGGGTTGTTTACTCGGTTCTTTGGACATAAAAAGGATACTCCTTTCTCCCTTGCGGGAGTGATTGTCGCCTCGACGCTGCCCGGCAGGCTTAGGCTGGTCTTGGTCAGCCGCGGCATTTAGCGGTTCTGCCTCACATATTACGGGCTGGCGAAACACCCGAAAGTGATTGGGTAGCCTACCGGGGCCGCTGCTCTCCTTTCGGAGAACCGTCTAGTCAGCTAGTTTCCCCTGCCCCCGCCAGGGCAAGCCCCCACTTCTATAAGTGGGGGTAGTTGACC
>NZ_FQUY01000063.1 GCF_900129195.1 Desulforamulus putei DSM 12395
CACCAGGTACACGTAGTAGCCGGATTCCGCCAGGTCCAATGAGGCCTGGATACCGGCTATGCCGGAGCCCACCACTAATACGGCTCCTGTTTTATGGGTCGTACTCATCTTCGCACCTCGCATTCATAGCATAATTTTTACGAATCATATTCATATGATAGCCCAATTCACAAAGGAAACCCTGAAGCCACGGGCCCAGACCCGTGACCAGGGTCACCGAAACAATTAAAATACCTTAAGTATATAAGCCGGGCTAATTTTATCGTCATTTTAAACTTTTACTCTGTTTCCTCTTCCTTCTTCTTGGCCCAGTCGGGAATCACCAGGGCCCTGGCCAGCAGCGGGGTGATGTGGGTGCACTTCCAACCCTTTTTGTATTCCTTGTTCATGTCGGTGAACTGGTCCATACAGTTGTGGCAGGGAATGGCGACCACCGTCGCTCCGGTGGCATCAATTTGTTCAATTTTCCGTTTGGCTTTTTCCATCCGCATCGGCTTAGCTTCCGGCACGGCCAGAGCGCCGCCGCCGGCCCCGCAGCAGTAGTTGTACTGACGGTTGGGATACATTTCACGGAAGTCGGCACAGATGGCCTTCATGACATTTCGGTTGGCATCCAGAACGCCGGACTTACGAACCAGGTTACAGGGATCGTGGACGGTGCAGGGTTCCGGGTTCCTGCTGGGATCAACCTTGATGGTGCCGTTTTTGATCCACTCATCATAAACTTCCAGTACGCTCAGGATGGGGAGCTTGGGGCCATCCCAATACTTTTCATCAAACAGTCGGGTGGACTTGTAAGCGTGACCGCATTCAGTGACAACAATCTTCTTGACGCCCAGGCGAACGGCTTCCTCAAAGAAGGGGCGCTGGATTGCGCAGAAATCATCATTTTTACCGCTGAAAAGGGCCAGGTTGGTGCAGTCCCAGCGGTGCTCGCCCAGGGTGTAGTCGGCCTTGGCATAGTAGAATACCTTCAGGATTTCTTGTAATTCATGAGAGTAGTACTTAATCTCACGGGCGTTCAAACCAAAGATAAACTCGGCGCCTTTCTTGCCTACATTAATCTTATAATCAGGATCACCCAGTTCTTCTCGCAATTCTTCTTCCACCCACTCCAGGGTTTCAAAGTATTCGTCCTGGGGAACATCCATCTGGTTTCCGGAATGGATGTGTTCATTAACAACCTTATCCATAAAGCCCGGGGTAGGAATACCAAACTGGCCCCGCATACCACGGGTAATAATACCAAAGTTTACACCCATAGGGCACTCTACGGTGCAGCGCTCGCAAACGGTGCAGTTCCAGATGAAGGGATCTGTCAGGGCCTCTTGCCGCAGGCCCAGGACTAGCTTGCGCAGGAATTTACGAGGGTCATTGTTACCGTGGACATCAGAATAGGGGCAGCCGGCGGTGCACATACCGCAGGCCAGACACTGGGTCCAGTCGATATTATTAAGTTTTTCCATTACTTCTTCTCTAAATTTGGGATCCATTTTGGAAAAATCAATCACTTCCGGCACTTGGGCCTTTTCATTCTCAGCGGACATCATTGTTCCTCCCCCTTTTCAGTCGGTTACCTTCCGTTTTAATATTCATTGGGCAGCCGGTCCAGCTGTTCCTTGGTGAACACCGGGCCGTCCTTGCAGACATATTTGCTGCCCACGTTGCAGCGGCCGCACA
>NZ_FQUY01000061.1 GCF_900129195.1 Desulforamulus putei DSM 12395
TTAGCACTTTGCTTGGAGGGGATAAATAGATACCGGCTGTTTAATTATGAAAAGGAACAACATGATTATGTAGGTATTTATGTGCAAGTGGACAATATTGATCGCTTAATTCTCTCTTCTGAGGATGCTGAGATTATTGCTTTAGCCAAGAGTTTAGGTTGTGATGTTCCCTTTATTCGTCCTGCCCAATTAGCCAGAGATGAAACGCCGGGTATTGAACCTGTACTGCACGCTTTACAAGTTTTGCCGGAAAAGTATGATTATGTGGTACTGTTGCAGCCCACCTCTCCTTTGCGGCGGGCGAAGGATATTGACGAGTGTATTGCTCTATGCATGAATCAAGGAGCCTGTGCCTGTGTTTCGGTAACCGAACCGGCGCATCATCCTTACTGGATGTATGAACTTTTACCAAATGGTTTTTTAAAGCCATTTATGCCGAAGGATAAAGTACCGTTCCGCCGCCAGGAACTGCAGCCAGTGTACGCTTTAAACGGGGCTGTTTATGTGGCCTGCTGCGATTGGCTGCAGGAAAAACGGACTTTTCTTGCTGAGGAAACGGTTGCCTTTGTGATGCCTCCTGAGCGTTCACTGGATGTGGATACCGAGCTGGATCTGCAGATATGTGAATTTTTTCTACGTCTGCACAGTTCGATGGGAACTAGGATTGTTTAACTCAAGTTTGACACCCTGAGATAAACGAATCTAGTAAAATCAATACATTCCGGGCATGCCAAATAAACGCACCACTATATTTCCTTTTTATTACCAGTTGCATTGTATTCCATTATCCTGTTTGGCGGTCGACAGCCCACCACCTTGAACACGCACGCCATAAGCATAGCCTTTAAGCTCCGTACGGATAATAAACTGTTCTCTTCCTACGTTAAGCTTAACGGCATGTAAAGAACGCAGGTCCTGCATTATGTCTTTTAAGCAGTGTTTATTGTCTTTTAGCCGTTTGGCCAACTTCACCTGCAGCACAAAGGCCAGAAAACAAATAAAGATGTGACCACGCGCCCGTTCTCCCTTCCAGTGGTAGATGGGGTTTAAATACAGGGCCCTCTTTATTGTGCGAAACGCCCTTTCCACCTGCTGCAGCATTTGGAGTCTAAGAATCAAAGGGACGGTTCTTGAAGGGGGCAATCGGAAGTTTTGCATGAAGAAAGGCTCAACTGTCAGATATTAGCTGATTGTTGAGCCTTTAATAATACTTACGCAAAAAACGGTGTTTGTCAAGATAGTTGTCGCACGAGTGTGTTTAAAAAGTTTAGTACTGAACCGACCGCCGGTCTTGACTCCATGTGCTGATTATAGGGTAACCCGACCGACGGATATACGCCAATGAATAATTGGTCTACGGTCGGGTTTATTCAGTCTAGCACATGGAATCAAGACTCTCCACTTCGTTCCGACCGCAAGCGGCGGCTACAAGGTGCTTAGGGATCATTTTTCCCCTCCCTCTGGAGACCGCCTATGTCTTTACTTACCAGGTTTAATGTTGCGTTAAGCAGAACCCTTTTCCTTCGATTCTGATTCTTCTGTACGATCAGGATTGAGCCAAACAATTTCCTCTAATGTCCAGTCTCTGATTGGGCCTGACCATCTTTCTGGATGCTTTAACTTAGCTTCTTCATAAACCTGTTTTCTCCGCTCCAGAATTTGTGTCGAGAGGCCATTATGTCTTTGGTTTGGGGTCAGGAAATTAAGACCACTGTGTCGGTGTGTGTTTGGCAAGATAAAAATGTAGCAAACGGAAGTTAATTTTTAGAGCACCCCTGCTCCCATATTTACCATCTAATGGTAGGGTGGTTTAGCATCCTGACCTGAACATTTTACTTTC
>NZ_FQUY01000062.1 GCF_900129195.1 Desulforamulus putei DSM 12395
TCCTATCTCAATATTTTGAGTAATACCTGCGTTTATCTCTTGATAACGCAGTTTTTCATATTTTGAAAGCCAATAAACCTTTCTACAAATACCCTAATATGTTTATTTTTGGAATGATATGGTGGTGTTACTTAAACCCATAGCATGGGCAGTTTTGTAGACTATGGTTCAGCCCACCGGTGTCTGATTTTCTCCGTTACACAACCCTATCATTTCTCCCGGAGTATTCCCTGGCGGGATCTCTACATTCCTTCGTTCGGCTTACCGGAGCCAGTGTGGCTTTATGTCTTTTTTGCGGGGTCAACCAATTGTTGCCCTGATGGAGGTGAACGTGCTCACTCGCTTACTGCTTTGGTTTTTTACCTATGCAGCCTGCATTCTGACTACCAGGTTTTGATTGCCTACTTTTCCGCCATCGTAATTGCTACGGTTTTTACAAACCGCCAACATTACTTTCATCATTTTAACTGCAACTGCTATTAAGGCCTGTTTGCCAGCCAACGGGTTTTCTTTCCGGTTTTTTAAGTATTCGTAGAAGGCTTTCATCTCAGCATTCTTGGCAACCGATACATAGGCTATTTGGTACATCAATTGCCGTAATGCTGGTCTGCCTCTTTTGCTGATTGTGGTTTTACCTTTGTGCTTACCAGAGCTATTTTCTCTTAGATTAAGCCCGGCCTTCTTTTGGATTTGTTTATAACTCTCATATTCGTCTGGATTTCCTATCTCAGCTAAAAAAGCTGCCGCAGTCACCATCCCCACGCCGGGAATGCTTGTAAGGTAATCACCCAGACCGGTTTGCTTTAATAGCTGGGACATCATTTCTTCTGTTTCTTCAAGTTGCTTGTGGATAAGATTTAGTTCTTCTACCAGGTGAGCTAACTGTAACCTGGCTCCTCTTACCCCTTCCTTAATTCCAATGGAATTTTGGGCTGCTTCCCATAATTTTTGGGCTCTTTTCTGTCCCACCCGGTTATGGGTGGCTCCTCTTAGCCCTTCACTCAGGGTTTGCTCGCCTAATTCCAGTATGTTATCAGGGAAGGGGCAGTGGGTTAGAACATACATCGCTCCTTTACCCAGGACATTCTTAAATACTTCGGGAAATTCAGGAAAATATTGATCCAGTATTGTTATCAGTTGGCACTTTAGTTGCCATCTTTTTTGGGTTAACTGCATACGGCTAACGTTAGCGGTTCGGAGTTCAGCCCAGATATTAAAGATCAAAGGTAAGTTAAAATATGTCCCCTGGCTTATTAATTTGGCTATTAGACGCGCGTCTTTTCTATCATTCTTGCTTGGGCTGTTGTCATCAAATTCTTTACTGCGATTTACATGGTAGGGATTTACTATTACCACTTCACACATTCCTGTGCCATGAAGATAGTAGGCCAACGGCTTAAAGTAATGGCCGGTAGGTTCCATTCCAACCACGATGTTGGTGGCCCCTAATTTTTGTTGGTAAGCTTTGAGGGTAGTGACTAGATTTTCGAAACTTTCTCTGGTATTCTGGAAAGAGAAAGCTTTTCCAATCAGCTTTCCTTGCAACATCATTTGAGCCCAGTGTGTTTGTTTGGCAATATCAATTCCAACAATCAAGGTATTTGGCTGGATTTGTTTAATCTTAGAAACTTTCACTTTTCAGTCCTCCTGGTATTTTGAATTAGTGAGCCCGCGCTTGCATCTTCGAATGCTTTAGGCCACTACATTCTTTATACCAGGATTTTCATTTTCCCTCAAAACCCCTGCTCTTCATTACAGGAATGCTTT
>NZ_FQUY01000060.1 GCF_900129195.1 Desulforamulus putei DSM 12395
CCGAAAAAACGCTCAATTTTCCCTTTACTGGCCGCATCATAAGGTTTGGTATGGGTCAACACAATCCCCAGACTGGCGCAGGCGATATGAAAAGTATCCGCCCGGTAAATCTTGCCATTATCAACGTATACAATCTTAGGTATGCCCCGTCTGATCAAGGCCTCCTTGAACACGTTTTTAAGGGCATCAAACTTCTCAGAGACAGTAAACTGGGCAAAGGGCACAATTCTGGAGCAATCATCAATAAACCCGAAGAGGAAAGTCTTGGTTTTCCGGCCGTTAAGCAAAAGATACGGTCCTACTGACATATCTCCCTGCCACAAAATATTAACTTTATCATAAGCAAAACGTTTTCTTTCTTGCTTTGCAGGTGCATCTCTGGCAATCAGCCCGTGTTTGCGTAAGAACCGGTAAACCGTAGCGTAAGAAACTTCCTTGGGCAGGATCTCGCCTTGGTCCACTAGCTGATCGTAAAAAACCGAAACAGGCATATCCCGGTATTGCTGACGCAAAGATAGGAGCCGTTCTTCCTGCTGGGCATTCAATTTCCGGCACTGTCCTTTATCAGATCGGCCTTTTGGCTTTAGCCCGGCGAAGCCTGCCCGCCGGTAGTCTAAGAGCCAGCAAGAGATAGTCTTGGGCGTAAATTCTTTTTCGCCATAGTAAGGCACCTGATGCTTTTTCCCGGCTACTTCTTCCAGGTAAGTCTTTTGGCAGCTGACCTGGCCGTTTAAAATGGGGGCGATAAGCCCATAACGAAACAGCGCTATGCTCTCGCGTATTTTTTCATCCACCATAATCACCTCCGCTATTGAGGTTAACCGGAACATTGCCTTACTTTTTCATACAGTTGCCCGGTATACTTGACCTGGTTTTAAATCAAAGGCGGCATTGCGAAAGATAACGTACCATTGGTTGCCCAGTTCAATCCGGCAGGGTAGCCAATAGCCGTCAAGCCAAAGCATCAAAGCTTCTCCGCAATGAAGTGAATAGTTTGACAACCTGCTTGTAAATATCCAGCGGTCCGTTTGGGGACAGTATGTTAACTCACCTTGTTCCTGCATCATACTTCACTCCTTAAGCATGGAAATAATTGTTGGGGCAATGCCGGTTAACTCTTTTCCATTCTAAAACGGCCAAGATACAGTTTTCCACGCAAAAGGTGTGTGGTCAGGCAGAATATTCACAAGGGGGTACTATTCATGGTAAAATTAATTTGCCATGAAGTTGCCTATGAAATGTCCCGTGGACCTTCTTACGAAGGTTGCTTTCCCCAAAGCCAGGATCATTTCAAGCAATTTTATGGCTTTTTCTTTACTACCTGTAGGAAGTGGTTCCCTAAAGCCATAATCTCGAAAAAACATCTCGACCTGATTCAGTTGCTTGATGTAACGCTTTTGGTAAAATGCTGTTAGCTGGCGCTGCCCGATGATAACCCGGTCAATAAAGCTGCTCCTCAGCCTATCCAAAATAGTACTCACTGTATATTGAAAGTAAGGAATCAGAAAGTCTGGCAGTAAGGATACTGTTTTATTGCAGGATGGGCATCTTAACCGGCAAACTGGTATCCTGTACAACTTTTCCCCCTCAATGGCGTTTCGCCAATAAAAGCCGTGTCGGAGGAGATTAACCATACCTCGGCAATGAGGACACCGGTTTATCCTGGGGAAAGCATTGTTAATACCCCGGGCAGCATAATCTTCTAACGAAATATTAAAGTTGTAGGCAATGACCAATAAAAATCCCCCCAGAGTAATTTGCTAAGATTTTAGCACTTTGCTTGGAGGGGATAAATAGATACCGGCTGTTTAATTATGAAAAGGAACAACATGATTATGTAGGTATTTATGTGCAAGTGGACA
>NZ_FQUY01000059.1 GCF_900129195.1 Desulforamulus putei DSM 12395
CTTGACGGGTAAATCTGTCGGCCACCCACTCAAATTGTCCAGTAGCCTTGTTATACTGCCACAAGTAATTTAAATCCAGGGACAGCACTCCCTCTTCATTTCTTTTTACCCCTACTACCTCGGCAATATGGTCAATCCTTCTTTTGCCGGTTTTGCGTTCTTTAACTGCCTGCACAATAATGTCAACCACACTGCAGAGTTCCACAATAGCATCATAGGGCAGGCCCATGTCAGCCATCTGCACCATGCTGACCATACGTTTACCTGCAAGGTAAGCACTGTTGGCGTGCAGGGTGTTCATACTGCCTTCGTGTCCGGTGTTCATGGCCTGCAGCATATCAAAGGTTTCTCCCTTGCGGCACTCGCCCACGATAATGCGTTTTGGGGCCATCCGCAGGGCATCCGCCACCAGTTCCCGCATGGTTACTTCACCCAGACCCTCGTTATTGGCGGGTCTGGCTTCCAGCGAACGAACATCCGGGTGCTGTAATTGCAGTTCTGCCGGATCCTCGATAGTAACAATGCTCTCGTTGTGTGGTATAAAGCTGGCAATACAGTTCAGCAGAGTAGTTTTGCCGGAAGATGTACCGCCGGACACTACCAGGTTTTGTTTAGTTACTACTGCCGCCCGCAGGAATTCAGCCATTTCCCGGCTCATGGCCCCGTTTTCAATCAGGTTTTCAATATTTAAGTCCTGCCGGAACCGGCGGATGGTAATTAAAGTCCCATGAACGGCTACCGGGGGGATGTGGGCTATCAGGCGGGAACCATCAAACAGGCGTGCTATTACTTTTGGGTTGGCCGGACTTACGGACCGCCCGGTAGGGGCCAACATCCTGTCTAAAATATCCCTGATGTGTTGTTCGTCCCGGAAGGTAACGTCTGCTATAAACTCCTGCCCGTGCTTTTCTACTCTGATTTGGTTCCACCGGGCCTTTATTTCCGTCACTTCCGGGTCATAAAAGAAAGGCTCCAATGGTCCGAAGCCCAGGCATTCATTGCCCAATTCTTCTACTAACATTTCTGCCGCCGACTGTCCCAGGGGTATGCTGTGATTCACCAGCGCCCGGGAGACGATGGAACGCAATCGTGAACGAACAATGGGGTCTCTAGTACCCTTGTTTTCTTCCGGCTTTAACTGCCTCCGCAGGGCATCCTGGACGTAAATCTTAATTCTGCGGTAGTCATGTTCTTTTAAGCCCGGTATTTTAGCGGTAATACTGCTGGCATTTTCTAAAGCATTTTCTTCATCCTCTAGTTCCGGCGGCTGGAAAGCAGAACAGTTGGCGGCCAGTTTTTGGAGCAGTTCTTTGTCAATATCGTGTACCGGGGGAGCGGATTGTTTTTCCAGATTTACCTCCATATTTTGTAAATACTGACTAAAATCGTCTTTTGGTTTGCTTAATAGCACCAGTTCTCGTTTATTATTAGCTTCTTGTACCAGTTCGCTGTATGGCAGAATAAAGTCAATTTCAATATCCGAGTGTTTTTTGTTAAGTATGTCTGCTTTGCGTATACCACCTGGCATTCCGGCCTGGTTCAGCAGGACATATGTCCTACCCCCACAGCCTAACCTGTTAAGGTAGCTCAGGTTATCTTTGATTAGATCCAGGCTTGTCCGGTCTGGCTTAATAACAGCTAGAATGGTATCTGCCACCAACGAGGCCGCCCAGGTGTTGTTCTGCTGTCCTACTGGAGAGCAGTCTAAAATGATGTGGTCAAATCTTTCTTTCAGCAGGGACAACAGATTAAAAATGAAGTCTGCGGTAATAAACTGCATGTGGTCGTGGTGCAGAACACCGGGTACCACCATGACACCAGAGGAATGGTGTACCATGGCTTTTTGCATTTGGCTTGCCTGCCGGATATCCTGCCAGTCCAGAATGTTGACCAGACAGTGGCTTACCGGCAGTCCCATGCGGCTTCTCACCTCCCCAAAACCGTCAAGGTCAAGAAGTATTACTTTTTCCGGGTGTTTTTTAGCCAGCAGTGCTGCCAGGTTGGTGGCTACCGTGGTGGAACCGTCCCCGCCTTCCGGCGACTGCACCACCCATATTTTCCCCCGCCCAGGAATAGCCTG
>NZ_FQUY01000058.1 GCF_900129195.1 Desulforamulus putei DSM 12395
ATTTTATCCGTAGTTACATGGCTTGGGTGGATCTTACACAGTTCAGTTATACTTTTCTCTACATCCGAAAGTGATGTCCCGTCCTTTATATATTGCATTAGCTCTATAAATTCTTTCTCTTTCTTGGTATAATAGGTTTCAAAGATTTGTTTAATTTTTTGGTCTGCCTGCTGCAAAGCCATACTACCGGCTAATGCACCAGGTTTTTTCTTTAATGTCTCCAGGTAGTGACTAAGTTCCAATCGCCACTCATGGCAGCCGGTAAGCCTGGCATGTTCAGCAATTTTTGCATCTTTGTAGAAGCAGCAGATTCGGCTGGAGTAGATTTTAACCATGACAAGTTCACCAACTAAATGATCAGGAACTGAGTAATGGTTTTGGTCTACCACAATGGTGGCATACTTGTCCACACGGGCATTTACTACACGGGCTGAATCAAACATTGGGGGTAAGGTTAACAGGTTGGCACGTTCCTGCTCTAAACAAGCCAGTGCTGACTGTCCATCACGGGTATCTTGGGGCTTAGCATTTAGTTTATTACATATCTTCAACAGGTAATTATTGGCCTCGTCCAAGCTCTCGAATGTATCCTTGAATGCAAAGGCTTTACGGCGGATCACATCTACGCTACGCTCAACATGACCTTTTTCATTACCCCTACGGACATTGCAAAACCGGTAACGAAAGCCATAGTAGATGGATAATTGTAACAATCCTTCAGTGGGCTCTTTTTCTGTGCCAACAAATCGTTTAACAGCCACCTTCATGTTGTCATACACTAGGGTCTGGTATACCCCACTTACTTCTTGAAAGAACCGGGCATGTGCCTCCTGAAAACATTCAGTTTTCTGTTTAGTAAACAAATATGCATATCGGTAATTACCATAGGCAGATGTAAATGCAGCCATTTGAAGTATCTGGAGCTTTCCGCCAATTGTCAGTTTTACTTCTCCCCAGTCGAACTCGCAGACATCACCCGGTATGTAAGATCTTTAATAAAGGCTTCTTTGGCTTTCTGTTCCAGCGATCGTACAATTCGTTTAACGCTGCTATAGCTGATGTCTATATTGTCTTCCACTAGGGCTTCATAAATATCAATTATTTTTTTAACTTGTTTATGTTGGCCATTCCTCCGTTTCTGTTCATTTTCATTCAAATGTTTCTTTATTAGGCTTTGAATATCTTCAGTAACTTTCCGCTTGGGCCTGTTTCCTACGGTATACTTTGGGGGGTTCTACAATTTCCTGAATTAGTTCCCCGGGATCTACTAGGCCAGAGGATTGTTCCAACTCCTTTCGCTTTTCTTCGTATTTATTGATGTATCTGCGGACCGTTTTTCGATCCACACCCAACAATCTGGCAATTTCCCGCTGGGACTTTCCCTCCCGGTAATACATAATGAGTATATTTTGTTTTTGAATCAACTTGATCATCTCTCCCGGCTCCTCACATAGCTGTAATTTTGCTCTATGAGGATTATCGGCTAAGGTGGGGGAATTTTCAATGACCTTTGTGGTGTACTTTTAAATTACCATAAACAAAAAAGCCTGTCATCTTACGAGACAGGCTTACGGATTACCCGTAGATAGCTTTTAGCAATGCCCTGGCTGTGCTGATATTGGTAGCAATAGGAGTATTATGGACATCACAGATACGAATTAAGGCACTGATATCAGGTTCATGAGGTTGGGGGGTGAGAGGATCCCTTAAAAAGATAACCAAACCCACTTCTCCTTGAGCAATTCTGCCGCCGATTTGCTGGTCACCCCCCCAAGGGGCCGGACATATAACAATGCACAGTAAGTTCGGTCTTCTCCGTTATTAAGTGACCTGTGGTGCCGGAGTGCTGTTCCGGTACTCTGCAATGTCGCTCGCTAAGGAAACTGTACCATGAATACCACCTGCGAAAGTTGAGTTATTAACTTTTATCTAAGAAACAAGACCATAACCACAATAAAAACTAATACGCCTGTAACACTAGTTACAGGCGTTAAACTTACTCTGGCGGCGACCTACTCTCCCAGGGGCGTGAGCCCCAAGTACCATCGGCCCTGGAGGGCTTAACTGCTGTGTTCGGGATGGGAAC
>NZ_FQUY01000056.1 GCF_900129195.1 Desulforamulus putei DSM 12395
CTCATCTTATGTGGAGCCCTATATTATGCAAAGTCATGAGTGGTTATGCCCCCAGACATGGGATTTGCTGCATAACCACTCAACATAATTATTAGATGTTTTTCCGGAGCCAAGTTATCAAGGCTTCTTTTTCACTTTCACTGTATTCTTCAACGGATTCTGTAATTAGGTTGCCAGCCTGTTCAATGTATTTTCTTTTCAGCTCAGGGTTACATCTTGCATAGATCTCTGTTGTGGTAACAGATGAATGACCAAGAAAATCCCTAATATATATTAAGTTTACTCCGTTTTCAAGCAGATGCATTGCTTTAGAATGCCTTAATATATGAGGATGAAGCTTAGATGGATATAATTCTGGCCTTGCCTTATGAGCTATGTGCCCATATTTATCAAGAACATAGGATACTCCCGATCTTGACAAGGGCTTATCGTATCTGTTGATAAACACTGGATGCGCCATGTTGCAGATACTGGCAGAGTTCAAATAAGCTTTTATAATGTCTGCAGCGTTAGCACTTATGGGTATTACTCTTGCCTTGTTTCCTTTTCCTGTAAGGGTAACCGTGTTTGGGCTTCGGAAGGCAATGTCACCCACCCTTAAATCAATGAGTTCCTGAACCCTGCACCCGGATTCATACATTAGTGCAATCATTGCAAGATCACGAATACCTTGTGTAGAATGACTGTCGGGCATTTTGAGGAGATATTCAACAGCATCTACACTTAGGTATTCAACCGGTTTCTGTGGGGCCTTCTTAATACGGATTTTTAAGATACCCTGACACAGGGCACTTTCCTCCGGACTTTTGCGTGCTACATAACCGCAAAAAGCTTTTAATGCAGCAAGTCGCTGATTTCTTGAACTGATGCTGCAGCCTCTTGACTGTTCCAGCCAGTCCAGAAATCCGCTTACATTGTCTGCATTCAGCGTATCCATTTTTAGTTTGCTGATCTTGCAGATACCAGTTTCATCAAGGTATTTGAAAAACAGTATGAATGCATCCCGGTATGACTTTATGGTATTGATTGACAAACCTGCCTCATTGCCAAGATATTCTGTAAAGAAGCTGCTTACATAATAAGATAATTCCTTCCTGTGCATAGTCACACCTCCGGAAAAATCTTTTCAGCATCTTGGTGGCTGAACTGCAGAATGTCAATGAAGTACTGCTTTGTCAGACGGAGATATTTTTCTGTCGATTCAATACCCTTGTGCCCGAGATAGGTACTAAGTATGGGAAGTGAGCAGTAAGGATCCATTCCTTTGTGAATCATCTGCTCCAAAGCATGGACACTGAAAGTGTGTCTCAGGTCATGTACGCGCGGGTACTTTCCATTACTTAACTGGGATATGCCAGCTTTCTCCTCCAGCTTCCTAAACTGATTCAGGATAGTTGTTGAAGAGTATCTTTCATTGTGAAGCGCAGGAAAAAAGTATGGATTCCCAGCTCTTTCAACCTTTGAATCATACATGGATAAATACTGGCGTAGTGATTCGGATATCGGTACCAGACGCGATACATTATTTTTGCCATTCATAATGACAAGAACTCCATTATCGAGATCAACGTGTTCACATTTAATGGCAAGAGCTTCGCTAACTCGTAATCCACATCCATACAGCATGCGGATTACTGCAGGATATATATAAGGGGTATTTACAAACTTATTCTTGTTTGGCCCGATTGCATCAGCTTCCCGAAGAATCCAGCTGATTTCATCTTTGGTAAAAATATACGGAACAAAGTCTTCGGTAGTTTTAACCAGTTCCTTTGGGTAAACATAAGCTTGAATGCCTCTTAAGTTTAAGAAAAGAGCAAACTGTCTTATATGGGATTGTCTTATATGAAGGGTACGGGCACTTTCATTGCCCCTTTTCGATGCATATGCATTAACCAGTTCCGGCTGTAAAGCCAATATAGGATCTGATTTTGAATTAGAGTATATAAAATTAAGCATGCGGTTTACTTCGGCCTGTTCGCTATAGGAATACTTAAATCCAAGGGATTGTTTATATTCCACATACTCCATAGCTATGTCACAGTAAGTCCCGGGAAAATTGAAGGTGTCATACTGTTTCATACGGCACCTCCAAAGCTAATTTTCTAAGGGTATCAATATCGATATTAAGATACATTCTGCTGGTATTGATGTTTGAATGCCCCAATACCTCCTTGATTACATACATCGGTGTATTGTTATGGAGCATGGTACTTGCCAAAGAATGCCGCATGGCATGCGGACCATGCTTACGTTCCGATGTATCAACGCCAGCCTTTTGGAAGTATTTAGAAACTATCTGATGGATGCAGGTATTGGTTAACGGCTTCCCGCCATTTTTTATACCTATAAAAATGTACTCTAAGTCGCTTTCCGGACGCCCGTTTTTCAGATAGTCAATCAAAGCATACTTGATATTTTCCAGTAAAGGCAACTGATTAAAATTTTTAGTCTTATACTGAATGAACTCAATCGTATCGTGTTCCCAATGTATATCCGATATTTTCAACCGGATGATGTCTCCGGATCGGATACCAAGTTCTGCTGCCAATAGTACTACGACAAAGTCCCTTTTTCCATAAGGAGTACTCCGGTCTATGGTAGAGACGATTCGCCTGATTTCCTCAGTGGAATAAAAGGAAAGTATACGTTCCCGTTTGTTGGTAAATATGACTGGGAATAGCTCATTACCTGCAAACAGTGTAAGTTTTCTGCTGTTCAGGTAATTAAAAAAGTGGCGCAAAATAAATTTGCGTCCACTGATGGTGGAAGAAGATAGTCCAGCAAGGGAAGATAAATAGCCAGTCACGTTTTTCTGAAAACAGTGCTGAAAATCCTTCACATTGTTGTCACCAAGATAATTCATAAAAGAAGTAATCGTCAATCTCTTAGATGAAATTGTCAGTGGTGACAGGCTCCTGAATTCTTCCAGATTCAGGTACTCTTCCAGGATATCTAAATAACTATTATACCTGAGAAGAATCTTAGTGGTTTTGTTATGCATTTTGATGCACCTCCTTGTTTATGAGGATAACATCAAAACGTTATGTTGAGTTGTAGTTCCATAAAAATGACCAGCTTGCCTAGAATGCAATAACTTTTTAACTTATTTAGGAATAACTCTACATAATATAGGGCTCCACATAAGATGAG
>NZ_FQUY01000048.1 GCF_900129195.1 Desulforamulus putei DSM 12395
GAGAGCATTGTTACTATCGAGGATCCGGCAGAACTGCAATTACAGCACCCGGATGTTCGTTCGCTGGAAGCCAGACCCGCCAATAACGAGGGTCTGGGTGAAGTAACCATGCGGGAACTGGTGGCGGATGCCCTGCGGATGGCCCCAAAACGCATTATCGTGGGCGAGTGCCGCAAGGGAGAAACCTTTGATATGCTGCAGGCCATGAACACCGGACACGAAGGCAGTATGAACACCCTGCACGCCAACAGTGCTTACCTTGCAGGTAAACGTATGGTCAGCATGGTGCAGATGGCTGACATGGGCCTGCCCCATGATGCTATTGTGGAACTCTGCAGTGTGGTTGACATTATCGTACAGGCAGTTAAAGAACGCAAAACCGGCAAAAGAAGGATTGACCATATTGCCGAGGTAGTAGGGGTAAAAAGAAATGAAGAGGGAGTGCTGTCCCTGGATTTAAATTACTTGTGGCAGTATAACAAGGCTACTGGACAATTTGAGTGGGTGGCCGACAGATTTACCCGTCAAGAGGTCTTCATGGATGAAGGCAACTGGGTACCACCGGGGTGGTTAAAATGTTAACCCTGGCGGTGTTATGTATAAGCCTGGCGGTACTACTGTTGGTATTGGGGCCTAAACTGTCTCCGGTAACTAAAAAAGAAGTGAGAATAACCGACCAGCATATAGAGGTCAGTGATGGCAAAACAGCTAAAAACAACACCCTTTTGATTGCACTGCTTGGTAGTATCATCGGTGCAGTTTTGGCCTACGCTATCACAGGCAACCTGCTGTTAACACTGGTGGGGTTAAGCTGCGGGTACTTTGCTTTAAAATGGGCTAAGACTAAACGGGAACGGGAGAGATTGGAGCTTTTACAAAGCCAATACCCTGATGTACTCTCTCAGTTAGAGGCCGCCACAGCAGGCTCTCTAAACTCTTATCAAGCGTTGGAAGACGCCGTACCTAATCTGCCGCGGCCAGCTAGGGATATTTTTTATGAAGTTTTAACCATGACCCGGATATCAGGTGTCAATGTTAACGACGCTCTGGAAAAAGTTGCAGACGAAACCGGCTGGCATGATTTGAGAAGCCTGGCTATGGGCTTTCGACTGTCTACTAATATGGGCATTAACCTTTCCACTATCTGTAAGCATTTACTAGAATCTCACTACGAAAAAGAAAGCTATCGCGGGCAGATTAGAGGAGCTATTTCACAAAACATTATGACCATTCGGGTATTAAGCGGACTACCATTCCTTGTAATCGGCCTTGCCAGAATTTTTTCTCCCGAATTTGCGGAGCCGCTGTTTAATACACTGGGAGGAGTAATCTTCTTCCTGATCTGTGTAGGCATGATAGCCGCCGGGAATGTGGTGGCGAAGAAAATGATATACCGGACAATGGGGGGATAGCGTATTGGATGCCAGTATAACTGCCGCTGCACTGATAGCCGTATCTGTGCTGGCGGCCTTTGGAAAAGTTTTCACCAGAGACAGGCCCAATAAAAAATTAAAGGGCTGGCAAGTAGACGATCTGCTGACTAAAACAGGCACTAAAACGTCCGAAGAAAGCAGGATGCTTCTGAAAAGAAAACTCCTGCAGGCCGGCCTGGAAATGGAGCCGGAATACTTTGCCGGGCTGCAGTATGCACTGCCGTTGGTGAGTATTATTGTATTACTCCCTCTGGTCATGTTGGGTGTACTGCACATTTTACTGCTAATCATCATAGCTGTTATCCTTTTTGTGGCTCCCCGGGTGTGGTTGAACAGTAAAGTCAAAAACAGAGTGGCTGCCATAGAAAGGGAACTACCGGATTTCTGTACTGCTTTTGCTGCTGTATTGGAAGCCGGGGCTGACTGGCGCACGGCTATTAGAGAGGTAAGCTACAGTATGAAAGGGGATCTGTCCGCTGAGTTTACCAAAACCATGAACTATATTGATACAGGGAAACGCCCCGGCGATGCTCTGGCAGATATGGCTTACAGATGCGGAATTCCTGATTTAACGGACTTAATCAGGAAAATAGACCAGTCCCGCAGGTACGGTACAAGGCTGGCTGAAATTGTAAAAAACCATGCAGAAAAAATACTAACCCGCAGAAAACACGAGGGAACCAAAAAAGCCGGCGAATTGACCATTAAACTTCTTCCCATCATACTTTTTTTCTGTCTTTTACCTATGATGGGACTTTTATTTTTCCCGGTAATGTATCACCTGGGCAATGCTTTTGGTTAATACAAGGGGGTGGGAAAACTGCTCTGAAAACTGCCTGGTATAGATGAAAAATGCCAGGAATGTTACTACTGGCTTAAGAAATGCAAGGGTTTGGCAGTCCGCACAGAAAAAGACTACCAGAAAAAATGCAAGAAATCCTAAAAAAGAAAGGGGGAAAGGCATTATGAAAGAACTATGGATTAGCGAAGAAGGGCAGGGCATGGCAGAGTACGGCTTAATTATTGCCCTGATTGCCGTAGTGGTTATTGCTGCACTGACCATGATGGGGCAAAAGATTATGGCTAAGTTTACCGATGTGAATAATGCGTTAAATTAACGTAAAGCAAATCCGGGGAAATCCCCGGATTTTGTTTTTTAAGGAGGTGTTTGCGATCGGTGTCAGACTGGCCGGCTGGCTGGCCTTAATTTGTAATAGTATAGTTCTGATGATCATGGTTGGTGGAATATTTAAGCACTTACTCCAAAAGAAAACGACAATTTTGGTAATGCTGCTCATGGGAGGAGTTACTGCTGTGATTTTTTATGAAAATTATTATCTTTGGAGTGTGCTTAGAAAAAATTGAACTAATTAGGGGTGATTAAAATCGAACAAAACGGTATCGGGCTGGCCGGGTTGCTGGTCTTAATCGGTGGAGGCATAACTCTGGCCGCCCTAATTGGTGGTGTATATAAATTACTGAAACATTTTTTCTTAACCGCGGGATTGGAGCAGAGAAAGGCCGGGATACTTGCCGTATTCGTTTTGACCGGCTTTGCAGCTGTTGCTCTCTATAAAACAAGCAGTATATGGATGTATCTGCTGGAAAGGAGTGTCATGCAATAGAAACGTTATATATGCTTCCGGCCATCCTGCTGGTGGCAGTGGCCTCCTATACCGACATCAAAGAGGGGAAGATTTACAACAAGCATACCGTGCCGGTATTTGTAATCGGTATTATGCTGGCGGTTATACAGAAACGATACGATTTAATATTAGGCGCAGTGATAGCATTTGGCTTTTTCTATATCTTTTTTGCCTTTCCCGGTTTCGTTAACAAACTGGCAAAAGCCTTTGGATCTGTGCCGGTACCCGAAGGTAAAAGGGCCATGGGCGGCGGGGACGTAAAACTGGCCACAGCACTGGCGGTATATACGGGATACTTACCAGTGTTGTATGGCACAGCCCTGGGAGCATTAGCGGCAATTGTTATAAACGGCATCAAACTCTGGCGGGTAACAGGAACACCACAGTCAGTGCTCTACCTTGCAGCCGGGAAAATATCACAGCCGGTAGCCTTTGGGCCTTATTTGGGATTGGGAGTACTGGTGTGTTGGTTGCTTAGGTAAAAAATACCAGTCAGGAGGTGTAATTATGAAGGAGGGTAAAACGTGAAGCTAGAAATACCTAACCATGATTTTTTTACAAACACTGATGAGATGGCTAAATATGTAATCAACCTACTGGAAAACGAGACAACAAAATACCCTGATGTGATTTTTTCACAGCTAACTTTGTTTTTTAAAGATTATAATTCAGAAAACAGTTTTTTTACTACAATAAAAGACTTAATTCTTGATACTTACCCAAACAAAGGATTTGTTACACTTTTATCTACCGGCAACCAAAATTTCTGTAGTGATGAGAGAGTGAAAGAATACATCATAACATCAAGTAATATAGAAAAAATCATCGACCTGCTGTCGCATTTTTCTGACTTCCCACGTCCGGATTCAGTAAATGGGTGGAACGGATTGATAATACTCAGAATGGTTCAAGACCCTGCTGTTGCTCTCTATGTTTCATCCTACGCTAGATGTAGGAATCTTTTCTTAATTACAACAATATTGGATGAAAACAGAGATAATGAAGTGATCATATCGCCCGGGGAAAGTTGGTTATAAATACACCTTTATTTTCTGATGCCAAGAAAAATGTGGTAAAACAATTCAGCTTAATTGAAAACCCTTAAACTGCGGCAACAGTTTAAGGGTTCAAGATGAAAACCTCGGCAGGTCGAGGCAAGCGAGCCGTTTGTTGTTATCAGTATTCCCACTTATATTATGGATTTATCTTTTTGAAATGTCAAGGTTTGCAGTAAAAATATGGAAAACCACCCGGTCTTAATGGCCGGGTTTTTGTGTTTTTATGGGGGCATCTTGGCAAACTGGCTGTATCCCCTATTTTAAAATGGGGGGATTAGCCGGAGTTTATTATTCTAAAGCAAAATAGGGGGAGATATATTAATGTGTCATGAATTTATTGGTGTCATTGATACCTTTAATAAAATTTGCAGTAAAGGTTTACGTATATTTATAAGCCTTTTTTTTATTGTTTTACTTCTTGTAGTTGCAGTTATGGTAAGTTTACTTCGACTTAAAATTTTTTTACAAACAAACTTTGCAAGCCAAGAAATTATTGCAGATTTATTGCAAGGTTTTTTATGTGATATATTTTTAATGATATTTATTTGTTTAATTCTATTATGGCTATTTTTTATTGTGGCCGGCCTTTTTTTGTTAATTAAAACTGCTACATCACAGAAAGTAAAATAAGCGCAATATAATCAAATATAAAAATAATATTATTTACAATGTAGATTATAAATAATGTTATTACGTAAAGAATACCAATTATTAATGAAAAGCGAATAGATGATTTGGGAAATTTAATTGATACATATATATTAATTAATGACACAAAAGAAAATGTTAATGCGCAAGTTTTTTCTAATAAATTAGGGTCAACTACCCCCACTTATAGAAGTGGGGGCTTGCCCTGGCGGGGGCAGGGGAAACTAGCTGACTAGACGGTTCTCCGAAAGGAGAGCAGCGGCCCCGGTGGTTCTATTGTCGCGCCCCACGCGGGCGCGTGGATTGAAACATGGAAAAAAGCAGTCTAATCAGTACACGGCATTCCGCCCGCCGCCTATAGAGGCGGGGGAAACCTGCCGCAATTTTGTTGTAAAATACCAGTAAATAAACTATATATCTCAACAAATATTTGAGCCAAAGTTGATGGAGATACTAATATTCCTATTACTGTGTACTTTAAAATATCTAAGTGAAATTGAGGTTGTGGTGTATTCAAGAAAGGTAAATACTGGGAAGTAAAGCAGTATATTGCTTGAGCTAACTGCAAAAAGTAGTTTCCAGTAAAATTAATAATAATTGCTACAGATAAAGAAATTAAAAAGGGGGTTAATATATCTTTGTCGGCTTTCATAAGTATTCACCGGTTTAAAATAGGTATATCCCTATTTTTTTTGGTTATTTCCAATATTGCTATCTGGTCATTTAATGATATATTGGTCATTATTTTAAAAACTAGGTTCTGGCAGCAATATTCTGAATACCTTCTTATAACTACTGCAAAAATTTATTTTTTACTAAATGTAATTTACTTTTTGAGTTATCAGTTATTGGTTTTTTGGAGTTTGGGTTGGCTATATAATAAGATGCGAAATAAAGAGATTATAGGAATATTAAAAAAAGTTTTCACTTTCTGCACATCAAAACAAACGGTTGTTTTGGCACTTATTCTCTCACTTATATTTTCCCTATTCGTCATACCTGCATTGATTCCTATTCTACCAATAGAATTATTTATATTCCCTTCCCTTGTCGCTATTGTCATAATTATCTTGAGCAATTATTATAGACGGGAAAGAGGTCAATGACATTTTGATGGTTTTTCTTTCTAAATTTAAATGCGTGACCCCTTAAACTGCTGCAACAGTTTAAGGGGCCGTAATTAAAACCTCGGTAGTGTGAGGCACCCAAGCCGTTTTGTTGTTATCAGTATTCCCACTTATATTATGGATTTTTCTTTTTGAAATGTCAAGGCACATAGTAAAAATATGGAAACCACCCGGTCTTAATGGCCGGGTTTTTGTGTTTTATAGGGAGGGTTGAATAATGAAGAAAAAAAACATAACATTAAGTTATCTGAAAATATATTTTGACAGTGTAGTACAACGTGCAAAAGAAATGAGACCTTATATAGAGTATGGAGTCACCGATATTCCCTTAGACCTGCTTGTATGGGTTATATACTTAATATATTTCATTGCGTCCTTAATGAAATCGTGGAGTATTGGTTGGGCAGCAAAACCCATAGAAAAAGCTCTTAATGTAGGTGGATGGTTTATTGCAATTCAACTTTCTATAATTGCAATATTAATGCTATTTATAATTTGGAAGGACTTGGCAGATGAACGTCGAAACAATAGACCTCAATCGCCAATAACTTTAAAAGAAATAATTAAAAGAGAAATAGATTTTGAGAGATGGTGTTAAGATGCCTGGATTTACCTTAGCAGTCATGCTGTTTATTCTTTTCATATTCACTCCTGGGTCAGCAGCACTTTTTATATCAGGACGCTCCAGTTCACAGTATTCACTGCGAGAGACTTTTGCAATAGGTTCTCTTATATTTGTCGCAGCATTTTTATTTATTAACTTTTGGCAGGAAAACGCTATTAAACAATTTATTGATACTATGATGGCAGCAGCAGGAATTTCCGGTGGCATAATAAATATCAATATAATTAGCGAAATATTTATGATTGAAATT
>NZ_FQUY01000047.1 GCF_900129195.1 Desulforamulus putei DSM 12395
GTCGTGGGGTAGAAATGAGATATGATTCTCAACAGGATCGCTGGGTTGTCGTTTTAGGAAATCGCGAGTATGGCCTTTATTGCGGAGAATATTTTCAACTTTTGGTCGGAAATACCAACATTGCCTGTAGATTAGAGTTGGATAGTGAATGGTATGTTATTATGCAAGATGTACGATTAAATTTAAAAATTCAGGAAACATACCGGGTGATAATTTAAGTTAGAAAAAGGGGGGAGTGGTTGTTCTTGCCACTTCCTCCCTTTCTAAAATATCGGTCATTATATCCGTCAACTTTGGGTCATCATGCAACATCAATCTTAGGACATTATGCAGCGTTAATAACAATATGGGCTAGTTACAAGATGGAAAATAATGAGTTATACAAAAAATATGATTATTACGATAATAACCCTGGAATTGTGCTACAAGAGGTAAAAGAAATTATTGGAGGGCTTAATAGTACTGAAGATAAACAATTCTATATTTTCAATTATACAATTCCGGGGCATGCCTGCTCTGTTTTAATAAGAGATTATAGCGAGAAGCTATCACAAGATGAGAAGTTGTTTTGTAAAGATATTATTTTAGAAGTAGCTTCACTATCTATTAGAGAAAATTATTCATATCAAATATCTGATGGTGTAGAATCAGCAATCTCTGTGCTCCCAATTTTATTAAAGGATTTTCCAGAAGAAAAAGAGGTTATAAAAACAATTTTATTGTTAACTCTATTTGATCCTCACAATATAGGAATGTATTGTGAATTTGCGGATTATTCTAAAAAGGCAATTTTGAATCATTTATGGAGTATAAATTTTGATGATGCACAGTCCATCCTTTTGGGATATTTATTATTAAAGCCGAAATATGAAGAGCTAAGGTCAGAATTACGCAAAAAAAATTATAAAAAAAATATTTACGAACTTCACGAAAATCAAGTTATTAAAGCATTTTTAAAGAAATACAATACAGATTTACAAAAGGTAATTAACAATAAAGTTACCATAGAGGATTTAAACGCAGTACAAAATTTAGAGCTATATGTTTTAAAAACAGCTTTTGAGCTGATCCCATTAAAATCAGATAATATAGAACATAAAAAATTAGCCCAATTAATAATTTCAGCTTTTGCAAAGGATTTGTTATCAGAAAAAAGAGAAGATAAGGTTGATTATAAAGTTAGGCATGATTTTTTTGAAAAATTAACATCTATTATTCTGAATGTCTCTGAACAAGATATTCTCGATTATTTAAAACCGTTTATTGATGGTTTTAATAGGTCAGAGGCTATAGCCGAGTTATTTAAAGTATTTATTTTAGTAGAAGATAAATTGGCTGCATACAATAAATTCTGGCGTACTTGGAATCTATTTTACAGTAAAGTAGTCGAAATATGTAAGAATGGAGATAAGTATTGGTATACACAGGAAATTATTAAAAGTTACCTTTTTGCCCAAACAATGTGGAAGGAAGAAGCTACAGAATGGCATACACTTAAAGAAAATAATAAAATGTTTTTTAAAAAAAATAACAGAGGATATCGGGCATTGTCCTTCCGTCTTATATTCAATTTCAAAATTATTAAATAGCATAGGAAGTATTTATTTGAATGACGGAGTTTTATGGATTTCCAGGATGTTAAATGATCATAGAAATTTATGGTCAGATAAGTTGGAGGAAAATACAATCTATTATCTAGAAAACCTTGTTAAAAAGTATATATTTATAAATCGAGAAAAAATAAGAATAACCAAACAACTAAAACAAGAAGTCTTAGTAATATTAGAATTCCTAATAGAGAAAGCATCTGTCATTGGATACATGTTAAGAGAAAATATTTTATAATATGGCCCCATGAAATATAAACTACCAAAATAAATATTAGTTTTGAGCCAGCTTAAAATTATCTGTTTCACACGCTCAAGGCATACAGAATGCTGTGTGAGGATTGAGAGGGTGAAAGGATGATGAATAAAGGATTTTGAGGATTTTGTCAATTTTTGATTTCGAGTTAACCCTTGAGTGTATAAAAAAGATATATCGTCAAGGTAATAGGGCTGCATTTAATATTGTGTTAAATTTGATGTAGTATTTTACGAATGAAAGGTGTATAATAATAGCAAAGAAGGAGGCGGTTATAAATGCCAAACATTAAACCCATATCAGATTTAAGAAATTACAACGAAATCCTGCGGGACATTGCCGTAGGTGAGCCAGTGTTTTTAACCAAAAATGGCAGAGGAAAATTTGCTATTGTTGATATTACTGAATATGAGAAATTAAAGGCTTCATTAAAGCTGATGTCACAGCTTGCCCAAGGAGAACTGGCCGGGAGAGAGAAAGGATGGATGACAATAGAGGAAGTGGAAGCAGAACTGGGGATTGAGGATGTATAAGCTGAAAATTTCACCTGAAGCTAAAGATGATTTAGCAGAAATTAAAGACTATATTTCTAAAGAACTTTGCAATCCACAGGCAGCTATAAATCTTGTTTCTAAAATCACCAAAAAGATACGTGGGTTGACAGAGTATCCCGGAATAGGTGCGCCACTATCTTCCGTCCTAGATATACAAACAGATTACCGTTTCCTTGTTTGTGACAATTACTTGATATTTTACAGGTACGAAGATGGAATTGTTTTCGTGTCAAGAATCTTATACGGTAGACGGAATTATACGCGTATCCTATTCGGTGATTTGCTGGAGGATGAAGAAATATAGAATATAAAATTTTAAGTGCATCGTCAGTCAGCTTGAAGCTGGCATTTTTTCATGGTTCAAAGCATACGGAAATTGCGCCATGAAGATTATTGAACTTATGAGGCATAACAGTAGTATAACAATACAAGAATTTCTGAAATTATCGGAATATCAAAGAGAAATATTGGGGCAAACATATCAGACTTAAAAAAGAAAGGGATTGTTGAGCGGATAGGTCTAAGAAATGGGTATTGGGAAGTAAGGAAAGATGGAATATAATGAGCTTTTTGAAAAATACCGGAAGCTACTGGAGGAAAATCAAAGATTAAAAAATGAAAACGAGGACTTTAGGAAAAGACTTGGATTGCCATTGCCATCACCCTATATAAAAAATGATGTTCAAGCCTCAATAGAGGTAAATGACATTCAGCTAGTTGAGGTAATCAAACCAGGACACGTAACCAATAGTAGCTCCCCGGAGGATAAAATTAACCTGTTTATGTCATTGTTTAGAGGCAGGGATGATGTCTATGCAAAAAGGTGGCAAAACAAAGAGGGTAAATCGGGGTATTCTCCTGTATGTTTGAATGAGTGGGCAAGAGGAATTTGCAATAAGCCAAAGATTAAATGCTCCGAATGCGGTAATAGAAATTATGCAGTTTTGGACTTTGCAGCAATAGATAAGCATCTCAGGGGCAAAGACGTTTTTGGTGTATATCCTATGCTGCCTGATGAAACCTGTTATTTCCTAGCTATTGATTTCGATGATGAAGGCTGGGAAAAAGATATATCAGTTTTGAGAGATATCTGTGCAGGAAATAATATTCCATTTGCAGTTGAACGTTCTCGTTCAGGGAATGGAGCACATGTATGGTTCTTTTTTGATGACAAGGTAAGTGCTGTATCGGCTAGAAAATTTGGTACAGCACTTCTTACGCACGCAATGGCTAAAAGACATGAAATTAAATTTGCTTCATACGACCGCTTGTTTCCAAACCAGGATACACTTCCTAAAGGTGGTCTTGGGAATCTTATCGCCTTACCTTTACAATTAAATGCACGCAGAAACAACAACAGTGTTTTTATAGATGAAAAATTCCAGCCCTATGATGACCAGTGGAGTTTTTTGAGCAGTATTCGAAAGCTCAGTGAAAGTGAAATTGACTTATACATTTCGCAACTATGCAGTGGCAGTGAATTAGGTGATTTAAGACAGAATGAAGATGAAGAATGCAAGCCATGGGAGAGAAGCAATACGAATTATAAATTAAGCAAGTCTGATTTCCCGGACACTGTTTATGTGACCAAAGTAAATATGCTGTACATTAGTAAAAATGGCTTTTCACATAAAGCATTGAATATTATTAAACGTCTGGCAGCCTTTAGAAACCCTGACTTTTATAAGGCTCAAGCTATGAGATTGCCGACTTTTGATAAGCCCAGAATTATTTCCTTATCTGACGAGACACCTGAGTACTTGTGTCTTCCAAGGGGATGTGAGCTTGATCTGATAAACCTGTTTAGTGCTCACAAGGTGGATGTTAAATGGGTTGATAAAAGCTATTCAGGAAAACAGATTGACGTTGAATTCAACGGACAGCTTCGTGATGAGCAAGAAGATGCTGTTAGTTCAATGCTACAACATGACAATGGTGTATTATCAGCAACAACTGCATTTGGTAAAACCGTTATCGGAGCGAAAATTATATCAGTAAAAAAGGTAAATACTCTTATACTTGTTCATACTCAGCAATTATTAGAACAGTGGAAGGAGCGCTTGAACCAGTTTCTTGTAATCAACGAAGAGCTTCCTTCTGATGAGATTAAGAAAAGAGGCAGGAAAAAGAGCAGAAGTATTATAGGCCAGCTAGGGGGAGGAAAAAACAATCTAAGTGGCATTATTGATGTTGCTATTATGCAGTCATTGGTAAAGGGGGATGAGGTTAAGGAGTTTATCCGCAACTACGGCATGGTGATAGTAGATGAATGCCATCATGTTCCGGCATTTAGCTTCGAACAGATATTGAAAAATGTAGCCGGCAAATATGTTTATGGGCTAACGGCAACCCCGGTAAGGCAGGACGGACACCACCCCATCATATTCATGCATTGCGGTCCGGTCAGGTATAAAGTGGATGCTAGAAAGCAAGCTGAAAAAAGACCTTTTGAGCATTATGTCATTCCACGCTTTACTCCTTTCAGAAAGCCTGTCAGCCAGGATGAAAAGGAATGGTCTATTGGACAAATTTATGCTGAAATCAGCACCAGTCAAATCCGCAACAAATTAATCATAGATGATGTTATTAAAAGCGTAAATGAGGGCCGTAATCCCATTGTTCTAACTGAAAGAACTGCACATGTTGAAGTGATTGCAAACGCTTTAAAGGAAGTACTTCCGAATGTTATTACATTAACCGGAGGTATGTCTGCAAAGGAAAGAAAAGCTGCACTTGAAAGACTTTCAAGTATACCGGCAGAGAGTAATATTGTCATAGTTGCAACCGGCAAATTTGTTGGCGAGGGTTTTGATGAACCAAGACTTGATACTTTGTTTCTTGCAATGCCTGTAGCTTGGAAGGGTACAGTTCAACAGTATGCGGGCAGGCTCCACAGATTATATCAGAATAAGAGTGAAGTTCAGATTTATGATTATGTGGATGTTCATGTAGGTGTACTTGAAAGAATGTATCAAAAAAGATTGAAAGGATATGCCTCTATCGGATATTCGGCCAGGGGTGACAGCAGGCCTTTTGAATCTATTAATACGATTTTTGACAATAGCAACTTCCTGACAGTTTTCAGTAATGATATTTCGTCTGCTAAATCAGACATTGTCATTGTCAGTCCTTATGTCACCAAAAAGCGTTTAAGCCAGATGTTAAGTATTCTTATGACCGGGATTAACAATGGTGCAAAGCTTACCGTCATTACCCGGCCTGAAACAGATTATAAAGAAAGGGACAGGCTTACGTTTGAGGAGATGATTAGTTCCATAAAGAATACAGGAGCCAGTATTATTTTTAAATCAAATATACATCAAAAGTTTGCAGTAATTGATCAAAGGATTGTTTGGTATGGCAGCATAAATCTTTTGAGCTTCGGAAATTCTGAGGAGAGTATCATGAGGTTGGATAGTCTGAATATTGCAAATGAATTAATAGGTACGCTTGATGAAATATTGAATTTATAATGCAAGTAAGCAGCATATTGAAAAGTATCGGAAGGAAAAACAGCCTATGAATAATGTTGAATTGAAGCGGAAGGTATACTCAGTCGTGAACAACATATTGAAAGAAAAGATTTATATATCTCCTGTAGATGTGTTAATGGGCGTAGGCAAAATATGGATTTGATGATGAATGTGATGGGAATGTTATACCAATTCCTCCAGATAAAAAAATTGGGAAGGAATGTAGTGGAGCAATTTAAAAATATGCTTGATTGATAGGAGGATAATTAATATGGAACTAGATAGGATTTGCCAGAATTGCAGCAGCTTTTTTCAGGACAGCAGAGATACAGATTTGGGAATATGCTTGAATGATGAGGTATTTGAACCTTTTCTGGATGAAATTATGGAAAATGCTGATTTTTCAAACTGCTATGATATATACCTGAAAAAGCGGTTTGATGGCGGAAAGGAAGCCTGCGATCAATATGAAGAACCTGAAATTATTGAAATCCCAGATGATGAGGATATTAATGCCTATATCCTTCATGAAAAACTGAAGCATCAAAATGTTGATGAAATTATCAAATACTTTAACAACTCCGATAAAGAAATTGTCAATAAAGCGATATCGTCGATTTCAACATATGTATTTATTGGAAATAGAGGTGCATATGAAGGTTTGATCAACTATTATATGGGCTTAGGTCCGGCAGAAAGCCTTGAGGATGTTTGCATGAGAATAAAAATAGTTGATATGTAAGCGTCAAACCGTACCCACCTAGCTTTATGTTTTAGCTTGTAGGATAATCTTCCTCAGGATACAAACGAGGAGGATTTTTTTATGACTAAAGCCCAACGACAAAAAGAATGGGAAGACAGAATAGCGGCATATCAGGCCAGCGGCCTCAGTGTCAGAGAGTGGTGCGCCGCACACGGCGTCAATCCCGACCGGCTATGGTACTGGCTGCGGAGAAATAAAAACCAGACAGCTAGTCCCGTAAAAACGCCAAAAACACCCCAGTGGTTGCCGGTGGAAGTTAGT
>NZ_FQUY01000004.1:0-67361 GCF_900129195.1 Desulforamulus putei DSM 12395
AAACGGCGGGACTTGTGGTTTACCAGGGCAACCTCAAACTCCCCGCGTTCAATTGCACAACGCAATACGTTCCGCCCGATACGCCCAAAACCGTTAATCCCCACTTTGATTGGTGCCATTTCAATACCCACTCCTTTGGAATTTAAGTATGTCACAATACTCCAGCCCCTATTAAATTGTATGTCTTATTTACAAAAACATTTCCACATTTATCGCCATATCCCTGCCAAAATAGATATTTTTTTGCTAATATCTTTTTCTTCTGGCGGTTGAGGGAATCCCCAGTTCATCCCGGTATTTGGTTACCGTACGGCGGGATATTTTGACGCCCCTTTGACCAAACAATTCAGCAATTTTCTGGTCGCTCAAGGGGTTGGCCGGATCCTCTTCCTGAATGATCTCCCGGAGCATCTTTTTCAGGCTCTCCGCAGAAACCTGAGTCCCGCTGGCGTCGCTCAGGCCGGTGGAGAAGAAGTATTTCATTTCAAAGACACCCTGGGGCGTCTGGATATACTTGTTGGAAGTGGCACGGCTGACCGTGGATTCGTGCACCCCAACCATATCCGCAACTTTCTTTAAATTCAGGGGCTTGAGGTATTTCACACCGTGGTCCAAAAAATCCCGCTGCAGTTCCACCAAACAATTTGCCACCTTGTATAAGGTCAGCCTGCGCTGCTCGATGCTGCGGATCAACCAGGCCGCTGCATTTAATTTTTCCTCCACAAACTGTTTCGTATTCTGATCTGCAGCACTATTTTTGGCTAACACGGTACGGTAGGTATTGTTAATGGTCAGGCGGGGGATCGCCACGTCGTTGACTAAAATGACATACTGACCTTCCACCTTTTCCACCACCACATCGGGCACGATATACCGGATCTCGTCATGGTGGCTGAAGTTCCGGCCGGGTTTTGGTTCTAATTTTTTAAGAATATCGGCGGCCCGCTGGATCTCCTGGGGAGAAACATTTAGCCTGGCAGCAATTTTTGCCAGCCGGCCTCCCGCCAGGTCCTCAAGGTATTCTTCCACCAGCTGCCTGACAATGGGGTTGTCTTCCTGCAGGAGGTCCAGTTGAATGGTTAAGCATTCCTGCAAGTTCCTGGCCCCTACCCCCGGCGGGTCGAAACTCTGCAGCACCCTCAGGGCCTGCTGCATTTTTTCCGGGCCTACCCCCAGCTGTTCACCGGCTTCTTCCAGACTGATGCCCAGGTAGCCCCTGGCATCAACGTTGCCAATCAGGTACCGGACAATACTTTTAAGTTCTTTGTCCGCCCTGCTCAGGCTGAGCTGCATGTTAAGGTGGTCCACCAGGGTGGGGGCGTGACTGATAAACTGTTCATAGCCGGGCTGTTCAATGACTTCCCTTTGACCCCGGTTGGGGCAGAGGCCCAGGTCGCTGCTGTCTGCAAAATATTCCACCCAGTCCGGGTCGAATTCTTTCTTCCCGGCTGCTGCCGGGCTGTCTTCCTCCCGGGCTGCCTCGGCCTCTTCGGCCCGTTCCCCGTCATGATCTCTCAATTCCAACAGGGGGTTTTCCAGCACCTGCTGTTCAACATACTCGGTAAGTTCCAGAGAAGACATCTGCAGGACAGTGATGGCCTGGCGAAGCTCCGGTGTCATGATCAGTTTTTGAGTTTGCTCCAAATTAAGACCAAAGTCCATTCGCAAGATCCATCACCTCCTGTAGGTAACCATGGACTGTTAAGAAATTAGCAGTATTAGGAGATTTGCTGGCCCCATTGCGGTCCAACGGTGTTATTGTCAGAATTTTATCGGTTTTTCTCCAGTTGTTCAAGAATTGCTGCTATATCGTAAATGGTGCCGTCTGTTGCGTATAAAGTACGGATGCCGCTGCGGTTTTCCACGTAATAGGCCATGGCGGGCCGCAGGTCCTCCGGCCTAAGGCAGCAATGGTTGAAGTGAGTGATAAAGCAAAGCTTAACCTTGCTTCCCGCCAGCAGATGCGGTAAGCCCAGGGTGGTAATATGACGGTGGGCATAGACATTGTGACCGGTGACATTGGCGATCAGCACATCTACCTGGCTGAATATTTCCTTGATATCCCTCCGGTAATCCACCACCTCCAGCAGGTCCATGATGGGTCCCCGCCATGCCGTCTCTTTGATTCCCTCGGGAGTGGAATAACTTATAATATAATTGGTATCGCTGGTATAACCGATGCTTATATTCCCGGCCCGCAGGACAAAGCCATAGTTTTCTTCGGCGTGGTAAACCGGCACGGGGGTTAGGACGGCATTTTTTATTTGAATGGGCCGGTGGGCCTGCAGGGGAATCACCGTAGGCCCTCCTTTGTAGCCGCTATGCCTATTAAGTCCCTGGTGATAATAACTGAGAAGTCTGTCCCGTTCCAGCATCTGCCTGGGCGCCATCAAATAGCCCCGGCGTGAAAACATCCCCCAGCACATGCCTTCAATGACAGCCTCCGCGCCGGCATAATGGTCCAGGTGGCCGTGGGAGATAAAAATTGCGTCCAGGGTCCCAAGATCGATGCCGGCCTCCTGGGCACGCACCACGGCGCCGGGACCGGGGTCCACATAGAGACGAAGGCCGTTGACCGCCAGCACAAAGCCCGCTGTCCGGGGGATCTGGCTAAAAACCGCTTCCGGGTTGCCCCCGGTGCCCAGAAAGGTTACGGTGACCCCGGGCGGCGGCGGAGCCGGTTCTTCCCTGTGTCTGTATTTGCTGAAGGACGCCGCAGCAGCCTCGCTGGTTTTCCTTCTCAATTCCGCGTCAACTTTCTTTAAATCCATGGTCTACCTTCCTTGACCGCACTCTTTCCGCCAGGCGTTCCAACTTTCGCATGCGGTGGTTGACCCCGGATTTGCCTATGGGAGGATCCCAGAGTTCCCCCAACTCTTTCAGGCTGGCATCGGGGTGCTGCAGTCTTAATTCAGCTGCCTCCCGGAGGGGTTTGGGCAGTTTCTCCAGCCCGATGGTATCGGCCAGGTACTTGATATTTTCCAGCTGCCTTACCGCTGCATTGACGGTTTTGTTTAAGTTGGCTGTCTCACAGTTGACCAAGCGGTTTACCTGGTTTCTCATATCTTTGTAGATACGGGCGTTTTCAAAATCCAACTGGGCTGCATGGGCGCCCATGTGGTTCAGGCATTCTACAATTTGCTCGCTGCCCTTGAGGTAGACAACATACCAGTTTTTGCGGGGGCTCACCCTGGCCGGCAGGTTAAAACTCTGCATCAGTTCGGCCAGTTCCTGAGCATGCTTGAAGTTATCGGTAATGATTTCCAAATGGTACGTTCCCTCGGGGTTATTAACAGATCCGCCGCCCAAAAAGGCCCCCCTGAGGTATGCCTTGCGGCAGCAGTCCCTGGCAATTAACTCCTTGTTAATCCCTTCTTCGGCAATGGCAGCGCCGGCCTCACCGATGCCCAGAGCCTTGAATATTTCCTCTATGCCCGGTTGGGACGGGATGCGGACCAGATAGACATTGTTTTTCCGCAACCTGACCCTGCGCCGGACCAGGATCTCGGTGGACAGTCCGAACAGGTTTTTTAAGAGTTTGAAAATCTTACGGGCCACGGCGGCATTCTCTGTCACAATGTTCAGGGACAACTTCTTCTGCCCGCTGATCTGCACACTGCCGTCCATTTTGATCAAAGCAGCCAACTCCGCCAGCCGGCAGCAATCTTTGCCGCCCACCACCCGCGCCAGTTCATTTTTCGTCACTGCCGAGAAGGACATCGCCACCCCTCCACTCAGAGGATATTATACCACAAATAAATTGGTACAATATGGCCTTGCTGCAATTTTAATGCCTGCTGCGGGAGTCTGTCGATGAGGAAAACGATACGGGAAAAATTTGGGGTAACAATTTTCCATAATGCCGACTGTTGAATAATATATTGAGGGGCTGGTACAGAGTGGTTGTTTACTTGGGAAAGAGAACCGTCGAGGCTTTCATTATGGGGAATGATTCTGGTTTTGGCACCTCAAAAAAGTGGGGGGCAAATGCAAAGGCTCGGTCAGCCAGTTGTTAAGAATCGGCAGCACCGTTCCCGCCGTGGAAGAGTTTTAGAATGGAAAATTGGATAGAATGAAAGAAAGTCTTTGGGGTCCAGCCGTCAGCCATCAATCTTTAGCCATCAGCTTTTAGAATCACCTTAAAAGCTGATAGCTGACGGCTGATGGCTTGACCCCGGAGGAATACCCGTTAGGCTAGTATTTATGCAGTTCTTCAATAAATTTCTCGTTGCTGTAATGGCCGGTTACACGGATGCGGCGGAGTTTGAAGGGGTTTGAGTCAGCTTTGGCAAGACCCAGTTCGGTGGTGACGGCTGCCCGGTAGCCGGCCTGTTTCACAAGATCCGCCACGGTGTCGTTGTAGCTGCCGTAGGGGTAGGCAAAGAATTCGACAGGCTTTTTCAGGCCATACTCCAGGGCGCGCTTGGATTCTTCAATCTGGTGACGGGCTGCTTCCGGCGGCACTTCCGCCAGGTGGGGGTGGTCCACCGTGTGGGCGCCGATGGTAAAACCAGCCTCAGCCAGTTCCCGGATTTCATGCCAATCCATCATTTTGTTTTCGGGCTGGAGTTTCTTTTCCACATCAAAAAAGTTGGTATTGCCGATGGCTTTGGAAACTACAAAGACCGTGCCGGTATACCCGTACTTCTTCATGATGGGGTAGGCAAACCGGTAATTATCTTTATAACCGTCGTCAAAGGTGATGACAATGGGTTTGTCCGGCAGGTGTTTGCCCTTTTCAAAATGATCCATCACATCTTCCAACGAAACGGTTTCATAACCGTTTCGTTTCAGGTATTTCATTTGCCATTCAAATTTATCCGGCGGAACCCGCAGGCCCAACCCGCCGGTTCTGGGATCGGGGTTCACTTTATGATACATCAGAATGGGAATGCCTTCCAATTTGGGGTATTTAGCGTCGGAGGGGATGGCTTTATACTGGCGCTGGTACCACATGCCTGTGCCGGTCAGTATGAGTGTGACAACAATCAGACTGACCAGAAAGATTTTTTTTGCTGCAGACATTACGTTCACCTCCGGTATATCTTATGGGTAATGCTTTGGGGTCTGGCCAAAGGCTGGACCCCAAAGGAATGCCGTCTTAGCAACTAGCGCATGCGTGCGGGCTGGTATATTTTAACCGGCGCCCGTTCCAGGGCTGCGGTTTTGGACTCGTACAGAATTTCCATAACCGCCCGGGCCAGTTTTTCGGGCTGGTGCCGAACCACATCGCTATGCTGAACCAGGTATTTGGACCACGTTTGCACGCCCAATTTAGCTAGCGCCGGACCGTCCACCTTTACCGGAGCAGCGCCCTTTTCCCGGTATTTTTTCAACAAACGGCCCGGAATGGGCTCGCAGTTCACCAAGATTTGATCAACGATGGGCCCCACATGATCAAAAATGGCTTTCACATGGTCGCAGGCAGTATAGCCCTGGGTTTCCCCGGGCTGGGTCATAATGTTGCAAATGTAAATCTTCTGGGCCGGCGACTTTTTGATGGCTTCGGCCATTCCCTGCACCAGCAGGTTGGGAATCACACTGGTGTACAGGCTGCCGGGACCCAAAATAATGATGTCGGCCTCTTGAATGGCGGCCAGGGCCTCGGGCAGGGGGCGGCAGACCTCCGGACGCAAAAAAATTCTTTTAATGCGGCTGCGGCTGGCAGAAATGTTGCACTCGCCAAAGACCAGGGTGTTATCTGCCAGTTCAGCCCCCAGCACCACGTTTTCCAGGGTGACGGGAAGCACCTGGCCCCGGATGGCCAGCACTTTGGAAAGGGCCCGGACGGCGCCGTCAAAGCCGCCGGAAACGTTATTTAACCCGGCCAGTAATAAATTGCCCAGGTTGTGTCCGGCCAGTTCGCCGCTGTCAAAGCGGTACTGCAGCACTTCTTCCATGAGGGTTTCTTTGTCCGCCAGGGCCACCAGGCAGTTGCGAATATCTCCCGGCGGCAGGATCCCTAAATGATCCCGCAAGCGGCCGGAGCTGCCCCCGTCATCGGTAACCGTCACAATGGCGGTGATATTGCTGGTGTATTCCTTGATCCCCTTGAGCAGGCTGGAAAGCCCAGTCCCGCCGCCGATGGCCACCACCCTGGGTCCCCGTTTCAACGACCGGTGGTGGTAAATGGTTTCCACCAGCCGTTCCGACGGGTCCGGCCGGATCACCGTCATAATGGACTTAAAGGCCATCCGCAGCCCGTAACCCATCATGGCCAGACCCAGGCCGGTCACCAGGATCCCGATCAGCCACTGGGGGACGCCTGCCAGTTGGTTAACCAGCAGGTCCATGACCACACCCATCAGGCCCCCCAGCTGGCGGTCCAGCAGCGCCAGGCCCAGCCCCAGCAGGGCAATTCCTGCCAGGGCCAGCAGCAGCCAGCGTTTTATATTCATGCCAGGAGAAAACCATTTCCATAAAGCGGTCAAATTTCCCACCCGCCTACACTCGCATGATATCCCGGTGCCTTACATTGACGCGGTACCCCTTCGCTGTGAGTACATCTCCCAGTTTATTGGCCAGTGTCACAGACCTGTGCATGCCGCCGGTACACCCGATGGCGATCATCAGAGTAGCTTTACCCTCATTTTGATAATGGGGAATTAAAAATGTAACAAAATCAATAAATTTTTCCATGAATTCCCTGGTAACATCCTGGGACAGCACATGCTGCCGCACCGGTTCATCGTTGCCGGTGAGGCAGCGCAGTTCCGGGATATAATGGGGATTGGGCAGGAACCGCACGTCAATCACCAGGTCGGCATCCAGGGGAATCCCGTATTTGTAGCCAAAGGACATGACGGTGATCAACAGGCGGTGGTTATCTTCTTTGTCACCGCCGTACTGGCTGACGATCTGCTCCTTCAACTGGCTGTTGGAAAGGTCCGAGGTGTCGATGATTTTATTGGCCCGGCCCCTGATCTCCCGCAGCAGTTCCCTTTCCTCCCGGATGACCTCCAGGACCTCCCCGTGGGTATCCAAGGGGTGACGGCGCCGGGATTCTTTATACCTGCGCACCAGGGTTTCATCGGAAGCTTCCAAAAACAATATTTCATACCGATACCCCTGTTTGCTGAGATCGTTGAGGACCTCCGTCACCTGGTTAAAAAAAGCGCCTCCCCGGATATCCACCACCAGGGCAACTTTATCTATTTTGCCGTTGGACTGGGAGACCAGTTCGGCAAACTTTGGAATAAGGGCCGGCGGCAGATTATCCACACAGAAGTAGCCCAGGTCCTCCAAACTTTGTACGGCTTGTGTTTTGCCGGCTCCGGACATGCCTGTGACAATTAATAATCTCGGACCGGACACCTCAACACCCCCTTCAAAGACAAGCTTAAATATCTCCTTTATTGTAAACGGTAAGTACAAATTAAGCAAATAAAACACTTATCCTAAAAGGGGCAGGGATTTTCAGTTATTAAACGGTTGTTGGTACCGGTTAAAAACACCTACCCCATTATAGTAAAACAGCGCCCCTGTGGTGCTAAATTGGCGCTAAATTTAAGAAGTGAGCTGTGGGAGCTCGGAGGGGAAAAAACGGCAGCGGGAGTGGATGTGTATACCTACCGGTTCAACTCTTTCTCTAATAAATCTCCCAGAACTTGCAGGGCCTCGGGGGCGTCTTCCCCGTCTGCCGTCAGGGTTAAGGTATCCCCGTTCCGATTGGCCAGTTCCAGCAAACCCATGATGCTTTTACCGTTTACCCGGTGTCCGCCCTTTTCCAAACTGATTTGAGCTTTAAATTGATTGGCCGCCTTGACAAATTTGGCTGCCGGTTGGGGATCCAGTTTGTTGACATTTTGCAGGCATTTCTTTAACATGCGCAAGTCACCCGTCTTCGGACTTTTTCCTGTCTTAATATTCTCCATCCGCCGGTGTTCAATCCCCTAAGATAAATTTGCCAATAACCTCTGCCACACCGTCTTCGTCATTGGAACGGGTTACATAATCTGCTTTTTCTTTTATTTCTGTCCTGGCATTGTCCATCACAACACCCAGACCGGCATAGGCAATCATTTCCAAGTCATTGGGCGCATCTCCGATGGCGATGACCTGGTCCGGTGTCAGTCCCCAGCGCCGGGCCAGGGTATCCAGGGCATGGCCCTTGGTGGCCTCGGGGTGGGAAAATTCCAGAAAGTGGGGTTTCGATTTGGTGATGTGCAGGGTCCTTCCGAACTGCCGCCTCATCTCCTGCCCCAGGGCATCCAACTCCTGTACGCCACCGACAATGAGGACCTTGGTGGGCGGTTCCTTCAGGAAGGTAAGCAAATCTCCCACCGGCCGGGCGGTAATGCCGGATATCCTCTGATACATTTCCGCCTCGGGGGTTATTTTTTCTACATACAGGTTGTCATCCACATAAACATTGATATGATACCCCAGGGGCTTCACCTGCCGGATGACCTGTCTGGCCAGCTCCAGGGGGACCGGCCTGTGGATAAGGGTTTCCCCGGAGCCCGCTTCCTTCACCAGGGCCCCCTGGTAGGTGATTAAGGGCAGGTTTATATCCAATTCCCGGGCATAGGGCAGGGCGGAGCAGTACATGCGCCCGGTGGCCAGGGTCACATGCACCCCCGCCTCCCTGGCCCGCCGGATGTATTCTTTATTGCGCGGTGATATTTTAAACTGGCTGTTGAGCAGGGTGTCGTCCAGATCGATGGCCAGCATACGGTATTTTGACAAGGTTGGCAGCCTCCTTTTGTTAGTATCTGTCTGGGCTTGCGGGTGTTGCTAATACTGCATTCCTTTTGGGTCCTGCTAAAAACAGGACCCCAAAGGAGTGCAGTATTAGCCCAGACAAGACCCCATAGGAATACCCATTAGTCTAAATGTTCCCGCAGGAATCGGTACACCGCTTCGGCGGCCTTGCTGTTCATGCCGGGCACCCGGGCCAGTTCTTCCACCGTAGCCTGTTTAATGGCATCCAGATTCTTATAGGCCTTGTAAAGCTCCCGGCGGCGTACCGGTCCGATGCCTTCGATGTCATCCAGGATGGATTTGAGATTTCTTTTGGTTCTGAGCTTCCTGTGGTAGGTCACAGCAAAACGGTGGGCTTCATCCCTGAGCCGCTGCAGCATCTGCAGGCCCCGGGATTCCCTGGGCAGCCGGATGGGGTCCGGCCGGCCCGGCGCAAAAAGCAGCTCTTCTTCCTTGGCCAGGCCGCAGGCGGGGATGTGGGCAAATCCCTGCTCCAGCATGGCTTCCCGGGCGGCGGAGAGCTGTCCCTTTCCCCCGTCAATAATGATTAAATCCGGCAGGCGGGTAAATTTAGCCCGGTTGGGAGCAAGTTCACCGGCCTCCACCTGAGCCTGCTCTTCCCTGGCCCGGGACAAACGCCGGGTGATGGTCTCTTTCATGGATGCAAAATCATTGGGGCCTTCCACGGTGCGGATTTTAAACCGCCGGTACTGGTCTCTGGCCGGTTTGCCGTCTTCAAAGACCACCATGGAAGCCACGGTTTCGGCGCCCTGGATGTTGGAGATATCGTAGCACTCCATGCGCCGGGGCGGCTGTTGCAGGCCCAGGACGGCCATTAATTCCGCCAGAGCACCGTCCAGGGCCTGCCGCCCAGCCTGGCGCTCCAGTTGGGCCTGCTCCAGAGAGAGCAGCGCGTTCTGGGCCGCCATTTCCACCAGTTTGTGCTTATCCCCCCGTTTGGGAACTTTTATGGTAACCTTACTCCCCCGCAGTTCACTGAGCCAGGCCGCCATGAGAGGAGCCCCTGCGATTTCTTCGGAAAGCAAAATCTCCGCCGGCACAAACTCGGTCTGGTTATAAAACTGCTGCACAAAGGTGGCCATGACTTCCCCCCGCTCCAGGGTATCGGTCCCTTCCAGGAAGTAATTTTCCCGGCCGATGAGCTTGCCGCCCCGGATAAAAAATACCGTCAGGCAGGCTTCATCAAAACCCCTGGCCATGGCAATGACATCCTGGTCCGCCAGGTCGGTGGAAACCACCTTTTGCCGCTCCACAATCTTTTCCACTGCCAGCAGCTGATCCCTTAATTCCGCCGCCTTTTCAAATTCTAACTTTTCCGCGGCCTCCTCCATCCGCTGCCGCAACCTTTTCATTAAATCTTCCTGGCGCCCTTCCAGGAACAGGATCACTTCGTTGACCGTTTCCCGGTAGGCGCAGCGGTCCACCAGGTTACAACAGGGCCCCAGACAGCGCTTGATATGGTAATTCAGGCAGGGACGCTCCCTGGGCGCCAGCTCCCGCTGCTTGCAGGTGCGCAGGGGAAAGATTTTCTTTAACAGCCGCAGGGTTTCGTTCACCGCCCCCGCGTGGGTGAAGGGCCCGAAATACCGGGCGCCGTCCTTCAAGACCCGGCGGGTGATGTGCACCCGGGGAAATTCCTCCTGGACCGTTACTTTAATGTAGGGATAGGTTTTATCGTCCTTTAATAAGACGTTATATTTCGGCCGGTGTTCTTTGATCAGGTTGTTTTCCAGGATCAGGGCTTCCATTTCAGAGTCCGTGACAATGTACTCCAGGTCTGCCGCCCGGCGCAGCATGGCCTGCACTTTGGGAGACTGCCTGGCGCCCGCCTGAAAATAGGAACGAACCCGGTTTTTCAGGGAAACCGCCTTCCCCACGTAGATCACCCGGCCGTCCGCATCTTTATAGAGATAAACCCCGGGACGCGGGGGAATATTTTTAATTTTGTCTGTTAATGTCAAGGCCATCCCCCCCAGGATGATTGTATCTTGCAGGTCCGCTGGTGCCAATGGTAATTGTCTTTTTCTAACTATTTTTTCATCTCATGGTTAAGATGGGATAAAGAACAGATTAAGTTTACCTAACCGGTAGTATTTCCTGTTTATCTTGGCTAACGACCGTTTCTTTTCCTGCTTGGAAAAAATAACAAATTTGTTGCAAAATTTCATATGGATTAATAACATTTCAAATAAATCATCCTTCTCTTGACAATGATGGCAAAGAGGAGCACAATAAAGCCAGGTAAATAACCGGTTAGTTACTTTATGGTAAGGAGGTTGCCATGGCTAAAGGGGAAAGGCTTCCGAAAAGAGAAACAGACAACAAGAATGAAGCAAGCGCCCGGGCCGAGGAAAGCAAAAACCGCATCCTCTTGGCCGCAGCGGATATCTTTTCCCGTAAAGGTTTGGACGGCGCCAGGGTGGACGAAATCGCCGCCGCTGCCAGGATCAACAAGCGGATGATTTACCATTACTTTGAAAGCAAGGAAAACCTGTACGTTGAGGTCCTGCGCTATAACTACAGAAAAATATACAACCTCGCCAAAGGGGCCTTTATTCCCGGCGCCGACCCTATGGAAAATGTGGAGCGGGCCCTGCGCCAGTATTTTTACTTCCTGGCCCGGGATGAAGAGTTTGTGCGCCTGGTGAACTGGGAAGCCCTGAACCGGGGACGTTACGGCAGCAGAGTTTTACCCCAGTTGCTGGATCTGTTTGAATCGGACCTGGGTCAGATTTTACAGGACGGCATCAACCGGGGAGTTTTCCGCCCCGACCTTGATATACGCCAGACCCTTTTGAGCATGCACGCCCTCTGCCTGATTTATTTCAGCCGCCGGGAAACGGTACAGCCCATGTGGGCCGGCGACATGATGTCTGAAGACATGCTGGAGGAACGCTGCCGGCATATTCTTGACTTTACCTTCAACGGAATCCTGAAAAACAAGGAGGAAACAGAATGATCCGTCCCAACAAATGGTTTGTATCGGTCATGGTTCTGCTGCTGTTGCTGACAGGATGTACAGCCCAAAAGACAGGCCAGGAGGAACTTACCGGGGTGGTGGAAGCCAAGGAAGTGGATGTCAACACCAAGGTGCCGGGGCGCATTGTGAAGCTGTATGTGCAGGAGGGCCAGCAGGTGAAGGCCGGTGATTTGCTGGCTAAAATTGATGACGAAGACTTGAAGGCAAAAGAAGCCCAGGCCCTGGCCGGTATCGCCGCCGCCAATGGGGATATTGCCAAGGCAGCTGCCGGCAGCAAGCTTTCCGCAGACAGCACGGCCGCCGCTGTCCAGAAGGCCGAAGCAGCCCTGGCCAAAGCCAAAGCCGATGCCGAACTGGCCAGAAAAACCTATGAACGCATGGTTGAACTGCATAAGGCCCAGGCCATCTCCGATCAGCAGATGGACAGCGCCGAGAAGGATTATAAAGCGGCGCTGGCCGGGGTGGCGGCAGCCGAAGGAGATCTGGCCAACGCCAGGGCTTCCCGGCTGCAGGTGGATGTCTACCAGGCTGATATGCAGCGGGCTGAAGCTGCCCTTGCAAAGGCCGAGGCCGACCTGCAGCAGGTAAGGATTAATTTAAAAGAAACAAATATCAAAGCTCCCTGTTCCGGTACCATCACCTCGCTAAATGTCGAGGAAGGCGAGATGGTGTCCACCGGCCTGCCCCTGATGACCGTGACCGATTATGCGGACAACTGGGTCAATGTCAAGGTGAAGCAGTCTGTGCTGGATAAAATCAAAGAGGGCCAGCAGGCCACGCTCATCCCCGTGAGCGTACCGGACAAAAAATACACCGGCAAAATTGTTGATATCAGCCGCAAGCCGGAATTTGCCACCGCCCGGGCCACCAACGACCGGGGTGAAAAGGACATCGTCACCTACAACGTCAAGATCAAGGTGAACTCCGCCCAACTGCGGCCGGGCATGTCGGTTCAAGTAAAGTTTGAATAGCCGGGGGGTTGCGCATGGATAAGATCCTTTCAATTGCCTCCCGGGAATGGCAATACATCCGGGGCAACAAGCGACTGCTGTTCGTCATGTGTTTTATTCCCACCCTGTACATCGTGCTGTTCGGCATTATGTACAGCGACCACGTGGTAAAGCACATCAAAACCGTGGTGCTGGATTATAACAACACAGCCACCAGCCGGATTGTGGTGCAGGCCTTTCGGGATTCGGAAAAGTTTGATTTGGTGGGTCAAGTGAGCAGTGAGGAAGAGCTGCGCCAAATGTTGGAGACCCGTGAGGTTACGGCGGCAGTGGTATTGCCGGAGGACCTGGACACCAACCTTAAAAAGGGTCAGGGTTCCGAGGTGCTGGTGATCGTCAACGGCACCAACATGCTGTTCAGCAACGCCGTCATGTCGGCGGCCAATGAAATTATCTCCACCCTGTCAGCCGGTGTCAGTATCAAGACGCTGGAATCCAGCCAGGCCCTGCTGCCGGAGAAAGCTGCCGCCACAGCCCTTCCCCTCAGGTACCGGCTGCGGGTGTGGTATAACCCCACCTTCAACTACGCCAACTTTCTGCTGCTGGGCCTGGCCTGCACCGCCCTGCAGCAGGTGATTCTCCTTTACATGGCGGTGGCAGTGGCCAGGGAAAAGGAAACGGGGGCCATCAAAGACCTGCTGGCAGGCGGTTACCGGGCCCACCATGTGGTACTGGGAAAAATGATCCCTTACTTCCTATTAAATATTGTCAGCGCCAACGTGGTGCTGGCCCTGTGCTTTACGGTCTTCCAGATACCCTTCCGGGGCCACTACCCGTTGCTCCTGCTGCTGATAGCTGTCTTTATTCTGGCCATCCTGACCCTAGGCATCTTTCTTTCCATCGTCTGCCGGAGCGAACTGGAAGCCACCCAGCTTGCCATGCTGGTGGCCATTCCGTCCTTCCTTTTCTCAGGGTTTACCTGGCCGGTGCAATCCATGCCCCTGTTTGCCAGGGCAATTTCCGCCTCACTGCCCCTCACCTACCTGGTATCCGATGTGCGCGACATCGCCCTGATGGGCATCGGTTTCTCCCAGGTGCTACCGAACCTGCTGGTGCTGATGGGCATCGTTGCGGTACTGCTGCCGGCTTCCATCTGGTGCTTCAACCGCCAGTACCAAAAATTTGCTACCCCTGTGCAGCAACAAAGCAACATCCCCCTCTAACACCAAAAGCCTCCGGTCTGACAAACCAGCCGGAGGCTTTCATTCAAGTTGGGGACGGTTCTTGACTTGAATTCGACAATTGTCGAATTCAAGTCAAGAACCGTCCCCAACTTGAATTAGGTGAGGGTTCTCTGGCGGTCCCGTTCCAGCACCGGTTTGAGGAACTTGCCGGTGTAGGATTGGGGCGCCCGGCAAATTTCTTCCGGGGTGCCGGCGGCCACCAGGGTGCCCCCTTTGTCGCCCCCTTCGGGGCCCAGGTCGATGATGTAGTCGGCGGTTTTGATCACATCCAGGTTGTGCTCGATGACCACCACGGTGCTGCCGTTGTCCACCAGGCGGTGCAGCACTTCCAGCAGCCGGGCGATGTCGGCGGTGTGCAGGCCGGTGGTGGGTTCGTCCAGGATGTAGATGGTGCCGCCGTTGCTGCGCCGGCTTAATTCGGTGGCCAGCTTGACCCGCTGGGCCTCCCCGCCGGAAAGCTCCGGCGCCGGCTGGCCCAGTCGAATATAGCCCAGCCCCACGTCCTGCAGGGTCTTGAGCCGGCGGTGAATCTTCGGGATGTTGGCAAAGAACTCCACCGCCTCGTCCACTTCCATATTTAATACATCGGCAATGCTCTTGCCTTTGTATTTAACCTCCAGGGTCTCCCGGTTGTAGCGCAGGCCCTTACAGACTTCACAGGGCACATACACGTCCGGCAGGAAGTGCATTTCAATTTTAATGATGCCGTCCCCCTGACAGGCTTCACAGCGGCCCCCCTTCACATTAAAGCTGAAACGGCCGGGCTTGTACCCCCGCACCCTGGCCTCCGGCAGCTGGGAAAACAACTCCCGGATGTCGTTAAACACGCCGGTGTAAGTGGCCGGGTTGGACCGCGGGGTACGACCGATGGGGGACTGGTTCACGTCGATGACCTTTTCCAGGTGCTCGATGCCCTGAATTCCCAGGTGTTCCCCGGGCTTGTCCTTGGCCCGGTGCAGTTTCTGGGCCAGGGCTTTGTAGAGGATTTCATTAATCAGGGTACTTTTGCCGGAACCGGAAACACCGGTGACGCAGACAAAGACCCCCAGGGGAATTTCCACGTTTATTCCTTTCAGGTTGTTGGCCGCCGCACCCTGTATGACCAGGCTTTGTCCCTTGCCCCGGCGGCGGCTGAGGGGTACCGGGATGAATTTCCGGCCGCTCAGGTACTGGCCGGTGAGGGACTCCGGCGCCTGCATGATATCTGCCACGGTACCGGCCGCTACCACCCGGCCACCGTGACGGCCGGCCCCGGGGCCGATGTCGATGATATGGTCCGCCACCCGTATGGTGTCCTCATCGTGTTCCACCACGATCAGAGTGTTGCCCAGGTCCCGCAGCCGCCGGAGGGTGGCAATGAGCCTCTCGTTATCCCGCTGGTGCAGGCCGATGCTGGGCTCATCCAGGATGTATAACACCCCCATCAGGCCGGAACCAATCTGGGTGGCCAGCCGGATGCGCTGGGCCTCCCCGCCGGACAGGGTGCCGGCGGAACGGCCGAGGGTCAAATAGTCCAGGCCCACGTTGACCAGAAAGCCTAGGCGTTCGTTAATTTCTTTGAGAATCTGCCGGGCAATGAGCTGCTCCCTCTCGGTGAGTTCCAGGTTCTCAAAGAATTTCAGGGCTTCGGACACCGGCAGGGCTGTGACCTCGGCAATATTCTTCCCCCCCACCTTCACCGCCAGGGCCTCGGGCTTTAGCCGGGCGCCCCGGCAGCCGGGGCAGGGCTTGATGCTCATGTATTTTTCAAATTCTTCCCGCATGGCCTCGGATTGGGTCTCCCGGTAGCGGCGGGACAGGTTGCCGATAATCCCCTCAAAGGGCACTTCGTAGCGGTGCACGTGCCCGTAACCATCGGTATAATGGAACTTTACTTTTTCATTGCCGGTGCCGTAAAGGATCACCTGGAGCTGTTTGGGAGTGAGCTGCTCCACCGGGGTGTCCAGGCTGAAGTCATATTTCTCGGCCAGGCCGGACAGGTAGGCGGCGGCAATTTGCCCTTTGTGCCAGCCTTCAATGGCCCCTTGCCGGATGCTTTTACTCTTGTCCGGAATGATTAAATCCGGGTCAAATTCATGGTTGAAGCCGAGGCCGGTACAGACCGGGCAGGCCCCGTGAGGGCTGTTGAAGGAAAACAGCCGGGGGCTGATTTCGCTGATGTTGATGCCGCATTCTATGCAGGCAAAGTTTTCCGAAAAGGTGTATTCCTCCCCGCCCACCACCGCAGCAACGGCCACCCCTTCGCCTTGTTTGAGAGCGGTTTCCATGGAATCGGCCAGCCTTTTTTCACTGCCGGGCCGGATGATGATGCGGTCCACCACAATTTCAACGGTATGTTTCTTTTTCTTATCCAACCGGGGCACTTCGGTGACATCATAGATTTCTCCGTTCACCCGCACCCGTACGAAACCGTTGCGGCGGATGTCCTCAAAGATTTTGACATGCTCACCCTTTTTGCCCCGCACCACCGGGGCCAGCAGCTGCAGCTTGGTTCCCTCGGGCAGGGCCATCAGTTGATCCACCATTTGCTGGACGGTTTGCTGGGTGATGGGTCGGCCGCACCTGGGGCAGTGGGCCCGGCCCACCCGGGCAAAGAGCAGCCTCAGGTAGTCATAAATCTCCGTTACGGTACCCACAGTGGAGCGGGGGTTGTGGCTGGTGGTCTTCTGGTCAATGGAAATGGCCGGAGACAGCCCTTCGATATAGTCCACATCGGGCTTGTTCATCTGCCCCAGGAACTGCCGGGCATAGGCAGACAGGGACTCCACATACCGGCGCTGGCCCTCGGCATAGATGGTGTCAAAGGCCAGGGAAGATTTGCCGGAACCGGACAGGCCGGTGATCACCACCAGCTTGTCCCGGGGAATTTCGACGTCGATGTTTTTGAGGTTGTGGGAGCGAGCCCCGCGAATTAGTATCTTGTCTTGCATGATTGTACTCCTTTAATACTCTACCTCCGGAATCGCCGGCTTAATTTCCTTGTCACCGCGCAGCTGCAGCCTGAGCTCAATAATGGCATCCCTTAACTGGGCGGCCCGCTCGAACTCCAGGTGCTTGGCGGATTCTTTCATTTCCTTTTCCAGCCTGGCAATCATCTTCTTGATCTCGGTCTTGGTCATCTTGCCTGCCCTGGTCCGGGCCACGTACGGTGCCTTTTCCTCTGCCGCCCGGGTGGCTTCGATGACATCCCGCACCGCCTTGCGGACGGTTTCCGGGGTGATGCCATGCTTTTGGTTATACTCTGTTTGAATCTTGCGGCGGCGCTCAGTTTCGCCGATGGCCTTCTTCATGGAATCGGTCATTTTATCGGCATACATAATGACGCGGCCCTCGGCGTTACGGGCGGCCCGGCCGATGGTCTGGATCAGCGAGCGCTCGGAACGCAGGTAGCCTTCCTTATCGGCATCCAGGATGGCCACCAGGCTCACCTCGGGCAGGTCCAAACCCTCCCGCAGCAGGTTGATGCCTACCAGCACATCAAAGGTCCCCAGGCGCAGGTCCCGCAGGATCTCCATCCGCTCAATGGTGTTAATATCCGAGTGCAGGTAACGGACCCGCACACCGTTTTCTTTGAAGTAATCCGTAAGGTCTTCGGCCATTTTTTTGGTCAGGGTGGTTACCAGCACCCGCTCGTCCCGTTCCACCCGCAGGCGGATTTCCCCCAGCAGGTCGTCAATCTGTCCCCTGGTGGGACGGACTGAAATTTCCGGGTCCACCAGGCCGGTGGGACGGATAATTTGTTCCACCACCTGCTGCCCGTGTTCAAATTCGTAGTTGCCAGGGGTGGCGGACACGTAAATCACCTGGTTTATCTTTTGCTCAAATTCGTGGAATTTGAGGGGACGGTTGTCCAGGGCCGAGGGAAGCCGGAAGCCGTGCTCCACCAGGGTGGTCTTGCGGGAGCGGTCCCCTTCGTACATGCCGCCGATCTGGGGCACTGCCACGTGGGACTCGTCAATAATCAACAGCCAATCTTCCGGGAAGAAGTCCAGCAGGGTAAAGGGTGGTTCCCCCGGGGCTCGTCCGGTCAAATGGCGGGAGTAATTCTCAATGCCCGAGCAGAAACCCACCTCGGCCATCATTTCCAGGTCATAGCGGGTGCGCTGTTCCAGCCGCTGGGCCTCCAGCAGCTTGCCGGCATCCCGCAGCTCCTTCAACCGCTGCTCCAATTCCTCTTCAATGGACCCGATGGCCCGTTTTAAGTTCTCCTCGGCGGTCACGAAGTGACTGGCGGGGAAGACGGCAATATGCTGCCGCTGTCCCAGAATCTCACCGGTGACCACGTCGATCTCCAACAGCCGTTCCACTTCGTCGCCGAACATCTCCACCCTGAGCGCCCTGTCGGTGGCGTTGGCGGGGAAGATTTCAATGACGTCTCCCAGCACCCGGAACTTGTTGCGGGTAAAGTTAACGTCATTCCGCTCGTACTGGATGTCCACCAGCTTTCTTAAAATAGCGTCCCGGTCGTAGGTGCCGCCGACCCGCAGGGACAAAACCAGGTTCCGGTAGGTTTCCGGGTTACCTAAACCATATATACAGGAAACACTGGCCACGATAATGACATCCCGCCGCTCCAGCAAAGCGGTGGTTGCCGAGTGGCGCAGTTTGTCTATCTCATCGTTCAGGGAGGAGTCCTTTTCAATGTAAGTATCGGTATGGGGAATATAGGCCTCGGGCTGGTAGTAATCAAAGTAACTAACGAAATATTCAACGGCGTTGTCCGGAAAAAATTCCTTCATTTCACTGCACAACTGGGCCGCCAGGGTTTTGTTGGGCGCCAGGATCAGGGTGGGCCGCTGCACCTGCTGAATAATATTGGCCATGGTAAAGGTTTTGCCGGTGCCGGTGGCCCCCAACAGCACCTGGTGCTTGAATCCCCTGTGCAGCCCGTCCACCAGCTGCTTAATCGCTTTGGGCTGGTCTCCCCGTGGTTGAAACTCGGATTTCAGTTTAAATTCCAACATCTATCACCTGCTTTCTTTCCATCTTATATTATAACATTCCGGTCAATATCAAAAACCCGGCAGCGCCGGTAAAATGAGCTGACACTTTTGGTAGAACCTATTCAAAAGAGGAAAAGATTGTGCTATGATTTGGGTAACATGTTGGGACGGGCACCGGTATTTTTTGGCTGGGGGGATCGAAGTGAGCGAAGAACGTCTGGCACGTATCGAGCATCTGGTCGGTGATTTGATTCGCATTGTTGGCCATACCAACTCGTTGGTGGAAGAACTCAATACCAAGGTGGAAAAACTCAATACCCAGGTGGAAAAACTCAATACCCAGGTTGAAGAACTTGATGCAAAGGTAGACAGGCTTGAGGCGAGGGTTGAAAGGCTTGAGACGAGGGTTGAAAGACTTGAGGCCACAGTAGATAAACTTGATGCAAGGGTTGCCAACCTGGAATTAAGGGTGGAAAAATTAGAGGCCAATCAGGAAGCCTTTAAAGATCAGCTGGCTTCCCTGCGTGAGGAGATGATCCTCCGCTTTATGCGGGTTGAAGACAGATTTGATTTTATTCACGAGAAACTCATGGAACATGAAGAAAAACTTTATTTCCTTAAAAAAACTGCTGCCAGGTAAGGCAGCAGTTTTTTGGTGCTCAAAAGGAACCCTGGTCAAGGACAGCCTTTCCTGTCACCCGCAGGTACTCCTCCTGAATCTTTTGAAAGTCTTCCCACACCGGGCGTTTTTTGTTGGGATCCCGCAGGACCGCCGCCGGGTGGTAGGTGGGCATGATTTTGATACCGCTCCGGCTTTCCAGCCACTGGCCCCGCATCTTGGTGATGCGGGCCTCCGGCCCGATTAAGTTCTGCAGGGCGGTGCTGCCCAGCAAAACGATAATGGCGGGTTTGATCAGTTCGATCTGTCGGTACAAATAGGGCAGGCAGGCCAGCGCCTCGGCCCGGGTGGGAACCCGGTTGTTGGGCGGCCGGCATTTTACAACGTTGGCGATATACACCTCTTGCCGGGTGAGATGGATGGCTGCCAGGATACGATCCAACAACTGCCCGGCCCGGCCCACAAAGGGAAGGCCCTGCTCGTCCTCGTCTTTGCCCGGTCCCTCGCCAATCAGCATGAGCCTGGCCTCGGGGTTGCCCATTCCGAAAACCAGCTTGTTTCTGCCCTCCGCCAGCCCGCACCGGGTACAATTCTGCATATCCAAAGCCAATTGCTCTAATGACATGGAACAAACCTCCCGCTTTACTCAAAGATTATCATAGACCACATCTCCGGCCCCGGCAACCCTCCACAGCAGGGTCAGTCTTTTATTTCCAAGTATGTATAATTTCCCTTTCCGTTGCCAAACTATAGGTGAAACAGGCAGCGATGCCGCCTATGGGCAGTCAAAAGAGAAGGAGGAAACGTACATGCTGGATTTAAGCAAAGCCAACACAAGCTGGGAAAATTGGAAAAAGTACCTGGGCCAGGCCATGGAATTTGCTGAAGAACTGGGAATCTCCCGGGACAAAATTCAACAATATGCCATGACAGCCGGTTCCATTCTGGCTGACAACGTACAGCCCGCCAACCCGGAACAAAAGGTGCTCAAGGAGCTGTGGGATGTTGCCGACAGGGATGAGCAGGAAGTGATTGCCCGCCTCATGACCAAATTGGCCAGCCGTTCCCGCTAGTTTTTCCGATGAAAAGACCACGTCCAAACAACGTGGTCTTTGCTCTTGCGGGCGCCTTTCCAGGCTGTCTTACCATCCGCCCCGGGAGAAACGGTTGTTAAACCACCGGCGGAAGGGCCCTTTGGTGGATAACTCCATATAGTTCTCCTCGTTCCCTTCCGGGACGGGCAGCAGACCCAGCATCCCTTTGCCCTGGTAATCAATACCTTCCCGGTACACCTGTTGATCTTTCACAGAATAATAGGTCAGTTGAACCTGATTGTAGACACCCAGGGCAAATTCCAGGCCCCGGCGGCTGCTGACCGCCATGCCGTTGACCTCCATAATAATATCGCCGGAGCGAAGGCCGGCCTGCCAGGCAGGGTAGCCCGGTATCACATCCAACACCCTGACCCCCTGGCCGGCTGGCTGGTAGATGGACTTGCCTGTTTCCATCCGCTTGCCGATATAGATAACCAGTTCATGGCCTAAAGGAGAAAACAGGGCCGCTACAACTCCCATCAAGGGCCGTTGGTCGGCCAATACCGCCAGGCCAAGCAGCAGGAGACTGTACGCACCCAGAATAAGGGCAGAAATTCTGCCTTTTTGCCGGGGTGTGCGGGCCACTGCCAGGTCGCCATACCCCAAACCGGCCACCACCGGCATGAGGCCATAAATGATATTGTCCACATTGGCCCCTAGGCCCTCCCGGATGAGGGGCCACCAGTCGGGCATGCTGATCCCCCCGGTGGGCCCGCTGCTGTGACCCACCACCACCATGGCCACCAGGGGGATGGGCCAGAATTTCTGCAGGGCAAAGCCGCCCACCACCGTGCCTTCCGCATTTTTGACGAAGGTAGGCATGGCCCCCAGATGCCCGCTGATGAGAATCAAAAAAGCCTCCACAAAGTGCAAGATGGCCACCAACCCCAGGACCTGGGGCACGCTGATGGCGGGCCAACCGAATACCAGAGAACTGAGGGCTAAAATCCCCCCGGCGTAGGCAAAACATAAAAACCTGGCATCAATAAACATTAACAATATGGCCAGGGGCCAGAGGTACATTAATCCCGATCCGGACAGTGTCAGTCCCACAAACACCATCAGGTAGCTGGCCAAAAGGCCTCCCAGCAGCCCGAAACCGGTGGCCCACAGAACATCCCGCCACACACCCCGGGGCTTCAGACCAAAAAATCTTTCCCTCACCTTACCGATGCGGTAGTATTGCAAAGCCACGATGGCCACCACCAGCAGGAACAGCTGAAGGATTTGGGGCTCTGTAAAAACCGCCGCCATGGTTTTTAGAATTTCCGGGGTTATTTCCACAAAAGGAAACATAAAAAGAACCACCTGCCATTTGAGAGGTGAGAAGTGAGAAGTTAGAGGTGGGAATACGATCTGCCTCCCACCTCGGCCCTTTATTTATTTATGAATCTTTTCCCGTATCAGCTTAATGGCGGTCTCTAATTGTTTATCGGATTTGGCATCCGGTTCTTGATCCACCACCACGTCCGGGGCAATGCCTTTTTTATGAATATCGTGTTTCTTCGGCGTCAAATACCTGGCAGTGGTCAGTTTGAGCCCGGCGCCGTTGTCCAGGGGAAATACCGTTTGCACCACGCCCTTACCGAAGGTCCTGGTGCCCACCAGGGTGCCGACCCCGGCATCCTTGATGGCTCCGGCCAAAATCTCGGAGGCGCTGGCGCTGCCCTTGTTCACCAAAACCACCAGGGGCAAATCCAGTTGATCGGGCTCGGCGTTGAAAGTGTGATCCCGCCCAATGCGGTAATCAATATGCACAATGGGACCCTTGTCTAAAAATTGATCCGCAATTTTAATGGCTGAATTGAGTTCACCACCGGGATTGTCCCGCAGGTCCAGCACCAGTCCTTCCATGCCTTCTGCACGGAGCTCATGCAGGATTTTGACCAGTTCTTCCCCGGTGTTCTCGGTAAACTGGCTGATGGCGATATAACCCACATTGTTTTCGTTGGGAAGCATGCGGCCCTCCACGGTGGGAACACTGATTTCCTGTCGCGTCAGTGGAACCTTAAAAGGCTCTTTTACACCCTCCCGCATGATGGTCAGTTCAACTCTGGAGCCCACGGGACCCCGCATCAGGCTGACGGCGGTTTCGGTGTCCATGTCCTTGGTCGGTCGGTCGCCGATTTGTATAATAATATCCCCGGCTTTGATGCCTTTCTCAGCTGCCGGCGTATTGGGAAAGGGTTTCACCACCGTCAGATGATGGTCCTTGACCCCCACCAGGACACCGATGCCGCCAAAGGAGCCGCGGATTTGTTCCTGCAGGGAGGAGTAGGTCTTGGCATCCAGGTAAACCGAATAGGGGTCGTCCAGAGACTCCACCACGCCTTTAATGGCCCCTTCCACCAGCTTTTCCGGCGCCACTTCAAACAAATACTGACCCTTCACCAGGGTCACCACTTTTACCAAATTGCCCAGCCCTTTGTAGTTGGCCGCCACTGTACCGCCCAGGAGCAGCAAAATGACGAAGACCATGGAGACCAGTGCAATGGCCAGCCTTCCCCAAAAGGCCCACGTATCTCTTTTCACACTAACACCTGCCCGTTTCTTTATCTCTTACACATGTATTATACTACAACAGAATGACATAAATTACAAAGACTTTTCCAGTTTCTGGTCGGGAAAAGCCGGGATTGGACCCGGCCTTATTACAGGTAATTATGGGGGCTGACCGCCGTACCGTTTTTCCGTACTTCAAAATGCAGGTGAGGTCCGGTGGACATGCCGGTACTGCCGACCCTGCCGATGGTGGCGCCCCTGGTGACCGCCTGCCCGTTGCTCACCAGCTGGGCGGACAGGTGCCCGTAAAGGCTGACCACCCCGCCGCCGTGGTCGATCATAACCACCCTGCCGTAACCGGTCATGGTGCCGGAGTAGATCACCGTTCCGTCGGCCGGCGCAATGACGGCGGTGCCGGTGGGAGCCGGGATGTCAATGCCGGTGTGAAAACGCATTTGCTTTAAAATGGGGTGAATGCGATTACCGAAGGGAGAAGAAATACGGGTATAGCCGGGGACCGGCCAGCTGAATACCCCTCCTTTATAATTGCCACCCTTTTTGGCATTCTCCAAGGCGATCTGCCGCAAGATGGCGTCCTCCTGGGCCTCCAGGCGGTCAATTTCCGCCTCGGTCTTTTTGAGATCCTGCTTGGCCTCTTTTAACAGTTCTTCTTTCTCACTCTGGGCCTGGGCCAGCATTTCTTTAGCATACTCCTGCTCGTTTTTCAAGCTGGCAATCTGCCGGGTTCTGGTCTCCAGCGCGCTTTTGTATTCCTCAATTTGCTGCTTTTCACTGGCAATGCGGTCCACAATGGCCTTGTCGCTTTCCACCATCCGCTGCAAAAACTCCAGGCGGTTGGTAAAATCCGAAAAGCTGCCGGCATTTAACAGGACCTCCAGGTAACTCACAGGCCCGCTCTGGTACATGCCCTTGACCCTTTTTTTCAGCTGTTCGTTGCTCTTGGCCAGCCGTTCTTCCGCTGCGGCCAGGTCTTTTTTGGTTTCCTCCAGCCGGCTCATGGCCGCGTTGAGCGAGCCCTGGAGCTGCCTGATCTGTTCGGTCTTCTGGTTGATGGATTGGTTAATGGAAGCCAGTTGTACGGTATAATCTCTGACCGCTTGCCTGGTCCTTTGTTCCTGGGCCTTTTTCTGGTTCAACTGTTTTCTTACTTGATCCAGTTGCTGATTCAAAGCAGGAGACGCCAGTACCGGTGTCCCTGCCAGCAGGACAAGTCCCAGGCTGAGGGCCAGCATCTTTTTGGTCCATTTACGCTGCACGGGTATCCCTCCCAATAGGGTCGTCTGTCGTCGGGCAGCGGTTGTCAGATTTGCCCTAACGACAAGGTAACATGATGGTAGCGATACTTAGCAAGTTCGTTATACCCTTAAAAATTTTCTTAGTGAAAACCAACTGCCTAGGGCTCCGATGAGCACGCCCAGCCCCACCATGCTGCCCAGAATAGTTAGAATGATCCTGGGCTCGTTCACCAGTTGGATAAAGGGCAGGGAAATTTTTAGTTTATTGATCAGTGAAAGATATCCCACGTCCACCACCAGAACGGCCAGCAGCCCTCCCGTCAGGCCCAGCACAATGCCCTCCAGGACAAAGGGAAAGCGGACAAACCAGTTGGTGGCGCCCAGTATTTTCATAATGCTGATTTCCCGCCGGCGGGCGAAAACCGACATGCGAATGGTGGTGGCAATTAAAAAGCCTGCCGCCAGGGTTAACAGGGTCACAGTGACGACGCTGGCATAGCGGACCCAGCGGGTCACGTTGAGGAGTTTTTCCACCACCCCCTGGCCGTAGCGGACCTGTTCCACACCCTTTAATTGTTCGATTTTTTTGGCGGTGGCCGGTACGGCAGCGGCCTGCTTGGTTTTCACACGAAAAGCGTCGGGCAGGGGGTTGGTCTCTTCCAGGGATTCCAGAATATCTGCCCGGTCGCCGAAACTTTCTTTCATTTCCTTGAGGGCCTGTTCCTTGGAGACAAACTCCACGGTGTCCACAGCGGGATTGCTTTTAATTTGCTCTTCAATTCTGTCGCGGTCCACCCGGCCCACACTCTCTTCTAAAAAGGCGGTAATTTCAACACTGCTTTCCACCGATTTCGTAAGTTTTTCGGCATTCACCACCAGCAGCAGGGAAACGCCCAGAATGATCAGGGAAACGGTGACAATGCCCACAGAAGAGATGGAAAGCCAGCTGTTTCTCACCAGGGAAGTAAAGGCCTCCCGGAAGAAATATTTAAGGGTATTAAAGTTCACAGCGGTACACCCCGCTCTCTTCATCCCGTACCACGCAGCCGTTGGACAGGGCAATAACCCGCTTCTTCATGGTGTCTACAATTCCGGAATCGTGGGTGGCCATCAATATGGTGGTCCCCCGGCGGTTAATGTCCTGGAACAGTTTCATGATTTCCCAGGAGGTGTCGGGATCCAGGTTGCCGGTGGGCTCATCGGCAATAATTAATAGAGGGTTATTTACAATGGCCCTGGCAATGCAAACCCTTTGCTGCTCCCCGCCGGACATCTGGCTGGGCAGCAGGTGGCCTTTATCCTTGAGTCCCACCTGCTCCAGAACCTCCGGCACCATGCGCTTGATTTCTTTGCCGGAGGCGCCGGTGATTTCCAGGGCAAAGGCTACATTTTCCGCCGCTGTTTTCTGGGGCAGCAGTCGAAAGTCCTGGAATACCATACCGATTTTTCGCCGCATGTAGGGAACTTCCCGTCCCTTCATACGGACAATATTTTTACCGTTGAACATCACCTGCCCCCGGGTGGGCAGCTCTTCGCGAAAAATCAGTTTAATCAGGGTAGACTTGCCGGCTCCGCTGGGGCCCACCAGAAAGACAAATTCACCCTTCTTTATATGCAAAGTCAAGTCCGAAAGGGCCTTTACGCCGTTGTCGTATACCTTGGAAACATTGTAGAACTGTATCATCGTAACACCTTTCCAAGCTGTGATCTTAGGAACCACCTATTCGGTTTCGACACCCAAAGCGGAAATTCCTTTAAAAATGGCCTAAAATTCATTCCTTTTTGTCCAATTTTTGACAAAAAATACAAAAAGAGTGCCCTTGCAAGCACTCCTTTTATAAACTTCTAACCAAGGTACCAGGTACCGTTATTTTTTCTTGGCGATAACTTTGCGGGCCGCCTCTGCGATGTGGGTGGCGGTGAGGCCGAAGTGCTGCAGCAGTTCTTCGGGTTTGCCGGATTCGCCGAAGGTATCCCGGACGCCGATGCGCTGCATGGGGACGGGGTGGTGTTCGGACAGGGTTTCCGCCACGGCGCTGCCCAAGCCGCCGATGATGGAGTGCTCTTCGGCGGTGACCACGGCGCCGCATTTTCTGGCCGCTTCTACAACGGCAAAAATGTCCAGGGGTTTGATGGTGTGAACATCCAGCACCAAGGCGCTGATGCCTTCGGCAGCCAGGGTTTCAGCGGCTTCCAGGGCGACGGCAACCATGATACCGGTGGCGATCAGGGCCACATCGGTTCCCTCCCGCAGGGTAACGGCTTCCCCGGGGATGAACTTAAAGTCTTCCCCGTGCAGGACCGGCACCCCGGAACGTCCCAACCGGATGTAAACAGGCCCCTTGATTTCCGCGGCGGCCCGGATGGCGGCTGCGGTCTCCACGGCATCGGCGGGAACAAACACGGTCATGCCGGGCAGCGCCCGCATAATGGCAATGTCTTCGACGGACTGGTGGGATCCGCCGTCTTCACCCACAGTGACACCGGCGTGGGTGGCGGCAATTTTTACGTTCAACCTGGGGTAACAAATGCTGTTGCGGATTTGTTCAAAGGCCCGTCCGGTGGCAAACACCGCAAAGGTGCTGGCAAAGGGAATCTTGCCCACGGCTGCCAAGCCGGCGGCGGTGGCCATCATGTTGCTCTCGGCAATGCCCATGTTAAAAAACCGGTCGGGGTAGTTTTTCATAAAGTCGTGTGTCTTGGTGGATTTAGACAGGTCGGCGTCCAAAACCACCACGTCCTTATTATCAGCGCCCAGGCGGACCAGTTCTTGGCCGTAGGCATCCCGGGTGGCAATTTTCTTCGTCATGGTAAACCTCCAGTCTTTTGGGAATTTCTTTGGGGTCAGGCCGTCAGCCTTCAGCTTTTGGGGTTATTCTTTTAGCCGACGGCTGATGGCCGATGGCCTGTTATAATTCAAGTCAAGAACCGTCCCCGACTTGAATTACTCACGCCAGTTCCTTCAATGCCTGTTCCACCTGCTCCGGCTTGGGTGCGTTGCCGTGCCAGCCCACCTGGTTTTCCATGAAGGAGACCCCTTTGCCTTTGATGGTCCTGGCGATGATGATGGTAGGTTTGCCTTTGGTGGCTTGGGCCTCCTCGATGGCCTTGAGGATCTGCCCGATATCGTGACCGTCGATTTCAATGACATGCCAGTTAAAGGCCCGCCATTTATCAGCCAGGGGAGCTACATTCATCACTACGTCCACCGGTCCGTCAATTTGCAGGTTGTTGTAGTCCAGAATGGCAGTCAGGTTGTCCACTTTGAAGTGGCCGGCGGCCATGGCAGCTTCCCAAATTTGGCCTTCTTGCACTTCACCGTCGCCCAGCAGGGCATAAACCCTCTGAGCCCCCTCCCCGCCGTCCAAACGAAGGCCCAGGGCCATGCCCAAGGCGGCGGACAGTCCCTGGCCCAGGGAGCCGGTGGACATTTCAACGCCAGGCAGTTTTTTCATATCCGGGTGACCCTGGAGACGGCTGCCCAGTTTACGCAGGGTCAGCAGTTCCTCTTGGGGGAAGTATCCCTTTTCCGCCAGGGCGGCGTACAGTACCGGGGCCGCATGGCCCTTGGACAGGACAAAACGGTCCCGGCCCGGCCAATGGGGGTTTTCCGGGTCTAACTTCATGGTATCAAAGAAGAGTACGCTGACAATGTCCGCCGCGGACAGCGAACCGCCCGGGTGGCCGGAGCCGGCTTCGCCCAGCATGGTGATGATGTGGCGGCGAATGGCCCTGGCTCGCTCCTGCAAAAATGCTATTTTTTGGTCCATGGTTGTTCCCTCCAAAATTTAAATTTGTTCAAATATCAATGCATTTATCCCAATTCCTTGAAACCTTCCCCCAGGACTTCATGCACATCTGCCAGGATGATAAAGGCGGCAGGATCTTCTTTTTTGACAAGGGCTTTCAGACGGGACACCTCGGAGCGGCCCACCACCGAAATAAGCACCTCCCGCTCCTTGCCGGTATACATGCCTTTGGCCTTCCAGGCGGTGGCGCCGCGGTCCAGTTCCTTGATGATACCCTGGGCGATGGCATCCGCTTTTTTGGTGATAATCAGGAAGGCCTTGGCGGAACTGAAACCTTCTATAACCAGGTCGATGATCCATGCGGTTAGGAAAATGGTTATCAGCGCATACATGGCCAGTTCTGCCGAACGAAAGACAATGCCTGCCCACAAAACCACAAGACCATCGATGATAAACAGCAATTGACCGATGTTAATGCCCATATAGGACCTTAAAATGGCCGCCAACAGTTCGGTGCCGCCGGTGGTGCCATTGAAGCGAAACACCAGCCCCAGGCCGATGCCCGTAAGCACACCCCCGTACAGACTGGCCAACAGCAAGTCCTTGGTTAACAAGGGGAGATAGGGCTCCAGCAAATCAACAAATACAGAAAGAGCAACGGTACCGTAAACCGAATTGACAGTAAAACGCCAGCCCAACCGGACGATGGACCAGATAAAGAGCGGCACATTCATGACCAGCATGCTAAGGCCCACAGGCCAATGGGCAATATGGTAGAAAATGGTGGCAACGCCGCTTAAGCCGCCGGCGGCAATTTTGGCCGGCACCAAAAAGGCATCCAGCCCCACGGCGGTTAATAGGACTCCAATGGTCACACCTAAATAATCTTTCAACCAGCGCAGAAACATAAGTTTATCCTTTCAAAGAGCGTGTTCATGATCGCACTTATCATACCCCAAAAAGAGAAAGCCTATTTTCTAGGCTCTTACATTTATTAAAATCAATTTAGCCAGTATTAGTGTTCTCCCCGCAAGTGCTAAATCCTTCCAAAATGAAAAAAATCTTGTCGAATAAGTTTAAATTCAAGTTTGGGGACGGTTCTTGACTTGAATTCGCTGAAGCGAATTCAAGTCAAGAACCGTCCCCAACTTGAATTTATTGATGGGTACCGGCTTTTTGTTTGAGATAGGCGGCAATAAATTCATCGATGTGCCCGTCCATCACCGCGTGGACGTTGCCCACTTCCACCCCAGTGCGGTGGTCTTTGACCAGACTGTAGGGGTGAAAGACGTAGGAGCGGATCTGGTTGCCCCAGGCGATGTCCTTTTGTTCTCCCCGCAGGGCAGCCAATTCTTCTTCTTTCTTCCGCAGCTCCAGGTCGATGAGCTTGGCCTTTAATAATTTCATGGCCGCCTGGCGGTTGTAAGTCTGGGACCGCTCGTTCTGGCAGGCCACCACGATGCCGGTGGGCAGGTGGGTAATGCGCACCGCCGAGTCGGTTTTGTTGACGTGCTGGCCCCCGGCGCCGCCGGAACGGTAGGTGTCAATCTTCAAGTCTTCCGGGCGGATATGGACTTCCACTTCGTCCTCCACCACCGGCAGCACATCCACCGAGGCAAAGGAGGTGTGGCGGCGGCCGGCGGCGTCAAAGGGAGAAATGCGCACCAGCCGGTGCACACCCTTCTCGCATTTCAGGTAGCCGTAGGCGTTGGGACCGGAAACTTGAATGGTAACGCTTTTAATGCCCGCCTCGTCACCCGGCAGCAGGTCCAAAATCTCCACCTTGTAATGGTGGTTTTCACAGTACCGGGTGTACATGCGCAGCAGCATCTGGGCCCAGTCTTGGGACTCGGTGCCCCCGGCCCCCGGGTGCAGGGACAGGATGGCATTTCCCCGGTCGTAGGGGCCGGACAGCAGTACCTCCAGTTCGGTATCCGACACCCGCCTAGCTAGGGCGGCCAGTTCCGCGGTTAATTCCTCTTCCAGCAGGGGGTCCTGTTCTTCCAGGCACAGCTCCAGCATCACTTCCAGGTCCTGCAGGGAGGACTCCAGGGCGGTAAAGTTTTCCACCCTGTCCTTGAGGCCGGCCAGTCTCTGGTTGACCTGCTGGCTGTGCTCCACATCATCCCAGAATCCTTCCCGCATCATTTCCTGCTCCAGTTTGGCTATTTCTTCCTGTTGTTTGTCAATGTCAAAGAGAAACCCTCAAATCTTTGATACGCTTCCCCAGTTGCTCCAGGTCGCGCCTTACTTCAGCATCCAGCACAGATACTCATCCTTTCACCTAGGGGGTCTGACCCCTTTTTCCTGTATTTACCATGATGTGTTGTTCGGTTATTTGCCGCAGCATTTCTTGTATTTTTTGCCGCTGCCGCAGGGACAGGGGTCGTTGCGGCCCACCTGCTGCTCCTTGCGCAGGGGCTGGCGGGGGCCTTCGTCAGCGGAGCGGTTTTCCACCACCACCCGCTGTTCCCGGGGTTGGGCGGGCACCAGGCTGACCCGGTAGATGTAGCGCACCACATCATCCTGGATGTTGGCGATCATGTTATTAAACATTTCATAAGCTTCAAACTTATATTCAATGAGCGGGTCCTTCTGGCCGTAGGCCCGCAGGCCGATGCCCTCCCGCAGCTGGTCCATGGCATCCAGGTGGTCCATCCACTTTTCGTCCACCAGCCGCAGCAGCACCACCCGCTCGATTTCCCGCAGGGTTTCGGCGCCCAGTTCTGCTTCCCGGGCCTTGTACAGGGCCATGGCTTTATCCAGCAGTTCTTGCCGCAGGGCATCCCGTCCCAGACCCTCCAGGTCTGCCACCTTCAGGTCATGGTTGGGCAGGTAGAGCTGGGAAGCGTATTCCAGCAATCCCGCCAGGTCCCACTCTTCCTGGTGCACACCCTCGGGGCAGTAGGTGTCCACCGAACGGGCCACCACGGTGGCAATGGTCTCCTTGATATTCTCGGCCATATTTTCACCGGTGAGCACCCTGCGGCGCTGGCTGTAAATAAGCTCCCGCTGCTGGTTCATGACATCGTCGTAGTTTAACACGTGTTTGCGGATGTCAAAGTTGCGGTTTTCCACCCGCTTCTGGGCGGTCTCAATGGACTTGGTAATGAGGGGGTGTTCAATGGGCACATCCTCTTCCATGCCCAGCTTATCCATTAAACCGGCGATGTTGTCCGAACCAAAGAGGCGCATTAAATCGTCTTCCAGAGAAATATAAAACTGGCTGGAACCCGGGTCGCCCTGACGGCCTGCCCGGCCCCGCAGCTGGTTGTCAATGCGCCGGCTTTCGTGCCGTTCGGTGCCAATGATATGCAGGCCGCCCAGTTCAATGACCCGCCGGCGTTCTTCTTCACATTGTTGTCTGTATTTTTCCACCAGGGCGTGGTACTCGGCAGCGTCGGTTTCTTCGCCCTGGCCCTTCTTGCGCAGTTCTGCCATGGCCAGAACTTCCGGGTTGCCGCCCAGCAGGATGTCGGTACCGCGGCCCGCCATGTTGGTGGCAATGGTGACGGCGTTGAGACGGCCCGCCTGGGCAATGATCTCCGCCTCTTTTTCATGGTACTTGGCGTTTAAGACCTGGTGCGGCACACCCTTCCTTTTCAGCATGCCGCTGAGCAGTTCGGAGGTTTCAATGGAAATGGTGCCCACCAGCACCGGCTGGCCGGTGGCGTGGCGCCGGGCAATCTCTTCCACCACCGCCCGGTACTTGGCCTCTTTGGTCTTATACACCAGGTCGGGCATATCCACACGGATCATCGGTTTGTTGGTGGGGATGACCACCACATCCAGGCCGTAGATCTTGCGGAATTCCTCTTCTTCGGTCAGGGCGGTCCCGGTCATGCCGGCCAGCTTCTTGTACATGCGGAAGTAGTTCTGGAAGGTGATGGTGGCCAGGGTCTGAGACTCCCGTTCGATCTTGACGCCTTCCTTGGCCTCAATGGCCTGGTGCAGACCGTCGCTGTAGCGGCGGCCAAACATGAGGCGGCCGGTAAACTCATCCACAATCACCACTTCGCCGTCCTTCACCACGTAGTCCCGGTCCCGCTTCATCAGGGCGTGGGCCTTCAGGGCTTGATTCAGGTGGTGGGTCAGCTCCATGTTGGTATCGTCATAGAGGTTCTGAACGCCCAGCAGTTTTTCCGCTTTGGCCACACCCTCTTCGGTGAGCAGGACGGTATGGGCCTTTTCATCCACGGTATAGTCGGTATCCTTCACCAGTTTGGGCACAATTCTGGCCATGGTGTAGTAGAGGTCGGTGGGCTTGTCGGCCATCCCGGAGATAATCAGCGGGGTGCGGGCCTCGTCAATTAAAATGCTGTCCACCTCGTCCACGATGGCGTAGTTCAGTTCCCGCTGCACCAGTTGCTGCGGGTGAATGGCCATGTTGTCCCGCAGGTAGTCAAAACCGAATTCGTTGTTGGTCCCATAGGTGATGTCGGCGTTGTAGGCCCGGCGGCGCTGCTCCCAATCCAGGCCGTGCACGATCAGTCCTACGGATAAACCCAGAAAACGATAGATCTGTCCCATCCACTGGCTGTCACGGGTGGCCAGGTAGTCGTTGACGGTCACCACGTGAACGCCGCGGCCGGTCAGGGCGTTGAGGTAAACCGGCAGGGTGGCCACCAGGGTTTTTCCTTCACCGGTTTTCATCTCGGCGATACGGCCCTGGTGCAGCACGATGCCGCCGATCAACTGCACATCAAAATGGCGCATGTTCAGAACGCGCTTGGAGGCCTCCCGGACAACGGCAAAGGCCTGGGGCAAAATGTCGTCCAGGGTCCGGCCGTTTTCCAGCAGTTGCTTGAACTCGGCGGTCTTGCCCCGCAGTTCCTCGTCGGTCAGTTTGGCTATGGCGGGCTCCAGCCCGTTAATATCGTCGACCACCCGCTGCAGTCGTTTGATTTCACGGGCGTTATCATCAAACAGGTTTTTTAAAAACTTGAGCAATGGTTTACCACCTTTCATGTGAGAAGTGAGAGGTGAGAAGTTAGATGTGAGAATCTTCTACCTGCTGCACTTCACTTTGGAGAGAATAATTCAATCGGTAAACAGTTTAACATTTTAAGATTAAAATTGAATTAAAAGAACCACTCAGGTTCCTCCATGGTTAATTATTCCAAAATATTCTATCACCCTGTACCGGCTAAAGCAAGAAAACAGATTTAAAATACTTCTCCCCCGCCAATTAATATTCCTGCCCCCGGGCGGGTAAATCAAACTGGTAAATATATGATCGAGCAGAGTAACACCGTATATTCATAAAAAAAGAAAGCTGGGAATAATATCCGCAGCTTCCAATACACAAATTCTGTAAACTTCCGGGGTGACCCTGAGGTTTGGATTAATTAACTAATACCACAGGTTTAATTAGATCTTTTGGCTTATCCTTCATTAGTAATAATGCTTTTTCACAGTTTTCAATACCATTGAACACGTGAGTTACTAATTTGCCGGGATCAAGACGGTTATATTTTACAAGATCAATTAACATCTCCATTCTACGGCGGCCACCGGGACATAATCCGCCTTTAATGGTTTTATGAGCCATACCGCTGCCCCACTCAAGCCGTGGAATCGGTAAAATTTCTCCTTCACCATGATAGTTAATATTAGAGATTGTGCCACCTGGTTTAGTCATTTTTATAGCTTGAGCTACAACTTCGGGTTTTCCACCGGCAATGATTGTTGCATCTGCGCCCTTACCATTTGTAAGTTTCAATACCTGCTCAACAATATCACCATTTCTGTAGTTAACAATATCTGTTGCTCCATAGAATTTTGCGGCCTCTATACAAACCGGCCTGCTCCCTACAGCGATAAGTCTACCTGCGCCACATAATTTTGCACCGGCCACACCCATTAAGCCTACCGGGCCAATACCAATAACTACCACCGTAGCACCTAGCTGAATATCTGCATTCTCAGCACCGTGCAAACCAGTAGTTACCATATCAGGAATCATTACTGCTGCCTCAAGGGGCATTCCATCCGGCAAATGGGCCAGATTCATATCAGCATCGTTCACATGGAAGTATTCACCCATTGAACCATCTTTGATGTTGGAAAACTTCCAACCAGCCAACATCCCGCCTGAATGCTGGTGAAATCCTGCTGCAGCCTCCAAAGTGCGCCAATCCGGGGTGATAGCAGGCACTACTACACGGTCGCCAGGTTTAAAATCTTTAACTTCACTACCTACCTCAACCACTTCACCGATAGCTTCATGACCCAGGATCATATTATGTCTTTCACCAATGGCACCTTCAAAAACAGTGTGGATGTCGGACGTACACGGAGCTATTGCTAAAGGACGACAAATTGCATCATAGGGGCCAGCAACCGGCCTATCCTTTTCTATCCAACCTACTTCACCGATACGAAGCATTGCAAAACCTTTCATTAATTAGCACCCCCATAAATTTAAATAATTTATTAAAGCGACAAGACAACCGCTTATATTTGTATAACACCCCCTTTTTTCCCGTTACTGCAACCAGATGCTGCCAAATAGCAGTTTTGCTATTTTGAATATTATGTCTTTTATTTTTTGGCCAAGGGTGTTATCTTTTGAGAAATTGGTTTAACACTTCTTTGTATATTTCTTCTTGATTAGAGTAGTTTACTTGCTTACTAAAAGCTTGCGCTAACTCAATTAAAATCTCCCAATTTTCCTTACCGGCTAACGGGTGTAAACCTGCATGCAAGCGCTGCACTTTGCCTTCAACATTAGTAACACTTCCATTGGTTTCAGCATACATAGCTCCGGGCAATATCACATCAGCATTAATAACCTTTGGTAAGTAAGGGCTAATAACAACTGTTTTGACTCCATGCTTAAACAGTTGGCTATCTAACTCGGCACTATCACCTACAACCAGCAACCCTTTTATAGATCCATCATTTATTTCATTTAAAAGTACCTGGTAATCACTTGCATCATTTTTTATTCCTAATTTAAATTGATATTGTATATTACCATAGGGGTAAAGAGTAATGATACCCTTACCAGTTACCCCAAGGTTGCCGGTAATGAATGCAAATTTGCTTAATAAGTCTAATTCCTTATGGGAAAGATTTTCACCGTCCACAACTATGACCGGGTTACTGGCTCTAATATATAAGTTTATAAACTCCATAATCTTTTGTGATTTTAGCAGAAATGATTCTGCGATACTGTAGAAATCCTCTTTAAATTGATTCTCTAATCCGCAAATATAGACTAAGTTTTCATTGGCAACCTTACCATCGACTAAATCATACTGCAGTATATAGCGAACAAAGGATTCAAACAGCCTTTCTGTACTGCTCTTAGTAATCTTTAACGTGTATGCAGCCAGGGGATCCAGATTGCTGACATTTGAGCCTATGATTAACAGCTTACTGCCGTTTTCCACAGCTTTTCTAATTTTATAAGCTATAATTGGGTAGCGGAGAGGAACTTCTCCCCCAACTACCATAATCAAATCACTTGAAGCCAACTCATTTAATGATGGCTTTAACCCCTCTCTATAAATCTCCGCTGCTACTCTTCCTGTGGACACTGGAACAGTACTGTAAATTTTATTTGTTCCTAAATACATACGGCCAATTTTATATGCCAGGTAATTTTCTTCGTTGGATAACCTGGGGGAAACTGCTACTGCAATACTATCCAAACCTTCAAAATCTCTTACCTGCCCTAAAATATCTGAAGCTGCACCAATGGCTTCCTGCCAAGAAACCGGCTCAAGATTACCGTTCTTATTTACCAGGGGAGACCGTAATCTTTCCGGCCTGTGTACATCCTTACCCGCAAACATTCCTTTACCGCAAAGAATACCATCATTAACGGTATCTCCCGACACAGGTGAAGATATATTAACTATTTGATCACCCGCTTTAAGAAATTCCAATTTACAGCCTATATTACAGAAGGTGCATACTGATTCAACTTTCGTTGTCTTCCACGGGCCTGGTTTGGGCAAATTCACTTTGAATGTCAAGGCCCCCGTAGGACAGACCGCAACGCACTGGCCACAGGAGTTACACGTAGTTTCTGTTAAAGGTTTCTTTAATGATGGGAGAACCACTGTATCTGATCCACGGTTTACGAAACCTAAGGCACCGACACCCACAACTTCATGGCAGAATCTTACGCAATTCCCACAGAGGATGCATTTGTTCGGATCTCGAATAATCTCCGGGTGATCACTGAATACAGGATAGTTCCTTTCCCCAAAGCCCAACCTATTGACCTGGACTTTCAGTTCAGTAGCATACTCTCTCAATTTACAGTCAAAGACATCCAGACAGCCGCAGGATAGGCACCGTTCAGCTTCTTTCTTGGCCATTTCAGGGGTAAAGCCAAGCTCAAACTCATCAAAATTAACTTTTCTTACATCCGGCTCAATGGTGGGCATCGCTGTTCTGGGAATTCTTTCCCGATCGGCATATTCCGCCGGATCTATTTCATCCAGAGTCCCCCGGGTACAATTAAAGGGGTGCTCAACAGCCTTAACTACTTGACCTTTAAGAAATTGGTCGATGGAATTAGCCGCTTTACGGCCTGCAGCCAGTGCCTGGACAACTGTAGCAGGACCGGAAACACAGTCACCGGCAGCAAATAACCAGGCAATATTAGTCTGCATAGTTGACGTATTAACATCAATATTACCCCGCCGGTTTAATACTATTTCCTCACTTCCCAGCAGGCTGTTCTTATCCAGCTTCTGCCCGATGGCAATAATAACCATATCTGTTGGTATTTCAAATTCGGATCCCTCAACGGGAACGGGACGACGCCTGCCTGAGGCATCAGGTTCACCAAGCTGCATTTTAATACATTTAAGTGATGTAACGCTGCCCTGTTCTCCAACAAACCCAACCGGTGCAGTTAACATTTGAAACTTGATGCCTTCCTCCAAAGCCTGGGCGATTTCATGGTGATTAGCGGGCATCTGTTCTTGTGTGCGACGATAAACTACAGTCACCTCTTTGGCGCCCAGTCTTATGGATGTCCTGGCAGCATCCATAGCAACATTGCCACCACCAATGACAACAACCTTATTTCCTACCTTGATCGGCTGCCTTGAGGCAACCTCCCGCAGGAATTGGATACCCGAATATACTCCTTTCAGGTCTTCTCCCGGCAATTGCAGGCTCTGGTTAGCCCAGGAACCAATCCCAATGAAAACGGCATCAAACCCCATCTGTTTTAATCCCTGTAAAGAGAAATCCCGACCTAATGCTTTATTCAAGAAAACGTTCCGGCAAAGACCGGTGATAACCTCAATTTCCCGGTCCAATATGGTCTTTGGTAAACGATACTCCGGTATACCATATCGCATCATCCCGCCTAATTGGGGAGCAGCCTCAAAAATACTCACCCGGTGACCTGCTAATGCTAAATAATAAGCCGCAGCTAACCCGGCAGGACCCCCACCAATGACGGCTACCTGCTTACCGGTATCTTTTTTGACCGGAGGAACATAAGGTCTTCCATCAACGTTACCAAAATCACCGGCAAATCTTTTTAAAGCACAAATAGAGACAGGGCCATCAACTAAATTACGGCGGCACTCTTTCTCACAAAAACTGGGACAAACCCGCCCAACCGAGGACGGCAGAGGTATTTTCTCTCTAATTAATTTGGCCGCTTCTTGTATTTGACCGTTAGCAATATGAGCTACAAATCCTTGTATGTCCACCTCCGCCGGACAAGCCAACTGGCAGGGACCAACACAATCACCGTTATGTTCTGCCAGTAATAGCTCCAAGCCCAAGCGGCGAACACCTATAACCTTATCTGTATTGGTTCTAACTACCATCCCTTCACTGACCTTAGCCCCGCAGGCTTGAACCAGTCCCCGGGCACCCTCGATTTCTACCAGACATTGCCGGCAAGCGCCAAAGGGCTTTAACCGGGGATCATGGCAAAAGGAGGGGATATTAAAACCGTTTTCCCTGGCTACTTCGAGAAGGATGCTGTCCTTTTCCGCCAATATTTCTTTTCCGTCTATGGTGATTTTTACTTTAGACACCTTTTACTTCCCCCTCTCCTTTCCCGTTGTCACGGTAATAGCATTGAACTTGCACACACTAATACATAAGCCACAGCGGGCACACATCTCCTGGTTAATGGTAAACGGCATTTTCTTTTCACCGGTTATCGCTCCGGTAGGACATTCCCTGCTGCACCGGCCGCATCCCTTACAAGCATCAGCTAACACCTGGTAACTAATCAGGGCTTTACACTTTTTAGCCGGGCACGCTTTATCGAAGATATGGGCTTCATATTCGTGTCTGAAGTATTTGATGGTAGTTAAAACCGGGTTGGGTACCGTTTGACCAAGTCCGCAGAGAGCTCCGGCACTAATTTTTTGCCCTAATTCTTCTAACAGCTCAATATCTCCGTCCCGGCCCTCACCGTTGGTAATGCGTTCCAGTACCTTCAGCATCTGTTTGGTACCAACCCGGCAAAATGTACACTTACCGCAGGATTCGGACTTGGTGAATTTCAAGAAAAATTTGGCCACGTCAACCATACAAGTTGAATCATCCATAATTAACATGCCGCCGGAACCCATGATGGCCCCAATCTTTTTCAGAGAATCATAATCCACCTGTGTATCTGCCAGACTGGCCGGTATGCAGCCGCCGGAAGGACCGCCCGTTTGCACAGCCTTAAGTTTTCTGCCGGAAGATAAACCACCGCCCACATCGTATACAATTTCATTAATGGTAATTCCCATCGGTACTTCAACCAGGCCGCCCCGGGCTATACTGCCGGCCAGGGCAAATACCTTGGTTCCTTTACTGTTTTCCGTGCCGAAACGGCTAAAGGAGTCGCCGCCGTTTAAAATGATCCAGGGTACGTTAGCAAAGGTCTCAACGTTATTTATGGATGTCGGTTTACCCCAAACTCCTGATTGAGCGGGAAATGGCGGTCGTATCCGGGGCATGCCTCTTTTCCCTTCCACCGAGGCAATCAGGGCAGTCTCTTCGCCGCAGACAAAAGCACCGGCACCTTCTCTGATCATGATATTAAAGCTGAAGTTGCTGTCCAGGATATGGCTCCCCAGGTACCCCTTTTCTAAGGCCTGGGCAATGGCTATTTTCAGACGTTTAATGGCCAGTGGATACTCGGCCCGGATGTAAATGTATCCATTTTCCGCTCCCATCGCATACCCGGCTATCAGCATTCCTTCCAGCACGCTGTGAGGGTTGCTTTCAAGTACACTGCGATCCATGAAAGCACCGGGGTCACCTTCGTCTGCATTACAAATCACATATTTCTCGCGGCCCGGGGATTTTCTGGCAAAAGACCATTTTGTTCCGGTTGGAAAACCTGCGCCGCCTCTTCCCCGCAAGCCTGAACGGCTGATTTCTTCAATAACTTGTTCCGGTGTCATAGACTTTAGCGCCTTCTCGATGGCCTTGTAACCACCTACAGACAGATAGCTGTCAATATCTTCCGGGTTGACTACACCGCAGTGTTTGAGGATAATTCTCTGCTGTTTATCTATAAAATCAGCATCCGGGGTTTTTATTCTATCGCTATATACAACCCAATCCATAATGGGTGTGCCACCCTGTATGTGTTCCTGCACTATTCGGGCCACCTGTTCTGGCTGTACTTTACCGTAGATATACCTGCCCCCGTTCAGAGAACGAACTTCAACCAGTGGCTCGTTGTAACACATACCCATGCAGCCGCTAAAAGTTAATTCTACCGCCAGGCCCTCCAAAGCAGTCTTAAATGTGTCATAAACCTTTTGGGCCCCGGCGGCAATACCGCAGCTGGCAAGGCCAACATTCACCACCGTGGTTACGCCTGACTTATCCGCTGAAGTTGAGTTAGCATGTTCATTCACTTAACTCACACCCTTCCGAATTAACAAACCCTTTGTCCGCAACCTTTTGATGAAGCATTTTTTTCACTTTATCAGGGGTCATCCGGGCAAAAGTCTCATTATTTAAGGTCATAATCGGTCCATGACTGCAGCATCCAAGACAGGCCACATGTTCCAATGTAAACTTACCATCCGGACTGGTATGGCCCGGTTTGGCCTTTGTCACATGCTGTACAGCTTCTGAAATTCTTTCAGCACCGGCCAGGTGGCAGGCTGTACCATGACAAACTTGTATAAAATTCTCACCCAGTGGTTCTAAACGAAATTGGGAATAAAAGGTGACTATGCTGAAAAGCTCACTGGTTGGTGTTCCAGTCAACTGGGAAATGCGTTCCAGCATTGATTGGCCTATATAACCATAGGTGGCCTGGACTTGCTGAAGGATCATAATGGCAGCGCCTTTATCGGAGTTGTATTTATTAACAATCTGATCTATCGCATCGAAATTTTCCGCGCTAAGCTTTAAACTATCCGGATTGCTCATTTTCTCACCCCTTCGTGCTGCATAGCGGCAAGAAGTTTTTTTTAGATGCGCTGTGCCGTTCAAAGAGGCTGACAATCTTAAGGGTTTCTAATTTTTTAACCCAGGGCAGCTTTTCAATTTTATTCGCCACTTCCTGAACCGTTACAGGTGCTTCAATCATTATTACTATGTCACATCTCCCCACTACGGGGTCAACAAAATCAACTTCGATCATCTCTTCCAGCTCCCGGAGAATCTGAACAAACCCCTGCTGGTCTACATCATCATGCACGGTTACCATTAAGTAAGCCCTCAGACCCATGTGGTTAACCCCTCCCTTATGTTTGTTTTTACGGTGCCATTTACTTAATTTTCTGATTATTAAAATAATTATTTCACAGTATCCAGATCCTGTCATCGTACGTTAGGGTGGTTCTTTGGCTTACGAAGAGACTGTTCTTTACCCGCGGAACCTACCCCATAAGGTAGCAAAACTACCTGCCCGGGTAGTGAAAAAAATACCCGGGATATTTGCTATCCCGGGTTTCCACACCTAATTAATAAGTTATATGATATCCTTCTCTAACAGCTTTGCCACCAGGGCTATCCGATTATTGACGTTTAGTTTACGCATGATATTTTGAATATGAAACTTAATTGTATTCTCACTGAGATACAACTGCTCGGCAATTTCTCTGTTTTTTAACCCCTGGGCCACTAATTTAGCAATAGATATTTGCTGTTCTGTTAAAAGAGAAAGGGAAGAGTTCTTGTTTGGTACTTCCTTTAATTTATTTACAATACTAGCAGCAACCTGAGAATCCAATACGGTTTCTCCTCTAACCACCGCCCTTATCGCTCTTTTTAATTCAAAAATCTCGACATTTTTAATCAAGAATCCTTTGGCCCCGGCCATCATAGCCTGGACTATATAATCTTCCTGCTCTGCGTAGGCAGTTAAGATAATAATTTTGAGATCCGGGTAAAGCTTGGTTAGGGTTCTACAAATTTCTATACCTCTCTCCTCGGGCATGCGCTCATCCAGCAGTACCACATCAGGGCAGGTAGTTTTTATTAACTTTATTAATTCCCTGCCACTTGAGGCCTCCCCTACCACATTAAAATCAGGTTCCCTTTGCAGGGTCAGTTTAAGACCTTCCCTTACTATCTCATGGTCATCCACTATAATAAGGGAGATAGCGTTCATCTCAGTCAACTCCTTCTACTGGGATTACCGCATGTATCTCTGTCCCTCCCGAGTCCAGCCGACGGATTTTCAGGGTTCCATTAATATACTGAGCCCGCTGCAACATATTTTTTATGCCGAATTTATTTTCATCCGGCAGATTTTCCATGATGTTTTCATTAATACCAATGCCGTTGTCAATAACAGTTATCACAATTTTTTTATCACTATATGATAAATAGATTTTTATTTTCGTAGCTGAGGCATGTCTTAAAGCATTCACCAGGGCCTCCTGCACTATACGAAAAGCAATGTTGCGAACCGCACCTGGTAATTTGGGTACTGTACCGGAAGTTTGGACAGAGATACCAACTGAACCGGCCTGATTTAAGTCACGCACCAGGCTTTCTATACTTTCCTGTAAACTAAAAGATGCTTCCTTAGAGCCAGATTCACAGACAACCGTACGCACCTCTGTAACAGCTTTGTTAACTAAGCCTTCCAAATATTTAAGTTTGGCATATACCGGTGATTGAGGGGAAAGCTCATTAAAACACCATTCAAGGTGTAAACCTATGGCAAAGAGTATCTGCAGTACATTATCATGCAAATCACTGGCTATCCTGTTTCTTTCTAAATAAATAGCCTGCTCTTCACGGGCCCGAAAGAGAATATTATACATATTCTTAAGTTCCCGGTTCTTTTGTTCCAGTTGTTCCTTTTGTTGGCAGGCAACCCGGTAATGTGCTTCCGCTTTATCCTTGAGCCTGAGGGTGTCTTCAAATAACCTGGCATTTTCTAAGACAATGGCCGTTTGATTACCAAGTATTTGAAGAATGGACTGGCATACAGCGTCACTTTTATACCGGGGAAAGAACAGTATTATTAAACCCAGTGGTTTATTTCTAATCATCATGGGAAATATGACAGCATCCTCAAAACCGTATTGCCGGCGCATAAAGCCCAGGCTTTGATCATTTTTTACATTCAGACGACATATGCCGTAAGGATAAGAGAAATCATGGTCGGCAGTTAAAGTAGAAAAATATGCATCTAATACTTCTTTCTCCGCACAAGGTTCCGGTACATGAACACTGGCCAACCTGTCTGTTTGCGTCATGATTATGGCATACCTGGCATCGGTTATCTGAATCAGCGATTGACCTATGGCGAAAAGAAGCGGTTCAACCCCTTTGTTAAGCATGGCCAGGTTGTCAGATATAACTTGCAGTGACAAAAGCGCAATTTTTAAACGCTGGCTCTCCTTTTCTAATTTTTCAACAAGTGCCCGGTTCTCAATAGCTACAGCTACCGGCCCGGCAATCCCCACACAGAGTTCCACCTCCTCCTCGGTGAATGGACGACCCGGATCCTGTCTCTTAATTACCAGGGCCCCAATTACTTCTCCCCTGGAAACAAGCGGTACCAGCAGAATACATGTTTTATCAGATTCTTCTGAAAACATAACCGGCACATTATCTTTTTTTACCCGCTCCCACTTCTCTTCCATATTTTTTTGAGCAAAAAGAATATCCTGCCCCTGTGATTCCACAACCAATGAGGCAAATGTTATACTCCTGCCCTTTTTAGCTCCCAGGAGGTAACATTTAACCGGTCCTAAAACCTGTGCTACAAGCTTATTGGTTTTTTTTAATATTTGATCAAAGGGCAGGATATTACTTACTGCCCGTGATACTTCAAGAATGGCCAGTGTTTGAGCGGCCTTTTTTTTCAGGAGTTCATATAGTTCTTCTATTTCCTTTTGAGATTGAGAAAGGTTGATATTACATTTTTGCATTTGGATAATACTTTGTTTTAATTCGCTATAATGTGTTTTAGTTGAATTTTTTACCCCGATCAGTCTTTCCAGGGCAGCATTTTTGACCATAATTTCGTTAGGATATTGCTTATACCCGGAGGGATGAAGTAACTTTACCATATCAATGGCATGCTTCCTTCGGACAACTGCTTTTTGGTTATTTATTACCTTAAGTATGTGGGCCATTAAACTCACCCTCTCCATCTAAATTAACCAGAGAATGCCCGGGAAAGTATCCCACATATATCCGTTAGACCGGCATCCCTGGGATTGGTAATTAGACAGGCGTCTTTTACCGCATTAGCACTAAGAGTATGGATGACTTCTTCTGAGTATAAGCAACCGGCCCCGGCAAAACTCTCAACTATCCCTAATTCTCTAGCCAGGCCCCTGACGGCCTCAATGGCACCCCTGGCCCTCTCCCGGAGGTTTGTACCGCCTGCGGGTTGACCTAATGCCTCGGCAATATCCGCTAATCTTTCTATACATGCAGGGTAGTTATATTCCATTACATGGGGGAGCAGAATTGCATTAGCCATACCGTGTGGTAGATCAAACTTCCCTCCCACCTGGTGTGCTAAAGCATGAACCGCCCCTATCAGTGCGTTCGAAGCGGCTATGGCAGCCAGCAAGCTTGCTTTGGCCATTGCGTCCTTGGCCTCCAGGTTTGTTTTGCTGGCCACGGATTTTCCTAAATAAGCGGAAATTAAACGAATGGCGGTGAGGGAATAGGAGTCGGTAAGAAAATTGGCAGCCAGGGAGACATATGCCTCAATTGCATGGGCCAGGGCGTCCATGCCGGTATTGGCGGTTAGTTGAGGATCCTTTGTGGTTAAAATAAGCGGGTCAGTTATGGATATATCGGGAACCAGTGATTTACTAATAAGAATCATTTTTAAATTACGCTTGCTGTCCATAACCACCGCAAATTGTGTAATATCCGCCCCGGAACCCGCCGTACTGGGCACCATAATCATTGGGGGCAGCGGGTTGGTTATTTTATCTACACCTTCATAATCGTGAATTGTGCCGGGATGAGTAGCCATTACCGCCACGGCTTTAGCTACATCGATCGGGCTACCGCCGCCTATTGCTACAATTGCATCACATTTAGAATCTATATATGCACGGGTGGCCTGCTCAACTTCATAATCTTTAGGGTTCTCTGTCAAGTCATGCCAGATTTCATAATCAACCTCTTCCTGCTTTAAAAATGGTAATGCCACGTCAATCCACCCTGCATCTAAAACACCAGGGTCTGTTACCACGAAAACTTTTTCCGCACCCACCCTCCGGGCACAATACCCCACCTGCTCTATGGCACCTCGGCCAAATATTATTTCCGGTATCCTGAACTCCTGGATAAACATCTCAGTAACTCAACTCCCACCAAAAACTTTTGCTAATATTAATAATATTCACTCTTTTCCTTATACTTCCTTTTAAGTTAAAAAAATTACAAGAGCTTTTTTCAAAAACACTTCACAAATATTAAAAGCGCGCCCGTCTGGACGCGCTGGGTATTTTTATTCAAATTCCGGTTCGATTAAGCCGTAGTTGCCGTCTTTTCTCCTGTAAACCACGTTGGTCTGTTCGGTTTCCGCATTGGAAAAGACGAAGAAGTCATGGCCCAGCAGGTTCATCTGCATAATGGCCTCATCCAGGGACATGGGCTTAATGGCAAAACGCTTTGTTTTAATGACCCTGGGGGTCTCGTCTTCCAATTTGTCCTGGTTTTCCGCCAGATTGGCAACACCACGGTTGCTGCGGCGGTTGATCTTGGCTTTATAGCGTTCAATCTGGCGCTCCATTTTCTCAACCACCAGGTCCACCGAGGAATACATTTCGCCGGTGGCCTCTTCACCCCTTAACAACATGCCGTTTACCGGGATGGTGACCTCAATCTTATGTGAATCGCCTTCCACGACCAGGGTTGCTACCGCTTCTCCCAAATTATCCAGGAACCGGTCCAACTTGCCTAAACGTTTTTCCACATAGTCTCTCAGGGCCGGGGTTACTTGAATGTTCTTACCGCGAACTTGCACTTTCACAAGTACCACTCCTTTCGCAGTGTCATAGGAAATAAATGCCTGCTGTTAGTATTCCCGAAAAACCGTTAAATTCCTGCATTATTTTAACAGAATTTTAAAACCCTGGCCGGTGGCCAGGGTAGAAAGTTCTCAACCTTTATAATTAACGCTTTACAACGTTAGCAGCCTGTGGTCCACGAGCTCCTTCAACAATGTCGAATTCAACTTCCTGACCTTCAGCCAATGTTTTGAAACCTTCTTCTTGAATGGCGGAAAAGTGAACGAATACATCGCCACCTTCTTCTCTTTCAATGAAACCATAACCTTTTTCCGCATTAAACCATTTTACCTTGCCGTGCATTTACATTCCTCGCTTTCAAAATACTTTCAGAGAGCCCCATGGAACTCACATGCGCTCATCTTATCATTTTGCCTGGTCTCTGTCAAGTGTTACCTGCCCGGGAGGATTTCCGCTGCTTTGTCGAAAAATTCCTTGTTGAAAAGGTTTTTCCTGTGGACAATGTGGATAAGTCTGTTAATAACCCATCAAATCAGGGGTTTTTCTGTGGACATCAGGTGGATAGAGCTGTGTATTTTGTCAAAAAGAAGAAAAAGTTGGCATAATTTTTGTAGAAGATTTTTATTTTCCAATATATGGAATATAAATTCCGGGAATTTTGCTTTGGTGATACAGTCGTATTCTAGCCTGATTGCCTGGGCTGTAACGGCAAAACCGATGATTTTCCCTGTAATAGCACCAACTTCTGAACGCTCTGCCATTTTCTATTTTATTTCATAATATTGCTGCCGGTTCTGACGGTGGAGATATAAAAAAGGTAAGAAAAAACGCCGGAACTCCCGGTGTCCCGGCGCTTTTCTGTGTTTTATGTTGATAAGGCATTGCCAGTGCTATTTGGCTGCGTTGGCCACCGTGATGACAAAGATGCTTGCCGCCCCCTGACCCCTGAGGGTCTCTGCCATGGCAGAAACCGTTGATCCGGTGGTGAAAACATCATCTACGATCAAGATGTTTTTATCCCTGATTTGCTCCGGCGCCGTCACTTGAAAGGACCCCTGCAGGTTTTGCTCCCTCTGCTGCCGGGTCAGTCCCGTCTGGGGCGGTGTTTCGGCGGTTTTCATGAGTGCATGGCTTAACAGCGGCAGGTTGAGGCCCCTGGCTACTGCAACGGCCAGCAACTCCGCTTGGTTAAAGCCCCGCTCCCTTAATCTCCCCGGGGATAAGGGTACCGGCAGCACAAGATCACAATTCAGCAGCGGGGGGTATTTGGGCAGGGTCTCCAGCAGGAGTCTCCCCAACAGCGGGGCCAGGGATTTTCTTCCCTTATATTTTAAAAGGTGAATGGCCTCCCGCAAACCGCCTTCATAGGGACCCACTGCCCTGGCCATCTCAAAGGGCGGGGGCCGGCGGCGGCAATCCCGGCACAGGGTGACCAGCCGGCCCTGAAGAGGAACCGGCCTGCCGCAAACCGGGCACTTTGGTTTGGCTGCCCAAACCGACAGTTCATGCCGGCAGGCGAAGCACAGGTCTCCTTCGCCGGGACTGCCGCATAGCTTGCAGCCGGGCCGCTCGGGGAAAAACAAGTTTACCAGGGCTTCCAGCAGGGGGTGCATCGTTTCTCCTTCTCCTCAAAGCGCTTGAAGTATACGCTTCGTCCTTATTTCTCCGGCAGCTGACAGGACTCCTGCAAATTCGCCGGCCTGCCACCTCTTTTAACGTCAAACACCTCCGCTTCGATGCGGGCTGTTATCATACTGTCCAGGTCACGATAGAGGCGCCCCAGGGCCTGGCGGGCCGCCTGGGAAAGCTGGTTCATAACCATTTCCCTGGCTTCCCTTTGGACCTGGGTAATTTGCTCCGGTGTCAACCGACGCTCCTGATTGAGGGACTTCATCTGGTTCACCCTGGGCATGAGGCTCTTAACCACAACGGTTACGGTCTGCTCCAAGAGGTCCAGATAAAACCAATACTGCCGGGCGGCAAAACCGTCCTTGAGATTTTTCACCAACCGGTGCAGCAGCAGGGTAAGCCCGCCGGCCATGACCGGGACTGCGGCCAGCAAAAGGTCTGCCAGCAGCCATCGTATTTCTTCGGCCATTTTTTCACCTCCTCCGGGTTATAGCCTGCCGGAAGCCAGGTTTATCACCAGCAGGATTAGGGAGGCTGTTACACCGCCCATTAAACCCAGCAGCCACATAAGGATTTGCCCCAGCCTGGCCTCCAACCTTTCCAGCGCTTCGGCCTGGCACTCCTGCCATTCCTTTAAATGGCCGACGTCCGCCTCCAGGGCAGAGACCTGCCGGGCAAGGCTAAGATCGAGGGACATGGGAAAACCTCCTTTGAGGTATTGCTTTGGGGTCCTGCCGTCAGCTTTCAGCCATCAGCCTTTGGTTGTTAATTCTTTAGCTGACGGCAGATGACCGAGGGCTAACCAGGGCGGGTTTCCCCGCCCCGGCCCTTGGGTTTAGATAATGTCCATTTCGGTTACGTCGCGGCTGACGATGCGGGCTCCGGCTGCGCTTACCAGGCTGCCGCCGGGGCTGGTAAAGATGTCCTTGGCCACGATCTGGTCCATGACTGCCCGCACTTCGGATTCCTGCAGGTTGTCCCTGGGTTCGGCCACCCGCAGGGTTACTTTACTACCGGCCATGTTGACAAAGATCAGCTCCAGTGTTTTACTCATCCTTTATGACCTCCTTATTGGTTGATTAATTCGCCGTCATCCACCCGGTAGACGGCCAGCAGGGCATTGTCCTGCAGGCTGCTGATGGCCTGGGCCACATCATACAGGTCCTGGTCGGTGGCGGTCAGTTTCACCCTGGCATAGGTGCGGTTTACATAAACCGGATCTCCGCTGGCGTTGACGCCCTTTTGGTAACGCAATTTCATACTGCAGGAAAAGGGTTGTTTTACCACTGCCATTTTGGCTTCCTCCTTTGTTTTTTAGGGGCCGGCCCCTTTGGTTCAGCGCTTGATGTAATTGTAGCGGCTTCCCGGCAGAAAGAAAAAAGCCCATTTGACGCAGGTTGATAGCAGACTTGCAGCAACCGGGCTATAAAACAGGTAAAAAACACCGACTTGCGGCAAGTCGGTGTCCGATTTTAAGGAACTGCTGAAGTTACGTCCTTTTGTACTTTTAATTTGATTTCCTTTACCAGCTGGCTGTAAGCAATGGAACGGTCCCGGCCCAACTCTTTGGCCCGGGCCACCGCCTTTTCCGCCCCGAAGAAGAGTTGGTCCGGGTCGGCGGTATCCTGGGGGAAGGTGGCCACCCCGACGGATACCGTTACCCTTACCTGCTGCTTGGATTCCTCGGGCACCAGCCGGCAGTCCCTCACCTCTACGCGGATCTGTTCGGCCAGTTTTAGGGCGGCTGCTGTGTCGCAACCCGGCGCCAGCACCGCCAGCTCACCGCCCCCGTACCGGCCAAGGAGATCTGCGGGCCGGGTGACATCCCGCAGCACCGCAGCCACCATTTGAATCACCGCATCCCCTGCCCCGTGCCCGTAGCGGGAGTTGAACACACGCATGTTATCAATATTCACCAGCAGCAGGGAAGCGGGCTCCCCCGCGGCCTGGGACCGCATCATTTCCTTTACCGCCCGGTGGTAAAACTGCCTGTGGTTCAAAAACTCCGTCAACCGGTCTGTGACAGACAGGTGCCGGATTTTCTCCACCAGCATATCGTTGGCCAGCACGATACCCGCCTGGCCGCCGATAATGCTGATCATCTGCACATGCTTCTCTTCATAGGCACAGGGATGCATGTTCCCCAGCGCCAGAACACCGGTGACCTCGCCCCGGGCCAGCAGGGGAACCACCAGCACCGACCGGAAACGCCGGAAGGGACCGGCATCTGCAGGGGAATCCATGGCCCGGACATCATCGATGACAACGGGTTCTTTGCTCTCCACAACCTGTCCCACCAAACCTTCGCCGGGCGCCACCGCCACGTTGCACATCTCATCCTGCCAGGGCCCCTGAGCGGCGCCGGGTAAAAACAACTGGCGTTCCTGGGACCAAAAGAAGATTACAGCCGTATGGAACGGGACAATGCGCCGGGATTCCTGCAAAATTTGATTAAAGAAGGTGTCCGGTTCATTACTGACCCGCAAACGCCTGGCCACCTGGAAAAGGGCGGTCAGTTCCCGGTTGGACAGCTCCATATGTACATATTTACGGAAAATTAACTGGGCCGCCAGCACCGGCAGGAATAAGACCAGGGCCCAGCTGACACCCATCTTAAGATAAAGGGCAGCCATCAAAGATCCGTAAGGAGCGGTAAAGAGGTAGGTATAACCGTCCCAGCGCAGGGCATCCCAGCCAAATAAATCCGGGTGATCCCGGCGTCCGGGCAGCAGGTAGAAATAAACCAGGATGTGGTTGACGGCAAAATATACCAGGGTAAACAGAAGGATGGGCAAAATCTCGCCCTCCGCCTGCTCAAAGACAAAGGCCGCAGCGGCAGCCGCCAAGACGTGTTGGGAACTGTTAAACAGGGTGGTTCGCAATGGATTGCCGCGGTTGGCAATGCCCAGCCCGATCAGGGAGACCAACCCGGTCACCCAGGCGGTGGCCGCACCGCCGCAGATCAACTGGGTGGCCGCAACGATGACGTACCCCCCGGATAAGTAACCCTGGGGAAAGGGAACCGCCATCCACTCAGCCAGGATACCCAGGACAATGAGGATTGCCAGCGTCCCCCCCTGGTCCAGATTTAGCTGGGGAAAAATCTTCCACAGCCAGCCAAAGCCCAGCAAAATGATGGTCCATGTATAAAGTAAGCCAAGACTTCCCTGTCTTGCGATCATAACCACCCCCCTCGGTCTCCAATATTCGACAATAAATGGTAATTCACCTCCAGCCCTGGCAGAAAAATACACGGAAAACCTTTTCGGCCAGCAGGCCCTGTGGAAGTTTTCTCAGGTCCACCACCCACACCAGGGCATTATGGCAGTACAGCAGTCCGGTCAGGAGGGCCCGGTCCTTCCGGAAAGGATGCTCCGGCGGACTTTCCGGCTCCAGGGTTACCAGGCGAAAGGACAAGTTTGCCTGTAAACCCCTGAGGATATTGGCGGTATCGTCCTCCGAACCGTCATCCACCACCACGACATCCAGGTTCACCCACTGGTATTTTCGCCAGGATGCCAACCGCCGCATCAGGTATTCCACGTCCACTGCCCTGTTGCGCATCACCACCAGCATGCTCACCGGCGGGCCGGGCAGGTGCCTGAACAAACGGAACAAGTCCTGCACTAAATAGTAGATACCGTAGCAGGCCAGGATTAAAATGATCAAATAACAGACAGTCTCCCACATAACAACACCCCCTGTGCTTTTAGAGTATGTTTACACCGGCACAGGGGGTGAGCGGTAACTTATGGTTGATGTTGAAACCGGACAAAGAAGGTACTGCCTTTGGCACCGGTTTCCACCTTTATGGTGGCGTTGTGCCTGGCGGCGATGCTATAGCAGACCGCCAGGCCCAAGCCGGTACCCTGCTCCTTGGTGGTAAAAAAGGGGGTTCCCAGCATATCAAGGATGCCCACTTTGATCCCCTTTCCCTGGTCCTGTATGGACAGTACAATCTCCGGGCCGTCCACAAAGGTTTTAATTCTAAGAGTGCCGCCGTCTGACATTGCCTCCAAACCGTTGCGCGCCAGGTTCAGGACCAGTTTGGCAATTTCTTGTTCGTTTAACCACAGGTAAGGAATCATCCCCGGTTCAAACAGGACCTTTTTACCGGTTCGATCAGCTTCGGAGCTTATGGTAGGCAGCAGACCTTCCAGGATATTATTCAGTATGATACGCTTGAGATTCGATACCTTGGTAGGCGCCAGAAGAAGTACTTCTGAAATAATGGAATTGGCCCGATCCAGTTCCTCCAGCATGACCTGCAGACGTTCCTCAAAACCGGGGCAGGCTTTTTCATTGGCAAGCATCTGCAGCAATCCGCGCACGGTGGTCATGGGATTTCTTATCTCATGGGCAATTCCAGCAGCCATTTCCCCGGCTAACTTAATTTTTACCACCCGGTGAATGTTATTGGCGAAACCCTTGTATCCTGCCGAATCTTCCTTTACTAAAAGATAACTATAGACATCCCCCTGGTTTTCGCTCATCCCTAGCGCCTCCTGTAGGTTTTTGGTTCGCAAAGATAGAGTTAGCTGCCTATACAATAATTTCAATTTGAAACATTGTCAAGGATTTTAATTTCACTATGAAACATTTGATTGTATTGACAAACGCCCTCGATATAATTGACTCGAGGTGTATTGCGTGGGTATCTTCAGACAAAGAATGAAAGAGCTCAGGGAAAGCAGAGGCCTCACCCAGCAGGCTTTGGGTGAGGCATTAAACATTGGGAAATCCGCCATTGCGCTCTACGAAACAGAAAAGCGCCACCCGGACCCCGATACACTGAAAAGACTGGCCGTTTTTTTTAACTGCAGTGTGGACTATTTATTGGGCCTTACTGATGAACCCCAGAGGCAACCCCCCGACCATTTAGCTGACTTGCCGCCTGAAATTACGTCCTTTGTGCTGGACCGGAAAAACCATAAGCTTATTCGACTGATCCAGATTATTAAAGCACAGGGTTATTCCAATGAGGTCATTGAAGAATGGCTGGTTTCTTTAAGCAATACCCTGAGCTTAATTCATCATACATATCAAATGAAAAAAAACTCCGGAGCCGCTGATAAATTACTGGTTCATGAACTGAAAGAAAAGTATAAGGATAGGAGAGGCGGCAAAGAGTAAGTAAATTATCGGGGGTCAGACCCCTTTTGGGAATAATTGGTTTCTGAGGTAATAAATTTTATGTATTGATGAACACTGTTACCGGGAAAGTAGCTAAGTATTTTATCTGTTTCAACCAAGTCACTGAAGGTTTTTCCTAAATAGATATTGTAACTACTCCAATGATAATCGGCAGGATTCAAAACCATGTTGGCGCGAACAGGATTAAGATGGATATACTTGTTCACTTCTAAATTATACCCATCCTTCTCAATGATTTGTGAGTTAAATCTACCCTGAAACAAATGGCCGGAAATATCATGCTTTTGATTGAAGTAAATAGCATAGAGCATGTTTATTTTTTTCATAATCTTGCTGATATCAACATCTCCTGTTTCTATATGTAAATGAACGTGGTTAGTCATCAAACAATAGGTATACAGTTTAAAGAAATATTCTCTCTTTGCCTTGCATAATATTTCGAGATAAACTTGATAATCTTCACGATCCCTAAAAATATCGCTTTTACGGTTGCCACGGCAAACAACATGGTATATGGCGCCCGGATACCAAATACGGGGTTTTCTCGGCATATTACTCACCCGGTTTCCCTAACTTTTAAGTATTATATCACAGGTCAAGTAACTTCTGCCTCGAACCCTGTCGATGCAGTTTTTTTAGGGGGTCAGACCCCTTTTGGGGGAAAATGGAAAAGCGCTTCGTCTTGATGATGAAGCGCTTTCGTCTTTTGATCTTATTTGAGTCCTGCCTCAGCCCGCAGGATTTCCGCCTTGTCGGTGCGCTCCCAGGGGAGGTCCAGGTCGGGGCGGCCGAAGTGGCCGTAGGCGGCTGTTTGTTTGTAGATGGGGCGGCGCAGGTCCAGAGCCTTGATGATGCCGGCGGGACGCAGGTCGAAGTGACGGTTGATAAGGTCGATGATGACATCGTCACTGACCACGCCGGTGCCGAAGGTCTGCACCCGCACAGATACCGGGCGGGCAACGCCGATGGCGTAGGCCACTTGCACTTCGCATCTCCTGGCCAGGCCGGCTGCCACAATGTTTTTCGCCACATAGCGGGCGGCGTAGCTGGCGGAGCGGTCTACCTTGGTGGGGTCTTTGCCGGAGAAGGCGCCACCGCCGTGACGGGCGCGGCCGCCGTAGGTGTCCACGATGATTTTACGCCCGGTAAGGCCGGCATCCCCGTGGGGGCCACCGATAACAAAACGGCCGGTGGGGTTAATAAAGAAGCGTGTCTTGTTATCTACCAGTTCCGGAGGCAGCACATAGCGGGCCACCTTTTCAATCATATCCTGGCGAATGACGGCCAGTTCCACTTCCGGGTGGTGCTGGGTGGAAATGACCACGGTGTCGATGCGGGCCGGCCGGTCCCCTTCGTATTCCACCGTCACCTGGGTCTTGCCGTCCGGACGCAGGTAATCCACCAGGCCGCTCTTGCGGACTTCGGCCAAACGGCGGGCCATCTTGTGGGCCAGAGAAATGGGCAGGGGCATCAATTCGGGGGTTTCATCGGTGGCAAAGCCAAACATCATGCCCTGGTCACCGGCGCCGATGGCTTCGATTTCATCTTCGGTCATTTCGCCGGTTTTGGCCTCCAGGGCTTTGTCCACCCCCATGGCAATGTCCGGCGACTGCTCGTCGATGGCGGTGAGGACCGCGCAGGTGTCCCCGTCAAAACCGTATTTGGCCCTGGTGTAACCGATTTCCAGGATGGTTTCCCGGGCTACTTTGGGAATATCCACATAACAATTGCAGGAAATTTCCCCGCCCACCAGGACCAGGCCGGTGGTGACAAAGGTCTCGCAGGCAACTCTGGCCATGGGATCTTTGGCCAGAATGGAATCCAATATGGCATCGGAAATTTGATCCGCCACTTTATCAGGGTGGCCTTCAGTTACGGATTCGGATGTAAAAAGTTTTCTGCTCAACGGTGTTCCCTCCCTCTATTAACTTTTCCCGCTACCATCAAGAAATAAACCTCTCCGGCAGGAGAGGTTATTTTTCCCAGCATTTTCTCACAATGACCTCATCTGTCAGGAAGAAACTTCCTGCAGGACTTGGCACCTTCCGTGAGGTTGCCGGGTTTCATCGGGCCAGTCCCTCCACCTCTCTTGATGAGCACAGAAATATTAGCAAAATGCCAGATTTATTTTAGCAAAGCAGGTACTTTGTGTCAAACAAAATCTATTTGACTTCGTAGTAGGAACGGTCCATGGGCTCCAAATCCACCAAAACCGTGTCGATGCCGAATTTTTTCACCAGTTCCCAAGGAATCACCATATCCTTGCCGGAACGCACCAGGCCGAAATAACGGCGGGGCGCCTGCAGCACCAGGGCCACCACCCGGCCGGTTTCCAGATCAATGTGCAAATCCTTCACCGGCCCCAGTTTGGCGCCGTCCTTGAGATTGACAATGTCCTTGGTTGCCAGTTGGGTTGCTTTTATCATGGCACGCACCTCCCCTAACCCATGTTATGCGCCAGGGGCCTTTTTGGTGTGCGGCGGCCTAGCCCCGGGAGGGGCGAAGGCGCCTCAGGAATTTACCGGCATAAAGGGTAACCAGGGCTGCTTCTTCCATTTTCAGCAGAAAAACGGCCGCAACAAAGACCAGGAGCCCGGCGGAGATCCCGGCGCCCACCTGGGCCGCCAGGCCCAGGGTACCGTACGGGGCCAGCAGGCCGGCCATCGCTGCATCAACCCCCCGGGCTGCCGCGGCCATGGCGGCGGTGGCCAGGGAGGTTTGCAACAGGAATTTGACCACGCCGGCGTTCAACATGCCCGGTATCCGTTTATTGAGGAACCAGGTCAGCATGGCGGTGTTGACCAGTGAGGCAATGGAGTTGGCCAGGGCCAGGCCGCCATGCTTTAAGGGGCCGATGAGCAGCAGGCTGAAGATGAGGTTCACCACCACCGTAACGGCCATTAGTATGACGGGGGTCCTGGTGTCCTGCTGGGCATAAAAAGCCCGGGTGAGAATGATGTTGGCCGCCTGGCCCACCAGACCGATGGCATACATCATCAGGGCAAAGGCTGTCATCTCGGTGGCCCTGGCGGTGAACTGGCCGTGTTCAAAAAGCAGCTTAATAATAGGTGTGGCTAAGACCATCAGCCCGACGCCGGCGGGCAGGGAAAAGAGAATGACCATGCGGATGGCCCGCAGCACCGTATCCGCCAGTTCCTGCTTTTGACCCTGGGAAGCCAGGGCGGTAATGGTGGGGTAAAAGGCGGTGCCGACGGCCAGCACAAAAAAGGTAATGGGCATCAGGATAATCCGGTTGGCATAGTTCAGGGCGGAAATACTGCCCTCTGCCAGACCCGAGGCCAGGATGCGGTCGATAATCAGGTAGATCTGGTTGAGGGACGTGCCGATGGCCACCGGCATCACCAGGTACAGCACCTTGCGTACCCCGGGATGCCGCCAGTCGGTGTTAAATTTAAACCGGAAGCCCACCTGTCTGAGCTTGGGGACCTGCATCAGGGCCGCCAGGACGAAACCCAGCACCGTGCCGGCTGCCAGACCGTCGATACCATAGGCGCTGCCCAGGGTTAAGGCGGCAACAATGATGGTGATATTGGTGACGCTGACACTTAAGGCCGGGATGCCAAAGACCTGGTTGGCGTTGAGAAGCCCCTGGAATACGGTGGACAAACCGTAGAACACCAGGATGGGCAGCATGATGACGGTCAGCCGGGTGGCTAAGCCGGCCACTTCGGTACTTAATCCGGGGGCCGTCAGTTTGACCAGCAGCGGGGCAGCAAAAATTCCTGCCACGGTAATCAGGGAGAAAATAATAACCACCATGGTAATCACGGTATTAAACAGCCGCCAGGCCTCATCCTTTTGCCCTTTGGCGGCATATTCACTGAATACGGGCACCACCACGGTGGCCAGCGCGCCAATGACAATGGCGAAGACCGCGTTGGGAATATTATAGGCCACCACATAGGCATCGGTAACGCCGGTGGCGCCAAACATATAAGCAATGACCTGCTCCCGGACAAAACCCAGAATGCGGGACAGCAGGTTAATCACTGCGATCACCAGGGTGGCCCGGGCAATCATTTTTCCGGTGGACAAGGGTAAAACCTCCTGAATTTAGCCTTCAGCTGTCAGCCATCAGCCGTTAGCTTTAAGTTTTACTCATAAACAATAAAAGTAGTATGTTCTACTTAAAGTTCCTATATCCTGCACGTTTTGACATATAGGTCCAAAAAAGAAGGGCTTCCTCTATACGAAAACCCTTCTCATATACTTCATGTTAACAATTAAGCAGAATCCAAAAGCTGACAGCTGACAGCTACCTATTATTCTCCCGGTATTCCAGCAGCCGCACCATCACCGTAGCCGCTTCGGCCCGGGTGGTCAGGGCTTTGGGGGCGAATACATTCTCCCCTCTGCCCCGCATGAGCCCCTCTTGCACAATGATGGAAACGGACGTCCTGGCCCAAGGGGCGATGGTGTTTTCGTCTGCAAACAGGCCGAGCCGGGGCGCGCTGTCGGGGATCACCCTGTTGCTGTTCAACCGGATGGCCCGCACCAGCATGGCCGCCATTTGCTCCCGGGTAATGGGGTCGTTGGGGCCGAAGGCGCCGTTGCTGTAGCCGGCCACCAGTCCCATTTTAACCCCGGCGCCCACCGCCCCGGCACACCAGTAATCCTGAGGCATGTCGCTAAACCTGGCTGCCGCGGGGTCCTCCGGCAGTCCCAGGGTCCTCACCAGCATGACGGTAAACTGTCCCCTAGTGACCATTTCATTGGGCCCAAAGGTTTCGGGCGTGACACCCCTCACCACATGACGGGCGGCCATAATTTCAATATTCGGCTTGGCCCAGTGCCCCGTTATATCGTTAAATGTACGGCTGGCTTCCAGGACCGCAAATTTACCAAACCGATCGACGGTAAAGACGGACTTACCGGTATCCGGGTTGTAATCACTATTGATGAACTCCCACTGGCGGGTCATCTCATTAAACCGGTAGGCACCGATCTTCCGGATGTTCAATCCCGCCGTGGCACCGATGGGGGACGTAACGGTCACCTTGACCGGGTTTTTCGATTGACTGACCGCCAGCTGGCTGCCGTCGGGCCACACAATGGCGGGGCGCACCTCCACCAGCTTACCCACGGGCCGGAGGTACATCAAGGGGTCGGTGCCGGGCAGAGATTGTTCTCCCACGGACTGCCAGGCCACCCGCATCTGCAGTTGGGCCCCCTGCTCGGACTGACCGATGCGCCCGAACTCGGCGGCGGGGATTTCCACGCTCAGGCCGGGCAGCTTTAGTTCCACCGGCCGCCCGTTGCGGTAAAGCTCCGCTGCCATGGCGGCCCCAATGGCCAGGGTAACAGGCTTGTCCTCACCGGTTTCATTGCCTCCCCCGGCGGCAAGAACCACCTTACCGGTGTTCCTAGAACTTTCAATGGCCTGTCTTACTTCCCGGTCTGAAATGGGTAGCGGTATATAAGGGGAATGGTCCGGCAGCCCTTGAACGTCTACCCGCCAGACCCTGGCGGTCACCGGATTGACCGTCATCTTAACCTCCGCCTCAATGGGGAGCTCCGACCACTTTATTTCATTACCCCCCACGAAGATCCCGGCTCCGTCGGCCAGGGTCCAGCGGGTGCCGTCAAAGATAATCAACTGGTTGTTTCCTTCTTTGGACTGAACCTTGCTGGTTACGGTGGTATACAGGGCATCCAGATGGCGGACCTTTCCGTCTGCATCAAAGACCAGATAAACCTCCGCACCCGCTGGAATGTCCTTCAGACCGGCGTTCTTTAACGGGGCATCCCCCCCCACCACGCGAACTCCCACACCCGCATCCAGTTTAAAGACATCGCCGTTGGTGAAGGTAAGGGTGTTGTCCTTAACCTCACGGATGGTTCCGTGGTAGGGCAGCGTGCCATAGACCAGGGCAAAGGGCTGCGGTCCCTTGACCACCTGCTGCCCGATCACTTCAATGGTGTAGGTCTCTCCCATTTTGGTATCACTGACAATAATTTCTTCCGTATTGTTCAGACGGTCCCCGTCAATATAACCGTTGCCCCAATAGACTTCCTTACCGCCGGGGCCGGTAATTTTCAGGTCCAAATCATTCACCAGGTCCTTGCCAATGCCCGGCGTCTTGGGGTAGTCCGTGTAGGCCAGCACTGCCTTGAAGGGTTTACCGTTGCCGGTAAAGGTGTAGGTTACCTTTTCCCCGGTCTTGAGCCCCTGCCCGTCCAAACTCCTGGCATCTCCCTTTTCCAGGGCAATTAAGGACTGCTCCACATCCACCCGGCCGAAGCCCTGGTCAACGGCGGCAACTCCCGGCAGCCGGCGGGCGCCAAAAATAAGCAGCGCCTTCAGTTGGGCGGCGCTGGGAGAATGTCCCTTTTGCTGCAGGTACTGGCGCAGCAGCGCCAAGGAACCGGCAGTCAGGGCGGTGGACATGCTGGTGCCGCTCATATAGCCATAAAACTGGTTGTACATGCCGATGTAATTGTCCCTGGCCGGGTCCGGCCTGGTCTTGCGGGTAGACAGGATCCAGGTTCCCGGCGCCAGCACCTCCGGTTTGATCCGCCCGTCAAAGGTGCCCCGGCTGCTGAACCCCGCCACCTGGTCCGGGTTGTCGGAACCGGCGTCCACACCCCGGGCGCCCTCGGTGGAACCCACGGTGATGGCATTTTTGGCGGCCCCGGGGGAACTGACAAAGGGTTTGGCGGTTTTATAGCCGTTGCCTGCGGATTTCAACACCACCATGTCCGGGTGTTCCCAAACAAACTTGTCCATGCTGTAGGTATCCCAGTCATAAATACCGTCGCTGAAACTGGCTCCCCAGCTGTTGACATGAATTCTCGGTTGGCCGGGGGCATGATAGGCGTCCAGCAATAATTCATAAACAGAGGGGATATGCAAGGTGTCATCCTTGGCGTTATAGGTGGCCTGAAAGTACAAACCTGCGCCCGGGGCTATTCCCTTGACGGCCCCCTGGGACCGGGCGCCGGTGCCCACAATACTGCCGGCAATATGGGTCCCGTGCCCGTTGGGGTCGGCCCATCCGTCGCCGCTGAAGTCCTTGACCCCCACCAGGCGGTCCTTGAGATCCGGGTGCAGGGATTCCCATGCCCCGCCGTCCAGTCCCGCATCCGCCACGGCAATCACCTGACCCTGTCCGGTAAGACCGGCGCCGTTGGCGCCTTGGGCCAGGGCCCAGAGGCCCGGTATTCCCATGATGCCGGCGGCCAGGTTGTTCTCAAACCGGTAGGAGGATGCCAGCGCATCGGCCCAGACCGGCCATGGCAGCATCAGACAAACCAAAAGAAAGATCAAACAATATAGAAAAGGTTTGTATCTCTCTCTCTTGATGATAAACAAAATATCACCTCATAAATATGTACGAGCAAAACAAAAGAAAAAAGCGCCATCGAAAAATGTTCGACAGCGCCTTTCTTAATTCCTCTATAAATGATCAAATAACTTAAAATACCATCCGTAAGTTATCTGTCTTTCCCAATAATTAAAAACCTACCTTAATTTTAACAGATCCTTCACCTGTTGTTGCAGCTGATTTTTTTGTTCCGGGCTGTTGGCCTCTACATAGACCCGGAACAGCGGTTCCGTGCCGGAAGGACGGATCAACACCCAGGCACCGTCCGCCAGCACCAGCTTGGTGCCGTCCAGGGTTATTTTCTCCCGCACCGCCTGCCCGGCCAGCTCGTCAGGAGCAAAATCCTTTAATTGGTCCAAAATGTCCGCCTTTTGTTCCGGCGAGGTATGAATATCCAATCTCTCGCTGTAGAGCCGGCCAAACTCTGCATAAACCTGCTGCAGCAGTTCCGTCAGGCTTTTGCCATGGCAGGCCACCATTTCGGCGGCCAGCAATCCGGCTAAAATGCCGTCCTTCTCCGGGATATGCCCCTTAATGGACAAACCGCCGCTTTCTTCCCCGCCCAAAATGCAGTCCTTCTCCAACAGGTTCTGGCCGATATATTTGAAGCCCACCGGGGATTCGTACACCGGCTGACCATACTTCGCCGCCAGCCGGTCCAGCAGGTGGGTGGTGGCCACCGTCCTGGCCACCGGCCCCCGCCACCCCTTTACGGTCAGCAGGTGGTAATAGAGCAGGGGCAGGAACTGGTTGGGGGTGATATATTCGCCGCCGGCGTCAATGATGCCAAAGCGGTCCGCGTCCCCGTCCAGGGCCAAGCCCAAATGGGCCCCGCCGGCCTTGACCCGGCTTTTCAGCTCCGCCAGGGACTTGCCGGTGGGTTCCGGCAGGGTGCCCCCAAACAGCGGGTCCCGGTGATTGTGGATGACTTCCAGTTGAACCCCGGCTTCTCCCAAAATATGTTCCAAATAACCGATGCCGGCGCCGTACATGGGGTCGATGACCGCCTTCAGCCCCGCCCTGCCAATGGCCTGCAGGTCTACCAGGGAGGCAATGTGCTTGACATAGTCGTCAAAGGGGTTGTGCTCCGTGCAGCTGCAGGCCCGGGGCTTCTCCTCTTCCAACAGTCTGCCGTAACGCCCCTCCGGCGGCGTCAATTCATAAGCGTCGCAGGGTTCCCCCGCCTGCAGTTTGGCGATATTCTCCTCAATTTTCTTGGTGATATGCGGCAGGGCCGGTCCCGCATACTCCGGAATAAATTTGAACCCGTTATAGGGCGGCGGGTTGTGGCTGGCCGTCAGCATCACCGCCCCGGCAGCCCCGTGGATTTTAATGGCATAGGCCGTCACCGGGGTGGGGGTGGCCCCGCAGCACAGGAAGACCGGAATCCCCTGTTGAACGAACTCTTCCGCCACCGCCTCGGCAAATTCTTCGGCCAGGAAACGGTTGTCCCGGCCCACCACCAGGCCCCGTTCCCCGAGGCCCTGCCCCTTTATGTAGGCCGCCACCGCCCGGGCCACCAGCCTGACATTGTCAAAGGTAAAGTCTTTGGCAATAATGCCACGCCAACCATCGGTTCCAAAGGATATTTTATGCGTCACGGCAATCTCCTCCACGGTAACAAATAAATATGATACAAAAAGTATTTTATGAGGACTATACCATAATTATGCATATTATTCCAGCACTGGCAAGGTTTATAATGTCATTTTAACGGGAATACTATGATTAGTTAACAAAGATTGCAGTGAAGGAGATTGATGAATATGGCCAAGGCCGTGGATATAAAGGCGCTGGATAGCCGACGCAAGATGCTGGAGGGGTATTTAAGCGGGAATAAGGGGAAGAAAGCAGTTAATAGTTCGGGAAAATAAGTAAGAAGCAGAGGAGGGTAAGATTACAAAAATCTTTCCCTCCTTTGTTACTCTTGGAGAATTTATTGGTTGACTTACGGAAGATAATACTCCACCGTTTCCTTCAGCCCCTCGGCCAGACTATACCGGGGCTGCCAGTGCAGTTGGGCTACCGCCCGTCTATTATCCAGATAGCTATGCACGATATCACCGGCCCTAGGGGGACCGTATGCCGGCTCCAGGGAAGAACCCAGCTCCTGCCGGATTAAATGATATAACTCATGCACGGTGGAAGCCCGGCCGGTGCTGATGTTCAGGATCTGGCCATCGCCCTGCTCAAGGGCCAGCAGGTTGGCGGCGGCTACGTCCTTGACGTAGACAAAGTCGCGGGTCTGCCGGCCGTCGCCGAAGATAACAGCCTGCCGGTTGTTCAGCAGCTTGTCGATAAAAATGGCCACCACGCCGCCTTCCCCCTGGGCGTCCTGGCGGGGGCCGTAAATGTTGGCGTAGCGCAGGGCGGTCCAGCGCAGGCCGTAAAGTTCCCGGTAGGCCTCCAGATATTTTTCTACGGTAAGTTTGGAAATGCCGTAACCGGACAGCGGCCTGAGGGGGTGTTCCTCATCCACCGGCAGGTACTCGGGGTTGCCGTACACGGCGGCAGAGGAGGCAAAGACCACCTTTTCTACGCCGTATTTCCGGCACGCTTCCAACAGGTTCAAGGTGCCGATAATATTGACGCTGGCATCAAAAACGGGATCCCGCAGGGAAACCGGCACCGCCACCTGGGCAGCCTGGTGGATTAAAGCCCGGGGCCTGGTTTCCTTGACAATATCCGCAATCCCCGGGTCTGTAATGTCCCTTTGATAAAAGGGAACGCCCGGGGGAAGATTTTCTTTTTTGCCGCTGGATAAATTGTCTATAACAAAAACTTCATGGTTGGCCTGTAGCAAAGCCTCCACAACATGGGAACCAATAAAACCGGCCCCGCCGGTCACTAAGATTCTCACGATTCTTCTTCAGTCCTTTATCCCGAAATTATTCTCCTACGACCTCTTTTAAATATTTCCTGAATTCCTCCGCCAAATCCGGCCTTTCCAGGGCAAACTCAACGGTGGCCTTCAGATAACCCAGCTTATCGCCCACATCATAACGTTTGCCCTCGAACAAACAGCCGTAAATGGCTTCGGCCTGCACCAGCTTTTTCAGCGCATCGGTCAATTGAATCTCGCCGCCTGCCCCCGGCCTGGTGGTGGCCAGGATGTCAAAAATACGGGGACTTAAAATATACCTTCCCATCACCGCCAACTGCGAAGGGGCCTGATCAATTTCCGGCTTCTCCACCAGGTCGTAAATGCGGCAGACCCCTTCACGTTCGGTGGCTGCCTCGACGATGCCGTACCTGTTCACATGTTCCCGGGGCACTTCCTGCACTCCCAGGACGGTATAGCGGACCTCTTCGTACAGGTTCATCATTTGTTTCAGACAGGGTACTTTGCTGCGAATCACATCGTCTCCCAGCAACACCGCAAAGGGTTCATCGCCGATAAACTTGCGGGCGCAGTAGACGGCGTGGCCCAACCCCAGGGGTTCCTTCTGGCGAATGTAGTGGATATCCACCATTTCGCTGATGTCCCGCACCAAACCAAGCAATTCGTGTTTTTGTTTACTGCTTAACTGCACTTCCAGTTCCAGGGACTTGTCAAAATGGTCCTCAATGGCCCGCTTGTTGCGGCCCGTAACAATGAGAATATCTTCAATGCCCGATGCAACCGCTTCTTCGACTATGTACTGAATGGTTGGCGTATCCACAATGGGCAGCATTTCCTTGGGCTGCGCCTTGGTGGCCGGTAAAAACCGAACACCGAGCCCGGCTGCCGGAATAATGGCCTTACGAACTCTCATACTACGCTTCCTTTCTTAGGATTGATGAACGCAACCAATGCCAAACAGCGGTCCTACATTTTTGAGGACCGCTGTTGTAAGTTCTGTGAAACTGAAACAGAGGATTGAATCCCTGCCCTGGTGGCCCTGCCGATGACGCCGATCTTGTTGGCTGCCACGATGATCACCACAGCCAGAATGAAGAGCAGCAGCACCGCCTGGCTGGTGGTAATGACGGTTAACAGGAACGCGCTGATGCCCAGCACCAGGTTGATGGCGTAGATGGCCAGCACTGTTTGCTTATGGGACAGGCCCAGGGCCATGATGCGGTGGTGCAGGTGTTCCTTATCCGGCTGAAAGATGGGCCGGTGGCTCTGGTAGCGGCGCAGGATGGCGAAAAACACGTCCAGCAGCGGAATGCCCAGGATCACCATGGGAATAATGACCGAGATGGCGGTGGCTGCCTTGGCCACACCCATGACCGCCAGGACGCTCAAAGCATAACCCAGGAACATGGAACCGGTATCCCCCAGGAAAATCCTGGCAGGGTAAAAGTTGTGCCGTAAAAAGCCTAGGGTGGCAGCGGCCAGGATGAGGGCCAGAGAAACCACGTCCATGCCCAGCCCGCCCAGCAGGTGGGCCTGCTGCCAGGTGACCGCGGCCAGGGTCAGGGCGGCAATAAAGGAGGTGCCTCCTGCCAACCCGTCCAGGCCGTCTATCAGGTTGATGGCATTGGTTACGGAAATAATCCAAAAGACGGTTACGGGGATGCCCCAGGCGCCCAGATGCACCAGGTGGCCGTTGAGGGGGTTGGTGATAAAATCCACCTGAATACCAAAGGGAATCACCGCAGCTGCTGCGGCAATCTGACCTGCCAGCTTCACCTTGGCCGGCAAACCTCTGGTGTCGTCAAGAATGCCCAGCAAAATGATCATGCATCCGCCAATCAGCAGACCGATTATTCGGTTATCCAGTTGTTGAGTGAACAGCACGGTAACGCCAAAAGCGATAAACACAGCCAGCCCGCCCATGCGGGGCATGATTTTGCTGTGTACTTTGCGCGGATCCGGCCGATCAACGGCGCCTATTTGAAAAGCGGCTTTGCGAACCCAGGGTGTAATGAAAAGAGCGATTCCCAGGGCCAGCAAAAAAGCCATCGGTAAAGACGTAAGCAACGTTTATCCCTCCAAGTGAATTTCAGGCAGATACAATGACAGATCCTATTTATTCTAACCCGGGAGGTACAAACCTGTACAGCAATAAAATTAACTGCCTCGCCTGAGGAATGCCAAAAAAAATCTTTGTTGAGGCAAAAATGCCATAAACCTGACAATCCTGTTTAAATTCGTCTAAATTCTTTTTATTTCTGCCCCATGGCAAACATTAGCTCAGCTTCAGCGGCCAATTCTTCGCCTACATAGGCCCTGGCCATGCTCTTGCCAACGGTGCCGCGGAGCTTTAACACCTCAACCTCAATCCGCAGGGTATCCCCCGGGAACACCTGCCGCCGGAAGCGGGCCTTGTCGATGCCGGCAAAGAAAGCAATGCGGCCGGCATAAGCAGGCATACTAAGGATGGCCACCGCCCCCACCTGGGCCATGGCTTCGATGATTAAGACACCCGGCATCACGGGGTAATTGGGGAAGTGCCCCTGAAAGAATTCCTCATTGGCAGTGACGTTCTTTATGCCAACAACTTTTTTCCCTTGTTCCATCTCCAAAATGCGGTCCACTAACAGGAAGGGATAGCGATGTGGTAGAATTTGTTGTATGGCGTTGATATCCAGCATGTCAACCTCCGGTTTATATGTATATACGGATATTTTCGCCAATATTATAGTGGTTCCTGCCGTAAATTACAATTTTTTTGGGTATTTCTTTGGGGAAGGCCGTTGGATGTTGGCTTTTGGCCATTGGCCGTTAGCTCTTAGCCGTCAGCCTTCGGCCTTCAGTTTTGGGGTTGGGGTTTATCTGAAAACAAGATCTGCTTAGTATCGGGGGTTTTATGTATGAGAAAAGTCCTGTGGGTTTTGTCTTTTATCTTGTTGCCGGTTCTGGGGTACGGTGTGTTTGTATATAATCAGACCCTCAGGCAGGACATTGTGATTATCGGCGGCGGGTTTGACGGGTGTGCGGCGGCCCGCAGCGCTGCGGCAGCGGCGCCGGAGAAAAAGATTTTGCTGGTGGTAAATGACCCCGTTCAAGAGTTGGGCGGCATTGGCACCGCCGGCGGGCAAAATTTCACTGATATTCGTTACTGGCGGGGAAAAGTGGTTACCCAGGGTTCCTTTGGGCGCTGGTATGCTAAAGCCGGGCAGTTTTACAATACCGGTGGGCTGGCCCAGATCATTAAAGAGGACCTTGCCCAATTCCCGAATATAAAAATCCTCTATGGTTACGACATCGAGGATCTCGTTGTACAAAACAATACGATAAAGGAAGTCCGGCTTCGGAGTATTGCCCGGCAACCAAGCGGGGAGGTGGCCTGGGGGGAGAGTACCCAAAGGATTAAAGGGAAGATTTTCATTGATGCCACAGTGGACGGGCGGTTAACCCGGTTGTCCGGCAATCCCCTTAGTGTGGGCCGCAGGGACTGGCCCAGGCAATACCTGCCGGGGGACGAGACTTCTTTTTCCCGGCAGCAGGCCGCCACCTTAATGTTTCAGGTAACCGGTGTTAAGACACCGCCCAAAAACGCGCAAATCAAGGACTGGGAATTTGTCCGGGATGCCCGGGGCAGCTGGGGCCTGGCGGGTGGAAAACAGGTCTTTGCCGCCAACCCGCAGGTCATCGCCTTCAATGAGAAATACGGCCCCAGAGGCTTTGCCATCAAACCCATTAATGCTGCCAGCAACGGCAAGGACAGCAATACCTGGTGGGTCAACTGCCTGCTGGTCTTTAACGTGGATGCCCGGGCCCATGAGCGGGATAAAGGAAGCAAACGGTATCCTGCCGACACTCCCCCGGGACATTTAAACGTGGACCAGGCCTGGGTAAAGGCCCGGCAATTCTTACAGAATCCCGAGTTCATCCGCACGCTTCGGGAGTTTAAAGTACAGGACCCGGTCACCGGCCGGTGGTATGGCTTCGGTGAGGCGGAACTGGTCCGAGACAGCCGGGGATTGCCGGTGGTAGGACAGATTTTGTATATTCGGGAGTCTGTACACAGTCCGCTGTCCCAGCAAACGGACTACGGAACAGAGAACACTAACTTTGCTGTTACCACCGAGGAAGCCCGGGGGGCCGGGGCAGACTCACAGGGGGCTGATGCAGAGAACCATCCCGCCCGCATCGGCCTGGGCTATTACATGATGGACATCAATGCCTTTATTCCCAGTGATTTAAAGGCCGCCGGAAGCTACCGGTGGCCCGTCACCGGACACCTGCGCCCGGACTGGCTGGAGGCCGGCGGAGAGCCTGTCAACCCGGTCTACCTCCCCTATGAAGCCCTGCTTCCTGCCAAAGCAGAAAACTTACTGGTCCCGGGCTACGCCGCCGGCATCTCCTCCTTCGCCTGGGCGGAGCTCAGGGTCTTACCCAACCTGGCAGTCCTCGGTGACGCCGCCGGCGTGGCAGCCGCCCGGTCCCTGGCGGAAAACAAATCTCCCAGAAATTTCAGCCGGGAAGACATCACCTGGGTGCAGAAAAAACTGCAACAATTTGGGGCCAGATTAAATAAGTAAAAACCCGGTGGACTGTAACGCCGCCGGGTTTTATGCAATCTCTCATAAAATTGTTCCATTTTGAATGCTTTCCGCCTAGATCCTTTCTTAAGCGAAGCATCTGGAAAAATATGTTCATGTGTTCTTTGGACATGCTATAATACTTTTGGGGTGATTGGTATGAGTGAACATCTTCTAAAAGAGATCCTTACAGAAATTAAGGATATGAAGAGTGACATCACCGGAATAAAAACTGACATTAAGGACTTAAAGTCTTCTTTGGGTGCTTTAGAAAAAGGGCAGAAGGCCTTGGAGGCTCGTCAGGAGGCCCTGGAAAAGGGGCAGAAGGCCCTGGAGGCCCGTCA
>NZ_FQUY01000004.1:67581-143393 GCF_900129195.1 Desulforamulus putei DSM 12395
CTGGAGGCCCGTCAGGAGGCCCTCGAAAAGGGGCAGAAGGCCTTGGAAAGTGGGCAGAAGGAATTGTATGCTTTGACCAAAGCTTTGGAACATCGTACGGAAGAGAATACCGCCCAGTTGATATCGTTAAATGAAAAAATGAACTATTTCGAGGGTTCCGTTAACTCACTTAAAAATTCTCTCAGCTCGTTAGAAAATAGATTTGATGACTTTGTTAAGGAACAAAGGGCCTTTAATGAGCATATTCTAAGCAAACTGGCCGACATGGAAGATAATGTTCTATATGCTGTAAAAATGGTGGACTACCATAACAAAGACATCGTCCTGCTAAAAGCAAAGGGCAGATAATCTATAGCAAAAGCCAGGCGGGGTTACACCTGCCTGGCTTTCAATACTATTTTTTTCCCTTCTCCAGGGCAGCCTCCAGCTTGGTCCTGTACTCATCATATTTCTCCACCATGTAATTCTTATACAAATCCTTGATTTGATCATCAGTCAGCTTTTTCAGCTTGTTGGTCTGGGCATCCATGATGCCCTCGGTGGCCATGAAGATAAAATTATTCACGGTTGTCCTGAGTTTATCCCCATAGGCCAATCCATCTTTATAAATATCTTCGTTTTTCTTATCCTCCGGGAAGTAATTAACTTCCATGTGTAAATCGTATTCCTTGATTAAACCTCTAACGGCAGCTTTGGATGTAGATAACTGCTTCAGAAATTCTTCTTTGGTCGCTTTACCCTGCTCCCAGGCCGTAAAGGATCGGCTAATTTCTCCGCGCACTGCATCAAGACGACCCAGCCATTCCTTTTCTTTGATGGCCAGGTTTTGTACGGGATCCCCTTCCATCCTGGCTGCCTCTTCAGGGGTTTTGACCTCTATTTTCGTTTTTGATTGGCTGCACCCCATGACCAGCAAGCCAATAGACATAACTAAAGCCAGCAATAGCAATATTCTTTTCCTCAAGAGACATTCCCTCCCTAGGTTGTACATGCTAAGGATTCAACATATTCCCTGATAATCCTTCAAGAAGATACTTTCAACCCTGGTAGCATTTGGTATCAACACAACCGAAACCGGGGAAAATCCCCGGTCCAGACTGTTGATAAAGGGCCTTGAATGTACAAGGTTGGTTCTATTATCCTTATTGGGCGGCTTGCTACAGCGCCGGTAACAGCACTTGATGAGCTCAAAACGTTAACAACTTAAGTGCCTGGTACCTAACTATCACTCTTCTCCCATACAACTTTCATACTGTCGCCAATAATCTCGGCCGCCCGGGTGCGTCCGGTGACCATGGTGGCGGAGATGAGGACGTTGCCGTCTTCCCCGGGCTCGGCAAACCAGAGGTCGGTGACCGGGGCGGTTTTATACAACCCTGCCCAGGTCCTGGCCTGCAGCGCCTGTCCCCGGGCATCCACCAGGAAGACCATGTCCTGCTTCTTATCGGTCACCAGAGTAGACCCGTCCGCCAGCCGTAAGGCATCCAGCGGCTCCACCAAGCCCGGCGGTTTCTGTTCCTGGCTGCCGGTGGAAGTGACAGAAGATGTTTCAGTAGCAGCAAACTGCCAGACCACTTTTTTACCCGGGGTCACTTCCAGTACCCGCCCATTCCCGGCATAACCCCTGTCCACAATCAAGGTATTGCCATTGGCCAGGCGGTGCGCCCGTGACGGGCGGGCCAGGTAATCGGGAGTGCCGGGCTTAGCGGGCTTGCCCGGGCCGTACTGCCAGACCACCTTCTTTTGAGGGGTCACTTCCCGTACCTCAAAGGGAAGCACCACCAGGGTGTTGCCGCTGGGCAGCCGCTCTGCATAACGGGGCGCATAGGCCAGGGAAGGCAGCGTATATTCCCAGGCTTTTTTACCGTCCCGGGTCAGTTCCACCACCCTAGGTACATAGGGCGCACCGGGAGCCCCGGCATCCGCAATCAACGTGTTGCCATTGGCCAGCCGCTGGGCGCTGTTGGCCTGAATGCCGTAATAATTCCATACCTCATTCCCCTGCCGGTCCACCTCGACGATGCCGGGCATCCAGGCGCCCACCCGGCAGAGCAGCAAATTGCCGTTGGGCAGTTTCTGAACGTACCGCACCAGGTTATGGGTAATATCGGCGATATAATCTACAGACAGCCGGGGCGGCAGTTCGGTAATCACCTGCCGGGTCTGGTCGTTCATCATTTGTTCCAGTTCAGGAGGCGTCACCGGTTCCGCCCAGGCAGGCAGAGCCGTCAAGGTAAAGCAAAGCAGGGTCACCACCAAGACTCTAAGCTTATCTCGCATTGCCGGACCCTCCCTCCGCGCTCTCGATATAAACGGCCTGCATGGGGCTGGTAACGTAATTCACCTTTGCCCCCAGGGTTTCTCCCACAAAACGCATGGGTACCAAGGTACGTCCGTTGATCACCTTAGCCGGCACATCCAACTTAACTTTCTTACCATTTACCAGCACAGTGGTCTTTCCTGCAGTAAGTTTGATTTCCAGATCCCCTTTAACCGCTGTCACTGTCTTTGTCCCTTCATCCCAGCCGATCTCCGCGCCCAATCGCTCAAAGATCTTCCGCATGGGCACCAGGGTCCGGCCTTGATCAATGACCGGGGCCACGTCTAAATACAGCCGCTGGTGGTCAATGTACACGGGCATCTGCTGGATAATCATCAACCCGTTGCCCAGGGGTCGCTCCTTCTTGTCGGAGGGGTTGTTAACAATTTTGCCCTTTACCCACATCTCACTGGAACCGCCGCCGTCCAGGGCCACCGCCCGTACCGCGCCCAGATCCATCATGAGATAGGACAACTCTTCCAGAGTGAGACCGGCGCTGCCGTCCTGTCGTCCGTCCACCACCACCAGCAGCACTTTCCCCTGGGCGGTGACGCCCAGGGCGGTCCTAGGCGCCGGTTTTAATACTGTGCCCCACAGCCCTTCATTCACCGCCTGGTCCACCGGCAGACCCCCTTCTACCAACAAAGGCCCGGCCGATAAAACATGGCGCAGGTTGCTCCAATCCTGGGGCAGTTCGGTGATCACCTTCACCCTGGCGCCGGTCGGAAGCGACATCAACTGGTTAATTGAGTTACCCCAGCCGCTCAAAATATAGCCTCCGGCGGGAATCTGAGCGCTGCCGGAAACAGGCTCCACCTGAAAAGCGCCACCCTCGGCCGGCTTTAACAAAAGTTGCGTTCCTGCCGGCACAGCCTTGCCCCAGGCCCGGGAGTACAATACCAACCCGTCGCTGACCGCCGGTATATTGATCCCCTTAACCGCCAGCTGGCCCACGCCGGGCGCCTCCATCTTTATTTTAGGGGCCAGGTAGCCGATCTTGACGTCGCCGCCGTAGGTAAAGCCAAAGGAGGTTCTCAAAATATCGGAAACATACTCGGCTTTGCCGTCGATAAAAACATTGCCCACCGGCATGCCGGTAACGGTGTCAAAAAAACCGCCGTTGACGGCAGCCACTGCCCCGGTGCGCTCCGCCATACTGCTGAGGGTTTCCTTGCTGCCGAGGATTTCATTCCCCATCACCGCACGGATCTCTGTATTCTTCTGCTTGGGATCCACCTCCAGCACATAACCCTTGATGGCCTTCCCTTCCCAATTGGTCCTCTCAAAGGACCACTGACGGACCCCCGGAGCAACCTGCTCCGCCGCCCAGGCGGGAAAGACCCAAAGAATACTTAGACAGAAACACAATAAAAGGGGCCACTTTCCTAACTTCATGATCAACCTCCATTCTATTGAGGGGGTCAGACCCCTTTTGGGACTTTCTGGAATTCAAGCGAAGAACCGTCCCCAACTTGAATTCGACAATTTTTTGGGGGGTCAGACCCCTTTTACAAGTATTTGGCAGTTTGGGGGGCTTTGGATAGGGTGCGGTCCAGGAGTTCCAGGGCCAGGGAGGCAGTCAGTTGGGCTCTCTGGCGGAGGGGTTCTACTTCCTGGATGAGTTCCTCCCGGGCCAGCCAGGGCTCGCAGAGGATTTCTTCCACGGCGCACCAGAGGTCGTCAAAATTGGGGTTGTCCGCCGGGGTGGCGGCGGTTCGACCCAGCAGGCCCATGAAGCGGTCAATCTTGGGGTCGTAGGAAACGGCCACCGGCGGCACGTGCATGACCGCTGCCAGGATAAGGGCGTGCAGCCGCATGCCGATGAGCAGGTCCATATTAGCAATGAGACTGGCCATTTCCACCACGGAATACCGCTCGGACAGCGCCGCGGCGGGCTGTTCCATCAACCCCACCACTTCTTGCGATGTCTTTAAATCATCGGGGTAGTGCATGGGCAGGAACACCACCTGGTAACCCAACCTGGTCAGCTTGTCACAAACTTCCGCCACCACTTTTTTGTAATCCGTCAGGCCCTGCCACTCCCGGACAGACACGCCCACCAGTTTCCTTTCGATGGATAAATCCAGTCCTGCCTCCTCCAAAATGGCGCGGCCGATGGTTTTATCCACAAATTTTTCTTCCAGGCCCAGCACCGGGTCCGCCGTAACCTGAATACAGGGCCGGTTGATGCCCATCTCCTCCAAATCCCGGCGGGAGGATTCATCCCTTACCGTAATAAAGTTAACCTTGTTTACCACCAGCCGCATGGCCAGCCTGCCCAGCCAGGACCTTACCGGCCCGATGCCCTGGGCATAAAAGAAGACAGGCTTGCCCAGCCGCCGGGCCAACCAGATAACCCCCAGGTAATACAGCAGACTCTTGATGCCGGTAACGTCCTGCAGCAGGCTGCCCCCGCCGCTGATTAACAAATCGGAATCCTTCAGGGCCCGGTAGACATCCCCCAATTTCCAACGGTTGGAGGCGGTTACTTTGTAAATCTCCGCCGTTTTCGCCGGGGCATTGGACAGCACCTCAATCCGCAACCCAATGCGGAGTTCCCGCAGGGTTTTCAAAATACTGAAAAGAACCGCCTCGTCCCCCAGGTTATCAAAGCCGTAATAACCGGATATCACCACTTTAGCCATTGAGAACCCCTCTTCCGTAACGGTAGACCAGCTTGCTGAAGAAATACACAGCCAGTCCCAGCAAAATTCCCAACCAGATCCCGTGGCAGGCCCGTATCAGGGACACCAGGAGGGGTGTGTGAATATGGGCAAAGGTATTGACCAGGGAGGCCTGTCCGATGGCCCCCAGCAGCAGTAACGGTAAAAAGCGGTTGTCCCGGTAACCGTACAGCAAGACCAGCAGCAAAGCCGGGTGCCCCAGCAGGAATTCCTTGGTGCGGGGCCGCACTCCTAAAATTTGATCCAGCAGGCTGCGGAACTGCAGTTCCAGACCGCTTACCTCCAAACCCGCATCGTTGCCGGTCCTGGCCACATAAATGAGCACTGCCAACGCCATAAATGCCCCGGCCAGGGCCACCCCCAGCAGCACCGGCTGCCCCAACAGACCCTTTACCTTCTCCGCCATATTGACGCCCCTGGCCGCATGGAGTGAGAAATAGGCCAGCACAATCAACAGGGGCGCCAGGTGGGCCAGCTTAACGCCGGCAAACTGATCCAGCTTGAGCATAAACCCTGCATCTGCCAGCAACCCCACCATGAACAGCGCCCCCAGCAGGGAAAACAGGGAAATGCGGATAAAGTTCCATACCGCCGCCCCCGGCGTAAGCCCTTCCTTTTTCACAAACAGCAGCAGGGACAGGGTGGGGAAAACAATCACCGCGGCCAGGGCCATGAACTTGCGGGCCGTCACAAAGTCAACATAAAGCAGGGCCGCCCAGAGAAGCACAGCCACCGGACCCAGAGCCGCCTTTAACCGGCCCAGCCCCAGGCGTTCCAGCAGCAACAGGCCCCCGGCAATAACACCCAGCCCGATTAAGAAGGCCAAACTGCGATAAACGGGAACCGGCGGCAGGAGACCGGCCGCCCCCACCTGCAGTCCTTCCCTCTCCAGCCGGTCCCTGATTTTATCGATAAAATGTAAGTTTTCCTGCATCAGGTCGCCGCTTATGATAACAGGACGATAATACAGGATGCGGTGATTGCGTTCTGCCGCGGCCAGGGTATAGCGATCCAATACCTGGGAGGGCGTTAAATTCTTCAGCTCACTCTGTGGTACGGTATGCAGGCGCAGGACCCTTTTGTCCACCAGGATACCCAGCTTATTGATGCCAGGCTGCACTAAAAATTCAACCTGCACCAGGGGCACATCCAATTGCCGGATTTGCTCCGCCAGCTCCGGGAGCATGGATGGATACCCGGGAATGTCATCATTAAACATGACGGCAGAAACGTTGGAAATGTTACGGTAAGATTGAAAAACTTTGGCGATACTTTCCCGGGTGGCCTTGTCCCAGTCCCGGATCTGCAGAATGGCCCGCATGCCCGCATTCTGCACATCTGCCAGGGCTGTGCCGGAAAATCCCACCCCCAGCCCCTTTATGGATAGATACGATCCCAGGGTTTCAATTACATAGGTACCGTCCGCAATTTGATAGGACTTCACACCCGCCAGTTTGGCCGCCAGCTGGTAAGATACCTGGTTAAACAAATCCCGGTTGTAGATCACCAAGTAGGTCTTGTCCGGCGCGACGGAAGTTTTGGCCGCCAGGCCCGCCAGCCAGCCTGGCGCGTCCTTCTTACCTTGCTGGCTCAATAATCTTTGCCCGGGGTATCTCTCCACATCCCCGTTGACCACCAGGTCGTCCAGGGTTGGTTCCCGCAAAACCACCGCAGTAACTGCATGTTTTTTAAATTCCTTTAAACCTTCAAGGGACGTCAGCCCTGCCTCGCCGGCCAGAGCGCTGATTTCATCATAATTGACCGCCAGCTCCACCTGACGGTAGTCTCTTTCTACCATATAACGCTGCCAGAAGGCCAGATGGGCCGCCGTTAACACCGCCGCTGCCAGCATGGTCCAGAGACCGTACCTCCACCACTTGTTCAAAACTCTCTCCTCCCATGATAAAATCCTCCATATATTATACCTTGCCCGGCTAATGGGCACAAATAAAGCCGCACCCGGGCGCGGCAATATTTTCAGTTTGATGTAATATACTTCACGAAGTTCACAAGCGACAGTCAGAACCCGGCGCCGTATCTTTTTTGCCTTACCAGAGGCTTAATTGCTCAGTTTGCTCAGTTTGTTCAGTACGGGCGCCCAATTTGTCCCAACGGTCCTAATCGCTTGTAAATAAGGGGATATTTCTGGCGGAGTTTCACAATGCTGCCAGCCAACTCATCCTTCATTTTTTCCATAGCCTTCAGCAGCGAGGGGGGGATGCGTTCCCGCAAAAAATCAAGTCCTGCGGGTATATAATCCTCGTAAAACCAGTCAAAGGCGTAAACACTGATTAAATGTATTTTGCTTTAATGGTCTGCGGGCTTGCATTGGATCGGGTGCCCAGAATTTTGTAGTAATTTTCCACCTTCGGCTTGGATGCCCTGCGGCCGGACGGTTTTCTGGTTGCCAAAGCAATCCCTCCTTAAATCTCCAGATCAATCAGTGCATCCGTTGCCTCGTCAAGAACAGACCGCAGCCGTTCAATATCATCCGCCGCCACGGCCTCGTCCAGCCGGCGGATCATCTCTTCCACCTTTGACCGGTCCGCCCCGCTGAGGGTCGCCAGCAATTTCTCGGCGCGGCGCCGCAAAGAGGAGGCCTCCTCATGTAATACTGCGGCCGAAAACTCTTCATCATCACCCACACCGTCGTCATCTTCCTGATCCGGCCCTTCGTCAAAGAGTTCCCAGCCCTCATCGAACAGTTCGTCTGCCGATTCATCCCCGGCGGCGCCGACAAAAAGTGCCTCCAACCTCTTTACACTTTCCTGAAAGGCCTCCTGTGAATGGCGCTCCAAAGCATCCTGCACCGTAACCGTCATTTCTTTGCCGGTTGACACACACCTGGCCGTCACTTCAAGAATGCCGTTTAAATTGTAGCGGTACGTCACTTCAACAGCTTCCGCCCCTGCTTTGTTGGGGGGAATGCCGTCCAACAGAAATTTGCCCAGCCGGTGATTGTGTTTTACCCACTCATGCTCTCCCTGGTAAATTTCAATGGAGGCGGCTGTTTGCCCGTCTGCCGTGGTGTAAAATTGTTCTGTTCGGGTCACCGGTATGGTGGTGTTGCGCGGAATAATGGCATGGAAGCCGCCCGGCCGCATGGCCACGCCCTTCCATTCCTTTAAGACTGCAATGCCCATGGAAAAAGGAGCCACATCGGTGGCCACCATGCCGCTGTCGGATAACGCGCCGGACTTAAGGCCCGCCTGGACAGCAGCGCCCAGCGCCACTGCTCGTCGGGATGCACATCCGTGCGGGGTTCCTTCCCGAAAAAATCTCGGTTTAACTGGCGCACCCGGGGAATCCTTGTCGATCCTCCCACCAACAGGATTTCATCGATGTCCTGCGGTTTAAGGGCTGCATCCTCCAACACCCGCTGCACAGGCCATTGTTTCAAGCAAGAAACTGTCTATCAGGTCAACCAACTGGCGGCGGTGGGTTCATTAATGATCCGTTCCACCACAAAACCTGCCAGTTCCCCTGCTTGTTTGGTGGCACGGCGCTGTTCGTCGGTAAAATAAGCCGGCACTGTGATAACCGCCTCTTTTTCCCCCTCGCCAAACCTGGCGTCAACATAACTTTTCAGTTCCTTTAAAATCAAGGCGGATATTTCCTGGGGCAGTAAAGCTTGCCCTCCAATGGGGATGGGTTCCTGGGAACCCATTTTCCTCTTCACGGCCGCAACCGTGCGGTCAGGCATGGCAATCAAGGCAGCCCGGGCCTCTTCCCCCACAACAACCTTGCCTGCCGGATCGAGTAGCACAACTGACGGAATAATGCGCTTGCCCTGCGGGGACGGAATGATCTCAGGCTTACCGCGGTGTATGCAGGCCACCGCCGAATTGGTTGTCCCCAAATCGATCCCGACAACCGGGCGAAAGATTGCCGGTCAGCGTCATTTTTCCTGTTACTCATCTCAAATATCCTCCTGATATGTAACCGAGCCTTGTTATTTGTTCGCGCAATTGCTCCAGAAGGGCCTCATTGTTTTCCTTTTTCTCTTTTACCCAAAACTTCCAATTTCATCCCGGTCTCTCCCTTGACAAACCCTTTTCCCGCAAAAAACTGAGTTTGCATATATTGTAACACATATTTTTCAGGACAGCGCCCTACCCGCCGGTTACCGCTTTTCTGCCGGGGGACGGGCCGCCAGCCAGCGGGTGAAATCCTTTAACAGCATGTAACCCGCCCCAACGGTCACAACCCCCCTGTTTTCTCTTACATGCTCCACCACCCTGGGGTCCCAGAAGCCCAGCTTCGCAAAGTGATCATAGGCCTGCTTCTTGTTGTAGTCATAGCCTGCGTAACGGGCAAACATGTACGCCACATCCTCCAGGGTCAGCTGGTTTCCCTCGGCATAGAGAACCGGCCGCTCCTTCACCTCCAGGCCGGCCAGTTTCAGTACATTGAACCCGTTGATGAATTGGGCTTCCGGCATGTCTTCATCCAACCGATAGTTGTTGCTGTAACCGCCGGCAGCCAGGCCGTAGCGGCGCATAAATTTCAGTCCCTCATAGGCCCAGTGACGGGTTTCGGGGGGAGGCGGCACACGGATAGGCTGCAAGTCAACCCCCTGGCCCGCCAGCCGCCGCTGCAGTTGCCCCATCAACCCGGCATCCTGCGCCATGGCACGGAAAGACGTGCCGGTCTCCAGACTCAGGGCCGCTGCCACGCCGGCGGCCTGCCCGGTGGCCATCCCCACGGGAATCACCCTGGCGCTGCCGTGGGCCAGGGAATCAAAACCGGCGGAACGCCCCACCACCAGCAGGTTTTCCACCCGCTGGGGCACGATGCACCTGAAGGGGACGGCATACTGGGCAGGCGCACCGACGACGGTTCCTCTGAAATGAGGGTCGGTGGCCTGGATATCAATGGGATAGGAGCCGAAGGCAATGCGGTCGGGAAAATCCCTGTTTTCCAGAACATCATCCACCGTTAACCGGTACAGCCCCTGCATATGCCGGGTTTCCCGCACGTACAGCTCCGGCGCGGCGCCGGCCAACCTGGCGTTGCGGAACCCCGGGACATGTTCTTTGATATACCGGACGATATGCGGCAACTCCTGCCGGGCCAGTTCCGCGGCCTGCCGCCTGTCTTGATATTTCAGCCCGTCAATGCCGTAGACCTGCAGGGCATTAATTAAAACACTGTCGTCCCGCTGCCGCCCCACATTGAGTCCCCGCATGGCCACTTGCGGGATGCGGGATTTATAATCCTTCATGATATAGTCAAAACCCCAGGCGCTGCGCCAATTGGCGCCGCTGTGGCGTTCCCCGCTGTCCCCGGAGCCAACCGCTGCCTTCAGCCGGTTAACATTCAAGTAAAGCATCATCTTCGCCCAGTCGGCTTTGCTGATGCCTTCCAACTTGAAAACCAGCGTGACGGCCATCACCCGGCCCCGGTTGCCGAAATCTTCCTGCCCGTAGGTAAAAGGCACCCCGGCAGCCGCCGCGATGTCCGCATCCTGGGTGGCATCGATGACCCGTCCGGCCAAAATATTTCTTACGCCCTGTCCTTGCAGGACCACCTGAACGCCGTTGACGGCGGGTTGACGGATTCCCTTTCCGGTATCTCTTTCTTGTTTCACCGTAACCGGTTTTTGGTCCGGCGGCATTATATAATCCCCGGCCATTTCATCTGTAACCGCCGACTGGCCCGGCTGTATCAAGGGTTTCACAGTGCCGTTGACAATGGGAAAAACAGCTTCAACAGAAGATAAGACATCTAAATCCTCTTCTTGATTGACCATACGGTGGAATACATTGGCGGCGGTTGCCACATCAAAGGAATCTCCTTCAATTTCCTGAAAAAACTCCTGGAATATTCCCTTGTTCAGAATTTCTTTCCCCGGCCCGTAGTTCATGTCAATACTATTCAGCCAGCCCCGGGTCATCAATCCCCCGAGGACCGGGCGGGTGTCCACCAGCAGGGTTTTTTGGCCGCTGCGGGCGGCGGCAACAGCCGCCGCAATTCCCTCGGGATCTCCCCCCACCACCACGATGTCGTAAGCGTCCTTTAACTTGCTTTGTTTAAGGGGGACCGGCTTGTCAGTTGTTTTAACGCTGTCCGGAAGAAATAACCAGAAAAGTCCTGCCAGAAGAATAGCGGCGCCTAACCAACAGTAGCGCTTAAACCGAATCATGGAGTATTAACACACCCTCTTTTAGGCAGCAAAATAATCACTCACCCTGAACCTGAGAGACTCAAGAGAACCGTCCCCCTGATTCACTGGGCCAAATAACGGAGCAGCGTTTTCTCAAATTCCGCCACAGTGAACTTCTCATCGCCCACCGCCACCCTGGGGAGCTGCATCGGGTTCATCCCCTTTTGCACCGCGCCCTGGTTCAGGGTAAACCCTAATTTAAAGCCCTCCTGCCTGGCAATATGAATGAGAGAAGGGTTATAGTGGCCAAAGGGGTACGCAATGGCATCCACAAAACGCCCGGTGTGAAAGGACAGCACATCCCGGGACATGTGTAAATCCTTTTGTACCTTCTGGGGATGTTCCGCAATCAAAGCGGATTTTTTACCCACCAGGTAGTGCATGTCATAGGTATGGGATTGAAAATCCACCAGACCCGTGGCCGCCAGTTCCTTCACCTGCTGCCAGGTCAATTTGGGAATCTCGTTGGGAGAATTGCTCACCTTGCCCACGATGGTAAACATGGTGGAAGGAAAGCCGTATTCCTTCAGTACCGGGTAGGCATACTCGTAAAAGGAGGCATACCCGTCGTCAAAGGTAATGACCACCGCCCGGTCCGGCAAGGCGATGTTTCCATGATGCCCGTTTCCCGCTCCTTTTGTCCGGGGAGCCAGCAAATAATTTTTTAACTGCTGCAGGCTGATCACATGGTAGCCGTGATCCTTTAAATACTTCATGTGCTCCGCAAACAAGCGGGGTGAAATGGTGGAACTGGTTCTGGGATTGGGGTCCAGGTGGTGGTAGTTAAGAATCAGCGCCTTGTTTGCCGCTTCCGCCAGGGTGGCGGGCATACTGACCAGCCAGAAAAATAATACCAAGGCGGTCATTTTCTTGAGGATAACACTTTTCATGCTCTCTGACTCCTGTTCTGTTTTTGAGTTTCAAACAAACCTGCTCATGCATCATTATACAACTATTTTTTAGGAGTTACACCAAAAAGCGGTCTGGCCAGAACAGTCCTCTCCAAAAGGTACGTTGTTAAACAGGAGAGCCCCAGGATGATGAAAAAGCCTCCCCAGACCGACAGGTGCATGGCCGTTGTGCTTTCCGCAACAAAAATCTTCTGCCACACCAGCAGGAAAAAGGGGTGGATTAAATAAATGCCATAGGAGAACTGCCCGGTTTTCAAAAAGAATCCCGCTAGCAAAGCGCCCGGCGAACCCTGTCTGGCCGCCAGCCACCTGGCCAGGAAAATCACGCAAATTCCCAGCGCGGTGACATAAAGGGTCCAGGCCATTTGGAAGTAAAAGGTGCTGATCTTGATCTTGTCCAGGATGGCAAAATGACGGTTAAGATAAAATATACCCGCTGCCGCCGCCAAGGCAACAAAAACGGTCCTATATTTCTTCCACCAGGGAACCCAGTACCCGGTGTTGTATCCCATCCACAGCCCGATGCCAATGGGAAAAATATAGCTGAAAACGAGAGAACCAGTGTAATTGAAGTGCTGATATATGTACAGCCGGTTCACCCAGTAAAAGGCCGCCTGGGCGGTCCCGAAGAGCAAAACAGCCGTTATAAAACCAGGCCGGCAGATCCTCCACCACTTGTGAATCACCGGGAACAGCAGGTAAAACTGTATGACCACCGATAAAAAATACAGGTGGAAGAAGCCCTTGCCAAACCCGTACCACAACAACCCCTGCTTCAGGGAGATATAAGGGATATCATGGAGGATCAAGAAACGCAGGGCCAGGTAAAGGGTGGTCCAGACAAGAAAGGGGACTACCGCCCGCCGCCACCGCTTGCGGTAAAACTCAGGCAGGTTGATCTCTGCCGCCAAACCGGTGCGGTAGGCCAGCACCAGCGCGCTGATCATCAGGAACAAAGGCACGGCAAACTGCATGCCCCGGTTTACCAACGTATAAAATATGTAGGAAGATATCCCCGGTTCCAGCGCCCGCACCGGCAGCCCGGTAATATGGATGAACAGAACGGCAAGAATGGCCATTCCCCGGGTGATCTCTATTTCTTCCAGTGATTGCTTGTTGACAGCGCTCATTATTGTTTCTCCGGCTTAAAATTTCATTAATTCAAGGAGTAAGACGAAACCCGGCCAATTTTGTGACAATACTGCCGAACATTGATAAATCATCTATAAATGAGCAAAAACGCTTACAGTTTATACCAAGTTAAATAAACACTGGTTTAAGCCAACAGGCTGTGGAAAACCAATTGTTGATAGCACTGATTACCTACTGTTTGATGATGTTGCTTAGAAATAAAAACAGGTTATGAAGGCCCATTACTAAAAATTAAAATGTTGCTTCACACATGTCTTTATGTAGAATTCACCGAGTTTGTACGAAAACTCCAGCCTTTTCCCGAAGCTCATACAACCTGCGCTCTTTCTGGTTCACATTATACCAGATTCTCAATCATTACTTAATATCCTACCCGATACAGGCATGCACAAAGCCCCGGAAAGAGATTATTTTCTTCCGAGGCTTCTAAGGTATCTAATATTATTATATTTTCTTACGGCAGCGTTTGTTTCGGTTTTTGTCTCCACTGTACGGCAACTGGCGATCAGGGCAGTTCTGCGCCCTGCAGCCTAATTCGTAGCGGTAGCAACTGGCCGCAGAATTTAGATTCTTCAGCGAGTTCCGGGAGGGTGACTATGCCGGAATCCCTGCCGCCGCTGATTTCTTGATAGGGCCAGAGTAATGCCGATTCGTGGAGCGCAAGACTCAAGAGAACCGTCCCCTTGATTCCCGTGGAGCGCAAGACTCAAGAGAACCGTCCCCTTGATTCCAAGAGAACCGTCCCCTTGATTCTAAGGCGAAAGAATTCTTTCTATAGTCTTAAATATTGGGCGGGTAACGGTTTCAATGCCCTTTGTAACATTCGGTATGGGCAGTTGCAAAACTTGACCCAGACTTAAAGTGATTCCAAGGGCAATCAAAACAAAGAAAATTACCATTTCGCGGTAAATTTTTTGTTTAATTAACCTGGGTAGCTCTATGGCGACGATAACCGCAAAGCCGGTTAAAATCAGCAAAACATTTAACAGCATACTCAACCATCCTGTCTCAAAGGGTTTGAGTTTTAATTGCAATTATTTAATGAACCAAAAGCGGTGGTGGGCCGATCATCCCGATGCGTCGAATGTGGGCAGCTACCTGGACGCGTACCTTAATGCCCGGAAAAATTTCCGGCCAATCTTTCTTAATTTTCTTCCATTCCCGGGGGAATTTACGTCGGAACGCTTCTCCGAAACCAAAGGCGTCGGAGCCCAATTCCTGTGCTTTATACACGGCAGCCATTACTTCATTGCCGATAGCTGCAGCGTGCAAACGGTCCAGTTCTTTAATTACCTCCGGTTTAGAGACATCAAGGGGTCCTTCCACTTCAACAAGGTTACCTTCTTCCCGGATTTTTACCGTCATAATAATTCCATCTTCTGTAATTTCCGGTTCAATCTTAGCATTGGCATGCATAATTTCTACGGTAACCTTTTTCCCCTCCTGGCCGGGGCAAGGGAAAACAATTTGCCCTCCTCTCACCTCGTTGAGTACCCATAAAAGTCCGCGAGTTTCGGTTTCATCAAGAAACCCCGCCATACGGTCATTGCGGAAGAGGGCGGCCCCGGTAAGCCGGATGGTTGAGGACGGTTCGGGAGCTGCCTTTTCACCCTCCTTGACTTGTGCCGTAGGGTTAGAAACCACTTCAATTACACCTGCATAAGGTTCCTGTCCTTCCATGCTCAAAGCTTCCAAAAACCGGGATAGAGGAACAGGTGCAAACCTGGAAGTTTGTCCCCGCCAGCGCACGATGTCATCTATACGGAGCGCCGGTAAAATATCATGGGGGTTAGGAGTATCGAGTATTTTGGCCGGTTCTCCGCGGGCAACGAAGACCATTGTTAAACCACGCCGGATCTCTACACTGCGTTTTAAAAAGTCCAGTACATCATTTATACCTTTTTCAGCCATTGCTTCACTGAAGATAAGGGTACGATTCTGGGCAAAAAACAGCCGCCGGGATGATTCATGGGAAATCTCCCGCAGCGCGTCAAAAACGGTGGGGCCGGTTCCCTCATAGTTGCGGTAAGGCTTGGCAGCAATACTGGCCCCGGGTGTAACTCCTCCCCGCTCTCCACCTCCGAGCACACGCGGATTGGGCACCTGAGCAATGATCCGAATTTGCTCCTGAGGATCCCTATCGATGGCCATAGCCATAACATAACCGAGAACCTCTACTTCCCGCATGTCCCAGCAGCCGGCGATTAAGCAAATAAGTAAAACCAGTATAATCAACCTGATGCGGCGTTTCAAGATCTTCCCCCCTGAGGGCGCCGGTCTGGCGGTTCCGGCTTTAGACCGGGCGCCTGCCGTTTCCGGTTGCTTTTGGAAAGTTCTGCGGGACGCCTGCGCATCATCCATATCGGCGCTCTGATAAAAACATCTTTCCAGTCGTCAGAGTAAAAAGGGGTTAATCCGGCCAGGTACGGCACTCCAAAGGAACGCATACCGGCGAGATGGATCAAGATGGCAAGCACTCCTGCAGCCACGCCGAAAAGGCCCAGCAAACCGGCCAGGATCATCATTGTAAAGCGCAAAATGCGGATGGAAATGGCCAGATCAAAGGAAGGTGAGAGAAAGGAGGAAATCCCCGTTAAGGCCACCACAATTACCATCAGCGGCGATACTACACCTGCCATTACCGCTGCTTCACCGATTACCAGCGCCCCGACAATGCTTACTGCTTGACCTACCGTCCGGGGCAGACGCACACCGGCCTCCCTTAAAATCTCGAAGGCAATTTCCATTAATAATGCTTCCACCACGGCAGGGAAAGGTACTCCCTCACGTGCGGCAACGATGCTTAAAAGAAGCCTGGTGGGAATCATTTCCTGATGGAAGGTGGTCACAGCCACATAAATGGACGGGAGGAGAAGGGAAACTGCGAAAGCGCTCCAGCGCAAAAGGCGAATGAAAACGCCCAAGACAAAGTGGTGGTAAAAATCCTCCGGGCTCTGCATGTGGGCTACAAATTCACCTGGTAAAATGAGGGCATGAGGTGTGTTTTCAGTGAGTATGGCTACCCGTCCTTCAAGCAGGTTGGCTGCCACCCGGTCCGGCCGTTCGGTAGTAATGGCCTGCGGGAAAAAGGAAAGTGGATGATCCCGCAGCATTTCCTCCAGGTAGTTTGATTCGAGAATACCGTCGATATCGATACGCTGAAGCCTCTCCCTGACTTCGGCAACCAGTTCCGGCGCAGCCAGGCCCCTAACGTATCCCACCACAACCTGCGTGTGGCTGATCCGGCCGAGGACCATTCTTTCCAGTACCAGGTTTGGCGTCTTGAGCCGCCGTCGCAGAAGGGTAATATTGATATGTAAAGCTTCGGTAAATCCCTCCCGGGCCCCCCGTACCACCGCTTCTGTTATCGGTTCTTCCGGAGCACGGGTTTTAAACCCGGCGGCCTCCAGCGCCAGGCCCCTTGGTTCGCCGTCCACCAAAAGAACAACAGAGCCTTCCATAACATGATCGATTACGTCGTGCAGGTTAACGCACTTTCTGACCACGTCCACGGGAAGGACCACACGTAAAATTTGCTCCAGGAAGGAACCCTGCACCGGTTTAAGTGGCCTGTAATGGATCATTAACGGTTTGAGCAGGTTTTCGCTTAAAAGTACCCGTTCTACCATACCCTCCAGGAAAATTACCGCCGCTTTCGTGATGCCGCCTCCTATTTCAAACTGTCGGATAATGAAATCCGGACAAACACCGTATATTCCCTTCAGACGCTTAATATTGGCCGCCAGGTCCGCCTCGATGGGAATACGCTCCAGATCGTACTTTTCCACAGTAGTTTGCTGAACCCAGTCCATGTCATCCGGGCAGATGTTTTTTCCTGCGGTCTTACATGCATAATTCCGGATCAAATGGTGCAGCTTTTTTACAATACGCTTTCGCACAGAAAGAACACCTTCCTTTTTTATAGCGCCGCAAGTAATGGTCATGTATTCCCGGTGGAAATATTGCGAATACCGGCGATGATTAAAAGAAAACCGGTAATTATAAAATTGACAAAAATAATGGTTAAGGGGAATACTTCTCCGGAAAAAGCAAATAACTCGGTAATATTCTTCCAGGCCTGTACCGCCAGCGCTATCATTATGGCCATGGAGGGTAAAATTAACGGGCGATAGTCTTTGACGTTGAGCCACTGCGACAGGGCAAGCACCCCGGCAAAAAAGAAAGTGGTTAACTTAATCAGCATAGCCGCCACCCAGACCATCATGAAAAAAGCATCCAGCCGTTCCAAAAACGGCAGCGCCTCTAATTTAATTCGACGGGCCATATTGAAGGTGGGAAAAAGAAAAGAGGCTGTTTCCGTCGGGCCGAGTAATCCAATTGCTCCGGTAACTACCACCTCCATGGTTATAAAAAGGATTAGGATGGCCAGGAAGCTGGTCTTAACCACTTTTTCTTTATTATTTATAAACGGGTAGAGCATCAGGATCACGGCGGTTTCTCCAAACCATCCGCCGGGCGAAATTGCTCCCAGCAATACTGGGTTAAACCCGTTCTCCAGAACAGGTAGGAAGCGCCATATTTTAATGTCTTTGACAATTAAGGCAGCTGTTAATACCAGCGTTGCCACTACAACCGTCAAAACAATAGAGCTCGTCCGGCAGATCACCTCAAGCCCGCCATAAGCCGCGTAAGCAGCAAGCAGAGAAAGAACAAGCATAAAAACAACAGAAGGCGTACGCAGCATATAGGAGGAGCACATCAGGGCGGCAAATTCCTGCAATATGAAATAACCAACGTAGAAGAAATAGAAGAGATAAACAAATCCCACCACCTTGCCCGGCACCTTACCGAGAATGAGTGGTGCATACTGCACAACCGACGCATTCGGGAAGCGCCGGGCCAGGCTGACGGCTGTACAAACCTGAAGACAGCCAAAAATACAGGCAATGATTACGGATAGCCAGGCATCCTGCTTTGCATGCTTTGTTGTAATAGCCGGGACGAATAAGATGGCTGTGGCCAAAACAATGCTCACTTGATAAACCATAGCCTGGTAGGCCGAAATTTTTCCTTCCTCCCGCATTGGTTCCACTTCCCCTGAGCCTGACCTGGATTTTCTTCAGCCACCATTATGCCGGCTGCGAATATCCAGCGGATTTTAGAAAACCGCCTTTACAGAGAGCAGCGGCGATAATGTATCTGGTCTAAAAGTTTCGTATCGCCTTTGCTGAATATTTATTCTTACTCTTATACTGCCATTTATGCATGCCGGAGCAAAAAAGTATATGGGCATGCTGAAGGGCCGGTAAACAAGAACCGGCCCTTCAGGATATTTAAGGAATGATTCTACTGTAAAAACCACCGACTTCTGAAAACCTAACCCCAAATTGAGGTTAATTCACTGCAGTCAGCCTATGATCCAGACGCAGCCTAAAAAAATAACACCTTAATCTATTCCGAAATATTTGTTAATTGCTTTAAAAGCCGTTGTCACCATCCATTCAATATCTTTTTCTTCGACAATATAAGGAGGCATAAAGTATAAAACATTGCCTAAGGGTCTTAAAAGCAAACCCTCTTTTAAAGCTAATTTGTAGATATTGTACCCCACCCGTTTTTCCCAAGCAAAGGCTTGCTTGGTGGCTTTATTTTCAACAAGCTCCAAAGCGCCTATCATACCTATCTGTCTGAACTCTCCGATATATGGATGTTTGTTCGCCAAGCTTTTTGTTATCTTGTTAATTTTTTCAGCCTTTGATTTATTTCGCTCTAAAACATTGTCTTCTTTGAAAATGTTTAAAGATTCCAGAGCCGCAGAACATGCCAAAGGGTTTCCGGTATAGCTGTGGCTGTGCAGAAAGGCTTTTTGTTCCGTGTACTCACTATAAAAGGCATTATAAATATTATCAGTTACAACCACCAGCGAAAGGGGAAGGTAGCCTGCTGTAAGTCCTTTTGACAGGCAGATGATGTCAGGAGAAATGTTTGCATGCTCACAGGCAAACATCTTTCCGGTTCGGCCGAACCCCACAGCGATTTCATCCGCGATAAGATGGATATTATATTGAGAACAGATTTCTCTCAATTTTGTCAGGTATTGTGCAGGGTACATTTTCATTCCTGCTGCCGCCTGTACCATTGGCTCAATAATTACTGCACAGACCTCATCATGCTTTTTCTCGATAACATTTTCCATCTGATTAAAACATTCGGTCTGGCAGTATTGACGTTCTTTGCCATAGATACAACGGTAACAGTCGGGACCGGGTACTTTGATTGTATCCAATAGCAAGGGCTTATATATTTTGCTGTAAAGGTCTATGTCTCCAACAGATAAAGCTCCGAGCGTTTCACCATGGTAGGCGTCTGAAACAGCAATAAATCTTTTCTTTTGGCAGCTTCCTGTTTGCTGGTGGTATTGGAAACTCAGCTTTAAGGCAACTTCAACCGCCGAAGAACCGTTATCGGCAAAAAATACTTTGTTCAATCCATCGGGAGTTATTTCAACAATTTTCTCCGCAAGTTCGATGGCCGGTCTGTGGGAAAAATTCGCAAATATAACGTGCTCCAATTGATCAAGCTGCTTTTTGACGGCATTGTTAATCCTGTTATTACAATGGCCGAAGAGATTTACCCACCATGAAGAAATTGCGTCCAGATATCGGTTACCTGAAACATCAAAGAGATAGGCACCCTCTCCTCTCTCCACAACAATGGGCGGCAAATCTTCATAGTCTTTCATCTGGGAACATGGGTGCCAGATGTAGTTTAAATCTTTCTTTTGCAAATCATGTAAATTCATTGGCTTCTCCTTATACCGGAGTTGTTTTCCGTTTTTCTACCTTCAAAAAAATGCAATGGTAAGTCACTTTAATCCTGTTGCCCTCTGTAAATGCGGTTTCGTATATCTTTATCATTTCTTTTATCAGCGCTGGATTGGTTCTACGGTCACAGTTGCTGTTGTTTGCGCCGATTTTTTTGACAGATATTAAAAAATCCCTTACTGTATCGAAGTATTCATATTCGTGTTTTTCTAAACTGGCAACCTTATACGACGAAGGGCTTGTGTCTACCAGGTTCTTCCGGCAAATACCCAAAAGTTCTTCGCAGCTAAGAAATTTCTGTACCGGCAATGGCCCGGTCTCAAAATTTAGTTTGTCTCCGGCCATTTTATAGGATCGGTGCAGCTCACAAAAGGTCATAGGTCCGAAGGTTGAGAAGGCAAGCATTCCATTGTTCTTCAACATAGCGTCAAGCTTTATGATGGTCTGTTCCAATTGGTTGAACCATTGAAAAGTGGCATTGGAAACAATCAGGTCATATTTCCTGTTCATTTCTGCTTCTTCAATATCAGCGCATAAAAATTCAATTTTTTTACTTTTAAACTTTTTCCTGGCGTATTCAATCATCCCCGGTGCAATATCCACAGCCGTTATGTTGGCATTTGGATAGCAACGTACCAGTTGTTCTGTGAAGTATCCTGTACCACATCCAATATCCAGAATGTCAATGCTGTCATGAATGTCCTTGCGTTCAAGAGAAATTGTCTTTAACAACTCATGGGCCATCTTCCTTTGAACGGTTGCGTATGTGTCATAGTTGACAGCATTCCTGCTGAAGTTTTTTTTAAGGATGTTCTTGTCTATCATGTTTTTCCTCTTGTAATAAACCCCTTTAAAAGACCATTAAATTCTTCCATTCCCGTATGGAAAGGAATATGTCCAACCCCTTTCATGATCTTGAGGAAGACATCCCCCTTCAATTGGGACGAAATATATTCTGATGCGGAAACAGGACAGATGGTGTCTTTTTCGCCATGGATCATCAGCACAGGCGCTTCGATTTCATTCAGCTTTTCCCTGTAGTCAGCTTGAATTAAAAAATCCAGCCCTGCCAACAGTTCCTGTGTTTCATACGTTCCTCTGTTCCGGTCAGGTTTTCCCGCGAACGTCTCAGGCCACCCCTGTTGTATTTCTTCTTCTGAAAACATGGAAACACAGAAGGAATCGAGTGTTTTTTGTTGATCATGGAGCAGCGCAGATTTCATCTTTTCAACAACATTCTGCGGCCAACCGCACCTATAGCCGCTTTTTTTATCCCTGGTAAACCGGCTGGTTCCACTGACCAGTATTAACTGATTTATCCTATCCTTGTACAGGCAGGCGGCTTCAATGGCCAATAGACTGCCTAAAGACCACCCAAGCAGTGAAAAACACCCGTCAACGTTTTTATCGATTACACTGGAAACCCGCGCGTTATACTCTTCAACTGACTTCACCCGGTACCAGTCACAATAAATAAGAACAAAATATTCCGATAAAACCTCTGTGACCGGGCTCCACACCTTTGCATCCATACCCCATCCGGGTAGCAGGATTAATTTTTGTTTTTCCAATTTTATAGTCTACTCCCACGCTAAAAATTCAAATCAAACCCAGTTCTTTTCCAATAACGATACTCTTTTGGAGTGCCATCGCCAAATCCTCATCGGTATGAGTCGCCATGATGGAAAAACGCAGCCGGCTGGATCCATTGGGAACCGTCGGCGGCCTGATCGCAGGAACATAGACTCCCTCATCATATAGGATCCTGCTGAATGTAACCGCCTTGTCTGCTTCTCCAACCATTAACGGTATAATCGGTGTGTTGTTCATTGGTACATCAAAACCATTTTTAACCAATTCGCCTCTGAACCAGCGAGATTTCTCGAGCAGGCTTTTTCTTCTTTCAGGCTCTTTTTGAATGAGCTCCAGTGCTTTTAACGAAACGGCTATATTATGCGGCGCCAGGGCCGTCGAGTAGATAAAACTTTTTGCCTTGTGTCTCAGGTAGTCTATCAAGATCTGCTTCCCGGCGATATATCCTCCTTCGCTTGCGAAAGCCTTGCTCAAGGTACCCATTTGAATATCTACTTCGTCTTCTAAGCCAAAATAATCGACGGTGCCTCCCCCGTTCGGTCCTAAAACACCTGTAGCGTGGGCATCGTCAACCATGGTCATTAGCGAGTATTTTTTCGCCAGTTTTACAATTTCAGCAAGGGGCGCTATATCTCCGTCCATGCTGAACACCCCGTCGCTCACGATCAAGCCTTTACCTGTGTGATACCTTTTAATCTTATTCTCAAGATCGCTCATGTCACAATGCTTGTATATTACAAGCTTTGCTCCGCTTAAGCGGCAGCCGTCAATGATGCTTGCATGGTTCAGCCGGTCGCAAAAGACGACCCATTCCTTGTCCGTAAGACCCGCAATTGTTCCTAAATTTGCTGCATATCCAGTGCTGAAAACCAGACAGGCTTCCGTTCCCTTAAATCGGGCAAGCCTTTCTTCCAGTTCTCTATGCAGCTTGTAGCTTCCTGTGGTAAGTCTTGAGCCGCCCGCTCCCACTCCGAACTCTCTTATGGTTGCAATGGCCGCTTCCTTAAGCCGATCATCGTTACATAAACCCAAATAGTTGTTCGATGACAGCAGAAGCATCTTTTTGCCATCAACCAGCGTATGCGGTCCCTGCGCAGCATCAAGATAAAACATTTCTCGATAAAGACCTTTTTTCTTTATCGATTCCAAAGCTTCCGCAAAATTGTACATTTGCTTTCAATCCTCGTTCCGGCAATTAAATCCTCAATACATGTTGATTCCTCAAAAGCAGCTTTCAAATTGCCTGTTTGCAGGTTTTCAACATTAATTCCTACTATTCTGGGTATGACGCCGAGGACAGGAATATCCGCCAGCTTCCCTATTGTTTTGATATTGTCGTCCTCCATGCGGCTTCCATTGTAGCCGTTAAAAAGTATGCCTTCGATCTTTATGCCAATGTTTTCAGCAAACTTCAGTGTCAAAAGTGTATGGTTGATGGTGCCCAGAGTCGTCTTCGAAACCAAAACACACCCCAGGCCAAGCTCCTTGATCAGCTGGTACTGCATGTATCCTTCATCTGTCAAGGGGACGGCAAGCCCTCCACATCCTTCTACCAGGATGAAATCGTATTTCTTTTTTAATTCTTTGTACGTATCCAATATTACGTTGATGTTTATTTTCTTGTTTTCAAGAGATGACGCCAGGTGAGGTGAAACCGGCGTTTTAAATCGAAAAGGATTTATCCTGTCTTCCACTTCATGGAATCCCGAAACGTTTTTGACAAAGGATACATCATAGGAATAGAAGTCTCTCCCAATGTCTGCTCCACCACTGGAAACAGGCTTGAAATAGCAGGCCTTATACCCTTTTAACAGAAGCCTGTACATAATGCCTGCCGATATCACGGTCTTGCCGACATCTGTATCTGTCCCTAGTACAAATATTTCCCTTGCCAAGGCTATACCTCCAAACCAATTTCCTGTATCATTTTCACGTCATCTGCAATTGTATTCCCTACCGTTGTCAGGTAGTTCCCAACCATCACCGCATTGATGCCGGCCATAAAACCCTTTTGCTGGAGTTCTCCCAATGCGTTTCTCCCACCGGCATACCTGATGGAAGCATAGGGTATAATTAACCGGAACATTGAAATAGTCTTTATTATTTCCAGCGGTTCAATTTTCTCGACCTGTTCCAGGGGTGTCCCTTTAATGGGATTCAGGATATTGATGGGAATCGATGTAATACCCAGCTCCCTGATTTCAAAGGCCATTTTGATCCTTTGTTCCATACTTTCGCCCATTCCGATGATACCGCCGCAGCACACTTCAAGCCCTGCCTTTTTTGCATTTTTAATGGTATGTATTCTGTCATCATAGGTATGGGTGTCGCAGATGTTTGCATAGTATTCCTTGCAGGTTTCAATATTGTGGTGGTATAATGAAAGACCTGCTTCTTTTAGACGTAATGCCCGGTCAAAGGAGATACTGCCAAGAGACGCACACAGCTTTAAAGTTGTCTCCGCCCGCAAGGCTTCAATCATTTCTAGAACTTTTTCAAAATCATTGTTGGTCAGGCTTCCTCCACTGGTTACAATTGAAAACCTGTGAACGCCGTTTTTTTCGTTCTCTTTTGCTAAGGCCAACACTTCCTGGATATCGATGAGCGGATAACTGGGAACCCCGGTGTTGTAATGCCCGGACTGGGCACAGTATTTGCAGTTCTCAGAACATTTTCCCGACTTTGCATTGATGATGGAGCACAGGTCAACCTTATTCCCCATATATTTTTTGCATATCTCATCTGCCAGGTTAAATAATTCCTCATTTTCAAGCCTATCCTCAGACAGTTCCAGCGCTTCTTCAAAGTCAATCAACTTCCCATTTAGCAGTTTATTCTTGATATGTTGCAAAATTTTGCTCATATACCCTTCCCTTTTTTTGTCGATCTTAATTAACTATAATATCCACAGAAAAAAATATTGTCAACCTTTTTAGTTAATCAGGTTTACATTGCAGGAGCTATGAGGCCATGCCTATAAGGCACAACCAATAATGAAAGGGTCAGACCGATTTCTGAACCATTCGAATAGCTTCGTCCGGAGGCAACGGTTTGCTGAAATAATAACCTTGAACTTTATCGCACCCACACTTTACAAGACAATCAAGCTGCTCTTTTGTTTCCACACCTTCAGCAGTTACGCCGAGTTCCATCCTGTGTCCCAATAAAATAATCGCATCAACAATAGCCTTATTTACATCTACCTTTATCTCACTCACAAACGACTTGTCAATTTTTAAACCATCAAAGTTAAATTTTTGCATGTATCTGAAAGAACTGTTTTCCGTTCCGAAATCATCTATTATTATTTTGACCCCAATTTCCTTCAAGTGATAAAGATTTCTAACCACCGTGTCCATTGCTTTTATAAGGACGGTTTCAGTAATCTCCAGTTCCAGGTGTCTCGGGTCAAGTTCAATTTCGTTTAGTATTTCACACACAACCTTCGCGAAATCAGGTTGCTGCAGCTGATGCACTGAAACATTCACCGAAACACTGAAACCAGAATACCCCATATTAAGCCATTCTTTCTTTTGCCTGCAAGCTGTCCTTAACACCCATTCACCTATAGATATTATCTGTCGTGTCTCTTCAGCAATAGGAATAAAGTGAAAAGGGCTAATTATCCCTTTTTTAGGATGCTGCCACCTCAATAGTGCCTCCATGCTCGCTACTTTACCAGTCCTTACATCAACAAGAGGCTGATAGCACAGAAAAAACTGATTTTTTTCCAAAGCCAACCCTAAATCTCTTTTTATTGTGTTGGCAAATTCTACCTCGCTCCTCATAATGCTGTCAAAATATTGAAAACCATTTTTCCCCTTTCCTTTGGCCTTGTACATAGCTATATCCGCATTTTTGAGTATAGCTCTCTCACTTTTTCCATGATCAGGATATAGGGCAATACCTATGCTACCGGTGACATACAATTCATAATTATTGATCTTTATTGGTTGGTTGAACAGTTCCAATATTCTGTTTGCAACCTTATCCGTATCGTCAATACTAATTATGTCAGACAGTAAAATGACAAACTCATCACCGCCCACTCTGGATACCGTATCTGATTCACGCAGACACGCTGTCAGCTTCCTGGCAATCTTCTTCAACAGCTTGTCACCCGTATGATGTCCTAAGGAGTCATTGATAGTTTTGAAATTATCAAGGTCGACAAAAAGCACTGCAAGTTTCTTCCCATTCCTTCTTGCATCTGCCATGGCAGCTTTGAACCTATCCATAAAAACATCCCGACGCGGCAGGTTGGTTAAAGGGTCATAGAAGGCCATGTATTTTAACTTGCTTTCCATTTGCTTCCGTCCGGTAATATCCGTGTGCGACCCTGCTATTCTTATGGCTCTGCCCTCTTCATCCCATAATGCCTTCCCCCTGCTTAAAATCCATATATATCTACCGTCCTTTGTTTTGATCCTGTATTCGCATAAGTAAAATGGTGTCTTTTTCTCAAGATGACTATGTAGATTATTGATAACTGTTTTAACATCCCTGGGATGGATAAATTCAGTCCATGTTTCACAGTAGTTATTTACTACTTCTTTATCAAAACCAATGACATCCTTCCATCTCTCGGATATGTATGCCGTATCCGTTATCAAATCCCAGTCCCATAGTCCATCGCTTGCTCCTTCAACTACCAGTCTGTAGCGTTCTTCACTTCTTTTCAATGCATCCTGCTGCCTTTGTATTTCAATTAAGTTCTGTCTCAACTGTTCTTCTTGGGCCATAAGTTCTTCATTCATTTCAGATAGCTCTTCCTGTTGAACCATCAATTCCTCGTTTAAAGCAAGAAGGTTACTATTTGCTTCTTCAAGCCTCCTTTCGGCATTCTTCAGGTCTGTAATGTCTATACCAGTGGAAACAACATACTTGTTCCCTTCATCATCGCACATATTACTGTTATACCACATAATATAAATTTGTCTGCCGTCCTTCAAAACCATCGGATTTTCACATTTGTAAAGAATGTCTCTATCTTCAATATCGTCCAAATGTTCTTTTATACGGCTTATTATGTCTTTGGGAATTATTGAACTTACATATATCCTCTCGGTTTGTTCCTCGACCGCTATACCAATTACAGCCTGGGTATATCTGTTGAACCAAACAACTTTACCATCCAGCGCCCAGACTACTATAAGCATCTGCTTGTTTTCAAAAATTCTACTTAAGAACTCTTCTTTCTTCTTAAGATAAGTAATTGATTTCTTGGATTCTTCAATAAAACTCATATTCTTCTCAATACGCAACTTCTTGTTATCCATCTTTTGCCATTAATTTCTCCTTTCTGGGTATCGTGAATTTATCAAGCTGGAATTCCACAGGATCTCAGATTCCCTTCTTTATCCAACCACAATCGGACATCTTTTTCCTTCCTAATCAAAACGATAAACCCGCCCGCCCACCAATACCAGAGCGTTCTCAAAGGCGTATTTTACGGTAACAATAGCTCTCGGCCCAGCCACCACCTTAGTAATAGCCCCGCCTCTGGATCCTAGTTCCCCCAGATGCACATCTTCCCCAGCCTGAATCTCACCCCCGCGAAATACGCCGTGTACAGTAACCTTTTTACCAGCCTGAATTCGCGAATTATAACAACCGCTACCCACTACCCTGACATCGCCGGTTGCCATAACTGTGGAGTTGAGGATATTTGAAGCCACCACATCACTTTCCACAGAGGGCGGAGACGCAAAGGCTTGTTCCCATTTCAAAGCTCGTTGAGCCAATTTTTCTACCTCCTGGATGTCACGTATCGCCAAAGGGGAGTGAACCACTACCCGTTCGACTTCCTGAATAAACTCATCCAAGCCTTCACCGACTAATCCCGATGGAAGAGTTTTAACTTGTTTCTTGAAAGCTTCTGCAGCAGCAGGAAGATGGCGAAACTTCCCCTCCAACAGTAACTTCAACAGAGGACCGATACCGCCTTTAAGATCGCCTTGCTTGAACGCCGGGTGACCAAGCAGCTGATAGATAGCCATGATCATTTCTCGTAAGCCGGTGGCTAAAACATGAACCTGTGGAAGGACTTCTTGCATAAAGGCAGGAGTTCCCCCTGCGGTTACTACCGATGCCAGGATATTTCCCCTGATCAGGATGGATTCCGTTGCTTGAATTTTCGCCCCAGAGACCAACCCATCTACCCTAACATTTCCACCCGCTTCTACCGCCATCCCTTCTTCCACATTACCGGCAATTACCACATCACCTCTAAAGGCAATGTTTCCGGAAGCAAGATCCACGTCGCCCGTATGCACTAGTTCAGGTAATACACTTACCCTCACCAAGTTACGGCTACGGTAGGCTACAGGACGTCCAGCCCGGGCCGCTACCACCCGTTCACCATCCCTGGTGAGCACCGCTCCTTCACCTGCAGAAAGGGCAAAATCCCGGGGCGCCGGCGATACAATTACGTCTCCTTTCACGCTGGTACCAGGACGACCCAGCCCCGGCAAGTGTTTGACAGCTAAGATTTCCCCCTCCACTACCGAAGTAAAAACATACCGTTTGCGGAAATCTACCGTTTCCTTTTCCTCCGCCAGTACAGGAACCTTGGAATTGTAAGGAAAAAGCAATTCCACCCAGCCGTCTTTTCCTGGTTCCGCAGGGATTCCCCGGGCAATAACCACCTCTTCTTCAGTGCAGGATGTAACACCGCGAGAGCATGCTTCCCAATCTACCCCATAATTAATACCCAGTCGGGACAACTCCTGCAACAATTCGTTCCATGTAAGGGATGGAAGACGTTCTTCCCGTTCCACTACCGCCAGTTGTAGTTTACTGGCAGCCGGGAGTTCCGCCACCTCCCGGTGAATTATCACCGTAGGGCTAATCCGCAATATTGCTTGTAAACCATCAGAAGAAATGGTTAAAGACCATTCCCCTTCCCTTCGTTCATTCACCGCCTCTAGTAACACCGTATCTTGCATAGACACGGGGGTGGGTTGAGTGCACTCCTGGCCGTTCACAATCAGTCTTGCCCCCGGGCAAGGAATCACCACCGGGTAGGGTCCCTCCGGCTTGTGATGGACAACAAGGTACCCATTTTTTACAAAAACATAGGGACTATCCATTTCTCCATCCAGATAAGCATTATCTGCTTTACTGGCTGTCGCAGCCAGGAAGTTATGGGTAATTTCCTTTTTCATCAGGACATCACCTCCTACTAAGCGTTTGGTTTTGTCTCTCTAGAACTTCAAGCACAGGGTATCATTTGTCCCCTCAGCCCCTCGTATCCCTTCCCATTCCACCGTTCGTGGTGATAGCGGATTATTCCCACAATAAATTTTAATAGTTAAAAGTTAAAGGGCTGATTTAACACTGCTGGAACATACATTTTTTTCCAGCTAGTGAAAAGTTCAGCCCTTTAATGATCTTTGTTTATGGGAAAGGCTGGTGGGAGTATACCAGGGAAACAAGCGTGTAGAAAAAAATATTTATGAGGCCCTTCGCAAGCACCCGAAAAGAGCGAAGGGAAAACCTAGATATGCAATTTAGGTAGCTAAGCAAACAATGGAAGTTTTCGCGAAAACTAAAACCACTGTAATAGGGAATATGAATTAATACCAAATTTTGGTAGTAATTACATATAATGCCCCCCCCCCCCCCGAAGGAACGTATGTTCTATTTGCGTATTTCAATGTTTTCATCTCTTGATCATTCCTTCCCAGTTCCTTATACTACCCTTAAGAAAAACATTACCATTTCCCTGACGGGCGACCAAAGCCGTTTCTGCTAAAAGGTTAACGTCCGGAATCCAGCGTTTTCTTTATACTGATGTTTACTTTAACGCATTTTCTAAAGCCTTCATGACCTCATCGGGCCGAATCGGTACAGATAGAATAGAAAAAAAGCATCTCCTTCGGCAACCGGCTACCATAGCTCCATATAAAGCCTTAGGCCCCTGGCTTTGTGCCCCTACCTTTCGATAGGTTTACCTTTATCGGTCTATGCTTTAAAAGACACGGAATTAAATGTCTGTCAAATCGTTTTTTACCATTTCCTGGATTAGTCCAATAAAATACATGACCTATGCACTTATCCTGTCTAAATATAAGTATATCCCAAAAACTTTCAAATTTCCATACTTGCATATTTGCACAGGTTATCCTCACAAAGCAAAAACCGGGATATTCCCGGTTCATTTATGCTCTGCCCGTCCGAATGATTTCCGCAAACTCCGCAAATCAGCCGCATGTTAAATGATAGCGTTAAACAGATAACCCACCATGATGATGGCCACCGCCATAATGCCCGCAAAGATGGCAATGAGCTTCACCTTCAGCACCTGTTTAAGAATAATCATCTCCGGCAGGGACAGGGCGGTGACCGCCATCATAAAGGCCAGGGCGGTGCCGATACCCATGCCCTTGCTCATCAGGGCCTGCACAATGGGGATGGTGCCGGCGGCGTTAGAATAAAGGGGCACCCCGATCAGTACCGCCAGGGGAACCGCAAAGGGATTATCCTTACCGGCGTACTGCAGCAGGAAGTTTTCTGGTGCATAGCCGTGGATACCGGCCCCCACCGCAATACCAATAACCACATAAATCCACACTTTTTTCAGGATTTGTTTGGTGTAGTTCAAAGCATAAGTGGCCCGCTCCTGCCAGGACATTTTGCCGTCCGCCGCCCCGGTGTCGCCGATTTTAATTTCATAGACATAGGGCTGTACCAGGTGTTCCAGTTTCAGCTTGCCGATGACAATCCCCGCAATGATGGCCACCGTAAGGCCGGTGGCGATATAAATCATGGCAATCTTCCAGCCAAAGAGGCCCCAGAGCATGATCAGGGCCACCTCATTGACCATTGGCGAGGAAATAAGGAAGGAAAAGGTTACCCCCAGGGGCACGCCGGCCTCAATAAAGCCGATAAAGAGCGGCACCGCCGAGCATGAGCAAAAGGGGGTTACAATGCCCAAAAGGGCCGCCATGATGTTGCCCAGAAAGGTTCGCTTATGGCTTAAAATTTTCTTGGTCTTTTCCGGCGGGAAGAAACTGCGGATAATGGACACCACAAAGATAATGGTGGCCAGCAGCAGCATGACCTTAATGGTGTCGTAAATAAAGAAGTTCAGGGAATCCGCCAGGTGGGTCTTGGGCTTTAACCCCAGCCAGTTGTACACTACCAAATCCGCAAAGGACTGCAACATGGTTATCACTCTCCCGTAATTGTTGTTCTGCCAATCTATATTATTATATTTGAATATAGTTTAATACTGACTCGTCCGGGTGTCAATACAGGAACCAGGTAATTTCAAAATAAAAGCCATCCCCGGTTGGGAGGATGACTTGTCCTGGAACGGGCACGCCGTTCGTCTTATGCTTTTCAGCCCCTTAAACAACGCAAATTTAATGGCTGCGGTGGCTATTAGCCTGGGCGTGTCAGACTGTTTCCCAAGCCTTTGCCGAAATTTGTTGTCCCGTGCGGTTCGGTGGGTTAGAATTTTCCACAAATTTTTCCACCACAAAGCCGGTGGTGATAATGGCAGGAAGCGTCAGGGCAAGTCGCACCAGGGCAAACTTCCAGCCCACAAACCGCACTTCCATCATAATCATGGGGATTTTAATGGTGGCCCAGGTGCCGAGGAAGATGACCGCATTGGCCAAACGGCAGCCCTTTTTCAGCATAGCATCGGCCACCGGGAAACCGGCATAAAGAGGCCCCGCTGCCGCCGACCCAACCAGTATAGAAATGAGAATTCCCTTTAGCCCCGACCCCTGGCCCACATTTTTCTCCACCATGTGGCGGGGCACCCAGACATCCAGCAGACCCACCAAAACCATGATGGGTGGGATAAAGAGGAGCATTTCTATCAGATAGTCAAAGCCCGTTTGGGCCGCCACCGCCCCTTTGCCGCTACCGGACAGATGAAGTCCCAGATCCAGCAGGACTACCAGTAAAAACAGGGCATATTTTCTAACCCGCATTATCATACCAGCACTCCCATCAAAAGCCCGATGACCAGAGCAAAACCAAAGCCCAGAACGTTCCGGCTAAGGGTAAAGGGCTTGCCGAAATATTTGATTTCTGCCGGAGCGGTGATGATTCCCACCATCATCAGGGTGGTAATAAAGCAGGCCACAGCGGTGACACCGGCCCCGGCCTTCAAAAGCGACCCCGCCAGGGGGAAGGCCACAAAGGCAGGCATGAGGGTAATGGAACCCACCAGGGAAACCAGGATGAGACCCGGGATGCTCCGGTCGCTGAAGATGGTTTTGATAACCTCCGGCGGCAGAACCGCCAGCACCAATCCCATCATGCCGACAATACCCAGCATGGTAGGCAGCAGGTTGCTGAAGGACTTCCAGGCAATTTTCAGGGCCTTTTTGGTTTTCTGCTTATCTCTGCTCCAAGAAAGGGCCAGCAAAAGGAAGGTGACAATAAACAAAACCGTGGTAAAACTCACAATTAATCACCTCTTTATCGGTGCTATGTATTATGAAAGTACGAAAGGGCAGGAAAAAGCGCCTGCCCTCTGACTTTTGCCTTATTCTTTATCCTTGTTCTCGCAGGAATGATTTTCCTGGTCGCCGTGACATTCTTTAATTTGTTGCTGGCTGCATTGTCCGGATTTTCCCTGAAGTTTTTCCGGGTGTTCACATTTGCATTTACACATCTTCTTTATCTCCTCTCCTCGATTAATTCCTGATAACGACTCCCGCTGGCAGACATATTCCGAGGCCGCCGGTCTGGCTGCCAGATCCCGCAGGGCCTCAGCCGTCTGGACTAAAACGCCCCTTTCCACGGAGTAATGGGTCCAGTAACCCCTCTTTTCCCCCTTAAGCAGGCCTCCTTTCCTTAAAACCTGAATATGCTGGGAAACAGCCGCTTCGGATATTCCCAGACGGTAGGCCAGGGCCCCCACGCAAAAATCGTTGGTTAAGAGCAGTTGCAGTATTTTAAAGCGTGTTTCATCTCCGAGAATTTTTAGTATGGATAAAAGCTCCACCGTTTTTACCCCGCCTAACTAATTAAGTATTAACTTAATTATATCAGAAAAAACTTAATTTGCAAGATTTTTTAATTGTTTACCCAATCGCCAATTCAATTCTCTAATCATAACTAGTCTCATTTTTTGAGTGGCGATGGCAAAGATATAATATTTGTCCACCAACTCCGGCACCAGTAACTCATCAAAGAGCATGGGGTCTGCCAGGGCCGGCTCTGGAAAAGGAAATCCCTTCTGCGGAGAGGAACTGTACCACAGTCGGGATTTGCGTGTGCCTATTTAAAGAAATACTGCCCGATATAGCTGAAGGCCAGGAAGAGAATTAAACAGGTGAGAATTACCTTGATGATTTTATCCGGCAGGAACTTCTGGATGCGGGCACCCACATAGGTTCCCAAAAGACCACCGATACCAAAGAGGGCACCCAGCAGCCAGTCCGGAGCCACAGCAGCACCGCCCGCTACGTTGCTCACAGCCAGGATGTGGTAGTAAACAACCCCGGCAATGGAAGTTATGAAGGTCCCGGCCAGGGCCGCCCCGGCCACGGTATAGACCGGCAGGCCCAGCACCGCTACGCAGAAGGGGGAGATAATGGCCCCGCCGCCGATGCCGTAAATGCCGCCGATTAAGCCCACCACCAGGGCCAGGGAGAGGATGGCCAGGGTGCTAAAGGAGTAGGTATCGCCCCAGAATTCGTATTCAATCTTCTTCCAGGAGATGGATTTGGTCTTTACAACAGCTTCCGCCGGAAGACCGGCAGCCATACGGCCGGAGTTTTCTTCCTTCAGTTTTGCCACCTGCTCGGCAAACTTTTTCTGCATGATTTTGTTCTGCTCTTTCACCTGCTTGTTCCAACCCATCACTTCCGACAGCAGGCGGTAACCCAGGTACAGCAGCACCAGACCCACAAAGAGCTTGAAGGCTTTGGGATTGGGCAGGTACAAAATGCGAATCCAAGCCCCGAAGAATACGCCGGGCAGCGTGCCGATGACCACTGCCCAGGTCAAAGGCCAGGCCATGCGGCCCTCTTTAATGTAACGGTATAGCCCGCCGGGGATGGCGATAATGTTATAAATGAGATTGGTGGGGCTAACCGAGGGGCTGGTGTAGTGCAGCACGCTCACCTGGAAGGGCAGCAGCAAGAAAGCACCGGATACCCCGGCTGAAGCCGTTAAAGAGGAAACCAGGAACGCCACCAGCGGCGGAATAAAGGGCAGAACATCCACCCCGGACACAGGGAAATGCATAAAGTCCGCTCCTTTCAAAATGATATTTTGCTTAAAGCCTGATTAACCGGTTAGTAAAATCATCGCCTCGCTCTTATATTTGCATGGTGTATATAGTATTATAACAATCGTAGATGTTGTTCAAAAAGATGTCAACGGGGTTTGTAAATAATTTCACAATAGCGCCGTGTTCTTATGTATGCAAAGTGACGACTCCCCACGTTGAAACGTGAGGCTTCTCGGTTCATCCGGGCTGCTGCCGCACCCCGTCCCCGAAGGCCCCGTCCGGGCCCTTAATTTTTACGGTAGTTATACTGCTCGTTTCAAAATGTTAATGGCAGCATTTACATCCCGGTCTATAGATAGTCCACAAACCGGGCAGTGGTGCCACCTTTGGGATAGCTTTTTCTTCACTTCGGCACCACACCGGGAGCATAGTTGTGATGTTTGCTTGGGATCAACTTCCACTACCTTACGGCCGGCACTCTCAGCCTTGCTCGTCAGGATTAGCCTGAAGTTCCCCCAGCCGGCATCAGCAATACTCTTGGCCAGGTGGTGATTCTGGGTCATATTCTTAACCTGCAAATCTTCAATGGCTATCAAATCGTACCGATTTACCAGGGAACGGGCAACTTTATGGTGCAGATCCCGGCGCTGGTTAGCCACCTTTTCGTGGCACCGGGCCAGTTCCCGGACAGCCTTCTTCCGGCGGTTGGAACCTTTTTTCCTGCGGGATACCCGGCGTTGGTGCTGTTTTAGTTTCTTTTCTGCCTGGCGCAGCTGCCGGGGATTATCAAACATTTCTCCGTCTGAGGTAGTGGCAAACTTTTCTAACCCAACGTCTATTCCGCAGGATTCACCGGTAGGCGGTAGTGGTACTGCATCTATCTCCACTGAAAAGCAAGCGTACCATTTGCCGTTCTGCCGCCGGATGGTTAGTGTCTTAACCTTACCATCCATGGGACGGTGCAGTTTTATTTTCACCGGGCCTATCTTCAATACTTTAAAAACCAAGCCGCCTTTCATCCCCGGACTGCGGTCCAGAGTTTTCCCGGCGGCTAAAGTATAAACGAGGAATATAGCTAATTTTTTTTTCGACCATGTTGATCCTCATACTGAAATACCCTGTCACTAAATTCCTCTAGTTTCTCCTGGCATTGCTGAATGAGTTCTCCAGCCTTTTGGCTAAGGCTGACTTTAAAATAATCCCTGGCCAGCACTTTTTCGTACCACTTTTTCAACTTTTCCAGGTCTTCTTCGTTTTCTTCCAGCTCCGCATAGGTAAAATGCTTATCGTTTATCTCACACTCTATCTCTTTAAAAAAGTCGTCACATTTATCAATGATTTCCGTATACTCCTCGTTCCTGGCCTCATTAATCTGCTCAACCAGCCTTTCCTCCGCCCCCACTAAGGTGCTCTTAAAAAGGTAGCCTTCTCCACCCATTTCTTCGATTTCTTTTCGCAACTGGCGGAAGTGCCTTTCAGACTCTTTATTACTGGGTAAAATACACACCGAGTTTTGTAGGGCTTTGATGGAAACGATGGCAAGAGATTTAATGCTCAGATTGAGCTAATTAACGAGATCAAACCAAATGTATTATTGATTCAGGAGGCCAAAAATTTTACCCAAAATGGTATGAAGCTAATGTACGAAATGGAAAACCAAATTAAGAGGTCATTAAAAATCCCATAACGGATTTCGCATCGGATCATTACCCCATTATGGCGGTTTTCAAAAAATAATGGCTTAAACAGCCTTTCTCCGGGTAGGAGGGGCAATTCTCTCCTACCCATCCTACACCCAAGGATATTTAATTCGATTAAACTACCACCTAAGGAGTGTGAATAGGATGAACTTTTATACTGTCACAGCCAGCTTTCTCGGGACAGCCGTAGAATTTGTTGAAGCCCTTACGATTTTTTTAGCTGTGGGGTTCACCAAGGGCTGGAAGACAGCCATCTATGGTGCGGTTACGGCAATTGTAATTCTCGCATTACTAGTTGGTCTCTTAGGCTACCCCTTGGTGAAACTCGTACCCTTTCATACCATCCAGTTAGTAATCGGTCTTGCTTTGTTACTCTTCGGGGTCCGCTGGCTCAGGAAGGCAATTGCCCGGTATGCGGGTTTAAAAGAGATGCACGATGAGGAGAAGGCCTATTTGGAAGAAGTAGAAAAACAAAAAACTCATGTAGAAAAAGGTAAAAGTATTGATATTTTTGGTTTTACCACTGTTTTTAACGGGGTATTCCTGGAGGGGCTTGAGGCGGCCTTTATTGTACTTACCTTCGGGGTCGCGGCCAATTCCATGCCCTCCGCCGTCGCCGGTGCCTTAATCGCAATTGCTTTAGTTTGTTTACTGGGTTTCCTTCTCAAAAAGCCCTTATCCATGATCCCGGAAAACATGCTAAAGTTTGCGATAGGAATCATGCTAACTTGCTTCGGGGTAATCTGGGTAGGAGAAGCAATTGGAATTGAATGGTGGCAGGGTGACTTGTCCATCCTTGTTGTACTCACTGTTTTGCTTATTGTCTCTTTATTCCAGATTAAATACTTTAGCCTTTGTGCCACTGTTAAAGGGAGGGATCAGTAATGAAAAAGGCGTTTTTAGTAATATGGGGACTCCTGATTGATGACCTCCGACTGGCTCTGGGAACAATTCTATCCGTAATTGCTTGCTACTTGCTAAATTTAAAATATGATCTAGGTGAATATGGCGGCTGGTTGCTCTTGTCTCTGATCATCCTCTCGGTTTTCTGGAGTCTATCTGCAGAATCAAGAAAGTATAAGAAACGCAATAAAATAGAGAGGGGGACTCCCGGTGTCCATTCGTGAACAAAATCAAAAACAACATGACATTGGACCATCCATTATTGACATATTGTATGAGATCATCCTAACCCGTAAGGAAGAAGATATTGAAGGTTCTTATACTAGATACCTGTTTGATCAGGGGATTGATAAGATTTGTAAGAAAGTCGGTGAGGAATCGGCAGAAGTCATCATTGCCTCCAAAAACGGTAGTCCCCGGGAAATCTCTTGCGAGATAGCAGACTTACTTTATCACCTGCTGGTTCTAATGGCCGAGCGGAAAATTCCAGCCCAGGAAGTTTATCTGGAACTGGCCAAAAGGCTAAACAAAACCCTTGGGATTTAATTATAAATCGTTGCAACACCCCTCATTGTTGCAACCCCTTTACTATGGCACCTAAAAGGGTGCTTTTTTTTGAAAGTTACCATTCAATTATTATTTTTTCTATATCCCCCTCCGGGCCGGATGTTCTGCTGCCGTACTTCTACAATGATTTTCAACCCTGTTAAACAGATAATCAGCCAGACCCCACCGGCGGCGTAGGCCGCCAACACATCGCTGGGATAATGAACCCCCAGGTAAATACGGCTTAAGCCCACGAGAAGAATGATTCCGGTCGCTCCCATTACGCTGAGACGTTGCAGAAACTTTGATTCAAAAAACAAACAAAGAAAGTATCCTAACATCCCGTAAAAAATGATTGCCTCCATCGAATGGCCGCTGGGAAAACTGTATCCTGTTTCTTTAATCAAGGGATGAATACTTGGCCTGATTCGATGAAAGTACCATTTAAGCAGCAGATTAAAAAGGGCACCACCTGATGCTGCGGTTAATAAAAAAATGGCTTCCCAATTTTTCTTCCGGCGAACCATTAGGAACATCGATATAATAAGCAAGACCACAATGGCTTTGCCCGAACCGATAAAAGTAAAAAACTTCATCACACCAGTTAACTGCGGGGCGATATACGATTGAACCAGCTGAATAATTGGATAGTCAAACCGGTATAAATCCTGTTCCCTCAACTCATCGGCAAGCTTTATAAATATCCCGGTAAACACAGAGAGAAAAACCACAGAAGACGCAACAAACCTTACTAAGGGTTTCGATAATTTATCTATACTCATGGCTAAAGCACCTTCTACTACTGGAAATTATGTAACTCATTGCTGGGTCACCAAAACAGCTACCATAACCAGGTTGCCCCCTACCATCATGGAGGCCCCACCTCTGAGATAGCCCCTCCGAAACCAGCCATAACAGCAGCCAGGAGACCCAGTCTTGCTTCCCGGAGGCCTGTCCGTTTCCAAACAAACCCTAACGGCTTATGGGCCAGACCACTCACACCAGGTCCATAAGCTCGGAGATTTTATCAAGTTTTTAGAGGTTCTTAGTCCCTATAGATAAAGCTATATTCCATGGGCAGGCTGTTATTTAACCCCTTGCTGAACAACAGCTGGTAGATATCCAGCCCGGAGACCCGGAAGGAAGCGGCGCAGCCCCTTAGATAAAGGCCCCACATGCGGACAAACCGCTCGTCGAACTTTTCCCGCACCTTGTCGCAGCACCGGGTGAAATTGGTATACCAGTGATCCAGCGTTTTGGCATAGTGCAGCCGCAGGCTTTCAGCGTGCAGCAGGTGAAACCGGTATTCCGGCAGCAGCCCGATAATCTCCCGCAGGGAAGGAATATAACCACCGGGGAAAATGTATTTTTCGATCCAGGCGTTGACCGGTTCCTCGGTCATGCCCGTAATGGTGTGCAGCAGTGACAGCCCACCGGGCACCAGCAGATTGTTAACCCGGTCCATATAACTCGGTATGTTGTCTTTCCCCACATGTTCAAACATGCCCACACTGACAATTTTGTCAAATTGGTAATCCCGCTCAGAAAGATCCAGGTAGTTAGCCAGTTGAATATCTACCTGACCCTCCAGCCCTAATTCCCGTACCCTCTGCCGGGCACCTTCGTATTGCTGGTCACTTAGCGTAATGCCCAGGGCACGGACACCATACTGTTGGGCTGCCCGGATCACCAGCCAACCCCAGCCGCAGCCGATATCCAGCAGGCGCTCGCCAGGCTTTAGCTGAAGTTTTTTAAGAATGTGGTCAATCTTATTGATTTGAGCCTGGTACAGAGAATCGTCAGGTTGTTTAAAATAGGCGCAGGAATAACTCAGGGTTTCGTCCAGCCACAGGCTGAAAAAGTCATTACCCAAATCGTAATGGTGCTCAATGTTTTGCTTTTGCTTTCGCTTACCGGCCACCGTCTGAAACAAGCCGGTAAGTTTTCCGGTGATTCCGGCGGGCTTTAACCGGTCCTTGTTTTCCTCAATGATACGGATAATCTCTTCAAATTCCCCTGTGAAGTCCCAGTCCCCTTCCATGTAGGCTTCACCCAGGGACAGCAGCGGGTTGTCCGGGTTAAAGGTTGAGGAAAGGGGTTTTTTAAAGATGATGTTGACAACCGGCGGTGACTGCCCGTACCGGCAGACCTCACCGTCCCAAAAAGTTACTGTGAAATTTCCCACCTTAAACCGTTCAAACAGGTCTTTCATCATGTCCTTTGTCATGCTTTTGACCCCCTTACTCTGGTTGTTGGGATTTTCTTCAGCGTTCTTTTTGTTCTGTTGGGCTAACCGTTGGCAGGTCCGCCCCTTGCTCGTTTGCTTTACTTTGCAGGCTTTCCAGGCAGAGTTCTACGATGTCAAGACACTTAAAACAGCTCGGGCAGAATGCTTGCCCGTCTTTATACAGGGCTCTTTTCTTCCGGCACCGGTCTCCCACAAGACTGGCATAAAAATTCTGCCTTGCTTCTGTTTTTACCTTTCACCGTACTCACCTTACTTGCTGGTATGCCTGTTTATAATCCCACCTTACATACCCTTCACCTTCCGATTAGCAGGCTGCTGCCCCAGCACCGCCAGCAGCCCGGCGGCAGCCAGTATACCGGTGACGGCACCAAAATAAAAGGTTACCGAGGGACCGAACCACTTCCACAATGCCCCGGCCAGCAGGGAAGCGGGTAACAGGCCGATACCCACCAGAGTGGCGTGCAGCCCCATCATGGTGGCCTTTTGGTCTGTCGGGGCAATGTCCGCCACCAGGGCCTTTTCCACCCCTTCGGTGACCCCGGTATACAGGCCGTAGGTGGCAAACAAATACCATAACATCTGTTTTTCGGTCACCAGGGCAAAGCCCAGGTAAACTAGGGCGTAAAAGAGATAGCCCATTACCAGCAGGGTTCTCCGACCAAGAATGTCCGACAGCCGCCCCGCCGGGTAGGACACCGCGGCGTAAACCAGGTTATAGACCAGGTAAAGCAAAATCACATCTGCCGCCGAGTAACCCAGGTCGTGGGCCCGCAGCAAAAGGAACTGGTTGGAGGAATTACCCAAGGCAAAGAGGAAAACCACCACCAGGAAACCCTTTAACCGCCGGTCCAGGGACGACCATTTGAGAGACAGGACTTTCTTGGGCAGGCCCTTGGGCTCCTTTTCCCGCACCCCGAATAAAATGCCCACCCCGATGATGGCCGGTACCAGGGACCAGAAAAAGACGGTCCGGTAGTCGCCGTGGTAGGAGGTGAAAAACAGGTAGGCCAGGGCCACCCCGATCACCGCCCCCAGTGTGTCTAAAGCACGGTGCAGGCCAAAGGCCCGACCCCGCTGCCCTTCCTCCGCCGCATCGGCGATGATGGCGTCCCGGGGGGCGGTGCGGACGCCTTTGCCGAAGCGGTCCGCCACTCGCCCAAACAGCACCCAGGCCCAGGAAGCAGCAAAAATGATAGGAATCTTAGCCGCTGCCGACAGGCTGTAACCGGCGATGGCCAGGTTTTTGCGCCGGCCCAGCTTGTCGGAATAGTACCCGGAAAATACCTTTAACAGGCTGGCCAGGCTTTCGGCAAACCCCTCAATCACCCCCACAATGGCCGGGGTGGCCCCCAGCTGGCTGACCAGGTAGAGGGGGATTAAGGGATAAATCATTTCGCTGCCGATATCGGTAAACAGGCTGGTTAAGCCAGTCAGGATGATGTTAAACACAAAATCACCACACTTATTAAACTCGCTTTAATTCTCGGTATTGATAAAGGGGCAGCCCCAGAAAATCCGCCGCGGCCCGGGCCACCGCCAGGGGAAACCCCCAGGATGGCATTGGCTCCCAGGCGTTCCTTGTTTTCGGTGCCGTCCAGTTTAATCATCAGTTGATCCAGTCCCCGCTGATCCAGGGCATCCAGACCGATGACCTCCGGGGCGATTTCCCGGTTGACGTTTCCCACCGCGGTGAGAACCCCTTTGCCGCGGAAGCGGTCTTTATCCCCGTCCCGCAGTTCCAAAGCCTCCCGGGTGCCGGTGGAGGCACCGCCGCCCGGCCCCAGGCTCCGCTTTCCAGTACCACCTCCACTTCCACCGTGGGGTTTCCCCGGGAATCAAGAATTTCTCTGGCTATGACTTGCTGAATTTTTGACATCCTACCGAAAATAAAAAACTCCTACCCATGTACATACAAGGGTAGGAGTCATCAGCTTGGCAGCGTTAGGCGAACTCCATCGCCGTTCAATTTTCCCTTATTATATCACAAACCGTTTATTAGGCAAGAAACTTTTGTCATGTTTTTTATCGTTTTTATCGAAACGTCCTTTGCTAAATCAGAAAAACCGTGGTATGGTAATACAAAAACAGAACCCTTTGTAAAGAGGTGTTTGTATGAAAATTTTACTGGCCGTGGACAATTCGGAAAACGCCCTGCGGGCCGGGCAATATGTGGTTAAACTGGCATCGGCGCTCTGGCCCACAAACTCAGTGTGTCAATATTCCCCTATGGTAATTGGCTGTTTTTCTTAGAAAATGGAAGCCAATTGACTTATTATGTGATTTGGGGCAGCGGTGCAATTCAAGTCAAGAACCGTCCCCGACTTGAATTTATGCCATGGATGCCCTCCAACGGGGCGGCAGACTCAAGAGAACCGTCCCCTTGATTCTCCATTAATCCAAGGAGTAAGACGAAACCCGGCCAATTTTGTGACAATACTGCCGAACTTTAATAAATCATAAAGGTATATAATGCAAATATGGTGGAAAGCAGCCCTTTAACCAGAGACGGGTCCGGCTTCACCGCTCCCGTCTCCTGTCCGGGGGCATCCGGAACCGGCCTTTGGTCCCCGGAAGGATAAAGCTGCACCGCATTGGCGGCTGTGTCAAAGTTCACCCGGTAGCCGAACACCTCTGCCACATACCTAGCCGGCAGATACAGCCGGTTGTCCCTGAACACAGGCGCCGCATCCATTTGCGCAACAGTGACATGGTTGCCCCGGATAACGGTATACTCCTTCCTGTCCAGGCGGAAAACCACACCATTGCCGCCCTTCGTTAAAATAAGCAGCCCGTGATCTCCCCCGTCACTGACCCACTTCACTGCAGCCCCCAGGGCTTCGCCCAGATAACGCAGGGGCACGTAGGTCCTGCCGTTGCTGATAAAGGTTTGGGCCTCCATGGCCTGTTCCTGCCCGTTGACGGCGTAGACCTTCTTTCCTACCGGAAAGGCAATTTGGCTTTCACTGGCCATGGCCGGCAGGCAGAAAGCAGACACCATCAATAAAACAAACATGATTAAAGCAGTTCTCAAAATTGTCTGTCTCACCCCGGAGCGCTCCCTTAAACTTCAAAATTTTAAGTAATAAATCAAGAAACCAGGGAGAAAACCCCTTACTCCCTGGCTCCTGTTCATTACAAGACTGGGGAAAACCATCCGCTATAAAGGCGCTGAAGGAAGCCAGCTGCTGATCCCGGAACCGGCCCCGCCTTCCTGGGCGCTGTTGTGAACCGGGTTTTGCTGAGTACCGGCAGCGCCGCCGTTGTTTTGCTCATTGCCGGATTCCCCGGAAGGATTCACTATGATCTGGACATTGCTCCCTCTGGGAACCCCGGACTGCGGCTTCTGCCGGCTCGATTTAATATCAACACTGTTATTGTCGTCCGGATTTGTTTTGGTATCAGGAACAGATTCCGCTTCCTTGACCGGAGTCAGGTTCACCGTCCGGGATTCCCCGGTCTTTGTCTTCGGAGTCGTTTCCTTCGCCATATTCCTGGTATTTACGTTTTCCTCACCCAGCACCACATTATAGACCTTGCCGTCCCGGATCAGGGACTCCGCCACCATCCTGGCCTGTTCAGGGTCCACGCTCCAGTAGCTGACGCCGTTCATATTCAGGAACTTGCCCGGCATGGTCTGGGTAACAATCTCTACATTGCTCAAATTCTGGGCCGCCCTAGCCAATGTAATCATCTGGGTCAGGCCCAGGTTGGTCTCCAGGTATTTATTAATGGTAGGCACCAGTTTGGGGAGCTTGGTGATGGTGGAAGGCTGCATCATTTCCTTGGCCAGGGCCTTGAGAAACTTCTGCTGCCGCTCGGTCCGGGACACGTCCCCCAGGGCGTCGCTTCTAAAGCGCACGTACTGCAGGGCCTTGTTGCCGTCCAGCCTCTGTACCCCCGGGTATAAATCAATCTTTTGCAGGTCCGGTACGTCATAGGGGTCGTAATGATACATCCGTTTTTCCACATCAATGGTCACGCCGCCCAGTGCGTCCACAATATCCCGGAAGCCGCGGACATTGGTCATCAAATAATGATCAATTTTTACTCCTGTCAGATCAGAAACGGTCTCCATCACCAGCTCGGGCCCGCCGTACACATTGGCCGAGTTAATTTTGTCAAAGCCATGGCCGGGAATATTCACCCGGGTATCCCTGGGGATGGAAATCATGGCAATGCGGTTGTGCTCCTTATCCACACTCACCAGGATAAGGCTGTCGGTACGGGTTTTCGTTTCCCCCTCCCGGGCATCAATACCCATGAGGAGGAAGTTCATGCGTTTTTTCAGAATATCCTCTTCCCCGGGTTCATCCCCGCCCATTCCCAGAGGACCCTTTCCGTCAAAAAGGAACTGATTGGCTAAAACATAGCCAACGCCCAAAACCAATACTAAGAAGGAACAAAAGAGCATAAAGGGCAATATCTTCAGCTTTCTGCGTTTTCTGCGTTCCATGTTCGCACCTCTTTCCAATACAAAGTGGCATACAAAAGTATTGTAACATTGTTCAGCGGTAGGATTCAACGCCAATAACAGGCACTTACCGAAGAGGCCCGCCGCCGCTGCACATAACGCGGAGTAAACGTTGCAAAAGCCATCGATCCGATGTTGGAAAATTATTGTTCTATTTCGACGTTAAAGTTTATCCACCTGCAAATATCCTGTTAATATAGACGAAAACAGGCGCAAAAAATAACACTCTTTTTGCAATTCCGCCAAGAGTGTTACAGCTTCAGCACATATTTTTTGATGACCAGCCAGGCAAACTTGGGCAGCACCAGCTGCCTCCTCCAGCGGCGGGGCTCTTTAATCAACCGCCCCAGCCATTCCAACTGCAGCTTCCGCAGCCAGGGAGAGACCCGCTGCATCCGGCCGGCGATCACATCCAGACTGCCGCCTACGCCCATGGAGACAGGCACTCCCAGGCGGTCTTTATATTTATAAATCCACTGCTCCTGCTTTGGCATGCCCAGGGCCACAAAGAGCAAATGCGGTTGGGCGGCTTTAATTTGGCTAACAATGTCTTCTTCCTCTACCTCCTTAAAATAGCCGTGGCAGGTACCCACAATGTTCAGGGAAGGATATTGTTTCCTCAGGTTCTCTGCCGCTGCCTCAGCCACCCCGGGGGCCGCCCCCAGCAAAAATATTCCCCAGCCCTCTTTTTCTGCCATCGGCATCAGGTGCAGCATCAGGTCAATGCCCGTTACCCTTTCCGGCACCGGCGTCCCCGCCATCCGGGACGCCCAAACAATGCCGGCCCCGTCGGGGGTTACCAGGTCCGCCCGGTTCACCGGTTCCATTAATTCGGGCTGAAGCTGGGCCCGGTAGAGATATTCCGGGTTAAGGGTAATAATTTGGCAGGACTTACCGCACTTCACCAGTTGGGCTACCCGCTGCACTGTCTCCTGCATGGTAAGGCTGTCTATGGCTGCACCTAAAAGATTGACACGCATATACGCTCTCCTCCTGTGGTTGTCCAGGTTCATTATACCCTTATCTTATGCAACAGCCAACCACCGATATAAGAAAATCAGACAGCCCGGCCGGGAGTTTTGTGCCGACAGCCGCCCTTTCGAATTAGGACAGGTTGAATAATGCTGCGGGTATTATAATACAGATTAAGGGAGGGGGTTCTATGGAATACCAGGTTAAGGCCTTGGCCGCGAGAATGGATAGTCTGGAAAATACCATGAACCAGGTTAATGAAAACGCAGCTCAATTAGTCAGAATGGTGGCTAAAGTATTGGAAGAACAAAACTTGATGAAGGCAGAAATGGTGGAATTGAAATCAGAGATGGCAGGAATGAAGACAGAAATAACAGAATTGAAATCTGAAATGACAGAGATAAATGACAGGCTTGACAATATGAACGGTAAACTGAACTTTTTGGTCTCGGATGCAGAATTCCTGAGCCGTGAGACTTTCCAAGATAAGTTAGAGATAAACCGAATTAAAAAGCAAATAGAGGCGTAATATCACAGACTCAAGAAAACCGTCCCCTTGATTCTGTTGTTTAGTGAAGTGCCAAGCACCTTTTGGAAATCCCTGGCAGCGGTTTTCTGCCAGGGATTTCCTCGAGCAGAGATTTTAGCTTTGTTTTTTTCAGTTTCTTGTTCCCAGTACTACCGCCTGAGCCTCTTCAATTGTTCCTGCTGTGTAAATGCTGTTTATTATCCGGTTCAGCTCGTCCAGGCTGGAAATACCTCTCACCTGTTGCTGCAGCCCCAGTGATGCTGTGCCAAACCTGACTCCGAGGTATTTGCAGATGGCTTCCTGGGCCATTTCTGCCTTGCCCCTGGCCTCAGCCTCCGCCCTCTCTTCCTTGACCCACTCCTGGAATATGGGTGATTCCATGACCATTTCCCTCCTTATCATCGAAAGCACCAGATCCGGCGGAAACTTGCCGCCGGCCAGTATCGCCATCACCGCCAACAGGTCCAGCTGCAGCACTTCGTCCTCTATCTCCTGCACCGCGGCCATGCTTTCCCTCATCGCCTGCTCCGGGGTCTCGTCGTCGTCCTCGCCCCGCATCAGCGGCAGCAGGGGGTACAGTCCCACCAGTCGGCTTGCTATGACCGGCTGCCTGCGCTCGTCCCACACCCGTATCACCGTGTAGGAGTACTCCAGCAGCCCTCCGTCCCACCTATCCCGCAGCCTGTGCAGGCCGTTATCGTCATCCTGGAAGAAGAACACGACCACTTGCCTTATCGGCGGCGTCCCCCTTCCGTCCGTCAGGGTGGCTTCCCATATGTCGCTCCTGTAGCGGAGCATCCTGGCGGGGAGCGCGTTGTCCCGGTAACCCATCGGCTCGAAGTTGAGCAGGTACTGCCCGCCGGGGTCGGTTATCTCCAGCACGCTGTCCAGCCTCGATTCTTTCTTCGGGGTGTAGTTCGTCTTGAATTTCGTCACCCACTCTTCCCTGCAGCCCGGCTGCACGTACCTGGCCCAGTCCGCCGGCCTGAGTTCGATGAGTTTCTTTATCGGTATGTCGATCTTGGGCATCTTGCTGTTTGCTCACCCTTCCTGTTTACATTTTACCACATTGTCTCCTTTTTTCTAATCACCGGATCTTTTTTCCTGCTCGCTCACCCCTGTTTTTTTATTTCCTGGCCGAGATGGAATAGGCCGCTTCACTGACCGCCTAATTTAGATTAGGCAGCGAGTCTCCGACCGCCCGGTTGCCCGCCTCCCGATGGCCGCCGTGGCACCCGCAATCTCCCCGCCCCGGGGCAATTCTTTTGCAGCGAGCCGGGCCGCCGCCGCGAACAAGGAGGGGGCCAACTGCTTACAACGGCGGTTGGCCCCCTCCTTCTCGAATTGCCAGAATTGTGCCCGAATTGTGCGGCGGTACGACCCCTTCGGGAGGGAAAGGCGACCCCCGGGGGATTTCCCCGGAGGCCTTTTCCGACCCGAGCACGACCCCTTCAAATTGTCTTCTTGCGCCACAAGAGAACCGTCCCCTTGTGTTGATAGTGCCTTCACTTTAGTTTAGTGAAGTGCCAGGCACCTTTTGGAAATCTCTGGCAGCGGTTTTTCTGCCAGGGATTTCCTCGAGCACGGCTCTACACCGACAAGACAGCTGAATCCGCTGCTGATTTTCTGGACTATGTCCATCGCGACTATCAGTCTATGGACGTTAAGTTACAGCGGGTTCTGACGGATAACGGCAAGGAATACGGCTCGTCCGAACCCACCTATGATCATTATTATGGTGCTACATGCCTTATCCTAGGTGTTAAGCACAAGACCACCAAGGTAAAGCACCCCTGAACCAACGGTTATGCTGAACGATTTATTCAGACTCTATACCAGGAATTTTTCCAGGTAGCATTAAGGCGCAAAAGATATTTCTCTGTAGAAGAACTCCAGTCTGACCTGAACAAATTTTTGCTCTATTATAACTGGGAACGCCCTCACCAAGGACGTCGTACCAGGGGCAGAACACCGGCACAGGCATTCTTTGTACCATATACTAATCAACTACTCCTGCCAGCCCCGAAGCTCGCTGCTTAAGATGCAAAAAACAGTGGAACAAAGTGGCGGTCTTGACTACCACCCCACGTGTGGTCAGCTTTGACTACCGACGGGGCGGCTCCGGGGACATTGCTTTAACAGATTGCGCCCCGCCAGTTACTCGATTGTACCACACGCGGGGACCCCGGCCGTCAAGACTTCCCTTCGGCGCCACTTTGATTTAAGTTAACCTCTTGGGCTCACCAAGAACATTTTAGGATAACAAGGGGAGCTGTTATTTATTTCCAAAGTGTCAATACCTTGACAACTTAATTCATCAATATGTTCATTATATCCCTCAACTTCTGAACAGGCAATCCCGTCTGCTTTCGGGCTTTTTTCCTTCAACAGTTACAATATCCTAGAAACCCAAACATAAAACTATGTGGGCGCACAGTTTGACGCTTCTTTGCTGTTTACAGTTCCGCCATCTTCAAGGGGGGCCTTATACCTGTGGCCCGGAAGGCATCGAAAGCTGAATCTACCAGTTCAGGGTCCGCAGAGGTAGTCTGTATCTAGTATGGTTATCTGCCACCTTGACTTTTATCTTGCCAACATACCCTTTTCTACCTACCAATACCCAAGTATTTAAATCCTAGTTCAACAAGCAAGGACTTAGATAAGCAATTCCTACCATCTAATATGACTTTAGGATCACGCATGTGTCCAGCAACTTCTTCCCAATCAATATTAAGTATTTCAGGCCATTCGGTACATATTACTAAAGCATGAGCATGCTTTGTAGCAACTTCATAGTTATTTGTAAGTGTTATTTCTTCCGGCAATGGACATTGCTCCGAACCCACAACTGGGTCATAAGCGACTACATCTGCTCCCTCGTCAACCAACATTTTTATAATATCAATAGCTGGGGATTCTCTTGTGTCATCCGTGTTGGGCTTAAAAGCGATACCCAGTACTCCAACCTTTTTGCCATTGATAGTTCCTAAATGATTGATAAGTTTGCGAACTGCATAAATACGCTGTTTGAAATTTACTTCAATCACTGACTTTAACAGATTGAATGTATGTCCATTTATTGTAGAAACAAAATCTAATCCCCTCGTGTCCTTAGGAAAACATGACCCTCCATACCCTAAACCCGCTTTTAAGAATTGACCGCCGATGCGCTTATCTAAACCAACAGCTTTAGCGACTGGTAGAATATCTGCACCTACTAACTCACATAAATTAGCAATTTCATTTATGAAAGAAATTTTAGTTGCTAAAAATGCATTAGACGCATATTTAACCATTTCAGCACTTGTTATATCCATAATGCATCTAGGTGCATCAATATCAGAATATAACTTGAGCACTTTTTTGATAGACTCTCTGTCATCCCCTCCAATTACAATTCGGTCTGGGTTATACCAATCCCAAACCGCTTGTCCTTCCCTAAGAAACTCTGGATTTGATATGTAAGAGATAGGAACTTTTGATTTATTAAGAAATACTTTCTTCACTTTTTCCCCAACCCCGGGAGGTACAGTACTCTTCATTACAACAATAATAGGATGATCTACAACATTTACTATCTCTCGAAACACATTATAAACTTGACTGAGATCTACTCTACCGTCCGGTAGGGTAGGGGTTCCAACAGCAATTATTATCATATCTATATCGCTAGAAACAAAAATTTTTGATGAAAATTGTAAATTATTGTTCCCTAATGATTCACGTACAATACTTTCAAGGTTCTCTTCATAAATTGGAATTATGCCGTTGTTCAATGCTTCTATTTTTTTAATATTCTTATCCACACAGACCACTTGATGCCCTGATTGACTAAGACAAGCTGCGGCTACCAATCCGACATATCCAGCACCTACAACAATAACTTTCATCTTACACTCCTTCTTTATTAACCAGTGGATTTGACTTTACATTTATTTAATGTAAAATAAGTACTCATGAATAACATCACATCTCCTGCTATTGAAACTAATCTAAATATAATTGCTAGTTCTAATGCTGCCGACTCTGGTATCACTTTACCCAATGCGGCAACCATAACAGTCTCACGCACCCCTAGCCCCCCAGGTGATCCAGGGGTTATAAAACCGATTAACCAAGACAATGATAATATACTGATAAAATTAATTATATTTACATGATAATTATAATCTGTGTATTTTGCCCAATAGATTAGATATATTAACAACCCATTAAATACGAAAAATGAAAGATACAAAACAAACGGCAACGTTAAGATTACTATCCATTCACCATGGGATCTTTGAGAGTAAAAATCCAAAAAATGCGAAAAAGTCTTAGATTTTTTCCCAAAAACAAAAACAGCTATTACACCTAGGAGAATACCTAATGGGATTATCAAAAAGTTACTATTGTATAAGTAAGTACTAAAATCAAATTGAGTAACTCCGGTAACAATAAGAAATACTGACGAAATAATAAGGCCACTTGTTTCTAAAAATAATGCCATTGTCATTGCGCCAGAGTCCCACTTCTGCATCCGACCAAGAACATGTCTACCAGCATAATGAAATATGTTACCAGGTAGGTATTTTGCAATTTGCGATCTAGCATATATCCAATAACATTTTAGAAAAGCACCATCCCGGATACCAAAATTTTTAATTAAGTGGCTCCAGGCCGCAATAAGAAAAAGCAATGAAGCCGAGTATAATAGACTTCCAAAGAAAACAATACATAACTCTTTTGGAGTCCATGCTAAAAAGTTACCCTTCATATACTTTGTGATAGTTTTGACAAGATATATAACAGACAGCATAACTATCACATAGCCAAAAATTTTTAAAACATATTTGTAATTTCCCAAGATTAATTACCCCTTTTTTTACATAAAACAACTGTCCAAGGTAGGGGTGTCCTTACTTCAACAATTTCAAAGTAGTTTCTTACCATACGTATAAATGAACCTTTCGTCCAAAACTGAATATGCCCGGGTGTATTCCCAAAATTCTTTAAATATCTCCCACGCGCCATATTTAATAATCTCCAAATGGGTTCCCTTGGAACACTTAGCAAGCAATACTTCCTTGTTATTTTACTTAATACTACCAAAGCCTCTTCAGGCCGTTCTAAGTGTTCAAGAACCTCACAACATACAACCAACTCTGCACTATCAATATTTTCCTCTAAGCTATAGATACTTGCAACTTTAAAATTTATGTCCCTATAGTTTTCTTGTGCTTTTGCAATTATTGATTCAGAAAAGTCACTTCCTCTAATTTTTGTCTTAACTAACTTATTAATAAAAGATGTTAAATGGCCTTCCCCACAACCAACTTCATGTACATCCTGACTTACTCCACTAAGCAATACTAGATCTGAAATAGCATTATAGAAACCTTTCATTAGATATTTAGTAATAGGATTCTTACTATGATATTTATCATAAAAGTTTCCTGCTATAGTTTTACCTTGTACCAAAAGCATTTTCAATCCTCTCTTATTTAATCAGAAAAACCTAAACAACCTTAGTATTTTTAATTCTAACAAATTCGGGGTCTTCTATATAGGTATATTCAAGTTTCTTTATTCTATATAGTATATCATCGTTTATTTTTCTATTCGCGTTGATAGCATCGGCAAGAATGCCAAAAATTACAGTTTGAAACCCTAAAATAATCAAGATGGCTGCTAGTATTAGCGATTGAATATGACCATTTCCACTACCTGAGAAATAGAAGTATAAAAATCTTAGGCCTGTACAAATTCCAAGAATTATTGATATTCCACCTAGTATTAAGAAAGTTTTTAATCCTCTATACATGCAATACGTTCTAACAATTGTCCCACCTGAACGATTAATATAAGAAAGCATTCCTTTAAAAAGTCTTGACTCTCTAAGCCTTTCGTTCGTGTTAATAGGTACATCTATGATATTTAGTTTCTTTCTCCCTAGGGCAATTAACGTTTCCATAGTATAAGAGAAATCAGAGATAACATTTAAGTGCAATGCCGCTTCCCTTGAAAAAGCACGGAAACCGCTGGCAGCATCTCTAACATTAGTCCTAGAGGCTTTTCTAACAATGAAACTACCAAGTTTTTGTAATTTCTTTTTTAAAAAAGAAAAATGTTTAATTGTATCAGTCTGGCGATCCCCAATCACTACATCAGCTTTACCCTCAAGAATTGGTGTTATTAGCTTAGGAATATCTCTTCCATTATATTGATTATCTCCGTCAGTGTTTACTATAATGTCAGCGCCAAGTTTCAAACATGCATCTATTCCAATGCTAAAAGTCTTCGCTAAACCTTTGTTTATACCGTTTGAAATTATATGATCTACCCCCAGTTTTTTAGCAACTTCTATAGTCCGGTCGGTACTACCATCATCAATAATTAGTATCTCTACTTTGTCAATGCCTGGAATTTTTCTAGGAATATCGCGAATTGTAAAAGGAAGAGTTTTCTCCTCATTGAAACAAGGTATTTGAACTATTAATTTCATGTATCCCCCATCCTTTTGTGAGCAGTCAATACTTTTGATAAAAAATGACCAACATTTTTGGACGTTTTTCCCAGTTGCATAATATTACTTGCCTGTGGATAACTCTACAGCTTTTATTGTGGTTTGCTGAAGATTGTTAATCACTCCTTCAAACCACGGCCCCATAATATTAATCAGATTGTGAATGACTAAATAAGGCGCTTGTAAACGCTTGCCAGTATCGCTGTTTACGTTTGGCTTTTTAATCATCCTCCAGCCATTGATTGATGTCGGGCTTGTAAGGTCAATTTAGGGAACAATTTTGAAGCTTTCTGAACATTAGCATCATGTTCCAGTCATCTTTAATAATGTACTTGCGTAGGTTTTCGTCTTTGTTGAACTGACGAGCTATTTCACTGATGCTTAGCCCTTTCGCAAAAAAGCATTTCTGATATCATCTATTTGGGTCACTGTAAGCATCCTCCATCCTCCCTTGCAGTCAACAACAAGGGTATAGTTTTTACTGGGTGCCTGCAATGACCTTTGCAATTTTGGATTTTCGAGTTGCAGAAGTGGGGATCTTTACTTATCAAAGGAATCTCAGTGGGATAAGATCAATTATTTTGCCTCCCTCTATAATCTTTCATTTTCTTTAAATTGCTCATGTATTCTTAGATTTTCACATTCTTCAAAACCAACCATTTGGGCAATATGCCTATTTATGCATATATCTGGATGAACAAGGTTGACCTTAATAAGCCTATATGTTTTTTTGCTTATTTGGGCCGATGGTGTCCACTTGTTCTCCGGCGGCAACCCTCCCATGTCTCACTGGGTCTTTGCCCTAAATTCCTTCGTTCTGCCTGCCCATGAGGTGGATGTCAGTCATGCTCCTAAACTGGGTCTTATGCCCTTATGGATTTTATTCAACCTGACTAATCCCGGTTCGTTTTGTCAATGTGCAACCTTGGTTTTTTAGTTATCGTTTTGTCTTAAGCAACTTCCTGTAATAACGGTCTTTTGATGTCATTCAGCATCTTCTGGGGGTCATAAGCTGTACCTTTTTTTAGCAATGCGAAAAATATTCGGATTAGCTTGCAACTCAGCAATATCAAAGACTGCTTCTTCTTTAGCGGGTTCTTATCCCTGGTGGTATAGTGGCTGTGCAGCTCACGGAACTCGGGGTTATTAGCTGTCACCGGCATGATTCCCTGGAACAGCAATGCCCTTAACCGCCGTCGCCCCCGTTTGCTGATAGTTGTCTGGCCTTTGTGTTTACCGGAACTGTTCTCTTTTAAACTTAGACCAGCCAGTTTCTGTATCTGTTTAGGATGTTCAAACCTACTGATATCGCCAACTTCTGCTATGAAACCTGCTGCGGTAACAAGGCCAATGCCCTTTATTTTAAGCATTTCAGGCAAGCCCGGTATCTGGTACGCAAGTTGCTCAATAATAACCATTGTCCGCTCATAATGCCGCATTCTCATTTCGTAGTCTTCAATCAATATTGCAAGGTCATTCTCTGCAGCAACCAGCCCTTCACTCACTCCGACTGATTTCCTGGCAGCCTCTATCAGCGCACTTGCTCGCTTCCTTCCTACTGCTCTCAGCTTATCCTGCTTCCATCGGGCAATAATTCCATCCACACCTGTTTCAAGTACTCTGGCCGGCGTTGGAAATTCTTTTAACGCTATCAGTGCGGCTTTTCCTTCCCAGTCACCAAATACTTTGTTGAATTCAGGGAAGTATATGCTAATCCACCGCTTTACGCGGTTTCGTATTGCGTTTAATTGCTTCACTATCTGCCAGCGTGTTTCCATAGCCGTCCTCAATTCGCTGTATATGCCTTCCGGTATATATGGCTCCATGTATCTGCCATCCTTTACAAGCATCGCTATGGTCTTCGGGTCCTTCCGGTCATTTTTGGTCGGATTGTTGTCATCCACTTCCTTGCTCCGTTTTACATGAAACGGATTCACCAGTACTATTCTCATCTTGTGATCCTTAAGATACGGAGCTATGTTGAACCAGTAATGACCTGTCGGCTCCATGCCGACCATTACATCGTGCTTGTTACACCTGGCTTTGATTTCTTCTACCCATAATGCGAATTTCTTGAAGCCTTCTGCATCATTGCTAAACCTAATCAGTTTGCTAAGTTCAACGCCTCTCTGGTCAAAGGCTCTGGCATAATGAGTTTCGCTGGCAATGTCCACGCCGACAATTAAAGTTTTTTCTGTGACTTGCAGAATCTTTTCATTCTGGGTATACTTCATAGTGAGTACCTCCTCTGTTATTTAAGGGTCGCTTCGCGAAGCTGACACCTCGTATGTTAACAGGAGGTACTCTTTTTTCAAACCTTATTTTGTTTCATTACAGGAATGCTCCTTAATCGTTATTGGTAAAGTAATCTCTTTAGATTCTGTAAAAATATCTTTTATTTGAATTTTTATATATCCTTTCTTATCGTAATACTTATCCGGTATAAGTACTGATAAACTATTAGTCCCCCCGAATGATGTTGGTAATAGGTCTCCATTGATCATTATTTTTGAAAAGGGGGTAAAGTTTTTACCTTCTATAGCCATCGCAGATACGCCATTTGGTTGTTTATTAAATTTATGCCCAACATATATTATTGAAGGGTACGTCTTTGTTATTTCTGGTGATTTCAACAATTGGTAGATAAAATAAGAATCCTTATTTACTTTGTAACTACCAATAAATCTATGGCCTAATAATTTCACTCCGGAAAGCACATATATATTTCCAATTTTTCCCTTTGTTTTATAAATTTCGTCTTGACTAAGTTTAACAATCTTTATTTTTTTATCTTCTAATTCCCAAAACTTCAGTGCATATTGTAAATTTTCTTTCATACTATAATTTATATCAGCATATAAAAATTCATCTCCTTTTAAATTCTTTAATAATTTGGATATTTCTTTGGCATGTACGGCCTCTTTGTGTAACACAACAGGATTGTTATACATAAATAAAGCCCCAGGTAGATATGCTAGTAGAACCAGATATATTAACTTTAATTTAGTTATCCTTTTAGTAAATAATGACATCATTACAATTAAATACATAGTACAAATTAAAATCAAATTATATTCTTTAGTAAACCAAAAAACGTCAACAGCGTTAAAATAAATCAAAAAATAATCAGATATTTTCCAAAAATAGCCCTTTACTATATTTAAGTAAGATATTACCGTAAGAACAAAGGAAAGTGAACACGCAATTGCAAGTTCTTTCTTGCAATTTTTTATACTTATTCTATCGATAAATATAAAAGCAGAGATTAACCACGGAACATGTAAATATAAGATATATCTTCCTAGAATATAATTATAAGTAGGGTAGTTATAAGGAGCTAACCAAGAATGTCGTATTGATGCAGATATGTATAGAATGGTAATTATTATATTAATTAAAATAAATTTAAGTTCATTTTTTTTAAATTCTTTAAATTTGTTTATACCAATTATAATAAATGGCAATATTGAGCTAATCATTAGAATAAAATATGATAAATAAAGAGTTGTCCACTTAACCAAATCAATAACAGTTATTAGTGAATTGTTTTGAAAATTGGTAACTTGAAATCCGAATATCTCTCTAAAAGGTATACCAATTTTAATAGCAAATATAACCCATGGTAAATAAATTATCAAAAATCCCAACACACCAAGATGGATTCTTCTTATCACCAGGCCTCTATTAGTACCCGTAATAAATAATACTACTATTGGCAATATAAATATATATACCAAGGTAATATATTTAGTAATGTATCCAAGACCAGCTGCTATGCCAATAAAAAAAATATTTTTCTCGGTTGGTCTAACATATATTAAAATAGTAAGATAGACTAACAAAAGAAATAATGGTACCATCAAATTCTCACTCATAATTAATTGTGGGTATACGTAGTTAAATGGAATGAGAATGCTTATAATGCACAATATATAACTTTTCTTTTCATCAAGAAACATGCGAGATATTAACCACACCGGGAAAATTATTAGAGAACTAACGAGAGAATTAATTACTTTCATAACTAAATAGAAATCATTAAAAAAAAAGCTTATTGACAAGATAATAGGATATAAAGGAGGATATTGGGTTACATAGTTCTGTCCATAGACGCCTTCAAAAAACTGCTTAGCCAAATCCTTGTAAATATACTCATCGCCAAAGACAACTGGCCCAGGAACTTTAATTATTATAAAAATCTTTAAAATGCATGAAAATAAATACAACCCTAATAAAATTAATTTATAATTAACTTGTTTCAATTTACTAAATAAATTTTTATGCATTTTGTAGCCTCCCCTATATCTTAGCTAACTTCTTAGGCGTCGTGCAGCAGCTTAATTAAGTTGAGGAACCCTCTAACGTACATAGTCGAGCACGCCACATTACCTCCAACAGGAATTGTTGGGAGGTGAGACCTTAGGGAGTAAGGTTCGCCAGAAGGCGAGACTTCCTTGCCAGCAAGCAGCAGTTCGAATCTGCTACCAGCATTTAGTATTGGGATAACTCGTAAAAAATTAATACTAGGCATTCAATACCCCTTCACCTTTTGAAACCTATCAAAAAACGCTATCTTCTCAGTCACGATAGGATTCCTGTTGCCTTAAAACGCGCTGGCCATGAGTTGTTTGCTCTAAATTTCTGAATTTCCTCCATATCCGGCCAGTATATCAGTGCCTCGCTTATCAGGTCATTGATACTCTGGTATTCATAACTTAGGTATGTTCCTTTTTCAGCAGCCCTTAAAGTCATTTCGCCAAAGGCTGTAGATACAACAGGTAAGCCCAGTGCACGGTATTCGTAATACTTGATTGGATCAACCGAAGCGGTAAGCTCGTTCAACTTAAACGGAATTAAGCCCACATCGAAATCTAGCATTGCCTGCAATGCCACCGTATGCTCAAGGGCGGGCAGAAATTCTATATTGCTTGGTAAGTGACAGGGAGGAGGCATAAGAACCGGTCCAATTAATCGCACTGTATCCTTTGGACGAACCCTAGCCAAAGTAATCACCCAGTCCCAATCAAACCAATTTCCTACCGTCCCCACATATCCCAGCACTTTTTTACTCCTCTGGCTTACCTTAAACTTTGGAGTAGGCAAGACATTAATATCTAACCCATTACGTACAAGGCGCACATCACCTCGAATTTCGAGCCACCGTTTCTGTAAAGTAGTTGAGGATGCGAAAAGGTGAGTTACCCTTCCCGCGAGCGACTTCTCCCTTGCTGCCATGGCCAAGCGAGAAATACCAGAGTAAAAGGCTGGAAAGTTATCCATCGCATCGTAAAGGAACGGAATACCATTCATACTCTTCAGCATCTCAAGCGCAAGAACCGAGGGCTTTCCAATAGCAACCATGGTCGGTGCTTTAAGGGCAAAGCAAATAATATCCTTTAAAAGACCCCTCCAGAAAATTCCATTCACCCACCCAGAGGCAGGCATCGGTTCGATCGGCAAAGCACGCGGACGAACTACTGTTAGCCAATGAGGGATACGGTAACTAACTATATCTTTTCTAACACCAATCCGCCTCCAATCACCCCATGCAGGGAATCTGGTCGGGTATGGATCAACCCACAAAACATTGCCACCCGAATACTCATGAAACCACTCTACAAACTTATGTGGGCGCTGGGAGAAACTGAACCATGGAACTGGCGACAAATACACCAGTTGCATCTGGAAAACCCTCCTTATACATTGACGATCTGCCAAGCGAAAAGCCACTATCAATCAATAATACCTTGGGCCATCTACCTGTAGGCATACCCTTCGTTGAACATCTTTGGTTCTTTTAGCTCATATATTAACAAAGAGTCTTACAACCCCCAACAAAACGGCTTCAAGGCACTCGGTTTTATCCCAACAAGGGTGAGAGATGAGCAAAATGCTGAAATCCAATGTGAATTGTCTCTTTTACTGACGATACTGATGTGGGATCCAAGCCCCCCATTTTTTTTCGTATATCATCTTATTTTTTTCAAAGAGCTCCATTTTTTCTTCACTTTTAAGCATATTGAATGACGCAGATAAATGATGGTGAATAAACACATCCTCGGCGCATACGATACGAAGTCCAGCGGCTTCAACCCGCCGACAGTAGTCGTCGTCTTCAAAGAATCCGATTCCATAATCCTCGCATAGCGGGCCGCATTTCTCGTATGTTGAGCGTGGCATCATGACGCAAAAAAAGGCAAGGGTGCGTATTGGAATAATCTTACCCATATGGGTCAAGGTGTAGCAAAACGCTTCCTCTGACATTTGCGACATGTCTTGGTATGTTGTCTCTATGCGTTGCTCATTACCAATATTGTTGGTAACAGGACCAATGAGTCCAATCGTAGGATCATCCTGCAAGTGTCGCATCAACGTTATAGCCCACCCCCGGGTTACCACAGTGTCGTTATTAAGTATTACAAGGTATTCGCCTGTCGCTGCGGCTAAGCCAACGTTATTCCCGGCCGCGAAACCAAGGTTTTTGTCGTTTAAGATTAGCCTTACCTCGGGATGCTTATGACGGAACTCTTCAAGGTAGTCACGAGTACCGTCGACGGAGTTATTGTCTACCACGATAATTTCTAGATTAGGATAATCGGTCTGATACACGAGGCTTTGCAAACAAGCTCTTGTTAGCTCGAGATTGTTATACGTCAAGACAATCACGCTAATCTTGGGCATATTGATATTGTCGAAAACGTCACAAAGTACTGCAACCCTCTGATCCCATGTCTGCTGCAAAGCAAAATCCTTACGGGCTCTTACTTCTTCCTCCGTACCACTGTTTGACACTAAGGCTTGTCCCACCAAATGTATAAATTCATCTGCCGATTGTGCTCTCAAAACTAAATTCCCGAACTGCTCCATTTCTGGAAGATCAACACACACAACAGATTTTCCAGCAGCTAAGTATTCATAGACTTTAACAGGGTTAGTAGCCAGTGTTAGGGAAAGAACTTTAAATGGCAAAAGGCAAACATCAAAAGCATGTAGATAAAATGGTAGACGAGCGTATGGAACCTCTCCAGTAAACAATACGTTTGGCAGGCTACCGAGGAATGATTTTGCACCAATAGTGTCATTGCCAATAAGCAAAATCAGGCAATCCGGATATGCAATAGCGACCTTTTGAATGAGGTCAACATCGAACCATTCTGCGATAGCACCGTAGTAACCAATGATTTTCCTGCCATTACGGTCCTTATATACCTCATAGGGCTCGTTAGCAAAATGGTCATACTCACAGGCATTTCGCACCAAACAGATATTAGTGTTAAAAGGACGTGCAAAGTCTTCAAGCCAAGCAGATGATACAACTACTAAATCAGCCTGCCGGAGCATATCTTTTTCTATCTCGATTAGTTTCTTCGGAACATTACCGAATCCCTCGTGGTGATCCATGCAGTCGTAGACTCTTATACTGTTTGGTATGCGTTGAACTACCGGGTACCAATAGGCATGTTGAATAAGCGCAACAATCGAACTTGCACCGAAATCTAGAATGAACTGCGCAATACCTTCCTCTAGCATCTTTTCTGCATCTGACGTTGGTGGTGCAAAATAAATTGCCGGTGCACCCTTAACGTGCAACTTGATCTGGTAAAGAGACAATGATGGATCTAGCTGCTCAATTTGATATCCAGGCTTATCGGTGTCAATAAAGTGATTACTGAAAAAAAATACTCTCCGCCCCATCTTAGCAAGGCTACGAGCAAAATGCTGAGGTCGTTGGAAGCGAAAATTCCAGTCAATTATCGAAAACACAAATATATCCCTTTCTTGAGTTTGATCGGCCTGGGCAAGGATCCGCTGACCGGAAATTTGTACAGTCATCATCTCCTGCCTATCAGCACTCCTATTGCTACTAGAGCGGAATGGGTGTAACATAGCCATTGCGGTTTTTTTGAGGCGCTGCTTTACACCCATGCTCAGTGGAAGGGATCTGTACACATAGCGCGCCAGCTTATAAAGGTGTTTCCTCAATGCATGGGAGACAGGGTTCGCATCGATATGCGCTGCCCAGTCTGATAAACGCATCATTTCCTGACGAAGCCGCTCTGTTGCAGCATCCCGCTCGACCACCGCCTGGTTGAGGCTGGCTATATGCTTATCACGTTCGGCTATGGCTTGGTTGAGACTGGAGATCTGCTCGTCACGCTCGGCCACTTCTTGATTGAGACTGGCTATCTGCCTATCAAGCTCGGCCACTGCCTGGTTTAGGCTGGCTATCTGCCCGTCGCGCTCTACCAATACACGCTCATTCATAACCTTTGAAATAATAAATATATCAGCTAGAGTTAACTTTAATGATTTAAGAATTCCTGTATGTGCATAAACAAGTAGTATTTGCTCGCCAGGCCAATAACTATTGCTCTCTTCTTTAGCGTCAATTATAACACTATGCACCAAATGCCATCCATTAATAAGGTTTATCGATATATTATTAAAATCAAACGTCGTAAAGTGTTCTGCGATTCGTTCATATTCACGAAAAGGTAACAATAGAATTAGGAATTTTTTTGCTCTCTCTTGTATACGAGACAACACATATAAATAATCCTCGAAATGCTCGAGTGTATTGGACGAAAACACTATGTCATAAGTTGGTCCTTCATTATTGGCTATGAAATCCATACATAAGAACTTGCAATTTTGATAGGTAGATTGTGCTTTTTCTATTGCTTTTTCTGAAAAATCAATACCAGTTACATAATTACTATTAAAGAATTCAGCTAATTCGTTAGTTCCGTCTCCCAGTGCACATCCCCAATCGCAAATGGATAATTTTTCTTTTTTTACGTATTGTATTAGCCATGTAGGTAAATGTTTTAAAGCTATATAGCTAAAAAAACGGGATTGTTTCCTACCCTGGTTGATTTCCCAATCAGTTTGAAAACGATATTGCCAATAATCTTTTGAATTTATTTCTATATTTGAAGATTTTTCAACCATATCATTCTGACCCCTTATTTATTACTTTGTGTTTTACTTTCGGTACAAAAACCCCAAAGTATTTATGCTTAAATAGTGTGGCAAAATATTGAGCTCCTTCAACATACTCATAATATTGGATAGTTGGTGCTGCTCGGTCTTCAATAGCAGCTACAAGCATATACTTGCCTGTGTTCAAACAGTTTTCAAGTTCAAAAATTACCTCAATTGTATCTCCCTCACATTCAAGACCTAATTGTTTATTGTCCCATGTTGTAGAAACTATAAGATCCGTACCTTTTAAATCTTTGAATGAAAACGCAACACTTAGCGTTTTACGGTTACACCCAGGTGGTACCCGAAAGAGAATACGCACTTGCATTCTTTCCCGATTTACAAAAACATTTTTTTTGTTACCTTGAGTATCATAAATGCCAGCATCTAAAATTATACCTTTATGCGTTCCCCAGTGATTTACTGGCTGTTCTTCCTTTTCCGCGTGAACCTCTTGATAAAAACTTAAATCATTTTGTACTAAATTAGTTTGGTGTTCAATCACCTCAAATGTCTGTTTTAATTCGTCTCCAAATAAGTATTCCACATAATGGGCAGTCAAGGCAAAAACATCGCCATAACGCCGAATGCACCCTCTATCTAACCATATGGCATTGTCACAAAGTGTGCGCACGGAACTCACATCATGTGATACAAACAGTATACTAGCACCACTTACCTTTAGTTTCTTTATTCGATCCATACATTTTGATTGAAATTTTGCATCACCTACGGCTAATGCCTCATCTACAATTAAAATTTGAGGTTTAACGCTAATCGCCACAGCAAAAGCCAATCTAACATACATTCCACTTGAATATACTTTTACAGGCTGATCTATAAACTCACCAATATCGGCAAAAGCAACGATATCATCGAAGCAGGCATCGATTTCCTCTTTGCTAAGGCCGAGAACCGCGCCGTTCATGTATACATTCTCTCGTCCCGTGAACTCCGGATTAAAGCCAGAACCCAGCTCCAGAAGTGCCGCAATGCGGCCGTAGGTCTCCACTGTGCCACTGGTGGGGGTAAGGGTGCCGCAGATAAGTTGCAACAGCGTTGATTTGCCTGACCCGTTACGCCCGATGATGCCGACAGTTTCGCCTTTTTTTACCTCGAAAGATACGTCTTTGAGCGCCCAGAACTCACGAAAGTAGTTTTTCGGCTGTCTGCCAACAAGCCGTTGCAAACGGGGAACAATATACTGCTTAAGCCGATCCTGGGGCCGGTCGTAAATGTGGTAACACTTGGAGAGATTGCTGACCCTGATAGCAATATCATTAGATGACATCTGCAAACCCCCTCCGAGTTTTCTGAAACCACCAAAAGCCAGTGGCAGCGACAGCCAATCCTGCTAGCAATGTGACGCCCAGAGCAGGCCAGTCAGGCAAACTTCCAAAAACTAATACCTTGCGGCTTTCTTCGATGATAAGTGTGAGCGGGTTAAGGTGCAGCCAGACCTGGTATTCCTTAGGCAACGCTGATATCGGATAGAACACGGGTGACAAGAACATGAGCACCGTGGTGAAAATACCGGTAATCTGACCTATGTCGCGCAAATAAACTCCCAGCGCCGCCAAAAACCAGGCAAAACCCATGCCAGCAAATACAAGAGGTAACAGTACCAGCGGAAAAAACACGCTGGTCCAAGGCAGAGACTGGTTGATGATAAGTTGCGCCAGCAATAATACAAACGTACTCACAAGACTATTAAAAAGGACTGATCCCATGGCCACCCAGGGTAAAATTTCTAAAGGAAAAACTACTTTTTTAACATAATTAACATTGGAAAGAATCAGCCCTGGCGCCCGGTTAATACATTCAGCAAAGAGGCTGTGTACGATCATGCCTACAAAAAGAATGATGGCAAAGTCGGCCTTGCTTTCTTCTCCTCCCACACCCCAGCGGGCTTTAAACACGACGGAGAAGACGAAAGTGTAGACGAATAGCATCAGCACCGGGTTAAAAAAAGACCAGGCCAGGCCCATAACCGAACCGCGGTAACGGCCCAGTATCTCGCGCCGGGTCATCTGACGGATAAGACTGCGGTTGCGCCAGAGGCTCATGAACATGGCCATAGGTGTGGCGGGATGAGCTTGATGGGGGTTCATGCCAACAGCATCGTCTTTGGCAATGGACGGATGCATTTTTCTTTGAAGAGCTGACTCATGACTCATTAATGTAAAATCTCCTCATTAATAGCATAGTAAATACTAATGGGATATAATAAACACTCTACCTATTGCCATACACCCGCTGATAGTATTCTCTATATTCACCTTGCCGTACTTTGTCCAGCCATTCTTTATTTTCCTGGTACCACTTAATTGTTTCTTTTATCCCCTTTTCAAAAGGGTACGATGGTTCCCACTCCAGTTCCTTCTTTATTTTCGTTGCGTCAATGGCATAACGCCTATCATGTCCGGGCCTGTCTGTTACAAACTTAATCAGGGATTCCGGTTTATTAAGGATTTCTAATATCGTCTTTACAATTTCAATGTTTTTCCTTTCATTGTTGCCGCCGATATTATAAACCTCGCCCGGTTTTCCGCGGTGGAGTACTGCATCTATAGCACGGCAGTGATCTTTCACATGTAGCCAGTCCCGTATGTTAAGACCATCTCCGTAAACCGGAATTTCTTTATCCTCCTGAGCGTTGGCAATAATCAAAGGTATTAGTTTTTCAGGAAATTGATAGGGTCCATAGTTATTGGAGCATCTTGTAATATTAACCGGCAATTTAAAGGTCTCGTAATAGGCTCTCACCAGCATATCCGCCCCGGCCTTGCTGGCGGAATAGGGACTGTTGGGAGCCAGGGGGGTTTCTTCGGTAAAATAGCCGGTTTCTCCCAGGCTGCCATAAACCTCGTCGGTTGAGATTTGTACAAATTTATCAATTTTATTTTTAAGGGCTGCATTAAGAAGAATCTGCATCCCCATCACATTTGTGCGTATAAAAATTCCAGGGTCTTCTATACTCCGGTCAACATGGGATTCTGCGGCAAAGTTAATGATATAGTTGACCCCTTCTGATACCAGTTGATTAACCAGGGAGCCATCGCAAATATCACCTTTGACAAAGGTATAATTCGGGAGGTTTTCTACCTCGGCTAAGTTCTCCAGGTTACCGGCATAGGTTAGCAAATCAAGGTTTATTATTTTGTATTCAGGATATTTATCCAGCATATATTTGATAAAATTACTGCCGATAAAGCCTGCTCCGCCTGTTACTAATATTTTTTTCATCATGCCACCTCAAAATAAGCTTTAAAATTCTACAGGTGTTTCTTTCAGGGTTTTCCATTTCTTATCTTTTTCCGAAAGAATGACCTCTTTTACTTTTTCCAAAGGCCATGTTATGCCTATCTCCGGGTCATTCCACAATATACCGCCTTCATCCTCGGGGTGGTAGTAGTCAGTACACTTATATACAAATTCGGCTTCATCTGAGATCACCAGGAACCCGTGGGCAAAGCCTTCAGGGATATAAAACTGCCGTTTGTTTTCTTCCGAGAGAATAACTCCATACCATTTGCCGTAGGTCTTAGAATTTCTCCTTAAATCTACAGCTACATCAAACACTTCTCCCCTGGTAACTCTAACCAGCTTGCCCTGGGGGTATTTGTATTGAAAATGCAAACCCCTTAGCACACCTTTCTTTGATTTGGACTGATTATCTTGTACAAAGTTCACATCAAGACCAGCCTCGCTAAATTCCCTGGCATTGTATGTCTCCATAAAATAGCCCCTGTTATCACCGAAGACCGTTGGCTCAATGATATAAAGCCCTTCTATTTCTGTCTTGATAAAGCTAAATTTGCCCATTATTTTATTCTAAACCCCTTCTGCAATATCGATAAGATATTTGCCATACTCAGTTTTGGCGAGAGGTTCCGCCAGGTTTAAAAGTTGTTCTTTCGTTATATATCCTAATCTGAAAGCGATTTCCTCCAAGCATGATATGTAGAGACCCTGTCTTTTTTGTACTGCCTCAACAAAGTTGCTGGCTTCTAAAAGCCCGTTATGGGTTCCTGTATCCAGCCAGGCCATACCCCTGCCGAACAGTTCAACCTTTAGCCTTTTGTTTTTCAGATACTCATTATTTACGGCTGTGATTTCCAATTCCCCTCTGGCCGAAGGTTTAATTGATTTTGCTATACTTATTACGTCGTTGTCATAAAAATACAGCCCCGGTACAGCATAATTGGACTTGGGTCTTTGGGGTTTTTCTTCTAAGGATAGCACGTTACCCTGTTCGTCAAATTCCACCACCCCAAATTCCCGGGGGTTCTTAACATAATAGCCAAAAATAACTGCCCCTTCTTCCAAAGCAGCAGCTCTTCTTAAAATTTCTGTAAACCTTTGACCGTAGAAGATATTGTCTCCCAAAACAAGGCATACTTTATCTTCGCCGATAAACTTTTCCCCTATAATAAAGGCTTCGGCCAGTCCCCTGGGCGCTTCCTGAACGGCATAGGAAAATGAGATGCCCAGTTGGCTTCCGTCCCCCAGCAGTTCTTCATAGAGCGGTAAATCCCTGGGGGTTGATATAACCAGTATTTCTTTGATGCCCGCCAGCATCAGGACGGACAATGGATAGTAAACCATCGGCTTATCGTATATAGGTAGAAGTTGCTTGGATACTGCCTTGGTAATGGGATAGAGTCTTGTCCCCGATCCCCCTGCCAGAACAATTCCTTTCATGATTTTTCCTCTCTTTCAAGGTAGTTCTCTACATACTCCTTAACTGCTTCTTGATAACTGCGCAGCCGGGGAAACCCCTCCAATTGCCAGAGCCTGTTTTCAAGTACTGAATATTTTGGTCTGGGTGCCGGTCGGTTAAATTTTTCTGAACTGATTGGTTGAACAGTTACTTTATAACCGGCCAGTGCAAAGATGTATTTGGCATACTCATACCAGTTGGTATAGCCGCTGTTTGTAATGTGATAAATCCCGTACCTCGGTTCTTCGATGAGACAGGCAATGGCCTGGGACAAATCCCTGGTATATGTCGGGCTGCCAAACTGGTCGTTGACAACAGTTATACTGTCCCTTGTTTTCCCTAACTGCAGCATGGTTTTAATAAAGTTGTTGCCGTTTTCGCCGAACAGCCAGGATGTTCTAACAATGTAAAATTTATTGGTAAGGGCAGTAATGTAATCTTCTGCCAGGGATTTTGATTTACCATAGATGCTCAGGGGGTTTTTGATATCGTCTTCCAGGTAATTTGCACCCTTGGTGCCGTCAAAAACATAGTCGGTGCTTATTTGTACCAGCGGTATATCTTGCTCATTGCATATAACGGCAAGATTTCTGGGACCAAGGGCATTAACCCTGTAAGCTAACTCTATTTCTTCTTCGCATTTATCAACCAGTGTATAAGCCGCACAGTTAATTATTATGTCCGGCCTTGCCTGTAAAATAAAGTCCCTGCATTTTTTTAAGTCAGTTATATCCAGGTTGTCCCTGCCTGTTAATATTAAGCTGTGCTTTTCCTTAAGCGTTTCTGCAAGGTCTTTTCCCAGCATGCCGTGGGCTCCGGTAATCAATATTTTCATGTTTTCCCCCAACTTTTTGCACATTACAATTTCAGGTTACAAATTGATTATAGCTTTAATCAGTAGTGTTGGCAGCTCTGATCCAATAACCTTTGTGCAACCCCAAGTATTTCTTGAAAGTCTTTGGCAGCAACCGATGGTTTTCCCCTAATTTATATCCAGCGTATTTGCATAAAGCCTCAAAAAAAACTGCAGGAACAGAAACCAAGCCGCTTTCTGCATGTACAAATTTTAACTGATTACATATAAAATCAAGCCCTTTGGATTCCGCTTTCCCCACCTGTTTAATGAAGGGTGCGTTATCCAGTGAAGCTCCAATATCAAAATAACGCTTAAATAATTGACGGCAGTTATAGTTATGGGAATGGAACACCATGGCTTCCGCCGTATAGGCCACTTTATAGCCAGCCAAGATGGCCTTGGCGGCAAACAGCATATCTTCATTGGATACCGTTGGCTGCGGAAAACCGCCCAGTTTCTCAAATTCTGCACGCCGATAGGCAGCACAAACGTTGCTGTTTTGAAAAGTCCCAATGCCCAGTGCAGGAATATCTGCCTTTGATTTTACCTTGCTTTGGGCAGGGTAGTTATACTGCCTGAGAAACTTGTCCGTTATTTTAGCACCTGCCTTCGGCAGTTGCCTGGCATAGGAAACAATGATTGCTGGTTCCTCCAACGGTTTTATTAAGTTTCCAATCGTATCTTCATTGGCAGGAACAGCATCCTGGGTCATAAAGATAACAATATCTCCTGTGGCCTTTGTTACTGCAAGGTTTCTGGTGCCTCCATGGTCAAACTCATCTCTGCCAATGGTGATTACCTGCGCGCCATAGCTTTCGGCCACCTGAACGGTTTTATCCGTAGATTGAGAGTCAATAATTATTACCTCTTTGACTTTAACTGTTTGCAGGCTTATTTGTTTAAATAACACCGGAAGCTCTCCGGCACCGTTAAGAGTTGGTATTATTAGTGTAACTGACGGGTTTATTTGAACCACCCCATTCTCCTGCATTATGCGCTACGATAATCAGACTTACATCCGGGGCAGTTTTTGCACCAATCAATTCTGACACACCTTTTATGTTCTAATAGGCTCCCTCACGTTTAATAACTACTCTTATAGTTTTTATGAGTAATACAATATCCAACCACAATGACCAGTTTCGGACATACCAGGTGTCCAACTTCAGCCTGCCTGCAAAATCTATTTCATTCCGCCCGCTGACCTGCCAGAGCCCGGTGATGCCCGGTTTGGCCACCTGAATGTCGTGAGCCCAGCTGCTCATTTGTTTCCTTTCTCGAGGTAAATAGGGTCTGGGACCTACTAAACTCATATCTCCGATTATTACATTAATCAGTTGAGGAAGTTCGTCCAGGCTGTAGCGCCTGAGAAAATAGCCCACCCTGGTAACACGGGGGTCATAGTCCTTTAGTTTGTTATATGTTTGCCATTCTTCTCTGGCCTGTTCGTTGGTTTTTAAGTATCTTTTTATTAACTTGTCACTTTCTGTAAACATGGTACGGAACTTATAGCAGTTAAAGGTAGCGCCGCCCTGGCCAAGTCTTTCCTGGATAAAAAGGGCTGGCCCCCGGGAGTCCAGCTTGATGGCGGCGGCTATGATCAATAACAGGGGTGCACACAGAAACAATGCCAGCAAGCCGGCCAGCAGGTCAAAGGATCGCTTGACAGTCCTGTTCAGGACCGATTTCAGCCGGTTTTTTACATTCAACAACAGGGCTTGTTCATCAAAAAAATATTCTACCTCAATGCCGTTCATGGACAAACCAAACAGGTCCGGCACCACCATTACGTTGTGCACCAGCGGCTGCAGCTGATTGGTCAGTTGTACCAGTTGTTTGGCCGGCAGGCCGGGGGCGGCAATGATTATTTCCTGCACTCTGGTGGCACTGATAATTTTCTCAGCATCATCAAAGGCACCGAGTACAGGGATATTTTTCTTTAAAGCAGGGTTTGCAACACAGGTTATTTCTTTGTCATCATCCAAAAAACCGATAATCTCATAACCCATGGTTTGCTCCCTGTTTAATGCCCTCATTACCAGTTGGCCGGTTTTTCCCGCACCCAGAATAAGCACAGGTTTTTTCCAAATACCTGCTTTGACCAGAAGCAGTTTGCCAGCATACCTTACCAGTGGTATCAATACAACAATACAAGCCCAGGTAAGTACCACCAGGGTTCTGGAGGTTGCGGCGCTTTGTTTGGTTAAATACAGCAGTGAAACAGAAAAGGCAATGGCCAGTGTGCAAGCCTTTAATATCTTTTCTACTTCTTTCCAGTAGGGCAGCCGCTTTTGGTACAGCTCTTCATAGGCCAGGCAGGCCAGCACCACCAGGGGCAGCCACCACAGGCTTTGCAGGGTACTGGTCAGCAATTCCTGTTGAAAGAAGCCGGGCATTAAGCTTGGCAAGACAAGGTTTCTGGCGCTGTAGGCTATCAGCATACTAAGACCAATGGCCAGCAGGTCTAATAGTACGATGCAAGAGCTCGCCAGCAAGCTCCGGGCGGCAGACGGGGATGCAGAAACACCCGGGCTTGGTTGAAAGGGTGCTTCTGAGGCCTTTTTTATGGCTCGGCAACCGGACAACCGAAACACCTCCGGTTGGTTAGTTGATTAATTTGGAAAGTTTGTCAAATTGTTCTTTGATTTGGGGGTTGTCCTTTTCTGTCCCTTGTAATAATGCTTGGACTTTGGTTTCATCCCCTTGACGGCGGGCCAGCAAGGCTTGCCAAACCAGGGTTTCTTTTTGGAGTTCCGGGTTTTTAGCTGCTTCGTTTATGTACATGCCTGCCTGCTCAGGATCTCCTGTGCATAACCGGGCAATTCCCAGGTTTAGCTTCATTTTGTCTGTTGCTGCTAAGGGTTCTGCGCCAATGTCAAGCCATAATTTTTTCTTGTCCGGGGCTACGGAATGTAAGACTTCATCCATTTCTTGCGGTATAGCCGACACCTGCTTAAAGTACTTTGCGGCAGTTTGGTTGTTTTTCTCTTTTAATGCATTTATTGCTGAGGATATTAGCACTTCCGAAAGCCCTTGATAGTACACCGCCTTTAACGGCGCCAGCTGCACAGCTTTTTTCGCTGCGGCAACTGCCTTTTCAGTTTGGCCTGCCATGAGGTAGACCCGGCTTAATTCCAAATGCCTGTCCGGGTTGTAGCGGGCCATATCCACAGCTTTTTCGGCATAAGATACGGCTTTCTCAGGCTCCTTTAAGGCAAAATACAGCTGAGACGCTATGCCGTAATTTTCGGACACCAGCGGGTTCATAGCAATAGCCTTTTCTGTCAGGTCAATTGCTTTGCTGCCATCCCCTAACCTGATTGCTTCTACCGCAGCTGTGGTTAGATTGTTCGAAGAAATCAATAATAAAGACGCAATCAGAATAACTACGGTCCCAATGGTGGATGCGGCTAGGCCGTAACCGGGGCTTATATGAATTCCTTTCCCCTGTTTGCTTACCGCCTGGTTGTTGCTGTGGTTGTCAAGGGAAAGCAAGCAGGCCATCAGGGTGAACATTGTTATGGTTAATGCCGCCAGCGACAAGTCGAAATCAAATACGGCATGCGAAATGATTGCCAGCGTCGAGCAGATAAGAGCAGCCGCCATACTTTGCCGCTGTTCGTTTTGCAGCGCAGTTTTATAAATGGCAAAGGCCTTTGACAAAAATACAACCCAAATGGCTAAAGCAATGAACAGTCCGGTCAGTCCGGTTTCAACTGCCAGCTGCAAAAAGTAGCTGTGTGTTTGTCTTGCGGTATAACCATACCCCTGGTAGAGGCTGTAGGCTTCGGACCAGCCGCCGCCGCCCCAGCCCAGGAACGGCTTCTCCAAAATCATTTTGATGCCGTCCTGGTACATGGTCAGGCGTTCCATGGCGCCGTGCATGTGTAACTTTTCTAATAAGAGTTGAAATACTCCATAATAACCTACAACCGCTGCTAAGAGTAAACCTGCCGCAGCGAGCAGTGTTAAGAGCTGCTTTAGAGATATTGTTATTTCTTTTTCCCTGTTAACATATTTCAAAAGCAGCCATTGTCCCAGGGCCAGAACACACACGCCCAGCAAGATGCAAGCCCAGGCTGAGGCAATACTCTTATCGGCAATATAATGTAAAAATATCCTGCTTCCTGCGAACCCTGATGTCGTTAAAATCAGATGGCTTGCAATCAAAGGAAATCTTCTTTGGGCAGGGGCAAGTACCCATAATGCCACCATGTAAATGGCAAATACGATGTACCCCCCGTGGGATTGAGTTGAGAAGAAAACCGTCATTAAAAGGAAGTTGCCTGCCAGCAATAATATTTTCGGCAGACGGCTTTGTTTCTCTACCCAAAGGAATGATCCAATGAAGATGGCTGCGGTTAGGAAGGATGCCAGAGAGTTTTTATACTGAAATGTAGATGCAATGGTGCCGCCGTCGCTGGTTAAGAACCCGTCTTTGATTTCTATGATACCGGAAGCTGTCAGCAGCCCTGCCAGGGATACTCCTATGGCGCTGAGGTAAATTACAGTAAAGACTTTTTCAATGCGGTCAGTTGAAGTAACCAGTCTGACCGCTGACCAAAAAACCAGAAAGTAGAGGAGGTTTTCTATGACTTCATCGATGGCTAGGGAGTAATTGGCTGCGTTAAATGTCGATAATATGTATGCAACAGGTAAACATAACACTAGGCAATCCATGAGGTTAAAGTTAAAGGAGAACTTTTTGTCTTTTTTTTGAAACTGCACAAGGGCAGCTAACCAGAATATAATCGTCGCAAATATTACTGCTACTCGTTGATCCTGTGCGAAGAATAAACCCCTAAAAAATGGTGAGAGAAACAGAAGGCCACACAAGCCGTAAAAGGCTGCTTTTTCAAATACATTACCCGAATCCAAAACAGGTATGTTCTTTGCTTTAAGTTTTTTTATTTGGGCAGTCATGGAGTCTTCCCCTCATTTACCTTTTAATCAATCTTATTTAACTTTTCTTTTTTCTACAATTGTCGGGAATTTCCCTCTTAATATTATAATTTTTAACTGGCTGCCGGGAGCTTTTTTCTGTGCCGATTCGAGCTTGGTTTGCTTGTTTATTTCGATTATAAATCAAAGCCTGCAATTGACCTTTACCACCAGTCGCTCCACGCCGTAAATCCAGAAGAAAACAAAGGCTGCAATAACTGCGCCAAAGGGCACCAGGTAGACAGTCACGAGGTCGGCAAACAGGCCAAACAGGCGCATGTTAATATCCAGCGGAATGCCCACCAAAAAACCAAGCAGCGCCACTAACAGCACACTCTTATTTCTGCTCAACTGCAACCGGTTCATCACCGCTTCCACCGGGACCTCCATCAGAGGTTGATGGCAGCGGAAGGGATGTCCTCGTCCTTTTTCAGATAACTGCCATAAACTACTTACTGAAAGGTCATGGTATTGCCCTCAATAGCGTTGGTATTGTAAGTCCAGTCCTCCCGAAATTTTTGGGCAGTAGTGGGCATTAATTCGGGTACAAGGGGCGTTGCTCGTTTAGCTTTTCTTCTCCAAAAAAAGCAAAGGGGTATGCACTGAAAAACCCCTTTGCTTATCTTATCTAAAATGACTGCCATGCCATCCTGCGGATTTTTAAAGCCGGTTATTTGGTTTGATTTTTTACCGCCACGCTTACCTCAAACTCCCCAATATTTGTTTTTAAAGGCAAGACAATAGCTTTTTGAGCAGCTACCGAAACGGTTTTATGTTCACCCAGGATAATTTGAGGTGGGAAGATATTGCATTTTAACCCGGCCTTTTCCAGAAATGAGGCGGCATTGCCGCTGATAATGTTAGCCATTTCCCCCAGGGCAGATGTTACAAAAACATCCAGTTCCTCCATCTCCATCCCGGACAAGATTTTTACCATCTCCAGTGCCATTTTTTGCGGGTAACTGTATAAAACGGAACCAGCTATGTCCCCCGTCAGGCCAATCAGCACATTGGCTTCTTTACCGGCAAGCATATCCTCCACTGCCCTGGGCTGCCCCAGCTCAGTTTCCACATCCAGCATCTGCTTAAAAACTTCCTGGGTCGCCAGATAAAATGCGTTTACATAATCAGCCTTCAACTGCATATTACTTCACCACCTTGCCCTGTGCTACATACCGGCCTATCTTTTGGTCATCCCCGGCAACATGATAAACAAGCCAGGCCAACAGCCTGCCGCCCAGCTCCTTTACGGTTTCTTCATTGTATCCATCATCATTAAGCTTTGCCACGTACTTTTCTATTTCCGCCTTAAACTGTTCATGGGTGGCTTGGTGTTTTTCCCGCTCTGGATATGCTATTTCTGCTTGGTAGGTTTCCTCATCGGCAAAGTGAATCACCACATAGTCCTTCATAAATTCCAAAGTTTCTTGCACATGAACCAGCTTTTTTTCCCAGGACTCCTGAGATTGAACCGTTTTTATAAACTCTGTCACCCGGCGAAATAACTCTTTATGCTGCTCGTCAATCAATTCTACTCCGATACGGTATTTTTCTTTCCACACAGCAACTGCCCCCTATCCTAACCTGGAATAATTTCTGATTCCGCTGTAAAAGACCTTAATTTATTGCGTCAAGCCGGCGCCTGTTTTTCGCACAGTTTGGCAGTGGTATCAATATTTTAAAAATAACATGTTTAAACATATATTAAAATACAGATTTCTTTAGCTGCCTCCTATGCAGGCAAAATTTGCTGACATCCGCTGCCCGAAGATGCCTTTGTCATATTTGCCACTTCCGGGGCCTTCTTTATAACCGAAAATTAGCAAGGGATGTTCTTGCCGGAAAACAAGCATCCCTTGCTATTTTATAACGAAGGGTTTATATTCCCGTGTAAATATCTTAAGCCTTTGGGAAGTACCTTTTTAAGAGACCGTAGAAAGCCATGCAATGTCTGGCTTCGTCCTTGCAAGCTTCATGAATGGCATCATGGATCGCGTCCTGTCCTTCCTTTTTGGCGCGGACGGCGATTTCCTTTTTCCCGCGGTTGGCACCGGCTTCGCCGTCTACCAGTTTTTTCAGGTTTTCCTCAGTGCTTTCGCTTAATCCTTCCCCCAGAAGTTCAGCAAAGCGAGCTGCGTGGTGAGCTTCCTCCCAGGCTATACGCTTCATTGTTTCTGCTATCTCCGGATAACCCTCCCGCTCGGCCTGACGGGCCATGGCAATATATAAGCCCACCTCCATGCACTCTCCCTTAAACTGCATGTTCAGGTCCTCTTCAAAACCGGAGCCTTTAACCACGCCTATTTTATTCCAGTCCACCAGATCCGGACCGGAGGCGGTCAACAGTTCAAATTTTTCCTGGGGTGCTCCGCAGTTGGGACATTTTTCCACCGGAGACTCCCCTTCGCAGACGTATCCACAAACAATACAGCGCCATCTTTTCATAGATTTAACCTCCTAAACTTAATTTTTTTGTATAATTCCCCTGTTACGGGTTATTTGCCGCTGCTCTTTTTCCAACACCTCGGGCATATCCCATAAAAATAAAGTGTATATTCTTCCACCAAATACCCCTTAATATTAAGCGGCGTTTGTATTTCCAGAGGGCCTGCATCCAAATCATAAATAGATTGGCAACTCCGGCATAAAAAATGGCCATGGGGGGCAGGATTGGGATCAAAATGTCTTTTATCCGCCTTTATCCTTATCTCCTGCAATTCCCCTGCTTTAGCCAGTATTTCAAGGGTATTGTATACCGTTGCAAGAGATAATGAAGGATACTGGGGTTTTAATTGATTGTATATTTCTTCCGCTGACGGGTGTTTTGCATTACCTTCAAGCAAATTTAAAATTGCCAGTCTTTGAGGCGTTAATTTCAGCCCTAAATTTTTAAATTTTTTTATCATCATTTTAAATTTATGTCTCCTATTAATTTAGAATGATTATAATTTAATATTTTTTCTTTGTCAACATCTTAATGCCAAAATTTTTACTCAGTTACGTGACGACTCCCCACGTTGAAACGTGAGGCTTCTCGGTTCATCCGGGCTGCTACCGCCGCCCGTCCCCGAAGGCCCCGTCCGGGCCCTAATTTTTACGGTAGTTATACTGCTCGTTTTAAAATGTTAATGGCAGCATTTACATCCCGGTCTATAGATAGACCGCAAACCGGGCAATGGTGCCACCTTTGAGAAAGTTTTTTCTTAACTTCCGCACCGCACCGGGAGCATAGCTGTGATGTATGCTTGGGATCAACTTCCACTACCTTACGGCCGGCACTCTCAGCCTTGCTCGTTAGGATTAGTCTGAAGTTCCCCCAGCCGGCATCAGCAATACTCTTGGCCGAGTCGGTATTTATACGCTTTCAACATAGCAACACCTCAGTGTTCCTGGATTGCCTTTGCTGCCTGCCGAAGAATTTCTTCTGCCCTGGATGCCACATGCCCGACTAATACTTTGCGCCGGTACTTGGGTATCCATACTATGTGTATAGTTAATATGGTATCGTGAATGTCTTGTTGATTTAACCTTATCCATATCTAAAATTTACCATGCTTAAAAGAAAATACTCAATACTTAAAAACCAAGCCGCCTTTCATCCCCGGACTGCGGTCCGAGGTTTTCTTGGCGGCTGAAGTATAATTTGACAGTGAAATAAAAAAGTGGCACGCCCGGGAGGACTCGAACCACCGACACGCGGTTTAGGAAACCGCTGCTCTATCCGCTTGAGCTAGAATAAAAGCGCCAGGCACCTTTTGGTAATCCCAAGCGCAGGGTGCTTTAATTCCTTAAAGTTTTAACAAGGCGGGGGACTGTCCCCTTGGTTTGCCAGGAGCGACCGCGATTACTTGATTCGCAAAAGAAGACTCAAGAGAACCGTCCCCTTGATTCCGTCCATGCGAAACGGTACCTGGCACCGCACAGGTAGCCTTTCTTTAAAACCACCAGACCCAAAAGAATGACCGAGAAAAGAAAAGGCACCTGCACTTTAGTTTGGTAAAGTGCCAGGCACCTTTTGACTCAAGAGAACCGTCCCCTTGATTCGGTTGCATCTCTGACGATAGCTGCCGCTTCATCCAGGCTATTAACTGTGTAGATTTTGTTAATGATTTTATCCAGGATTACTAAGTCATTAATTCTCTGAACCTCAGCTTGCAAGTCGATAGACATCTTAGGGAACCTTGCATCTAGGTACTTGCAGATAGCATCCTTAGCCATTTCTGCCTTACCCTCTACCAATCCCTCAGCTCTTGCTCCGTTAATCATGGAGATTTCGTCCCTGGCGGCCTTTTCCCGAAGCTCATATAGCCGGCGCTCTTGCTGGTTCTTGAAGAATATCTGCTCAATGGTCATGGCCTTGCGAATGCCGGGGTTTCCCATAGCGATCTCCTCCATTTCTTCTCCAACAATGTTATTGAAGTACAAAAGCCACTCTTCCAGCGCATCCTTCGGCCTGCGTTTCAGCCGGATGAACTTCTCCAGCTCCAAAAAGTGTATCTCCAGTTCATCGTTCAGTAACTCACCGGTCTCGTCTTCCCTGATGCGGAAGGTGTGTTGGTACTTTGTCTTGCCTTTGAACCAATCAAAGCCCAAGATGTTTATGGCGATGGTTTTCCTGAG
>NZ_FQUY01000006.1 GCF_900129195.1 Desulforamulus putei DSM 12395
GCAGCCAGAGCTGCCGCCCGAACCAAGAATACCTATTTGTCCAGTCAGTATCACCGCCTCGCTGCCAGACGGGGTGCCAACCGAGCCGCCGTAGCAGTTGCCCATAGCATCTTAACCATAGTCTACCATATTTTAAAACGTAAGCAGCCATATATTGAGCTTGGTCCATCTTATTATGAAGAACGCAAACGCGATACTGTTATCAAACAGTCCATCAAGAAACTCGAATCGCTTGGAGTCAAGGTCATTGTTGAATCAGTAGCCTAATTTCTCTTGGTTAACATATTATCCTTCTGCTATCCGGAACCGTGTTTTTAAAAAAGGTTAGCCCGGGTTAGTTTGTTATTGCCTTTTTCATGGCCATGTTGCTTTAATTTTCAGGATAGATTGAAAGAGCCTGGAGGACTTCCTTGCAGGCTATTTCTGTTTTTGGAGTTGCACCGGCGTGTTTGAATACCCGTTTTACCTGCTGCTATTTATTTATTAGGGCGGTTTTGCCAAGTACTGCAAAACCACTCCTTGCATTATGAAACATTTAGTTAACTGACTACGTCTTAATTCTGAATATCTTTTATTTGGAAGTTGGTCCATTTTAGGAAGGGTGGTTTGGAACGTTTATTTTTTGTTTTTTGCCTAAGCACAGAAAAGAAATATTTAAACTGCATTTTTTGGCCCTGATCACCGGTTCTCTGTTATAATAGTCATGTTGCTATAGAAATACAATGTTACAGGGGTGACTTATGGAAGATATTTTAAAAGCCTTGATACTTGGTACCATCCAGGGTTTAACTGAATTTTTGCCCGTAAGCAGTACCGGGCATTTGTTGTTGGGAAGAAAACTTTTAGGTTTGTCCGAAGCCGGGTTATTCCTTGATACCATGCTCCACCTGGGAACACTGCTGGCGGTGGTGGCGGTTTTTTGGCAGGATACTGTGAATATGATGAAACGACCTTTTAGCAGGCTTAGTCTGTTGATTATTGCGGGAACCATTCCTACTGCCGTCATCGGGCTTACCTTTGAAGACTTCTTTGAAAACATTTCTAAGACCGGTGTCACGGTGGGATGGGAGTTTTTGGCCACGGGGCTTATCCTCTGGGCAGCCGATAATATGAAGAAAAAAGGCAGAAAAAATATAGAGCAAATTTCCTTCAAAGATGCCTTTATCGTGGGCGCTTTGCAAGGGGCTGCCATCCTGCCCGCTATTTCCAGATCCGGCTTAACCATTGCCGGCGCTTTATTCCAGGGCATCAATAAACAAACCGCCGCCCGGTTTTCTTTCCTGCTATCATTGCCGGCCATTCTGGGAGCGGTGGTGCTGCAAAGCGCCAAACTGGTCGGCGGACAGGCGGAGTCTATCGGGGCTGTTCCCCTGCTGGTAGGAACAGTGGCGGCCGCCGTCGCCGGTTATGTGGCCGTAAAATGGATGCTGGCAATTCTCCAGCGGGGCTCCCTCAAGATCTTCTCCGTTTATGTATGGATCTTAGGAATCGGCGTCCTTGCTGCACAAATGCTTGGAAAGTTTTAATTAAGCGACCCCGGTATTTATACCGGGGTCACGGCTTTGTTTGCTAAAATGAGTTGTTAAAGTATTGGCTATTCCTTTCTGTTTCTCTCCAGCACTCTTTGCCACTCGTGCTTCTCCAGGAAACTTCCTTCAACATTGGACTCCATCTCTAAAAACATTTTATAGGGAACCGTAAAGGACAGGATATCTTTATCAACGCACTTTCTGGCGGAGATATCAAACATTCCCAGGACGGCCCGGGGCTTCTCCAATTCATCTTCCCGGTAGGGAATAATGCCAATGGTATGGCAGCCCGCACCAAAGGGAGCAATTACATTCAGGTTGGTTTCACGGTCATAGTTCGCCAGTACCACCAGTGCGGACAACTGGTCGGGGTTCACAAGGAAAGTGACTACTTTCGGGGTTTCGTTCTCTGCAAACTTTTCCAGGGGCTTAAAAACCACATACTCTGTGGGAACATCCACCATGGGCAGGCAGGCAATAAATTTCCTCGCTATTTCGGGGCTTTTCAGATAACCTTCGCCGTGTTCAAGGGCGGGCATGTTCCGAACAATGTTTTGACCAATATCGCTGCTGCAGAACTCCTTATTACCGGTGGATAAGAAATACTCAATACCGCCCGGAAAATTAACATACAGGTTGCCAAAACCCAGCCCGGTGCCTCCTCCGATACACCCGTAGGTTTTCCGGTCAAAGACAACGGTTTTCCCTTTGGCAGCCGCACTCATCATGGCTGCCACGCAACCCCACCGGCCTTCTTTAAATTGCAGCGCTTCTTCCGGCCTTTCATTGGTTAGTTGTACGCCAACAGGGTGATACTTCATTTCAATGGCCTTTGCAATTTTACTTTCCATGGTAACCCTCCCTTTCACTCTATTAGGACCTATTGTTTTGTCAAAATATTTCTACAACAAACAAATTATCCCTGCCTCCTTCTCTTTCACCACCCTTTTTTGTGACCCCTGGATGTGGAAATTATTTCACCGGATATCTGCTTTGACAGTGAGAAAAATACAAACTGCAGAAAAATACGAGAGGTGAGAAGATATGGTCATGCAGATGCGTTCACTGTTAAAACATATCATGGACGACCGGGGATTATCCCTTCAACAGGTGGCGAAGGATATTGATTATGACGTCAACGCTGTAGAAGAACTGTACTACGATGAGATGGAATGCTACCCCAGGGAATTGGTGGCCAAGTTATGCACGTACCTTGGCGTGACGGTTGCTGATTTGTTTGGGCTGGAAGGCGAGTAAAGGCTGGCGGTTGTCCCGCCAGCCTTTACAAATTTTGCATGTTTTATAGCCTTTCATTTTATGCCTCGGCCTTCTTGGCCTGTTTGCTCATGGTAATCCCCAGACCCTGGCACAGGTAGTAGATGGCGAAGCCGTACCACAATGTGTAGAGTAAATAGAATACCAGCATAAAGGTCATAACACCTTTGTTGTTCTTCACATACTCGATCTCGACACCGTAATAATTATAGGAAGGTTCGATAACCTTTTTCTGCAGTCCCTGGATAGCTGCAGATTCCTTGAAATTCTCCTGCTTGTCCAGCGCTTTGGTGATTTGTTTGGTAGAATTGTACCAGTTATAAATAGCTTCCCTGGCTTCCAGGCCGTATCTCTCTTTTACAATGTCCCCCCGGTTGTTGAACAGGTCCATGCTGTCTCTGGAAATAACGGCCATAATCTTCCCCAGGTCTCCTTTTACTGTGAGAGCCTCTTTATCCACTTTCACCTGAACACCATCAATCTTTTCATACTGGGAAGCCCAGTTGGCTGCCTCTTCCCCGCTCTTTGCCTTTATGACCACATCAATCACGGTCCCCTGCCACTTTTCGGTTTTTTTGACTTCCCCCTCAACAATGGCCATGGCGGAACCCTTGGAGATGGAGTTAAACATATCATCGGCAAATTCAAGGCCGTTTCTGCCATTACCAAAGGATGGGCTCATCATATAAAAATAAATACCGAGAAAAGAAATCATCATAATAATTCCCAAGTAAAAGGCTTTACGATCTCTTATCATTAATGACTCACTCCTTTTGAAGCCGTAGGAGAGGCTGTTTCAGCACGCAAGGTAGGAATTCCCCTGATGAATGCGATGATAATCCAACCTGCAAAGATGAATACCAATCCAAAAAAGATCCATGTGCCGATGGTAGCCAGCAGGGTCGAAATGCTGGAACTCATGGAGATATAACCCATTTGTACCATCTTCTCAGGCAGTGCAAACAGTCTGTTTACAAAACCCGCCAAAATGGCCACGGCGTAAAAACCGCGGATGTAGATGCCGGGAACCACTTTGGTGGTGGCTGCACCGATTTGAATGCCCAACAGGGAGCCCACCAACATGCCCATGGCCAGGGTGTAGAAGATGTAACCGTAAATGGCATACTGGGCAATAGAGCTGTATCCGGCAGTAAAGATAATCTGCAGAATATCAGTCCCTACGGTAGTAAAGGAAGAGACACCCAGACCGTAAACAAACATCGGGAAGGTCAGGAAGCCGCCTCCTACCCCCATGATAGCGGCGGCAAAACCTACAATCATACCACAAAAGGCCACAAACCAGCCGGAAATTTTACGGCCACCGGGAGTAACGTCCTCGTCAAATTTAATCATAGGAGCAAGATTTACACTTTGCAATTTTTGTGCCAGGGGAGTCAAACCGACAGGTCCCCCGTGAGCATCTCCACTTTTGGCGCTCCCTCTGGTTTTAATAAAGTCATACATGGAGTAAAAGCCAAGAAAGCCCAGCATAAAAACGTAGACTGCGCTGATCACGAAATCACTCAACACAGGATTGGCATTAAACAAGGCTCTGTTCAGGCTGCCGCCGGCGGTTACGCCAACGCCGGAACCTACCAAAAAGGCGATGGCCAGGGGAACATTCACGTTACCAAGTTTTTTGTGTATTACCGTTCCCATAATGGCTTTAGCAAATATGTGAAACTGGTCAGTTCCTACTGCCAGGATCCCTTTCACACCAAGGCTCATCAGTGCAGGGGTAATAATAAAACCACCGCCGGCACCAATGCATCCGGTTATCAAACCTGCGCATATACCAACAAACATTGAACCGTAAAACATGGTGGGTGAATAGTGGGATGGCCCAAAGGCATTTTTGCCGCCGATAAAACCTGGTAAATCTGCAGCATGTCCGATAGCCGGTATAATTAAAGGAAGCATCATAATGGCCAAAATGAATAAATGTTTTCTATTACGAATAATGTTGTTGGACATCTCCAGTTCCCATTTTGCGTGCGCCCTGGATGCGCTCATCAGGGCTTCATAAATTCCCCTCATTCGGGTAACCCCCTTCTCTAACTGTTTTTTAATAAGGTGCTTCAGGTCAAATAAAATGATTCTACCCTATTTTTGATCTAAAAGTAAAAGGCGCTTGTCATTTATATCTCTCATATACACAACTGTAAGTATTCCCCGCTTTTCACCTCCTGCGCAGACTTGTTTTTATCCTCCTGAAGCTCTTTTGCTTTATTTTGATTTTGGGATTGCACCTGGACCACTTCAAAATACCCTGTATCCTGCCGGTTCTTCACACCATCTTGCATCTTTCTGGCGATTAAATAGGTTGTGACCAAAAGCGTAAATAAAAACGCTTTTTATCTTTTCAAAGGTACTGTATCAAAGACACTCTTTTATTACAAACATTTTTTCAATACAATGGTCTATGAAATAATTGTCTTGTGCGGTTGTATTTGTGAAAACCCATAAAAGCATAGGAAATATAGTTCTTCGACAATGTTTTTTGTCACTCAGCTTTGCCACCGCCTGGCCTCTCAAATCCCTTAATTTTTTCACAATTGAACCTTTTGGTTCATTTTTATGGCAAAGTATTGACAACATTTCATTTATCGCTTTGGTGTTACCTTTGATTACAATGAAAAATAAAACGGTATGAATGGCCTCTACCGGAACCAGGCTGCACTCTAAAAAAGTAGCCCCTGCCCGGCAACCGGGTAGGGGCCTGCACTGGATTTTTTGTAATATTCCTTGCCATTCCTCTGACTGAACCATTCATAGGAACCGGTGAACAAGCAGCTAGCCTTGTACTTTCTCTATGATATCCCGTGCCACGGCCACCCCGCAGGCGCCTGCCTGGGCCAGCCCCCGGGTAATCCCCGCCCCGTCGCCACCGGCATATAAACCTGCTATTTCGGTTTCGAACTTATTCGTTAGCTTCGGTCGGGCCGAGTAAAATTTGGCCTCTACCCCGTAGAGCAGGGTGTGTTCCGAGGCAATACCCGGCGTGACTTTATCCAGGGCTTCAATCATCTCCATGATACTTTTCATGGTGTTGTAGGGAAGCACCAGACTCAGATCTCCCGGTTCGGCCTCTTTCAGGGTGGGTTCAACAAAGCCCACCCGAATGCGCTTGTGGGTAGACCGGCATCCCTTCTTAAGATCGCCGTATCGCTGGACCAGTACACTGCCGTTGGACAAATCGTTGGCCAACCGGGAGATGGATTTGGCATATTCAATGGGCTTATTAAAGGGATAAGAGAACTTGTGCGACACCAGCAGGGCAAAATTGGTATTGTTGCTACCAAGATTTTTGTCCTTGTAGGCGTGGCCGTTGGCCAGCATGACACCGCTGTGATTTTCAATAACCACATACCCGGACGGGTTGCTGCAGAAGGTCCTTACCGTAGTGCCAACGGATGTCCGGAAAATGAATTTGCCTTCGTACAAATGCTCGTTGATCTCTTCCATAATGGCATTGAGGGTCTCAACCCGCACTCCGACATCCACCTGGTTGGAATCCATCTCCAACCCGCGCTTTTTCAGCACGCCGGAGAGCCATTCGGAGCCGTCCCGGCCGGGAACAACGACAACCTTTTTGGCAAAATATTCTTCTCCCGTCTTTGTAACAATACCGTTAATAAAGTGTCTGCCACCCTCTGTGGTGGTAAGCAGGTCTTCCACCTCTGTTTCAAACAACATATCAACGCGATTTTTTAAGAACTCGTAGATGCTTTTGAGAATTTCAAGGTTTTGTTCGGTTCCCAGATGCCGCACCTGTGCCCGCAATAACTTCAGGCCTGCACCCAGACCGCGCCTTTCAATGTCTTTAACGGCCGGTGTGGAGGGGTCGGTGGCTGCCGAAACAGCACCGTGCTTGATATTAATACCGTCAACATATTTGATTAACTCCAGCACCTCGGAAGGAGGCAGGTAATCGGTGAGCCATCCCCCGAATTCCGTGGTTATATTAAACTTTCCGTCTGAATAAGCCCCTGCCCCGCCAAAGCCGTTGGTGATGGAGCAGGCAGGCAGGCAGCCGGCATATTCCTTCTTTTGTGTGGGGGGCGGGCATTTGACAATGGTCTTTTGCAAAATGGGACAAACGCGCTTGTAAATATTTCTTCCCTTTTCTATTAATAAAACTTTTATGTGAGGCGCTTTGTCTGCCAGTTCGTAGCAGGTGAATATACCTGCCGGCCCGGCGCCCACCACAATAACATCATAATGTTTCATGCCTTGCACCTCCTGGCAATTATGCAAACAGATTTATTATGAACCATACAGACATTTTTTTCAATGGAAAATAGTTGGGTTTGGGTCAGAATGTCTTTTCCCTTTAAAAAATATTGTTGTAGTGACAACATTTGTGCTACAATATAGAAAATTAATATTTTGTTCTCGGGTTGAAACGATGGGTCGTTGTCAACGGACTTTTGACTATCAGGGGGGGTAGTCAGCTTTAAGGCTGACTACCCCCTTTCGCTTTATCGCTTTTTTCCTCCTCCGCCAAGTTGAAAATAATTGAACTTCACTGGTTAAATTCGAGTTGCCAGCTGGAATTTTATTAGTGAGATAAAAGCATGGGTGGGCTAAATACGAAGTTTCCCTTGGTATTTAATTGACTGGCGTATGTTAGACATTTGTGTGTCTTGGGGCGCTGGTTTATTTTATCTGGTTGAAAACGGGGGTGGTTTCATACAGTTGTTATTTTCCCTGCATGTTCGCACCTTTTTATAAACCTCTGATAATATTAAAGGAGGGATGTCCTCTGGGTGTATCAAAAGTACTCAAGACCCCGGAAAAACGCAGGAAAAAAAATCATGCTGCGAATTTACGGCTTATTGTAAAAATGCTTAAAAAACATAGCCCGCAGGGTGGCGTTACCCTCCAACAAATGGCAGAAGCCTGTGGTGTCAGTGAGCGAAACATTTATCGTTATCTCCAGGAATTAAAGCAATTGGGTATAGAGATCGAACGCCATAAACCTTCCCAGCCCGGTAAACCGGGGTGTTGCTATTATAAAATCAAGATGCAGCAGGAAAATGAATTTGCGTCTGAAATATTGCAGCTGGTATTTTTATCCCAAGCCTTGCAGGACTGCTATAAACTCCAAAAGAACATTTTATCGGTGAAACAGTTTGTCCTGTGCTGCCTGGCCAACCGCTACGGCCTTAATCTGCCTGTAACATGCTTGAAGAACATCTATATGGGGCAAGCCGCAGATTAAAGCAAACCCGTCAGAACCCGGCCCATAAGGGAGAAATTGCCAGCCAGGAAAAGTAAATATCATCAGTTGGATAAAAAAACCGGAAACTATACTGAAGCGGGAAGAAGCAAAAGAAGTCTCTTAAATAGATTATATCCGGCAAGAGCACCCTGGAGGCAGGGTGCTCTTGCATTTCTTCATAAATGCTCCTACAATAAGTTTATTCATTAAAGTTGAGGTAGTGGGTATGAAGACAGATCAACACACTGAAATCATAAAAGGAATTGCCTTTGCCACCGGCGCCTATATAATGTGGGGGATTTTGCCGATCTACTGGAAGCTTGTGCAGAGCGTGCCGTCCCCGGAGGTGCTGGCGCACCGAATTGTTTGGTCTTTTCTATTGATGATTGTCATTTTGCTTGTCACAGGTAAATTGAGGACTTTTGGCGGCGAACTCTGTGAAATTATGGCCACACCCAAAAAGTCTTTTGGCGTTCTCATGGCTTCCTCCTTGATTACCATCAACTGGTTTATTTATATCTGGGCCGTTAACAGCAATCGCGTCATCGAAACCAGTCTGGGGTATTATATTAATCCTTTGGTAAGTATCTTGTTAGGCATCCTTGTATTAAAGGAAAAGTTGTCCTTTTGGCAGATGATTTCCTTTTTACTTGCCATGCTCGGTGTGTTAAACATGACCCTCCACTTTGGCGCTGTCCCTTGGGCTGCCCTGGCATTGGCAGTAAGCTTTGGTTTATACGGTTTGTTTAAGAAAATGGTGGGGCTGGGAGCCATCACAAGCATTACAATCGAGACCCTGATCATTTCTCCCTTTGCCCTATTGTATTTAATCTATCTTGAGAAATCCGGCAACAGCGCCTTTGGCTCCGGCTCCCCTGGCATTGCAGTACTTTTAATAGGAGCCGGTATTGTTACGGCCGTGCCGCTAATTTTATTTTCTGAGGGCGCCAACCGCTTGCCGTTGACGATTATCGGGTTCTTACAATATATCGCCCCGACCATGGCGCTGCTGCTGGGGGTTTTCCTGTACCATGAACCCTTTACAAAGGTTCATCTGGTCTCCTTCGCTTTTATCTGGGCGGCTTTATTGATTTTTTCGCTGGCCAAAACCAGGTCTTTTGCCCAACTGGAATCCCTGTTACTAAAAAAAGCAGCTCTGAAGAAAAGAGAACCCGCCTAGGTTTCTCTTATTTGATACAGTCACAAAAAAACCGCCCGGTGGCGGCTTCGAAGCAATTTGTTTATTCTTGTATCATCAAACATTTACTCCGGCTGGTTTCTGTCGACAGCCATGATCAAAAACGGCATGCCAAGAATATAAAGACACATTACTAATCCTGCGTCCATGTCATCACCTCCTTGCCGACAGGCCTAAGGTTTCCGGGACTTTCGTTGTATTCTACTTCGCGAATTAAACGACTTTCCCTTCCGGTTTAAGCTTGGGAACAAAAATAACTAACCAGCAAATTGTATTTTAAACGGAGGGCAAAAGCCCGGGAAGATATCTAAATTGATATCGTTCCGGGCTTACTTTCTTATTGGTGCCCGACATGGTAAAAGGAGCGGCTTGGCGATAAAAGTCACAGGGAAAGAGTGACATATGTTACAGTCCGCTACCCCAAGATTATTTATAATACGAATTAATCAATACAAAATATACAGAATATAAGGAGGTCTACCATGAAACGCAAAGTTATTCAAATAGATCAGGACAAATGCATCGGCTGCGGTCTTTGTGCCAATGCCTGCATGCAGGGAGCCATTCAGGTCATTAACGGCAAAGCAACACTGGTATCTGAGTCCTACTGTGACGGTCTAGGCATGTGCCTGCCCCAGTGCCCCATGGATGCAATCCAATTGGTCGAAAAGGAAGCAGCCGCCTTTAATACGGCAAGATCCAACATCAAACTTAAATCTGCTGTTTCAACCGGACCGGCCTGCGGCTGCCCGTCGGCACAAACCAGAGTGATTGAGCAAAAGGACGAAGGACAAGCGCCCCTAGGCAGCCAGCCTTCTAATCTGCGCCAGTGGCCCATTCAACTGCACTTGCTGAATCCTGCTGCCCCTTACTTCCAGAATGCCAATTTGCTGCTCTGTGCCGATTGTGTCATGGCGGCCTATGGAGATTTTCAGGAGAAATTGCTGAAAAACCGTACCATTGCCATCGCCTGCCCCAAGCTGGATAACATTCAAGGATATGTAGAGAAACTGGCACAAATTTTATCGCTGAATAATATAAAAACCATTGTGGTGGCTCGCATGGAAGTGCCCTGCTGCGGCGGCATCACCGGTATCTTAAAGCAAGCCCTGCAGATGTCCGGCAAAGAGATCCCCGTTCGGGAAGTCATTATTTCCGTAGACGGTAAAGTAAAATAGGATCCTGAATAAGAAGAGGCTGTCTCAAACATTTGAGGCGGCCTCCCTTTTTGTAATCACCGGGTTGATTATTTAAGCGTAAAATTTTTCCTAATGGGAGTATCCTTCCGGCCGGAACGTTAATATCATACTGTAAAGTAAAATAGGTGCAATCATGCCCGGCAGAAACCCAGCCCATTGCCCGCTAACGGCAGCAGCACGCCAAAGAACCTAATATTTGACGTTTGTGAATCTGTTATAGAAAGGATTAAAAGGACCGGACGGCCTGTGCCCGGTCCTTTCCGTTTATATAGCTGACATACGCCAAACTGCCCTGGCTTCCCACAATTTCACATAATTTCTTGATAATTGTACCGCATTCTTACTGTAGATTATAAGCGTGGTCAATTAAAAAGTTTAGGGGGTATGTATCGTGAATAATTGGAAGACAAAAGTTTTATCAACCGCCTTAGCCCTGTCCGTCCTAGTACCTGCCGCTTCCTATGCTGCTGATGAGACTACGGCATTAAAGGTCTTTTCCCAAAAGGGCTTTTCCCATCATCAGCGCATAAATTCAGAAAACCGTCAGAGTTTAGACACCAAAATGTTGGATTTAATTAGCAAGTACACGCCGGACAGCCTGCAGGACTGGAAAAACGCCTTGGCCGAACGAGAACAATTAATGGCTAAATTAAAAGATAAAGCACCCAACCACAAGCAAAAAACTCAACTGTCCGATGAGGTAAAAGCAAAAGTTAATGTTATCCGTCGGGATTTAAAGGACGGCAAAATCACTAAAGAGCAGGCTCAGGAACAGTTGAAAGCCCTGGGTTTACAAAATTTTAAGGATAAAAAGAAGGCTGCTTTTGAAAACAGCCTGATGGGTCAGTTCATGCAAGCTGTTAAAGACAACGATGAAGCTAAAATCAAAGAACTGTTGCCACAACTTTTACAACAGTTAAAAGATAAAAACCAAGAATTGTCTGCCAGAGTTTCCGAAGCAAAATAAGTATTGATGATAAACCAGACTCCCTTTTTGCAGGGAGTCTGGTTCAACTTAGTGTAAGCTTAGTTTTCTTTGGTATAATAAAACAGAACAAACTGAGAGGGGTGAAGTTATGTTTCGTATTTTTCTTGTGGAGGATGAGAAAAACCTCAATGAAATCTTAACCTCCTACTTGGAAAAGGAAGGCTGGGAAATTCGCCCCTTTACTGAGGGAAAATCTGCCCTGGAGGCAATAAAAGAGCAGCCTCACCTGTGGATACTGGACATTATGCTCCCGGATATAGACGGTTATCAACTGCTGCGCCGGATTAAAGAAGAAACCCCCGGTGTTCCGGTGATCTTTATTTCCGCCCGAGATGCTGATATTGATCGTATTATTGGTTTGGAAATGGGCAGTGATGATTATCTGGCCAAACCATTTTTGCCTCGAGAACTGGTAATTCGTGTGCAGCGTGTACTGGAACGGGTATATCCAAATGCCAAATCTAAAAATTTAATGATTGATCTGAGTCCCTATGTACTGGATGAAGCTAAGCGAGAAATTCGCAAGGGTCAGGAAATAATCAATCTGACCTCAAAGGAATATGATCTGGCCTTATTATTTGCTAAACACAAAGGACAGGCCCTGTCCCGGGATCAAATTATTAATCAGGTATGGGGCGAGGATTATGTAGGCACTGACCGCTCCGTAGATGACTTGGTTCGTCGGTTAAGAAAAAAAGTACCGGATCTTCGCATTGAAACTATTTATGGCTTTGGTTACAGGATGATCTCCCAATGAAGAATCTATCACTGACCGTAAAAATCTGGCTGGCCATGTCCCTGGTTAGTCTTTTATTATATATGGTTGTATTTCTTCTGATGCCGACCTTCTTACATAATTTCTTTACGGACACATTAATGGAACCACATGGTCCTCCACCTCCCAAAAACATTGCCAAGGAACCCTTTAACTCATCATTAAACTTCAGGGACTTATATATACGCAACTTTATTATATTGGAGGATGGTACTACTCTTCCTGCCAGCGCTCAGCAGGTATTTCCGGCATCCCTGATACAAGAAATACGGAAAAATGCGGTATCCCAGCAATCCGCCAGGCAAATGTATGAGAGCCAAAGTAACGGAATTCACATTCGTTATTCCATTCGTAAGGAACTTGCCTACGGCCACCCCCTTTATCAGGTGACCTTCTTACGAAAGTCAGAGGAAGACCGCTTTGTCAGGACTTTTTTATTTAATATACTGCCTTATACATCCATAGCCTTAATTATCAGCTGGTTTGCTTCTCTTTTATTTGTACGTTACTTAACCCGTCCCCTGGTGCAAATGCAGCAGCATGTTAAGCGCATTGCCAGCCGGAATTGGCATGAACCCCTGATTGTCAAACGAGGTGACGAAATAGGCAAATTAGCCGGTTCCATTGAAAGCATGAGGCAGCAGCTGGTTCTTCAGGATGAAGCACAGCAGTCCATGCTCCAGAATATCTCCCATGAATTAAAGACCCCGGTTATGGTTATTCGCAGTTATGCCCAGGCTATGCAGGATGGGGTGTACCCGAAGGGGGACCTGGCCGGGAGCATTCAGGTTATTAAAGAGGAAGGTGAACGTCTGGAAAAACTGGTTAAACAACTGCTGTATTTAACCCGGTTAGATTACCTGGCCACCAGAAGCCCGGTTTACAACGATGTGCCGTTAAACAAGCTAATAGAGAATATTGCTCAGCGTTTAACCCCTCAACGTCCTGAGATAAACTGGCGGTTGGAATTACAGCAGGTTTCCCTTGAAGGAGATGAAGATACCCTGAGGGTTATGATTGAAAACCTGCTGGATAACCACCTGCGTTATGCCCTCTCAAAAATTGAGGTGGCTCTTGCTATAGACCGTGAAAAAAAGAAAATCACCGTCACAATCTGGAATGACGGCTCAAAAATCGAATCCCTTGTACTAGACCAAATCCAACAACCTTTCCAAAAAGGTCGCAATGGTAAATTTGGCCTGGGATTAGCCATCGTACAGCGTATTGTAAAGCTTTATCACGGTCAATTTACGATCAACAATGAAAGAAACGGTGTAGCTTCCACTGTTCATATTCCTTTAAAGTAAAAAAAGCCTTCTACCGGATTGCTTTTACCGGCAGAAGGCTTTTTCTGTACCACTAAATATTTATCTCAGGGTTAGGCTTCAAAGCAGCCTTCGTGAGGCCTCTTCTTTTTCTCCACTTTGTTTTGTAATCGTCAAAGATGGTATATACCACCGGAATGACAAACAAAGTAAATATAGTTGATGTCAGGAGACCGCCAATCAGTACCCAGGCCATGCCACTGCGGTTTTCTGCACCTTCTGTTATGGACAGCGCTGTAGGCAGCATACCTGCTACCATGGTAATGGTTGTCATTAAAATGGGCTTTAACCTTGTACTGGCCGCTTCTATCAGGGCCTCTTTAAGGGTTCTGCCCCGCTCCATTAATGTATGGGTGTAATCAATTAACAGCGTGCCGTTTTTGGCCACCAAACCATCCAGCATGATAATCCCGATCAGGGTAAATACGTTGATATTATTTTTCGTTAGGGCCAGAGCCGTTAAGGCCCCCACAATACCCAGAGGCAGAGAGAGCATTCTGATAAAAGGTGTGCTGAAGGACTCGTATAGCATAACCAATACCATGTATACCAGAATTACCGAAAGGACTAAAGCAGAGGCCAATTCTGAGAAACTTTCTCTCATACTCTGGTCCTGACCGCTGAATTTAATAGAATAGCCGGTAGGCAACTGTAATTTGGCCAGTTCCTTTCTTATATCGCCCATAACATCACCCAGGGGACGATCTTTTACACCGGCAGTTACGGTAATCACCCTCTGTTTGTCCTCCCGCCGTATACTTTTCGGCCCGCTGCCATACTCCAGGGTTGCTACCTGCCCCAGTGCGACAGATGTACCATTGCCGGTCACCAGCAGGTTTTCCAGGTTACTGATGTCCTGGGTGTCGGAGTCCGCCATCTTGACAGTAATATCCACTTCTTTATCTCCATCTCGGAATACCCCGGCGCTTTCGCCGTTAATGGCCGCCCGGGCGGTATTAGCCACATCCTGTACAGAAACCCCGTAGTAGGCAGCCCTACTGTGGTCCACCTTAATCTGAACTTCCGGCTGTCCCAGGCTCCAGTCAGTCCTGGCGTCGGTGGCGCCCTTCACCTTTGCTACGATATCCCTCACCTGGTTGGCTAATTCGTTAGTTTTTTCCGGGTCATTACCTGCTACCAGAATGCGGACGGCTGAACCACCTCCGCCACCCCTTGAATCGGACTCTGATACAAAGACCCTGGCGTCCTTCATGGTCAAACCATACTTGCGTATTTCATCTGCTATCTCAGAAGTGGCTTTTTGCCGTTGATCCTTGGGGCGTAATTGTACCTCAATCCGCCCGGTATTGGCTCCATTGGCGGAATCCCTGCCGCCGCCACCGCCAACCATTGTGTTAAAATACTGAACATCCGGCACTTGACCGATATATTGTTCTAATCGATGAAGGGTCTCATTGGTTTTCTCCAGGGGAGTACCCACAGGCAGTTCCACCGACACCGTCAGCCCGCCCTCATCTGTTTTGGGCATAAATTCAGTCCCCACTAATTTCAATGGAATAAGGGAAAGACTAAGGAAAAATGCCAGGGCGGAAAATGTCAACACCTTTTTTCTATGGTTAAGGGACCAGTGCAACATAACCAGGTACTTATCTTTAACCTTCTGCCCCAGAGGAATGGTGTATTGCCAGAGTATGTTAAAGATGGATCTCCTGGTTGGCTTTGCTGCCCCTTCCTCCTCACCTTCTTTATACAAGCGGGAGGCCAGCATGGGGGTTAGAGTAAAGGAAATAAACAAAGAAAACAGAGTTGCAAAGACGATAGTTAAACCAAACTGGCGGAAAAATTGCCCTATCATACCGTTCATAAAGGCCAGGGGAGCAAATACCACCACGTCTGACAAAGTAATGGCAACGGCCGCCATACCAATTTCACGACGTCCCTCAATGGCTGCCTGCCAGGGCGTTTTGCCCATTCTCATATGGCGGTGTATATTTTCCAAAACCACAATGGAGTCATCCACCAGGATACCGATACAGAGGGCCAATCCCATGAGGGACATCATGTTAAAGGTGAAACCGCAGAAATACATCATCATAACCGTAGCCATTAAAGAGGTGGGAATGGCCAACAGGACGATAAAGGAAGCCCGCCATTGTCTTAAGAAGATAAATAAAACCAAACTGGTGGTTATGATCCCTTCAAGGATATTGCTCCGGGTACCGTTAACGGATCTTTGCACAAAGTCAGAGTTATCCCGTGAAATTTTTAAGTGCAAACCCGCCGGCAGCTGCTGTTGGATGGATGCCAACTCTTGTTTTACGGCATTACCCACTGCCACCATACTGGCATCACTTTGTTTGTAAACCTGGATACCAACCGCGTTTTGACCGTTTACTCTGCTGTGAACCCGCACCTCTTGATAGCCGTCGGTAACGGCAGCAATGGCCTTAAGGGGAACTGAATAGCCGCCGGCAGTGGGTATTTGAATTTCTTCAATCTCTTGGACACTGCGGAATTCCCCCAGCACCCGTACATTGTACTCCGCTTCCGGCCGATCCATTCGTCCACTGGGATCGTTCAGGTTTTCCGCCCTTAACCGGTTGACTACCTGGTTAATGGAAAGGCCATAGCCTTCCAGCTTACTCCTGTCTATCTCGATCCTGATTTCCCGCTGCTGCCCGCCAAAAATGCTGACCTCCGACACCCCGGCAACCCTTTGCAGGCGCTCTTTGATGACATCATTGGCCAGATCATAAAGCTCTGTCCGGGAATCATCGCCACTTAAAGCCAACATCATGACCGGTGAAGCATTCATGTCCCGTTTGATCACAACCGGGTCATCCGCTCCGTCCGGCAAACGCCGCCGCAGAGCGTCCATCTTTTTCTGCACATCTATAGCCGCCTGGTCAGCATCGGCAGACAATTCAAACTCCAGGTTAATATTGGCCGATCCTGCAGACGAGGTTGAGGTAATGGTCTTCAGCTGACTCAGGGAGGAAACAGCATCCTCTATCGGCTTAACAATCTGGGTTTCAATCTCTTCCGCCCCCGCCCCCGGGTAGGATACCGAAATGGAAACAAAGGGCGTATTAATGGCGGGATAAAGTTCCACTCCAATATGCCGGTAGGTATATAAACCCAGTATCACAAAGACAAGGATCACCATTGTCATCATCTTGGGCCGCTTAACAGATAGTTCTGTTATGTGCATCGCTATTGCTCCTCCCCTTTACCCCGAGGATTCTTCTGCGATCCCCCCTGGTTTGACTGGGGATTTACCTTCATACCGTCTTTCAAGTTGTCCAGGTTGTCAATAATTACTTGTTCGCCCTTACTGAGACCAGAAATGACAGCTATATTTTGACCATCGGCAGCTCCTGTTTGCACCTGTCTTTCTTTAACCACTCCGTGATCAAGGACAAAGACCTTACTCTTGCCATCCTGGCTTACAACTGCCTGCCGGGGAATTAAAAGAGATTTTTCTAATTCACGCTCCCAAAGCACTTCGGCAAACATGCCGGGTTTTAGTTTATGGTCCTTGTTGTCTAACTCTATTTTTATCGGATAGGCCTTAAGCTTGGGGTCCGCTGCCAGAGCAATATTGGTAACAACCCCTGTAAAGGGATTTTGTGATACGGCACTTACTTTGACAGCCACCTTTTGCCCTTCAGCAAACTTATTGACCTGCTGTTCATTGACGTTAACCAACACCACCACTTTGTCCAGGTTACTGATTGAAAAAATGGGGCCGGAGGAACCGGCCAGTTCTCCAACATTAATATTTCTGGCTGTTACAACACCGCTGATAGGAGATTTAATAATTGTGTCGTTATAGCGGGCCTGGCTTTGTGCTAGGGCAGCTTGAGCGGACTTAAGTGCCGCTGCTGCCTTTCTGTAGGCGCCCTCATAATTCTCCTCGAAATCCCACTGGGATATTGCTTCCGATTGCTTTAGTTCTTTGCCACGCTGATATTTACTTAAACTTAAATCATATGTAACCTTTGCGGTTTCCAGGTTTGCCTCGGCAGCAGCCACTGCTGCCTTCAGGTCCTCTGCCTCCAGGGTCATGAGAGTTTGTCCGGCACTTACACGACTGCCCACATCAACTAACAAACTGGCAACCTTAGCGGAGGTCTTGGCCACAACATCTGCAGAGTTTAATGCCTCCAGAGTTCCTGATAGAGTCATTTTTTCTCTTAAGTTTCCCTCCACAACCTGGGCCACCTTGACAGCCCCGGCTCCTCTGCCGCCCCTAACACCTTGGGCTTTGTCTTGTTCCTGTGGATTTTTCGAGCAACCGGCCATAGCAATTGATAAAATAACCATCAATGCGGTCACTAAGATAATGTGTTTTTTCATTTGAAAGCCCTCTCCCTAAACATAAATAATGTTTATGGATTAATTTTAAAATAAAAAATATATTTCATGGTAAAAAAGATTATGTAAAATTGTGAAAGGCTTTGGACTCCATCATATATTTGATGAAAGCAAGGATCAATGAAAAAACACCCCGCCAATTGTGGGGTGCCTTTACACTATTTTTCGTCTGCGCCTTCAAAGGTGTTTATCACTTCGCTGGCCTGTTTTTTGAGAATTTGATTTGCTATTTCGATGAGTTCGATAATTTCCGGGTGTTTGATACTGTAGATGACCCGCAGACCTTCCTTTCTACTCTGGAGGATACCCTGCTTTTTCATCACCGACAGGTGCTGAGAGGTATTGGCCTGCTCCACATTAAGCTGTGCAAAGATATCACACACACAATGCTCTCCATCACTTAGTAAATCCAAAATACGGATGCGGGTGGGATGGGAAAGGGCTTTAAATAAATCAGCTTTTAGTTGGGCAATTTTTTCTTGCATCACTTCACCGCCTATTTGATTCTAATATTATTATATAACATTTGCTGCTTTAATACCAGTCGGCAGTTCGATGGAAAGAAAAATCCGGGTCATAAAAAAGACACCGGTTGTTACGCCAAAACAACCGGTACATAAGCGTTACTGTAATAAAGACCAGTGGCTTTCCGGTTTTGGGGAAAACTTTTGCTTTGCCATGAAGTACAGGCTTAAATTGTTCCTTCTTAGAACACTAGGCGTTCCAATTTAGATTATTGAACTAAAAGACGCATATGTTATAATATTCTTAACTTTTTATGCAAGTCTGGTTAGGAGCGTGCGCAGATGAAGAAAATCAATGTCCATTCCAAAACCAACCTCACCGGCGGAACCAAAATCCGGCTGGCTGAATACCGCAGCCTTTTTCCGGCGGAGAAGGCCGACGAGGCGCTGTTATTGTCCACCAAGGATGGTTATAAAATTATTCCCCTGCGACGGGATATAAAAAAACTGTATATTGAAGTTACTACCCTGTGCAATTTTGACTGCACCACCTGTATCCGCAACTCTTGGCAGGATGACATGGGGAAAATGGAGTGGACTACCTTTGAACGACTGCTGGCCCAGATGAAGGAACTGCCTGAACTGGAGACAGTGCATTTCGGCGGCTTTGGCGAACCCATGAGCCACCCCCGCATTTTTGATATGCTCCGGGCGGTGAAGGATCTTGGTCTGCGGGTGGAGATGATTACCAACGGTTCCTTTTTAACCGCAGAAAATATTGACCGCTTGATTAACTTGCCGCTGGATACAGTCTTTGTCTCGCTGGACGGGCCCGATGAAGAGGCGTATCATCAAATCCGCCAGGCAGACTTTGTGCCGGTGTTGGACAACATTAAAGCCCTGAACGCCGCCAAAAAGGCTGCTAAGAGCAAACTGCCGGAGCTGGGCATTGAGTTTGTGGCCATGAAGAAAAACTTCCACAAACTGCCCAAGCTGATCCGCCTATCATTGGAATTAGAGGCGCGCCAGGTGATCGTTACCAACATATTACCTTATAATGAAGAAATGAAAGATGAAATTCTCTACGACTTGGATGATACCCGGTTAGACCACGGCAAGGACACCATCTTGGTAAATGTGCTGGCCAAGATGCCCTATATGAAAATCCGCACCGATCGCCAGTGCAAATTTGTGGAAGACAATGCCGCCACCGTTACCTACCGGGGCGAGGTGGCCCCCTGTTATGCCCTGATGCACGCCTACCATTGTTACATTTATGGCCGCAAAAAGGAAATTTATCCCTTTTACCTGGGCAATGTAAACGAAAGCACCCTAGGCGAGATTTGGACAGACCCGGCCTACGTCAATTTCCGCAGCAAGCTGAAAGATTTTAAATTCCCCTCCTGCACCGACTGCAAATATGTAGACGGCTGCTCCTATACCGATACCAACGAATCGGATTGCTGGGGCAACAACCCCTCCTGCGCCGAGTGTCTGTGGTCGAGGCGGCTGATTGCTTGCCCTTAACAGATCGTCAGCAGCAAAAAAGGAACACCTTTCTGTGAAAAGGGTTCCTTTTTTTGCCGTTATAGCAGGATGTTAAACAAATAGCCAATAATAATGATACCAATGCCGGTAACCACCACAAAAGCGGCAATTAAGCGAAGTTTAATCACCCTGCGCAGAATAATCTATTTTTCTTCTTCAATCATCTTTTTAATATCGGCTTTGTTCGGCAGCCGACCAGACACTTTGACCTTACCATTAATCACGAGGCCAGGCGTAAGCATCACGCCATACTGCACGATCTGTGCAATGTCCTCCACCTTCTCTACATTGGCGGATACATTCATTTCTGCCAACACTTCACGCACCAGCTTATCCAGTTCTTTGCACTTCTGACAGCCGGTTCCCAACACTTTAATTTCCAATGATTTCAGCCCCCTTTAAATTATACACCTTAACATTAATTGATAATATAAATATTTAGTAATATAATAACATTTTGTTCTTATATTTGGCAATCATTATTCTTTCCTTTTTCTAAATTATAACCATCTGGTTAGGATGCAAGAGAAAGAACCGGTGATAATTGGTGGTGTTGAACATGCAAGCACGAAATTAACTTTATTTAAAATTATTATCTCAGGTTATCATGAAGACAATTAATATAAAAATTATTCATAGAAAATATAAAGGACAATCATTTAAAAATAGATAATCTTACCAAGAAATCGGGCAGGAGTCCGGCTTAATATCGACTTCTTTCCTCCCTGTCCAAGAAGTGAGGTGATTTATTGAAAGAGGATCGTTTTACGGTTTATTGATAGCGTTACAAAGGAGGTTAGAAGCAGCTACTAAATAACTATTTAAATCTGCTAAAAAAGCAATAAAACAGGAGGTGAAAAAACCTGTTTCTTGCGGTTTCACAGTTGTAATTAATCATAAAGACTGCTAGAGTAATGATGTAAATATTTCCATGTCGCAAAGACACGCTGTGAAAGTCGGGCATGGAATACTATCAATCCAGGTGAAGGTAACACCTTCTCCGGGCAGTACGTTTGCTTTAGGCAGCGGCGGGGAACCCTGCGGGGTGATCCACCCGGAACATAAGCGAGAGCTTATGGCCTAGCAGTTGAATCCTGTGATGCTGCCTCTCGTTAGTCGGCGGGAGAGAAAGCTAAATAAATCTGGATTACCCTGTATAAATCAGATATGTTTAGTTTTCAGAAACCAGGAGATCCCTATGCAAAAACACGCGTTAATCATTCTAAGCGGGCTAACCTTGGGGGCGTTGGCCGTTTTTCTTGTCCTAATGGGCAATCCGGGGAATTACGGCGTTTGTATTGCCTGTATGTTGCGGGATATCACCGGCGCCCTGGGACTACACCGGGCACCGGTTGTCCAATACCTGCGACCGGAAATAATCGGCCTTAGTCTTGGCGCCACCCTTACGGCCCTGGCAACCAGAGAATTTCGGACCACCGGCGGCTCCAGCCCCCTGATTAGATTTTCGCTGGGTTTTGTAGGAATGATTGGTATGCTGGTGTTTCTTGGTTGTCCCGTACGTACCGTTTTACGCCTGGCAGGTGGCGATTTGAATGCCGGTGTCGGCTTGGTTGGCCTGATTATCGGTATAGTTACAGGCACCATGTTCCTAAAGAAAGGTTTTTCTCTGGGCCGGGCCACGAAAATATCGCCGGCCAACGGTATTATTTTTCCTCTTTTCATACTTGGTTTGTTGGCAGCAGCCCTAATAACTCCTTCCTTCATTTTTGCCAGTAAAACCGGCCCCGGTTCTCTGCATGCACCCCTGTTCCTGTCCCTGGGGGCAGGCGCAGTCATCGGGGTATTGGCACAGCGTTCCAGACTGTGCATGGCCGGCGGCATCCGGGATGCCATCTTCTTTAAAGACTATCACTTATTGTATGGCTTTCTGGCTGTTTTCATCGCTGCCCTGGCTGGCAACTTGCTGGTTGGCACCTTTAAACTTGGCTTTGTCGGCCAGCCACTGGCACATACGGACGGCCTGTGGAATTTTCTTGGAATGTTACTGGCGGGTCTGACAGCGGTTCTTTTGGGGGGATGCCCCTTGCGGCAATTGGTGGCTGCCTCCGAAGGCAACACTGATGCAGCTGTTACGGTGCTTGGTTTAATTGCCGGTGCAGCCTTTGCCCACAACTTTGGTCTGGCAGCAGGTCCGAAGGGCGTTCCTCCGGCAGGCCAGGTTGCAGTTATCCTCGGTCTTTTATTTACCCTAGGCATGGGGATTGCTGTCTGTAAGTTTAAGGTTGGGGGTGAAGTGAAAAATGAAAAGAGTCGTGGATGCCAGGGGACTGTCGTGTCCTGAACCGGTGCTCCTGACCAGGCAGGCTCTGCAGGAACAGGGTATTAAGGAGATTACGGTACTGGTGGATAACAAAGTGGCTGTGGAAAATGTGACCCGGACAGCAGAAAGCCTGGGCTGCCAGGTTCTGGTGACTGAACAGAACAGCGACTTCATCCTGACACTGAGAATGAACTAATTAAAAGCCCGGTTGCCCGGGCTTTAAGTTTTAATAAGGAATCAGTCCGCAGTCCTCCAGGAGTTGCCGCCCTCTATGGCTTAACATCAAATCCAGGAAATCCTTTGCCACAGCCGGGTTTTCAGCGTTTTTCGGGATCGCGATGGCAAATTCTATGGGCGCGCCGGAAATAGTTATCATCTCCCCGGAATTTTTACCCTGCAAACTCACGGTGGCCTGGCTGTAATAGTCCTCATAGGTGGGGTTGGACAGGTTGATTTTTTCCGGCAGGGTCAGGTATCTCAGGCCAAACTGATTGGCCACGCAGAGATATACAAAGGCATAGTTCAGCTTACCCACCAGCACATCAGAGGCCAGGTCGTAGGATTTGGGATAAATCAAATCCCCCCGGCACCTTTGGTCCAACTGTCCAAAGAGACCGGGCCGACCGTAATACTGCTCGGCCAGTTGCCACACCATCAGGGTACGGTAACCGCAGGGGTCCAGGTTTTCATTGGAACGGCCAAAGGTAACCTCATCCTTCAGTAAAATATCAAACCAATTCTGAGCCGTAATTTCCCCGCTACCCCTGGAAAACTCATGATAGGCCAGCACGATTTGGTCGTTGGCGAATATGAAGTATCTGTCCACATACTCTGGCCCCAGCAGTTCCTCAAAGAGCATGGGGTCGGCCAAGGCCAGAATATCCACCACCTTACCCTCCCGCACCTGTCTGGCACAGGCCCGTGAGCCGTGGGATTCCAGCTGAATGTCCAGCTCCGGCCGGGCTTCCTGCAACAGTTTGGCACACTCCACCACCGGTTTGCGCAGGGCGCCGGCGTGTAAGATTTTTAATGTCAGTTGGTTACTCACTCCCCTTCACCTCCCGCTGGTACTGCTCTAAAAATGCTTGCATCCTAGCCACCTTGTCGGTAATTAACTGCACACAATAGTCCAACGCCCGGTAACCTTCCGGGCTTAGTTGGTAAGCCCGGCGGGCCGGACCGGTGTGCTCGGTTTCCCACTGGGAAATGACCAGACCGTCTTCTTCCATGCGGCGCAGGTTGCGGTATATGGTGGCTGGATCTGCTTCAATTTCCGAGAAGCCCGATCCGTTAACCTTTTGGATTAATTCGTAGCCGTGAGCGGGCTTATGGGCCAGAAAGTAAAGCAGGGCCGGTACCAGCATTTTATCGATACGACCGGCAATATAGGCAAAGGCTGGGTTTTGCACTTCTTCCTTCACAGGTCTCACCTCGAATTCCTTCTACGAGAACTTCTTCCTCCGTCACATAAAACCTGCTACCCCAAAGAAAGGAAATCCCTCCCGCCAGTATACCGGCAGTTGGGATGGGGCAGCAGTTTACTATTCACTACCGGAAGAAATACTGTCCGATATAGTTAAAGGCCAGGAAAAGAATGAGACTGGTGAGGATCATCTTGATTATTTTATCCGGCAGAAACTTTTGAATACGGGCGCCCACATAAGTTCCCAACAGGCCGCCGATACCGTAGATACCGCCAATTAGACCCATCACCAAGTAAGGGGCCAGGCCATGCGGCCCTCTTTGATGTAACGGTAGAGACCGCCGGGGATGGCTACGATGTTGTAAATTAAGTTGGTAGGGCCAACCAAGGGGCTGGTGTAGTGCAGCACACTCACCTGGAAGGGAAGCAAGAGAAAAGCCCCGGACACCCCGGCAGAAGCCGTCAAAGAAGATACCAGAAATGCCACCAACGGTGGAATAAAGGGTAATACATCGACACCAGAAACGGGAAAATGCATAAACTTTCTCCTTTCAAATACCGCTCTAAAGTTAACCGGTTGGATAATAGTCGCTCCATTTATAAGTGCGCTGTGCATATAGTGTTACATTAATAATATGTATAATAAAAAAATATGTCAAGTTATAATAGTTTTGGTATAAAAAAATCCGGGTCCCTCCCTAGACCCGAAACATACTACATTTGTTTGCCGATTTATGGATAACTCCTAGCTGCCGTTTAATACCACTCCCGCTTCTGCTAACTCTAAAGAACGTTGAGCTAAGTACGGAGTCATCATAATTGTTTTCAGCGTCATCCTCACTATCTGATGCAGACGCTATTTTATTATACTGTGTTTCCATGTCTTCCTCGATTTGCTCCATTTTGGCTTTGATTGCTGCGGCCCCCTCCGAATCGCCGCTTGCAAGGAGCTATTTATTTTTTCCTTGACTGCATCTTTAACGTCCTCACCGATAAAGTAATGCCGGTAACGGTAAGGATAATCATACCGATGGCTACTATGTCAAGTAATATAGAAACATCTGTATTGCCTATTCTCCCGGCATGAAGATTCTTTACAAAGTGCATTAAACTGTTTCCCTGGTTACCTGGTTTCACATTTGGCCCTCCATTAAATTCTCCTCTGAATTCTCCTCTCTCTGAAATCTCAACCATTTTTGCTTTTGATTCCCCTTGTTGCTCCAACGGCGGCTTTTTCATACCCATAAGCCACGGTTCTGTCATTAGGAGCCCCGTAACTGCTTCTATCAATATCAGAACAGAGGTTATTAAACCGATCCACAAGTGTAATTGACGATAAATTCTCATTTTTTTACCTCCAACGTAATAAAATTTGTGATCTTCCTACTTCCCACCGGTTTAACTTTCTTTGCCATGACGGCAGTGCCAATGCCAGGCTGAGGAAATGATTTGATGGATATCCCTGAACTGAGGCTGCCAGCCCAGCTCCCGTTTAATTTTTTCAGCAGAGGCCACCAGTACTGCCGGATCACCGGCGCGGCGCGGCGCTTCCACCACCCTGATAAGCTTCCCGGTTACTTTTTGGGCAGTTTTAATAATATCTCTAACAGAAAAACCGCTGCCGTTCCCCAAATTGTATACCGTTGATTTTCCTCCGGAAACCAGACTTTGCAGGGCGAGAATATGTGCGTTGGCCAGATCGTTTACATGGATATAATCACGAATGCAAGTACCGTCAGGTGTAGGGTAGTCCGTGCCAAAAATTTTCACCTCCGGTAAAAGACCGAGAGCTGTCTTTAGTGCCAGAGGAATCAGGTGTGTTTCCGGGTTGTGATCTTCCCCGATGTCTCCGGCTTCATCCGCCCCGGCTGCATTAAAATAACGCAGGGAGATATAGTTCAGCCCGTAGGCTTGGCTAAACCACTTTAGCATTTCCTCAACTGCCAGTTTGGTTGCCCCGTACGGGTTGGTTGGCTTTGTACAATGGTCTTCGGAAATGGGAATCTCCCCTGGTTCACCATATACTGCCGCAGTAGATGAAAAGATCAGCTTGTTGACTCCGTTCTCCAGCATCGTTTGTATTAAATTCAAGGTGCCTGCTACATTGTTCCGGTAGTAAAGGTCCGGCCGCTTTACCGATTCGCCAACAATACTAAAAGCCGCAAAATGCATAACTGCATCGATTCGATTCTGATCAAACACTTGTTGTAAAGCCCTTTTGTTCATGATGTCCGCCTTTACAAAGGGAGTATTGCCAATGGCAGATAAATGGCCGTTGACCAGGTTATCAAGCACCAGCACCTCGTATCCCCTGTTTTGAAGTTGCCTCACCACATGACTGCCTATATAACCCGCCCCACCGCAAACTAAGATATTCATATGAACTGCCTTGCGAATTTTCATTGGGATCACCTTGCGTAAGAAAATTTTTCATCTTTAAACACCCAATACTTGCTGCCGATATAATTCACAACAAGGGACATTCCCGTAGCGATTGTTTTGCAGATAAACATATTTAAGCTAAAGTTATGGTTTACAACAAAAAGAGTGATGGAGGTCACCGAGAGGGCCAGAGCGTTGACCGTAACAAATTTCAAGAGCTCCGCTCTGTTCGGTACATTTTTCTTTTGAAAAGTCCAATATTTGTTAAGGAGATAACTGTTTATCATCCCACAGCAGTAAGATATCACCTGGACCGCCAGGTAATAATCAGGAAACCGGTGGTACAGCAGAAAAAACACAAGATAATCAATGAGCGTATTTGACAGACCCACCAGGGAAAAAAGAACCAGGGAGCGAGCGTTTTGTTTGATTGCATGGTCGCTGCTAGTCATGGGATTCTCCTTCCCGGCTAAAGCCGATTGTGCTGTCAATAATATAGAGCGGTCTGTCTTTGGTCTCATCGTAAATGCGGCCGATATACTCGCCGATGATCCCTAGTATGGTTAAGATGATGCCGTTAAAAAACAAACTGGTTGCCAAGATGGATGTCCAGCCAGGCACGGTATAGGGTGTAAAGAGTTTTTCAAAGACGACAAAGAGTAAATAGAGAAAGCTAAGGGACGAAAATAAAAGCCCCAGGTAGGTTGCCAGTTTGAGCGGCTTGTGAGAAAAAGCGGTCATCGCATCCAAAGATAATTTAATCATTTTGCGCAGCGGATATTTGGTCTCGCCGGCAAAACGTTCCTCCCGTACATATTCAACGGCCGTTTGGCGAAAACCGACCCAACTGACAAGCCCCCGAACAAAGCGGTTCTTCTCTTTAATATTTCTCATAACGTTGCAGACCTTGCGATCAATCAATCGGAAATCGCCGGTGTCGACCGGGATATCAACATCCGTTATGGACCTTAATAACCGGTAAAACATGGCCGCCGTCCATTTTTTAAAGAGGGTTTCTCCCTTGCGTTCTTTTCGTGTGGCGTAAACAACATCATAACCTTCCTGCCACTTCTCGATCATTTGCAAAATGATCTCGGGCGGGTCCTGCAGGTCCGCATCGATGACCACAACGGCCTGCCCCAGGGCGTTGTCCATACCTGCACTGATGGCAACCTGGTGCCCAAAGTTTCTGGAGAAATTAATAAGTTTTACATTGGTATCTTGTTGGCAAATTTGGCTGAGAATTTGAGCTGTTTTATCCTTGCTGCCGTCATTCACAAACAATAATTCGTATGGCCGGCCTGTTGTGTCCATCACTTTCTTTAATCTCTCATAAGTGACTGCAATAACTTCTTCCTCATTAAAAACCGGCACCACAATGGAATAGGCTACTTCAGAGCTCATAGAATCAACCCCTTAGCCTTTAAATAACAGGCTTATATTTGATACTTCCAAGCCTTAATAATTGATTTTGTATAAAGTCCTATCGTTCCTCATTCCCATCGGATCACTTTGGGCAGAGTTCGCTTGCCACTCTTCTTTGGGAACCTCCGTGCTGTTGGCACGAATCCACTCCAGCACTTCACTGTTGCCTCTGCCGCCTCTGCCGTCGAAACCAGATGAAGGGATCAAGAAATATTTTACTTCTTTGTTCGCCACCAACTTTTTTAATTTGTCAACCGTCAGAATAGGGTCGGAGCCCGAAAAGCCGCCCATGGCCATGACAGCTTTACCGGTTGCAATGATATAAGGCGCGGCGGTATGGGAATCGGTGGTGGCAAAAAGGTAAGTTTCCCCTGTGTTGTTCCTGGTCAGATATGCAAGTAATTTTGTATTAATACCGGAGTTCGGCCCGCCCCCCATATGCTGTCTTTGGCTGAAACCTTGTTGACTTTGGCCATCTGGTTGATTTGGTCCCCCATGTTGAACCGGTCCGGCCTGCGGCAGCATACTGTTGCCGCCATACAAAAGCGGGGTAGTGGCCCAGTATAATGGCGCCGCCAGCAATACCAGCAGGCCGGCCATGGCGGCCATCGAAGACAACTTCTGTTTCTTTGCGGCAAAGAACAATATAAGGGATAACCCGACGCCTGCTGCTCCGATGCCGATGGACCACCCCGTGCCAATTTGCTTTTGAAAGGGCTGCAGAACATACAGTTCAAAAGCTGTTGTAGCCAGCAGACCGGATGGCAGCAGCCACATTTGCCAGCCTTCTTTGTTACTGTACCGGTTCCAAAGCTCCACCCAACCGGCTCCTGCCAGCGCCGCAATGGGTGGGGCCAGCATGATCAAATAATAGTGATGGAAGAAAGCTGCTGTACTGAAGAATGCCATCGCCGGGAGCAACCAGGCCAGCCAGAATAAGGTCTCATTTTGTTTATCAGTAAGCGGCGTTCTGCGGCCAATGCCTGCCAGCAAGCCGACGCAGGCGAAGGCTACAAAGGGCAGCAACCAGCTGGCTTGCCCGGAAAGTTCGGTTTGAAACAGACGCAGCGGACCTGCCTGACCGGTACCGAACATGCCTCTGCCCCCTTGTCCTGGCGGGCCGCCGTCGCCGGGCATTGGCCCCGGTCTGCCATGACCGTCCGGACCGAAGCCTGCCGGCCTGTTGTTACCGTCCTGCGGTATTTGCGGCGGGTTCGGCATGTTGTTGCCGTCCTGCCGCATTTGCGGTTGGTTCGGCGCTGCGCCAGGACCCATGCCCTCCCTGTTCATTCCCGTAAGGCGGGATATCCCGTTATAGCCCAGGGCCAGCTCCAATACAGAGTTCCTTTGACTGCTTCCGATATAGGGTCGATTTTCCTGGGGGATCGAATCGACCACCACCGCCCAGGACAGGGACACACCGACCATGATAACGGTTGCCGCCGCCAGGACAGCCAGTTTCTTTTTCCACCCGCTCTTAAAGGCAAGCAGGTAAAATAAGCAAAAAGCCGGTACAACCATGTAAGCTTGCAGCATCTTCATGTTAAAGCCGACACCGATCATGGCAAAGGCGCCAAGAACCCAGGACAGCTTCTGATCACGAACCCCCCGGAACAACATCCAGGTGGCCAGGAGTAGCGTAAATACCAATAAGCTGTCAATATTATTGGTACGGCTCACCGCTACGGCAATGGGTGTACATGCCATAACCAGGCTGGCCAGCCGGGCAGCTGTTCTACCGAAAGTTGGCTTCACCAGGCGATACATCAGCAAAACGGAACCGACGCCGGCCAAAGCCTGCGGGAGTATTACGCTCCAGCCGTGAACTCCGAAAATATAGGCAAATATGGTCTGGATCCAAAACGCCACCGGTGGTTTATCCACCGTTACATAGCCGGCCGGATCAAAGGAAGCGAAGAAAAAATTGTGCCAGTTCTGCAGCATACTGGTTACGGCTGAAGTATAATAGGCGTTGGCATATTGATCATGCCAGATGTTGAAAATATTCAAGAAAGCAGCCAGTAAAGCAATGCATATCAGGATCATATCGAAACGTTGGCCTTGTTTTGGTCTCATGGTCAGGTTCCCCTTTCATGCAGTGTTTCATTTGTCACTGTGAACAACTCCCCGTAATGTCCGATCCTTTTACCCTTACCATAGTAACCTCTCTGGCTGAATTGTCCCTTAACGGTAACTGAACATTCATTGAGTATTTGCTGAAGATATGCTGAAAAAGGATTACATAAGCACAAAAACGGCATTCACACACAGGTAAACTGTGTACGAATGCCGTCATTAGCGACCGTACAGATTAAGATATTTAAAAAATCAGCTTATGCCGGGAGCCAGACATGAAATGTACATCCTTCTCCCTCTTTACTTTCAACGCTAATGGTTCCTCCATGGGCGTCTACAATGGATTTAGTAATGGATAAGCCTAAACCGGCCCCGCCATATCTGCGCGTCCGGGAGGTATCGATACGGTAAAAGCGATCAAAGACGCGGGGTAGATGGCTTTCGCTGATCCCTGGTCCGTTATCTTGAACGGACAATGCCACACCACTTTTCTTTTTAGATAATGAAATCCGGATATGGCCTTTTTCAGGGTCGGTATGCTGCACCGCATTATGAAACAAATTTAAAATCACCTGTTTCATTTTATCCGCATCATATTTGCATTTCATGTTTGGTTCGATCCGTAAGTCAAGCCTTCTATTGCCGGCCAAAAGACGAAGCTGCGGCTCCATTTCCCGGATAACAGCATCCAGCAGACCTTCTGTAAGCTCAAGGCGAGGTGTGCGGTCCAGTTTGGCCAGGAGAAGAAGATCATGTACCAATTTATTGAGACGCTCCGATTCACCGTACATGCTTGTTAACGCTTTATACAGTTGATCCGGTTGATTGGCCGCACCGCGGAGCAGTACTTCCAAAAATCCGTGAATGGAGGTTAACGGCGTACGAAGTTCGTGCGAGGCGTCTGCTATAAAACGACGCATCTGCTCCTTGGTCTCCCTCTCTGCCGCAAAGGAGGCTTCCAGCCTCTCCAGCATTCCGTTAAAGGATTCCGCCAAACGATCGATCTCCATCTGTCCTTGCCGGGTTGGGAAACGCTTCGTTAAATTACCTGCATCGATTTGTTCCGCAATATCTACCATATTAAATAAGGGAACCAATGTCCTTTTGATTATCGGTGAAAAGCCAAGCAAACCAATCAGCATGGCAATGAGGGAAAGGAATAAAAAAGTGAGCAACTGACGAATAAGCAGTTCCTTGAGCGGGCTTGTCAAAGTACTTACCTGAACGACGCCAAGGGCCTGTCCGTGGTCAAAAACCGGCTGCAAAACCAGTAATTGTTCCGCTCCCCCGGCGTCAATTATTTTGTAGTGCGGCCCCGGTTTTTTCTTCCATACATCCACATGCTCCGGCCTATCCAATCTCGGTGGTTCTGTGCTGCCGGTTCCATTTTCTTCAGCGCCGTCATTTCTTGGCAGTTCATGCTCGGGTTTTTTCTTTAATATATCCAAATACTCCTGGGTATCCAATCTAGGAGGCTTTATACTGCCGGGCCCGTTCGACAATACGAAATAGTTGCCCTCTACATCTATAAATGCCAAACCTGCCTCGGGAATAAAAAAACGCGGTGGGCGCACAGGGTCATTTTCCGGGCTTATGCCGGGATACTCCCAAACAAAGCGAGGAATGGACATGATCTGGCTCTGCAGGCTGGCAGCTTTATTTCGGTAAATTACCTCCTGCATAAAAACATATTGCAACAGGCCAATAAGCACAAGTAAAACGGCAAGGATTAACAGTGATCGGAATAACAGTTGAGATCGAAGGGAGTTAGGAGTAAAAAAAGATTTAATGCCGGCGCTTTTCTTTTGGTTCATGGTAAATCAACCCGGTATCCTGATCCACGCAAGGTTCGTATTAGCTGATGGTCTTTGTCATGTAATTTATCCCGCAGCGATCTTATATATACCTCAACAATATTTTCCTCTCCTGCAAAATCATAGCCCCACACTTTATCCAAAATCATGGTTTTACTTAACACCAACCCGTGATTAAGAACTAAGAATTTCAGGAGTTCATACTCTGTGGGAGACAGCTCCAAAACCCGGTTTTCATACCGGATTTCTTTGCGGCGGTCATCAATATGAAACGGCCCAATCACGACTTCGCCAAATAAGTGTGGAAATTGATTTCGGATCCTGGCATAGATCCTGGCGAGGAGTTCCTCAAAACTAAAGGGTTTTACCATGTAATCATCAGCGCCGAGATTAAGACCCTTCACCCGATCATCCACTTCGTCTCTGGCCGTCAGCATGATCACAGCCACATTATCCATTTTTTTGATCATGCGGCACACTTCAAAACCGTCCATACCGGGCATCATAACATCCAGAATAACGACATGGGGCTGGAATTGCTTCAATATTGTAATGGCTGTCATGCCGTCCTGGGCGGTCTGTACTTCAAAGCCCTCATTTTGCAGACCCAGCTCTAAAAATTGCAGTATATTCGGTTCATCGTCCACTAATAATATTTTGATTCCCTTTAATTGTTGCATTTCTCGACCTACCACCTTATTGGGGGCCCTTCCTCCGATGGAGGCGTTTCCCGTTCAATACGCTTATATTATCCGGGATATAACTGAAACAGGGCTGAATGAAAACTGAAAGTTTGTTGAATATCTCTTGTTTCTATAATATGTGACAATCTCCTCTTATAAATTGTCTCACTTGTATTATAAACAGAAAAAGCCCCGGACAAAGCCGGGACCATGACACCCCCATTATCCTTTAATAGGAGGCTGTTGAGGTTTAGGCATTTTTTGACGGAATTGCTCCATAGTCATGCCGTGTTCAGTTACAATCTGATCCAATTTTTTGCCTGATTGTAGTTCAGACTTCAGCGCGTCAGGAGTGATACCAAGGGCACCGGCAGCGTCGTTAAGGAAATTTGTGTCTTGTGTAATGTCGCCTCTACCATGCCGGGGGCCGCCCATACCAAATCCAAACCCAAACCCTTTCTGTGCGAGAATCTCATCTGCCTGGGTCTGCGTCATCTTGCCTTGCTGTACGGCTTCTTGAACCATTTGCTTTTTCGTGGCTTCAAGGGCTGCTGTCACTTGATCCTCACTAACACCCAGGTTTTTTGCGAAATCACTTATAAACTCCTGATAAAATTGATCTCTGGACTGGTCCGGCGTACTTTGTGTGTTTGCATCTGCAAACGCAACCCCGGCAACAGACCCGGCTAAGAGCATTCCACCAATGGCAAGACTAGAAATCTTTTTCCCTAATTTTAACATTCTCAACACCTCTCCTTTTTGTTAGTAAATTTAACCTCTGTAATTAATCTTAGATTAAAAAGTTGAAAATAGCCTGAAGGCTTCCTGAACGCTCCCTTAAATCCCCCTTAATATTTCCTTAATATCTTGTAGATAGGCATTCAGTAAAAACGGCATTCATACACAAAAAATGCATGAAGCTTTGCAGGATTGTTGACGGTATTATTCTGAACGGGGCAGAACACCGGAGATATAAACACAGGGATTTAGTTTCCTTAGAGAATATTCTTAAAAACTGCGGTATGTATCGTAGGAAATTGATCATTACCGATACGGTATTTAGTATGGACGGTTACCTAGCCCCCCTTAAAGAAATAGTCCAACTGAAAGAGCAATATGGAGCCCTGTTGATGGTGGATGAGGCCCATGGAGGTGGTGTTTTTGGTTCTTCAGGAAGGGATTTGGCAGAAGCAGCCGGAGTATCGGAAGCTATAGATATTAACATGGGTACCCTCAGTAAGGCCTTTGGCGGAGCCGGGGCTTATGTAGCGGGTAGTCGGGTGCTCATTGATTATTTAAGAAATATAAGCAGGACTTTGATTTATACTACGCCCTGCCCCCTGCAGTTATTGCGGCCTTCTGTAATTTTTTTGTCCGGATGGGCTTTGGGGCCGGGAGTTTGGTTTTTACAGGAAAAGTATTTTTCTGCAGATAGGGCTATCATGGTCAGCTACCACTCAGGGGTTGAGGAAGCTTCCAGGGATTGCCAAGGACCATCTTTATATGGGCTTAATGCCTTAAAAGCAATAAACCGGGAAACCGAAGACCCGGTGGTATTAACAGGATGGTCTTTGGGGGCTTTGGTTGCTACCATTCTTAAGTAAGGCAGAGGTTTTCAATGAAATAGTTAAGAGGTGGCTTGATGACCTTCATTGAAACCTGCGGATTTGCCAAGTGGACAGTTGAGGAGCAGCTTTTAAAAGATTATCACGCGTCAGCTAGGGAATTACTGGTTGGAATCAAAAAAATCGGTGCCCAAAGTCATTGTTTTAGTGCCCGGGGTTTTTGCCTAAAGGGAGGAGATATTTTTAAATTGGCTGTTTTTTTAAATTCCCGGTATCGTGAGGGAAAAGGGGTTTATATACTTATCAGGTTCTATACGAATTTGCCCAGAAGAGTCGGCAAACTAATTGAGAAGTTTACATCTAGACAACACATGCCGCTAATCAGCACCACCAGAAGGATGAAATTTGGCTAATGGTAACTTCCTTAATGGATTTACCTTCTTTACTAGTGAGCATAGAAGATGATTTTAAAAGTGAACGGGGCGGAGTTCGGCTACCGCCCCATGCTGAACGGGATAAAGTTTTAGGTTTAAGTGGGATGACATTACCATTAACGATAAGAAGAGGTTGCCCGTCTTCGAACAAGAACTTCCTACAGTCTGGCATTAGGGCTTGATGTAGGCATAACCTTGAGTTTGTTTTCTGACGATTTCCGTTATGCCAGCCGGCACAACTGTTATAAAGTCTGGGAGGTTTTCCTCGACGATAGAATGACTTTTGAGAGCGTTCCGACAGACTACAAAGTTTACTCCCGCCTCCGATAACTTTTTCATTTGGTCCAACAACGATCCATTACCTATCCCACAGCTTGCCTTCTGACCGCCATCTTCCGCCAAGAGACACCTATTCCCCAAAACAGAAACCGCCTCGCCGTTGGCCAATACTTCGATGTCGGCACTGCCTTGTCCAACATCATTCAAAAAATTAGTGATGTTCACGAGAACCATTTGCCATCTGGTAGATTCGTTAACGTGGAACAGGACTTTTAAAGTATTCATTCTAACACCTTCAATCGTTATCGTTAAATTTAATAACAAGAAGACAATTAGCAAATTGGCGTTACCTTAAAAGGACACGGATCTACTTCTGTTCTTCTTGCCACTGCAGTTGCATGTAATTATACATGTCAAGGTACTTTTTACTACTGGCGCTGCTTCCGACTGAAATAGCCTAAGCCTAAAAAATTTGGTTAAATAAGTAATTTAAAAAGGCTCCATTATTTTCCGTAAACTTATGTTATACAATTATACTGACTTAACTTGACCTGGTCAAGAGGAACCGACTCAAAAGTGTGATCTGCAAAACTCTCAGGTGTGAAACCTCTGTCTTTAAAAGTACAAAATAACAAAAATTAAAGAGTACCCCACTGTTCCCTAGCGGTTGCTTCTCAAGCAGGACATTGGCCAGGTCAAGGCAGCGGAAGAAGCGAACCGTCTTACCTTCCATACATGCCCTGATCCCCAGGGCAATGGCCAGGTGGGTCTTGCCTTTATGGAAAGCTTCGCATAATAGCAAGACTCATTTAGCCACTGCCCTTGGCCTTGCTGCCTGTCAGCAAGGCCGTAGGGTGAGATTTTATCAAACCGCCCGATGGGTGGAGGAATTGGTGACAGCCCGTGAAGAACACCGCCTTCTAAAGCTAGAAAAGGAGTGGATGCGGGACGAACTAGTAATATTAGATGAACTTGGCTATATCCCATTTAGTAAAACCGGAGCCGAATTATTATTTCAGTTTTGTTCCACCAGGCATGAACTGGGCAGTATCATTGTTACAACCAACCTGGACTTTGAAAAGTGGACAGGACTATTCTTTCTTTTGGCTTCAATAGAATCTCATTTAGTTCTCCCACCGTCTTACAAAACCCGGATTAAATTATTCTCTATGCAAACACTGTATAATAAATCTTTGACCTGACCATTTTCAAAACCAACCCGAAAGGTGCCCTTACCCCTGTTGATGGAAATAACTTTACCTACCCCAAATTTCTTGTGATCGATAAATACCCCTGCGGCAAGTTGCTTATCCCCTTGAACACCCTCTGTCTTAAGGTCTGGCTGAAGAATTTGCCTGACTTCCTTAACAAAGCGTGATTCATCTACCTTCGCCTGCTGATACTCTTCTACAGTTAATAAAGACAACTCTTGGATCGCTCTGGTCATTCCCACATAGAATAATCTTCGTTCCTCTTCCAAACTGTCCTCGTTGCCCTTTTTGAGACTTTCTGCCCCTGGGATTACCCCTTCCACCAAATCAATCAGGTATACCCTTTTAAACTCCAACCCTTTAGCGGAATGCATAGTGGTGAGCGTTACGGCGTTACTGTCTTGATTATATTTTGAGTCACCCATTAGCTTCTCCAGTTCTTTTAAACGGAAGGCAAACTCTTGGTGAGTTTCTAAACCGACGGCAATATACTCCAGCGTGGCTAATATACCTTTAACATTGTCGAAGGAGTATCCTAAATTATTGCATATCCTTTCTGCACTTTCTTCATACTTTAATTTTTTCCTAATAAAGCGGATGGCCTGGTGGGGAGAAAGTTTGTTTAACTGGTTAAAATACTTCTGTAGTCTTAAGAACCCCTGTGCTTTTTTGCTGGCGTCCCCATAAATCTTTGCCAGGTTAACAAAACTAGAGACATCCGCATCCGCCCTTTTTAAAAGCTCTAGATCATTTTTAGAGATAAAGGGGTTCAGTTTGGTGTGAATCTTCTCTAATACGGCAATATTTTTATCGTTATAGGAAAAGCGCAGATAGTTTAATACATCCTCAACCACCCAATGAGCAAAAAAACGATTCTTGAAATCCCTGAGGTAGAAGGGAATACCGTGTTTGTCCAGTTTATTAATGAGACCAATGGCCGAAGCGTTATTGCGATAGATGATGGCAACGGATGATAGATCATCTGTCCTGGCTAATTGCTGAACAAGATAATCCCATTGCTCTTGCTCAGTTTTGAACTTGCTGATTTGTATGGGCTTGTTTTTGGTATTATGGGTAAACATATCTTTTTCATAACGCTTTTTATTGGCCTTGATGAACTGGTTTGTTATCTTAACAATATCTTCTGATGACCGAAAATTTTCTGTCATGGCTATAATTTTCGCATTGGGATAGGTTTTCTTAAACTCCAGCAGATATTGCGGTGCCGCTCCACGGAACCCATAAATAGCCTGATCCTCATCGCCCACAACAAATAAATTGCACTGAGGTTTGGCTATTTTTTCAATAATTTTGTGCTGAATCAAAGATGTATCCTGGCTCTCGTCCGTCAAAATGTACCGATATTGTTTTTGATAGAAATTTAAGATTCCCGGTTCCCTTTCTAAAATATCATGGGCCAGGGTCAGCATGTCATCAAAATCTAATAGGATGGTTGGCGCATAACTTTTTCTCTTGTATTCTTCATAGGAGAGATAAATTTCTTTAAAATGATTTATTTTAAAATCTATCGTTTCCAGATTCTCCACTGGTATCATGGTATTTTTTACATAACCAATGGCATTGGCCAATTCTTCCAGCTTTTCTTCGGATACAACGGTTGCATTATGCTTTTGGTAGAGACTTTTTAAAACCGCACCTTTACTAGTGACCCCTTGTTCATTTTCAATGAGCTTATACGGCCGCCCCTGGCGCCGCAAATAATCCGTAACCACCTGAAAGGCAAAACTATGGATGGTGGAAAAGCGAACCGGCTGAGAAATCACCCGGCCAAACAGGTTTTGGAACCTGGTTTCCATATCCCTGGCTGATGCCCTACTGAAGGTAAGGGACAGAATCTGATGGGGGTTAATTTTGTGTTCTAAGATTAGATAAGCGATGTGTAAATTTAAGACAGTGGTTTTACCCGCCCCAGGTGTGGCTAAGAGAAGTAACGGGCCTTCTTTATGGAGCACGGCCTCCCGCTGGCTCCTATTTAAAACAATTCCGGTCTCTTTTTTTACCCATGCTAGAAAAGGATGCTCTGAAGCCGGGGATCGTTTTGCATAATCCACTGTCCGAAACACCTCTTACAAAATGATAAAAATCTAACACCTTTCAATATTATAGTTAAAATGCCACGATTAAAACAGTGGCATAACGACTCGCCAGGCATACTTCTTTATATTTCCACACTTTGCAGTTTCTCGTAAACTTTAGGTAGCATAAGTTCTATCAGGGCATTGGCAAATTGTTCATCATCGAGTATTTTCATAAAGAATTTTTCATTCTGGCTCATCCTATCCACCACTTTACCCATAAATGACTTTTGAAAAGCATAGCGGAAATCCATGGGGGTTTTGGCCGCAAAATCGGTGGTAACTTTTCCCGTTTCCAAAAGAAACCGGAAAAAGGCCCTCAGGGAGCAGATATTTTGTTCCACGGTTTTGTAGGTATATCCTGCCAGGGTTTTGATTTAGTTGTTGATATAGTCAATAGTCATCCCATTACAGGATGTAATGCTCTGCGCTGTTAGGTAATCCATGAACGCTGATGACTGTTTGCCATAGTGGTTTTTTGTTACCGAAAAACAAATTTCGACAAGAAATGAATCATTTTTATGTTAAGATTTTTGATAAAAATAGAATTAAGACTTTAGAGTGAGGAGTTAACTTTTGAATCAATTAATTAATCTTATTTACCAAACACAAAATGAAAACTGGGCCGGTCAGGCTAAGCATGCTTTTGAAGAGCTGTTTGGAGCCAATGGAGGACGTTATCCCGATAAGGCAAGAAAAGTTGTAACTCTTCGCGCCCCGGAATTTAAGGGGGGATCAGGTGTTCCGTTTGCAGCACTGATTCATCCTTCAAACCCCGATTCCGGTGCGTATGGTGGTATGAGTTTTGTTATTTTTCCCGTACCGGATGCCCCTAGTCTGATTGCCATGGTTATAGGAACCCAGGGGCTAAGCCCTGATGAGGAGATCCTTGGACGACCCGGTCATGGAAGAAAGGTGGCCGCCATTTGCAACTGGCTTAATAAAAAATATGGTAATGGAAAAATGGTTGCCTGGGCCAAGCAGGACCCGGTAAGGATAGATTTGGATATCCCTGACAATATTAAGAGACTGTTTCCAGAGTACCAGTCCATTTTTGAACGTTATGGTAGGGTGTTATATGGTATCTTTGTACCAAACGGTGATACTAAAGCCACAACTAGCGCACTGAAAGCGTTTATGGATTTAATGTTTGAGGAACGTGGTATCTACCCATTGAAATCTTTTGCTAGTGAATGGGAAGAGATACGTTCGGAATATTTTTCTCATTTAATGCCTGACATTTCGCTTGAAAAAGTACAGGAGATACTTCAAGAACGGCGGTTTGTTGTATTACAAGGGCCGCCAGGAACAGGCAAAACAAGATTGGCCCTACAGATTTTAAATAATACTTATAAAGGAAAGGGGAAATCCATACAATTTCATCCCAATACGACATATGAGAACTTTATTGGAGGACTTGCCCCGGAGAAAACAACCGATGGGATGGGATTTAGATTTACTCCTCAAATGGGTCACTTAATGACTGCAGCGAAGGAAGCAATAGAAAATCCAAATGAGCCCTATTTACTCCATATAGATGAAATTAACAGGGCTGATCTGGCTAAGGTTCTCGGAGAAGCAATTTTCCTCCTAGAATATCAGTCGAATGAAAAAAGACAATTAGAATTACCATATAATTTTGGAAAACCCTTTGGTAATACATTTTGGTTGCCGGATAACTTACATATCATAGGTACTATGAACAGTGCGGATCGAAGTATTGCTATTGTGGATGTGGCGGTGCGGAGGCGTTTTGCCTTCGTAAAGCTGTGGCCGCAGATGGAAGTAGTACAGCATATAGCTGGGCCATTGATGCAAAAGGCGTTTATGGAATTGGTAAGCATTTTTGTTGAACACGCAGGTGAAGACGCGTTGGCCCTTGTTCCAGGACATTCGTATTTTTTACAAAAGGACGATAATAAAGCACCGCAACAACTAAGGGTAAATCTTGCCCCCCTGTTAGAAGAATATTTGAGCCAAGGATATGTTGCTGGTTTTTCTGACCATATCCGAGCTTACCTTCAGTGGATAGAGAGTCTGTAGGAGAGTAAGTTAGATGAATCGTCGTAGAATCTTTGTCAAAGCACCTCTACTACCGATTAAACCCGGAGAATCTCCTTGCTTAGAGGTTGTTGATTCTTCTACTATCCGTCTCCCGGCTGATTTTTTATTAAAAGGCCAAAAACCTAGAGATCCTCAACCGCAGGTGGCACGTTTAGGTAATCAATTCATCCAGCAAAATCGTGGCATTTTAGGGAATTTTGGAATTACTGCAAACATTCATTATGACGGGAGTTCCGTTGATCTGATCTTAAATACGGGCACAAGGATAGGAGCATTTCCGCTTTTATCTCCCACTTCAGGGAAGCCAGATTACGGGATTATTATTAAACCACGTTTTGATTGGTCGGGTATTGGCCCTATGTTATGTAAAATGGGTTGGAAAGTAACACCTTTTCCCCTACAACTACCTTTAATCCCACATTCAGATAGAAAAATACCTCCGTGGGTGTTATCAACAACAATCCTCCTGCGCATCAAAGAAATGCTGGATAGGCTTGAAAGGAGATTTGACTTTACCGAATCAGACCTACCTGCGCCTCGTGGAAGTATTAAGTGGCCACAATATTTTACCAATCTGGCTCATGCACACTTTTTACAAGTTCCCTGTAGGTACCCCGACCTAAGGGATGATAATAATTTAAAAGCGGCGATCCATTTTACTTTACGAAAACAGCTAGCTAGTCTGGAAACTCAGAGAGCCGCAGGATATTTTGTTCTTCAACTGATTGATCTATGCCATTCTTTACTTAAACGAGTATCTAGTGTGACACCTAAAAGACCTAATTCATTGAATTTTAGTGCGTGGCAACGGGGAAACCTTCAAACAAGGGTTTTTAGGGATGGATTACAGGCAATGGAGTGGACTATAGATGATAGAGGGCTTGCAGGGCTTGGAGATTTACAAGGACTGCCCTGGATTCTGTCGATGGAAGAATTTTTTGAGGCTTGGGTAGAAACTGTTGCAGGGGAGCTTACCAAAAGAATAGGAGGTATTCTACGGGTTGGTCGCAAAAGAGAAACAGTCGCACCGCTTGTATGGAATCCTTCTTATGTTGGTTCCCAAAAATATTTATTGCCAGATTTAGTCCTCGAACGGGCAGCCTCAGATGGGAATGGAATAGAAACCATTATTTTTGACGCGAAGTATAAAGGTCACTGGGAAGATTTAAATGTAAACCGGTGGGGTAATTTGGATGAAGAATTGAGAGAGCGTCACCGAGCAGATCTACTTCAGGTATTAGCTTATTCCACACTATCAGACGCCAACAGAATCATTAGTTGCTTAGTATACCCCTGCAGGAAACAAACATGGCAATCCTTGAGAAAAAGAGGAATGGTTTATCACCATGCTTCTCTTAATGCAGGAAAAAGAAACATAATATTGGTCCTAACAGCTATCCCGATGGAAGCCAAAATGGAAGAAGTTATTGAAACTTTAGCTGCAGCCGTCGCATAGGTTAGATTCAGGATATAGCCAATTCTTCATCAAAGCAGTAAAAATCCCGGGGTTTCATCGTGCTTGGCTGAGATAAACCGCTTGGAGCGCATTGGATCCAGTGAGCGAACTAGGTGACGTACCAGAGTGGATTTTCCGCATAAACCTGTCTTCTCCATACTTCCCCCCGTAGTGACCTTTCATTGCTAGGCCTTAGAAGATAATTTACGCCCTTTTTAAAGGAGAGAATTTAGGATGAAATTTATTTTTTGTATAGAGTCCGATTGGGAAGGAACCCATGTTGCAATGTACTAAAGGTATTTATCCTACTAAGGTAAAGTACATATACAGAACTGCAAACACAGTTGCTGAATTTAAATATTGTCTTAAAAAGTTGAAACAGATAAACAAAGCTAATGATGACTTTTGTGTACTATTTTTATGTGGTCATGGTGAACCAGGTAAGATACATTTTGGTGAAGACTCATTAAGTTTGGAACAACTCGCAGAGGCTTCAATGCAAATTAAAGAAAACCTATTTTCCGGGCATCTAATTCATTTTGATTCATGCTCGGTCGTTAAAGGTACTGAGAACCGCATCAAAAAATTTATGAAGCTTACCGGTGCATCATATGTGACCGGATTTAGAGATGATGTCGATTTCATTGAATCACTTGCCTTTGAGATGATTTTTATTGATTTCTTAAGTAATCATAAGAATATTGAGGAGGCCATAAAAGATTTTTCAGCAGTACACTCTTCACTCTGTGAAAAGCTGAAATTTAGGATAATTAGCAGTCTTTAATAAAAAACGACGTTGGTTATAAAAGCCATTAGTAAATTGGCTTAGAATTGCACCCCAAGTTCGAAAATTTAACCATATAGACCCACATGCCGCTGACGCGGCACCAGCAGAAGGATGAAAAATTATATTTTCAGGATAGTTCCCAAACCAAAAAGAAGCCACCCCGTCTAATTGGGGTGACTATTTGGGGTAGCATACTATCATTTGTAAAGGGACTAACTGTCATTTGTTGTTACATATAAAAGTATTTTTTATATGTAACGTTTTATTTCTTACTCCACCGTCACACTCTTCGCCAAATTCCTCGGTTTATCAACATCACAACCACGATACACGGCCATATAATACGCCAGCAGTTGCAGCGGAATTACCGTCAGAATCGGTGCCAGGACCTGGTGGGTCTTGGGGATATACAGCACCTGGTCGGCTACTTTTTCCACTTCGGTGTGGCCTGCCATGGCCAGGGCAATGACGGAAGCGTCTCTGGCTTTGACTTCTTTGATGTTGCTGACCATTTTTTCAAACAGGCTCTGCTGGGTGGCCAGGGCAATGACCGGGATGTTTTCCACGATCAAGGCCAGGGTGCCGTGTTTGAGTTCGCCGGCGGCGTAGGCTTCGGCGTGGATATAGGAGATCTCCTTCAGTTTCAGAGAACCTTCCAAAGCTACGGCATAGTCCAGGCCGCGGCCGATAAAAAAGGTGTCTTCAGCTTTGTGGTACTGCTTGGCGAATTCTTTAATGGGCTCCACGTTGTCCAGGACTTCCTGGGCTTTGGCGTAGATGGACTTCAGTTCACCCAGGATTTCTTTGATGTTGCCGGCGGCCAGGGTGTTGCGTTCCTGGGCCAGGTAGAGGGCCAGCAGGTACATGGCCACCAGCTGGGTGGTGTAGGCCTTGGTGGAGGCCACAGAGATTTCCGGGCCGGCCCAGGTATAAATGATGTCGTCGGCTTCCCGGGCCACCGAGCTGGCGATGACGTTGGTGACGGCCACCACCCGGGCGCCGCGGCGGCGGGCTTCCCGCAGGGCTGCCAGGGTGTCGGCGGTTTCGCCGGATTGGCTGACAACCACCACCAGGGTGTCTTTATCTATAATGGGGTCGCGGTAGCGGAATTCGGAAGCAATATCCACTTCCACGGGAAGCCGCACCAGCTGCTCGATGACGTATTTACCCACCAGGCCTGCGTGATAAGCGGTGCCGCAAGCGGTAATCATGATTCTTTTGATCCCCTTGATTTGTTCGGGGGTCATTTTAATTTCATCCAAAATGACTTTGTCGCCGGCATGGGAAATGCGGCCTTTGAGGGTGTCCCGGAGGGCCCGGGGCTGCTCGTGGATTTCCTTCAGCATGAAGTGATCGTAGCCGCCCTTTTCCGCTTCTTCGGCATCCCAGGTGACTTCAAAGATTTCTTTCTCAACCACTTGGCCGGTGACATCCCGGATGATGACCTGGTCCGCTTTCAATTCCACCACATCCCCGTCATTGAGCAGGTAGCACCGGCGGGTGTGTTTGAGCAGGGCCGGGATGTCCGAGGCCAGCAGGTTTTCGCCCTGGCCCAGGCCCACCACCAGAGGCATATCCTGGCGTACGGCCACAATACGTCCCGGCTGGTCCACCGAGATGGCCATGATGGCATAGGAACCTTCCAGGTGGGAAACGGTCTTTTGCACTGCTTCAACCAAATCCCCTTTGTAGAAATACTCGATTAAATGCGGGATCACTTCGGTGTCGGTCTCGGATTTAAAGACATGGCCCATGGAAGAAAGCCATTCCCGCAGCTGCAGGTAGTTTTCGATAATCCCGTTGTGTACCACGGCGATTTTACCGTCGTTGGATGTATGGGGGTGTGCGTTGATATCACTGGGACGGCCGTGGGTGGCCCAGCGGGTATGCCCGATGCCGATGGTGGCATGCAGTTCCCTGCCGCTCAAAGCCTTTTCCAGTTCGGCCAAGCGACCCACTTTCTTTTCTACCTTTAAGCCGTCCTGGTCTAGGACCGCCACGCCGGATGAATCATACCCTCTATATTCAAGTTTCTTTAATCCTTCCAGGATGATAGGTGTTGCGGGTCTGCTGCCCACATAGCCCACTACGCCGCACATAGATGTCGACCTCCTTAAAATAGTCATGCCGCGGCCATACCGGCCACGGCTTCTTTGTTTATTGTGTAATTTGCCCCGGTAAAGGCAATACCATACCAGGGCGTGAACACTTCCAAAATGCCGCCTGTTGGTCACCTGTAGTCTTTGGCCCGGGAGTTGCCTCCCGGATTTGTTCTACGCTGCGGCCGTGACCGGGCCGGAGGGCATCCGCCGAATACATCGATACTCCCTCTCCTCGTCAACCCTGAAGGGCCAGGGTTCTGGCGCTTGTTTTTTTATTTAGTTTTCCTGCCGTTGCACGCCGGTATCACCTCCCTTGTTCGCTCGCTAGGCGTGTATGAGGGCTACTAAGTTTATATTATGTGGGCAGCAGTTAAATGCTGCCCACAATTTCTGCCATTTTGTCGACGATGGCTTGGAGTTCCTCCATGTCCTTGCCTTCCACCATGATGCGCACCAGGGGTTCGGTGCCCGAAGGGCGGACCAGAATGCGTCCCTGACCGGCCAGGTCCCGCTCAAAACGGCGGATGGCTTCGGTGATGATGGGGCTGTTCATGACAGCTGTTTTATCCTGCACCCTGACATTTTTTAGAATCTGGGGGTATTTTTCCATCTGCCCCGCCAGTTGGGCCAGGGGTTTGCCGGTTTCTTTCACCACTGAAAGCAGCTGCAATGCTGTTATTATACCATCACCGGTGGTGTTGTGTTCAAGAAAAATGATATGGCCGGATTGTTCGCCGCCAAAACGGGTGCCGGTCTCCAGCAGTTTTTCCAGCACATAGCGGTCGCCCACTTTGGTTTCCACCACGTTGATATCGCTTTTTTCCAGGGCCTTGTGCAGGCCCAGGTTGCTCATAACGGTGACCACCACGGTGTTCTTGCGCAGCTTGCCCCTGGCCTTTAAGTGCTTGGCGCAGAGTACCATGATCTGGTCACCGTCCACCAGGTTGCCAGCATGATCTACGGCCAGCACCCGGTCGGCGTCCCCGTCGTGGGCCAGGCCCAGGTCTGCGCCCTGTTTAACAACCTCTGCCATTAAGGCCTCCGGGTGGGTTGAACCGCAGTTGTCGTTAATGTTGACCCCGTCGGGCAGGTGGAAGATGGGAATGACTTCCGCTCCCAGTTCGGACAATACCCGGGGCGCTACCCGGTAGGCTGCCCCGTTGGCGCAGTCCACCACCACTTTCAGACCCTGCAGGTCGGTGGAAATGGTGCCTTTGACATACTCCACATACTGGTCCAGAGCATTTTCCACCATGTACATGCGGCCCAGGTCCCCGCCGGTGGGTTTCGGCAGGTGGGCCTCCGGATCTGTAGCCAGTTTTTCAATTTGGGCTTCCAGTTCGTCCGGCAGCTTGTAACCGCTGGGGCCGAAGAATTTAATACCGTTATCCGCAACGGGGTTGTGGGAGGCGGAAATCACCACCCCGGCTCCCGCTCCTAACTTTCTGGTTAAATAGGCAATGGCCGGCGTGGGCAACACGCCTACTTTGTAGACATCCACCCCTACGGAACAAATACCGGCCGCCAAGGCCGCTTCCAGCATATCGCCGGAAATTCGGGTATCCCGGCCAATGATAACTTTCCGGGGATGGCCCTGTCTGGTTAAGACATGAGCCCCTGCCCGCCCCAACCGGAAGGCCAGCTCGGCGGTCAGTTCTGTATTGGCCACCCCGCGCACTCCGTCGGTGCCAAATAGTTTCGCCATTATACGTTTATTTCCCCCTTATCCTACAAGGAAGCTCTTGATAAATCAAAGCTATTATATAACCGACAAGTTTTGTATGTCAATTTTTTAACATAGTATGAACCGGACCGGCCCTTTGATTTTGTCCACCCCGGCGAAAATGCACAGGCCCGGCATCGGTCTGTCGGAGCCGGAAATCGCTCTCAGGGCTGTTTATTGGGCTCCGTCGGACTGGGATTCTCCTGGGGCTTTTCCGGCGGTTCCTGGGTAGGCGGTTGTTTGGGCTTCACCTGGAACGCCAGCTCTACTTTACCCGGCACGATATCCACCACGCCTTCGGGCAGCAGCAGCCGTGCTTCCTTTAACACATCACCGGAAATTCCGTCGATGCGGATGGTTTCGGTACTGATGCTTTCCAGATTCCTTAACACTTCAACCGGCGCATAGACCTGTACCGTGGCCGGCTGGGGGATTACCCGCAGCACCTGGTAGGAATCCGCCGGGCTGCCTGTATAGCGGGGTACCACCGGTAATGTCCGGGAAGGCAGGGCGCGGGTGACAGGCACCAGCACTTTTACCCGGTCCGGGGAAGCGGTGACTCCCGCAGGCAGGGGGATCATCAGCAGCTGCTCGATATTCTGGTTGGTCCCTGTAATATCAACGGTTAGCTCCAGTTTTTTCAAATCTTTGAGAATGCGGGCCGGACCCCGGACCAGGACAGCCGTGGGCTGCACCACCGGTTCCAGTGCGGTATGGCCGCTCAACGGTTCTCCTTTCACCACTGCGGTGACCGGAAGCTGTTTTTGGATGACCCTTTCCACCGTGATAGTAACCCGGGAGGGGTTTACCTGCACCACCTGCAGACCGCTGGGGGCGGTGACTTGAACAGGCCGGGTGGTTTCACCCTCTGTGATATAACTTAAATCTACAATGGCCTGGAAATCTGCCGGCCTGATACCGGACAGCTGGGCGGTTTTCCCCTGCACCCGCACGGTGACACTTTTCGGCAGGCCATTTAAGGTTAAGCCCTGGGGCAGTTCTCCCCGGGTCTCCAAGGTTACTCTGAATTCCTGCTCCTTAACGGGGTTTTGCGCGTTATTGACATATACCCACAGCAAAACGGCCAGCAGTACCGAGAGCAGCATCATGGAGTTGTTGCTCCATTTCAGCCGGATCATTGCTCGTTCCTCCTAAATACCCCGCTCAATGAACCGTAATGTTTTTGCTCCAGGGCATCGTTTAATTTTTGTTTCAGGGTGGATTCGTCCAGCATACGGTCAATGGCCCCGTCCATGGCCAGGGAAATGGCGCCGGTTTCTTCGGAAACAATGACGGCCACCGCGTCGGAAACCTCGGAAACCCCGATGCCGGCCCGGTGCCGGGTGCCCAGTTCCTTGCTCAAGTAGGGGTTTTCCGACAGGGGCAGGAAACAGGCGGCGGCGGTTACCCGGTCGCCCCGGATGATGACGGCCCCGTCATGGAGGGGGGTGTTGGGAATGAAAATATTGACCAGAAATTCGGCGGAGACAATACCGTCAATTTTAACCCCGGAGTCGATGTATTCTTCCAGACCGGTCACTCTTTCGATGATGATGAGGGCGCCCATTTTATTCTTGGTCAGCACCTGAACCGCCCGCACCACCTCATTAATCATACGGCTCCTGTCGGCTTCTTTAAGGGTGTTGACAGTCCTGGTAAAAAATTTCCCCCGTCCCAGGGTTTCCAGCGCCCGCCGCAGTTCGGGCTGAAACACAATGGGCAGCGCCACCACCAGGGCAGTCATGACCTGTTGGAGCAGCCAGTTGATGGTATACAGGTGCAGCCAACTGCTGGCGGTGGTGGCCACCAAAAGAACCACCAGCCCCTTAATAAGCTGCACCGCCCGGGTTCCCTGAATAATTCGCATAAAGCGGTAAAAAACAAAGCTTACCAGCAAAATGTCCAAAATGCTGGTGAAATTTAATATGTCAAGGTTCAGCGCCTTGAGTTGTTCCAGCAACCGGCACTCCCCCCATTCTCAGATATTCGTAGTATTTCTCAAAAAGACGCACCAATCCACTGATGTTTTTTTCGATACCAAATTACATTTAACCTTCTAATTATTATAAGGAATATTTTCACTTTTGGCAGGGAGAAAAATAAGATTGGGTCCGAAGTCCCAATCTTATTTAGCGGGCAGATAGGCTTTTCCTTCATTATTAAACTGTGTGCCAAAGGGTTTGGACAGTGACTGCAGCCGGAGGTAAAGACAAAGTTACCCGTATATGATTGCCCGGCCGGGGCAGACTAATATTTTCCAGGCAATTTGAGCCAAAAAAGAAGAAGACCCGGAAAAAATCTTCCGGATCTTCTTTGTTCTGACATTATATCTTTTGTTCTTTCAGCAGTCCGTAGGCCATACTGTCTGCCAGGGCCTGCCAGCTGGCTTCAATGATGTTGGTGGAAACGCCCACCGTTCCCCATGTCTTTTTGCCGTTGCCGGTTTCAATTAAGACGCGGACCATGGCTTCGGTGCCGGCTTTTTCTTGCAGTACCCGAACTTTGTAATCCAGCAGCCTGAGGCCCGCCACTTCTGGAAAAAAGGTTTCCAGCGCCTTGCGCAGGGCATTGTCCAGAGCATTCACCGGGCCGTTTCCTTCGGCGGCAGTGTGTACAATTTCTTCTCCTACTTTTAATTTGATAACAGCTTCCGAGTGGATGGGCTGCTCTTCCCTCATCTCCAGGATAAGCCGCATGCTTTGCAGTTGGAAGGGTTCCCGGTAACCGTTCAGGGCTTTTCTCAGCATCAGTTCCAGGGAGCCCTCGGCCGCCTCAAACTGGTAGCCGCGGTGCTCCAAATTTTTCAGCTGTTCCAGCACCTGCCGGCCCTCGGGGCTGTTCTTGTCTAAATGAAGTTCCTTGTATTTATACAGGATGTTGGAAATCCCCGCCAGCTCGGACATCAACACCCGCCGGGTATTGCCCACCAACGCCGGGTCCAGGTGTTCATAGGTACCCGGTTCCTTTATGAGGGCGCTGACATGGATGCCTCCCTTGTGGGCAAAGGCGCTCTCTCCCACATAGGGTTGGTTGGCCACGGGGTTCAAATTGGCCAGTTCGTATACATAGCGGGAGAGCTCCGTCAGGTAGACCAGGTTTTCCCGGGGAATGGTGGGGCAGCCCAGTTTAAAGGTGAGGTTTGGGATGACGGAGCAGAGATTGGCGTTGCCGCACCGCTCTCCCAGCCCGTTGACGGTACCCTGCACCTGGGTTGCCCCGGCCTGCACGGCCATCAGGGAATTGGCCACCGCCATTTCCCCGTCATTGTGGGCATGGATACCCAGTTCCACCCCGGGCAGTTCTTCCCTTACCCGGGTTACGGCCTGAAAGACCTCCAGGGGCAGGCTCCCCCCGTTGGTATCGCAGAGGATTACTGCATCGGCGCCGCCCTGCACCGCCGCCTTCAGGACCTCCAGGGCATAACCGGCATTGGCTTTGTAGCCGTCAAAGAAATGCTCCCCGTCGAAAAACACCGTGAGGCCGTGGTCCTTGAGATAAGCCACAGATTCCCGCACCATACGCAAATTCTCTTCCAGAGTGGTGTTTAACGCCCGGGTCACATGAAAGTCCCATGCTTTGCCGAAAATGGTGGCTACTTTGACGCCTGCTTCCAGCAGGCGGTTCAGGTTGACATCCCGGGACGGTTCCACGCCGGGACGGCAGGTGCTGCCAAAGGCGGCAATCACCGCGTGTTTCAGGGTGTATTGTTGGATGCGGTTGAAGAATTCCATGTCTTTAGGATTGGAACCGGGCCAGCCCCCTTCAATATAATGGAAGCCCATTTCATCCAACCGCAGGGCAATTTTAATTTTATCCTCGGCCGAGAGGCTGACCCCCTCCCCCTGGGTGCCGTCCCGCAGGGTGGTATCGTAGATTTTGATCGTTGGTGCTAAATTCCCAATGTGAACCACCTCATTCATGCTATGGGGTTTTTCTTACGTGGTGTATATCGTGCGTTTAGTATCATAACCACATCAAAGAAACTTCAGCCCAAAGCATTAATAATCGCTTCCGTCATTTCCACCGTACCCAGGCGGTTTTTACCGGGCTGCATGATGTCGCCGGTGCGGCAGCCTTGCTGCAGCACTCTGTCCACGGCCTGCTCGATGGCAGTTGCTTCGGCTTCCAGGCCGAAGGAGATGCGCAGCATCATGGCGGCGGACAGGATGGTGGCAATGGGGTTGGCCAGGTTCTGGCCGGCGATGTCCGGCGCGGAACCATGGATGGGCTCGTAAAGGGCCACTTCGCCGCCCAGGCTGGCCGAGGGCAGCATACCGATGGAGCCGGTGAGCTGGGAAGCCAGGTCGGTTAGGATGTCGCCGAACATATTCTCGGTCACCAGCACGTCAAACTGTTTGGGATTGCGCACCAGCTGCATGGCGCAGTTATCCACGTACATGTGGCTCAGTTCCACATCCGGGTATTCTCCGGCCAGGCTTTCCACCACCTCCCGCCACAGGCGGGAGCTTTCCAATACGTTGGCTTTATCTACGGACGTCAATTTTTTGTTTCTTTTGCGGGCCATTTCAAAGCCCAGCCGGGCCACCCGTTCCACCTCGGCGGTGGTGTACTCCAGGGTCTCCACCGCTTTCTGTCCCCCGCCGGGCAGGTCTTCCCGGCGCTTTTCCCCAAAGTACAGCCCGCCGGTTAACTCCCGTATAATCAAGATATTCAGTCCGGACACCAGTTCTTCCTTCAGGGTGGAGGCATCGGCCAGGGCGGGATTTACCACCGCCGGGCGCAAGTTGGCATAGAGGCCCAGCTTTTTGCGCAGGGGCAGTAGGGCTCCCCGCTCGGGACGCAGTTCAGGCTCCAGGTTATCCCACTTGGGTCCGCCCACCGCCCCCAGCAAAATGGCATCGCTGTTGCGGCAGACCGCCAAAGTTTCTTCCGGCAGCGGGTGGCCGGTGGCGTCGTAAGCCGCTCCTCCGATCATGGCTGTCTGAAATTGAAACTCCCGATTGAATTTTTCCGCCACGGCCTGCAGGACCCTGACCGCCTGGGGGACAATTTCCGGCCCGATGCCGTCACCGGGCAATAGCGCGATTTTATACACCTTGCTTCACCCGTCCTTTTACATAGTTGATGAGTCCGCCGGCCTCAATGATTTGCCGCATGAAATCCGGGATAGGCGCCGCCTGGTACTTTTTGCCGGTGGTAAGATTGGTGATGGCGCCGGTGGCGGCGTCAACGGTGATAGTATCCCCTTCCTTCAGTTCGTCGATGATCTCGGGACATTCAAAAATGGGCAAGCCAATATTAAAGGCATTGCGGTAAAAAATACGGGCAAAGGATTTGGCCACCACGCAGGACACCCCGGCGGCCTTAATGGCAATGGGAGCATGTTCCCGGGAACTGCCGCAGCCGAAATTCTTGGCTGCCACGATGATGTCGCCGGGCTGTACCCTGGAAGCAAACCGGGGATCGGCATCCTCCATGCAGTGCCGGGCCAGTTCCGCCGGGTCGGAGCTGTTCAGATAGCGGGCGGCGATGATTAGATCGGTATCCACGTCGTTGCCGAACTTCCAGACTTTTCCCTGCAGCTTCATTTACAGCACCTCCTCGGGATGGGAAATACGGCCGGTCACGGCGCTGGCCGCGGTGACCGCCGGGTTGGCCAGGTACACTTCGCTCTCGGCATGGCCCATACGGCCCACAAAGTTACGGTTGGTGGTGGCGATGCAGCGCTCCCCTTTGGCCAGGATGCCCATGTGGCCGCCCAAGCAAGGGCCGCAGGTGGGTGTGCTGATAACCGCTCCGGCATCCAGGAAGATTTCAAATAAGCCTTCCCGCATGGCCTGGCGGTAAATTTCCTGGGTGCCGGGGATGATAATCAACCTGACTCGCTTGTTGACTTTTTTCCCTTTGAGGACCTCGGCAGCCAGGCGCAGATCTTCCATACGCCCGTTGGTGCAGGAGCCGATGACGGCCTGGTCGATGTCCACCCTGCCGGCTTCACTGACCGGACGGGCATTTTCGGGCAGATGGGGGAAGGCCACCTGGGGTTCGATCTTGGTTACGTCAAATTCGTAAACTTCCGCATAGCTGGCGTCCGGGTCGCTGGTATAGAAGGTGTAGGGACGTTTGGTCCTGCCTTCCACATACTGCCGGGTGATTTCATCGGGTTCGATAATGCCGTTTTTGCCCCCGGCTTCAATGGCCATGTTGCACATGGTAAAGCGGCCGTCCATGGAGAGCTGGCGGATGGCTTCGCCGCAGAACTCCATGGCACGGTACAGGGCGCCGTCCACACCGATTTTGCCGATGGTGTAGAGGATGAGGTCCTTGCCGCCCACCCATTTGTTTAACCGGCCGTTATAAATAAATTTCATGGATTCCGGCACTTTAAACCAGGTTTCTCCCAAGGCCATGGCAGCGGCCAGGTCGGTGCTGCCCACGCCGGTGGCAAAGGCCCCTAGGGCGCCGTAGGTGCAGGTGTGGGAGTCCGCCCCGATGACGACGTCACCGGGTCCCACCAGCCCCTGCTCGGGCAGCAGGCAGTGCTCGATACCCATGCGGCCCACTTCAAAATAGTTGGTCAGTTCCTGGCAGTGGGCGAAGTCCCGCACCAGCTTTGCCTGTTCCGCAGATTTGATGTCCTTGTTGGGGGTGAAATGGTCGGGCACCAGGGCCACTCTTTCTTTATCCCAAACCCTCTCCAGGCCGATCTTTTGAAATTCTTTGATGGCCACCGGCGCCGTAATGTCGTTGGCCAACACCAGGTCTACCCTGGCGTTGATCAGTTCCCCGGGTTTTACGCTGTCTTTCCCTGCTGCCGCAGCCAGTATCTTTTCTGTAATTGTCATTGGCACGGTACTTCACCTCTCTTAATTAGCTGTCAGCCTTCAGCCCTCGGCCGTCGGCCTGTATTGTATAAGTACAAACCTTTTACCACTTGCAAACCTACTATTTTGTTCATCACTCTGAATTAAAAGGTAACCCCAAAGGCTGATGGCCGATGGCTGACGGCTGATGGCCAAACAAACCATGCCGGCCTGCCTTTGAAGCAGATACTTCCCTACCGCCTCAACCCCTATCATAGATCAACTTATTCACCGCATTTACATAGGCCCTGGCGGAGGCTTCCAGGATATCGGTGCTGACGCCCCGGCCGGTGTAAATTTTTTCCCGCCCGTTGCACTTGAGCTTCACGGTGACGTCACCCAGGGCGTCTTTGCCGCCGGTGATGGCATTGATGGTATAGTTGACCAGGGTGCAGGAGAGGCCGGTAATTTTGTCCACAGCTTTATAGATGGCGTCCACCGGACCGTCGCCGCAGGCGGCGTCTTCTTTCCGCTCATCGCCCACCCGCAGCCCCACGGTGGCGGTGGGCACCACGGTAGTGCCGCTGGAGATGTGGAAATATTCCAGCGTATAGGTGTCCGGAATGTGCCGGATTTCGTCATCCACTATGGCCTGCAGGTCTTCATCGGTAATTTCCTTCTTTTTGTCCGCCAGGGATTTGAATCTGGCAAAGGCCAGGTTCAGTTCATCATCGGTCAAGTTGTAACCCAGCTCGGCCAGGCGGTCCCGGAAGGCATGGCGGCCGGAATGTTTGCCCAGCACCAGGTTGCTGGCGGCAATGCCAACCATCTCAGGGTTCATAATTTCGTAGGTAGTTCGCTCCTTCAGCACACCGTCCTGGTGGATGCCGGACTCGTGGGCAAAGGCGTTCTTGCCCACCACCGCCTTGTTGGGCTGCACCGGCATACCGGTTAATGAACTGACCAACCGGCTGGTCCGGTAAATTTCCCGGGTGTTAAACCCGGTGGTAAGGCCGTAACGGTCCTTGCGGGTGTACAGGCCCATGACCACCTCTTCCAGGGCGGCGTTGCCGGCCCTTTCCCCGATGCCGTTAATGGTGCCTTCCACCTGACGGGCGCCGGCGCCCACGGCGGCCAGGGAGTTGGCCACCGCCAGACCCAGGTCGTCATGGCAGTGCACGCTGACAATGACCTTTTCAATGCCGGGCGTCCTTTCCATGACCTGCTTGATAAACAGGGCGAACTCCTCGGGCATGGCATAGCCCACGGTGTCCGGTATGTTGATAACCGTGGCCCCGGCTTTAATGACTTCGCCGAAGACCCGGGCCAGATAGTCCACATCGGAGCGGGAGGCGTCCTCGGCGGAAAACTCCACATCCGAGGTGTATTTTTTAGCGTGTTTCACTGCTGCCACCGCCGCCTCCACCACCTGGTCCCGGTCCTTGCGCAATTTGTATTTCAGGTGAATGTCAGAGGTGGCTATGAAGGTATGAATACGGGCCTGCTCGGCGTCCCGCAGGGCTTCCCAGGCGCTGTCGATGTCCTTGAAGTTGGCACGGGCCAGACCTGCCACGGTGACGCCCCGCACCTCCCTGGCCACTGCCTGAACAGCGGCAAAATCGCCGGGAGAGGTAATGGGGAAACCAGCTTCAATAATGTCCACGCCCAAGCGCGTAAGTTGCCTGGCAATTTGCAGTTTCTCATTAATATTTAAACTGACGCCCGGGGACTGCTCGCCGTCCCGCAGGGTGGTATCAAAGATGTAAACCCGGTTGCTCAATCCATTCCCTCCCGTCAAATCTATTCATAGTCCAAAGCGTCGCAGATATCGGCGCCTGCCAGCACCATTGGCATCACATTCTCATCGGGGTCGATGGCACAATCCACCAGCACCGGCCCCTGGTCACTGAAAGCTTCGGTCAGGGCAGTCTGCAATTCTTGATCGGTACGGACGGTGAAACCCTTAAAGCCATAGACCCGGGCCAGGGCCGCAAAGTCCGGCACGAAGGTGAAGTCCACCGCCATGTACCGCTTGTCGCAGTAAAACTCCTGCAGTTGCCGCACCATCCCCAGCCGCCTGTTATTTAACACGAAGATTTTCAACGGCAGGCTTTGTTCCGCAGCGGTGGCCAGTTCATTGAGGGTCATTTGAAAACTGCCGTCACCGGTTACCAGCACCACCGTTTCGTCGGGTCTGCCGAACTGGGCGCCGATGGCGCCGGGCAACCCGAATCCCATGCAGCCCAGACCGCCGGAGGTGACAAATTTCCGGGGATATTTAAAGGCAAAGTGCTGGGCCACCCACATCTGGTGCTGGCCCACATCGGTGGCCACGATGACGTCACCGCCGGTGTGACGGTAAATTTCTTCTATTATATATTGCGGTTTCAGATACTCGCCCCCCGGCCGGTACCTGGGAGCAAATTCATGCTTCCAGTAACCCACGGTGTTAATCCAGGTGGTGTTTTGTTTTTTGTCCAACCGCACCAGCAGGGCCTCCAGGACCTTTTTGGTGTCGCCCACGATGGGTAGGTGGGATATCACGTTTTTACTGATTTCCGCCGGGTCGATGTCCACATGGATGACCCGGGCACGAGGAGCAAACCCGGCCACTCTGCCGGTGACCCGGTCGTCAAAGCGGGCGCCCAGGGTAATCAACAGGTCGCACTCGGTAACCGCCAGGTTGGCAGCTTTGTTGCCGTGCAGCCCCAGCATGCCTAGGAACAGGGGGTGGTCGCCGGGAAAGGCGCCCAGCCCCATCAGGGTGGAGACCACCGGGGCATCGATGGTTTCTGCCAGCCACACCAGTTCTTCCGAGGCGTTGGCGTTCACCACACCGCCGCCTATGTAAATGACCGGCCGCTGGGCCTGCATGATGAGTTTGGCTGCCTGGTTGATTTGGGCCCCGTGCCCCTTGACGGTGGGTTTGTATCCCATTAGTTTAACATCGTCGGGATATTTGAACTGGATAGGGGTCATGGCGATGTCCTTGGGCAGGTCGATCAACACCGGTCCCGGCCTGCCTGTACGGGCGATATGAAAGGCCCGCTTGACAATCATGGGCAGCATTTTGGGGTCTTTCACCAGGTAGTTATGTTTGGTAATGGGCATGGTGATACCGGTGATATCTACCTCTTGAAAGGCATCGGTCCCTACCTGAACGGTGGGAACCTGCCCGGTAATGGCCACCAGCGGAATAGAATCCATGTAGGCGTTGGCCAGGCCGGTTACCAGGTTGGTGGCGCCGGGACCGGAGGTGGCCATACAGACCCCCACCCTGCCGGTGGTCCGGGCGTAACCGCTGGCCGCATGGGCCGCCCCCTGCTCGTGCCGGGTAAGAATATGCTTGATCTTGCTGTCTTTCAGGGCATCGTACACAGGGAGGATGGCACCACCGGGATAACCAAAGATTAACTCCACACCCTCCATCTCCAGGCAGCGAACCAACGCTTCGGCACAGGTAATTTCCAAAGCATATCCCTCCCGTTTTGGTCGTTAGTCGTTAGTCGTTAGTCGTCGGTCGTCAGTAAAACCATTGGTCATACCGGAAGACCGACAGCCGCCAGCTAACACCTTTATATTTTTATTCCTGACGTCAGACATCCGACGACCGACGTCTACTTCTTGAGCCAAGGCATCATTTTGCGAAGTTCGGCGCCAACCTTTTCAATGGGGTGCTCCTGTTCCATTTTGCGGATGGCATGGAACTGCGGCCCTTTGACCTGGTTTTCCAGCATCCAGTTGCGGGCGAAGGTGCCGTCCTGGATTTCCGCCAGCACCCGTCTCATTTCCTGCCGGGTTTCTTCGGTGATGATGCGGGGACCTACCATATAGTCGCCGTATTCAGCGGTATTGCTGACGGAGTATCTCATGCGGGAAAGGCCTCCCTCATAGATGAGGTCCACAATTAATTTCAGCTCGTGCAGACACTCGAAGTAAGCCATTTCAGGGGCATAGCCCGCTTCCACCAGGGTTTCGAAACCGGCCTTGATGAGTTCACTGACACCGCCGCACAGGACCGCCTGCTCGCCAAAGAGGTCGGTCTCGGTTTCTTCCTTAAAGGTGGTCTCGAAAACACCGGCTTTGGTGCAGCCGATCCCCTTGGCATAGGCCAGGGCAAGGTCTTTAGCTTTACCGGTGTAGTCCTGGTAAACGGCCACCAGTCCGGGTACACCCTTGCCTTCAACATACATGCGCCTTACCAAATGGCCGGGGCTCTTGGGGGCCACCAGAAAGACATCCACATGCTTGGGCGGTACAATTTGGCCAAAGTGGATATTGAAACCGTGGGAGAACATCAGAGCCTTGCCTTCGGTCAGGTAGGGCTCGATTTCTTCGGCATAGACCCGTCCCTGGATTTCATCGGGGAGCAGGACCTGAATTACATCAGCCCTGGCGCAGGCTTCGGGTACAATGGCCACTTCCAGACCGTCGGCTTCGGCCCTAGCCCAGCGGGGGCTGTCTTTGCGCAGGCCCACCACCACATCCAAACCGCTATCTCGAAGGCTTTGGGCCTGGGCATGGCCCTGACTGCCGTAACCCAGCACGGCAATCTTTTTGCCTTTCAGGTACTCCAAATTTGCATCTGCATCGTAATAAATTCTTACCATGTTTAGTCCTCCTCTTTTGTCCTGTTAATATTGGTATATTTGGCGCCCCGCAGCATGGCTACTTTGCCGGTGCGCACCAATTCTTTGATCCCAAAGGGGCGGAGCGCCTCTTCAAAGGCATTGATTTTTTCCTGATTGCCGGTGCACTCGAGGGTCAGGTTCTTGTGGCCGTAATCTACGATATTGGCCCGGAAAATTTGGGCAATTTGCATGATTTCCCCCCTGCTGCCGGCATCGGTGTTGACCTTGATGAGAACCAGTTCCCTGTCCACATGGGGGGATGAGGTAATATCACTGATTTTGATCACATCCACCAGCTTGTGCAATTGTTTGCTGACCTGCTCCAGCACCCGCTCATCCCCCTCCACCACGATGGTCATGCGGGAGATGGCCGGGTTGTCGGTGCGGCCCACGGCCAGGCTGTCGATGTTGTATCCCCTCCGGCTGAAGAGGCCGGCCACCCGAGCCAGAACCCCCGGGCTGTTTTCCACTAATACCGCCAGTGTGTGGTACATCACGACACCCCTTTCTACCCTAACATTTCATTCAGCGCCTTACCCGGCGGCACAAAGGGTAAGACGTTTTCTTCTCTCTCAATGACAAAGTCCATTAATACCGGTTTTCTTGACTGTATTGCCGCCTGCAGGACTTCTGCAACTTCCTCTTTGCGGGTTGCCTGGTAGCCTTCGGCGCCATAGGCCTCGGCCAGTTTGACAAAGTCCGGGTTCTTTATCTCCGTATGTGAATAGCGGCGGTTGTAGAACATCTCCTGCCACTGGCGAACCATGCCCAGGTAACCGTTATTCATGATGGCAACGTTGACCGGCAAGTCATAATCCACGGCGGTGGCCAGCTCCTGGATGTTCATTTGAATGCTGCCGTCCCCGGCAATGTCAAAGACCGTTTCTGCCGGGCAGGCCACCTGCACGCCGATGGCGGCGGGAAAACCGTAACCCATGGTGCCCAGCCCGCCGGAAGAGATAAAGGAACGGGGCCGGGTGTAGGTGTAATAGTGAGCCGCCCACATCTGGTGCTGGCCCACTTCGGTGGTGATGCGGGCCCGCCCGCCGGTCTGCCGGTAGATTTCACGGATGACGTGCTGGGGCTTCAGATTACCGCCGTTTTCATCGAATTCAAGGGGGTATTCCTTTTTCCAGGCGGCAATTTTATCCTGCCAGGCAGACTGCAGTCTTGCTTCTATGCGCTCCAACAACTGGTTGAGCACTGTCTTGACATCCCCGGCGATGGGAATATCTACCCGAACATTCTTCCCCAGCTCCGCCGGGTCTATGTCGATATGAATAATTTTGGCGTCGGGGGCAAAGGATTCCACCTTGCCGGTGACCCTGTCATCAAAACGCACCCCGACGGCAATCAGCAGGTCGCACTCGCAAATGGCATAGTTGGCGTACTTGGAGCCGTGCATGCCCAGCATGCCCAGGGCCAGCGGGTGATCGCCGGGGAATCCTCCCAACCCCATCAGGGTGGTGGCCACCGGGGCCAACAGGGTCTCGGACAGTTTCCTCAGTTCCTCATGGGCGCCGGCGCTGATAATGCCGCCTCCGGCATAGATGACCGGGCGCTGACTTTCGGCGATGGCCTTGAGGGCCTGATTGACCAGTTCCTCCCGGGCTTTGCGGGGCGGATTGTAACCGGGCAGGTTCAGGTAGCCGTTGCGGTAATAGTCCATTTCCCCGGAGGAAACATCTCTGGGAACGTCAATCAGGACCGGGCCGGGGCGGCCGGTGCTGGCGATGTAAAAGGCCTCTTTGACAATCCGTCCCAGGTCCCGGATATCTTTTACGATATAGTTGTGCTTGGTGATGGGAAGGGTGATGCCGGTGATGTCCACCTCTTGAAAGGAATCCCGGCCCAGCATGAACGTCGGGACCTGACCGGTGATGGCCACCAGGGGCACCGAATCCATGTAGGCGTTGGCAATCCCCGTCACCAGGTTGGTGGCCCCGGGACCGGAGGTGGCCAGGCAAACCCCCACCCTACCGGAAGCACGGGCATACCCATCGGCGGCATGGACCGCACCCTGCTCGTGACGGGTCAAAATGTGGCGAATATCTGCATCATAAAGGGCGTCGTAGATGGGGAGCGCCTGCCCGCCCGGGTATCCGAAAATGGTCTCGACACCCATTTCTTTTAAGCTGTCTATTAAAATCTCCGCTCCGGTCATTTTCATCTGTAAAACCTCCAGTTATGCTAATACTGCATTTCTTTGGGGGCTATTGGCTTTTGGCCTTTGAGGTATTTCTTTTGGGTCCTGTCATTTGACCCTTTGGCCAGACCCTTAAGGCTAACAACTGGACCCCATATCTCTACCCCAAAGGCTAGCTAAGCACTGCTCCTTTTCCGGCGGAAGATACCTGTTTGGCGTAGCGGGCCAGGTATCCCGTGGTGACTTTGGGTACGGGAGGCTGCCAGGCGGCCAGGCGCCGGTTGATTTCCGCCTGGTCCAGCTTGACCTCCAGCCGGTAGTTGGGGATATCAATCTCCACAATGTCCCCGTCCTGAAGGACGGCGATAAGACCCCCTTCCGCTGCTTCCGGGGAAATATGTCCGATGGAAGCCCCCCTGGATGCGCCGGAAAAACGCCCGTCGGTTAAGAGGGCCACTTCTTTGTCCAGCCCCATCCCCGCCAGTACCGAGGTAGGCGCCAGCATTTCCCGCATGCCCGGACCGCCTTTGGGGCCCTCGTAGCGAATTACCACCACGTCACCGGGTTTAATTTGGCCTCCCATGATGGCTGCAATGGCAGCCTCTTCCCCGTCGAACACTCTGGCCGGGCCGGTATGTTGCAGCATTTCCGGCGCCACGGCCGCTCTCTTCACCACCGCTCCGTCCGGCGCCAGATTGCCGCGCAGGATGGCCAGCCCGCCGGTGGAACTGTAGGGTTCTTTGACACTGCGGATGACGTTGCGATCTTTGATTTTGGCCTGTTCCAACAATTGGCCAACTGTCAAGCCACTGACAGTTTTAATGTTTGGATTAATCAGACCATTGACGTACAGTTCTTTCATCACCGCTTGGATGCCGCCGGCTGCGTAAAGGTCCTGTATATGGTACTGCCCGGCCGGGCTCAGCTTGCACAGGTGCGGCGTTTTCTCACTGATTTCGTTGATTAAATCCAGGTTTAGCTCAATACCCGCTTCACGGGCGATAGCGGGCAGGTGCAGTACCGTATTGGTGGAACAGCCCAGGGCCATATCCACGGCCAACCCGTTGCGGAAGTTCTCCATCGTTAAAATATCCCTGGGTCTTAGATTTTCTTGGACCAGGGCCACTGCCCTCATGCCGGCCGCTTTGGCCAGCCTGCGTCTGGCGGCGGTGACCGCTGGAACGGTGCCGTTGCCCGGCAGGGCCATGCCCAGCGCTTCGGTCAAGCAGTTCATGCTGTTGGCGGTAAACATGCCGGCACAGGAACCGCAGCCGGGGCAGGCATTGTCTTCCAGTTCAGCCAGTTCCTCACGGGTCATGCGGCCTACCTGCACAGCCCCCACCGCCTCAAACATTTGCGTTACCGAAACATCCTGGTCCCGAAATTTACCTGCCAGCATGGGGCCGCCGCTGACCACAATAGTCGGGATGTTCAAACGAGCGGCAGCCATCAGCATACCGGGAACCACCTTGTCACAGTTGGGGATCAGGACCAACCCGTCGAAGGGGTGAGCCTGGGCCATAATTTCAATGGAATCGGCAATGATCTCCCGGCTGGCCAGGGAGTAGCGCATGCCGGGGTGCCCCATGGCAATGCCGTCGCAGACGGCAATGGCCGGAAATTCCACCGGCGTCCCGCCGGCCATGCGAACGCCTGCCTTGACGGCCTCGGCGATATCTTTCAAGTGTATATGTCCGGGAACAATCTCGTTAAAGGAGTTCACAACCCCGATCATGGGTCGGGATAATTCTTCATCCAGCAGTCCCAGCGCTTTAAACAAACTGCGGTGCGGCGCCCTCTCCAGCCCTTTTTTCATTGCATCGCTGCGCATAGCTTTACCTCCCGATTATGAGTATACAAAAAACCTCTCGTTCCCCGGCATCAATGCCAGGGACGAGAGGTTTATCCTTCCGCGGTACCACCCTGATTGCTCTTAGCAAGAGCCACTCATGCACAAAATACATACATACCCTGTGCCTTTTGATAACGGGTTCTGAAAACCCGGCCCCAATTACTCGTGTGGATCACACTTTCACGAGGGCAGCTCCCGGGTGAGACCAGACTGTCAGTGGCGCCGGCTTCCACCCAACCCGGCTCTCTGTGGCCCTGTTCAGACTGTTGTCCCGATCATGGCTGTTTTCTGTACCTTACTAAATAAATTACTAGTAAGTATAGTAGTTTCGCCAAGTACTGTCAAGAAGTTCTGTGTTATGATCGGGTTAAATTATTCAGGGGCTGCAACAAAAAACCCCTCGTTCCCGGCAACATGCCAGGGACGAGAGGTAATCCTTCCGCGGTACCACCCTGATTGCTCAACAAAGAGCCGCTTTTGCACAGCATACAGACGTATTTGTGCGGTTTGATAACGGGTGCCAAACCCGGCCCAACCTACTTGCGTGATGCTTTCGGAAAGGCAGCTCCGGGGTGATGTAGGCAATCTGTCATGTGGCGCCGGCTTCCACCTGCCCCGGCTCTCTGTGGCCCTGTATCAGATGCCCGGTCCCCTTCAACGCTGTTTTGGATATGTTACTATTAAGTATAATTTTTTAGTCAACCACTGTCAAGAATTAGATAGATGAATTTTGTTCTTCTTTAGTATTTTGAACATTAGGTACTTCCGCCACCTGCCATCCTCCCTATGCGATTCCGTTTTTAAAGAAACAAGCCTTTTTTAAGTTTTTTGTGCAAAAGTTTTACCCCGGTAAACCCGGGGTAAATTGTTTTTTCTATATTTGCTGCAGCATGTTTCTGGCGTTGGCAATGGATTGTTGGACAGCCTCGGGGGCCGGGCCGCCTTTGACCTTTCTGGCGGCGGCGCAGTGCTCTACCCCGATGGCGGCATAAATGTCCCGGTCAAAGACCGGGGACAATTGCCGGTATTCCTCCAGGGTCAGTTCTTCCAGGGTTTTGCCCTGCTGCAGGCAATAAAACACAGCTTTTCCCACAATTTCGTGGGCTTCCCGGAAGGGCACACCCTTTTTGGCCAGGTAATCAGCCACATCGGTGGCGTTGGTGAAACCGCCCCGGGCCGCCCTGGCCATGTTGTCCTTGCGGACTGTCATGGTGGCAATCATGGGACGGAAGACCATCAGGCAGCCTTTGACGGTATCGACGGCATCAAAGAGCGCCTCTTTATCCTCCTGCATATCTTTGTTATAGGCCAGGGGCAGCCCCTTGAGCATGGTTAACAGACCCATTAAATCGCCGTACACCCGGCCGGTTTTGCCCCGGATCAGTTCAGCCACGTCCGGGTTCTTTTTCTGGGGCATAATGCTGGAGCCTGTGCTGTAGGCGTCGTCCAGTTCAATAAAAGCGAATTCGCCGGTGGACCAGAGAATAATCTCTTCACAGAAACGGCTGAGATGCATCATAATCAGCGATGCTGCGGCACAAAACTCCACGGCAAAATCCCGGTCGCTGACAGCGTCCAGGCTGTTCTCACTGACGGCGGCAAACCCCAGCAGTTCCGCGGTATATTCCCGGTCCAGCGGGAAGGTTGTGCCGGCCAGCGCCCCGGCCCCCAGGGGCATGACATCAGTGCGCTTGTAACAGTCTGCCAGCCTGTCCATATCCCGGAGAAACATTTGCACATAGGCCATCAGATGGTGGGCAAGGGTAATGGGCTGGGCCCGCTGCATGTGGGTATAGCCCGGCATCACGGTATGCAGGTGCTGTTCTGCCAGGTCCAGCAGTGTTTCTATTAATTCTTTCAGCTGGGCGCGGATTTCAGTAATTTCATCTTTGAGGTACATGCGGATGTCCACTGCCACCTGGTCATTGCGGCTGCGGGCAGTATGCAGTTTCTTTCCTACGGCGCCGATTTTGGCCGTCAGCAACTTCTCTACATTCATGTGGATATCTTCCGCAGCAATATCAAACTCCACTTGGCCGCTTTCGATCTCGCCTAGGATTTCCTTGAGACCTTCTACAATCTGCCTGGCTTCCTCGGGGGAGATGATTCCCACCTTGCCCAGCATGGTGGCATGGGCAATGCTGCCCCGGATATCCTGCTTGTACAGTCTCTGGTCAAAAGAAATGGAGGAATGAAAGTCCTCCACCAGACGATCGGTTGTTTTCTGGAAGCGGCCGCCCCAGAGCTTCATAGAGACTTCCCCTTTCATGCTTGATCCTTCACCAGTAAGTCTATCCATTCGCTGTTGGTTGTTGGCTGTTGGTTTTGGCCCGGGTATTTCTTAGGGGTCTAGCTTTTGGCCGATGGCTAATGGCTTATCTAAGTCCTGCCTTCTTTTCCATCAAGGCCCGTACTTTCAGGGGCAGGCCGAAGAGGTTGATAAAGCCTGCGGCGTCGGCCTGGTTGTAGACTTCGTCCCGGCCAAAGGTAGACAGTTCTTCGTCATAGAGAGAGTAGGGCGAGGTGGTACCGGCAGGCATAATATTGCCTTTATACAGTTTCAGTTTAACAGTGCCGGTGACGGTGCGCTGGGTACTGTCTACAAAGGCATCCAGGGCTTCCCGCAGGGGAGAAAACCACACGCCGTCATAAACCAGTTCGGCATAGCGCAGGGCAACTTGTTCTTTATAATGCAGGGTGGCCCGGTCGAGGGTCAGCAGTTCCAATTCATGGTGGGCGTACACCAGGATGGTGCCGCCGGGGGTTTCATAAACGCCGCGGGACTTCATGCCCACCAGGCGGTTTTCCACCATGTCCACGATACCGATGCCGTTGGCCCCGCCGATGGCGTTCAGCTTTTCCAGCAGGCTGACTCCATCCATCCGCTGGCCGTTTAATGATACAGGAATCCCCTTCTCAAAACCGATTTCCACATAGGTGGGCCGGTCCGGCGCCTTTTCCGGAGGCACGGTCAGCATCAGCATATCGTAGGAAGCAGCATTGGCGGGACTTTCCAGTTCGCCGCCTTCGTGGCTGATGTGCCAAATGTTGCGGTCCCGGCTGTAGATGCTCTTCTTGGTCACCGGTACGGGGATCCCCCTGGCTTCGGCATAGTCAATGGCATCTTCCCGGGAACGGATGTCCCACTCCCGCCAGGGAGCGATGACTTTCAAATGGGGGGCCAAGGCCTTAACACCCAGTTCAAAGCGTACCTGGTCGTTACCCTTGCCGGTGGCGCCGTGGGCCACCGCCACCGCCCCTTCTTTCTCGGCGATTTCCACCAGTTTCTTGGCGATCAACGGCCGGGCAAAGGAGGTGCCCAGCAGGTATTTTCCTTCATAAATGGCTCCGGCCTTTAAAGTAGGCCATATGTACTCCTCCACAAATTCCTTGCGCAGGTCTTCGATGTAGATTTTGCTGGCGCCGCTCCGTATGGCCTTTTCTTCCAGGGGGGCCAGTTCCTCTCCCTGGCCCAGATCGGCGGTCATGGCAATGACTTCATAGCCGTAGTTTTCTTTCAGCCAGGCAATAATAACGGAGGTGTCCAGCCCCCCGGAGTAGGCCAGTACAACTTTTGGCATGGTTGTTAGCTCCTTCCTGTGAATAAATATTCGTTTACTATTATAACATAAACAAAGTATTACTATTTGTGAACATATGCAATGTTGAGAAAGTTTGGGCCGGTTCTTGACAATAAAAGGAATAAAGGTAATAATGAAAGGGAAAGTTAACTGAAAATGCCGGTGCGGCCTCACCAAACCTGGGGCTTAATAATCCGTAAGCTATTGGCGTGGCTTACGGATCTTACTTATTTCACCGCAAGGCCGATGACTGCCACAACCAGAGTTAAAAGAAGGAGTAGAGCTGTGATCATTTGGAGTACCTCTGATGTTGTGACCACTCGCCCCACCCCCTTTCACCCAGGCGGTGAGGCTTTTCACTTTCAGCTAACATTTCCCATCAGTATTTTACCATATATTGCATAATAAACAATATTTATTCGTAAATAGGAAAATTTCTGAAGAAGGCGTCTTGAAAACCTGTTTAAAAAACCAGGTTCTAAGACGCCTTCTTTCTTTAGAGGAAAGGTTTGGAATGGCAGTGTCTACTTAGTTTTACATCAACAGCGCCATGACAGCCTTCTGGGCATGCAGGCGGTTTTCCGCCTCGTCCCAGACCACCGAGTGGGGCCCGTCAATAATCTCTGCAGTGACTTCCTCGCCCCGGTGGGCCGGCAGGCAGTGCAGGAAGATGAAATCGCTTTTGGCATGGGCGCACAGGGCTTCATTCACCTGGTACGAAGCAAAGACCTTTTCCCGTTCCTTCTGCTCCGCTTCCTGACCCATGCTGGCCCAAACATCGGTGACGATGACATCCGCGTCCTTAACCGCCTCCACCGGGTCGGTCACCACTTCGATTTTGGCGCCGGTGGCCTGGGCATCCTGTTTGGCCAGTTCCACCACCCAGGACCTAGGCCGGTAGCCCTCCGGGGAAGCCACGCTGATATCCATGCCTACCTTGGCGCAGCCATACAACAGCGAATGGGCGATATTGTTACCGTCCCCCACATAAGCCAGCTTCAGGCCCGCCAGCTTCCCTTTGTGTTCTTTAATGGTCAGCAGGTCCGCCAGGATCTGGCAGGGGTGGGTCAGGTCGGTGAGCCCGTTGATAACCGGAACATCGGCATATTGGGCCAGTTCCTCCACCTCGCTCTGGTCAAAGGTGCGGATCATGATGCCGTCCACCATGCGGGACAATACCCTGGCGGTATCCGCCACCGATTCCCCCCGCCCCATCTGGATGTCCTTGGGGCTTAAGAATAAAGCGTAACCGCCCAACTGGTACATGCCCACCTCAAAGCTCACTCTGGTACGAGTGGAACTCTTTTGAAAGATCATGGCCAGGGTTTTTCCCTGCAGATAGGGATGAGGGATGCCGGCCCTTTGCAGGCCTTTCAGCCGGGCGGCCTCCTCCAGAATCAGGTTGACTTCTTCCGTCGTCAAATCATGCAGGGTCAGTAAATCCCTGCCCTTTAGACTTTTCTTCAGTTCTTCCATCTATGGCATCCTCTCCGGGCATTAACCTGCGTTTTGGGCAGGCCTTTTTTCATTGAGAAATTCGGTAAAGCGATCCAGGGAGACCGGCGCCACCGGGTCGCCCTGCAACAGTTCGTGCAGCACACCGGCCATGGCCCTGGCGGTATCCAGGGAAGTTAAGCAGGGTACCTTATACTCCGCTGCCAGACGGCGCAGGCGGAAGCCGGGTCGCCCGGGCACCTTGCCCCGGGTGGGGGTATTGATCACCATTTGGACACCGCCGGAGCGCACCAGGGCCAAGGGATCTTCGGTGCCCACCACCGGCAGCCCGGCGGAGGCCAGGGCGGCAGCGGTATTCATGGTGGCGTACAGCTTAAAGCCCAGGTTGGCGTACTGGCGGGCCACCGCCACGGCCTCCAGCTTATCCCGGTCCGCCACCGAGAAAAGGACGGCACCGCTTTTGGCCACCTTCATTCCGGCGGAGACAATGGCCTTGTAGAAGGCATGGGAGAAGGATTTGTCAACCCCCATCACCTCGCCGGTGGATTTCATTTCCGGTCCCAGGGAGGTTTCCACCAGCCCCAGTTTTTCAAAGGAGAATACCGGCGCCTTGACAGTAATATGATCGGACACCGGACCCAGTCCGGGGAGGTAGCCCAGGTCCGCCAGGCTTTTACCCAGCATGCAGCGGGTGGCGGTTTGTACCATGGGAACCCCGGTGACCTTGGAGAGAACCGGTACGGTCCGGGAAGCCCGGGGGTTCACTTCCAGCACAAAGACCTCGCCGTCGCCCACCACGTATTGAATATTCATCAGCCCGCAGATCTTTAAGGCCCTGCCGATGCGCAGGGTATAGTCCACCACCTGCTCCATTTCCCTCTGGCTCAGGCTCTGGGGAGGATAGACGGCAATGCTGTCCCCGGAGTGAACCCCCGCCCGCTCGATGTGTTCCATAATGCCGGGGATAAAGATATTCTGGCCGTCACCGATGGCGTCCACTTCCACCTCTTTGCCCCGGACGTATTTGTCCACCAGCACCGGGTGCCTGGGGGACACTTGTACCGCGCTGGACATGTATTTCAGCAGCTGGTCGTCATTGTAGACAATCTCCATGGCCCGGCCGCCCAGCACGTAGGAGGGGCGCACCAGCACCGGAAAGCCCAGGTCTGCCGCAATTTGCCGGGCTTGCTCCACAGTGGTGGCGGTTTTCCCCTCGGTCTGGGGGATGCCCAGGCTTTTTAGAAGTTTTTCAAATTTCTCCCGGTCTTCGGCGGCGTCAATGCCCTCCACCGGGGTACCCAGGATGTTCACGCCCAGTTCCGCCAGGTCGCCGGCTAGGTTGATGGCGGTCTGCCCGCCAAACTGGACAATGACACCCAGAGGCTTCTCTTTATCAATGATGTTCATGACGTCTTCCACCGTCAAGGGCTCGAAATACAACTTGTCGGCGGTATCAAAGTCGGTGGAAACGGTCTCGGGGTTGTTGTTGATAATAATGGCCTCAATGTTTTCCTTCTGCAGGCCCCAGACCGAGTGCACCGAGCAGTAGTCAAATTCCACGCCCTGCCCGATGCGGATGGGGCCGGAGCCCAGCACAACCACTTTGGGCCGCCCGGACACTGCCACCTCATCCTCGGCATCATAGGTGGAATAGTAATAGGGTGTGGAGGCTTCAAACTCGGCGGCACAGGTGTCCACCACCTTGTAGGTGGGCAAAATACCGTATTGCTTGCGCAGTTCACGGATCTCTTTCATAGATTTGCCGCACAGGCGCCCGATGTGGGCATCGGAGAAGCCGCAGACTTTGGCCCGGCGCAGCAGTTCTTGATCGGGAGGGCCGCCGGCGTTCCGGATTTGCTGTTCCAGCACCACCAGGTCCTTGATCTTTTCCAGGAACCAGTAGTCGATGCCGGTCAGCTGCTGAACTTCCTTCAGGGTCCAGTAGCGGCGGAAGGCCTCGGCCACCACAAACAACCGCTCGTCATCCGGCCGGTTCAGTTTGCTTTCCAGCTCCATCTCGGTCCAACTGGCGCTGCCTTTGATTTGCAGGCTGTCCACGCCGATCTCCAGGGAACGCACCGCCTTCATCAAAGCCCCTTCAAAGGTACGGTCAATGGCCATGACCTCGCCGGTGGCCTTCATCTGGGTGCCCAGGGTCCGGTCGCCGCTGGCGAACTTGTCAAAGGGCCAGCGGGGAATTTTAACCACCACGTAATCCAGGGTGGGTTCAAAGCAGGCCGTGGTCTTGCCTGTAACCGGGTTGGTAATTTCATCAAGATTCAGCCCAATGGCAATTTTGGCTGCCAATTTGGCGATGGGGTAGCCGGTGGCCTTGGAGGCCAGGGCCGAGGAACGGCTAACCCGGGGGTTTACCTCGATAACGATATAGTTCATGCTGTGGGGGTCCAGGGCAAACTGCACGTTGCAGCCCCCGGCCACCTTGAGGGCCCGGATGATCTTCAGGGCGGCACTGCGCAGCATTTGATATTCCCGGTCGGACAGGGTCTGGGAGGGCGCCACCACGATGCTGTCCCCGGTATGCACCCCCACCGGGTCAATGTTTTCCATGTTGCAGATGGTAATGCAGTTGTCCGCATTGTCCCGCATCACTTCATATTCGATTTCTTTCCAGCCGGCCACACTGCGCTCCAGCAGCACCTGGTTGATCATGCTCATCCTGAGGCCCCGGTGGCAGATGGCGGTCAATTCCTTCTCATCCTTGGCGATGCCGCCGCCGGTGCCCCCCAGGGTATAAGCCGGGCGGACAATGAGCGGGTAGCCGATCTTGTTGGCAAATTCAATACATTCCTCCACCGTGCTGGCGATGGTGCTTTCCGGGATGGGCTCCCCGATTTCCAGCATGGTGGCCCGGAAAAGCTCCCGGTCTTCGGCCTTTTTAATGGTTTCCAGAGAGGTGCCCAGCAGTTCCACGCCGTACTTTTCCAGGATGCCGCGCTCAGCCAGTTCCACCGCCATATTTAGACCGGTCTGGCCGCCTAGGGTGGGCAAAATGCCGTCCGGCCGTTCTTTCGCAATAATTTTTTCAATGCTTTCCCAGGTTAAAGGTTCGATGTATACAACATCGGCAATATCACTGTCGGTCATAATGGTGGCCGGGTTGGAATTAACCAGCACCACTTTGATGCCCTCTTCCCGCAGCGCTTTGCAAGCCTGGGTTCCGGCATAGTCAAACTCCGCCGCCTGGCCGATGATGATGGGACCGGAACCGATTACCAGTACCGTTTTGATGTCCTTCCGTTTGGGCATCGTGTACCTCCTACAATACATTCTTCATTGCTTGATCCAGGATTGTCATTGCCTGGTCCACTTCTTCCCTGGTGACGATCAAAGGCGGCAGGAATCGCAACACATTGCCGTTGGTGCAGTTGATGAGCAGTCCCTGCTCCTGGCAGCGGGCGACGATGTCCTTGCCTTCTATGGCCAGCTCCATCCCCAGCATCAGACCTGCTCCCCGGACTTCTTTAACACAGGAATATTTCTGCGCCAGGGCATTTAAACGGTTTCTGAAGTATTCGCCCGTCCTCTGGGCATTTTCCAGCAGCCCATCTTGTAAAATAGCTTCCATGGCCGCTAGGGCAGCGGTGCAGGCCAGGGGGTTGCCCCCAAAGGTGCTGGCGTGATCGCCCGGTTGGAAGGCCCTTGCCACATGGTCCTTGGCCAGCATGGCCCCGATGGGGAAGCCGCCGCCCAGGGCCTTGGCCAGGGTAATGATATCCGGCTCCACTTGATAGTGCTGGTAGGCCAAAAATTTGCCGGTACGCCCAAGGCCGCACTGGACTTCGTCAAAAATGAGGAGCAGCCCCTTTTCCTGGCATAACTCCGCCACGCCCGCCAGGTATTCCGGCCGGGCCGGAATAACGCCCCCTTCGCCCTGCACCGGTTCCAGCATCACCGCGCAGGTGTGAGGGCCAATGCTTTGCTCCAGGGCTGCCAAATCGTTGTAGGGTACATATTTGAAGCCCTGGGGCAGGGGATCAAACCCCTTTTGATATTTGGTCTGGCCGGTGGCAGTGACAGCCGCCAGGGTACGGCCATGGAAGGAATTGGTGGCAGTAATAATCTCATACTTATCCGGGCCGAGGTTTAATTTGGCATACTTGCGGGCCAGTTTAATGGCCCCCTCGTTGGCTTCGGCGCCGCTGTTGCAGAAAAAGACCTTCCCGGCACAGGAATTTTCCACCAGTATTTTAGCCAGTTTTACCTGGGGCTCAATCCAGTAGAGGTTTGAGCAGTGCAGCAAGGTCCTGGCCTGCCGGCAGACGGCCTCCGCTACCTTGGGGTGAGCGTGCCCTAAGGAATTCACCGCCAGCCCCCCCACAAAATCTAAATACCGCTTGCCATCGGCGTCCCAAACCCAGCACCCTTCCCCTTTAACAAGAGCCATGGGTAACCGCCCATATGTATTCATCACATACTGTTGACCCATGGCCAATATCTCTTGGTTATTCATTCTTTCCCACCTCTAACCTCTCACATCTCACTTCTCACTTAACAACCATGGTGCCGATCCCTTTGTCCGTGAATACCTCCAGCAGAATGGAGTGGGGCACTCGCCCATCCAGAATGTGGGTGGTGGCAACCCCGCCTTTGATGGCGTTGATGCAGCATTCCACCTTGGGGATCATGCCCCCCTGGATAACACCCCGCTCAATCAGCGACGGGATTTCCTCCACCTTGATGGTGGACAGCAGGGAATTTTTATCGTTACGGTCCTCCAGGATTCCTTCTACGTCGGTTAAAATAATTAGTTTATCTGCCTGCAGGGCGGTAGCCATGGCGCCGGCCACCGTATCCGCGTTAATGTTATAGCTCTCTCCTGCGGGGCCGCTGCCCACCGGTGAAACCACCGGAATGTAGCCCTCTTTAATCACCGTCTCTACCAGCTGCGGATTAATTTGGGCCACTTCTCCCACGAAGCCGATGTCCTGCTGGCCGCTGCCCAGCTTTTTGTTAGCAATGATTAAATTGGCGTCCTTGCCCGACAGGCCCACGCCCCGGCCCCCCAGCCGGTTAATCAGGGCCACGATTTCTTTGTTCAGCTTACCCAGCACCATCTCCACCACCTCCATGGTGGGAGAGTCGGTGACCCGCAGGCCGCTGACAAACTGAGATTCTATGCCGAGCCTTTTCAGCATGCCGGTGATTTCCGGGCCGCCCCCGTGCACCACCACCGGGTTAATGCCCACAAACTTCATTAATACCAGATCGGTCATAACGGCCTGCTTCAGCTCGCTGTTGATCATGGCATGACCGCCGTATTTTATGACAACGGTTTTCCCGTAGAATTTTTTGATGTAAGGCAGGGCTTCAACCAGGATACCGGCCTTTTCTAGTGCAGTTAGCATGGTTTTATAGATTCTCCCTCATAGTTCTTATATTTCAACATGTTGTTGTCTGGCACTTTGCCGACGGCCTTCAGCTTTTTTGTTTTTAGCAGAGGGCTGAGAGCTGATGGCTGACGGCTAATTATGTCCGATAACTCCCGTTGATCCTCACATAATCATAGGTCAGGTCACAACCCCAGGCCGTTGCGGAATAGGCGCCGGATTTTAAATCAACAAAGACCGTTACCGGGTCCTGGTTTAGCATTTCGGTGGCTCGTTCCTCATCGAACTCTACCGCTCCGCCGTTTCTGGCCACCTGGACGTCACCGATAAAAATATCGGCCCGGGTGGGATCAAAAGTAGCGCCGGAATAACCCAGGGCACAAAGGATGCGCCCCCAGTTGGCGTCTTTGCCGAACACCGCAGCTTTAAACAGGTTGGATCCCACCACCGAGCGGGCCGCCAGCCGGGCATCCTGTTTGGTGGGAGCGCCGGTCACGTTTACTTCAATGAGCCGGGTGGCGCCCTCGCCGTCCCGGGCAATCATTTTAGCCAGAGCAGTGCATACTTCCAGCAGTCCTTCATAAAAAAGGCGGTAATCTTCGGTATCCGTCTTGATCTCCGGGTTGCCCGCCTGGCCGTTGGCCAGCGCCAGCACCATATCATTGGTGCTGGTATCCCCGTCCACTGTGATCATATTAAAGGAACGGTCCACCGCTTTCTTGAGGGCGGTCTGCAGCGCCTCACTGCCAATAGCGGCGTCGGTGGTAATAAAGCACAACATGGTGGCCATGTTGGGGTGAATCATGCCGGACCCTTTGGCCATACCGCCGATGGTAACAACGCTCCTTTTTATATGGACCTGCACCGCATATTCTTTGGGCACCAGGTCTGTGGTCATAATGGCCCGGGAGGCCAAGGTGTGGTTTTCTTTGCTTAAGGAAGCCGCCGCTTTGGGCGCTGCGGCTGCGATTTTTTCCACCGGCAGCGGCACACCGATGACCCCGGTGGAGGCCACCAGCACCTCCTCTTCGGAAATCCCCAGGGATGAAGCTGCGGCGCGGGCCATAGCTGCGGCATCCGTCAGACCCCTTTCCCCGGTGCAGGCGTTGGCGTTGCCGGCGTTGATGATCACCGCCCGGGCGGTCCCCGCAGCAACTCTCCGGCGGGTCAGTTCCAGGGGGGCTGCTTTGACCAGGTTGGTGGTATAAACACCTGCCGCACTGGCGGGCGCTTCGGAATAAATCAGGGCCAGGTCAAGTTTACCGTCCTTTTTCAGCCCTGCGGGCACCCCGCTGGCGGAAAAACCCCTGGCGGCGGTAACCCCGCCGGGGATTTGTCTATAAGCTCCTGCTTCTGTCATGGCTTTCCTTCCTCTCTACGGATACATTCCTGCAAAATTCAACCCGGTGTCCTCCGGTAACCCGAACATAACATTCAGGTTCTGTACTGCCTGCCCAGCGGCGCCCTTTAGCAGATTATCAATGGCGGACAGGACAATCACCCGTCCGGTCCTGGGATCCACCGTGACGGACAAATCGCAGTGGTTGGAGCCTGCCACAGCCTTGGTTGACGGATACATCCCCACCGGCAGCACTCTGATAAACCGTTCCCCGTGGTAAAACCGGCGGTATAAATCCGTAAGCTCCTCGGCGCTCATGTCTGTGGTCAGCTTTGCATATATAGTGCTTAAAATGCCCCGGACCATGGGTGTCAAATGAGGGGTGAAGTTCACAATGACCGGCACACCCGCCAATTCCGATAGCTCCTGCTCAATTTCCGGCGTGTGACGGTGGGTTGCCACCCCGTAGGCCTGGAAGTTTTCAGTGGTCTCGGAAAAATGAGTTTTCAGGCTTAATCCCCTGCCAGCGCCGGAAACACCGGATTTGGAGTCGATAATAATGGTTTCCGTGTCAATTAATTTGTTAGCAAGCAGAGGAGCCAAACCCAAAATGGCGCCGGTGGGATAACAGCCGGGATTGGCCACAATGACGCTGCCCTTAATTTCATCCCGGTGCAGTTCCGGCAGTCCGTAAACCGCTGAGGCCACCAGAACCGAAGCGGTATGCTCTGTCTTATACCAGGACTGATAGACATCCACATCTTTTAAACGGAAATCCGCACCCAGGTCAATGAGCCTTCTGCCGCGGCGCATCACCTCATGCCCGATGGGCATGGCATGGCCGTGGGGAAGGGCGGTAAAAATCACATCACAGCGGGAAACCAGCTCGGGTATATTTAATTCTTCCAGGGTTTTGTCCACCATGCCGTATAAATGGGGGAAAACCTCCCACATGTTTTTGCCGGCATAGGTTTGCGAGGTTAGAACAGTTATCTCCACCTCTGGGTGACCGGCCAGCAGGCGCACCAATTCAGCCCCCGCATAGCCCGTTGCCCCCACCACTCCTACCTTGATCATCACGGCACCTCCGGGTTTATGCATAAATATTTGTATATTTAGTATCTTTATTCATAAAAACAAGGGTCTAATATTTATAATTATACATGTTAATGAATAAAATACAACGATAAATTTTTACAGTTTGATGGCTATGGCTTGTCCGCACTCCCGGCAAGCCTGTCCGTCCAGTCCCACCACCTCGGTTTGATAGCCGCCCCTTTTAATGAGCAGTTTATTGCACTGGGGACAATAGGTGTTCTGGCCGGTGGGATCCCCCAGGTTGCCCAGGAAGACGTAATTTAGCTTTTCCCTGGCAATCTCGTAGGCCCGGTGCATGGTTGCCGCCGGGGTCGGCGGCAGGTCAAACTTGTAGTTGGGGAAGTAACGGGAAAAGTGAAGGGGTATGTCAGGGTCCATACCCGCGATCCAGTTCACCAGTTCCTTGATTTCTGCGGGCGAGTCATTGAGGCCGGGGACCAGCAGGGTGGTAATCTCCACATGGCACTGCTGCCGGGCAATTTCTACCGTTCGGAGCACCGGTTCCAGGTGTCCCGCGCAGTTCTCTTTGTAATAATGATCCGTGAATCCCTTGACATCAATGTTCATGGCATCGATACAGGGCAGCAGTTTCTTCAAGGGTTCTTCCCGCACATAACCGTTAGTTACCAGCACATTTTGCAGACCGGCTGCCCGGGCCAAACGGGCGGTATCATAAACATATTCGTACCACATAAAGGGTTCAGAATAGGTATAGGCGATGCCCACACAGGGCAGCCCCTTGTCCCTCTGTTCCAGGGCCAGGTCCACCGCCTCTTTGGGCGGCAGCTTCAAGGTATTGGGGTCGCCATGGGCAATCTGCCAGTTCTGACAAAAACCACAGCGCAGGTTGCAGCCCACGGTTCCCAGGGAAAGAACCAGGCTGCCGGGATAAAAGTGGTAAAGGGGTTTCTTTTCCATAGGGTCAAGGGCACAGGAGGAAACTTTGCTGTAGTTTAAGGTATATAAAACATCTTCCTTGTTTTCCCTGACCCGGCAAAACCCCCTGTGCCCGTCCCGGATACCGCAGCCCTTGGGACAAAGTTCGCAGAAAACCAACCCGTTGTCCTTCTTGTGCCAAAACATTGCTTCATGCATTTGTACCACTCCAATGGTCAACCTATCTATACCTAATTACCTCAAACCTCTCCAGCTGTACCTCCTCATCCGGCCCTATACCCGCCTTTTGCTTTGCTATTTCCACCTGCTGCCGGGGTGTGTCAATTCCCTCCAGGTCCGGCAGCAGTAGGCCGCTCCTGCTGCCCCGCCGCACAATCACCCCGTATTTTTTTACATCCAGTTGATCGATGCTGTGGATGGGTTCCGGGGGCATCAATACGTCCACCGAAACCGACAGTTCATCCAGTTCGTCCAGGCGGATGGGGTAAAAACGGGGGTCCCGGGTACCGGCGCTGACGGCGTTGTAAGCCACCTCCTGCACCACATTCTTCCGGGTGGGCGCGGTGGTGCCGATACAGCCCCTTAATTGGCCGTTCTTTTTAAAGGAAACAAATGTACCGGCGGCGCCGGTAAACTCCGGCGGCACATGATAGCTGTCCGGGTCTTTCCATTGCCCTCTGAGATAGCTCTCCAAACTCTGCCGGGCCACCTGAACCAGGTAACTTTCCTGGCTTCGCAATTCTGCCAGGATTTTTTTACGGTCCTCCTGCAGCTTCTTCAGCAGTTCTCTGCCCGGTTCACTGCCGGTGGGTACCAGGGAGGCCACCATATAGCCAACCCCAAAGGGCCCTTCATAGGACAGCACTTCACTGTTGACAGCGTTCCCGTCCAAAGCTCCCAACATCATGGTGATGGGGCGCAGGCCGCATTCGCCGGCTCTCTCACACAAATCTTCTTCCAGGTTGATTAAGCCCGGCACATCCAGGTTTTTGATCAGGGACACCATGGCCTGGTCGAACTCCTTCCCCCTGGGATCATAGCCCGCCGGTGCATCCGGTGTCAGGCGGTGGGATAAGTCGCCGCTGGCGATCACCGCCACCCTGGTTTCCGCAGCCCGGGCAGCCCGCTGCACGGCAACGCCAAAGGCATACAGTTTTTCCGGAGCAAAGACACCCATGGAACAGGGGACCAGGGGCAAGTCAACCCCCGCCTGCCGAAGATAATACAGGGGAACGGTAAAACCGTGATCCAGGCTCAAGTCCACCCCTACCCGGCCCGCCACTTTTTGATCGATCTCAACCACAGGCAGGCCAAGGTCTGCCGCCTGCCAGCCAATTTCACTTCCCAGTTCCTTATCGTACCGGCAGGTAAAAGCCACCTGTGCCGCCCCGAAGCGCCCCAGGTCTCCTTTGGACTCCGGCAGCCCGTTGATGGCAATGGCATCCCCGAAGACCGGCGCATGGGGGGAAATCATGACCAGCGAAGCAGCGCCACTTTCTTTGACCCGTCTCCCTAATTCCAGCATGGCCTCCCGGGTGGCCAAAATTTTATCGGCCTCGGCGCCTCCCACTTCCGGCACGGCGATGGGCGGGTGAGGCATGATGCCACAGAATACCACTGTCATATTGGATCCCTCCGAACCTGTGAATATTAAAAATGACTAGCGGGCTTTCTTCCGTATTCTAACTAAAATGCCTGTTTTTTATGTGATGCCCGTAAAGATAAAGCAAATAGCCAACGCCTCCATAAACATTACCTCGCTTTTTACTTCTGGTAGGCAGGGGAAAATCCTGCCGATCTGTCAAGGGTGGAAGGAACAAATTTGCCCTTGTCGAACGTATAATTTTAACGGGGGTGGTTTGATGATTGACAAAGTAATGTCCGCCCTGTTCAAAGCCACTGATAACATGCGGGTAACACCCGGAAAACAAGTGGATAAAATCCAGCCAAAACCCTTTGCGCTGGCACAAAACCTGGCTGCCGAAACCGCCAGAGAGTCCGTTAAAACCAGCCGCCCCGCCGGCCCTGCCAGAGCAACGGAACCTGTAACAGTCCCCGATCGGCAGGATCAGTTGACCTATGTGCCGCTGCCCTGGCGCACCCCGCTCTACGAAGATGCAAAATTTTATTGGCGGCTGAAAGATTTTTCTGCCCAAACCGGGGCAAACGGAGAAGCCAGGGTCATCTTCAGTATCAACACCGATACCTTGGGATTATTATGGTTTACGTTGACCACCCGGCCCGGCAAGTTCCTGTCTGTGCAGTGTATCGCCGAAACCCAGACCGTAGTGGAAGTCTTTCGGGCCGGTGCCATGGATTTACAGCAGGAATTGACGGAGCTGGGCTATGAAAACGTGATTGTTTCCTGCCGGATGCAGTCGGGCATACGCAGCATCGCCGATATTGACCCCGCTTTTGCCTCGGAGGAAACCAGCGTCTTATTGGATGTGAAGATATGAATATGAAAGCAAAAAGGGAAAGGGTGGCGGCAGCCCTGCGTTACCGTCACGGCCAGGACAACGCCCCCACCGTTGTGGCCGTTGGTAAAGGGGATATGGCCAGCGCCATTGAGAAACTCGCCCGGGAAAATAACATTCCCCTTTACCGGGATGAAACCCTTGCCCATACCCTGGTTGAGCTGGGGCTGGGCGTGGAAATTCCCCGGGAGCTTTATGAGGCAGTGGCCAGGGTCCTGGTGCACGTGGCTGCTTTGGATCATAAGCTGACGAAATAGTATGAATTTCTTTGTCTCGCAAAGAACCGACCCCTTTGAGGTCGGTTCTTTGTTCAGGTTAACAGATTTGATTTATCGAACAGGCAGAACCTCCAGCGGTCTTTCCGCAGCAATTTTTCCCAGGGCATGGAGGGCAAAGTCTACTTCTTCAGGTTTGTTAAAATAAGAAAAACTAAACCGCACCAGTTTTTCCTCAAAGGTACCCAGGGTGCGGTGGGCATCCGGGGCGCAGTGCAGTCCGGCCCGGCAGGCGATATTATATTCTTTATCCAGCAGGTTCCCCACTTGGCCGGCTTTATAGCCGTCAATGCGGAAGGAGACCACCGGCACCCGCTTTTCCATATCCTCAGGTCCGTAAATATGCAGTCCTTTAATCTGGGCCGCCCCCTCCAGGAACCGCCTGGTCAACCTCAGTTCGTGTTCTCTGATTTTGGCCAACCCAACTTTGCGCAGGAACTTGACCCCCGCGCCCAGACCGGCAATGCCCACCGCATTTAAGGTGCCGCTTTCATACTTTTCCGGCAGCATGTCGGGTTGCGCAGGCGTTTCGGAACCGCTGCCGGTGCCCCCTTCCCGCAGAGTCCTTAACTGCACATCCTCTCGAATGTAAAGACCCCCGGTACCCTGTGGACCCAGCAGGCTTTTGTGTCCCGGGAAGGTCAAAATGCTGATGTTTAATTTTTTTACGTCAATATCCAGCAACCCCGCTGTCTGGGCCGCATCCACCACAAAGTGGATCCGGTGCCTGGCGGCAATGCGTCCCACCTCTTCCACCGGCATAACGGTTCCGGTAACGTTGGAGGCATGGGTCATAACAATGGCCCTGGTATTGGCCCGGATGGCCTTTTCAATCTCATTGACATCAATATTCCCCTGGTTGTCGCACTGCACTTTGGTTACTTGCACCCCGTAAAATTCCAGGGTATAGAGGGGTCGGGTCACTGAATTGTGTTCCATGGAGCTGGTAATGACATGATCGCCGGAACGTAACAAGCCCTTAATGGCCAGGTTTAAACTGTCTGTGGCATTTAAGGTGAAAATGATGCGTTGATGGTCCCCTACGTTAAAAAGGTCAGCTAAAAGCTGCCTCGTTTCGTCAACAATTCGATTTGCCTCAACGGTTTGTTTATGACCTGCTCGCCCGGGGCTGGCTCCCACTTCTCTGATAAATTGTTCCATTGCCTGCCAGACTTCCGGCGGCTTGGGCCAGGAAGTGGCAGCGGAATCAAAATAAATCAAACTTCTCGCCCCCTCAAAAATTCTGCTTTTGTTAATGTTCCATACTATGCAAAACATTATTCACCGGTGACTGTTAACGGCATTTGTTAGAACCAGGAGAAAATCACCCGGCAGAACAAAAGCGCCTGTCCAGCCGGGTGATTGATTTACGGTGCAGGTATATAGTTGCCTGGTTGCCGCCGAAAAGTTTGAAGGACTTCTTTTTCTTTAATGCCGGGATCTTCTTTTCCGTTTTCTTTCCCCTCATAATATTTTATAATCCCGGCAGCAATGCTCCAGGCCACTTTGCTCTGGTATAAAGGGTCCTGCAGCAATTTATCTTCTTTGGGGTTGGTGATAAAACCGATTTCTACAATGGCTGCCGGCATTTTGGTGGTTCTTGTGACATAGTAGTCCACTTGCTTGGCCTTTCGCTTGGTATTGCCTAAAATGACCGTCATTTCCTTCTGAATGCATTCGGCCAGAATCTTGCTTTCCGGTGAATGGGGCTGGGAGAAAACCTGGGCTCCGTGTTCCTGCGGGCTGGTGAACCCATTGCAGTGAATGCTGATGAACAAGTCGGCATTCCTTTCATTGGCCGTCTCGGCCCGCCGGGATAAATCCTGCCTTTTTTTGTTTCCCGGGGTTGAAGCGTCACTTAAATCCATATCGGTGTCCCGGGTCAAGATCACTGCTGCTCCCATTTCACCCAGGAGGGTAGCCAGTCGTTTGGCCACCTCCAGGTTGATCTCCTTCTCGGGCACCCCGCTGACGCCGATTTTCCCCGGGTCTCTTCCCCCGTGCCCCGGGTCCACCACAATCACCTTGTTGGTCAGAACATAAGATAAGGCAGCAATGTGCTGTTCTTCTCGTTTAATTATAGCCATCTTATAAAATTGGACCGACAGCACCAGCAAGGCCATACACCCAATGATGTACCTTTTCTTTATTTTAACTGCCCTGATCATGGCCAAAACCTACCACTCCTTTTATCAGTACAAGTCTTCTAAAGGAATGGTATGCTCGGTTTTTGGTAAATAGAAGCAGAACCAGCATAAAAAGCCAGTCCGGTGGCGCCCGTCCGGTTGTGTAATTGTAAGGGCCGGAGTAATTTCAAGAGTATAATAAAAAGGAAGGCATTTGCCTTCCTTTCGTATCTGGTAGATTAACGTTTGGAGAATTGAGGCGCACGGCGGGCCTTCTTGAGACCGTACTTACGGCGTTCTTTCATCCGCGGGTCGCGGGTCAGGAAGCCGGCACGTTTTAATACGGGACGCAGGTTGGGGTCGGCCTGCACCAGAGCACGGGCAATACCATGTCTGACAGCGCCTGCCTGGCCGCTGACGCCGCCGCCTGCTACTTTGGCAATTACGTCAAAACGGCCGGTGGTGTTGGTCAGCTCCAGGGGCTGGCGAACAACCATGTCCAGCGTTTTGCGTCCGAAATACTCTAATACTTGTTTGTTATTTACAACAACCTTGCCTTCGCCGGGTACCAGGTAAACCCTGGCCACTGCGTTCTTACGCCGGCCGGTTCCGTAAAATTGTACTTGAGCCACAATATATCCTCCTTCCGGTAAAGACTCTAATGATTAAAAGTTCCACACTTCCGGCTTTTGAGCCTGATGGGGATGCTCGCTGCCAGCATAAACCTTCAGCTTCTTACGCTGTTGTTCGCCTAAACGGGTATGGGGCAGCATGCCTTTAACGGCCTTTTCCACAATCAGCTCCGGACGTTTATCCAGCATGGTGCGGTAGGAGAACTGTTTCAAACCGCCGGGATAACCACTGTGCCGGGTGTACATTTTTTGATCCAGTTTTTTACCGGTAAGGATTACCTTATCAGCATTGATTATAATTACATGGTCACCGGTATCTACGTGGGGAGTGTACATGGGAGTGTGCTTACCACGTAAAATACGAGCAGCTTCTGCAGCTACACGACCAAGGGCCTTTCCTGCAGCATCTATGACATACCACTTGCGCTGTATTTCAGCTGGCTTGGCCATGAATGTTGTCTTCATTGTCCGTATACCCTCCTTACTGCACTGGGCCAAATTACGACAACGGGGCGGGAATCGCAACTGGCCACACATAATAGTATTTTAATCGATTAAAAATAGAGTGTCAAGTGTATGAACATGACTTGGTGGTATTTCTTTAGCCATCAGCCATCAGCCATCAGCCATCAGCCATCAGCCATCAGCCATCAGCCATCAGCCAATTTTGGGGCATTGTTAAACTTTTGTCAAGTGCTGTCTATGTTATCATCTTATTTAGTAATAAAATCTGCTGCGTGGTTACGGCGGTTCCTCCATGGTTAGCTGTCCCTTATCTGCCCAGGAGGGTATTTTTTTCAGGTCAGACGACCAGGACTCCAACTGCATATCTGTTGAACCCGGTTGCAGGTATTTTTATACAAATTAATCTATCTACCTAAGAGAAAAAAAGAGAGCGCCACTGTGAAAAGAGCGCTATTCAATATTTCAATTTTTAATTAATTATAATCTGTTCTATTTTCTTAATTTTTTCCATAAAAAGTGTAAAAATTCTACAAAATTGATATGATACAGTTCTAAAATACTTCTAATAATTTTCATGATCAGCAGATATAAGACTATAAGGAATAGAAATTTCAAAATATAATCCATGACCCATCCTTAATAGTTTACGGAATAAAGGTTTTGTCAAACCTTGTATAACCAGATGCAGGGATTTCTTTTGTCAAAATTCCATAGCCATTTACATCAATATAATATCCTACAGTATAATCATAGTCAAGTTGTAAACAGGGATTGGCCTACATCATTTGTTTCTGCTCTTTCTATTTTATAAGTACCCATCGCCTCAACCGGTAGTAAAATATCATAAGGAACATCCTTTAAAGCACTGGAACGGAGCTATATTCGCCGTGTTTACTCATTCTTAACACCGTCCTTAAATCCACTTACTTCAATGTAACCTTCTTTTATTAATCTTGCTTTTATAAAACCTTTTTCCCTATGGAGCAATATTTTTATTGTTCCCTCAGGCTTAGCAAAGCTATGTTTTTAACTTTCATTTCTTCAAAATAACGTAGGTGTATTACCTGTCTCATAATAGGATCGAGAGACTGTATAGCATCATTAACAGCTGTTACTGTTACAGTTTCCTGGGAATCAATTATATATTCTGGAATATCATCAAAGGATTCGATCATTGATATAGAAGTTTCCAAACTAACATCTCTATTACAGGCTATCTTTTTTGAAAAAATATTCTAGATACCTTAGTCCCAGTTATGTATGTGTGTTCTAATTTATCGGGTACAGAGAATTTATTAGTTTTGCACGAATCACGAATAAAGACTCAACTGTCAGATATTAGCTGATTGTTGGGCCTTTACCCAGACCCCTTAGGAATAATCGAAAACCTAATACTCCACTTCCATCAAACACAAGCCCTGGGGTGGAACAGTGGTGCCGGCCCTGGTGCGGTCCCGGGCAGCTATGATATGGGACATTTCCGAAGGCGGTATTTTACCCATACCAATGTCCAGCAGGGTACCGGTGATAATGCGTACCATATTGTAAAGAAAGCCGTTTCCTCTCAGGTAAAGGTGAATTAACGGCGGCTCGCTGAGGATGTCCGCCCGGTAAATGGTTCTCACAGTGTCTTTCACCGGGGTACCCTGGGCCTGAAAACTTTTGAAATCATGGGTGCCCACCAGGTAGGCGGCACCTTCCTGCATGGCCCTGACATCCAGCAGCCTTGGTTCATGGTAACAGTACAGGCGGTGCAGGGGTGACATAACCCGGTGATTATAAATAGAGTAGCGGTAAGTTTTGGCAGTGGCGGAAAACCGGGCATGAAAATCCAGCGGTACTTCCTCAGCTTTCATCACTTTGATATCGTCCGGCAACAGGGCGTTCATAGCCAGGTGAATCTTACTGGTGGGAACCGGCCAGCAGTGGCTGCGAAAATTAATCACCTGCCCCCAGGCGTGTACGCCAGCATCGGTACGGCCGGCCCCAATAACCTGAATGGGCGCTTTGGCAATTTTACTGAGGGTGCTTTCTAATACCTCCTGGATGGTTGCCAACCCAGTCCCCCGTTGCTCCTGAAAGCCGTGGTAGTTTGTCCCGTCGTAAGCCACTGTTAACTTTATATTTTTCATATCTGCCTATCACACCCAATCTCCCAGTTCGAACTTCGAACCTCGCATCTCGAATTTCGAAACTATGCCCAGCGGTCCGCCGCCACGACGATGGTCAAAGCAATTAAAACTGTTAATACAATAATATCCACCGGACGGTATTTAAACTGCTTGAGCCGTGTCCGCCCGGTATCCCCCCTGTAACCGCGGGCTTCCATAGCCATAGCCAGTTCATCGGCTCTCCTTATTGAACCTGCCAGTAACGGTACTAACAACGCCACCGAAGCCCTCAGTCGCTGGTTCAGGTTGCCGGTGCTGACAGAGCCCCCCCGGGCTTGTTGGGCCTTCATAACCGCTTCGGCTTCCTCTAAAAGTGTGGGTACAAAGCGCAAGGCAATGGTCATCATCATGGCCAGCTCGTGGGCTGGCACGCCGAATTTTTTTAAAGGCTGCAGCAGTTTCTCTAGGGCAGCAGTCAGGTTCATGGGCGTGGTGGTCATGGTTAATAACATGGTGGACAAAATGAGTAAACTCAGTCGGTAAGAAAGCTTCATCCCCAGGATGAAACCTTCCCGGCTGACACTTAGCATTCCCCACTGCCACAATTTTTCCCCCGGATATGTCAGGGACTGGATGGCCAGGCCTATCAACAAAATGGCCCACAGCGGTTTTAAGCCCCGCCAGTAAGTCCCCGGTGGGATTCCTGCCAGCAGCAGGGCCAGCAGCACCGGGATCCCTGACATTATAAAACCGGCTGTACCGTCGGCCAGCAGTACCATGATCATCACCAGTGGCAGCGCCAGAATTTTCGCCCTAGGGTCCATCCGGTGGAGTAGTGACGCTCCGGGGTAATACTGGCCCAATGTGATGTTGGAGAAGAGGGACATTGGTAGCTGCTACATACCTCCTGCAGTTGTTGTATTAGACTAGGTAGTGGTTGCTATTCTAAGAAGCTTATGCCATCAGCCATCAGCCATCAGCCATCAGCCATCAGCCATCAGCCATCAGCCATCAGCCATCAGCCATCAGCCAATTGTATGCCATTGGTTAACCTGCTGTCAAGGGTCATTCTTTGTCAGTGTATCAGCAAAATCCAATAACGCTGAAGGCTGACGGCTGACAGCTGGACCCTTAAGCCCTACCCTTAAGCAACCTCGCCACTTCCTGTTCCGCTTCCGGCAGGGTGGTCATGTTCCGTACCGGCAGGCCTTTTGCTTGCAGGGACGTCGCCAGCTGGGCGGCAAAGGGAACGAATAAGCCAATACTCTCCAGTTCCTTACAGCGGGCAAAGATTTCCTTTGGGGTTCCCCCCATGGCAATCCTGCCGCGGTATAATACGGTGACAGTGTCCGCCCGGTGGGCCACTTCCTCCATGTCGTGGGTGACCAGTACCAGCGTAACCTGCTTTTTCCGGCAGAGGTTGGAAAATAAGTCCATCAACTGCCGCTTTCCCCGGGGGTCCAGTCCGGCCGTCGGCTCATCCAACAGTAATACTTCCGGCTCCATGGCAAGGATGCCTGCTATGGCGGCCCTTCGCTTTTGTCCCCCGCTCAGTTTGAAGGGGGACAGGCAGTAAACCTCTTCGTCCAGGTTTACGGCTTCCAGCGCTGCTTTAACGCGCCGCCGCACCTCGTCTTCGCTGAGGCCCATGTTCCTGGGGCCGTAGGCTATATCATTAAACACGGTGTCTTCAAACAGCTGCCGTTCCGGGTATTGAAAGATGATTCCTACCTGCCGCCAAAGACCGTCTCTGTTCTTTTTATGACGCAAGTCCTTGCCGCAAACGGAAACCCGGCCCTCTGCCTCAATCAGCCCGGCCATCACCTGCAGCAAGGTCGATTTGCCGGACCCCTGGGGGCCTATAATGGCTCTATATTCCCCTTTTTCCACAGCCATGCTGATACCCCGCAGCGCATGCCGTTGTATAGGGGTGCCCGGCGCATAGGATACATAAAGGTTTTTTATATCTATGATTCCTGGCATAAATACTCAACCCAATCCGCCACATGGTACAGGTCTTGCGGAACAACCAGTCCCTTTCCCCTTATTCTGCGGGCCAATTCAGCTGCCGGGGGAATCTCAAGCCCGATCTCTTGCAGCCATGCAACCCGGGAAAAACATTCCCGGGGGGGCCCCATGAAGGCTGCTTTTCCCTGCACTAAGACGACAATTCGGTCTGCTGTGATGGCTTCGGTCATATCATGGGTTACTAAGACCACTGTTTTGCCGGACTGTTTTAAGCGGTTCAGCTCCGATATAACTTCCCGACGCCCGGCAGGGTCCAGCATAGACGTAGGTTCATCCAAAACCAGCGCCTGTGGCTCAATGGCTAAGACGGACGCGATGGCCACCCGCTGTTTTTGCCCTCCGGACAGGCGGTGAGGCGGAAAATTCAGAAGTTCGTCCAACTGCATACGGGCGCTGATTTCCCTGATGCGCTTCATCATTTCCTCCGGGGGAAAACCCAGGTTTTCCATGCCGAAGGCCAGTTCTTCTTCCACCGTCGCCGCCACCAACTGGTTGTCCGGGTTTTGAAACACCATGCCAACTTTTTTTCTGACCTGCCACAGGGAAGTATCATCGGCGGTATTCAACCCGTCCACCAGCACTTGACCGCAGGACGGCGCCAGCAGACCATTCATAAGCCTGGCTAGGGTAGACTTGCCTGACCCGTTGGGGCCGAGCAAAACAAGCATTTCCCCGGCATGCACATCCAGATTGATGTTGTCCAACACAATCCGGTTGTTAGTCCCGGGGTAACTGTAGGAAACCCCTTGCAGACAGATTACTTTTTTTCTATTAGATACTCTCATAAATCACCTTTGTCTTACTGCCTAAAAGATACAAACCACCAGAAAACCCCGGAGTCTGCGCACAGCGCTCTTCCCCGGGGTCTTTCCTCTTTCCTTCAGGCAAGGCGAAACGGAAACCGCACATCCCGGGGTTTCCGCCGATTCTTACGCCATCATAATTATACCAGTTCCAGCAGCACCATTTCTGCTGCGTCACCCCGGCGATAACCTACCTTTACGATACGGGTATAGCCACCCTGGCGGTCAGCGTATTTCGGGGCGATAGAATCAAACAATTTTCTTACTACATCTTCTTCATAGATATATTCCAAGCACTGGCGGCGAGCAGCCAGGTCGCCTCTTTTGGCAACAGTAACCAGCTTCTCAGCAATGCTGCGTACGTCTTTAGCCCTGGGTTCGGTGGTCTGAATCCGCTCATCCCGGAATAAAGAGGTAACGAGGTTCCTCAGCATTGCTTTGCGGTGGCCGGTGGTTAAACCAAATCTGCGATAACCCACAAGTCGTCCCTCCCTTACTCGTCGTCTTGCCTTAACGACAGGCCTAATTCGCGTAATTTATTTACCACTTCTTCCAGCGACTTCTTACCAAGGTTGCGCACCTTCATCATGTCCTCTTCATTGCGCTGGATCAGTTCTTCGACGGTGTTGATACCAGCCCGTTTCAGGCAGTTGTAGGAGCGAACAGACAGATCCAGTTCTTCAATGGTCATTTCCATGATCTTGTCCTTTTGCTCCTCTTCTTTTTCCACCATAATTTCAACATCATTGACCGTCTCAGTTAAACCTATAAACAGCCGTAAATGCTCGCTTAAAATTTTGGCAGAAAGGCTGGTGGCCTCGTCCGGTCGGATACTGCCGTTGGTCCAGACCTCAAGAGTGAGCTTGTCGTAGTCTGTGATCTGGCCTACACGGGTGTTCTCCACTGTGTAGTTCACCTTGCGTACCGGCGTATAAATTGAGTCGACGGGAATAACCCCAATGATGTGCTCACCCTTTTTATTCTTCTCTGCAGAAACATATCCCCGGCCTTTGTTTACAGTAATCTCCATAAACAGGCGGCCGCCGGTATCCAGGGTTGCTAAATGTAAATCGGGATTTAGAATTTCCACGTCGGCGTCATGAATAATATCGCCGGCAGTGACGGGACCTTCGGTTTGGGCTTCTACCCGAAGAACTTTTTCCTCGTCGGCACCGTGAATCTTAAGGCAAAGATTTTTCAGGTTCAGGATAATATCGGTAACATCTTCCCGCACACCCGGAACTGTGCTGAATTCGTGCAATACTCCTTCAATTTTTACGGATGTCACAGCAGCTCCAGGCAAGGAGGAAAGTAGAATCCGGCGGAGGGAGTTGCCCAGGGTAATCCCGTAGCCACGCTCCAGCGGTTCTACTACAAATTTACCGTACGTATTATCCTCACTCTGTTCCACAATCTCAATCTTTGGCTTTTCAATCTCCAACAATTCGGTAACCCTCCTTTGGCCGGACCGGAACTAACATATAGCCGACCAATTACCTGGAATACAATTCGACGATCAGATGTTCTTCAACCGGAACGTCGATTTGATCCCGGCTCGGTAATGCAACGACTCTGCCCTTTGCTTCCTGACCGTCATACTCCAACCATGCCGGAGGAGTACGGTCAGCAGCTCTCTCCATTAATTCCTTGATGCGCGGAGAAGCTTTGCTCTTTTCACGAACAGCAATCTCATCCCCCACCCGAACCTGGTAGGATGGGATATTTACTTTTTTGCCATTGACAGTAAAGTGCCCGTGACGGACCAGCTGACGTGCTTCTACACGGGAAGAACCCAGACCCAGGCGGTACACTACGTTATCTAAGCGGCGCTCTAACAGGCGCAGCAGGTTTTCACCTGTAATGCCGGGTTGGCGTTCTGCCTTCTCGAAGTAGTTGCGGAAAGGCTTTTCCAGTACACCATAGATACGGCGCGCCTTTTGCTTGGCACGTAATTGAATACCATACTCGGAAATCTTTTTACGACCCTGGCCGTGTTGTCCGGGAGCATAGCTACGACGGTCTACAGCACATTTACCGGTGTAGCAACGGTCTCCCTTTAAGTACAGTTTCAGGCCTTCACGCCGGCACAAGCGGCATTGTGGACCAGTGTATCTTGCCATGTAAACTCACGCACCTCCCTTTTACACTCTCCGGCGCTTAGGCGGCCGGCAGCCATTATGCGGAATGGGTGTTACATCTTTAATTACGCTCACTTCTAAGCCAGCGGCTTGCAGCGAACGAATGGCAGCCTCACGCCCGGAACCGGGTCCTTTAACGTTTACTTCCACTTCTTTCAGACCGTGTTCCATTGCGTCTTTGGCAGCGGCTTCGGCAGCCATTTGGGCGGCAAAGGGAGTGCTTTTACGAGAACCCTTGAAACCAACCTGACCGGCGCTGGACCAGCCCAAGGTGTTGCCTTTCATGTCAGTGATGGTAACGATGGTATTGTTAAAGGTGGACTTGATATGAGCCACACCCTGCTCAACATTTTTCTTTTCTTTACGCTTCGTTCTTAATTGGCGACGAGCCATGCTTGTTCATTACCCCCTCTCCCGTTACTTCTTCCTACGTACGCCAACGGTCTTCTTGGGACCCTTACGGGTACGAGCATTGGTTTTTGTACGCTGGCCGCGAACAGGCAGTCCACGCCGGTGTCTGAGGCCCCGGTAGCAACCAATTTCAATCAGACGCTTGATGTTGAGGGCAACTTCCCGGCGGAGGTCACCTTCAACCTTAAGGTTTTTATCAATATAATCACGCAGTTTGTTAACTTCTTCTTCAGTCAAATCTTTGATTCTGGTGTCCGGGTTAACACCGGTTTGTGCCAGAATTTTTTCAGCGGTGGGCTTACCGATACCGTAAATATAGGTAAGTCCGATTACTGCCCTTTTATCCTTCGGCAGGTCCACCCCGGCAATACGTGCCATATTACTAATACACCTCCCGTGTTACCCTTGCTTTTGCTTATGCTTGGGATTTTCGCAGATAACCATTACCTTACCTTCACGGCGGATGATCTTGCATTTCTCACAAATCGGCTTGACCGATGGTCTCACTTTCATAATGTAACCCTCCTTTGGGGGGATCTTTTACTTGAAGCGGTAAACGATGCGACCCCGGGTTAAGTCATAGGGAGACAATTCCACCGTAACCCTGTCGCCAGGCAGTATTCGGATGAAGTTCATGCGAATCTTTCCGGATACATGGGCCAGGACTTTATGTCCGTTCTGAAGCTCCACCCGAAACATGGCGTTCGGGAGCGGCTCTAACACCTTGCCTTCAACTTCTATGACATCATTTTTTGACATTGCTCTTTACCCAACCTCCTTACCCTTTGAGTAAAGGTTCCTCCTGGAGTTTCTTCAACAGTTCAGCCAGTTCTGACATTATTTCTGCATTTGTTACCTTGCTCCGGGATGCCAGCTTTGCTCCGATACTCTCGGAAACCAGCGGCCAGACTTTGATATGCTTGGGGTTCTTTTTTTTCGGTTTTTCGATCCCTCTGTATTCACCGTCAGTAACCAATACAAAACCATCCTCAGACTGATGCAAAACCAGGTAGTACCTTCCTGCGTCACGCCCCTGGGTCGAACTTACCAGTTGCCCGGGCCTCACTTCACCAACCAAACCTTGCACCTCCAACACCTCTCCGTGTCCCTGGCCACTTAAAGTTTTGTTAGAATTTCTGGTGTATCATCGGTTATGGCTATTGTGTGTTCAAAGTGGGCCGACAACTTACCGTCCAGTGTAACAACCGTCCAGTTATCCGGCAGCGTGCGAACCTCAAAGGTGCCCAAGTTTACCATTGGTTCAATGGCTAACGTCATGCCTTTTTTAAGCCGGGGCCCCCGGCCAGGAGGTCCAAAATTGGGTATCTGAGGGTCTTCATGCATTTTGGCTCCGATACCATGCCCTACATAGTCCCGAACAACTGACATACCGTGTTTCTCCACCCATTGTTGAATGGCGTGGGAAACATCTGTAAGGCGGTTTCCCTCCACTGCTTGAGCAATGCCGGCGTACAACGATTCCTCGGTGACCTTTAGCAACTCCTGGGCTTCGTGGCTGATGGTGCCAACCGGAAAGGTAATGGCGCTGTCACCGACATAACCATTTATTACCGCACCACAATCAATGCTAATAATATCCCCATTTTCCAGTTTTCTTAAACCAGGGATGCCGTGCACCACTTCTTCATTCACCGAGGTGCACAGGGTGGCCGGGAATCCGCCGTACCCTTTAAAAGCCGGCCTGGCTCCTTTGCTGATAATAAAATCTTCGGCTTTTAAATCAAGTTCCTTGGTGGTGACACCGGGCTTTACCATGTCCTTAATTTCTGCAAAGGTTTGTGCCACCACCCGACCGGCATCCCGCATGTAGTTCAGTTCTCGTTCGTTCTTGATTGTAATCATCTGAATCCACCCGCTACTTCAGGAAACCCTGGTAACTCCGCATCAGCAGGTGAGATTCAATCTGCTTCATCGTATCTAAAGCAACACCCACCACGATCAAGAGAGCAGTGCCGCCAAAGTATACGTTGGGAATACGGGTTAAGGCCAGTATGATGTTGGGCAGGATGGCGATTAATGCCAGAAACACAGCTCCGGCCAGGGTAATCCTGCTCATAATTCTACTGATATATTCGGCAGTAGAACGTCCGGGACGCAGTCCGGGAATAAAGCCACCATACTTTTTAATGTTTTCTGCCATGTCCAGAGGGTTCATAATGACTGCAGTGTAGAAATATGTGAAACCGATGATCAACATGGCATAGATGATGCTGTTTAAAACCCCGCCCCAGGCAAACCACTTTAAGTACCAGTCTGCCACAGCATTACCGGCAAACCAGGAAGCAATTTGACCCGGGAACATTAAAAGTGAAGAGGCAAAGATAATAGGAATTACACCGGCCTGGTTCACTTTTAACGGCAGGTGGGAAGTCTGACCGCCGTATACGCGACGACCTACAACCCGCTTGGCATACTGCACAGGGATCCGGCGCTGGCCTTCCTGTACAGCAACTACGGCAGCTATGACCAGCGCACCGATAACCACCAGTGCCAGAACACTCAGGATATTGACGGTGCCAGCTTTCAGGTACTGGCCGATGCTGACAATGGCTGCCGGTATCCTGGAGACAATACCCGCAAAGATCAGCAGGGAAATACCGTTGCCAATACCTTTCTCAGTGATCTGTTCGCCAATCCACATCAACAATACAGTACCGGCCGTAAAGGTGATGGCTACCAGCAGGTAGTTAAAAACGGTGGGGTGAACCAGCGCACCCTTCAGGGCCACGGACATACCGATGGCCTGAATAAAAGCCAGCACGGCGGTGAAGTAACGGGTGTACTGGGTAATCTTCTTGCGCCCCTCTTCCCCTTCTTTGGCCAATCTCTCCAGGTGAGGAATGACCACCGTCAGGAGCTGCATGATGATGGAGGCGTTAATGTAGGGAGTGATACTCATGGCAAAAATACTTGCCCTTTTGAATGCACCCCCGGAGATGACATCAAAGAAACCAAGCAGTTGGCCCTTGGTTAATAAATCCGCAAAGGCGTCCGGGTTAATACCGGGCACCGGGATATGTGCGCCCACCCGGAACAGAAACAGCATCGCCAGAGTAAAAAGCAGCTTGCTCCGCAGTTCGTCCAGTTTGAACGCAGTTTTCAGGCTGTTTAACACCCTTAGATCACCTCGGCTTTTCCGCCAGCAGCGGCAATCTTCTCAGCAGCCGACTTACTAAAGGCGTGCACTTTCACGGTTAAAGCTTTTTCCAGGTTACCGTCGCCCAGAATCTTTACACCGTCGCCGATCTTCTTAATTACACCTGCTTCTAATAATTTTTCGGGAGTTACTTCAGTGCCGGGTTCGAACACATTCAGAGCATCCACGTTAATGGCAGTAATCTTCTTCTTGAAAATATTGGTGAAGCCCCTCTTAGGGAACCGGCGCTGTAAAGGCATTTGACCGCCTTCAAAACCGGGGCGTACACCGCCGCCTGATCTTGCTTTTTGACCCTTATGACCTCTGCCGGCAGTTTTACCTAAACCGGAGCCGATACCCTGCCCCTTACGGGTTGCCTTTTTTCTTGCTCCGGGGGCCGGTCTTAATTCATGGAGATTCAACCGGTACACCTCCTTTAGGCTTCCTCAACCTTAACCAGGTGAGCCACTTTATTGATCATTCCCCTGATGACGGGAGAATCCGTTTTTTCCACTACACTATTGGTCTTACCTAAGCCAAGGGCGCGGACAACTTTCCGCTGTGCCTCAGGCCTGCCGATAAGACTGCGAACCAGTGTAATTTTCAGCTTGGCCATTGTCCGTCCCCCTAACCTAACAATTCTTCCACGGTCTTACCACGTAACCGGGCCACTTCCTCGGGAGTCTTAAGTTGCTTAAGACCTTCCATGGTGGCGTTAACCATGTTATTGGCATTGTTGGAGCCTAGGGACTTGGTTAAGATATCCCGTACTCCGGCCAGTTCCAGGATCGCACGCACAGGACCGCCGGCGATAACACCGGTACCTTTAGCAGCAGGCTTCATTAAAACCTTTCCTGCGCCAAAACGACCCAGCACCTCATGGGTAATGGTGGTTCCGTTTAAGGGCACTTTAATCAGGTTTTTCTTGGCATCTTCAACTCCCTTGCGAATCGCTTCGGGAACTTCAGCAGCTTTTCCTAAACCGGCGCCTACGTGGCCGTTGCCATCGCCGACAACCACCAGAGCAGAGAAGCTAAAACGCCGACCACCCTTTACAACCTTGGCAACACGGTTTATATACACAACCTTTTCGGTTAGTTCCAATTTGCTGGCGTCAATTCTTGCCATGAGTCGTTGCTTCCCTCCTTTGTCTCAAGACTAGAAGTCCAACCCTGCTTCTCTGGCGCCTTCTGCCAGAGCTTTTACACGACCGTGGTAGATGTAGCCTGCACGGTCAAATACAACTTTTTTGATTCCTTTTTCCAGGGCTTTTTTACCGATTAAATTACCAACAGCTTTAGCAGCCTCAACGTTGCCGCCGTTTTTCAGTTGACCCTTTAATTCCGGCGATAGGGTTGAAGCAGCAACCACGGTCACGCCAGTTTCATCGTTGATGAGTTGGGCATAGATATTGTTCAGGCTGCGGAACACATTAAGACGAGGTCTTTCCGCTGTGCCCACAATCTTATTCCGTACTCTGCGACGACGCTTTGCACGTATCGCTTTACGGTCAGTTTTGGTAAGCAACCGAGTTCAACTCCTTCCCTATTTCTTACCTTTACCGCCGGCTTTACCGGCCTTGCGGCGGATGACTTCGCCTTCGTATTTGATACCCTTGCCTTTGTACGGTTCGGGCTCGCGCACGGCACGAATATTGGCTGCCAATTGGCCCACTGCTTGTTTGTCGGCTCCTTTGACAGAAATTTTCGTGGGAGCCGGCACTTCGATCTCGATTCCTGCCGGGGGTTCAATTTCAACCGGGTGAGAATAACCGACGGTCAATACCAGCTTATTCCCTTGTTTGGCAGCACGGTAACCAACGCCGACCAGTTCCAGATTGCGCTGGAAGCCTTTGGTCACACCTTCCACCATATTGCTTAACAGGGTGCGGGTTAAACCATGCAGAGCCCGGTGGTTTTTCGCATCACTGGGGCGTTCAACCACCAGATTGCCTTCTTCCAGTTTAATAATCATATCCCGGTGGACTTCCCGTTCCAGTTGACCTTTGGGACCTTTTACTTTGACTACGTTCCCATCAATCTGAATGTCAACCCCCTGCGGTACCGGAATGGGTTTTTTACCAATCCTGGACATCTATCACACCTCCTGTTACGAACGCTACCAGACGTAGCAAACAACCTCGCCGCCCAGACCGGCCTGACGCGCTTGTTTGTCGGTCATGATTCCTTGTGATGTAGAGACGATTGCGATACCCAGTCCGCCCAATACTTTGGGGATCTGGTCTTTCTTGGCGTACACCCGCAGCCCGGGTTTGGAAATTCTCTTCAAACCGGTGATCACGCGCTGCTTGTTGTTGCCATATTTTAGATAAATTCTGATGATACCTTGTTTACCATCATCTATGGTTTCGTAATCTTTGATGTAGCCCTCTTGCTTTAGGATTTCAGCAATAGCCTTTTTAACGTTGGAGGCCGGGGCTTCTACTTTATCATGGTAAACAGTGTTAGCATTGCGAATTCTTGTTAGGAAATCCGCAATGGGATCAGTCATGACCATGTGATGCAACCTCCTTCCTGATTACCAGCTGGCTTTCTTGACTCCAGGAATCTCTCCACGATAGGAAAGTTCACGGAAGCAGATACGGCAAACGCCAAACTTTCTCATATAGCCGTGGGGCCGACCACACAGTTTGCAACGATTATGGGCACGCACTGCGAATTTCGGTGGTCTTTTTGATTTTTCGATCATAGATTTTTTGGCCATCGAATACCCTCCTTTACCGGAAGTTAGCTAGCTTTAACAAAGGGCATGCCCATCAGTCTCAGCAGCTCTCTGGCTTCTTCATCGGTCTTGGCGGTGGTTACGAAGGTAATGTCCATACCGCGCACTTTGTCAATTTTATCGTATTCAATTTCCGGGAAGATGAGCTGTTCCTTCAGGCCCAGGGTGTAGTTACCACGACCGTCAAAGGATTTATCTGATACTCCACGGAAGTCTCTTACCCGGGGCAGTGCAATGTTAAACAGCTTATCAACAAATTCGTACATCCGCTCACCACGCAGGGTTACCTTGGCGCCAATGGTCATACCTGCACGGAGTTTAAAGGCAGCAATGGACTTCTTGGCTTTGGTGGTGATGGGGCGTTGTCCGGTAATAGCCATCAGGTCGCCAACGGCTGCGTCTACGGCTTTACTGTTTTGAATAGCTTCGCCCAAACCAATATTTATAACAACTTTTTCTACTTTAGGTACCTGCATTATATTTTTGTAACCGAACTTTTGCATTAAGGCCGGTACAACTTCTTTCAGGTATTTTTCCTTTAGCCTTGCCACGTGTTCTCCTCCTTTCCGGCGCTCAAGTTAGCTGAGTGTTTCCCCGCAATGCTTGCAAACCCGTTCTTTATTGCCGTTGTCCAGTATTTTCTTCTTGATTCTGGTGGGTTTGTTGCATTTGGAGCAATACAGCATAACGTTAGAGCTATGGATGGGGGCCTCTTTTTCCACAATGCCTCCTTGAGGCATCTGGGGAGTGGCCTTCCGGTGACGCTTTACAATGTTTACGCCTTCAACGATCACACGGCTTTGGGCCGGTTCTACGGATATTACTTTACCCTTTTTGCCGGCATCTTTACCGGTGATGACAAGAACAGTATCGCCCTTGCGAACGTGAACTTTCGGCATGTAGTACATACACCTCCTGTTTGAGGTGAGAGGTGGGAAGATAGAGGTTGGATCGATTTTCTCTCCTACCACTCTTACCTCTTGCTTGGTCCGACTAGATAACTTCAGGTGCAAGTGAAACGATTTTCATAAAGTCCTTTTCACGCAGCTCCCGGGCCACAGGTCCAAAGATACGTGTACCCCTGGGGGTTTTATCGTCTTTAATGATGACAGCTGCGTTCTCATCGAACTTGATGTAGGAACCGTCCGGACGGCGAACTTCCTTGTTGGTACGTACAACTACGCACTTAACCACATCACCTTTTTTAACAACGCCGCCGGGTGTAGCTTCTTTAACGGAAGCAATGATGATATCGCCAACGCTTGCATAACGACGCAGGGATCCGCCCAGCACACGGATGCACATCAATTTACGGGCCCCCGTGTTATCAGCAGCTTTCAAGATGGTTTGCACTTGAATCATGGAATAAACCTCCCTTCGTACCCGGTATCAGCCAGAACCTTACAGTTGTTCGGCCCGTTCCAGGATTTCAATCACACGCCAGCGCTTTTCCTTGGACAGCGGGCGGGTTTCCATGATACGAACAGTATCGCCGATACGGCAGCTGTTTTCTTCATCATGGGCTTTAAATTTCTTAGTCTTACGAATGGTGCGGTTATACAGTGGGTGGCGAACACGATCCTCTACTGCTACAACAACAGTTTTATCCATTTTATCGCTGACCACTTTACCCTGGCGAACTTTACGCATATTACGCCCTTGCTCCACCATCGTACCTCCTTCCTGGTCGATGACAATTTACCGGATTTACTGGCTTAGCGAATGCCCAGTCTTCTCTCGGTCTGAATGGTTTTCAAACGGGCAATTTTCCGTTTGCACTCTTTAATTTTCATGGGGTTATCCAATTGTCCGGTTGCCAATTGAAATCTTAATTTAAAGAGTTCGTCTTTGGAGTCATCTATCTTCTTAGCCAATTCGGCATCAGTAAGATCTCTGATTTCCTTAGCTTTCATTGGCTTCACCTACTTCCCCACGTTTTACAAACTTGCACTTAACGGGCAATTTATGCATGGCCAGGCGCATAGCTTCGCGGGCAGTTGCTTCGGGAACGCCGGCAACTTCAAACATAATACGGCCTGGCTTGACAATAGCCACCCAGTGTTCCGGCGCACCTTTACCGGAACCCATACGAGTTTCAGCCGGTTTCTGGGTGATCGGCTTATCCGGGAAGATGCGAATCCATACTTTACCACCACGTTTAATATAACGGGTCATGGCAATACGAGCAGCTTCGATTTGACGGTTCGTGATCCAACCTGCCTCCAGGGCCTGGATTCCGTATTCGCCGAAGCTTACTTCTCTACCGCCTTTCGTAACACCGCCGTTACCACGGGGACGGTGCTGCTTGCGGTACTTAACCCTTTTCGGAATAAGCATCGGTTACTCGCCTCCTTGACCGGCTGCGGTTTTCTTCGCTTCCGGTAAAACTTCTCCTTTGTAGATCCATACTTTTACGCCAATTTTACCGTAGGTAGTATTGGCTTCGGCAAATCCATAGTCAATGTCTGCACGCAGGGTGTGGAGGGGTACTTTGCCTTCGCTGTACCATTCGGTACGGGCGATTTCCGCTCCGGCCAGACGGCCGCTGCAGGCAATCTTTATACCCTTGGCGCCCAGCCTTAAAGCACGCTGTACAGTTTGTTTCATAGCACGGCGGAAAGCCACGCGCTTTTCCAACTGGGCAGCAATGTTCTCAGCCACCAGTTGAGCGTCTGTTTCCGGCGTCTTGATCTCTACGATATTCACATGAACTTGCTTACCGGTCATTTTTTCCAGCTCTTTTCTCAGAGCTTCTACTTCCGCACCGCCGCGACCGATCACAATACCCGGCTTGGCAGTGTGAATGGAGACCTTGACCCGGTTGGCAGCCCGTTCAATTTGAGTTTTGGCAATACCGGCCTGGTAAAGCTTGCGCTTGATATACTCACGAATTTTTACGTCTTCGATCAGCAAATTGGAGTAATTGCGTTTATCAGCAAACCATTTACCTTCCCAGTCTTTGATTATGCCAATACGCAAACCCTTGGGGTTAACCTTCTGGCCCACGCAATTATCCCTCCTTTTTGTCCGAAACCACTACGGTAATGTGGCTGGTTCTTCTTTTAATGATATCCGCACGGCCCATGGCTCTGGGCATTACACGCTTCAGGCTGGGTCCCTGATCTACGTAAATTTTAGATATTACCAATTCATCTTTATCCATATCATAGTTGTGTTCCGCGTTAGCAGCAGCAGATTTGACTACCTTGGTCACAGCAGCGGCAGCTTTGTTAGGGGTATAGCGCAAGATTGCTAAAGCCTCGTTTAACTTTTTACCCCGAATCAAATCTACTACCATGCGGGCTTTACGCGGGGATACGCGGATAAATTTGGCGACTGCTCTCGCTTCCATCGTTTAGCCCCCTCTTGTGGTTACTTAAGCGCAGTGGAACGCTCGGTATGAGCACCGTGTCCCCTGTAGGTGCGGGTAGGTGCAAATTCACCTAATTTGTGTCCGACCATATCTTCAGTGATATATACCGGGATATGTTTACGGCCATCATATACGGCGATGGTGTGGCCGATCATCTGCGGAAAGATGGTGGAACGGCGGGACCAGGTCTTGATAACCTTCTTTTCGCCCTTCTCATTCATCTGCTCAACTTTTTTTAACAGGTGATCGTCAATAAACGGTCCTTTTTTAAGAGAACGAGCCATTATGAACCTCCTTCCGGATCATGTTCATGTTCCATACTCACGGGGCCGGGTGTATTGCAGCCCCTGTTGTTTTACTTACTGCGGCGTTTGACGATCAGGCGATCGCTCTTCTTCTTGCCACGGGTCTTAACACCCATTGCAGGTTTACCCCAGGGAGTAGAGGGTTGACGACCGATTGGGTTACGTCCTTCACCACCACCGTGGGGGTGATCAACGGGGTTCATAACTTTACCGCGAACAGTGGGCCTGATGCCCATGTGACGGGCCCGACCGGCTTTACCGATGGTAATGTTTTCGTGTTCCAGGTTCCCTACCTGACCAACGGTGGCCCGGCAGTCCTGCAGCACCAGACGCATTTCGCCGGAAGGCAGACGCAGGTTGGCATACTTCCCTTCCTTGGCCATCAACTGGGCAGCAGCGCCGGCGGAACGAACCATTTGAGCGCCGGCTCCGGGATACAGTTCAACGTTGTGGACCATGGTACCAACGGGAATGTTGCGTAACGGCAAGCAGTTACCGACTTTAATGTCTGCGTTGGGACCGGATTCAACGGTCATACCCACTTCCAGTCCTACAGGAGCGATAATATAACGTTTTTCGCCGTCCACGTAATGCAGCAGGGCAATACGGGCGGAACGGTTGGGATCATATTCAATGGCTGCAACTTTGGCAGGGATGCCGTCCTTGTTGCGTTTGAAATCAATAATGCGGTACATCCGCTTGTGGCCACCACCCTGGTGCCGAACGGTGATCCGGCCCTGGGCGTTGCGTCCTCCGGTCTTCTTTAGAGGCTCCAGCAGAGATTTTTCAGGTTCGGTCTTGGTGATCTCGCTAAAGTCGGAGACGGTAACAAACCGGCGGCCAGGTGAGGTAGGTTTATAATTTTTTACTGCCACCTGGGCTTCCCTCCTTACAGTCCTTCAAAGATCTCGATCTTGTCGCCTTCTCTCAAGGTAACAATGGCTTTTTTGCGTTCAGGGGTTCTGCCGGTGAATTGGCGCACACGCTTGAGTTTGCCTTTCACCCGCATGGTGTTAACCTTTTCTACCTTGACCTTGAAGATTTCCTCAACAGCCTTTTTGATTTCGGTTTTGTTAGCATTCAGATCAACAATAAATGTATACTTGTTATCGGCTAATAAACCGGTACTTTTTTCGGTAACCACCGGCTTGATGAGGATGTCGCGCGGATTTTTCATTACGCCAGCACCTCCTCGATCTTAGCGACGGCGTCCTTGGTGATAACCAGTTTGGTATATTTTAACAGGTCATATACGTTAACGCCTTCAGCTTTTAAGGGTTTAACACCCTCGATGTTGCGAGCGGACTTTTCAACGTTGACATCACGCTCGGCAGTTACAACCAGCGCCTTTTTAGCGTTCAGGTTGTTCAGGATGCGGACCATTTCTTTGGTTTTGGGAGCTTCCAGGGTAAGAGTATCCAGCACGATAATATTGTCGCTCTTCACCTTGCTGGAAAGGGCCGACTTAAGGGCCAGGCGACGCACTTTCTTGGGCAAAGAATAGGAGTAATCGCGGGGATGGGGTCCGAAGACGATACCACCCTTGCGCCAGATGGGAGATCTGGTGGAGCCTGCTCTTGCGCGGCCGGTGCCCTTTTGACGCCAGGGTTTGCGTCCGCCGCCCCTAACCTCCGCTCTGGTTTTGGTGTCATGAGTACCTTGACGTTGGTTGGCAAGCTGCATGGTTACGGCATCATGCAGGACAGACTCGTGGGGCTCAATGCCGAACACTTCGTCCTTCAGCTCCACTTCGCCCACCTGTTCGCCGTTAACGTTATATAAAGCTACTTTAGGCATTGGATTCACAGTCCTCCTTTCGCTGCGCCACCGCTACTTGGCCTTGACGCTGTTTTTAATCAGTAACAGGCCGCCCCTTGGGCCGGGTACTGCACCTTTAATGGCAAGTAAGTTGCGTTCGGCATCCACTTTGACGACTTCCAGGTTTTGTACGGTTACCCGTTCAACACCATAGTGTCCGGGAAGCTTTCTGCCTTTAAAGGTTCGAGCAGGGCCTTTGGCTGCGGAGGAACCGGGCCGACGGTGATACTTGGAGCCATGGGCCATGGGTCCGCGGTGGAAGTTGTGACGTTTGATGCCACCGGCAAAACCGCGTCCTTTGGAAGTTCCTACAACGTCCACCTTTTCGCCTTCGGCAAAGATGTCCGCTTTGATTTCTTGACCGACTTGATATTCATCGAGGTTTTCTACCTTGATTTCCCGTAAGAAACGCACCGGGCGAACGCCTGCCTTGGCCAGATGACCCTTCATGGGTTTATTAATTAAGTTTTCGCGTTTCTCGCCAAAGCCCAACTGAATGGCGCTGTAACCGTCATTCTCGGGAGTTTTCTTTTGTACGACCAAGCAGGGGCCGGCTTCCACAACGGTTACCGGAATGGCAACGCCTGCTTCATTAAAGATTTGGGTCATGCCCACTTTTTTGCCAAGAATACCCTTTGGCATGGCAAAACACCTCCTGTTATAGTCAGAGGTTAGAAGCCCGTGGGTCCCCCCAGGGCTTCTAACATACACTCTCGGGGTCAATCTACAGCTTTATTTCAATATCCACGCCGGCAGGCAGGTCCAGGCGCATCAGAGCATCAACAGTCTTCGGGGTGGGCTCCAGGATATCGATTAAACGCTTATGCACACGCATTTCAAACTGTTCCCGGGAGTCTTTATTTACGTGGGGGGAACGCAAAATGGTGTAAACGCTTCTTTCGGTAGGCAGGGGTACAGGACCTGCCACCTGCGCACCGGTCCGCTTGGCGGTTTCAACAATTTTGCCGGCGGACTGGTCAAGCATTTGATGATCAAAGGCCTTCAGTCTGATTCTGATCTTTTGGTTTTTCATGGTCTTATTCTCCCTTCGTCCGATTGTGCGGACTGCTCCGTGAAAATTACCTCAGGGTGCGAGCAACCTTCCACTTCATCGCTAGTCTAACTCGAAGTTCGGCCTTCGTTCCAGGCGGTCCCCGGGACTGCTTTTACGAACGGCCAACTTCGCATCTTAAACCTGAAATTTATTCGCGGATAGCGGTTACAACACCGGCGCCAACGGTACGGCCGCCTTCACGGATAGCAAAACGCAATCCTTCTTCGATGGCGATGGGGGTGATCAGGTCAACCTTCATCTTGATGTTGTCGCCGGGCATTACCATTTCTACGCCTTCAGGCAGTTGTACTACACCGGTTACGTCGGTGGTCCGGAAGTAGAACTGGGGACGATAGCCGTTGAAGAACGGGGTGTGACGTCCGCCTTCTTCTTTGGTCAGTACGTACACTTCTGCTTCGTACTTGGTGTGGGGCTTGATGCTGCCGGGCTTCGCCAGTACCTGACCACGCTCGATTTCTTTGCGGTCCACGCCGCGCAGCAGGCAACCAATGTTGTCGCCGGCCTGGGCAAAGTCTAACAGCTTGCGGAACATTTCCACACCGGTTACAACGGTCTTACGAGGCTTGTCGTTCAGACCTACAATCTCTACTTCGTCCTGTACTTTAACGGTACCACGCTCTACACGACCGGTAGCAACGGTACCGCGGCCAGTGATGGAGAACACGTCTTCTACGGGCATCAGGAACGGCTTATCTACATCACGCTCGGGAGTGGGAATGTAGGAGTCCACAGCGTCCATCAGTTCCCAGATCTTGCCGCACCATTCGCACTCGCGCTTGCCGCAGCCGCACTCCAGGGCTTTCAGGCCGGAACCGGCAATAATGGGAGTGTCATCGCCGGGGAATTCATAGGAGTTCAGCAGTTCGCGCACTTCCATGTCCACCAGCTCGAGCAGTTCGGGGTCGTCAACCATGTCAGCTTTGTTCAGGAAAACAACGATGTAAGGTACGCCTACCTGGCGGGACAGCAGGATGTGCTCACGGGTCTGGGGCATCGGGCCGTCGGCAGCGGATACAACCAGGATGGCGCCGTCCATTTGAGCAGCCCCGGTGATCATGTTTTTAACATAGTCAGCGTGACCCGGGCAGTCAACGTGGGCATAGTGACGGTTGGCGGTTTCGTATTCTACGTGGGCGGTGTTAATGGTGATACCGCGCTCACGCTCTTCGGGAGCGTTGTCAATTTCGTCGTAACGCTTAACTTGAGCGCCGCCGACGGTAGACAGAACTACAGTAATAGCAGCGGTCAGAGTGGTTTTACCGTGGTCAACGTGACCGATGGTACCAATGTTTACGTGGGGTTTGGTACGTTCGAATTTAGCCTTCGCCATGAGTTAAATTCTCCTCCTCCATTATTCAGGAATTTAGCCAGAGATTCTTTCATCTCTAAAGTTATTTCCAGAATTAAGCATAGTTTATACCTATTAACTGAAAATCCATTGCTAGATTCGATAAGAAATGCAAAAATCCTTCTTTTTTCAGACATTTCTTTTTGGTCATTGGCTACCAAAGACAAAGAACCTATCCTACAGGACAGGTTCTTTGTCTTTGGTAGCGGTGACTGGATTCGAACCAGTGACACCACGGGTATGAACCGTGTGCTCTGACCAACTGAGCTACACCGCCATATGAAATTGGAGCTGCTAACCGGGATTGAACCGGTGACCTTATCCTTACCAAGGATACGCTCTACCTACTGAGCTATAGCAGCATTTGGTTGCGGGAGAGGGACTTGAACCCTCGACCTTCGGGTTATGAGCCCGACGAGCTACCAACTGCTCTATCCCGCGTCAACATTTTATATTATATCACAGACGATGCATGTAAAGCAAGACATTTTGTCTGGCCAAAAATTACTGCAGTTATCGTCTGTGCTATAATCTGGTGGAGGGAGAAGGATTCGAACCTTCGAAGGCGTTCGCCGGCAGATTTACAGTCTGCTCCCTTTGGCCACTCGGGAATCCCTCCGAATTTTATTGGAGCCGACGATGGGACTCGAACCCGCAACCTGCTGATTACAAGTCAGCTGCTCTACCAATTGAGCTACGTCGGCATCGAACATTGATTATAATAGCAGATGTAGCACCCGGTGTCAACACCCGCGGCCATGTATTGTTTGGTAATATTAGCGATTTTTAACTCAAAAATTTTTTAACCTTAAATAAAGGTAAAACGCATTACCATGTAGTATTTATCTCTATAAAACCAGTTGACCGGTTAACTAGGCTTCCCGTTTTTCCAGGTATCTTTCCAGCTTGCGTTTCACCCTTTGCAGGGCATTGTCAATGGATTTAACATGCCGGTTTAAATCTTCGGCAATTTCCTGGTAGGACTTTCCTTCCAGGTAAGACATAAGAACCTTCCATTCCAGAGAACTTAATATTTCACCCATTTTCTCTTCGATATCATCAAATTCCTCCCGGCTGATGATGAGTTCCTCGGGGTCGGTAATTTTAGACCCAGAAATCACATCCAGCAGGGTACGGTCTGAATCTTCATCATAAATAGGTTTATTTAATGATACATAAGAGTTTAGCGGTATATGCTTTTGTCTGGTTGCTGTTTTGATGGCCGTAATAATCTGCCTGGTGATGCACAGTTCAGCAAAGGCACGAAAAGAAGAAAGTTTGTCCATGCGAAAGTCGCGAATGGCTTTATAAAGTCCGATCATGCCCTCCTGAATGATATCTTCTCTGTCGGCTCCGATAAGGAAATATGAGCGGGCTTTTGCACGCACAAAGTTTTTATATTTATTAATCAAGTACTCCAGCGCTGCGTCGTCGCCCTCACGCGCAAACTCAACGACATCCTCATCTACCATAATCTGATATCCGCCGGAAACTTCTCTTTGTGCATTTGAACTCAAAACTATCGCCCCCGCTTTCTTGTCTCTAGGAAACCACCAAACAGTCAGAAAAGCATGACTACGCTGTACCTTTCAGGCACACCTTCAGTGTTGTGTCCAGGAGTCTGTACACCCGTGGTTACGAGGAACCCGGTAGCTACAAGCCCCCCGCAAGGGTACGCTTTTCTTTTACCTGTTAATTGCAAAAGACGTAAAGTCTTACCATGGCACCCGGGGTCTGATTCACCCATCCGCGAAAGCAGCTAAACAATTAACTGCTTAAGTTACATGACTAATTATAGCCTATGTTAAAAAGGCTCGTCAAGGCAAAATAAAGCCAAGCCTTGCGGACTTTAGTTCTTGCTGCGTCGCCATTTTTCCAGTATTTTTCGGATATCCTCGGGCAGCTTGTCTTCCAAATACCCCTCGGTGGGATTGGGTTTGTTAAACTCCTCTTCCCGCCGCCGGTTGACCTTCATCACCTGCCCCCTGAACTCCTTCGGCGTTAAACGGTAGGCCCCCCGGCCAAAGATAATCCGTTGTTCATCCCAGTCGGAAGTCACGACGTAGACAGTTCCCTGTTTTCCTAGGTCCCCAACAATCCTTTCAATTAACGAGTCAGCGGTTTCTCCTTCCTGGGTATAAAACACTTCTATGCCATGAACCATTTCGCGGTGTTCTATCCCTCGTTTAACAAGGTGGGCGTCAAATACCACCTTGACCGAACCCCCGTCAAAACCGGCAAAGTTGGCCAGGATGTGAATGAGCTTGTCCCTGCAGTGGTCCAGTCCGCTGTCGATCATACCCTCAAATTCCGGCCAGGCATGAATGATGTTATACCCGTCCACCACATAAAATTCCTGCATGGACCAACCCTACCCTCTCTGGCGTACCACCTCATATATCAATAATGCAGCTGCCACCGAGGCATTGAGTGATCCAACGTGACCCGCCATCGGCAAACGAACCAGCATATCACATCGCTCTTTGATCAGCCTGCCAATGCCCTTTCCTTCACCGCCAATAACCAGCAGCAGCGGACCGGTCAGTTTTGCCTCCCAATAAACTTCGGGGCCCTCCATATCCGCCCCCACAACCCATATCCCCCTGTCTTTTAACTGTCGGATGGTTTGATCCAGGTTGGTTACCCGGGCCACCGGAACATATTCCACCGCACCCGCCGAGGCTTTGGCCACAGTGGAGGTCAAGGCTACAGACCTTCTCTGGGGTATGATGACGCCATGGGCGCCGGCGGCATCCACCGTACGAAGAATAGCCCCCAGGTTATGGGGATCGTTAATTTCGTCCAGCATCACGATGAAGGGATCTTCTCCCCTAGCGCCGGCAATCTCTAAAATGTCTTCCACTTCCACATATTCTTTGGCAGCAGCATAAGCAACTATTCCCTGGTGGGGGATTCCCGGGTTTAATTTGTCCAGGTTGGTTCGTTCAACCATCTGTACCGGAACATTTTTCTCCCTGGCCAAGTTCATGATCTCGGACAAGGGGCCGGCACCTGTTCCCTTTGCTACTATGATTTTATTTATGGGACGTCCTGCACGAAGGGCCTCCCTTACCGGATTTCTTCCGGCAATGATTTCACTCACAAGATTCCCTCCCATGGTGCTTAGACTAAATTAGATTCGTTGCAACAACCACTTCAGCCACAAAGTTAAAATCAGCCCACCCAGTGCCGATAATATTCCCAGGAATAACAATCTTTTACGGCGGGAAAGCACTCCAATGACTCCCAAAGTCAGAGCAATACCCCACAGTGCAAGGATTATAAAAGGGAGTGTTTTCATATCTTTTCCCCTATCTCATCAAATTTATTAAAGCGGACAAGCACCACCACAACGCTCGCAACCTTTGGTTCTTTGGCCGAAAATACATGTACTATGTTCCCCTCTGTATTTTGCAATCTCCAGATCAACCGCATCGTCTTTAAGTATATGAATATCAATAATATGCGCAGCAATGCGAGCTGCTTTGACTGCCTCTATGGTAGATTCTATAGTTGGTGTTCCTCCTGTATGTTCTTCACGAGTAACAGCAGCAAGTATATGCGCACATCCTTCAAGACCGAGCAATGTTGCGCCAATGGCGGCAGACACATGGTCCATTCCAATTGCAATATCTGTAGGAATTGGTCCAAGAGGCATCACAGGAAAATTACCCTCTCGCAGTATGGAAGCTATTTTTTTAATATCTTCTGGCCTTGCATGGCCCGGGGATTCAATAATAACCCCAACACCATCCTTTGCAATCTTTTTAGCTAAATCTAGCTGAAATCTAATTTCTTTTTGTTGAGCCTCGTCATTGGAGTCAAAAATATTTGCCGAACGAAAAGTCGTCCCAATACTTATTACCGTCCCGTATTTTTTAGCCGCAGATATTAATTCCGGTAATATAGTTAAATAAACATTATCTTGCTTCCACCCTTTGATTGCGGCATCCTGAAGAACAATCCCTCCGCCACGAGAGGTACAAGGTACCAAACGTTTTTGAGACAGTTCAAAAAGCTCTTTTGTTGGGGTTGGGTGGATGGTTATGATTCCTACACCCTGTTCCATTTGTTCTAGGCAAATATCAAGAAGTTCATCTGAGGAGATTCCCCTGTTCCCAAATCTTACTACATAAACCGGAACAGTCGCAGCAATACAACCAGTCTCCATAATAATCTGTAACCATAAGGGTTTTTTATTTCTTAATCTTATTATACTCAAGTCGCTTATTATATCTGGACCATCTAACATGGAGCTTAATAATTCAATTTTTCGTAATTGTAACTTATAACAATCCTCGTTATTTGCTCCTATTAAGGCTGCCACTAAGGTTTTTCTCTTTCTACCCGCCTCGATCCACCCATTTTTAAATCTCAGTTTAACTATAGATGTATCCTTTATCGATGTAGAATTTTTTCTATACATGAAATAACATCCTCAGTTTTAACACAAAAACGTTTTGCCTTTTCAAAATAATCCTTATCAACTTGTTCCAAAAAGTCCGATATTTCCCGGTCCCCAAGAATTTGTTTCATAAATTCAGTCTCTTTTTGTGCTACCGGAATTATTTTGCATTTAAATGCTCTGGCAATTTCAAACTCTACAGAAGTACCAATCCCCCCGTCAAATACAACCACTACTTGGGTGGCATTAAAAAGCTTGGCCCTCAATCTTTTTAACTCTGGGATTAACTTCGGATTATCTGAAAAATCAGGGTTAGCTGCATAAGGATTAGGGAAAGTGTGGAGTCGTTCAGTAATGTCCATTTTCCGTTCTATACATTCTTCTGTAAATGACGCCACAACATCGCTCCCTATCCCAGAAGATTGACCACTGTGTAATACTATATTTTTTATATTTGCAAGACGTTTACCAATCTCCCGTGCCATCGGGTCACTCACTTTATGTGACCCCGTACAATAAACTGTATTACCACGAGATTTACTACTAACTTCAAATAAAACCTCTTTTAATTCATCGTAATGATCAATTAATACACAATTTATACCAAAACGCCTTAAGTCTTTACACCAAAGAAGCTGTCTTTTTTCTTCTTCTTTATTTTTTTTATTTCCTTTAATCCTGTCCAAGACCATAAAGTGTTCTTGAGTTGCTCTTTGACAAAGACGTCTAGCTTCCACCATAATGTTTCTTAAATTAGGATCTCTGTAACTATATCCAATAAATAAAAATGATTTGGTAGATAAATCGTTTTCTAATCTTTTTGCAGTAGCTGGTCGATTTACCAGAAAGTCTTCATAGTCTTCTTGAGTTATAACTAATTCGTTCTGAGGTGAACTACTAATGCAACCGTGCATTTTAATGAGTTCAATTTGATGCTTTAAGACTGGTCGTGAAATAGCACCATCATTATTCTTAACGACCAAATCAAAATTTCTAAACGCCTTTTCGAGAAGTGTGTCATAATTTGTGGTCCAAATGGTTGATATTCTAGTAAGAGTGAGTGCCTGATGGTATATATTTAGGGCGTATTCTTTATTTAAACAACGAATAATTTCATTAATTAGCGGTCCTCTATTTCCTGCATATAAGTTAACTATATATTGAGCAATCAAGGGTAGCTCGTCATCTCTTTTAATTTGTATGCCCAAATTTTCAGAAAAAGGTTGAAGTAACCCATACCAATCTACACCACAGGACTCCTTTGATATTCCGCTTCCAACAAAGATTGCACCACGGTTTTCATATAAAGCTTTTGAAAACCTATTTATTAAATACTTCTTATCACAAATCACATGTTCCCTCCTCCTATAATGGTTTTAGAACCACCGGACAACCAAAATTCCAGTTCGGGAACTATGTGGGATGGTCCGGATGGTTAGGGAACCGGTTCCCCCCCCCAGCTTTATGGTGATGGGTTCTCGCAGCAGCTCATTCCTTGCCCCGCAAAGGCTTACCTGGACCAGATTCCATCTGGTGAACATAACAAAGGGAGAAAACGTTTATTGCGGCCTTTTTTAGCTTTTGATGCCCAAAAATTTCCATTTTTTCGCAAAACAGGGGCTTGAAATTTTACCGCTGGGCTAATTTAGCATAACCTAAAACTTAACATTTTTTAATAATCTTAACGCCTCATTTTTGGTTATTATTTTCCCTTTACAGTCTTGATGCTGTAACTCATTCTCAGGGCAATATCCAAGGTTAACGCAATTGGGGCCAGCATTTACAAAAAGCTCCGGAGCTGTGTTCTTGCAAATATGTAACATTTTATTGGCTAAGTCTCTAATTTCTGTTTGTGCTTTTTTGCAACAACGAATACTAAACCAGTCGTTCAAAGCATGAGCATTCATGCCAATTAAAGCTTTAAATTCTGTAGCCTGTGGCTTAAGATATCTTAGTTCTTCTTCCTGAAACCCTTGCCGAACCCCCATCTCATACCACAGTTCTAACAATTCTAATATCTCGTCTACCCCAACTGAATAAGCAACCTCCTTTTCCTCTGAGGACAAATAATTCCGCAAAGGAGTTCCGTCACTTAAAGTCAGAGAATCTATTGGTATTTTATATATTATCCTGTTGTCTTCAATTCCTTTTGGTATGACTACGTCAAAGGATCTTTTTCCGCCCTTGTTTGTCCTACCAGTTTTAATCATATAAGAGGCTAACCTTTTACGAACCAATTGAACTTCTGTAACCCTAGCGTATCCTTCAATGCCAAAAAGAAAAAAATCAAACTCTAACGCTGCTTTATGTCCGCTATTTACAATTTTTAAAACTAATTCCTTGGAATAAGGTGAAGCAATAATCTCATCTAATGACCTTTCTGAACTGACAAACCTTGCAGCAATATCAGTATATACCCGGCCCCCGCCAGCAATTAACCGAACTTTACCTTCGCCTACATACTTTTTGTTCATCCGCTGCCTCACCCCAAAAAATTTAGTGTTACTGTAAGTAATAGATACTCTTTTAGTTACAACGTTAATTTGCAGAGTTCAAGTTTGAAACCGTCCCCGTTGAAAATTTCATTTCATAATAATCCTAGTTGTTGCCTGTTTTTGTTATTGCCCGTATCGCCAGGTCGACAATTTCCCTCACCCTGTCCTGTTTGCCCTGTAAGTACAGGTAGCCGAGCAGGGCCTCTAGGGCGGTGGCGTGGCGGTACTCCACGATATCGGCGCTCCTGGGGGGCGTGCCGGACTTGGCGTTGCGGCCCCGGCGGACAACCGCCATTTCTTCTTCGGAAAGTTTATCCTCCAGGGCGAAAAGCGCTTTCGCCTGGGCGCCGGCACGCACATACTTTACGGCTTCCCGGTGGAGACGGTTTACTTTAGTGAATCCTTGTCCCACCAGGAACTGCCGAATGGCCAGTTCATAAACGGCATCCCCTATATAGGCAAGGACCAAGCTGGGCAATTCTTCAGGTTTTTGATTTTTTGCCAATTTATCCATGTATTTTAACAAGTTACCCCTGCTTCTTCCACCGGACACCCTGGGGTGTGTCTTCCAAAATAATCCCCAGTTCCTTTAAACCGTCACGGATGGTGTCGGCGGTGGCCCAATCTTTTTTACTGCGGGCCTCCTGGCGGATCTTAATGATCAGCTGGATCAGTCCCTCGGTCAGTTTATCATCGGCGCCTGCAGCGTCAATCAACAACCTGCCGGTCATTTTGTCTTCCTTTAAAATACCCAGCACACAGTTAAAGTCTTTGACCAGGGCGTGTGCTTTATCCAGCAGTTTTTTCTCTTCCGAAGTCACTTTACCGCCCAGTTTGCCCACAAAGATATTGATTTCTTTAGCCAGTTCAAAGAACACCGAGATGGCTAGGGCGGTGTTAAAATCGTCCTCCATGGCCTTTTCAAATTCTAACCGGAGGGTCGCCAGTTTTTCCTCCAGGCCGTCGGCAACAGGTTTTTCTCTCTCTTCTTGATAAACGGGCAGTTCCATTGCCTCGTAAAGCAAGCGAAGGGCAGTTTTAATGCGGTCCAAACCTTTGCCCGCCATGACAAGCTTTTCATCATCAAAGTCCAGGGGGCTGCGGTAGTGGGTGGAAAGCAAATACCAGCGGACCACATCCGGGGGGAATTTGGCCAAAATCTCCCTGACTAAAAAGAAGTTCCCCAGGGACTTGGACATTTTTTCCTGGTTTACGGTAATAAAGCCGTTATGCATCCAGTAACGGGCAAAGGGCTCCCCGCAGGCTGCTTCGGATTGGGCAATTTCATTTTCGTGGTGAGGAAAGATCAAATCAAAACCCCCGCCGTGAATATCAAAGCCGCTACCTAAATACTTTTCAGCCATGGCGGAGCACTCGATGTGCCAGCCCGGGCGTCCCGGTCCCCAGGGGCTGTCCCAGCTGGGCTCGCCGGGCTTGGCTGCTTTCCACAGGGCAAAGTCCATGGGGTCCTTCTTTCTGGGATCCACCTCCACCCTGGCTCCGGCCTGCATGTCTTCCAGGCTCCGGCCCGATAGTTTACCGTAGGCAGGGAAGCTCCGAACAGCAAAATAAACGTCCCCGTCAACGGCGTAGGCATGGCCCTGCTGCTCCAGCTTCTTGATCAGGTCGATGATTTCCGGAATATGTTCAGATACTTTGGGATGTGTGTCCGCCCGCATAACATTCAGGGCATCTGCATCTGCAAAAAACTCCCTGATGTATTTTTGCGCCAACTCCAGCGGGTCCGTTTTTTCTTCCCTGGCCCGGTTAATAATTTTATCATCTACGTCTGTAAAGTTCTGAACAAAATTTACTTGATAGCCTTTATAAATAAAATACCTTCTGACGGTGTCAAAAAACACCAGCGGCCGGGCATTGCCAAGATGAATAAAGTTGTAAGTGGTGGGCCCGCAAACATACATGCTGACTTGTCCTTTGTCTCTGGGAACAAACTCTTCCTTTGTTTTAGTCAGGGTATTATAAATTTGCATTATTCTTTCTTTGCCCCCTCCGCTTGATCTCTTAACCTGCAGCATTCCTGCTCTAACTCTTTTACTTTCCGCTCAAGCCGGTCGATGGCTGACTGCATTTGACTCAACATATCAGCAACAGGGTCGGGCAATTGGTCATGGCGTAAATCCGGCACATAAGCGGACCCCACTTTTTGGCCGTCCCGGATGACGATTCTGCCGGGGACTCCCACCACAGTGCAGTTGGGCGGTACCGGTTTAAGGACCACCGAGCCGGCGCCAATCTTTACATTGTCACCCACCGTGAAGGACCCCAATACCTTTGCCCCGGAACTGATAACCACATTGTTGCCAATGGTGGGGTGACGTTTGCCCTTTTCTTTTCCGGTACCGCCAAGGGTGACCCCCTGGTAAATGGTCACATTATCGCCGATCTCGGCGGTTTCCCCGATAACCACCCCGGCCCCGTGGTCGATAAAAAGCCCTTCGCCGATCTTGGCTCCCGGGTGGATTTCAATGCCGGTAAGAAACCTGGAAATTTGGGAAATAAACCGAGCTGTTACAAAAAATTTCTTTTTATACAAGGCATGGGCCAACCGGTGAAACAGGATTGCATGCAGGCCCGGATAACATAATAATACCTCCAGGGTACTTTTGGCTGCCGGGTCACGTTCAAATACGGCGTTAATTTCTTTTTTTATCCTGCCAAACACGGGCTGAACCCCCTCTCACTACCCTGTTTCCTTGTTTTCGACATATTAGCTTTATGCGTACTTTTGAATTTCTGCAGACTTGTTTCCATAACCTGGCCATTGGCCGTTAGCCTTTGGCTTTATAGGGCCAAGAGCCAATGGCTGACGGTATCACTTTAAAACGGCACTTAATCTGGCAATGGTCCGCTCTTTACCTATAACAGGAATGATTTGATGCAGCTCGGGGCCGTGGGTTCTGCCGGTAATGGCAACCCGGAGGGGTTGGAAGATGAATTTGCCTTTGAGTCCGGTTTGTTTACCGATTGCTTTAATCAAACCTTTGACGGATTCCTCCGTTAACTCCGGCGCTTCCGAGAATAACTGGACGGCCGCCTTCATAACCACCGGCATCTGTTCCCAGGTCAGAACATCCCTGGCATCTTCCTCAACCACAGTCACCCGGTCCTGGAAAAAGATATCCACGTGCCGGGTGATTTCCTGCATATAAGAGATGTAGTTCCTGGCTATGGCCACCACCTGTTCCAGCCAGGCCAGTTTCTCTGCATCCGGTTCCTTGTCCAGGTAACCGGCGTCTATTAAATAAGGAATGGCCAGCCGGGTGAGCCTATCCACAGGACTCTGGCGAATGTAATGGCCGTTGAGCCAGTTCAGCTTGTCAATATCAAACACAGCGGGGTTCTTGGCCACCCGTTCCAAGGAAAACTGCTCTACAATCTCCTGCAGGCTGAAGATTTCCTGCTCGCCGCCCGGGGACCAGCCCAGTAAGGCTAAAAAGTTCACCAGGGCTTCGGGCAGATAGCCTAAATTTTGATATTGCTCAATGGAGGTGGCGCCATGGCGCTTACTCATTTTGGTACGGTCTTTGCCCAGAATTAACGAAATGTGGGCGAATTCCGGCTTCTGCCAGCCAAGGGCATCATAGATCAAGATTTGCCTGGGGGTGTTGGAGAGGTGTTCCTCCGCCCGGATCACGTGGGTGATGTTCATATCATGGTCGTCCACCACCACTGCAAAATTGTAGGTGGGAATGTTGTCTGATTTCATGATAATGAAATCACCGATGCCGTTGCTGTCAAACTCAACCAGGCCCCGTACACGGTCCTGGATGGTAATGATTTGGTCCTCGGGAACCCTGAAGCGGAGAACCGGCTTCCTGCCCTCGGCTTCCAATTTTGCTTTTTCCTCGTCACACAGGTTGCGGCAGCGCCCTAGGTAGCGGGGCAGTTCTCCCCTGGCCATCAGCGCTTCCCGCTCTGCCGCCAGTTCCTCTTCAGTGCAGTAACAATAATAAGCATGTCCGGTTTCCAGAAGCTTACGAGCCAGCTCCCGGTAGATTGCCAAACGTTCGGTTTGGCGATAGGGACCGTTGGGACCTCCCACTTCGATTCCTTCATCCCAATCGATACCCAACCAGCGCAGCGCATTTAATATATTTTCTTCAGATTCTCTGGAGGATCTTTCAAGATCGGTGTCTTCAATGCGAACCAAAAACTGACCGCCGTGATGGCGGGCAAACAGCCAGTTAAACAAAGCCGATCTGGCTCCCCCGATATGTAAAGGCCCCGTAGGACTCGGGGCAAAGCGAACCCTTACTGACAAAAAATTTCCTCCTCCATATTGAATTTTGGTTAAACCTCTCAGATGGATATTATACCATCTTTGTGTAAAGGCACACAACTTTTTACGCCTTTAGTACAATTTGTCGGTTTTTTTAATGTTCTCTTTTGGTTGTTGAACCGCATAAAATAATGAGGGGTTGTGAAATTTGTCTCAAATTTTGCAGGGAAATATCAAGTTGCAGAGAATTAATTTAATAATTATTCTTTATTTTTAGGAGGGAACAGTTGGGAAATGACCACTTTGAAAATGGCCGACTTGATTGACGAATACAATGAAATCAAGGGATCAATCAGCTTCCGGCCGGATTACAAGCGACTGGTGGATAAAAATTTGGACCAGGTGGTTTTTTGCGATAAAAGTGTGGGAAAGTCCCATTTTTCTCTGGTGCGCAACCAGGCCTTTGAGATTATTTTCACCCGCAAATTTGGTGACAAGGTGTACCAGTCCAGACTGGATCTTAATACCTACCAACCCCTTTACGATAACCGTCTGCTCTTAAACTGGGGGCCGGATTATTGTGAGATCCGCTGGGATTTTAACCCGGGCTGCTGTGATTTGGTGTTCTAGGTAAATAATTTTAGTCAAATGAAAGGCCCCTCCCGTATCGGAAGGGGCCTCGTACTTTGCGTATTCTTCCTTGCTACTTATTCTGAGCCTTGGCCCAGGAATCCTTAAGGGAAACAACACGGTTGAACACCAAGGAACCGTTCGTCGTATCCGGATCCACACAGAAATAGCCTTGTCTTAAAAACTGGTAGCGGCTTCCCGGCGCTGCTCCGGCCAGGCTGGGTTCCACCAGGGAAGACAGCACCTGCAGTGAGTTGGGATTGAGATTTTGTTTGAAATCGGTATCCTTGTCTTCCTCCGGATTGGCCTTGATAAAGAGATGCTCGTACAGCCGCACTTCCGCTTTGACCGCATGGTCCGCGGACACCCAGTGCAGGGTCCCTTTTACCTTGCGCGTTTCCGTAGACATGCCGCTTTTGGTGGCCGGGTCGTAGGTACAGCGCAGCTCGATGATTTCACCGGTTTGTTCGTCCTTGATCACTTGTTCGCATTTAATGATATAGGCGTGTTTCAACCTTACTTCCCGGCCGGGGGCCAAGCGGAAGAATTTTTTCGGCGGGTCTTCCATAAAATCTTCCTGTTCAATATAGACCACCCGGGAAAAGGGGATTTTCCGGGAGCCCAGTTCGGGGTTTTCCTGGTTGTATGCCGCATCCAGCCATTCCACCCGGCCTTCCGGATAGTTCTCGATGACCACCTTCAGGGGGCGAAGTACGGCCATGACCCGGGGGGCTTTAAAGTTTAAATCCTCCCGGATGCAGTGCTCCAGCATGGCGATATCCACGGTACTGACCGCCTTGGCCACGCCAATGCGCTCGCAGAAGTCCCGAATGGACTCCGGTGTATAACCACGCCTGCGCAGTCCGGAAATGGTTGGCATCCTTGGATCGTCCCAGCCCCTGACATGTCCTTCTTCCACCAGTTGCCGCAGCTTTCTCTTGCTCATGACGGTGTGGCTGAGATTGAGCCGGGCAAACTCAATTTGCTGCGGGCGGGACCGAAAGTTTCCCTCAACATTTTCAATCACCCAGTTGTACAGCGGGCGGTGATCCTCAAATTCACAAGTGCAAATGGAATGGGTAATCCCTTCGATGGCATCCGAGAGGGGATGGGCAAAGTCATACATGGGATAAATGCACCACTTGTCCCCTGTACGGTGATGGGTTGTCCTTTGAATCCGGTAGAGGACAGGATCCCGCATGTTCAGGTTGGGGGAAGCCATATCAATTTTAGCCCGCAGGACCCGGGAACCGTCTGGAAATTCGCCCGCTTTCATACGCTGGAACAAATCCAGGTTTTCTTCAACGGAACGATTGCGGTAGGGACTGTCCTTGCCGGGTTGGGTTAAAGTACCCCGGTATTCCCTAATTTCCTCTGCACTGAGGTCATCCACATAGGCTTTGCCTGCTTTGATCAGCTGCACGGCAAAATCGTATAACTGTTCAAAGTAGTCCGAGGCGTAAAACAACCGGTCGTCCCAATCATAACCAAGCCATTTCACATCCTCCTTTATGGACTCTACATATTCAATGTCTTCTTTACTGGGGTTGGTGTCATCAAACCGCAGGTTGCACAGGCCGCCATATTCCTGGGCAAGGCCAAAATTCAAGCAAATGGACTTGGCATGTCCGATATGCAGGTAACCGTTGGGTTCGGGTGGAAACCGGGTATGAACCCGCCCCTGGTTCTTTCCTTCTTCTAAATCCTTATCAATGATATCATGGATAAAACTGGTCAGCTTGGTGTTCATTTTCATGACTCCCTCTACATTTTTATGAAACGGTAAAGCACGTCATAAAATGTCTATTTTTCCACAGATTATCCAAAAATCCTTTTTATTATAAGTAAAAACCGGGAGTGGAGATCCCAAGTTCTTCTAAAAGTGAACGGTCTTCCTCGGTTGCTGTTCAGCCCTTTGCAGGGTACAAACAGCGTAGGCGCCAATCCCTTCACCCCGGCCCGCAAAGCCCAGGTGTTCGGTAGTGGTAGCCTTTACATTGACGGCTCCCGGGTCCACCCCCAATACCCGGGCGATATTTTCCCTCATGGCAGGAATATGGGGGGCCAACTTGGGGGCTTGGGCCACCACCACCGCGTCCAGGTTGTTAATGACATAGTTTTCTGCAGCAAGTTTATCTTTAACCGCTGCCAACAGCTTGAGACTGGAAATCCCTTTGTAACGGGGATCGCTGTCAGGGAAATGCCTGCCGATGTCTCCCAGGGCAGCGGCGCCTAAAAGGGCATCCATAACAGCATGGATGAGAACATCTGCGTCCGAGTGTCCCAGCAGCCCCCGTTCATAGGGAATGGTAACCCCCCCCAGAATCAGTTGCCGTTCAGGCGCCAGCTTATGCACGTCATACCCGATGCCAACTCGCACCTATTGCTTCCTCCTTCTTAAAAAAGCCTCCGCCAACACCAGGTCCTCCGGTGTTGTTATTTTTATATTTTCATAACTGCCGGGCACCAGTCTCACCGGCCGGCCTAGGGCTTCCACCAGGGCACAGTCGTCGGTGGCAAAAATCCCCGTCTCTTTGGCCGCCCGGTGGGCCTTCATAATCAGCTCATAACGGAAAACCTGTGGCGTTTGCACCGCCCAGAGTGTTTCCCGGGGAGGTGTGTACACCACCAGCCCCTGGTCATTTACCACTTTAACGGTGTCCTTAACAGGCACTGCCAAGGCGGCAGCTCCTATTGCCCTAGCCTCCCGGATCACCCGGTTGATTTCCCCGGTCTGTACCAGGGGCCTGGCCCCGTCATGGATCACCACCAGTTCGGTAGTTTCAGGCAGGACCGCAAGACCGTTATAAACAGAAGTTTGGCGGTGGTCGCCTCCGGGCACCACCGCCATGATTTTAGTAAATTCCTTGCCGTGCAAAACCATCTTTTTACACAGGGCCTCTTCACCGGGCGCCACCACCAGGACAATGCCCGTGATGTCCGGACATTCCTCCAGAACACCGAGGGTGTGCGCTAAGACTGGTCTGTCCATCAAGTTTAAATATTGTTTTTTTATGTTCGTTCCCATGCGGCTCCCTACACCGGCGGCGGGAATCACTGCAATGACGTTACCCAATTGCATTCACTCCACTTACAACATGTCCGGCAGCCTCCGCCCGCTTGTCGGGATTTTTGGGCTTGGCAAAGATCATCCGTCCAGCCGCGGTTTGCAACACGCTGGTGACCAGCACACTGATGGTCTGGCCGATGTAGCGTTTGCCCCCGTCCACCACAATCATGGTGCCGTCATCCAGATAAGCAACACCCTGGCCCATCTCCTTGCCGTCCTTCACCACCGTAACGGTCATCTCTTCGCCAGGCAGCACCACCGGTTTAATGGCATTGGCCAATTCATTGATGTTGAGCACTTTAACGCCTTGTAATTCAGCAACTTTGTTCAAGTTGTAATCATTGGTGATGATTTTGGCGCCAAGCTTCTGGCCCAGTTTGACCAGTTTGGCATCCACTTCCGGTATATTATCCAAACCTTTGGTGTTTTCGTAAATCTGCACTTTAATGTCGGTGGATTTTTTCATGGCATTCAGGATATCCAATCCCCGGCGGCCCCTGTTTCTCTTTAACAGGTCCGCCGAATCTGCAATATGCCTCAGTTCATCCACCACAAAAACCGGTACCAGCAGGACTCCTTCAATAAACCCGCTTTGACAAAGTTCCGCAATCCGCCCGTCAATAATGACGCTGGTATCAAGAAGTTTGATCTGACTTCCTTTGGCCTCTGCCTTGACGATTTTTTCTTTCCCAAAACGGGGCAGGCTGGAAAACAAAGAAAGGATTTCCTCTCTTTTCTTAACTGCCACCGACAGGCCCAGGTAACCCAGTAAAAAAGTACTGACCAGCCAGAGGGCTTTACCGACGGGACCCATCGTCGATAAAATAGAACCCAATAAATTGGCAATTATAAGTCCAAAAATAAGTCCAAGGGAACCCATAATCAAATCCTGGGTGGGGGTCTTGACCAGGTATTGATCAACAACCGCCGTCAGCGTAAGGCCGCCTTTAATAATCCAGGGCGCGCTGATTACCCCGACCAAAACTCCCAGCAACGCTCCCAGGGCAATCACCCCAAGTTCCAATTGCGGTAAAGTGGCCGGTACAGTGACGAACTTGTTGGAGACAATATAAAGGCCTACCCAAAACCCCATACTGCCACATAACAAAATAATCAAACCATAAATTGTCTTACGAATCATGTTTGTCACCTCCCTTCACTGGCAAAAATTTCTTTTTTGTATGTTGTAATTATATGTTAACTGCTTTTTTCGTTCAATAACAAAAAAGGGCGAATTTTGCAGCACCCGTACAGTCATGGTATTAATTAAACTTTAAAAACTATAACCGGAGGGTTTTTATGCAAAGACCCCGTCGATCAGGGAGCGGGCTTTATCCTCTTCCAACTCGGTCGCCAAAACCAGTTCACTGATGAGAATCTGTCGGGCGTTTTCCAGCATTTTCCTTTCCCCGGAAGACAAACCTTTTTCTTTATCCCTGGTGAGCAAATTGCGGACCACTTCAGCCACTTCGTAGATATCACCGCTTTTTATCTTTTCCATATTGGCACGATACCGCCGGTTCCAGTTGGCAGACATAACGGATGTCTTCCCTTTGAGCACCCTCATCACCGTGGGGACCTCTTCCCGGTCAATAATTCCTCGCAAGCCAATCTCATTGCTGTTGTTGATGGGGATCATCACCTTCATGTCACCTATGGGGAGTCGCAAAATATAGTACTGTCGCTTTTCGCCCAGAACTTCTTTCTCCTCGATGGCCTCGATGACGCCGGCTCCGTGCATAGGATATACGACTTTGTCGCCAATCTTGAACAAGGCCAATCCCTCCCAAGTTATGTTGTGATCATTATAGCACAAAGATCCTCCATTGTCAAAAATCATATATTTTAGCATAGGGCAGGAAGCATGTCAATAAGCATTTTATGACATAATGGTCGTTTGACAAAGCCCCTTCCGGATGGCTATAATTGCTGTAACGGAGAGTAAAAGGAGTGGTCCGGCAGATGAAAGACTTGCTTTGCGATCAGTTTCAAAATACCGTTTCTGAAATGCTGCTTTGCCATAGGAGCATTCTAGAGATACTATCCAAGGTGCAGGAATCCGGCGCCCGGGTTCAACGCTCTGTTGTACATTCCGTAACATCCTGTGGTTGCCAGAAGATTGTTGCTGACAAAAGGCCTTTACCGGAGAATGCAACCCTTGTGGATTTGAAAAATCTATTGGATTCCCATCTTTCCGGCACCCTGTGTGAAAATTGTCGTGACAGTATTGAAAATGAAATTGGTCGTTCTTTGTTTTATCTGGCGGCGTTATGCAATTTGCTGGATTTGAACCTGTACGATATCTTTATTAAGGAACATAAACATTTGGAAATTCTAAGGGAATACAACATGGCGTAATGTGTTAAAATTCAAACCAATACGAAGAGGCGTGGTGATTCTTACCACGCCTTTATGCATAGTTTTTATAGCGATCCTGCAGCAGCATTTCCCCGTACCGGGTAAGCCCTTCTTTGATGGACCTGGCCCGAACTTCACCAATCCCTTCCACCTCGTCCAGTTCTTCAATGGAGGCGCTGAGAATGGTGCGCAGGTATTTAAAGGTGGATACCAGGTTTTCAATGACCGGCAGTGGCAGCCTGGGAACTTTCCTTAACGCCCGGTATCCCCGGGGGGATACGCTTTGGTCCAGGATGCCGGCGCTCCCGGGATACCCCAGGGCCCTGGCGATCAGCACCAAATCCAGCAGATCCTCAGCCGGCCAGCTGCCGATGACTCTAAGGATGCTTTCCGGGGTTTTCTCTCCCAGCGTGGTGGCATAGTCCTGAATAATTAACAGTCCTTCTTCCTCCACATTGGCCACCAGTTCCTCCATCTGCATGGCAATGAGCCGCCCCTCGGTTCCCAGTTCACTGATATATCGTTCGATTTCTTTCTTAACCCGTAAAACCATCTCGATTCTTTGAATGGCCCGGGTGACATCAAACAGGGTAACAACTTCCCGCAGTTCCATCATAGATAACTCATTAATCACCCGGTCAGACACTGAGCGATATTTTTCCAATGTTTGTACTGCCTGGTTGGCCTTGGCCAAAATCACCCCGATGTCCCGTAAGAAATATTTGATGGTCCCTTTGTAAACGGTAATGACACCCCTGCGTTGAGAAATGGAGATCACCGGCACATCACACTGTTTGGCCACCCGCTCGGCGGTTCGATGTCGAATACCGGTTTCACTGGAAGGAATAATTAAGTCTGGAATGAGCTGTTTGTTGGCAGCGATAATTTTCCTGGCATCTTCGCTTAAAATAATGGCACCGTCCATCTTGGCCAACTCATAGAGTCCCGCCGGTGTGAAATCGGCATTGATGGCAAAACCGCCCTCCGCCAGTTCCATCACCTCCGGGCTGTCACCCACCACAATCAGCGCCCCTGTTTTAGCCCGTAAAATATTTTCCAGCCCTTCCCGTAAAGGGGTCCCCGGGGCCACCAGTCGTAACAGTTTTAGTAATTTATCCTCAATTTTTTCGTCTTTTACCACGTTCACACCCCTTACCGCCCAATGGCGGCCTCCACTGCCTCCTGAAGTGATTGTACTCCCATATAATCTATTATACCCAATACTTCCGGTTGTTTGTCCATGGGCGGACCTATACAATTTTTAAAGCCTAATTTGGCCGCTTCCTGCAGGCGTTTATCCATACCTGCCACGGTCCTGATTTCACCGGTCAGCCCCACTTCCCCTACCAGCACCAGGCTTTCCTGAACCGGTTTCTCCTTAAAGCTGGAAGCGACGGCCAGGGCAATGGCCAAATCAGCTGCCGGTTCATCCAGCTTTACGCCGCCCACCGCGCTGACATAGGCTTCATGGGCGGAGAGTCGCAACCCCACCCGCCGTTCCAATACCGCCATGATGAGGGCTACCCGGTTGTAATCCACCCCGGAGGTCATCCGCCTGGGGACGCCAAAGCCGCTGGGGCAAACCAGCGCCTGTATTTCCACCAGCAGGGGACGGGTGCCCTCAAGACTGGGTACCACGGCGGAACCGGCCACGGGTTGCTCCCGTTGATTTAAAAACAACTCGGAGGGATTGCTGACCTCCGCCAATCCCGCCCCGCGCATTTCGAAAATTCCCAACTCATTGGTGGAACCGAAACGGTTCTTGACGGTCCGCAGGATACGGTAGGTCTGGTGCCGCTCCCCTTCAAAATACAGGACGGTGTCCACCATGTGTTCCAACACCCTTGGCCCCGCCAGAGTTCCTTCCTTGGTCACGTGGCCCACCACGAAAATCGGAATCCCTTTTCCTTTGGCCACCCTCATCAGCATGCCGGTGCATTCCCGCACCTGGGAAACACTGCCGGGGGCGGAGGTAACATCCGGGTGGTAAACCGTCTGGATGGAATCCAAAATAACCGTCATCGGGGCTGCTTCTTCAATTACCTTCTCCACCACCGCCATGTCGGTCTCCGCCATGAGCAGTAAATCGGGGTGGAGGGCCCCGATCCGTTGTGCCCTCATCTTAATCTGCCGAACCGATTCTTCCCCGGAAACATACAAAACCCTACCTGCGCTGCCGGCAATGGCGGAGGCCGCCTGCAAGAGCAAGGTGGATTTGCCGATGCCCGGATCTCCGCCAACCAGAACAAGGGAACCGGGAACCAGCCCGCCTCCCAGCACCCTGTTTAATTCCGTAAGTCCGGTGGAGTATCGTTCCTCCTCCACAGTAACAATCTCTGTCACCGGCACAGGACCGGTACCGGCAATCCCCCGGGCCGGCTTCTGCTGCACCACGGTAGTTTCTTCCACCAGGGAATTCCACTCCCCGCACCCGGGGCAGCGGCCCATCCACCTGGCAGTCTGGTGACCACAACTCTGACAAGCGTAGGTCGTCTTATTCCGCAACGAATGAACCTCCGTTATGACATATCTTGTGTAATATCTGGTATATTACGAACTTTTCACATTTTTCCCCATGGCCTGACATTCGCTGCCCCTTATGTAAATTCCTGCCTCTAGAAAAAAATATTCCACAATATGTAAAAGGTTGACTAATTATTTGTTAAGTTTACATAAAAAGAGCCTTTTTAATGGATGACTCTAGGAAAGGGAGTCGGGACTTCCGTTCTCCACCGCTTGCTCCGCAAAGTGGCTCGCTATGAATAACAGAAGTCCCTTGCTGATTCACAATGTTTACCTTCAATGTGAGAATATCAGGTTATCTCTTTTCCAACATCTTTCTCTAATTTACCGTTCTTGTTACCCCGCCTTCCTTACAGTGATTTCCCCTTCCTGAGCATCCACCATCACCTGATCGCCCTTGCTGAAGGTGCCTTTGATCAATTCTTCAGATAAGCGGTCCTCCACCCGGCGTTGGATTTCCCGGCGCAACGGGCGGGCGCCGTATTCCTCGCTGTAACCCACCTCTGCAAGCTTATCCCTGGCAGCCTCTGAGAAGGTGAGGTAGACTTCGTGTTCCTCCATGCGCCCGGCCACTTCCTTCAGCATCAGGCTGACAATTTCCTTGATATGATCGCGGGTCAGGGAGTGGAAAACAATAATCTCGTCGATACGGTTTAAAAACTCCGGACGGAAGGTACGCTTCAGGGCTTCTTCCGAACGCTCTTTCATTTTTTCATATTCTGCTTCTGCCTGGTCCACATTGGCGGCGAATCCCACTCTGCCTACGGTCTTAAGGTTGGATAACCCGACGTTGGAGGTCATTATGATGACGGTATTGCGGAAATCCACCACACGGCCCTTGGAATCGGTGAGGCGCCCGTCTTCCAGCACCTGAAGCAGGATGTTGAAAACATCCGGGTGGGCCTTTTCAATTTCATCCAGCAGCACCACGGAGTAGGGCTTCCTTCTGACGGCTTCGGTCAGCTGGCCCCCTTCATCGTAGCCTACATAGCCGGGGGGCGCCCCCACCAGGCGGGAAACCGCATGTTTTTCCATGTACTCGGACATGTCGATTCTGACCATGGCTTCCTCATCCCCAAACAGCGCCTCGGCCAGCGCCCTGGCCAGCTCGGTTTTGCCGACACCGGTGGGGCCAAGGAAGATGAAGGAGCCTACCGGCCGCTTGGGATCCTTGAGTCCCGCCCGGGCCCGGCGCACGGCGCGGGATACGGCCTTAACGGCATCGTTCTGACCGACTACCCGCCGGTGCAATACCTCCTCCAGGTTCAGCAGTCTTTCCGACTCCTCCTGGGCCAGCTTTTTCACCGGCACGCCGGTCCAGCTGGAAACGATATGGGCAATGTCTTCTTCAGTAACCACCAGGTTATCGCCGCCTTTGGATTGGTTCCAGTTCTCCCGGGCCTGGTTTAACTCGGCCAGGATGGTTTGCTCACGGTCCCTGAGCTCGGCAGCCTTTTCAAACTCCTGGTTATTGATAGCCGCTTCCTTTTCCTTGCGGATTTCTTCCAACAACTTTTCTTTGTCTTTTAAATCCGGCGGGACGGTGAAGGCCTTAATGCGAACCCGGGAAGCGGATTCGTCTATCAGGTCAATGGCCTTGTCCGGTAAAAACCGGTCGGTGATATAACGGTCAGATAATTTGGCAGCGGCAACCAGGGCCTCATCGGTGATGCGGACCTTGTGGTGCGCTTCATATTTATCCCGGATGCCCTTGAGAATTTCAATGGTCTCTTCCACCGTAGGTTCATCCACCTGAATGGGCTGGAACCGTCTCTCCAGGGCCGGGTCCTTTTCAATGTACTTGCGGTATTCATCCAGGGTGGTGGCCCCGATGGTTTGTATTTCCCCCCGGGCTAGGGCCGGTTTCAGGATGTTGGCAGCATCAATGGCCCCTTCGGCAGCTCCTGCGCCGATCAAAGTATGCAGCTCATCGATGAAAACAATAATGTTGCCCGCCTGACGGATCTCCTCCATAACCTTTTTCAAGCGGTCTTCAAATTCACCCCGGTATTTGGTGCCGGCCACCATGCCGGCCAGGTCAAGGGTGACAACCCGCCGGTTTAGCAGGATCTCCGGTACATTGCCGCTGACAATCCGCTGGGCCAGGCCTTCGGCAATGGCCGTTTTGCCAACGCCGGGTTCCCCGATTAAAACAGGGTTGTTCTTGGTGCGGCGGGAAAGCACCTGGATGACCCGCTCAATTTCTTTAGCCCTGCCCACCACCGGGTCTAATTTATCTTCCCTGGCCAGGCGGGTCAAATCCCGGCTGAACTGGTCCAGACTGACGGTCTTGCAGCCACCGGCAGGGCAGCCCTGGCCGTGGCCGCCGGAGGGCTGCCCGCCTCCCGGAGCGCCGCCCAGCATATTGATGACTTGCTGGCGAACCCGTTCCAAATCAGCACCCAGGGCTGTTAAAACCTGGGCCGCTACTCCTTCCCCTTCTCGGATCAGCCCCAGCAGCAGGTGCTCGGTGCCGACGTAGTTATGGCCCAACCGGCGGGACTCCTCCACCGCCAGTTCCAACACTCTTTTGGCCCGGGGAGTGGGGGGAATGTCACCCGGTACCGGTTGGTTCCCCATCTCCACCATCTGTTCCACCGCTGCTTTTACTTTATCGGCGCTGATGTTCATTTGCACCAGAGCCCTGGCGGCAATCCCTTCTCCTTCCCGGATCAATCCCAGCAGGATGTGTTCGGTGCCGATATAGGGATATTTTAACCGGCGAGCCTCTTCCTGGGCCAACACCAATACTTTTTGTGCCCTCTCGGTAAATCTCTGAAACATAGGTTTCCCTCCTATCTGGTCGGCAGAGAGTTAAGTCTCTCTCGAATTAAGGTTGCTCTGTAGAGATCTCTTTGATACGGGTTTAACTCTGTTCCCTTCAGTTTGTTTAAAAAAGCCGGTCTGGTCATGACAATCAATTCCATGATCAATCCCGCCGGGATGTCCGGAATGATCCCCATGTCGACTCCCAGCCTTAAATCCGATAAAAGGGTCATGGCATCGTTTGATGTCATGGCTCTGGCATATTTCAGCAGGCCGTAGGCCCGCCAAACACGATCCTCAATTTGATGCTGCTGTTCTCTGTACAAGGCCCGGCGGGCTGCCCTCTCCTGGGTCACCAACTGCATGGCCACCATAATCAAGTTGTCAATGATTTCTTCCTCGGTCAGCCCCAGGGTCACCTGGTTGGACACCTGAAATAAATTCCCCGTGGCCTGGGTTCCCTCACCATACAATCCCCGGACGGTTAAACCCAGCTTGGATAAACTGAGGAGAACGGCATTAATCTGCTGGGTCATCACCAGAGCCGGCAGGTGCAACATCACCGATGCCCGCAGTCCGGTGCCCACATTGGTGGGGCAGGACGTCAGGTAACCCAGTTCTTCAGTGAAGGCAAAATCCAAGGTCTGCTCCAGCCCGTCATCCACGGCATTGGCCAGGTCCCAGCATTCCTTAAGCTGTAAACCCGGCAGCAGGCACTGGATTCTCAGGTGGTCCTCCTCATTCACCATAATGCTGATGACCTCATCGTTTCGGAGGACGACGCCCCTTTTTTCGGGTTGTTCCAACAAATCCGGGCTGATTAAATGTTTTTCCACCAGTATTTGTCTTTCCGTGGGCGACAATTCGGTCATGCGGCACAGTTCCAGTTCCCCGATGGTCTCCTTTATACCATCGCGGTTTATGGCCGATTGCACGGCATAGAGAATTTTGTCTGCATTTTCATGGCCCAGCAAGTGGGGGAAGGGGTAACCCGCCAGGTTTCTGGCCAGCCGCACTCTGCTGCTGATAACAACATCACTTTCCGGTCCCGATGCATCCAGCCATTTACTGTAAGGGTTGTTTACGGTTTCCTTGAAAGACATCCCTCTGCACCCCCTATTGAATTTGCTGCTCCAGCTCTTTAATGCGGTCGCGGATTTTAGCAGCCTTTTCAAACTCTTCTTGTTTTACCGCATCCTGGAGCTGGCTTTTTAGGATCCGCATCTCTTTGGCCAGTAATGCTTTGCCGCCGGTCCTCCTGGGCACCTTGCCCGTATGGGTGGTACTGCCGTGGATTCTTTTCAGCAATGGTTGAACCCGGTCTCCAAACTGGGTATAACATTCACTGCAGCCAAACAACCCGCTTTTGGCTACCTGCGCTTCGGAAGCGCCGCATTTTTCGCAGCGAACCCGGGGCAGCGCATTGGGCGTTATATTAGCGCCGGCAAAATGATGGTTAATTAAACCCGCTAAAAAGTCATGCAGGTTCAATTGGGGTGCAAAACCAAAGCTTTCTGCTTGAAGTTCCGCCGCGCAGGCAGGGCACAAGTGCATTTGTTTTTTGGTATTGTTAATGACCTGGGTAAAATGAACTTGGGCCGGTCTTTTCTGACAACGATCACAAAGCATAAAACCTGAGCCTCCTTTATCTCATCTCTCCCGAAATACCGCCGCCAACATGGCTCTGAGAAGTTGGGCCCGTATTCTGTCCCGCCATGGTAAATCCACCCGCAGTGTGTTGCGATCCATGACTGCCCGGAATATGCGGGCTTCCCTGGCTGTAATAAAGTCTTCTTCGGCCAGTCTTTTAATAATTTTTTCTGCCTGGGATTGATTAATGTCGTCTCCCACTAAACGATAAATTTGTACAGCCGGATCATCATGTTGGTCCAGAGGAATCTTTACGATTCGGATATACCCTCCACCTCCGCGCCGGCTTTCCACCATGTACCCGTTGTCGGTGGTAAACCGGGTGGACAGTACATAATTGATTTGGGACGGGACGCATTTAAAACGGGCTGCCAATTCGTTTCGCTGCAGGTCTACATAGCCGTAGGGGCTGTCCTGAAGCAACTTTTTGATATAATGTTCGATCAATTCAGATATGTTGGCCATAACAGCATCCCCTCACTTAAATCAACCGAAAATTTTTATTGGAAAGGTTCTTGGTTTTTATCTTAAAAAGGTCAGGCTGAAAATTTTGTTTGACCTTGCCTTACTTTAACATTATAACCGCTTATTGCAAAATATCAAACCTGTGCAACCATTAGTATTGCTGTTTTTTCATAATTTTTAAGTTATTATTAGAATTTTTTTAGATTTTTACGCTGTCAGTCCATGATAATTCAACCGCAAAAGGCCAGAGGGCTGAAAGATGTCAATGGGAGATAAAAGAAATGCCGCCGGTCAATTTCTTTTAAAATAAAACCTGCGGCATTTTCAATTGGTTTCACCCTTATAATCCCTGCAGCTGATACCGGGATTTCGCTTACACGGCAAAAGGTTGTGTCCTTATTTTTATAGAACGTTTATTTTTACTTGCCCCGCCTGAACATCAATTTGCACGGTATCTCCGGGTTTTATTTCATCTTTTACCATGAGACGGCTCAGGGGGGTCTCAACCTCTTGCTGGATAAGACGTTTCAAGGGTCTGGCGCCGTAGCTGGGTTCATAACCCTTATTGGCCAGGTAAGTGACGGCATTTTCCGACCAGGTCATGTCCAGCCGGGCGGTTTCTCTTAACCGTTTGGCCAGTCTTTCCAGCATTAAGACAGTAATTTGTTTCATGTGTTTGACATCCAGTGCATGGAAGACCACCGTTTCATCCACCCGGTTGAGAAATTCCGGGCGGAAATGCTGCTGCAGCAGGGTCATTACCGCGGATTTCATGCTGTCATAATCCTGAACCCCCCGTCTCTGGAATTCCAGAATTTCATGACTGCCGATATTGGATGTCATGATGATAACGGTGTTTTTGAAGTTCACCGTGCGCCCCTGGCCGTCGGTAAGCCTGCCGTCGTCCAGGATCTGCAGCATCACGTTAAAGACGTCGTTGTGGGCCTTCTCAATTTCGTCAAACAGAATGACCGAGTAGGGTTTGCGGCGCACCGCTTCGGTCAACTGACCTCCCTCATCATATCCCACATAGCCCGGAGGCGCTCCGATCAGGCGCGCCACGGTGTGCTTCTCCATGTATTCCGACATATCGATGCGGATCATGTTGCGTTCGTCATCAAACAGCGCCTGGGCCAGGGCCCTGGCCAGCTCAGTCTTGCCCACACCGGTGGGTCCCAGGAAGATAAAGCTGCCAATGGGACGGTTGGGATCTTTAATCCCCGCCCGGGCCCGCAGTACCGCATCAGCCACCGCCTGTACGGCCTGGTCCTGGCCGATGACCCGGCGGTGCAGTATTTCGTCCAGGTGGATGAGTTTTTCCTTCTCCCCCTCCATCAGTTTGTTTAAGGGAATGCCGGTCCACCGGCTGACGACCCTGGCAATATCCTCTTCATCCACTTCTTCCTTCAGCAGCATGTTGTTTTTTTGCTTGCCGGCCAGCAGCTCTTCCTCCGCCTTCAACCGGCGTTCCAGATCCGGCAGCTTACCGTAGGTCAACTCCGCCATGCGGTTCAAGTCGTATTCCCGTTCCGCCCTTTCAATGGCCAGCTTGGTATCCTCGATTTCTTTCTTCAGCTGGCGTACCCGGGAAATGGCCTGCTTTTCCACCTGCCACTGGGTTTTCATGACATCGGCCTCAGCCTTCAGTTCAGCCAACTGTTTCTGTAATTTCTGCAGGCGCTCGTGGGAAATGGCATCCTTTTCCTTCTTCAAGGCCGCCTCTTCAATCTCCAGCCGCATAATACGGCGGGTGATTTCATCCAGGGCGGTGGGCATGCTGTCAATTTCCGTACGCAGGCGGGCCGCGGCCTCGTCCATTAAATCAATGGCTTTGTCCGGCAGGAAACGGTCTGAAATATAACGGTCCGACAGGGTGGCGGCGGCCACCAGGGCGCTGTCCTTTATACGTACGCCATGATGCACTTCGTACCGTTCCTTTAATCCCCGCAAAATGGAAATGGTATCCTCAACCGAGGGCGGGTTCACCAGCACCGGCTGGAAACGTCGTTCCAGAGCAGCGTCCTTTTCCACATGCTTGCGGTACTCATCCAGGGTGGTGGCCCCAATGGCCCTGAGTTCTCCCCGGGCCAGCATGGGTTTTAATAAATTCCCCGCATCCATGGCCCCTTCAGCGGCCCCGGCCCCTACCACGGTGTGCAGTTCGTCAATAAACAGGATGACCTGCCCGTTGGATTTTTGCACTTCCTTTAGTACAGCTTTTAGACGCTCTTCAAACTCACCCCGGTACTTGGCCCCGGCAATGAGAGCGCCCATATCCAGGGCGATAACCCTTTTATTTTTTAAACCCTCCGGTACATCGCCGGCTACTATGCGCCGCGCCAAGCCTTCAACGATGGCAGTCTTCCCGACACCGGGCTCACCGATCAGCACCGGGTTATTTTTGGTACGGCGAGACAAGATTTCAATGGTCCGGCGTATTTCATCATCCCGACCAATGACCGGATCCAGCTTTCCTTCCCGTGCCAGCCTGGTCAAATCCCGGCCGTATTTCTCCAGGGCCTCGTAGGTCTCCTCGGGATTCTCGCTGGTCACCTGCTGGTTGCCCCGGATGGCCCGCAGAGAATTCAGCAACGCCTCCCGGCTCAGACCTAACCGGCGAAAAATATCTTGAATATCGCTTTCGCCTTCCTCCAGCAGGGCCAGCAGCAGGTGCTCCACACTGACAAACTGGTCCTTCATTTCCCGTGCTTCCTGCTCCGCTCGCGGAAAAACCCTGGCCAGACCGCTGCTCAGTCGAAGAGAACCTTCATAACCGTGCACTGCCGGTATTTTTTTCAGCAGTTCTTCAGTCTGGGCCTGCAGGACAGCTACATGAATGCCGGCATGTTCCAAAAAGCGGGGCGCCATGCCCCCTTCCTGGGTCAGTAAAGCCAGCAGCAAATGTTTGCCGGTGATTTCCTGATGGTGCCGCTGGGCTGCCAAATTTTGAGCGGCCGCTACGGCCTCCCTTGATTTTTGTGTATAACGGTTAAAATCCATATGCTTAACCCCGTGGATTCAAGAACGGGGTCTTCACCTCCTCCTAAGACGCTCTCATGTCAGCCAGTCTCTTATACAATTCCTTTTCCGCTTCACTGAGATGATTCGGCAAATCCAGGATCACTCTGATATACTGGTCGCCCCGGCTGCCGTCCTTTCTGGGCCAGCCTTTGCCGCGCAACCGCAGTTTCTTGCCATGGCGCATCATCGGGGGAATGGTAACGGTCACCGGGCCATCCAGGGTGGCGACGGTTATTTTATCCCCCAGTACCGCTTGGTCCGGGGTAATGGTTACTTCCGATTCAAGGTCATCTCCGCGAAGGGTGAACCGGCTGTGGGGTAAAATGTTGATTTTAAGATACAAGTCACCTCTTTCTCCCCCTGCCAACCCCTCGCCCCCCTGACCCTTCAAACGGATACGTGTGCCGTGCTGAATACCGGGCGGAATTTTCACCTTCAGGGTTTTGCTGCCGGCGGTGCTGCCGGTGCCTCCGCAAGAATGGCAAATCCCTGCATCTCGGAACCCGTTGCCGTGGCAGGCGGTGCAGATTTCCCGGGTTGTCAGCTGGATGGTCTTCTCGCCACCCCGGTAGGCTTCCTCCAGGGTCAACGGCAGTTCACTTTCCACGTCATGCCCCCGGATATTGACCTGCCAGGCCCCGGCCCTGTTCCCGGCCGCCCCGCCCCTGCCAAAAAGCATCTCAAAAAAATCACTGAATCCGCTGCTGTACCCATATTCCCCGTCACCGGAAGAATAAAAGTGAAAGTCGCCCATATCCGGCGGCGGCTGCCATTCCTGACCGTTCCGCCAGTTGGCCCCCAGCCGGTCATACTTGGCCCTTTTCTCAGGATCGCTTAAGACTTCATAGGCCTCATTAATTTCTTTAAATTTCTCTTCGGCGGCTTGCTTTTCAGTTCCTGTATACAAATCAGGATGATGCTTGCGGGCCAGTTTGCGATAAGCGGACTTGATCTCCTTTTCACTGGCATTGCGGTTAACACCTAAAATTTCATAATAGTCGCGATAGGTTGCCATGATTGCTATTCACCACCTGTGAACTCCGGTTGACCAGACCGGGGCCGGCCTGAGCAACTCCCCGCCAATTTCGGTTAGCTCAGCGTATTTCCTGAACCACGGTGCCCGGCGGGGCATCGCCAGGCGCCGTCTTTTTCCTTCAGGTTCCTTATTTTTCCTCATATTCCGCATCCACCACATCATCGTTTGCGGGGCCGGATTTAGCGCCGCAGCCGCCGGATGCACAAGTGGATTGCTGAACAACTCCAGCCAGGGCGGTGGCAGCCTGCTGCAGGTCACTGAACAGAGAGCGGATGCGGTCAATGCCGGCGTTCTCCTTCAAAGCTTGCTTTAAATCTCCCGTCAACTGTTCAAGGCGGGCCTTTTCATGCACCGGCAGTTTATCGGCCACTGCCCTCAACTGTCTCTCCACCTGGTACACCAGTGCGTCTGCCTCATTACGAACTTCTGCTTCCTGACGGCGTTTTTTATCTTCGGCGGCGTTGGCCTCCGCCTCCCGAATCATCCGCTCGATTTCAGCCTGGTCCAGGCTGGTGGAACCGGATATGGTCACACTTTGTTCTTTGCCGGAGGCCTTATCCCTAGCGCTGACTTTCAAAATGCCGTTGGCGTCAATATCAAAGGTCACTTCAATTTGCGGTACGCCCCGGGGAGCCAGGGGAATGCCCTCCAGTTTAAACCGCCCCAGTGAACGGTTATCCCTGGCCATTTCCCGTTCACCCTGCAGCACGTGAATTTCGACGGCCGGCTGGTTATCCTCGGCAGTACTGAAGATCTGGCTGCGGCGCACCGGAATGGTGGTGTTGCGCTCAATAATTTTTGACATCACGCCGCCCAGGGTTTCCACACCCAGGGACAGGGGCGTTACATCCAGCAGTACGACATCCTTCACTTCACCGGCCAGGACCCCTGCCTGGATGGCTGCACCCACGGCCACCACTTCGTCGGGGTTCACACCCTGGTGAGGTTCCTTGCCGCCGGTTAATTCTTTTACCAGTCTCTGCACAGCAGGAATCCGGGTAGAACCTCCCACCAGAATCACTTCATCAATATCCTTTGCAGTTAATTTGGCATCCGCCAGGGCCGCCATCACCGGGCCACGGCAGCGTTCCACCAGATGATAGGTTAGATCCTCAAATTTAGCCCGGGTCAGTTTCATATCCAGGTGTTTGGGCCCCGAAGCATCAGCGGTAATAAAGGGCAGGCTGATATGGGTCTCCGTCAGGGTCGAAAGTTCAGTCTTGGCCTTTTCGGCGGCCTCGGTGAGGCGCTGCAGGGCCTGTTTATCCAGCCTTAAATCAATGCCGTAATCCTTCTTAAACTCTTCAGCCAGCCAATCCACAATGGCTTTGTCAAAGTTGTCGCCACCCAAGTGGGTATCCCCGCTGGTGGCCTTGACCTCAAAGACCCCATCGCCCACTTCCAAAATAGACACGTCAAAGGTGCCGCCTCCCAGGTCGAAGACCAGGATGGTTTGGTTTGTCTTTTTGTCCAGGCCATAGGCCAGGGCTGCAGCGGTGGGCTCGTTAATAATACGCAAAACGTTTAACCCGGCAATTTTGCCTGCATCCTTGGTGGCTTGACGCTGGGCATCGTTAAAATAGGCCGGTACCGTGATAACCGCATCGGTGACTTTTTCTCCTAAGTATTTTTCCGCGTCTTCCACCAGTTTTTTCAACACCATGGCGGAGATTTCTTCCGGCGCGTAAAGTTTGCCTCCGATATCAAAACGAACGGCATCGTTGGGACCGGGTACAACCTTATAGGGTACCTGGCTCCTTTCATCCGCCACTTCAGAATAGCGGCGACCGATAAATCGTTTAATGGAATATAACGTTTTGTCGGGATTCAAGGCACCTTGTCGTTTGGCCACCTGGCCAACCAGTTTTTCACCGTTGTCACGGAATGCCACAACAGACGGAGTGGTGCGGGAACCTTCGGCATTTACAATGACCGCAGGTCTACCCCCTTCCATCACTGCTACAACCGAGTTGGTAGTTCCCAGGTCAATACCTACAGTTTTACTCATCCATAATACCTCCTTTGATTAAAATTTTAATAATCCCTTTACTTTACTCTTGGATTCGGACATCATCTGATTGTAAATGTAAAGCATAAATCTAAAGAAAAAATAAATCGCTTCTTACAATTTAAAAATGTTTTAGCTAACATTTACACGTATAGCATCCCGGGAACGTAAATATTTGACCTTTCTTGACCTTTATTATATGGTTTCCTCACGTTGCAATCAAAGGTCAAGCAAGGTCAAATTTGGGGCTGTTTGCTATTTATTCTTCAATTGCTTTTTTTAGTTTTTTAAATCTTCTTCTTTTAAAATCTTTATAATGATTTTAAAATTTGGTTACTCCTAGGTGATCATTGGCAGCATATTTTAAAAGCCCATATAAAATACCCGGCTGATTAGTGCCGGGTATTTTATATGGGCTTTGCTTATTTTGCATCACAACCATAGAAACCGTCGCCGAAGAAAAGCAGTATTAAAATCAGGAATAGAATAAACGCCGGGTAATAAGGATTATAACCATAGCCGCCACATGCGCCGGCGCCTCCTCCACCGTAACCGTAGCCCATTTGCATGCCTCCTTTTCTTTGCTGTATTTGTAAGGGCTTTACCCCTTCTAAAGTATTATATGGGTATTGATTATAGACTGTTACTGCACAAGCCTGTAAATTACAAAAGACTCCTGCATAAATACAGAAGCCTTTAACTGGCTCCCCGAGTAGGATTCGAACCTACAACCTACCGGTTAACAGCCGGTTGCTCTACCATTGAGCTATCGGGGATCAATGTATAAAATTATTCTGGCGGCGACCTACTCTCCCAGGGGCGTGAGCCCCAAGTACCATCGGCCCTGGAGGGCTTAACTGCTGTGTTCGGGATGGGAACAGGTGTACCCCCTCCGGTATCGCCACCAGAAACTTTATGCTTTTGGGTAATTCTTTGG
>NZ_FQUY01000019.1 GCF_900129195.1 Desulforamulus putei DSM 12395
GCGCACACGTCCACCATCGGCTATTACAAATACATGGAGCGTTACGGCATAATTATCCACCACGCCGCGGCATTGGTCATCGCCCGCCGGGCAATCGGTTTCAAAGAGCACATAACCAAAGAGTTAAAGCAGAAAGTTCAGGCCGTCAAAGAGAAGCTGAGTCAAAAGGTAAATTCCTTGCCTGGGGAAGGAAGAGGGATGACCCGAAAGGTGAAGCAACTCTTCAAGCGGCTGGACGGAAAAATTCCCATTTACAACGGGCTGACCCGTTTCCAACAGGAATCGTTTCACTCTGTCTGGCATGACTTGAAGCACCTTGCTTTATCAAGTAGGTGACCCCGTTTAGCCGGAGTACGGGAACAACCGGTAGGCCGCATCTAACAGATCGCGGGAAGCAGAGCCGCAAGGCTTTCGCTGGACGGTCAACGCAAGACGGAAACCCCCGTGGTTTTCCATATGGCCGCGTTTTGCGCCCGTAAAGCACTGTTTTTCCGTCCGGGTGGGACTCCCGGGGCCGAGGCCCCCTGTCACCCCAGGGAAAATTTTTCATGGAGGTGTAAAGCCTGGTCATGGGGGGCCGGGTTTACAAAAATCTAACTTATTGTTAGGTATTGTGAACTTTTTTGAACCAGGATGTTAAACTATGCTCAACACTCCGGAAAACTTTCGCTCGGGATTTGTAGCCCTGGTGGGGCGGCCTAATGTTGGGAAATCAACTCTATTGAACAAACTGGTTGGGCAAAAGGTAGCCATCATGTCAGACAAACCCCAGACCACCAGGCATAAAATTCACTCGGTACTCACCCGCAATGATGCCCAAATTGTTTTCCTGGATACGCCGGGTATTCATAAACCAAGGCATAAACTGGGAGAATACATGGTGGATGTGGCCCTGGGAGCCCTCAAGGAAGTAGACGTGGTGCTATTCCTGGTGGAAGCCACCGGCCCGCCGGGCGCCGGGGACCGTTACATTGCTGAACAATTAAAGCAAATTAAGACGCCTGTTTTTCTTATGATTAACAAGATTGATTTGGTCAAAAAGGAAGAGATCCTTGGTTTAATCATCCGCTATAAAGACCTGCTGCCCTTTGCGGAAGTGATTCCTGTTTCCGCCTTGGCCGGGGATAATGTGGACCGGTTGATCGATACCATTATTAAATACCTGCCGGAAGGCCCCCAGTATTACCCGGCGGATATGATCACCGACCGGCCGGAGCGTTTTATTATGGCCGAAATTATCCGGGAGAAGGTGCTGCACCTAACCAGCGAGGAAATTCCCCATTCGGTGGCAGTGGTGGTGGAACAGGTCCAGGCAAGGAACAACGGCGTGGTGGCTGTCCATGCAGTGATTTATACCGAGCGGGATTCCCAAAAGGCCATCTTGATTGGCAAAGGCGGTACAATGCTCAAAGAAGTGGGGCGCCGGGCCAGGGAAGAAATAGAAAATTTATTAGGATCAAAGGTTTATTTGGAACTCTGGGTCAAAGTAAAAAAGGATTGGCGAAATAAAATGGCCGACCTCAGAAATTTTGGCTTTACCAAGGAAGAATAAGGAAGAATAATGGAGGATGCAGGGTTGCATAAGCGTGTGAAGGAGCGGGCACCGGCAGTTGAAGAATGTTTACACCAACTTAATGAAAATAAACTGCAGGACTGCCTGAAGGACCTGCATCCTGCAGATATTGCCGAAGCCCTTCCCCGGGTTCCGCTGGCCCAAAGGGTTCGCGTCATGAGGGCGGCCGGACCGGAGAAGGCCGCCCTCATTTTATATGAATTGGACCGGGATATGATTCCTCCTTTACTGGAGGCCCTGGGGCCGAAAAGACTGGCCGAAGTGTTAAACGATATGTCTGATGATGATGCGGCGGATATCCTGGGGGAATTGCCGGAAAACCAGAAGGACCAGCTTCTGAACCTGATGGAGGACGCCGAAGCCAACGACGTGCGGGAGCTTCTGAAATACGGCAAGAATACTGCCGGCGGCATTATGACCACCGAGTATGTCTCCCTGAAAGAAGATATTACCGTAGCCCGGGCCATTGATCACCTGCGGCAAGTGGGCTCCGAGGTTGAGACCATTTATTACGTTTACTCTATCAATGAAAATGCCGAACTGACGGGAGTTATTTCCCTGCGAGAGTTAATCATGGCCCCGCCGGATGCCCGGCTCGAGCAAGTGGTCACCCGGCGGGTGGTCAGTGCCAACGTGTGGGACGACCAGGAAAAGGTTGCCCGGATGGTGGCTAAATACGACATCATTGCCATCCCGGTGGTCAATGACCACAACCAGTTGCTGGGTATCGTAACGGTGGACGACGTACTGGATGTCCTGGAAGAAGAGGCCACCGAGGATATCCTGAAGCTGGCCAACCTGGATGTGGGGGGGCAGGACTTGGTGGAGACCGGCCCCTGGCAAAGGGCTTTCAGACGGTTACCCTGGTTGGTCGGCCTGTTGTTCGGCGGGCTGATTGCGGGGAATGTCATCAAAGGGTTTTCCGGCACCCTGGAACAGGTTACCGCACTGGCTTTCTTCATCACCGCCATGGCGGGCGGGCCCGGCAATGCCGCAACCCAATCCCTGGCTCTGGTGGTACGAGGATTGGCAACCGGGGAAGTGAACCAGCGGCGCCTGCTAAAAACTATTTTCAAGGAAGCTCAGGTAGGGGCTATTGTGGGTATCGTGAGCGGCGCGGTTCTGGCCCTGGTGGCGGTGCTGTGGCAGGGCAATACTTCTCTGGGCCTTGTGGTGGGGCTGGCCCTGGCCATTAACATTACCATCTCCACCATGCTGGGCAGTTTCTTTCCGGTCATTATCCAGCGCTTGGGCGCTGACCCGGCAGTTGCCTCCGGCCCCTTTATATCAACCCTGATGGATGTCACCAGCATGTTTGTTTACTTCAGCCTGGCCACCTGGCTGCTACTCTAACATAAGAACCTATCAACGGTGAGTTAAGGACTCCCGTTGTTTTTTGGGACTTAAAAATAGGACCAATGTCCCATAACTAAACCCTAACAAAAAAGGATACAGTGACGTAAAAAAACAATATAAGAAAATAATCCAGTAAAGGAGTGTTTTTTATGAACAAACTCAGGACTGCCATGATTACGTTAACCCTGGTGGGAACCCTGCTGGTGGGCGGCGCCGTAGCGGATGCGGCCCCGGGACATGGCAAAGGGTCCTCTGACAAGGGCAGTAAGCCATCCAGCAGTCATGTGCAAAAGGGCGGCAACCATGTAACAGGCCAGCAAATCAAAGAAAATAAAATGCAGGCAAAGCCAGCCAACAAGGCGAACCGTGCAGTAAAATTCCAGGCGAAGAATGAAGTCAGGGCCTTTACGGATACCAACAAACACTGGGCCCAGGTCCCCATTCAGAGATTACAGCTGCTGGGTGTCGTCTCCGGATTTCCTGATGGGTGCTTCCATCCCGAAGAACCCGTAACCCAAGAACAGGTTATCGCTATGGTGATGGGGGCCCTCGATACCCAGGAGGAGACAACCGTTAAGGAAATCGCTGTTGAAACCGGTACAAAGGAGCAAACCGAAGGACAAACAACCACCGGGGAATCCGGGACTAGGGATAAACTCAGCGGGGTTCCGGACTGGGCCAAAGGTTCTGTAGAGAAGGCCAGGGCTAAAGGAATTATTAACCTGAACCGCTTCCACTCCGGTGTTCAGGCCAGCCGGGTACAGGCCATGGTCTGGGTGGCCAAAGCCATGGGATTACAACCGGTGGATACCTCCAACCTGCCTTTCAAAGACGGCCTTTTGGTGTCACCGGAAGATATCGGATATGTCATGGCACTGTATAACGAAGGAATTATCAAAGGGGGCCCCGGCGGCCTGCTAAACCCCAACAGTTCCATTACCCGGGCCCAGATTGCCGCCCTCATCGACAGGGTTCTAACCCAACAGCAACAAAACCAGGACGCCAATACATTTCAGGCAGTTGAAACGGTGGACGGCAACCAGGTGCTGAAAATCGGTACAGGTGACAACGCCACCGAAGTGGAACTGGCTGAGGATGCCGTGATCTTCATAAACGGTCAAAGGGCTGAAGCATCCGCACTGGTGCCCGGATCCCCGGTAAGAGTGGTCACCAACGAAGAGGGAGAAGCCGTCTTAGTGGAACAAACCGTTGAGACAACCCAGCCCGAGACGGGATCGACCAATACCGATGTCAACCCCACCACTGAGGAAAGCGCCAACAGCGATACCACCACTTCCAATGAGGCCAATACGGACACTGCCGGAAATAATACCACGACAGATACCGGCTCTGCCTCCTAAACATAAAAAACAAGTATGAGCCACGGGTTTGCGTGGCTCATACTTTCAATAGCTTGCTCCCCGAGCATAATTACCCGGGCCATCTTTTTACCAGGTCGTTCTCCAGTCCCAAACGGTCTAAAATACGCCCTACCGTCTGGTTGACGATATCCTGGACGGATTCGGGCCGCTGGTAAAATGCAGGCATGGGAGGCAGAATAACCGCCCCGGCTCGCGCCAGTTTCAACATATTTTCCAGATGAATGATGTTTAAAGGCGTTTCCCTTGGCACCAAAATCAAAGGCCGACCTTCTTTTAAGGTCACATCGGCAGCCCTGACAACCAGGTTTTCAGCGTAACCATGGGCCAGTCCCGCCAGCGTTTTCATGCTGCAAGGTACGATCACCATCCCCTGGTGCCGGAAGGAACCGCTGGAGATGGCAGCAGCCAAATCATCCTCGGCATAGCAAACATCCGACAGTTGGGCCACATCTGCCGGCGTATAGGATGTTTCCAGTTCAATGGTACGCCTGGCCCACCGGCTCAAGATCAGGTGGGTTTCCACACCCAGCTTTTTTAATTGTTCCAACAGAGTTATTCCATACAGTACACCGGTGGCTCCGGTGATGGCCACAACAAGACGCAAGTTTATCTCCTCCCCCCACCATTGTACAGGTATTTCCAAAAAAATCAAAGCAGGGAAAGAAGAGGAACTAACAATTCAAGTTGGGGACGGTTCTTAACTTGAATTCTAATCTGTCAAATTCAAGTCAAGAACCGTCCCCAACTTGAATTGAAAAAGGCCGATGGCTTTATGAAAAATACCTGTCCAGTAGACCCTTAATGGCCCTGGCGTGACGGGCTTCGTCTTTGGCGGCTTCATCAAAGACGTCATGGGCCTCGTCAACGTCATTTTGTTTGGCCAGTATGGCTGCTTCCCTCTTACCCTTGTTGGACATGGTTTCACCGGCCAGCGCTTTCTCTAGGTTTTCTTTGGTGCTGGTGGAAATTTCACCGTTCAGCTCGGCAAAACGGGCGGCGTGCCAGGCCTCTTCCATGGCAATGGTCTTTAAAACCTCAGCGATTTCCGGGTAACCTTCCCGCTGGGCGTTTCTGGCCACGGCCAGGTACCAGCCAACCTCGCTGTTTTCCCCTTTATAGTTTTTATTCACATGCTCCTCTACTGCAGTCCCCCTGGTCACGCCATATTTGTTTTCGGTGGCAAAATCCATGATAACCCTCCTTGTTGAAATATAATCCTTATTATTTTGTCCCGAAGGAAACCGTAATTTACGTTATAATAGATTAAAATAACGTAACGTTATTTTACTAAGTAACTTAAGAAAGGTGACAAAGTCGCCCGATGAAACTTTATAAATTAGATGCTGTTGTTTTAAAAGCCCGGGACATGAGGGAAGCAGACAAAATGATCACCCTTTATTCCATACAAAGGGGAAAGCAACGGGCGGTGGCCCACGGGGCTGCCAAACCAAACAGCCGCAAGCGGGGGGCTGTGCAGCCCTTTTGTTATTCCACCTTCATGATGCATCAGGGCAGAGAACTGGATTCGGTAAGCCAGGCCGAGTTGCGGGAAGCCTTCCCGGAATTAAGGTCGGACTTGGACCGTCTGACCGCGGCCGCCTATGTGTCGGAACTGACCGATGGTTTTACGGGGGAAGGAGAGCCCAACCAGGGTATCTTTGCCCTGCTGCTCAGCGCCCTGCACCTGATTGCAGCAGGGGAAACAGAATTGGCGCTGCGGGCCTTTGAAGCCAGATTGATCGGCCTGGCCGGTTTTAAACCGGAATTGAATGTCTGCTCCGGCTGCGGGGAACCCCTGAGGGAGACTAAAATTCATTTTAGCAGCCATCTGGGCAGCCTATTATGCAGGGCCTGCGCTTCCTCGGAAAGTAAAATCACGGTATTCAGCCGGGGGACCTTGGAAGTGCTGAAGACCCTCTACCGCTGGGAGTTAACAAAGCTCCATCAACTTAAGGTTCCCGAGGCTCTCAAGAAGGAACTAAGCGCCCTGCTGCGGGCATATATTGAGTATAACCTGGAAAAAAGACTTAAAACTACGGATTTTCTGGATAGATTGTATAAAAGTAGCCCTTGCAGGGGCACAAATATATAGTACAAAGGACGAAGGGAGGAGTGATCCGGTGACCAGTGAACTGGAAAAAACACCCAAAAGGGGTCTGACCCCCGAAAAGATTGTCGAAGAGGTACGAATATGTAGTACGAAGGACTAAGGGAGGAGTGATCCGGTGACCAGTGAACTGGAAAAAATAGACCTTCTGCGCGCCCGGTTGGGTGTCAGCTACAAAGAGGCGAAAGAGGCCCTGGACGCAGCCGGAGGAGATGTGGTGCAGGCCCTCATTAAGCTGGAAGAGAAAAACAGAAATTGGAACGAAAAACTGCACGGCAAAGGCAATGAAGTGATAGGCCAGTTTAAAGCGCTATTTGAAAAGGGACAAAAGACGAAAATTAAAATTAAGAAGGATGACAATACCGTTGTAGAATTTCCCGCAACACTGGGAGCCCTGGGGGTCCTGGGGGCCATGGCCAGCACGCCGATATTGATTGTGGGGGCTCTGGGTACCATCGCGGGGTTGGCCAGTAATTACCGCCTGGAATTCAGCGATCAAAGTGATAACTGGCAGCCCGAGGTGGAAATACCCGAGGACGAGGTTCAAGGAGATTCTCCCAAACACTAAAACCCAAATATTGAAGCTATTGACATGATTCCGGTCTTTTGATAGATTTTTGTTGTGATAATTGAAAAGTATGCGATGAAGGAAAGAGTATTTGGCATAAAGTTTTGGCAGCGAGCCGGGACGGTGGAAGCCGGTAAAACAAGCCAAATATGGGGGTTCCTGAGCAGCGGGGGGAAAGCCTGGGTCTGGTTAGTAAATCCCGCAACAAATGAAGGCGGGCTGTGAAAACAGCCAAGCAGGGTGGAACCGCGGGAAGCATCTCCCGTCCCTGACGTACTGTCAGTGGCGGGAGTTTTTTATTTTCAAGCATTACACAAATATGAAGGAGGCACATGACTTTGAATTTCCAGGAATTAATACTGGCCCTCAATAAATTCTGGGCCGAACAAAACTGCATTATTCAGCAGCCCTACGACATTGAAAAGGGCGCCGGCACCATGAACCCGGCCACCTTTTTACGGGCCCTAGGCCCGGAACCCTGGCGGGTGGCCTATGTGGAACCCTCCCGCCGTCCCACCGACGGCCGTTACGGTGAAAACCCCAACCGGTTGCAGCACTATTTTCAATATCAGGTCATTCTCAAACCCTCCCCGGATGACGTCATCCCCATATATCTGGATTCCCTGCGGGCCATCGGCATTGACCCGGACAAGCATGATATCCGTTTTGTAGAAGACAACTGGGAATCCCCCACTCTGGGCGCTTGGGGACTGGGCTGGGAAGTGTGGTTGGACGGCATGGAGATTACCCAGTTTACCTATTTCCAGCAGTGCGGCGGTATTGACTGCCGTCCGGTCAGCGCGGAAATCACCTACGGTCTGGAGAGACTGGCCATGTTTATCCAGCAAAAGGACAGCGTCTTTGATATCATCTGGGTGGATGACATTACCTACGGGGACGTCTACCACCAGAACGAAGTGGAGCAGTCCGGTTACAACTTTGAAGTAGCCAATACCGAAATGCTCTTTGATTTGTTTGACATGTATGAGACCGAGGCCAACCGCATCCTGGAAAAGGGACTGGTGCTGCCTGCCTATGATTATGTTTTAAAATGCTCCCACACCTTTAACCTGCTGGATGCCAGGGGAGCCATCAGTGTGTCCGAACGCCAGGGCTTCATTGCCCGGGTGCGGCAAATGGCCCGGGCCTGTGCCCAGGCCTATGTGGAACAGCGTGAAAAATTGGGATTCCCCCTGCTAAAGAAAGGTGGTAACTTTAATGGCTAAAGACTTTTTACTTGAGATTGGTATCGAAGAAATGCCTGCCCGCTTCCTGGGCCCGGCTTTGGCACAGCTAAAAGAACTTGCCGCCAAAACCCTGCAGGAGCAGAGGATCGCACACGGCGACATCCAGACCTATGGCACCCCCCGCCGGCTGGTGCTTTATGTAAAAGACGTGGCTGAAAATCAGGCTGCCCTGGAAAAGGAAGTGAAAGGCCCGGCCAAAAAGGCCGCCTATGATGTGGACGGCAATCCCACCAAAGCCATTTTAGGTTTTATCCGCTCCCAGGGGGTTGGCCTGGAGGACCTGGTGGTCCGCAACATCGGCCAGGTGGAATATCTTTATGCCTTGAAACGGGAGGAAGGCCGGCCCACCGCCCAGGTGCTGGCTGAAATTTGTCCCGGCCTGATCACCGGTCTGCATTTTCCTAAACCCATGCGTTGGGGGAATTTGGAACTCCGCTTTGCCCGCCCCATCCGCTGGCTGCTTTCCCTGTTCGGAGAAGAAGTGATACCCTTTGAGCTGGCGGGTTTAACAGCGGGCCGCTCTACCTATGGTCATCGCTTTCTGTCCACCGGAGAATTGTCTGTCTTAAATCCTACGGACTACTTTACCAAAATACGGGCTGCCTATGTGCTGGTGGACCCCGCCGAGCGTAAGGAAATCATTTGGCAACAGGTACAGGAGTTAGCCGCTGCCGAAGGTGGCGTGGTGGAGATGGACGAAGACCTGCTGGATGAGATTACCAACATCATTGAGTGGCCCACTGCCCTGTGCGGCAGCTTTGACCCGGACTATTTGAAACTTCCCGCTGTGGTTTTGGTGACTCCCATGCGGGAACACCAGCGTTATTTCCCGGTATTAGGGAAGGATGGAAAACTTTTAAACAAATTTATTGCCGTAAGAAACGGTACCAAAGCATATATAGAAATTGTGACGGCCGGTAATGAAAAGGTACTGCGGGCCCGCCTGGCCGATGCCGCTTTCTTCTTTGAAGAGGATTTGAAGCAGCCCCTGGCCGGCAGGGTAAACGGCCTGAAGAAAATAGTTTTTCTGGAGGGCCTCGGCTCCATTGCCGACAAAGTGGACCGTATCGGCGCCCTGGCGGACCACCTGGCCGGGGAACTGGGCGCCGATGAACAGGAAAAGGAAAAAATTCAGCGGGCAGCCCTGCTGGCCAAGGCAGACCTGGTCACCAACATGGTCTACGAGTTTCCGGAATTGCAGGGTGAAATGGGACGCGAATACGCCCTGCGCAACGGGGAGGATCCGGTGGTGGCTGAGGCCATCTTTGAGCATTACCTGCCCCGTTTTGCCGGTGACCGCCTGCCTGAGACACTGGCGGGCCGAGTCTTGAGCCTGGCCGACAAAATGGATACCATTGTCGGTTGCTTTGCCATCGGCATCCAGCCCACCGGTTCCCAGGACCCTTATGCTCTGCGCCGCCAGGCACTGGGAATTTGTCACATTTTAATTGAAGGTAAAATCCACCTTTCACTCAAGCAACTCATTGCCTGGGCTTACCAGGGTTATGGCGAAGAAGTGGAATTAAAGCATGACCTGGCACAGGTAACCGGTGAAATCGAAGAGTTCTTTAAGCAACGTCTGAAAGGTATCCTCAGCGACAGAGGTCTCTCCTATGATACCGTGGAAGCGGTGCTGGCCGCCGGCTTTGACGACCTAGCCGATGTGGTGGACAGAGGGCTGGCCGTGGCCTCCTTCCGGGAACTGCCGGCTTTCGGCGCTCTGATGACGGCCTTTAACCGGGCCAACAGCCTGGCCAAACATGCAGCTTCTACAGACATTCAGGAAGCTCGCCTCGAGCATCCGTCGGAACAGGAATTGTACAGCCGGTTGTCAGTTCTCCAAACAGAAGTGCAGCCGCTCCTGGAAAACAGGGATTATGCCACCGCGTTGCAACGTATTGCCACGGTCCAGAAACCCCTGGACGCCTTCTTTGAAAATGTCATGGTCATGGTAGAAGACGAGGCGGTAAAGAACAATCGCTTGGCCCTGTTAAGAAGACTGGTGGACTTAAGTAAAAGCGTGGCAGATTTCAGTAAAATTGTGGTTGAGGCAAAATAATTATTAAAAAATGACCAAAAAAATTTCACAAAAGTAGGGATTTTTTACGAAAAATATTATATATTATAAGTGTTGGCTTCTTAATTAGTATGTTACATTTGAGGTTGGTGGGTGAGGGGATGGAACTTTCCAAGCGGCAGGAAACCATTATAGAAATTGTTAAAAAGCATGGTCCCATCACCGGTGAGCAAATTGCGGAAAAGCTCAACCTGACCAGAGCGACCCTGAGACCTGATTTATCCATTCTTACCATGGCAGGGTTACTGGAGGCCCGTCCGAGGGTCGGATATTTTTACAGCGGCAAGGCTGCGGACCGGGTGCTGGCGGATAGAATCACCCGCATCAAGGTGGGGGATGTTAAATCGGTCCCCATTGTGGTGCCCGAGAACTGCACCGTTTATGACGCAGTGGTTACCATGTTTATTGAGGACGTAGGGACCCTGTACGTTGTCCGGGAAGGCGGCCTGCTGGAGGGAGTTGTGTCCCGCAAGGACCTGCTGAAAACCACCTTGGGAGGGCATGACATTCATAAGCTGCCGGTGGGCGTCATTATGACCCGCATGCCCAACGTCCATATGACCTTTGAAAACGATTCAGTCTGGCTGGCAGCCCACAAGCTGTTAACCCATGAGGTTGATTCCCTGCCGGTGGTGAGAGCTGTTCAAGGCGCCAAAGATAAAGATTATGAGGTCATTGGAAGATTTTCTAAGACCAACGTAACCCGGCTCTTTGTTGAATTGGGAGAAGGGTCTTGAGGAGGGGTTAGCCATTATTGCGCCGAAAGACGACAATCCGGTGGTTTACATCGTATCCGATTCCATTGGTGAAACAGCGGAACTGGTGGCCAAGGCCGCCGTCAGCCAGTTTAACGGTGGCAACGTGCAGATTCGCCGGGTTCCCTATGTAAATGATCCCCAGGATATCGTGGATATTATTGACGAGGCCCAGGGACAAAACTGTATTATTGCCTTTACCTTGGTTCTGCCGGAACTGCGGGAGGTTTTGGTGCGGGAAGCCGACCGGCATCATATTCCTACGGTGGATATCATGGGTCCTTTTTTGGATGCCCTGACCCTGATCACTTCCGGTCCGCCCAAATTGGAACCGGGCCTGGTGCGCAAGCTGGATGAGGAGTATTTCCGGCGGGTTGAGGCCATTGAATTTGCCGTTAAATATGATGACGGCAAGGACCCCCGGGGCATTCTCAGGGCAGATTTGGTGATCTTAGGGGTGTCCCGAACTTCCAAGACACCCCTGAGCATGTACTTGGCCCACAAACGGATTAAAGCGGCCAATGTTCCGCTGGTGCCGGAAGTGGCGCCACCCCAGGAGATTTTCAATCTGCCGCCTCACAAGGTCATCGGCTTAACCATTAAGCCCCAGCAGTTAAACATTATTCGTACCGAGCGGTTGAAAACCCTCGGCCTTACCTCCCATGCGGATTACGCCAGTCCGGAGCGTATTCTTAAGGAATTGGAATATGCTGAGGGGATTATGAAGCGGGTTGGCTGCCCGGTCATCGATGTCACCAATAAAGCAGTGGAAGAAACTGCCAGTAAAGTGCTGGAGATTTATTACCGGGGCGAACGACATAAATGAGAAGTGAGATGTGAGAAGTTAGAAGTGAGAATAAATGGAGGGGAATTGAATTGGCGAACAGAAAATACGTGTATACGTTTTCTGAAGGAAGAGCTGATATGAAAGGCCTTTTGGGCGGTAAAGGCGCGAACCTGGCGGAGATGACCAATATTGGTCTGCCGGTCCCCCCGGGCTTTACCATTACCACCGAGGCTTGTAAAGAATTTTACATAGCCGGGCGCAAATTTCCCGCGGGCATGGAAGAAGAAGTGGCGGAAAAGGTCGCCTGGTTGGAGCAAACCCTGGGCAAAAAATTCGGCGATCCCAACGGACCTCTCCTGGTCTCTGTCCGCTCAGGCGCGGTCATCTCCATGCCGGGGATGATGGACACCGTACTGAACCTGGGCCTCAACGACCAGACCGTCATCGGCCTGGCCGCCGGCAGCGGCAATCCCCGCTGGGCCTATGATTGCTATCGCCGCTTTATTCAAATGTTTGGCAATGTGGTACTTGGCATCGAGCATCACAAATTTGAGGCTGTTTTAGAGGAGCAAAAATACAAGAGAAACGTTCAGTACGACAACCAATTAACTGCTGAAGACTGGCAGGAAGTGATTGAAAAATACAAGTTTATCGTTCGCAAAGAGACCAGTCAGGATTTCCCGCAGGATCCCAAAGAACAGCTCTACAAAGCCATCTATGCAGTATTCAATTCCTGGGAAAATGACCGTGCCATTGTTTACCGCCGGATTCACAAAATTCCCGACGACCTGGGAACCGCTGTCAACGTGCAGGCCATGGTGTTCGGCAACATGGGCGATGATTGCGGTACCGGTGTGGCCTTTACCCGTAACCCCTCCACCGGTGAAAAGGTTCTCTACGGAGAATTTCTGACCAACGCCCAGGGAGAAGACGTGGTGGCAGGTATTCGTACCCCCCGGCCCATTGACAGGCTACAGGAAGAAATGCCGGATGTCTATCAGCAGTTTGTCCGCATCTGCACCCTCCTGGAAAACCATTATAAAGATATGCAGGACATAGAGTTTACCATTGAACGCAATAAATTATGGATGCTGCAGACCCGCAACGGCAAGCGCACTGCCCAGGCAGCCATTCGCATTGCGGTGGAAATGGTCGAAGAAGGTATTATTACCAAAGAAACCGCCATCACCCGTGTTGATCCCGCCCAGTTGGACCAGCTGCTGCACCGCCGCATTGACCCCAATGCCAAATTAAATGTTATTGCCAAAGGTTTGCCCGCTTCCCCCGGTTCTGCCTCCGGCGCCGTTGTGTTTAATGCGGACCTGGCGGAAAGCCTGAGCCAACAGGGCAAAAAGGTCATCCTGGTAGGGACCGAAACCACCCCGGATGATATTCACGGTATGGTGGCGGCCCAGGGGATTCTGACTTCCCGGGGCGGCATGACCAGCCACGCCGCCGTTGTGGCCCGGGGCATGGGTAAACCCTGTGTCTGCGGCTGCGAAGCCATTAAGATTGATTACGAAAACAAACAATTTTTTGTTGGAGATATTGTGGTGAAGGACGGCGACGTTATTTCTATTGACGGCTCCACCGGTCAGGTCATGCTGGGCGAAGTTCCCATGATTGAGCCCGAGCTGTCGCCGGAGTTCCAGAAACTGTTGCAGTGGGCTGATGAAATCCGTACACTGGGCGTCCGGGCCAATGCCGACACGCCGGAGGATGCCGCCAAAGCCAGGGAATTTGGCGCCGAGGGTATTGGATTGACCCGTACTGAGCACATGTTTATGGCCCAGGACCGTTTGCCCATTGTACAGCAAATGATTCTGGCCACCGATCCGGAAGAAAGGGCGGAGGCCCTGGCCAAGTTGCTGCCCATGCAGGAAGGCGACTTCTATGGCATTTTAAAGGCCATGGAGGGCCTGCCGGTATGCATTCGCCTGCTGGACCCGCCGCTGCACGAATTCCTGCCCAATGCGGAGGAACTGGCGGTGGAAATCAGCCGTCTCAAGCTGATGACCGACGGTGATCCGGCGGAACTCAAACAAAAGGAAGACCTGCTGCGCAAGGTCCGTTCCCTGTCCGAGTTCAACCCCATGCTGGGGCACCGGGGCTGCCGCCTTGGCATTACCTGGCCGGAAGTTTACGCCATGCAGGCCAGGGCCATTTTCCAGGCCACTGCCCGTTTGGTGAAGGAAGGCTACCAGGTTGAACCGGAGGTGGAAATTCCTCTGGTGATTGATGTAAAAGAACTGGCATACCTGCGTAAACTGGTGGAAAGTGTAGCGGAAGAAGTAAAAGAAGCCACCGGCGTGAACTTCCATTACACCGTGGGCACCATGATTGAGGTGCCTAGGGCAGCGCTGCTGGCTGACGAAATTGCCACCCAGGCGGAATTCTTCTCCTTCGGCACCAACGACCTGACGCAAACCACCCTGGGCTTCTCCCGGGACGACGCCGAGGGCAAATTCATGCAGCCCTACCTGGAAAAGAAAATCCTGGCCGACAATCCTTTCATTGTGCTGGATCGCAAGGGCGTCGGCAAGCTCATGCAGTGGACGGTGGAAAACGCCCGCCGGGTGAAACCCGACCTGTTAATCGGCATCTGCGGCGAGCATGGCGGAGAACCCAGTTCGGTTGAATTCTGTCACCTCATCGGCCTGAACTATGTTAGCTGCTCACCCTACCGTGTACCCATCGCCAGGTTGGCAGCGGCCCAGGCGAAAGTAAGAAACAGCTAACAAAGGAAGCGAAATTCGAAGTTTGAAAGTAAAATAGTCCTATGCAAATAAAGGAAACAGGGCAGCCCGGGTTGCCCTGTTTTCTTGTTGTGGTAAAAACTCGTTGCTCAAACTCGCCATTACGATCACGGGGAATCTTAATTTCTGTTCTGCCCAAGGTTGAAAACATTGCAATACATGGCAATATTAGAAACAAAATCTGTTTACTACAGGTACATGGGCTTATTCAAAACTATTCCTGGTCAAAAGGATTTATTTTGGGGTCCGTCGAATTAACCTGTATCAAAGGAAGGCAGGGTTTTATGAACAAACTGAGGCTGTTTATCGCCATTCATCTTCCCGACGGATTAAAGGAACAGTTGGTAAAAGTACAGGATGCGCTGCGGCATACCGGGGCCGATGTAAAGTGGGTTGCCAGGGATTATTTCCATGTTACCCTGAAGTTTTTAGGAGAAACCCCGGACTGTCAGGTTCGTGACATTGTGCAAGCCATGGGCCGGTGCTGTATTGGCTTTTCTTCCTTTAAACTAAACCTTAGCGGCCTAGGCACCTTTCCGCCCAGAGGAAAGCCTAGGGTGGTCTGGGCAGGCCTGGGGGGAGAAAAGGACATCCTGCTGGCCCTGCAGGGTTCCTTGGAACAAGAATTACATAAATTGGGTTTTCCCCTGGAAGGGCGCCCATATTCCCCTCATTTAACCCTTGGCCGGCCCAGGCAATTTGGGGAGATGGATCCTCTGGTCAGGGAAATTGAGAAACAAAAACAGACGCTACGGGAAGAGTGGCAAGTCACGGCCATTCATCTTATACAAAGCACCCTCACGCCTCAAGGACCTATTTATACCACACTTGCCACGGTACCCTTGAGTTAACGGGGGTCTAATCATAAACTCTCCGGCATAAGTTCTTATAAACATGCAATTTCTATATTTTTCTTACCTCTAACGCCTCACCTCTCACTTCGCAAATGAGGAGGTTAATTTATGCTCATACTTGCACTAAACGGCAGTCCCCATACCAATGGCAATACAGCGTTTATGCTGAATCAGGCCCTGGAAGGCGCCGGTGAAATGGGGGCCGCCACCAGGCTGGTTCATGTGGCGGATATTGTCAAAACGCCCCGGAAATTATTTTGCGATGCCTGCACCAATCCCTGTGCCGGTGTTTGCTATCAAGGCACCCCGCTGGGAGATTTATTCGATTTGATTAAATCCGCGGACGGCATCATACTGGGGAGTCCGGTTTATTTTGGCACCGTTGCATCACCGTTAAAACTTCTGTGGGATAAAAGCAGGGCTTTGCGAAAGGAAAAGGCCCTGGTGGATGTGGTGGGCGCAGCGGTATCCGTGGGCGCTTCCCGGTTTGGCGGACAGGAAAGCACCGTCAGGGCTCTGCAGGATATCATGCTGGTGCATGGCATGACCGTTGTGGGGGATGGGGCCTTTGGCGACGATGCCGGCCATCACGGGGCCAGCGCCCAGAGACCGGCCAAAGATGATCCCGAGGCGGCAAAACGCTGCCGCATTTTGGGGCGCCGGGTGGCTGAAGTAGCCCAGGCCACCGCTCCTTTACGAGAAAGGAAAAAGGGGCAGGATTAACTTATGGATATCAGGCTGCGGACTGAAGAATTGGAAAACAAAAACCTGTCACCCTATGCCTGCCGGAGCAGTATGAGCAGAGGGAGAGAACGTTCCGAAGAACCCTGCCCGGTCCGCACAGTTTTTCAGCGAGACCGGGACCGCATTATTCATTCCAAGGCATTCCGTCGTCTAAAACTAAAAACACAGGTATTTATTATTCCCGAGGGGGACCATTACCGCACCAGGCTGACCCATACCCTGGAAGTGGCGCAAATCGCCAGGACCTGTGCCAAAGCTCTGGGCCTCAATGAAGATTTAACCGAGGCCATCGCCCTAGGGCATGACCTGGGACACACCCCCTTCGGTCACGCCGGGGAACAGGTGCTGGACAGGGTTTACGCTCCCGGGTTTAAACATAATGAACAAAGCCTCCGGGTGGTGGAACTGTTAGAGGGCCAAAAGGGCCTGAACCTCACCTATGAAGTGAGGGACGGCATTTTAAACCATACCGGGCCTCGCAAACCCGTAACCCTGGAAGGGCAGATTGTCAGGATCGCCGACCGCATTGCTTATATCAATCACGACATCGACGATGCCTTGCGGGCCGGCGTATTGAACCAGCAGGACCTGCCCGGGGAGTGCTTACGGGTGCTGGGTGCAAGCCACAGCCAGCGGATCAATACCATGGTTCTGGATTTGGTTCAATCAAGCATGGGCAAACCGGAAATCACCATGAGCCCGGCAGTGCAGGAGGCCATGGACAGATTGAGAACCTTTATGTTTGATCATGTATATATTGGTTCAGAGGCCAAAAAAGAGGAGGATAAAGCCCGGCATGTGGTGGAAGGGCTCTATTTGTACTATGTAGAACACCCCCATTTGCTGCCGGATTACCTGCTAAGCAGGGTGGAGCAGGAAGGCATAGCCAGGGTAGTGGTGGATTATATTGCAGGTATGACCGACCGGTTTGCGGTTGCCCAGTATAAAAAATTGTTTATTCCCAAAGGTTTTCCCCTGGGATAACCGGTGATGCTATATTGATTGTAAATATTGGTAATAATAAAGCTATTGCCGTAAGAAAAAATGTCGAAGCGTTGCAGGAAATTTTTTAGCAACAGCGAATAAACTTTAAACTGTAGTTCAGATTCGGGTTTCTTCCAGTGGCAGGAAAAGCACCCTCGGACAGAGAAAACGTTAAGTATTTGCGGTAGAAGGGTGGTTTTTATGGCAGGACGGATCCCGGATGCCGTTATTGAAGAAATCAGACAAAGATCCGATATTGTTGAAGTTGTTTCCCGGTATGTCCGTTTGGAAAAGCGTGGCAAAAATTATCTGGCCCTTTGCCCCTTTCACCAGGAAAAGACACCTTCCTTTACCGTCAGCCCTGAAAAGCAGGCCTTTCACTGCTTTGGCTGCGGTGTCGGAGGAAATGTCTTTAAATTTCTCATGATGGTGGAGGGTCTTTCTTTCCCGGACGCAGTCAAATCCCTGGGCGCCAAGGTGGGAGTTGAGGTTCCGGAGGAAGCGTCGCCCGCGGAGCTGGCGCGTCAGGGAAAAAAAGACAGGGCCTTTAAAATATACGGCCTGGTCAGGGATTTTTATCGTATCCTGCTGGGCAAAGACATTGGCGCCAGGGCCCTTCAGTACCTGGAGTCACGCAACCTGTCAGGCGCTGCCAGAGAAACCTTTCAATTGGGTTATGCGCCCCCCGGTTGGGATAACCTGATCAAATTTTTGGCTGCCAGGGGAATCAGAGAAGAAGAAATGGTTAAGCTGGGGCTGGCGCAAACCAGGGAGACCGGAGGTTGTTACGACCGGTTCAGAAACAGGGTGATGTTCCCCATTTGGGACAGCCAGGGGCGAGTGGTGGGGTTCGGCGGCAGGACCATGGGAGATGACAATCCCAAATACCTGAACTCTCCCGAAGGTGAGTTTTTTAATAAAGGCCAGCTTTTATACGGTCTTCATATTGCCCGGAAAGGTATCCGAGAGATTGGTTATGCCGTTTTGATGGAAGGCTATATGGATGTTGTTTCCACCTACCAGCATGGTGTCACCAATGCCGTTGCTTCTTTAGGAACCGCCTTCACGAGGGATCAGGCCAAATTATTAATGGCTTACACCCATGACGTGGTCATTGCCTATGATGCGGACGCCGCCGGTGTCAAGGCAGCCGTCCGGGCCGCTGAAATACTGCAGAATTCAGGATGTCAGGTTCGCATTGCCACCATCCCCGGGGCCAAGGATCCCGATGAATTCATCCAGAAAAACGGCCTGGCTGGCTGGCAAAAGATTATTGAAAATGCTGTCCCCCTGGTACAGTATAAGCTGATGCAGGCAGTTAAAACATATGGGCTGCAAAACAAAAGGAAAGTCCTTCAGGAGGTGTTACCTAACTTGGCTGCTGTGGCCAGTCCAATTGAATTAGAAGAAGCCATCAAACAAACGGCCACGGTTTTACAGGTGAATTGGGAGACCGTGCTGGAGGAAATTAAATCATTCAGGAAAAATACCAGAAAAATATCCCAAATTGGGGATAATTCTGTAAAAAATAGCCATAATATAGCGAGCACGTCAAATTCTTTGTCAACCGCCCAGCCTAGGGATGCCCGTTCCCATGCTGAGGCAGGGATCCTTCGATTTGCTTTGGAAAACAAGGTGTGGTTGGAACGAATTGTGGCGGAGTTGGGCCGGGAGTTCTTTCAAAACCGAGATTATCAAGGGATTTTCGATGCTTACCTGGCAAGCGGCGTAGAACAGCCCCTTTCCGGATTGTTTGATTTACTGGACGAACCCCGTCAAAGGGTTTTAAGCAGTATTCTGGTACAGGAAATACCCGGGGAAAATATTGATCAAATGGTAACAGATTTCATTACTACCATCAAGAAGTCCAGTGAAAAGGCCAGACTGGAAAATCTGCTGGCACAGTTGGCAGCGGCCGAAAGGGCCGGCGACACTGAAAAAGTCCGCAGTCTCAGTCGCCAGATTCACATGACTATGAATAAAACCGAGTGGCCCGAAAGGGGAGTGGCAACATGAGGGACGAAACAAAAGTAGAACAAGTTAAAGAACTGATCGAAAAGGGCAAAAAACGAGGCGTTCTAACCTATACGGAAATCATGGATACCCTGCAGGGTACTGAACTGTCGCCGGATCAAATTGATGACATTTATGAAAAAATTGCCGCCATGGGTATTGAAGTCGTCCCTGAAACCACCGATTTGGAGCCACTGGAAGTAGACGACACCGTTGACGCCCCGCCTGAAGAGGTGGAAGTTGACCTCACCATTCCCGAGGGTATTGGTATTGACGACCCGGTAAGAATGTACCTCAAGGAGATAGGCCGGGTCCCCCTGCTGTCTCCCGAAGAAGAGGTGGAGCTGGCCAAGCGTATGGAGCAGGGAGATGAGGAGGCAAAGCGCCGCCTGGCCGAGGCTAATTTACGGTTGGTTGTCAGCATCGCCAAGCGTTATGTGGGCAGGGGCATGCTGTTCCTGGATTTGATCCAGGAAGGCAACCTTGGCTTGATTAAAGCGGTGGAGAAGTTTGATTACCGTAAGGGATATAAATTTAGTACCTATGCCACCTGGTGGATTCGCCAGGCAATTACCAGGGCCATCGCCGACCAGGCCCGGACCATTCGTATTCCGGTCCATATGGTGGAGACCATTAACAAACTGATCCGGGTTTCCCGACAACTGCTGCAGGAACTGGGCAGAGAACCAACCCCCGAGGAAATCGCCAAGGAGATGGATATCTCCAGCGAAAAAGTACGGGAAATCATGAAGATCGCTCAAGAGCCCGTATCCCTGGAGACCCCCATTGGTGAGGAAGAAGACTCTCACCTGGGAGACTTCATTGAAGACGCGGATGCCCGAGCCCCCGCGGAGGAAGCATCCTTTACTCTGCTGCGGGAACAGCTGGATGAAGTCTTGAAGACCCTTACCGACCGGGAGCAAAAAGTTTTGCGCCTGCGCTTCGGGCTGGATGACGGCCGTGCCAGAACACTGGAAGAAGTGGGTCAAAAATTTGGCGTGACCAGGGAACGCATTCGCCAGATCGAAGCCAAGACCTTGCGCAAACTCCGGCACCCCAGCCGCAGCAAAAAACTCAAGGATTACCTGGATTAAAACACATGTTTAACATAAAAGTTAAAAAAATAGGGGATAAAACAAAAATATAAGGTTGACCTCACAATGTTGTTTTAGTATAATAATTTTCGTGGTGATGCTCCTCGATAGCTCAATGGTAGAGCAACCGGCTGTTAACCGGTAGGTTGCAGGTTCGAGTCCTGCTCGGGGAGCCAAAACATCGGGCCTATAGCTCAATGGTGGAGCATCCGGCTCATAACCGGCGGGTTCCAGGTTCGAGTCCTGGTGGGCCCACCAAATAATATGTGAGAATCGGCCCCTTGGTCAAGTGGTCTAAGACACCGCCCTTTCACGGCGGTAACACGGGTTCGAATCCCGTAGGGGTCACCATATATCAGGGCGATTAGCTCAGCTGGGAGAGCGCCTGCCTTACAAGCAGGATGTCGGCGGTTCGATCCCGTCATCGCCCACCATTGAAACCTCACTGTTTACAGTGAGGTTTTTACAATTCAAGTTAGGGACGGTTCTTAACTTGAATTCGACAATTTGTCGAATTCAAGTTAAGAACCGTCCCTAACTTGAATTGGAGAGATGGCGCCCGATGGTGATGCCGTCCGGCGTGGCAACGAAAATGCCGACCCCGTGTTTAACCTCCAGCAGCCCGATACCGGCCAGGGTCTTACGGCATCCCTGTATTTATTGCCGGGACATCATTCCACCAAGGAAAAACAATTAAAATAGTCTTTTTGCGATCCTTCTAACCGCAGCGATTTATGGCACATTCACAATGTTTTTGGAAGTACCCACGCCTGTTGGCATTTTGTTTTAATATCAGGTCAGCAAGCCTCTGTCTACATTTAGACAGGGGCTTATTTTGCAAAAAATTGTCGCCAGGTTTACAGTATTTTGGCAATAAACATGACATATAGGGCCGGGACATTAATGATAATTTAATATTATATGGAATAAAAGGTTAAAAATTTCCTAAATAGGTAACAGTAAGGGGTGCGGTGGGTGCTGCAAAGTGTTAAAACAAAGTTATTAATTCCCCTGGTCATGCTGGTGAGCATCTCCCTGGTTACAATGGTGACGCTGGGGTACCGGCAAATGAGAGACGCCATTTTACATCAGGAGCAGGTCCGCTACCGTAACATCGAGTCCATTGTCAGGAATGACCTGGAGGCGGTGTTTGCCTCCGCCAGGATGGGCCTCAGTGCTGTGATTCATATGCCGGATATCCAGAAGGCCTTTGCCGAGAGGAACAGGGAGGAACTTTTCCGGCTCACTGCGCCGGTCTTTGAACAGGCCAAAAGGGACGGCATAGAACAAATTCAATTTCATGTACCGCCGGCCACTTCCTTCCTGCGCCTTCACCAACCGGAAAAATTTGGGGATGATTTGTCGTCCTTCCGGGCCACCGTTGTGCAAAGCAACAAAGAAAAGAAATGGGTGGCCGGGCTGGAGGAAGGACGGGGGGGCTACGGCTTCCGGGTTGTTGCCCCGGTTTATTACCAGGGCGAACATGTCGGAAGCGCTGAATACGGCATGGGCTTTGATTCCAAGCTGCTGGCCCGCTGGAAAGAACAATGCGGAGGGGAATTCTTTATGTACCCCTACGCCAGTACCGGTGTGGCCTGGCAAAAGGTTGACAAAGACAAACCCCTGGCCGGAACAACCGGCAAGGACCCTTTGGCGGTGGATGCCGGAGAGGTAAAGAAAGCCATGTCCGGCAAGGGATATCATCTGGTGTACCTAAACGGCGCATCATCGGCTGTGCTGATCATTCCCATTTATGACTACAGCGGTCAGCCCATCAGTTATGTGAAGGCCAATCTTGACCGCACAGAGGTATTAAGGCAGTTGGATAAGGTGCTCAAAGACAGCGCCGTTCACCTGGTTCTTTCGCTGCTGGTGATGGGATTGATTATGTACTGGTTAATCGGTAAAATCCTCAGGCCCCTCAACCGGATCTCTGAACATATGACTGTGGTGGCCCAGGGGGATCTAACCAGAGATTTTCACGTCCAGGGCAACGATGAGGTGGCCAGGCTGGGTCACAGCTTTAACACCATGCTGCAGAACTTCAGGCAGCTCATGGGTCAAACCTATAAAGTTGCCGGGCAGCTTATCGATTCCAGTAAAACCCTCAACATGTCTTCAGAAGAAACCAGCGCCTCCCTGCAGGGAGCCAACGACCAAGTGGAACAGCTGGCTTATTCACTCAAGGATTTGAGTGCCATTGCCCAGGAGGCCGCCGATTATTCCCAGCAAGCCTCCCGGGCTGCCGAAGAGGGCCAGCAAGTTGTGCTGCGGGCGGTTCAGCAAATGCGGGTCTTACATAGCATGGTGGAGAATCTGGCAGGGGATACCGGTAGTTTGGGGCATAAGATTGAGGACATTAGCAAGTTTGTGCAGCTTATTGGCGATATCGCGGAACAGACCAACCTGCTGGCCTTAAACGCGGCCATTGAAGCGGCCAGGGCTGGGGAACACGGCCGGGGCTTTTCGGTGGTGGCCCAAGAGGTCCGCAAACTGGCGGACAGGTCCAACCAGGCGGCCAAAGACGTAGAAAAGATTATCCAGGAAATTACCGAGCAGTCCCGGGATGTCATTTACAGCATGGGTGAAGGGCTAAATGAAGTAAAGACCGGGCATCAATTAATCGATGAAACGGGCGAAAAGTTTCATTATATTAAAACGCTGGTGGATTCCCTGGTGGAACAGTCTCGGGCGGTGGCGGCAGCCTGCTCCCGGGCCACGGCCAACAGTTCGGAAATTGCCGCTGCTGTTCAACAGCAATCGGCAGCGGTCCAGCAGGTGGCTTCTTCCGCCGGCGTCCTGGACCAACTGGCTCAGGATTTGCAGCAACATATAGGAAAATTTAAAAGTGATGTATGTTAGAACCGCGCCTGTCCTGATACCTGCTCTCCGGGTTTACTGACCCGGAGCTTTTTTGTGGGGCTGCATCCCGGCGAAGGTTGTCGAATTAATAATATATTGAAAAATGGCTATGCTTTTAAGGAAAAGCTTAGAAATAAAAGGAGTTTGAGGGTTCGCCAGCGAAATAAGCTGTTAGAAAGGTAAGGATTTCAGAATGATTACAATCAGCAATCGTTTAAAGATCCTGGCAAACTACGTACCCGGCGGAAGTATCGTGGCTGATATTGGCACAGACCACGGTTACCTGCCTGTTTACCTTGTTTTGACCGGTATTTCACCCAGGGCTATCGCTGCCGATATTCGCCGGGGCCCCCTGGAAGCGGCCCGCGCCAACGTCCACCGGTACCGGGCGGTAGATAAGATCGATCTTCGTCTGGGGAACGGTTTGCAGGTGCTCCGGCCGGGGGAAGCGGATACCATCGTCATTGCCGGCATGGGCGGAGGTACCATCAGGGATATTTTACAGGCTTCTCCGGAAGTGGCGGCCGGCGCCCGCAGGCTGATCTTGCAGCCCATGGCCGATGAAAAGGAGCTGCGGCAATTTTTGTTACAGCATGGATGGACCATTGTGGATGAAACCCTGTTGCTGGAGGATGGCAGGCTGTACCTGGCGGTGGCGGCAGAGAGAGGACACGAGGAGATCAAAGACCAGCTGATGCTGGAAATAGGCCCCAGGTTATGGGAGAAAAGACATCCTTTATTGACGGAACATTTACAAAGACTGAGACAAAAATACCGGCGCGTTCTGGAGGGTTTGCAACAAAGCAGTCAACCGGCGGCCAGGGAAAAAGCCGCCGGGATCAAAGAAAGATTGGCGGAACTGGAGAAGTTGGCAAAGTCTCTGCAAAATGATAAAAATAATATGAGTGAGATAGGGGGTTGACAGGAGCATGGCAACTGCCAAGGATATAACCGATATTATCGAGGGGCTTGCCCCCCGCTGGCTGGCGGAGGAATGGGATAACAGCGGCTGGCAGCTTGGGGACCCCCGGGCTAAAGTAAAAAAAGTGCTGCTGGCACTGGACGTGGATGACGTGATCCTGCGGGAGGCCCGGGAGAAAGATATCGATTTAATTATCTGCCATCACCCGCTGTTTATGAAAGGGATCAAAAGTATCCGGTTGGATGAGCCCCGGGGCGCCCTAGTGGCCGAGCTCATTAAAAATAATATCGGAGTTTATGCTGCCCATACCAATTTGGACAGCGCTGCCGGTGGCGTCAATGAGCTGCTGGCGGAACGCCTCGGCCTGACAAATTCAGAAATTATGCACCCGTCCAAAGGGGAGAAATATTGCAAACTGGCGGTTTTTGTGCCGGTGGATCATGTGGAAGCCGTGCGGCAGGCTGTTTCAGAGGCCGGCGCCGGTTGGCTGGGGAACTACAGCGATTGTACCTTCCAGGTTCAGGGTACAGGCACCTTCCGTCCCCTGGCAGGAACCAATCCCTACATCGGACGGCAGGGTCAACTGGAAAAGGTAGAGGAAATCCGCCTGGAGACCATTGTCCCAGCCGCCAAAGTAAAGACCGTACTGAAAGCTATGATGGAGGCGCACCCCTATGAAGAGGTGGCCTATGACCTCTATCCGCTGGAAAACCGGGTTGGTTCCTCCGGTCTTGGCAGAATCGGTAATTTGAAAGAGCAAAAAAGTTTTGCCGACTTTATTATTTCCGTCAAAGAAGCCCTGGGTCTGGCCACCGTAAAAGTGGGCGGCGGTATGTGGAGGGATGTCCGCAGGGTGGCTGTTTGTGGCGGTTCCGGGGGAGAACTGTGGCCTGTTGCCGCCGCCAGGGGGGCGGATGTGTTCATCACAGGCGATATCAAGTACCATACGGCCCAGGATATGCTGGCAGCCGGCTTGAATTTTATTGACGCCGGCCACTTTGCCACCGAACATTTGATATTGCCGGAACTGCAAGACAAACTGGTTAAGGCCTGCCGGCAAAATAAGCTGGACGTTACGTTTGAATTAACCAAACGCCAATCCGATCCCTTTATGTTTATTTAGGGATAGCGGGCTATTTGCCCCTGTCCCTTTATGATTTTTACCGGGGATCAGGCGGCAAATCCGGTTGTTTGGCTGCTTCCACCGCCAGCCGGTCGCAGCGTTCATTTTCCGGGTTGCCTGCATGCCCCCTCACCCAAACGAACTTAACATGATGGTACTCGCACAGCTTTAACAACCTCTCCCAGAGATCCGCATTTAAAGCGGGCTCTTTGGGGTTGCGCATCCAGCCGTTGGCCCGCCACTTTTTGGCCCACCCTTTTTCCATGGCATTGTATAAATACTGGGAGTCGGTATAGAGGGTGACACTGCATCTTTCTTTAAGATTTTCCAGTGCTACGATGGCGGCAAGTAATTCCATCCGGTTGTTGGTGGTATCCCGGAACCCCCCGGACAGTTCTTTGCGGTGGTCTTTGTACAGCATCACCACCCCATAACCGCCGGGTCCCGGATTGCCGGAGCAGGCGCCGTCTGTATAGATGGTAACATGTTTAAGATGTGAACTCATAAACCAAACCTCATTTCCTATTATTTAGTGTATGATTCCACTATTTACCGTGACGACTCCCCAGTGGACGTGGTCTGGCATTACCTCAAGGGCAACAATTTCCCACGCCATTGCCTTTGCTACCTGCCGAAGAATTTCTTTTGCCCTGGATGCCACATGCCCGACTAATACCTTGCGCCGGTACTTGGGTATCCACACTATGTGATAGTTAATATGGTATCGTGAATGTCTTGTTGATTTAACCTTATCCATATCTAAAATTTACCATACTCAAAAGAAAATACTCAATACTTAAAAACCAAGCCGCCTTTCATCCCCGGACTGCGGTCCAGAGTTTTCCCGGCGGCTAAAGTATAAAAATTACCGGCAGCCACCCTAAAAATTGCGCATGTGAGCTTATTGATTATGATATGATAAAGTCAGGGGGGATTTTGGTGAATAATGCCAAAATAATCAAACTGGCTTTACTTTTATTGTCGGTTTTTCTTCTACAAGGGTGTCTACTCAAAAAGTCCGATAAGCAGCCAGTAAAGTTAGATGCCGTTGTCAGCAAAGTCAAAATTGAATCTGTGGTCAGCCATCAAGAGGCGGGCTGGCTGAGAGTTTCTGGTAACATAAAAAACACCTCTGAATATCCGGTAACTTCCGTTGAAGTCAAGCTAATCCTTACGGGAGACGCAGAGGTTTTTGACGCCAGGCACCTTATACTGTCCCAGGGAAAAAGACTGGAACCCGGGCAAACCGTTACCTTTGACAGTACCTTTGATTACGGAACGAAAGAAATTCCCAAAGTTACAGTCGATGCCGCTGTTGTGACCCTGCAGGTGTTGGAATAACTCCAAGTCAAAGAATAAGCCGTCATGGTGACGGCTTATTCTTTACAGTAACGACCCGTTATTATTTTTCTTTTTCTTCCTCTTTAACGTCTTTGACCTCCATCATACCGGGCGGCATCATGGGGCCGCCGGGCATCGGGCCCATGCCCATGCCGGGAGATATGGGCCATCCGGGAGGCGGACAATCGCCGGGCTTCGGGCACCCAGGCATCATACCGGGTCCCATACCCATGCCAGGGCTGACCGGGTACTGGGGCATGCCTGGATAGGGTTGGGGCGGCGGGCAAATTTGATCCATGGCGCCGGCCACCTGAACAGCGCAGACATTCCACAGGGGGATAATGGTGGCCTGGGTGTTGGCGCTGGTGCCGTTATGCAGTTCAATGTAATCCTGGCCCACCGCGTGCAACATGCCTGCCACGGGAGCGGCGCCGGGACAGTTCAGAGACACAGTAATCCTTTGATGCAGCAGGTCGCACAAACGCTGCATGAAAGTGGGGGCCACCATGGTTGGCATTGTCGGCTGCATCATACCGCCTTTCGCTTCCACTTGTTCACTCATAATTAAATCAAACCTCCTAACAAGAATTTGCTATATATTATTTCAACAAATGTAAAAAGGTGCCAAAAATAAAAATACCGGTCAAAATTAGACCGGTTTGTCAATTCAAGTTAAGAACCGTCCCCGACTTGAATTCGACGTTTATGCTTTGGGCTTGAAGGTATCGCATTGTGTTTCTTCAGAGGTCTTGGAATTTTCAGCGCCGGAACGATTCACTTGAATCATCGGTGCGTCACACATAACGTTGGAGTTATATGTGCACTCGGTAACAGTGCATTTAATGTTGGGCACTTCATTTCACCTCCCTGCTCAGATTATTTATAGTTTGCCCAGACAGGGAGATAGAATTCATTTTTTAACACCAATTGTATAATTATAATGCATTTATTATAATTAAACAATAAGTATCCAAAATGCATACAAAATATTTCCCGAATTTTGTGAAGGAAAATCCTATTTTTCGCAGAAAAAATTATTAGTCTCATGTGGATAATTGTCTGAGGAGGGGACACTGGGACAACGTTTTCGGAAAGAAATGAATCAAGGAGAGGAGATGCCAAGTTGATGTTCCGGAAAAAAAATTTATTCGTGCTGCTGCTGGTATCTTTACTGGCTGTGGCGCTGGTTGGCTGCGGTGGCGGAGATAACAAGGAAAAAGCTGCCGACAATGCCAAACCCAAGGTTTTTGTGTTTGCCCAGGGCGCCGACCCCAGGGGTCTGGATCCTGCTTATGTTGATGACGGCGAGTCTGCCAACCCCATTGTAAACATTTATGACGGCCTGGTACGCTACAAGCCCGGCAGTACGGAAATTGAGCCTGCCCTTGCCACCGAGTGGTCCGCTTCCCCGGACGGCAAAGAATGGACCTTCAAACTTCGTCAGGGTGTTAAGTTCCACGACGGTACTCCCTTTAACGCGGATGCGGTGGTATTCAGCGTATCCCGTCAATTACCTCCTCAGCGCACCAATGAAATGCCCTATGCTTCCTTTACCTTCGGCCCGGTGCAAAAGGTCGAGAAGGTGGATGATTACACCGTTAAGTTTATCTTAAGCGAGCCCTATGCTCCCTTCCTGGCCAACCTGGCCATGGCTCTGGCAGCTCCCATTGTAAGCCCGGCTGCCGTTCAGAAATATGGCAAGGACTTCATTGAGCACCCCGTAGGCACCGGCCCCTTCAAGTTTGTTGAGTGGAAAAAGGGCCAGCAAATTGTGCTGGAAGCCAACAAGGAGTATTGGGACGGCGCTCCCAAGATTGACAAACTGGTATATAAGATTGTGAAAGAAAACTCCGTGCGGGCCAGTGAGTTAAGGACCGGCAGCATCCAGGCCATGAACGGTGTTGACCCCAACGATGTCAAGATGCTGGAAGATGCCGGTTTTACTGTGATCAAGAACCCCGGTATGAACATTAACTACCTGGCTTTCTTCTGCAACAAGAAACCCTTTGACAATCCCAAACTGCGCCTGGCAGTTGCCCATGCCATCAACCGTGAAAACCTGATCAACTACTTATACCAGGGTCTGGCTGAACTGCCCAACAGCATGCTGCCCAGCTTTATGCCCGGCCATGACAAGACCCTGAAGGCTCCCGAGTATAACCCTGAAAAAGCCAAGCAGCTGCTGGCGGAAGCCGGTTACCCCAACGGTCTGAAGGTGACCCTGTTAACCTATTCCACCGTTCGTCCTTACAACCCTGTGGGTGGCGACAAACTGGCCGCCGCCATCCAGGCGGATCTGCGTAAAGTAGGTATCGATGTTCAAATCAAGAGCTACCCATGGAAAGAATACAAAGAAGTTTACACCCCGGAAATCGTTAAAGAAGGCGACTTTATGTTGTATGGCTGGATCGGCGACAACGGCGACCCGGATAACTTCCTGTCCCTGCTGGAAACCAAGGAAATCAAGAGTACTCTGAACGCTGCCAAGTACTCCAACAAGAAAGTCGACGAACTGCTGGTGAAAGGCCGTACTGCCAGGACCCAGGAAGAACGTAACGCCGCTTACAGCGAGCTCCAAAAGATTGTTCAGGAAGAGGCTCCTTGGGTATTCCTGAGCCATAGCAAAGATATGGCAGCCGTCAGCAAGAATGTAGTAGGCTTTGATCTGCATCCGGTGGGCGTTGTCTACTTCCGTAACGTTGACATTAAGTAACCTGGACACAAAAGTTGAACCGAAACACGAATATGGCCCCGCGCCATATTCGTGTCTTCATGTTCGGGGAAATTAGGAAAAATATTAGGACTTTAATACGATCCCCCGATGGGGAAAGAGGGATGGAAATGCTGAAATACATTGTCAAGAGACTTTTGCTCCTTATTCCGGTTCTCTTTGGTATCAGCCTGTTTGTGTTTTTGGTGCTGCACCTTTTTACCGCAGACCCGGCTGCCATGATGCTGGGCCAGCATGCCACCGCCGAACAGGTGGCGGCCCTGCGGGAGGAACTGGGCTTTAACAAACCATTGTATGTCCAGTTTGGTATCTTTTTAAGTCAAATTGTCCAGGGGGATTTTGGCCGGTCTCTGATGACCCGGGCGCCGGTTACGGATGAACTGCTTACCCGCTTTCCGGCCACCGTGGAACTGGCTGTGGCCGCTATGCTGATTGCCACTGTGGTTGGTGTTACCATTGGTGTGATCTCGGCCGTTAAACAATATTCGATTTTCGATTACCTGAGCATGGTGGGCGCCCTGTTGGGTGTTTCCATGCCCATCTTCTGGCTGGGTCTGATGCTGATTATTTTATTTTCGGTTACACTGGGCTGGCTGCCAGTGTCCGGCCGTATTGCGGTGGGCATGGAACCGACCGCCATCACCCATTTCTACCTGCTGGACAGTCTTTTAACGGGCAACTGGGAGGCCTTTAAATCTGCCCTCAGTCATTTGATCCTACCCGCCGTGGCGCTGGCCTCCTACTCCATGGCCATTATTGCCCGCATGACCCGTTCCACCATGCTGGAAGTAATCCGCCAGGACTACATCCGCACCGCCCGTTCCAAGGGCCTGGCCGAGAGTGTGGTGGTCTTTAAGCACGCCCTTCGCAATGCGTTGATTCCGGTGACCACCGTCATCGGCCTGCAAATGGGCTCCCTGCTGGGGGGCGCCGTATTGACCGAGACGGTATTCTCCTGGCCGGGCATCGGCAGCTTCATCGTCAATGCCATCCTGGCCGGTGATTTTCCCGTTGTCCAGGGAGGCGTCATTATGGTGGCCACCATCTTTGTGGTGGTCAACCTGATCGTGGATATCCTGTACGCCTACCTGGATCCGAGGATTAAGTACTCTTAATAGTTGTCAGCCATCCGCCATCAGCCGTCAGCTTAGGGACTAGGCAATTTCAAAAGCTGATGACTGAAGGCTGACAACTTGACCCCAAAGAATTACCTATAAGAAGAAAGGACGCTTTGTATGTCACAAGCTCAAGTTTCTGTACAGGTGAATGAACCTGTGGAACAGGTTTACTCGCCGGCGGCAGATTTCTGGCGCCGGCTGCGCAAAAATAAGCTGGCCATGGTAAGCCTGGTATTTCTGCTGGCCCTGACCATGGTGGCCGTCTTTGCCCCCTATGTAGCGCCCTATGACCCTTATTTAAGCGACATGCCCAAAGCCTTGCAGGGTCCCAGTTCCGAGCACTTGCTGGGAAACGATGAACTGGGGCGGGATATTTTAAGCCGCATTATTTACGGCGCCAGAATTTCGCTGCGGGTGGGTCTCATTGCCGTGGGCATCGCCCTGTCGGCGGGCATGGTGCTGGGTTCAACGGCGGGTTACTATGGTGGCCGGCTGGACAACATCATTATGCGTTTGATGGACATTATGCTGGCGTTCCCCTCCATCTTGCTGGCCATTGCCCTGATGGCGGTGCTGGGCCGGGGGGTTGAAAACGCCATTATCGCCATCGGCATTGTCTCTATACCCGAGTATGCCAGGATTGTCAGGGGTTCGGTACTGTCTGTTAAAGAGAATGAATATGTTCAGGCCGCCTGTGCCATCGGTAACAATGATTGGCAAATTATCTTCAGGCATATCCTGCCCAACGTGATGGCTCCTGTCATTGTACGGGCCACCCTGGGGATCTCCACTGCCATTTTGGAAACCTCTGCCCTAGGCTTCCTGGGGCTGGGTGTTGTGCCACCCTATGCCGAATGGGGGACCATGCTGGGCAGCGGACGCGGTTATATGTTTAATGCGCCGCATCTGGTGTTTTTCCCGGGTATTGCCATTACCCTTACGGTGATGGCCTTTAACCTGCTGGGGGACGGTCTGAGAGACGCGCTGGATCCCCGGTTACGACGCTAGGAGGTGGGTCCGATGACACAGACATTATTACAAGTAAAAGACTTAAAAACCCACTTTTTCCTGGAGGATGGAGTGGTACCGGCAGTGGACGGGGTGAGCTTTCACCTCAACCGCGGGGAAACCCTAGCGGTGGTGGGGGAATCCGGCAGCGGCAAAAGTATTACCGCCACTTCCATTATGCGGCTGATTCCCAATCCTCCCGGGCGTATCGTGGGGGGAGAAATCCTGTTCAACGGGGAAGACCTGCTGAAGAAAACAGAAAAAGAAATGAGAGCCATCCGGGGCAACCGCATCTCCATGATTTTTCAGGAACCCATGACCTCCCTGAACCCGGTGTTCCGGGTGGGGCACCAGATTGCTGAATCCCTGATGGTTCACCAGGGCTTAAACAAGCAAGAAGCCCTGGAGAAAAGCATTGAAATGTTAAGGCTGACCGGGATTCCTTCACCGGAAAAACGAGCACATGATTTTCCTCACCAAATGAGCGGCGGTATGCGCCAGCGGGTGATGATCGCCATGGCCCTTTGCTGCCGTCCGGAACTTTTAATCGCCGATGAACCAACCACCGCGCTGGATGTTACCATCCAGGCCCAAATTTTGGACCTGATGCTGGAACTGAAGGAGCAGTTGGGAACTGCCATTATCATGATTACCCACGACCTGGCGGTGGTGGCTGAAGTGGCGGACCGGGCGGTGGTGATGTACTGCGGTAAACTGGTGGAAGAAGCGCCGGTGCTGGAATTGTTTGACAACCCGCTGCACCCTTATACCAGGGGTTTGCTAAAGTCCATACCCCATATCAATGACAACCAGGAAAGGCTGTACATGATCGAAGGCATGGTGCCGGCTTTAACCAACCTGCCCCCGGGCTGCTCCTTTGCCCCCCGGTGTCCCGAAGCCCGGCCCCGCTGCCACGTGGAACGGCCCTCCTTGAAAGAAGTTTCACCGGGCCGCAGGGTCAGCTGTTGGCTGCATGAAGGGGGTGTGCGATAGTGTCTGTGCTGGTTCATGTAACAAACCTGACCAAATATTTTTCCATCCGCAAGGGGATTTTCGGCAAAGAGGTGGGACAGGTCAAAGCCGTAGACGGCTTAACCTTTGATATCCGAAAAGGGGAAACCCTCGGACTGGTGGGAGAGAGCGGCTGCGGCAAATCCACCACGGGACGCCTCATTCTGCGCTTGCTGGAACCCACCGCAGGACGGGTGGAATTTGAGGGGAAGGATGTCTTTAAAGCAACCCCCGGGGAAATGCGCGCCCTGCGCAAGGACATGCAGATCATCTTTCAGGACCCCTATGCGTCCCTCAATCCCCGCATGTCGGTGGGAGACATCATTGCCGAACCCATCAAACTGTACAAACTGGCCTCGGGACCGGAGATACAGAAAAGAGTGGAACACCTGCTGTCCTGTGTGGGTCTGGCCTCCTACCATGCCCGGCGCTACCCCCACGAGTTCAGCGGCGGCCAGCGCCAGCGGGTGGGCATTGCCAGGGCCCTGGCCCTCAACCCCAAGCTGATAGTATGTGACGAACCTGTTTCCGCCCTGGACGTCTCCATCCAGTCCCAGGTGTTAAACCTGTTAAAGGACCTGCAGCAGGAATTTGGCCTCACCTACCTGTTTATCGCCCACGGCTTAAACGTGGTGAAACACGTCAGTGACCGCATCGGGGTCATGTATCTGGGCAAAATGGTGGAGCTGGCGGGGGATGATGAGCTGTATAACAACCCGCTGCATCCCTATACCAAAGCGCTGCTGTCCGCGGTTCCCATCCCCGATCCCAGGGCCAAAAAGCAGCGGATCATCCTTACCGGAGACGTGCCCAGCCCGGTCAACCCGCCCCGGGGTTGCCGGTTCCATACCCGCTGTTTCTGCAGCCAGGATATTTGCAAACACCACGAACCGGTGTTTAAGCGAGTCAAACCGGGCCACTGGGTAGCCTGCCACCTAGTGGAAGAAGAGAACAAGAAGTAAGAAGGTGGCCGCGGACCCACCCGGGTCCACAACCACCTTCTTTTTTTACTTACACGCAACCTTTACCCTGTTGCGGCCTGCCGATTTGGCAGCGTACAACGCTTTATCCGCCAGTTCCAGTAATTCCCCGGCATTTATGCTATGGATTGGGTAATGGGCGATGCCCAGGGAGGCTGTGACAGGCCGGTGAGGGCACCCGACAATTTTTCAAACTTTTTATAACATTATTTTAAAGTTAGCTTAGATTTTGCTGCATGTTGGCTTATAATTGGGGGTAGGTTGTTTAAATGCGTAAAGAAAACCGGAGGGATTGCCATGGCCATTCATACAGTATTGTTTGATCTGGACGGAACACTGATAGACTCGCTGCCGCTGATTCGAAGAACTTATGAAAAGGTCTTTGCAGAAATGAATATTCCCTGGGGGGATGCAGAAGTCATGAAGCATATCGGCCTGCCCCTGGCAGATATTGCCAAAACATTTGCAGGGGAAGACAGGTATCTGGAATTTTTCAAGCTCTACCAGCATCACTATGCCCTGGAACATGACGCCCTGACCAAAACCTTTCCCGGTACCATGGAAATGTTGGAAGCTTTAAAGGCCAGCGGCATCCGGCTGGGCATTGTCACCTCCAAAACCCGCCGGGTGGCCCTGCGCAGCATTGGCTTTCTGGGCATTGACCGTTATATGGAGGCGGTTGTGGCGGTGGAAGACGTCACCCGCCACAAACCCCAGCCCGACCCGATCTTCAAGGCCCTGGAACTCATGCAGGCGCCGGTGGAAACCGCCGCTTACATCGGAGACAGTCCCTTTGATATCATATCCGCCAACAGGGCCGGTGTTACTTCCATTGGCGTAACCTGGGGGATGTCCGGGAGGGAAGAACTGGTGAGGCACGGGCCTGATTACATATTGGAAAAATGGGAAGACTTGATCCGCCCAAACATCATTTCCGTCCATGAGAGGAGAGTCTATGCATACCGTCATCGTAACCGCTGCCATCATTCATAAAGAGGATAAAATTTTGATTGCCCAGCGCAACAAGCATGCAGAACACGGCTTGAAATGGGAATTTCCCGGGGGAAAACTGAATTTTGGGGAAGACCCGAAGGTAGGTCTGCAAAGGGAGATACAAGAAGAATTGGATATGGCAATCGAAGTGGGCGATATCTTTGAGGTTGTTTCCCACCGTTACGGGGAAAGGCATATCCTGTTGTTATGCTACACCTGCCGCTACCTGGGGCAAAATCCCGTCGCCCGGGACTGCCGGGACTTTCGCTGGGTGACCCCCGCCGAGATGAACCGGTACGATTTCACGGCAGCCGATGTTCCGGTGGTCAAGAAGCTGCAGAAATTATTAGACAAGAAAGAAGCCTGCCCCTAAAGAGTGGCAGGCTTAAACATTGGTGTATTTTAAGGAGACAGATTCGTATTATGTATACAATTGTATCATAGATGACAAACTTTGACAACAAGATGTACAGTTTTGTACAAAAATTCCTGTTCGCCCGCCGTAAAAATCTTATTGACGGACCGGTTTTTGTGTTATAATTCCTTTTAAAGGCCTGCTTGACGACCCCGGCGAACAACCGGGGATATTGTTTTTAGATACTTTCCATGATCAAGGGGAGGTCAATTTTGGTAAAACAGGTGGTATTTCCTGAATTTCTGGGGGAATCTGAAATAGCGGTGGTTATTATCATTCCGTCTCTCAAAGAGGATATGGGCGACTTGTATGAACGTTTCCACTCGGGAGAAGAGATTGACTACTGGTTTTCCTGGGACCTGGTGGTCACCAATACCGCGGAGTACCTGGTGGTATTAGAAATCGACTGGGATCGGGGGGAAGGGCTCATTGTGGCCTTTACCCCGGAGATGTGGGAATTCATCAACCTGATTGCCCAAAAGCAAAACTTAGTCATTTTGGGGGATTGGGGTGCATTGGAGGAAGGGGCTTCCCTGGCCTTCGAAGAGGAAGGGGAGTACCGGCCCTACGCTTTATTAATCCGGGATGTACATACCGGGTTGGAGAAGCTGTATGATCATGTAAAGGAACTGGTCTCCGTTAACCGGGAGGTCGAAGAACTGGCTAAACTTCAACTGATACTGGAAGGGACCGGGTCCCAGTCCACCACCTATCATTAAAGGGCGCCGCAAAGGCGCCCTTCCGTTCGTTTAACAAATGCCGCCTGTGGAGCGGGTGTTGGCAAAACAGGCCGGATGACCGCAGAGGAGCCGGTTGTCCTCATAGGCATAAAAGGTCTTTTCGCCGGGTTCCACCGGCCTGCCGCAAAGGGCGCAGTGTATTTGTTCCGGGCAGGGCACCAGAATGCCGGTTAGTTGACCGCCCTTCCAGGGGACCTCCAGCCGGTCCAGCTGGCACTGCAGGGGTTTTACCGGGCTGCAGGCCGGGTGGAAAAAATACCTCAACTTGCGGCCGTTCTGGCGGTATTTTAATTCAACAGCGGGGCTGAAGGGAGGGATCCTTTGGTTGCACTGATGGCAGTTGCGTGCCCTGCCCAGAGTGCTTTTCAGCACATACCTGGGTTGGGCCGGTTTTTTGCGTACTTCCCTGTCCTTCCAGTACCGTTGTTTCCTCGCCGGGTCACTGGACACCCATTTTTCGATTTCGTTATAATAACTGCGGTAATCCCTGTCTGCCAGTTTGATGTTGGCGGGAAATCCGGCTTCCACCACCATGCGGTGGAATTCATTCTCCGCCGCCTCATGGGCCAGCCCGTCCATCTTATGGGTTTTCCAGTTATAACCATGGTCCGATAACCACTTGTGGTAGGTATGAAAAATATTGCCGGAACAGACCAGAAACCGGTCGTCCCGGCTTGCTTGGGCCTTTTCCATCAAGTCAATCATTAACTGGCAAACCAGTTCCTCCCAGCCCATCTTGTTGGTCCAGGTTACCGGGACCCGGGCCGAGTAAACCTCGCCGGTTTCCTCACAAACCAGCACCAACACCTCACCAAAGGCCCGGCAGCCGCCGCCGGCATCCTCAACATACCAGGTTTTCAAGGTGATCACCTCTTCAATAAAAACAGGCTTCCGGTTGGCAACCAAGAAGCCTGCCATGCATCTGCCAAAACTTTTCCTCTTTAATATTACCTAATTTTCATCAAACTTTCAATATCGTAATCCATATCTACCAGGTCCCTTTCCCGACGGGAACCAATTACAGACCTGTCCCGTAACCTTTAAGGCTGTTCCACGGTAATTTTCCCATCCCTGTAGACCGGCGCCACATCCAAAAGATCCACCTGAGCGCAGTAGGCCAAATCGGCGGCCAATCCCATTTGGGCCAGTTTTTGCCCGTGCAGGGAGTCATAAAGGGCCCGCAACGGGTTATTACCGTAGAATTCCGCCAGGCGCAGGGCTGCCACCACAGCATCCTCCAGTACCAGGTCGTGGCTTGCAACCACCGGCGCCTCATCCGGGTAAACGGGGCCGTTAAGGGGCAGGTTTTCCCTCTGAGCAGCAGAGGGAAAACCTTTTGTCTGCCGGAGCTTTAATAATTGCCGGGTCACCATCCCTGCCGCCAGTGTGTCTTCCAGCGAAAATTTCCCCCTGGTGCCGGCACACACCAGCACGATGTCCCGGTCCATTTCCAGCAGTTGTTTCGCCACGGCGGAAACATTCAGCAAACTGCCGATAAAAACCTGTCCGCTGCCTGCGGCGGCCAGCCGGGTGGCCCTGGTGCCGTTGGTGGTGGTTAAAATAACGGTCTTATCCTTAACGGCGTTGGAAGTATACTCCAGGGGGGAATTGCCCAGGTGAAACCCCGGCACCTTGACGGCGCCCCTCTCACCGCCCAGTAAAAAGCTATTGTCCGGCAGAGTTTTCGCCAGGGTAAAGGCATCTGCCACCTCCACCACCGGAATCACTTCCTTGCAGCCGCTGGCCAGGGCTGTACAAACTGTAGAACTGGCTCTTAAGATGTCGAACACAACTGCCGATTTATTAATAAGGGCCTCCCTGCTGATAGCCGCGGCAGTGGGAATGAGAGAAATGTTCATGTTTATCGTTCCTTTCCAACCAGGATCCTCCATACTCTCATTCTATTATACATTATTATACATAATATTACGAAAGAAGGGGGTTAACATGGCTCCAAATATGGCAAGTCAGGGAAGGTCTTAAATAAAAATTAAAATAGTGCATATTTGCAGGATTTTAACGGCAACAAGTCGTAATTTAGAAAATAATTCAATTTTTATTGAGGATGTGACGACATTGGAAATCATGACCCCCTTGGGGATTGTTTTTGCGGCCACCTGCCTGATTGCCGGCTTCCTCTGGGAAGGAGGACATGCCGGCGCCCTGCTGGCCCCCAGCGCCTTTGTGATTGTCATCGGCGGCACCCTGGGAGCCACGGTGATAGCCTTTTCCACCAGCGAGGTTCTCTCGATACCCAAATTGGTTAAAACAGCCATGACCCAAAAACTGCCGGATTTTACTGAAACCATTAACTTGATTGTGGAACTGTCCGAAAAGGCCCGCCGGGAAGGTCTGCTTTATCTTGACAGTCAGCTGGATACCATTGAAGATCCCTTTCTCCGCAAAGCCATGCAGTTGGTGGTGGACGGCACCGACCCGGAGATGGTGCGCAGTATTTTAGAAACGGAAGTCTATGCTTCCTATGAAAGACACCAGGTGGGCGTCCATATTTTTGAAGCAGCCGGCGGTTATGCTCCCACCATGGGTATTATCGGGACCGTCATGGGCCTGGTGCACGTGCTGGGGAGCCTGCAGGACCCCGACAGCCTGGGGCCGGCCATTGCCATGGCCTTTATCGCCACCCTCTACGGCGTATCTTCGGCCAACATTTTCTGGCTGCCCATCGGCGGCAAATTAAAAAACTTGAGCAAAAAGGAATTGATTCTGCGAGAAATGATGATTGAGGGCGTTCTGGCCCTGCAGGCCGGTTACAACCCCACCATCATTCGGGAAAGACTCAACGCCTTTATTAAACCCGGGCAAGCCAAGCCCCAAACAGATGAAGGTGAAGCGTAATGAAAAAACGGGGCCAGGAACCGGTAAAGGAAAACCACGAACGGTGGCTGATCACCTACGCCGACTTAATCACCCTGCTGTTAATCTTTTTTGTGGTCATGTATACCCTCAGTAAGATTGATGCCAATAAATATTATGCCATCGCTTCCTCCCTGGCCAAAACCATGGGCGGCAGCCAGAGCATTATGGAAAGCGGCGGGCCTTCTTTGGTGCCCGGGGCAGATGAAAGTAAAGAACTGGAGTCTTACCTGGACAAGGCCGAAGAAAAAAATATGGAAAAAATTCAAAAACAGATACAAGAGTATGTCGACAAGCAGGGCTTAGCCGGGAAAGTCACCGTATCTATAGAGGAAAGAGGAATTGTGGTAAGCTTCCAGGATGTGGTGCTTTTTCCCCTGGGCGTTGCGGAACTGAATCCTTCCTCCAGGGATATCGTCGACAAGGTTGGGGCCATCCTGCGGCAGACCCCCAATTACATCCGGGTGGAGGGACACACCGACAACCTGCCCATCAGCACCAGCAGGTTTCCGTCCAACTGGGAACTGTCCCTGGCCCGTTCGGCCAGCGTGGTTCACCGGTTAATTGAGTTCAGCGATATTCCCCCGGACCGGCTCTCCGCCACCGGCTACGGGGAGTACCGGCCCAGAAAGCCAAATGATTCGGAGGCAAACCGCCAGCAAAACAGGCGGGTTGACATTGTCGTATTAAGAACCAAGTTCCAGGAAGTGGAACCGGAGGCGGTTAATAGACCTGTGGAAAGCAAGCAATCCGGTAAGGAGTGATGGGACATGGCAAAAGCCATGCAAAGCAACCAGGAAGAACAAATCGTTGTGTTTCAACTGGCAGAGCAAGTCTACGGCATAGATATTAATTCCGTTTATGAAATTATCCGCATGGAAAGCATTACCAAAATCCCCCGCGCCCCTCATTTTGTAGAGGGGGTCATAAACCTGCGGGGGCGCATCATCCCGGTGATCGACCTGAGCGTGCGTTTTGGTTTGGGCCAAAACCAGAGAACCCAGGCCAGCCGCATTATCATTGTGGAGGTGTCTGGCCAAACCATCGGCATGATTGTGGATTCCGTCCAGGAAGTGCTGCGGATACCCGTCAGCAGCATTGAACCTCCCCCGCCGGTGGTCAACGGCATCGATGCGGCTTACCTGAGGGGCATCGCCATTTTGGAAGAAAGATTAATTATCCTTTTAGACCAGGACAAAATCCTGATGGAAGAAGAAAAGCACCAGTTGCTGCAGGCCAATATCGGTGGGAGCCAGACCTAGGAGGGACGGAACATGTTTTCAGATCTGGAAATTGGGGTATTTATAGATGAGTTGGAAGAAAAAATTCAGGTCATTAACGACGGCCTGCTGGCTCTGGAACGGGATGAAGGGAACCCCGACATCATCCAGGAGATTTTTCGTGCGGCCCATACCATAAAGGGTTCCTCCGGCATCATGGGTTACCAAAACATGGCCAACCTTACCCACGAAATGGAAAACCTCTTTGATAAGATCCGCCATGGCGAAGTACATGTAACCTCCGCCATGGTTAATGTGCTGTTTGAGGCCCTGGACACCCTGAAGGCCTTGAAGGAAGAAGTAACCGGGGACGGCCCGGCGGTGGACACCTCTGCGGTGGTGGGCAAAATCAAAGAATTTGTAGAAGGCGGCGCAGCCGTCGAAGTACCGGTACAACCTGCGGCCGTGCCTGAGGCGCCGGCCCAACGGGCTGCCGCCGACAGCGCCCCGGTCGCCCGCCGCTGGCTGGAAATAAGTGATGTAGAAGAAAATGTGATTCGGGAAGCAGAATTAAGGGGTTTCCAGTGCTATAGAGTGGCCGTTGATATCGACCGGGACTGCCAGATGAAAAACGTGCGGGCCTTCCTGGTTTTTGAGACCCTGCAGCAGGTGGGCGAAATCATCAAATGCGAGCCTGCCGCGGAGGACATTCAGGAAGGCAAATACGATGTGGGCTTCCAGGTGTTGTTGATCACCAAAGAGGACGCCGACAGGATTAAGAATTTAATGATTACCATTTCGGAAGTAACCGAGGCGGAAGTTCAACCGGTGATCCTGAGCAGCGCAGAAAGCCCCAAGACCCCGGCCAGGGCTGAAGCAACCCCGGGGGTGCGGCCTGTCACACCGGAAAATAACGCGCTCAAACAGGAACCCGGCGACAAGAAGGCCGTAAAAACCGTCCGGGTGGATGTAACCAAGCTGGACAACCTGATGAACCTGGTGGGCGAACTGGTCATTGACCGCACCCGCCTGAACCGCTTTGCCGAGATTTTTGAGTCCCGCTATGGTTCCGATGACCTGGTGGAAGCAATTAACGAAATTTCCAATCACCTGGGTCAGGTAACCGGCGACCTGCAGGAACAGATCATGAAGGCCCGCATGCTGCCGGTGGCCCAGTTATTTAACCGGTTCCCCCGCATGGTGCGGGACACCGCCCAGAAGCTGGGCAAAGAAATTGACTTTGTGGTGGAAGGCAAGGAAACCGAACTGGACCGCAACGTTATCGAGGTGATCGGCGACCCCCTCATCCACCTGATTCGTAACGCCATCGACCACGGCATTGAGTCCCCGCAAGAGCGTCTGGCGGCCGGCAAGCCTGCCACGGGTACCCTGCTGCTGAAGGCCTCCTATGCCGAAAGCCATATCGTCATCACCGTCCGGGACGACGGCCGGGGCATCGATGCCAATAAAATCAGAAACAAGGCCGTGGAAATGGGCTTTGCGGATCGGGAAACGGCAGATCGCATGAGCGATCGCGAGGCCCTGCAGCTGATTTTTAAACCGGGCTTTTCCACCAAAAACAATGAAGTCAGCGACTTATCAGGCCGCGGCGTTGGCATGGATGTGGTGAACACCGCCATCGAGCAAATCAACGGTACCGTGGAACTGGACACCAAACCCGGCGCCGGCACCACCATCACCATCCGGCTGCCCCTGACATTGGCCATCATTCGGGCCCTCATGGTGACCCTAGGCAAACAGGTTTATGCTTTCCCGTTGACCAACGTGTCCGAAACCATTCGCATTACCGACCAGGATATCCGCCGCATCGGCAACAACGAAGTCATTGTGGTGAGGGATAAAATTCTGCCCTTGGCCAGACTGGGCCGGCTGTTCAACTGCCCGGACTGTGTGGAAGACAGCAAAATGTTTGTGGTGATCCTGGGCTCCGGCGACAAGAAAATCGCGGTGGTGGTGGATAAACTGCTGGGCGAGCAGGAAATCGTCATCAAATCCTTGGGCGATTACCTCGGTCAGGTACCGGGCCTCTCCGGCGCCTGCATCCTGGGAGACGGCAAAGTGGCTCTCATTGTTGACGTACGGGGACTGGTGAAAGACCTGGGGGCCGAGGAGACGGCCTATGCTGCCGGTTAAGGTTCTGGTGGTAGACGATTCCTCCCTCATGCGGCGGCTGATCAGCCGCCTGCTGGAGGAAGACTGGGACATTAAAGTCATAGGAACCGCGGCGGACGGCCTGGAGGCCCTGCAGCAAATCAAAGCCCTCAAACCGGATGTTGTCACCCTGGACGTGGAAATGCCCAAACTGGACGGCATTGCCACCCTGCGCCGCATGATGGTGGAATGCCCCACCCCCACCGTGATGCTGAGCGCCCATACCCACGAGGGCGCCAGGGCCACCATGGATGCCCTGTCCGCCGGAGCGACGGACTTTGTGCCGAAACCGGGTACCTCTGCCGAACTGCCGAAAATGGTGGAGGACCTGAAGACCAAAATAAAGGTAGCCGCCAGGGTCTCCCTGCGCCGGGTGGTGAAAGCCGCGGTATCGCCCCCGGCACCGGCCAGGCCAGCACCGCCCCAGAGGCCGGTTATGGCGCCCAGAAAAAAGCTTTGCGGCAAAATCGACCTGGTGGTCATCGGCTGTTCCACCGGCGGTCCCGCTGCCCTGCAGCAAATCATTCCTTACCTGCCTGCCAATTTGCCCGCCGGTGTGGTGATTGTTCAGCACATCCCGGTGGGTTTCTCTAAATCCATGGCGGAACACCTGGACAAGAAAAGCGCCATCTCGGTCCGCCATGCCGAAGAAGGCGACGAAATAAAACCCGGCCAGGTCCTGGTGGCCCCCGCAGGCTATGACTTAAGTTTCAGGCCCAAAGGAAACGGCGCCACCGTGACCCTCAGTAATTTCGGTCAACCCCTGCCCCCCGGCGGCTTCCGCCCCTCGGTGGACTGGGTGATGCAATCCGCCGCCGAAGTCTACGGCTGCCGCACCTTGGGTGTGCTCCTCACCGGCATGGGCCGTGACGGCGCCCGGGGCATGCTGGCCATTAAAGAACAGGGCGGCCTCACCATTGCCGAGCACGAAAGCACCTGTGTGGTCTACGGCATGCCCAAGGCGGCGGTAGATTTGGGGGCGGCCCAAAAAATAGTTCCTTTACCGCAAATTGCCCGGGAAATTCAGGCGGTATTTTAAAAAATCAGTGTAAAGAAAAGGTCTTGACCTGCCGATATATAGACCAGTAGAGAGGATTTGCAGGTGATGGAGATGAAAATATCAGGATTTAAACCCGCCGGAGAAGTTCTCAAGGCTTATAACCAGCATAAGGCGGATCAAAGCAAGCTGAACAGGGCCGACCGGCCCGCAGGAGATTCCGTACAGCTTTCCGACGAAGCCAGGTTTAAAAAGGAAATTGAGACTGCCCTGAAAAACCTGCCGGAAATGCGGGAAGACCTGGTAAACCGCATAAAAAGAGACATCCAAGCCGGCGCCTACAAGCCGGATGCCGATAAAATTGCAGATGGCATACTTAAAGAGAGGCTCCTGGACAAAATGATTTAAAGGATGGTGCAGATGGAGTCTTTATTTTTTAACCTGCTGCAGATACTGACGGCGCTCCATGAAAAACTTGCCGCCATGCTGCGGGCCACGGAAAAGCACAATGCTGCCCTGCGGAACAACGACATCGCGGCCATTCAACAGGCGGTTAAAGAGCTGGACAGCATTTCAGCTCAGGCGAAGTTTCTGGATAAGAAGAGAGAAGAAATACAAAGGGCCCTGGAGGCAAAACTTCATTTGCCCGCAGGCGCTACATTAAGTGAAACCCTGGTCTACGCGCCTGCCCAGGCAGCGCAGGATTTAAATAAAATTGCTCAGTCACTGAGAGAAACAACCGAAGCAATCAATCAGATGGTTCAGATCAATAAAATCCTTGCCAGGCAGGCCCTGCAGTTTAACGATATCCTTATCAAGGTCTTGCAGCCGGGTCAAGCGACCTACAACCCCGGCGGACAGACATCTGTTGCCAAGGAAACTGTTTCGCTGATAAACAGAACTGTTTAAGAAAGATCATTCTAATAAGCTGAAGGCCGCCAGCCCATGGCTGAAGGCCCAAAAAGGTGGTTATTACATGCCCGGAACATGGTTTGGACTGGAAATAGCAAAACGGGGCGTTATGTCCCACCGCACCGCCCTGGATGTCACCGGCCACAACATTGCCAACGCCAACACCGCCGGCTACTCCCGCCAGGAGGCGGTGTTAAAACCCACCGATCCCTGGACCCTGCCGGACCTGGCCACCAAAATGCTGCCGGGCCAGCTGGGCACCGGCGTCACGGTGGAAGAAGTGAGGCGCATCCGGGACTATTACCTGGATGTGCAGGCCCGGCAGTCCGGCAGTTACGAGGGCTACTGGGAGAAAAAACTGGATCTTGCCAAGCGTATGGAAACGGTATTCCCGGAACCGGACGGCCGGGGCCTGCAGACGGTGCTGCTCAATTTCTTTAACGACTGGCAGGATGTGAACAACAACCCGGAGGACCCCGGGGTGAAAAAGGCAGTTATTGAATCGGCCGACGAGCTGGCTGGCATTTTCCGTCAAATGCACACCCAGCTCAGCACCATTGGCGAGGGTATCGCTGTCACCTCGGACAGCGAATCCCCACCGGGCTATTACCAGGTGGTGGGTGGCATGATGAGCTATGAGGCGGATAAGATCAACCTGTTAACCAAAAGGATAGCGGATCTTTCCAATACCATCATTCGCTTAAGGCAAAACGGCGCCTCTCCCAACGACCTGCTGGACCAGCGGGACGCTTTGCTGGATGAACTGGCCAAGTTCGGCAACATTAAAACCGTCGTCAGCGACAGCGGGCAAATCCAAGTGAAATTCATTGATGACAGCGGCAGCTTTGACATTATCCGTATGAACGGCGGCCAGGTGGAGGCAGGCAAGGTAGCGGTTTTTAAGGATACCGCTGCTGACCCCCATTACCACCTGTTCCTGGACTTTGACGGCTCCTTTGATGCGGCCGATGCCAGGCTGGATTTAACTGCCAGGGCCGCCTACTCTCCGGCCCTGCCCGGCTCCGGCCAGGGCTCCCTGCTGGGGCTGGAATCCGCCCGGCTGGATAACCAAAAATTGTTAAAGGATTTGGACGATCTTGCTCTGACACTGGTGGCCCGGGTGAATGCTGCGGCTACCGACACGCCGCCCGGCTCCGGCATTGAATTTTTTGACTCAGCCACCACCGGGGCCGCAGATATTAAAGTAAAGGCCGGCTCCACTGACATTATCGGACAAAACGCCATCCATGTGGCCCGCCTGCGCAGCACCCTCCTGACCATTGGCGATGTTACCAATACTACCTTTGAAAACTTTTACCAGGGTATTGTGGCCCAGGTGGGGGCCAGTGTGGATCACCATGCCAACATGCTGGAAAACCAGCAGGCCATCGGCGGGCAGATTGAAGCCCTGCGCCAGTCGGTGTCCGGTGTCTCGGTGGACGAAGAACTGACCCGCATGATGCAATTCCAGTACGGTTACCAGGCCTCCGCCCGTATGATCGCCTTACAGGATGAGATGCTGGACTATTTAATTAACCGCATTCGATAAAGGGGAGGTGCAGTAAATGCTGCGAGTTTCCAATACCCTGCTGGCCAATAACATGTGCCGTTATATTCAGAATAACCTGCAGCGGTCGGCCAAAACCCAGGAACACAGCGCCACCGGCAAAACCATCAACAGGCCTTCTGATAACCCGTCAGAAATCAGCCACCTGATGGCCATCAATGCCACCCTGATGGGCAATGAGCAGTACCTGCGCAACATCCAGGACGGCCTGGGTTACTTAAACCAAAGCGACACCGCCCTAGACACCGTCGGCAAAACCCTGCAGGATGCCAAGGTTTTAGCCCTGCAGGGGGCCAATGATACCCTCACCCAAGAGGACCGCCAGGCCATTGCCGAGCAAATCGACAAACAAATTGACGCACTGGTGGACCTGGCCAACAGCAGCTTGGGCGGCAAATACCTCTTTGCCGGCACCCAGAACGGCATGCCCCCCTTTATGCGCAAAGACGATAAAATATATTACCGCGGCAATACCGACCTGGTGCAGCGGGAAATCCTCTTTGGCAGCAGTTATGCAGTGGTGGCGCCCGGGGTGGAAGACGCCGGCTCAGCCAATAACGGCGTCTTTGGCAAGCTGACGGCCAACACCATTGAAGACCCGCCCGGTTCCGGCCAAATCTGGACCGAGGTGAGCGGCGGCCCCCTGGACGTGCTGAAGAACCTGCGGGACCAACTAAGGGCCGGGGACACCGCCGGTATTAACGCCGCCCTAGGCCAGCTGGACACCGCCCACGACGAAATATTAACCCACCGGGTGGCGGTGGGCGCCCGCACCCGCCACCTGGAGGCAGTGCAGGAACAGCTGGCAGACCAGGAAACTAAGCTGAAAGAAAGACTGGTGGACATTCAGGGGGCAGACATCGCCAAACTCACCATCGAAGCGGCGGAAAACCAGCTGGTGCACCAGGCCTCCCTGATGACCGCCGCCAACCTGCTTAACGTCAGCCTGCTGCAGTATTTGAAGTAACAGCAGATATTCCGGCCACACAGCCTAACCTGCCATGCCTGGACGGCATAACAAACCCAAAATGCCGCAGGCTACCTTGTTTATGAGTTAGCCACCCAACCTCCTACCCCTGTTGCTTGCCGGCCCCGGCCGGCTGACCCAAGGAGGTGCTGCCTTATGAAAATCGGCGCCGGCGGCCTGCAAAACCTGGCCGCCCAGGACCTTATCGCCCGCCAGGGCGACGCCGCCGGCAGGGTCAAGCCCCTGCCCGACCCCGCCGTCCTGCAGGCCCGGGATATGGCCCAGAACCTGCTTCACCACGACCTCAACCGGGCGGTGGAACAGCTGAACCACCTGGCGTATTTATTAAACCAGGCCCTGGAATTTGCAATAATCAAACAGGGCAAAGTGACCAGGGTAAGGGTGAAAGACAGGGCGAAGGGCCAGACCCGGGACCTAACCCCGGAGGAAGCGCTGGCCCTGCTGGTAAAAACCGATGAACCGGAGGAAAAAACAAAGGGGCGGTATTTGGACGATTATGCCTGAGGGCAATATTTTATCCGGGCATTAAAATTGCGTCCTAATTAACAAACATTGGCATAATGCTGCACAGATAAAATTTTTAGTTTTGTCCCTAAACTTTACTGCCGAACTACCGATAACAATAGCAGAAAGGGAATCCCGGCGGCCGACGGGGTATAACCTAAACCAACTACCGCAAAGGACTGCGGTACATAAAAAATTCAAGGAGGAAATAAGGATGAGAATTAACCACAACATTGCAGCGCTGAACACCTATCGTTCACTGTCTACCAACAATGTTTTAACCCAGAAGTCTTTGGAGAAACTGTCTTCAGGTCTGCGTATCAACCGTGCCGGTGATGATGCTGCGGGTTTGGCTATTTCTGAAAAAATGCGTGGTCAAATCCGGGGCTTAGACCAGGCATCTCGCAACGCCCAGGATACCATCTCTCTTATCCAAACTGCTGAAGGTGCATTAAATGAAACCCACTCTATTCTTCAGCGTATGCGCGAACTGGCTGTGCAATCCTCTAACGACACCAACACCGATGCTGACCGTAAAGCTATTCAAGATGAGGTTAACCAGTTAGCAAACGAAATTGACCGCATCGCTAACACCACCGAGTTTAACACCAAAAAACTGTTAAATGGCGATGTAGTGGGTGTTAATGCTGAGAAAAAAGGCACCTACAGCATACAGGCTAATAGCGCAGCTGCCTTAAGTGCTGCAACTGGCGCAGCAACTAATATAGCCGACAAATGTATTGTTAATGGTGCTATTACCATTACCAGGTTAACCGAGGCTGCAGCTACGGTAGGTGCGTATGAGTTCAGAGATTCTCTTGGCAATAAAATTGATGCTTCCAAAGTTACTGTTAGCACTACTAACGGTACATTTGATTTTGCTACAGGCATAATTGCCTCTGGTGCTGCCGTAAAATTTAAGGTTGATGATCTTACCAAGTTTAAATCCGGTGATAGCTTTACCATTATTTTGAATAAGCATGTTGCTGAATCCACTGATACCACTAAAGCTATCACTACACAGATCGGCGCTAACTCCGGCCAAACCATGCAGATTGGTATTAATGATATGAGGGCAGAAGCGTTGGGGATTAAGGATAGTACCGGTAAGATTATTAATGTCAGCGACAAGTATGCTGCCAACGCTGCTGTATCCACTATCAACAACGCCATTGAAAAAGTTTCCACCGAGCGTTCCAAGTTGGGTGCTATCCAAAACCGCTTAGAGCACACCATCAACAACTTGGGCACCGCCAGTGAAAACCTGAGTGCTTCTGAGTCCCGTATCCGTGACGTAGATATGGCCAAGGAAATGATGGAGTTCACCAAGATGAACATCCTTTCCCAGGCTGCCCAGGCTATGCTGGCGCAAGCTAACCAGCAACCCCAAGGCGTACTTCAGCTTTTACGTTAACCTAAAACAAAATATATTGGAGCCAGCCCAAAAGGCTGGCTCTTTTAAAATAAAGACTTTTTTGTTACAGGGGAGCTAACATGGACAAAAAGATATTTAACCAAAATCTTCAGTGGCTAAAGAAGCATAACCATGCATTATTTCAAAAAATAAGAAAAACAAAACCTCTAAGCACATTATTAACTTTAAATAAACAAGGGCTTCCCAATCTGATAAAAAAATATAATGGCAAAGACTACCCAATTTATAGTGATTATAACATTGGCAGGCAATGCTCGCTCTGGTTGGATAATTTGCCAAAGGCCACTGGTAAACAAATTATAGTTATTTATGGAATGGGTTTGGGTTATGAATTGCTGGAACTGTTAAACAGTGAGGTTTTTTATTCTTTGCTTATTATCGAGCCAGATGAAGAGATATTTTACTATAATTTGCATTTTTTTGACCTTTCTTGTTTAGAGAAACATAATGTTTATTTTATTCAAGATAATCGTCCAGAGGAGATTTCTCGCTTTATTTCCGAGGTGATTAAGCAGCAAAAAAGTGTGAAGTTTTTCTTCTCCCCCCTGCCCGGTTATGACTACCTGTTCCGAGGACATATTGAGCAAATTCAGTTGGCAATAAAGGAAAAAATAAATGCTCTGTTGGTATCTATTAATACTGTTAGAAGTCATGATAAGCAGTGGGTTCAAAATTATATATTAAACTTAAAACAACTTTTTAATTGTGTACCTGTTGAAAGATTTGGCAGTATTTTTAATAATGTTCCTGCTGTTATGGTGGGAGCTGGCCCTTCCTTAGAAAATGACCTGCCAATTTTAAAGGAATTATATGATAAGGCATTAATAGTTCCGGTTGGCAGTGCTTTCTCTGTTTTAGAAAATAACGGGATTAAAGGGCATGCGGTTGGTGCCATTGATGGCAGTTTTGCAGAAGCCAGATTATTTGAAAAAAACGAATATAACCAGGACATAGCCTTGTTTTTTAGTTTTATGGTAAATTATAAAGTGTTACCCATGTTTAAAAGAGAAAAATTTTTCTTTGCGCTGCATAGTTTTGATCAATACGTATACAGCCAACTGGCTCAAGAATGCGTGAAAATTGCCTCCGGGGCCTCGGTGTCCATATCTGTGTTGGATTTACTAGCAAAAATGGGTTGTAACCCCATTATCTTGGTTGGTCAAGATTTATGCTACTCTAAGAATCAAACTTACGCCAAGGGGGCCACTTATTTTGAAGAAACCAGGCCGGAATTTTTAAAAGGAAAGGGTTACATAGAAACTAAAAATAAACATGGAGAACTGGTTTACACCACCAGATCCATGCTAGCCATGAGGTCTGCCACCGAAGCATTAATTAAAATATATCCTGAAACAACTTTCATAAATTGTACCCAATATGGTTTACCCATAGCAGGCGCTTATAATGCTTGCCTGGAAGATATTAAAAAAGAGAAATTAAACCGTTGTTATGAAATAAGTCAAAGATTTAGGCAAATCTATCAAAACCATAAACATATTGTATTACCGGAGCAAGTCTTAAATATTATTAACCAGATAGAAGCACAGGCAACAAAAATAAAAGAATATTGCGCTAAGATTATAACAACCATTGAAGAGGTATTTAATCACACCAAGGACAATAGGTTTAAGATAAAAAAATTAACTATTGTTAAACAGTTAGAGAAAAAGTTAGATCAACTTCTGTTTTATAATCAGGTGATAAAGCAAGAAGTATCGCTATATAATTTTTTATTTAATAATCTTAGTGAACATGCTGCTCAATTACAGGAAATAGATTTACCTTTGGAAGCGAAGAAAAGATACTATTCTAAAATATATGAGCTTTGCTTAATAGTATTAAATGCTATACAATATGGCGACGCAGAATTGCAGTCTCTTAATAACATGTAAAGGATTGATGATATGTCAGCTAACAAGGGGTTAAATAATTGTTTGTGTTTAATTAAAGATTATTGCACCCTTGCTTGGCGTTATTTACTTACCGGGGAAGAAAAGAAAGCTATGGACCTGGTTTTAAAAATTATTGAAATGATTGAAGAAATTATGAATATACAAAGTGAAGATATTTCTGTCTATAATTTAAAAATAAAAATAGCTAATCTTCTTCCAAGATTATTAAAAGCTATGGAAGAAAAAAACGGTATAGTGCTTGCAGATATATTAGAGTATGAGTTAAAAAATATTATCTAAGTATAAGATAAATGCAAATGAATACCAGCATAGTCCTGAAAGTCGAAAATAGAGGTGTAAACTTTGATTAATAAAAAAATACTGGTAACAGGAGCCGACGGTTTCATAGGTTCCCACTTAGTGGAAGAACTGGTGCGCCGGGGTCACCAGGTGAGGGCCTTTGTTTTATATAATTCTTTTAATTCCTGGGGATGGTTGGACGGAGTTCCGGTAGATATAAAAGATAATATTGAAATTTTTGCCGGTGATATCCGGGATCCGTACGGTGTTAAAAAGGCCTTACAGGGTTGCCAAGTTGTACTTCACCTGGCAGCCTTGATTGCCATCCCTTATTCCTACCATTCGCCGGACACCTATGTGGATACCAACATAAGAGGTACGCTCAATCTTTTGCAGGCCGCCCGGGAGGTGGGCGTGGAAAAGTTTATCCAAACTTCCACCAGCGAGGTTTACGGCACGGCCCGTTTTGTGCCCATTAATGAAGAGCATCCTTTGCAGGCTCAGTCCCCCTATGCGGCTACCAAAATAGCTGCGGATCAGCTGGCTTTATCTTTTTACCTATCTTTTGGTCTGCCCGTAACCGTTGTGCGCCCTTTCAACACCTATGGCCCTCGTCAATCTGCCCGGGCCGTCATTCCCACTATTATTACACAGCTGGCAGGCGGGCAGCGGCGGCTGAAACTGGGTGCTTTACACCCCACGCGGGATTTTAATTACATTAAAGATACAGTAAACGGTTTTATCGCCACCCTGACAGCCGAAAACTGCGCTGGTGAAGTGATTAATATCGGTAGCGGTTATGAAATATCTATTGGTGATACGGCCCGGCTGATTGCTGAGTTGATGGGGGTGGACGATCTTGAAATCGTTACCGATGAAATTCGTTTGCGCCCAGCCGCCAGCGAAGTGGAGCGCTTGTGCGCCGACAACGGTAAAGCCTGCCGTTTGCTGGACTGGCAGCCCCGGTATGCCGGGCGGGAGGGACTGGCTAGGGGCCTTGGGGAAACCATTTGCTGGTTTACCAACCCGGCCAACTTGTCCCGCTACAAGGCGGAATTGTATAATATTTAAAGGTCTGGTGGAGTATGGACAGCAATAGCTTGGTGGAACAAATAATAAACGCCATCAAATCGGTTTTACCTGCGGCAGAACAGATAGCCCTGCACGAACCTTGCTTTGTCGGCAACGAATGGGCCTATGTAAAGGACTGCCTGGACAGCGGCTGGGTTTCCTCGGTTGGCGGTTATGTTACGCGCTTTGAACAAATGCTTGCCGAGTACACCGGCGCCGGCTATGCAGTAGTCACTGTTAATGGCACGGCCGCCCTGCACATCTGCCTTCAGCTGGCCGGTGTACAACCGGGCGATGAAGTGCTTATGCCTGCCCTCACCTTTGTTGCCACGGCCAATGCCGTGTGTTACTGTGGTGCCCAGCCCCACTTTGTGGACAACGCTCCCGACACCCTGGGGGTGGATCCGGTAAAACTGGGCGACTACCTGCAGGAGATTGCCCAACTGAAAGATAGCTGCTGTTACAACCGCCTGACCGGGCGGCGTATAGCCGTTCTTTTGCCCGTGCATACCTTTGGCCATCCGGTGGATCTGGACCCTTTACAGGAGCTGTGCCAACACTACCATCTGGTGCTGGTGGAAGATGCTGCCGAAGCCCTTGGTTCGCTGTACAAAGGCCGCCATGTGGGTACCTTTGGTCTTTTGTCCGCTTTGAGTTTCAACGGCAATAAAATCATCACTACTGGTGGAGGTGGTGCCATACTGACCAATGATCCTGAACTGGCCCGTTTGGCCAAGCATCTCACTACTACGGCCAAGTTACCCCATGCCTGGAAATTTTACCATGACAGGCTGGGCTATAACTACCGCCTGCCCAACATTAACGCAGCATTAGGCTGTGCTCAACTAGAAAAACTGCCCGAGTTTTTGGCTAAGAAACGAGCCTTGGCGGAAAAATACCAGGCTGCCTTGGCCGGCGTGCCGGGAGTCAGCTTTTTCACCGAACCACCCTTTGCCCGCAGCAACTACTGGCTGAATGCCCTGCTTTTGGACGAAGAATGGGCCAGTTTGCGCGATACCCTGTTGGCTGAGACCCACCGGCTGGGCATACAGACACGCCCGGTATGGCGGCTAATGCCGGAGTTGCCCATGTATGAGGGGTGTCCTCAGAGGCAATTAATTGTGGCCAAAAGTTTGCAGCGCCGGATAATTAATTTACCTTCCAGTTCTCATCTGTAATGAAGCATTTTTACTATATACCTTGCAATTACTAGTTTATTGTCCACAACAAAATATTGGCAAAGAAAAACCAACAACAACAAGCGGTGATAAAATGTCTAGGCGCAAAATATGTGTATTAACCGGGACTAGGGCCGAATACGGCCTGTTGTACTGGTTGATGAAAGAAATACAGAATGACCCAGAATTAGAATTGCAAATTATAGCTACCGGCATGCATCTTTCTCCTGAATTTGGTTTGACATATAAAGTAATAGAAGAAGACGGTTTTGTCATTAATGAAAAAATTGAAATGCTGCTTTCCAGTGATACGCCGGTGGGCATTGCTAAGTCCATTGGACTTGCCACAATTGGTTTTGCTGATGCTTTGGAAAGGTTAAAGCCTGATATTCTTGTTCTGCTGGGTGACCGATTTGAAATTTTGGCCGCCGCTCAGGCTGCCCTAGTGGCCAGGATACCCGTGGCGCATATAGCAGGAGGAGATATCACAGAGGGCGCTTTTGATGATGCTATAAGACATTGTGTAACTAAGATGGCTCACCTGCATTTTGTTACCAATGAGCTGGCTGCTCGTCGTGTAAGGCAATTGGGAGAGGATGTTACTAACATATTCAATATTGGTAGCCCGGCTATAGACAATATAAAACGATTATCACTGCTTAATAAGGAGCAGTTAGAGAAAAAATTAGGATTTAAATTAAGAAGTAAAAACTTGCTTATTACTTTTCACCCTGTGACCCTAGATAACATTCCTTCTGAATACCAGCTGTCAGAGTTGTTACGTGCACTTGGGGAAATATCAACAGAATTATCTGATGATATTGGTTTGGTCTTTACTTCATCCAATGCTGATCCCTCTGGTAGAGGATTGAACAGTTTGATAGGCAAATTCGTAAATGAACACAGTAATGCGGTTTTTCATACATCTTTAGGACAGTTAGTTTATTTGAGTACTATTGCCCATGTCGATGCTGTTGTTGGCAATTCTTCCAGTGGCATTTATGAAGTACCTTCGTTTAAAAAACCTACAGTTAATATAGGTGATAGACAAAAAGGACGATTATTAGCTGCTTCAGTGATTAACTGTCAACCAAAAGCCGAGGAGATAAAACAAGCTGTATTCAAGGCTCTTGTTTTAGATTGTTCTCATGTAGTTAATCCTTATGGTAAGGGTGACAGTTCTTGGAGAATAGTAAATATATTAAAGAGCATTCATAACTACAATTCATTGTTAAAGAAACGATTTTATGAGGTGTTTTAGCTTGTTTAGTCAGAAAACTTTTATTATTGCCGAAGCTGGTGTAAATCACAATGGTTCTTTGGAGTTGGCCAAACAGCTGGTGGATGTGGCCGTGCAGGCCGGGGCTGATGCGGTGAAGTTTCAAACCTTCCGGGCGGAAAAGGTGGTTAGCAGTTCGGCACCAAAAGCGGCATATCAGTGTCGTACAACGGAGGAAAATGAGTCTCAGTTGGAAATGCTGCGTAAGTTAGAGCTTTCCGAGGATCAGCATTCTGAGTTGATAACCTACTGCCAGCAGAAGGGCATCCAGTTTCTCTCTACTCCCTTTGATGAGATCAGTGTTGATTTGCTGGTCAGGAAATTTGACTTGCCTTTAATCAAAATACCCTCGGGAGAAATAACCAACGGTCCTTTTTTGTTATTCATAGCCCGCACGGGTAAACCGGTGATTTTATCCACCGGCATGAGCACTCTGGGTGAGGTGGAAACTGCTCTGGGCGTGTTGGCCTTTGGTTATACCCAGCCCCATACCAAGCCTTCTCTGGCTGCTTTTCAGGCAGCATACGCTTCGGCAGAAGGGCAGCAGGCTTTGCGCCAAAAGGTTACCCTCTTGCATTGTACCACCGAGTATCCAGCACCTTTTGAAGATGTTAATCTAAGTGCCATGGATACCTTACGCGCTGCCTTTGGCTTGTCGGTGGGCTATTCCGACCACACACCCGGTATTGCAGTGCCCATAGCGGCCGTGGCCCGCGGGGCGGTGGTAATTGAAAAGCATTTTACCCTGGATCGCCATCTGCCTGGTCCAGACCACCGGGCCTCCCTGGAACCGGTGGAGCTAAAACAGATGGTTGAGGCCATTCGGCAGGTGGAACAGGCCTTGGGCAGTGGACTAAAAATTCCTGCTGCATCAGAAAAAAAAAAGAATACCCTCGTGGTGCGGCGCAGCCTGGTGGCTGCCTGCCCGATTAAAAAAGGGGAGCAGTTTACTAGAGAAAATATTGCCGCCAAGCGTCCGGGTGATGGTTGTTCTCCTATGCTGTTCTGGGATTATATTGGAAAGTGGGCTGTTAAAGATTATCTGCCCGATGAACAAATATGAGTAATAAAAAGCCAGTGATATTAGTAGGTGGCGGTGGGCATGCCAAAGTCCTCCTTGACATATTAATGTTCTGTGATATACCGGTTATTGGCGTTACTGAAAAGGATAGGGCTATAGGCTTAATTAATGTGCCAGTAATTGGAGATGATGATGTTATATTGAATTATTCACCAGACGAGATACTGTTGGTGAATGGTTTAGGTTTAGCAGGTTCTAGGGAAAAAAGAGAACAAGTATACAGATTGTTTAAGAAGAAAGGTTATCAATTCAAAACATTGATTCATCCTTCTGCTATATTATCTCCCCAGATACGTTTGGGGGAAGGAGTGCAGATAATGGCGGGTGCTGTGGTTCAGGTGGGGTGCCTTATTGGCGATAATACTGTTATTAACACTCGAGCTTCTGTTGATCATGATTGTGTTATTGGTAATAACGTACATATTGCGCCGGGAGCAATTTTGGCCGGCGGTGTAAAGATAGGTGATAGTGCATTTGTAGGTGCTGGCGCTACGGTTATTCAGGGAATTTCTATAGGTAGCAACAGCATGGTGGCAGCGGGAGCGGTTGTTGTGCATGATGTGCCAAATAACGTTACGGTGATGGGAGTGCCGGCAAAGGTGGTGCATAAATGAGAAGCTGGAAAGATGTTTTAGTTTCACCCTGTGCGTCCATATTAAACACCATCAAAGTTATCGACTCCGCCGCCCTGCAAATAGCCCTTGTGGTGGATGATGCTGGGCGGCTGCTGGGTACAGTGACCGACGGCGATATCCGCCGGGCCATTTTGCGCGGCCTCTCACTGGACGAACCGGTATCCAGAGTTATGAATTCGTCTCCCACGGTGGCCAGGGTAAATGAGGACCGTCAGGAAATCCTGGCTGTGATGAAGGCCAGGAATCTGCGCCACATACCAGTGCTGGACGAAACCGGGCGTGTGGTGGGTATAGAAATTTTGGAGGAACTGCTCAAAGGAGGGCGTAAGGAGAATCTGGTGGTGTTGATGGCTGGCGGCCTAGGCAGTCGGCTACGCCCTCTCACCCAGGACTGTCCCAAGCCGCTGCTCAAGGTGGGTAGCCGACCCATTTTAGAGACTATTTTGCATAATTTTATTGAATACGGCTTTGAGCGGTTTTATATTTCAGTTAACTATAAAGCGGACATGATCAAGCAATATTTTGGTAATGGCAACCGCTGGAATGTACAGATTAAATACATAGAAGAAAAGGAGCGTTTGGGAACGGCCGGGTCATTGAGCCTCTTGCCAGAAAAAACCGAACATCCTTTGCTGATAATGAACGGTGATTTACTCACTCGGGTAAATTTTGACCAGCTTTTGAGCTTTCATATTGATAACCAGGTGCAGGCTACCATGTGTGTGCGGGAGTTTGACTTGCAGGTGCCGTTTGGTGTGGTCAAGATAGATGGGCACCGTCTTTTGGGTATTGATGAAAAACCAGTGCAACATTTTTTTGTCAATGCCGGTATTTATGTTCTGCAGCCTGATGTTTTGGAATTGCTGCCACGCGGCATGTATTATGACATGCCCGATTTGCTTGCACGCATTGTGGAACAGGGGAAGGAAACGGCCGTTTTTCCGGTGCGGGAATACTGGTTGGATATTGGACGCCTGAGCGATTATGAGCAGGCCAATGGTGAATATGAGGAGATTTTTGGGGCAAAGGGGAATGTTAATGTACCGTGATAGGACTTTTTTAGCTATTATTCCCGCCCGCGGTGGTTCTAAAGGGATACCACGCAAAAACTTGCGACTGTTAGCGGGCAAACCGCTTTTAGCCTGGACAGTGGAAGAAGCAAAAAAATCGCAGTATATTGTGTGAATTTGCAAATTAAAAGGGTACCCGTTTTTCACAAATAACCAGCATAGAATGTCGTAATATCATGATAATTTTGCACATAAATCTGATAT
>NZ_FQUY01000054.1 GCF_900129195.1 Desulforamulus putei DSM 12395
TGCGCAACTACCTGACAAAGGAATTGGTGGAAGAACTGGATCTATATTTGTACCGTAAAATCGGCCACGACTGGAAAATCGTCGAGAAAAACTGGGAAAAGGTACGGGATCACCTGGTTCACAGCATGACCAACTGCGGTTTCCCGGTAATTATGGTGGAAGACGGGGATTATGGCAAACGGGGGGAACTGTATCTGCGTCACGTCTTTGAGGATAGGGAACTGGACATCAAGTATTTGGAGAAGACGTTGGTCCATGTTTATCAACTATGGAACAGGCCGGTCCATCTGGAAACCAGGATTGACAACAAACCCGCCCTGTTCACCTTTGACGGAGAAAAGGGAAGCAGGAAGTTTCTTTAAATTTCGGGTTCTTTGTGTTGCTGATTCAACTAAAAAGGCCGTCAGGCTCGCGTTTATAACCTTGTTGGGGTTATCGGCGTGAGCTTTTTTGTTGAAAGAAGACAAGCTGGCCTTTTAGCAGGACATTTGTCAAAGGTGGTTGTTCTTTTTGGACACCGGCCGGTAAATTTGATCAATAAAGAACGGGCATACTACAACAAAAAAACACTGGAGTGAAGTCACATGAGACCAAATAATCCAGGTCTGTCTTAAGTTCACTGTGAAACTGCTCGCTGGTACCATGTTCATGGTACAGTTTTTCGATTTCATGAGGTAAATCAGGAAGCAATGTCCAATATGTTTCTGCCTCTACCTGGGGCACCAGGAACATCTGGCCCTTTGCATCAGATGCTCTTTCGGTAACTTTGTAAACCAATCTGATTTCTCTGTTCAGTTTCTTTTTGTATTTCATCATGGAACCGTAGTAAACTTTTTTGCCTTCTCGTTCTTGGCAGTAGATATCCTTATTGTTTTTTGCCAACAGCAACCAACCTTCAGGGGTCTCCTTACGAAGGTTTCGTTTGATAATAAAATCCGCCTTGGTGTCATCATTTAAGCAAATCCGGATATTATCCGTGCTGTCGTTGCCGGAATCCATCCGTAAAAGCAAAGGCTCCTGAGTAATTTTTTTGGCATACCGAATACTTTCGGCAATGAACTCTGTGGTATTTTTCTGGCAGTGTTCACTTCCCTGGCGTAGTTCAGTATTTACGCAGTAACCTTCCCTGCCTAAATATGCAAAGATAGGGGCATAACCATCGGTGCCTTTATAGGTTCCGGAGACCCCTTCCTTTTTGGTGTTAGAGTTATCAAAGGGAGACACATCAATATCCAGTGGAATATAAGCTCTGTTCTCCCGACCCAGGTACACCGGGGTTAAAGGAGCATTAGTTTTCTTGATTAACTCCGCAGATTCTTCTAACAGGATATTATTCCAAGTACCATCCTTGGCAACCATATCCAGCCGCTGGCGGAGGGTGGGGCTGGATGGAGTCTCTTTGATATTTAATGAGATGGAGAAAAAATTATCTTCTCGGAACGGTTCTACATGGTCAAAGTCACTCTTACCCTGGCACAACAAGCCAATATAGGCAATAGCAACGCTTCCATTAGAGATATGGGGATTCTTTTGCTCAGTAGCCATTGTTTTGTTTAGGCGTGTTTTTAACTTGGTGTTAGCCAGTAACGCACCTATGAGAGCCAGACCGGAATGAGTGGTTAAGTCCTCGTTACCTTGTTCAATAACAAAGATAGTTTGCTTATCGTCGTTCTTATTTTTGGTTTTGTTCTTCAACTTTTCATGTAGCACCCCCGAGGTGAATATTGGAAAATGCAATTATCTATATATTTCTGCATATTCCTTTATATTCCTACAAATTACAAGGCACTACAAGGAGATTATTTCACGGATGATTATTGCCATAGAATAGAGCCAACTATGCCATATTTTTGAGCCACTTATGACATTAAAATGAGCCACTGATGACATTAATAGGGCCACCCCCTATAGTGGTGGCCCTGGATTGTTATTTTTCTAAGCCATGTCGTTCTCTCATTGATATCTCCCCATCAATCAGAATGCTATAGGAATCATGGACAATACGGTCCAAAATGGCATCTGCTAAGGTTACCTCACCTATTTTTTCATGCCACCCTCTGGGATCAAACTGAGAACAGAAAATGGTTGAACCAGTCTGATGCCTTGATTCCACTATTTCTAGAAGGTCGCGGGCCTCGTTCCCTTTTAAAGGTGTTAAAAGCCATTCGTCCAGTATAAGGAGATTGACTTTCTTGTATTGCTTCATGACCTTTTGAAATATGCCTTCGCCTCTGGCGATTGCCAGTTCATCAAGCAGATCCGGTAGCCGAACATACTTAACTTTGTAGAACTGGCGACATGCTGCCACTCCAAATGCGCACGCAAGATACGTTTTGCCGTTCCCTGAAGCACCCATGATAATAATATTGTGGTGATCCTGAATGTATTGACCTGAAGCCAAACGTAGAATTTGAGTTTTATCCAGCTTTCTGTCCGGATGATATTCTATGTCTTCAATACAGGCTTGATTGTAGCGAAATTGGGCTCCTTTAATGAGGCGATCCAGCTTATTATTCTTTCTGCGTGACCATTCTACATCCACAAGCAGGCTAAAGCGATCTTCGAAGGATAGTTCCTGGTAATCGGTGTCATGCAACTGTTTCCTGTAGGTTTCAGCCATTGCAGTTAAACGCATATCGTTTAATTTTGATAATGTACTTTCATTAGTCATTGTTTTTCCCTCCATAGTAAGCGGCTCCTCTAGTGAATCCGTAAGAGCTGGTTGTATTTTTAGTTGTGTTATCCACAGATGGATTTGCCTCGGGTAATTTATCCTGTCCGGTCTTCAGGATGGTTTGAATACTCTTTAGAGTGGGCCTGAGGGTATAGTCTAGAGCCCTCTTACATGCGGCTTCGACGCGTTCAACCGAATGTTTATCAGCCAGCTTCATTAGTGCTAAGCAAGAATTAAGTCCTTGCTTTTCAGTCTTGTAAGAAGCTAAAATGCTTTTAACAGTGGTTAATGTGTGTGGTCCAACTTTACTTGCCCATTCAAGAACTAAATCTTGGTTGAAATCGATATATTTTTTGTGATTGTCAGGCATATGTTCTGGAATTGTGGAGGCTTGTCCTACTTTCCCATAAAGCCTTTTATGGGAGGCAATACGGAAATGTTTGAAGAAAATTTCCACCAAGTTTTTCGTAATTCGGACATCAACTAGTTGTTTGATATATTCATAAGGAACTGAGTAGTACATTTTATCCACAGATATGTGATAATCGTATTGTACGGTGGCTTTTTTCCAAGTGGCTAACTCGTACGGGGAAGCAGGCAGGGGAATTAGCGCAAATTTCTCCTCTTCTGTGAAAGCGGAAAGCCTGTTTCCCGGCTTTTTTTGAAAAGGTTTGGTGTTGTATTCCGTTAATTTTTTACGGATGGCTTCATTGAGTTCTTTAATTGAGAAAAACTGCTGATTACGGAGAGAGGCAATGATCCAAGTGGAGATGGTACCCACCGTACCTTCTGCACTAGCTTTATCTTTCGGGTGGCGTACTCTGGCGGGAATAATAGTGGTGTTGTAGTGTTCGGCCATTTCCTGATACGTGCGGTTAATAACGGGATCAGTCCGGGAGGACTTTTCCACACCGGTCTTCAAGTTATCTGGTACAATCATTCTCGCTACACCGCCGAAGAACTGGAAGGCATGAATGTGAGCCGTGATCCAACTCACAGTCTCCATTGAGAGGAAAGCTTCTACATAAGCGTATTGACTGCAGGGCAAAGCCGCAACAAATACGTAAGCAGTGATGTCTTCCCCTGTAATATTATTGTTATTAACGCTGCATAATGTCCTAAGATTGATGTTGCATGATGACCCAAAGTTGACGGATATAATGACCGATATTTTAGAAAGGGAGGAA
>NZ_FQUY01000053.1 GCF_900129195.1 Desulforamulus putei DSM 12395
AGTAAGCGAGTGAGCACGTTCACCTCCATCAGGGCAACAATTGGTTGACCCCGCAAAAAAGACATAAAGCCACACTGGCTCCGGTAAGCCGAACGAAGGAATGTAGAGATCCCGCCAGGGAATACTCCGGGAGAAATGATAGGGTTGTGTAACGGAGAAAATCAGACACCGGTGGGCTGAACCATAGTCTACAAAACTGCCCATGCTATGGGTTTAAGTAACACCACCATATCATTCCAAAAATAAACATATTAGGGTATTTGTAGAAAGGTTTATTGGCTTTCAAAATATGAAAAACTGCGTTATCAAGAGATAAACGCAGGTATTACTCAAAATATTGAGATAGGAGAAGAAATATATTTTACTTCACAGGTAATAAAGTTCCTTTGCCCGTAGTTTTCTGAGTAAAAATAAATATTTGTTTTACCCGGGTCCAGTTTCCACATCCAGGCGGTTTGCCGGGCTTTTTCCAGACCTTTATTGATATCTCCTGTTATGGCAGCCTGCCTGCCGCCGTCTCTGGCCACCTTTTGTACGGCTGAATAGTCTGCTATTCTTAGGCCAATTGTGATAAAAAACAGGTACAGCATAAGGAAGATAATAATACTGCCGGCAAATTCAAGCATGGCCTGGCCCCGTTCATCGCCAGTTATATTCGCTTGGGTTAATATATCTGTTTTCACCGGGTGCCACCGCCTCCTTTACTATTTGCACTTCTTTAGACCAGACAGGGTTATTTTTGTTTAATATCTTTGGTATGCCGGGGAAGAAGGTTTTCATGCTTGTTTCCACCCGGCAGGCGGGGGAGTTGCCGTTCCAGTATACGCTGACATTTTTTGTTCGGGAGAATATTTGTGTTTTAGCCAGGTAGTTTTCGGCAACAGTTTTTGCCTTGGCATAGTTATTGGTTGTGCCCAGGTAAACCGCCCCGTGGCGGGCTGCCCTGTCTGCCTGGAAGTTGTTGTACAGCCAGGAGGCGTGAATAATAAACACAAACAGGACAGCCATGTAAATATAAAATACCAGTGCAAATTCTACCAGGGCTTGGCCTTTTTGGTTTTTCAGCAGTTTTTTTATATTAGATCACCTCCTGATCACTTTTTGCTTTATACTTCTCTCTAATAAAAGATAAAAGCGAGTATATGCACTCGCTTGTTTCACTTACAGTCTCCTGGCTAATTCTTTATATATGTTTTCCCTGGTACCAACGAGGGCAATTATCACTAACCTGCCTTCCTCATCTACGAAGTAGATAATTCGGTACTCTACACCTCGGAATTTACTATGATGGGAACGAAATTCTTTGAAAACACCGGTTAATTTTTTGTTACTATATGGGTCCTCTGCAATCTCATAGATACGGTTGTAAATGAAATCTCTCAAAGCAGGTTCCATTTTCTTTAGATCTTTAACTGCACCTTTTGATAACCGGATGCTATATTCCCCCATTCTCGATACTCCTTATAGCATCCTCAAAGGGGACAGTTTCTTCCTGCAAACGCTCCTCAAGAAAACGGTCTAAAGCCTTGCTTAATGCTAACTTTCGCTCATGTACTTTTGCTTTTAATTCTTTTCCTGTATAGCCCAAATCAATTAAATCTTTAGTTAATAAATCTTCCATCTCATCAATTAGGGTTACTTCCTTCACCTTTATTTCTTCGCCATCCAGGTAAAACTTTAATTTAGTGCCTTCTTTCCACTTAAATTTTTCCCTGATTTCTTTAGGGACAGTAACTTGTCCTTTGGAAGTAATGGTTGTATATTCCATCCTAAACACCTCATAACAGTAATACCGTAATTCTGTATTACTATTTTACCAATATACGGCGATAAATAAAAGCCCCCACTATATGTGAGGGCAGTGTTTCTACAAACATTTACAACGAAACATGGATTCCCCTATCTCCTTTAGGCACGTTTCCTCTTTTAACCGTAATGGTCACTTCATGGACGTTGTTTTCCGGCTTTATGTCTGTCCATTCGCCATTGGGCGGCCAGGCTTCTGCTCTGATTCTATATGTTCCCGGCCCGGCGGTGAAGTTGTAAGGGAATTTTTCATAATCTTTAGGGCCGATGTTCAGGTTATATGTTTTCGTACCCCCTGCCCCGGTAACAGTGAGTTTTACAGGGATTGTTCCGGGGTTCTCGTCATTGCGGCCGGTTATGATTGTGTTTTCTACTAAAACGGTAGGGTCAAAAATGACGTATTCGGTTTTTAACGGGTAGATTTTTGCCATTGCGTCATAGCCGTTAATTACTATGGGCACCCGTTTCAGGTTGTTTTCCAAAGTGGTTTCAGGATACAGGTTTTTCAGCTGCGGGGAAGCTGTCGGGTAGTCCAGGTTGGCTCCCACTGCGATGTGCTGTGTTCCTTTTTCGGCGCCGGTCCACTCGAATGTTACGGTTATTTCTTCGCCCTGGTTGTTAAAGACAAGGTATTGGTCGTCATTTAACTGGGCATTTATCTGAGAAAGTCTTGGCAGTTCATTGCCATTTTGGTCTTTTAAAACAGCTTTGTATGCAGCAGTACCCAGTTCGTTAAAGGCCCCCGCCGGTACCGGCAGGCCCGGGATGATTAGTTTATTAGCCCTGATTTTTGCCGTAGCTTGGTATTTTTCTCCCGGCTTCACGATGTACCCCTGGGCGTTTTTGGGACAGCCCGGGTCAAGGGATACTACTTCGATGTCAAGGGGCTGGGCGTACCAGGCTTTTACGCCTTTCTCTGTGGTTACTACTACCCAGTTTTCAGAGCCGGAAAGCTCGCCGGATATACCGGTGCCGTAGGAACTGCCTCCTGATGTTTGAACCGCAGGTACTGCGCTTGCTTTAGCCCCGGTATAAGGGTCAATGGAAGCCAGCCAGCCCTGGCCTGTACCTTCCAGAACTCTGGCTCCGATGCCCGGTACCAGCCATACCATAGGGGCGGTCTGTGCCCGGCTGTCAAACTGCACTGCCCAGTTGGTTTTGTGTGTGTTTCTGTCTACAGACAGCAGTTTGCCCTTTTGTCCCGGCATGCCCACGGCGGGAAAATACACGGTGTGGCCGGTGATGGCCGGCGAACGGTTGGAGAAGGTGCCGTAGTTGTCGCTGTTAATCCAACCTTCCATGTTTTTTACGTTGTAGCCGTATACCCTGCTCCACTGGTCGCCGAAGTATAGCCAGTCGCCGTCTACGCTGAAGCTGGCTACTATGCTGGAGTGGGTTGTGACGGTTTTATATGCGACAGGACTTTTAAGTTCCACTTTACCGTTTACTTCCTGCAAGATGTCGTCCAGCCTATATATCTGGAATTCACCTTTGCCATTGGGGCCCCGGTCTAAGCCCACCACAAAGCCCTGGCCGTTAAATACGGGGGCCGGGCTTGAGCTGGTGCGGCCGCTGTCGGCTACTTTGATGCGGATGTTATTGGCTTTTGTTTTGTCCATCGGGTCGGTGGCTAAATGCACTTCTGCTGTGTTGCCGGCAGTGTAGACTACCACCTCATGGCCCCGCCAGTTTAATACCAGGGGGGCGGAGACGATGTCGGAAGACCACTGGTCCCAGAACTTATATACCTCTTCAGCTTTGGCAAAATCGGTAATGTCAACAATGTGGATATGCCCGGTTCCCGTAGTATTATCTTTATCAGTACCAATGTAAACATATCTTCTTCCATCTTCTTTTTTAACCAGAGTGGGGTGGGATTTAGTTTCCTTTGAACCTTTCAGCGGAATACTCCACAAGGGATTGTTCTGCTGGAAACCTGATTCGTCAATTTTGCCGGTTGGTTCTTTGCAGACATAGCCTCTCAGCTGGTTGCCTGTGACCGCCACTACCAGGGTTTGCCCCTCGAACTGGCCCCAGCCTTTTAGAATTAAGGGTTGTGAATAGGATGTGCCGCTGTCGTCTTTCCAGGCCGGCCACAGCACCGGTTCTGTCCCCTCGGTGACTCTTGTCCGCTGGTCGTTAAAACCAAAAGTGGTCACTTCCGCATAGGCGGCTGAGCAGAGGGAAAACAGTAACAGCATGACCAGTAACCAAATCTTTGCTTTTCTCACACATCAGTCCTCCTTTGTGTTTTTTTCATTAAATCACCTCCAGAAAATATGAAACCCGGCCGTTTGTTTAGCCGGGTTTCGGTTATTTGCTGGTGATGTATACGGTGTTATTTGCCTGATCCCAGTTGACGTTGCAGTTCAGGGCTTCGCCCAGGGCGCGAACCGGAATAAAAGTGCGATTATTTTTAATCAACGGGGCGGTGTCCATGGTTTTGTTAACGCCGTTGACGGTGAAGGTTTTCTTGCCGATGGTCATTTCAACTTTAAAGCCTTCTTTCTGGCAGATAACCTTTTGGGTTTCATTGACCCAGGTCACCTGGCAGCCCAGGGCTTCGCCGATGGCCCGGAAGGGTGCCTGGGTGCGGTTGGCGCTGTCTACAAAAGCAGGTACATCAGCAGTCACCTGCCGGCCGTTGACAAAGATTTTGATAGTGTTGTTAACTGCAGGAGGATTGGTAGGTTTCTGAGCAGAGTTACCTCCTTCTTCCCACTGGAAATTGGGGTCGGGCTTAGTGGTATTAACCCCTTCGCCCCCGTTGCCGGGGATAATATCAATTACAGCAAAGGCCGGGGTCACGGCCATCGTTACCACCATTACAGCCAGCATCAGCATGGTTAACAGTTTTTTCATAAAGATTCACCTTCCTATCTCAATATTTTGAGTAATACCTGCGTTTATCTCTTGATAACGCAGTTTTTCATATTTTGAAAGCCAATAAACCTTTCTACAAATACCCT
>NZ_FQUY01000015.1 GCF_900129195.1 Desulforamulus putei DSM 12395
TCTGGCCCCAGATGCAGACAAAGATCATGAACGAAGGTTGGGCCACTTACTGGCATTTAAGAATCATGCGGGAAATGGAGTTAACAGAAGCAGAGGCCATTGAGTTTGCCAAAATGCATGCGGGGGTCGTCTTGCCTTCCCGCAACAGTATCAACCCCTATTTTTTGGGTTTAAAAATGTTTGAGGATATCGAGAAACGCTGGGATAAAGAATTTGGTGAAGGGGCCGGTCGGGAAAAAATGTTTGAAGTCAGGGAAATGGATAACGACATTTCTTTCCTGCGCAACTACCTGACAAAGGAATTGGTGGAAGAACTGGATCTATATTTGTACCGTAAAATCGGCCACGACTGGAAAATCGTCGAGAAAAACTGGAAAAAGGTACGGGACCACCTGGTTAGCAGCATGACCAATTGCGGTTATCCGGTGATTGTTGTGGAAGACGGGGATTACGGAAAACGGGGTGAACTGTATCTACGCCATGTCTTTGAGGATAGGGAACTGGACATCAAATATTTGGAGAAGACGCTGGTCCATGTGCATAAACTTTGGAACAGGCCGGTCCATCTGGAAACCAGGATTGACAACAAACCTGCCCTGTTCACCTTTGACGGAGAAAAGGGAAGCAGGAAGTTTCTTTAGTTCAATGGTGTTTGACTGCCCTATAACCATAGGCTTAAGCTTTGACCTCTTAGGTTATAAGCTTAAGCCTTCCCGCGTTGCAGAATGAGCGCCGGGGAATCTTCTTATTTTTGATCCACTGCGGGGGTGTATTTGACGGCAAGGCTTAAGCTATATAACAAAATTGTTATAAATTTGATAAACAAACCAGGGGTATACTACAACAAAAACATTGGAGTGAAGGTAACATGAGACCCCTGTGGAAAGGTGCGGTAAGTTTCGGATTGGTGTATGTGCCGGTGAAAATGTATGCCGCCACGGAAAGGAAGAATGTTAAATTTAATTATCTGCACGAGAAATGCAAGACTCCCATTCAGTACCGTCGTTATTGCCCCTATTGCGATACTGAGGTGGCCATTGAAGAAATTGTAAGGGGCTACGAGTATGAGAAGGGCAAATACGTGGTGATGAAGGAAGAGGATTTCGAGCATTTGCCCGGAGAGAATACCCGGAGTATCAACATTGTGGATTTTGTCAACTTGCAAGACATCGATCCACTTTATTATGACAAGGGCTATTACCTGGCGCCCGGTGAGGGTGGGCAAAAGGTTTACGAGCTCCTTAAAAAATCCATGCAGGAAACCGGCAAGGTGGCAGTGGCCAGGGTGGTCATTCGGAACAAAGAATCCCTGGCAGTATTAAGGGTGGCAAACGGAGTCTTGACCATGAGCACCATGTTTTATCCCGATGAGGTGAGAAAACCGTTAGCCATACCGGAACTGGATTATCATGTGGATGTCAACGACAACGAACTGAAAATGGCGGTAAACTTAATCAATAACCTTTCTGCGGAATTTCAGCCGGAGAAGTATACCGACCATTACCGGGAGCAACTAATGGAAGTCATTCAGGCCAGGGTGGCGGGTGAAGGGGTAGAGGTGGCCCCTGTACCGCAAATCGACAAAGTGGTTGACCTGATGTCTGCCCTCAAGGCCAGCATTGACCTGGCGAAACAGGAGAGAGAGGGTAAGAAGAAGGCGGGCGCCAAAAAAACAACCAGGTCCAGGAAGGCAACGGCGTCTTAAAAACAGCCGGCGGGGAAGGGAGCGGTCAATATAAACGGAAAACTGCCTAAACTAAAACCCATGCTGGCAGTGCAAGCCCGGCCCTTTGATCATGCTGATTATCTGTACGAAATAAAATGGGACGGTTACCGGGGACTGGCTTACCTGGATGATCAAACAACGCTGCTTTCCCGCAATCAGCTGGATTTAACCCCGAGATTTCCCGAGTTGCAAGGGTTGCATTTAAGGGTGAAGGAGAAGCCCGCCGTTTTGGATGGTGAAATTGTCATCCTCCGGGACGGCAAGCCATCCTTTAGCGCCTTACAGGCCAGGGGTAAAACTTCCGATATCCTCAAGGTTAATAGACTGTCACGGCAAATTCCCGCCACATTTGTCGCCTTTGATGTTCTGTACAGGGCAGGGGAAAACGTGATGGGGATGGCCATCCGGGAAAGAAAACAAATATTAGAGCAGATCATCGAACAGGGCCCGGATTTAATCATTTCCCAGTATGTGATCGGTTCCGGTATTGACTTTTACCGGGCAGTGACTGCCGCCGGCCTGGAAGGCGTGGTGGCCAAACGTCTGGATAGTCCTTACCTGCCGGGTAAAAGATCCGCAGCCTGGAAAAAGGTCCGTATGGTCCGGTCGGCGGAATTGGTTATTTGCGGTTGGGAGAAAGGGGAAGGTGTAAGGAGCCTGGGCGCCCTTATCCTGGCAGGGTACCGTGACAGGGAATGGATTTACATGGGTAAAGTGGGCACCGGCTTTACCAGAGATGAAGAAGTAAGGCTGTTGGAACTGCTGGCGCCGTTAAAAATCCCTTCCCCTGTTTTTTCACCGCCCAGGGGGGAACTCAGGCAACCCACCTGGGTAAAACCGGAACTGGTCTGCGAGGTTACCTTTAGCGAGATCAGCCCCGACGGCAGGTTGCGACATCCCAGCTACAAAGGAATCAGGCCGGATAAACTGCCCCAGGAGTGTACCATACAGGTGGATTAAAAAACACAACCATAACCGGTTGTGTTTTTTAATCTTACAGTTTAATTTGATATTTTTGGGCTCTGTAAAGTAACGCCGAACGGGTGATACCCAGCAACTGGGCTGCCCGGGTTTGATTGCCGTTGCTTTTCTCCAACGCCTTGATAATCAGTTCCTTTTCCACTTCTTCAAAGGAGATACCCTCGTCGGGAAAGTTGATAATCAAGCCCTGACCGGCCTCCCCCTTGCCGGTGTCAGTCTTTTGAATCTCCTTGGGTAAATGGTGGGGTTTAATCTCTTGCCCCTGGGACAGGATAACAGCCCTTTCAATAACATTTTGCAGTTCACGGATGTTACCGGGCCAGTGGTAGGATGTAAGAAGTCCCATAGCTTCCGGAGATATGAGCTGCTCCTGGGAAGGATTAAATTTCTGCAAAAAATGCATGACTAACAGAGGAATGTCCTCGGTCCTTTCCCGCAGGGGAGGAAGGTGAATCGGTAACACATTCAGACGGTAATATAAGTCCTCCCTGAAGGTACCTTTTCGGATGCATTCTATGGGGTCCCGGTTGGTGGCGGCGATCACTCTTACATCCACCTTAATGCTTTCGGTTCCTCCCACCCGCTCAAATTGCTTTTCCTGTAACACCCGAAGCAGTTTTACCTGCATGGAAAGGGGCATCTCGGTAATCTCATCCAGAAACAAAGTCCCGTGGTTGGCCAGCTCAAAGCGTCCCAACTTGCGGGCCACGGCGCCGGTAAAGGCTCCCTTTTCATGCCCGAATAACTCGCTTTCCAATAAAGACTCGGGCAAAGCTGCACAGTTAATGGGCACAAAGGGTTTGTCCCGGCGGGAACTGAGCTGGTGAATGGACAGGGCGGTCACTTCCTTGCCGGTACCGCTTTCACCGGTGATTAGGACAGTGGCATTGCTGTCTGCCACCTTTTCCACCAGTGTACATACATCCTGGATGGCCTGGCTGTTACCAATAATACGACCGTATTTTTTACTTAATTCAGAGCGTAAAAATGTCACTTCCTCCTGCAGTTGACTTACCATTAATGCCTGTTTGACCACCAATTTCAGCTCGTCCAAATCAAAGGGCTTGGTGATGTAGTCGGTGGCTCCCAGTTTCATAGCTTCAATGGCTGTGTCAATGGTGCCGTGGGCGGTGATCATGATAACCGGGAGCTTTGGCAGCAAGTCCTTTGCCCTCACCAGTACTTCCAAACCATCCATTTCCGGCATTTTTAAATCAAGGATCACCAGGGAAGGCGTTTCTTTGCGGATCAGTTCCAGCCCTTCCTTGCCTCTGGTGGCTGTCAGCACCTGGTAGCCCTCCTGGCGCAACCCCCTTTCCAAGGCCCAACACATATGCTCTTCATCATCAATGACTAGTATTTTGTTCAATTAAAACACTTCCTTCCTTCGGGTTGGATTGGGGTAAGCTTACGGTAAAAGTAGTACCGGACGGCGAGGTTTCAGCCACCCATATTTTGCCCCCGTGCATGTGAACAATCTGGTGACTGATGGACAGGCCCAGCCCGGCGCCGTCTTCCTTTGTGCTGTAAAAGGGATCGAATATACGAGGCAGGTTCCGGGGGTCAATTCCTTTGCCGGTGTCCGTAAAGTGAACCTGTATGGTGTCCTTTTCAGCCCTGGTTTGTATTGTCAGTTTGCCGCCCCCGGGCATGGCTTGTATGGCATTTAAGATTAAGTTAACAAAAACCTGCTTTATTCTGTCCCCATCGATGGCGGCCGGAGGCAGATCTGAGGCAAAGTCTTTAGCCAGCTGAATTTTATTTTGTCTCAGCATAGGATAGGTGAAGGTTAAAACCGACTCCAGAAGTGCATTTAAATCCGTGGGGCTGACGATGGGTTTGCTGGGGCGTCCAAAATCCAATAATTCTTGAATCACTTTATTGCCCCGGTCGATTTGTTCGCAAATAACCCTGGTATATTCTTTTATTTCCGGTAATGATTTAAATTCACCCTCCATGACCTGGACCGTTGCTTTGACAATCCCCAGGGGATTTCTCAGTTCATGGGCAACACCTGTCACCAGACGGCCCAGGGCTACCAGCCTCTCGGAACGCATCAATTCCTCCTGCAATCTTTTCTTTTCCTTTAAAGAATCCGCCATGTTATTGATGGCCTGCACCACTTCACCGATTTCTCCCGGCATGGCAGGCAATCTTTTATCAATGTCTTCCTCCATGCTGAGCAGGCCCTTTTTAATAACTTGCACTTCAGATGCCAAATTGTGAATGACGTAGAGAGCAGCCCCCAGACCAAAGATCAGGCCAAAAAGCGTTAGGTAGCGGGCGATCAGGCTGAATTGCCTGCTCTGAGCAAATACCGGGTGAACTTGCTCGTCCGCCCAGGCAATGGCGATCAGTTGGCCCTTATGCATTACCGGCATTAGATATTCAAAGGTTTGATCCCCCAGGGAGCCGGTGATGCGAGAAAGTGGCTCCTTGGTAGCGGTAACCGCAGTGATGCCGGAAGAAGCTTCATTTAAGATTCGCTGCTCCCTGGCTTTTTTCTCCGCCGGCGTTTGGGGGCGGTACTGGTGTAAGAAGCCATAAACGTAAAGGTCCTTCGTTGCAGGAATATATAGACCCAGGCGAACCCCCGGGTTGGCATCGGACAACGGTTTGGCGGCCATCTTAAAGGCATTTGCCAGTCCCTCGAGGTTCCCAGCTGAAGTTTCATGCCCGTCTTGCTGCGCCTGGTCGAGATAATGATTTAATTCCCGGACAGTGGCTTTTACCATCGTTCCCAGTCGTTCTTCTTTGGTTTTTAATAGCATTTCATCCTTGGCCCCGGAAAAAAAGATGTCATAGACCATGACCAGGATGGGAATTAATAGAATGGCTGAAACTGTAACCATGATTTGTGTGGCAAAGGACGTATTTTTTAAAATCCGCAACAAAAAATCTTCACCTCCTGGTGCATGATAACAAACAGATGCAAAAGCAATTGCATAAAAACATACAAAACAGCCGGCTTTGTTATAACAAGCACAAATACTTGCAAAATAAAGCCTCAGTTAAAGAGGACAGTGTATCGTCGAGTCTTCCGGGAAAATAGTGTTTGAAAACGTACAGTTGGTTTGCTGGTTAGCCGGAGAAAGCTCGCCAAAATATTGGCATGGTTTTTGCGTGAGTATAAGACAAAAAGAATAGCCCAAGGTTTTTCTTAATGGAAATTCAATTAATTATACCATAATGGCTAAAAAAGTTTAAAGGAGAATGACTGATTTTATACATATATCAGCAAAAATTTTATTCTAAGACCTTTTGCTTGTCTGAAAACAAACAGAATACCTTTGGTTGAGGTGTGGAATGATGATTCTGGCCATTCACATGGGAGGTAATATTGATGACCGGCGCTCAGTTTGCGGAATGGGTTCAAGAGAAGTTTGACTCCTGCAACATTCATGATGAAATTGAGACCAGTAAGGTGATCGTGGAAGTGATGAAAAAATTCTTTTCCCTGGGGAAAGAAGAGGAACAGAAAAATTAATTGTGTTAACCGTTAACCCGGGTTTGCGTGGTGGTTTCAATAAGGGGTGTGACGACTGGATGCCCGAGCAGGTAGAAAAAAAAGTAAAACACATTATGGTACCCATCCAGGATTATGCAACGGTTTTTTTAGAAAACTCCTTACGAGATGCCATGTTTGTTCTGAAAAACACTTTCTTTGCCAGTTGTACAGCCGGGTCGCAGGCTCACCGGTCGGTGTTGGTGTTTGATCATCATAAAAGGTTGGTTGGAACCCTCAGTTTCCGGGACATTATCAGTTCATTAAAGACACAGGGCGAAGGGCCCAAACATTGGGAAGGCGCCTTTACACGCCTGTGTCTTTCCCAGGCTGCCAAGAAGGTAAAAGAGGTTATGAGACCGGTTGGGGAAATCAGGGTAAATGCTGAGGACAGCATTCTGGATGCCATTTACCTGCTGATGAATGAGGATCTGGAGCTGATCCCGGTTGAGGAAAAAGGTCATATCGTGGGGATGGTCAGGGCAGTTGAAATCTTTAAAGAGGTCAGCGAACTGGTTGAGGCTAATGCCTTTTCATAATGGGGGTATAGGAAATGAGTTCTTTATCTTACCCGGAGAGAACAGAAGCAAGGGTGGCTGGTAACAAACTGTTAGACCAATTGATAAACCGGTTGGAAAACGGTGCCGGCATTAAAATTTCAACAGAATACAAAGGGGTTTTGGAAAGGACGGTTACAGCCGGAGATTTTTGTGCCGCCTATCCTCACCTTAACAGGGATGTAGTCATGGCAAGCATGCTATTATTCCCCCTTGTTAAAGAAGGACGCTTGCCTGCCGGGCTGCAGGGGGTTATGGAAGTTCTAGAGGACATGGACATTGAGGAAAAATTTAACATCCTGAATGTTCTTGTGGCGGCACAAACGGATTTTGCCCGGGGTGAGGCAAAGATTGTCCAATATTTCTGCCATTCATAACAATGGGGTGATGGTATTGGATAAAAAGCGTTTTAAAAAAGTAAAACACAACCATACCCGCAACTTGGAAATTGTACTAAAGGAATTAAGACAGCACAGTGAACAGGGGGGTGTAACGCTGGAATACCTGGCCCTTCAGTGTGGGGTCAGCACCAGGCAGATTTATCGTTACTTGAACGAACTGCAAAGTTTAGGGTACGAAATTTTAAAGACGGTTCCTCGGGATTCCGAATGCTCCGGCGGGTATACCTTGAAGGAAATGGAGCTGGATCAACACAGGGAATTGCCGTTGCTCAATATGTTGGATGATTTGGAAAGATTAAAGAGCCAGATCACCCTGGCAAAAATGTTCATCAAAGAATTGTTAGTTCGATTATGGATGAACAAACTGGGAATGGTTTTACCGTTAACCATTCCGATCCTGGCCTTTGATCACGATGATGCTGTCACCTTGAGCAGGCAAACACTGGTTTTTTCTAATACAACGGAAGGTGTCTGCGAAGATATCAAGATCAGAGTATCCGCTAAGGTGATCAGCAGTGTCACCCAGAGTTTGGCTGCGGAGATTATTTCCAAACAAAAACAAAAGGACGGCTGGTTTAACGTCCAGATAAAGACCGGCAGGGTCAGGGAAATGGCGGGTTTGTTGACCCAATGGGGCGGTGAAATAGAGGTTATTGAACCCGGGTGGCTCAGGCACAGGATGTTGGAAAACTGCAAATCCATTCTTCATGCGAACCGGCTGAGAAAAATAGATAAAACCAATCTTTATTCTCCGGCTGGCAAATATTTGGTTAGTTATTAAGGAAAAACAAGAGAGGAGAGAGGGGTGTGGGCGAAAGACGAGTTAAAGATATTATGTACCCTTTACAGACGGATTTAACCATCGGCGTGGAGGACAGTCTCGCTTCCGCCGTCAAAGCATTAACCGGAGGCTTTTCGGAAAGCGGAACTGCCGGTGTACTGGTGGTTGGCGCCGGGCATAAACCGGTGGGGCTCTTTACCTTTCAGGAAATTTTTAAGGCCATAAGTCCCAAAACACTCTCCCCCGAAAAACATTATGGAGGGTGGAATATTTCAGGTTTTGTTGTTAAACCGCTGATGTGGGAGGGGTTGTTTACCCGGCGGTGCAAGGAGGAAATGAAATCCCCGGTTTATCAATGGATGAGGGACTTAAAAGAGGTAAGCATTGCGGATGACGAAACCCTGATGAGCGCTGCAGAAAAGTTTGCACGAAGCGGTTCCGCGGTTTTGGTTGTCTTTTGCAGGGATTGCCCGGTGGGCTTGCTGTCAGCAGATGCTGTGATGAATGAAATTTGCCTGCTGATGGAGTCACTGGACAATGATTCTTACAAGTTAACCAGCTAATGATCAATTAATTGTGTAAGCTCCTTTCATATAGTTTAACCTTGGAAGTACTTTGTTTCACAAACACTTAAATTGACAGTATTTTTAGAGCACCTTTCTCTTTAACTAAACTGATTTTGGAGGCTATTACTATGAATATTTTAAAGTACGTGCCAATTTTGGAGACCTTAAAAAACTATGACAAACGAGACTTTCGATTTGATTTAATTGCCGCACTCACTGTAGCTGTGGTCGCCTTACCCCAAACCATGGCCTATGCCATGATTGCCGGTGTCCACCCGGCCTACGGCCTGTATTCGGGTATTGTCCTTACCATTATTGCATCTTCCTTTGGTAGTTCTCACCAACTGGCCACCGGTCCCACCAATGCCATTTCCTTATTAATTGCGGCTTATATGGTGCCCTTTGCGGGGCAGGACAATTTCTTTGCCAACCTGTTCTTGCTAACCTTTCTGGTGGGCGCCATCCAATTTTTAATGGGTGTCTTTCGACTGGGTTCTCTTGTTAACTATGTATCTCACGCGGTCATTGTTGGTTTTACCGCCGGCGCCGGTATTATCATTGCCATGGGACAGCTCAATAACCTGTTGGGAATCAAATTACCCAAAGGGCATCTTTCCAGCATTGATAAGGTGGTTATTTGTTTCCAAAACATCGATAAAATGAATTATGTTGCCTTTGGTATTGGTCTCTTTACTATTGCGGTTATCTTAATTTGTAAAAGGATTAATAAGAATCTACCCGGCGCATTATTGGGTGTTATTTTTTCAGTGATTTTAGTGATGACCTTGGGGCTGGAGAAATACGGTGTAAAAGTCGTCGGTAAGATTCCCCAGGCCATTCCTCCCTTCAGCATGCCCAACTTTAGTCCCTCGGCCATTGCTGATTTAAGTGCCGGCGCATTGGTGATCGCCATTATCGGTCTGGTGGAAGCGGTCTCCATCTCCAAGGCCATTGCTTCCAAAACCCTGCAGAAAATCGACCCCAACCAGGAATTTATCGGTCAGGGTATGGCCAACATGGTTGGCGCCTTCCTGAGCTGCATCGCGGGTTCCGGTTCCTTCACCCGTTCCGCCATTACCTATCAGAACGGGGGGAGAACCAGGTTGGCCGGCGTACTGGTCGGTATCATCATGTTGGCGGTGCTGATTTTCTTCGCGCCCTATGCCAGGTATATCCCCAATGCCAGCCTAGCGGGTGTTATCATGGTTGTGGCCTATTCCATGATTGACAAAAAGGCGCTGATTAAAGTCTTAAAGACCAACCGTAATGATGCCATCGTTTTGCTGGTTACCATGCTGACCACCATTTTTGCTCCTGAACTTGAACAGGCCATTTACGCCGGGGTGGCCATTTCCCTGATCCTCTATCTAAAAGACTCCGGTGTGGCCAGTGTGAAAACCCTGGCTCCCGTCAGGGCCAGTGATGGAAGATTTGTGGAGCAGACCATTAACGGCGAGAATCCTTCCATCTCCATTTTCCAACTGGAAGGCAACCTCTATTTTGGTTCCGCCTCAGATTTGGAAAAGAAATTAGCAGACGGTTATTCCGACGCCAAGGTGTTTTTAATCCGTTTTAAGGGCGTTTCGGTCATTGACATCACCGCTTTGGAGGTGATCGAGGCCTTTATTAACAGAGCCCTAGGAGATGGCAAGAGAGTGATGTTATCCGGCGTCACGCCAAAGATTTATAAGATGCTGGATAAAATGCATATCATTGAGCATGTCGGCAAAGATAACGTCTTTATGGAGGACGATGAAGTATTTGCCACCTCCGGGAAAGCCCTTGACGAAGCCAGCTCCTTTGTTCGGAATATCAGTTACAGCACGCAGGAAAGAACCGTCCAGGCATAATTTGAGACTTGGGCAATTACAGGTTTTTAACCTGTAGTTGCCCTGCATAGTACATTGCTGCGATACAAAACAATATTATACATTTTTTAATTAATTATAACAATCAAAAAGAAAAAATCCTTTTAAATTATTTTTTGTTATTATGTTCAGGGTAAAAAAATAAGTGAAGAATTCTTAACAAAAAAGCGGTTCACCGGGCCGCTTTTTTTAATGCTTTGTAAATTCAAGATAAAGGAATGTATAAATAGATACTGGGAGATAAATATAAATATTTAGCTTGAATAGGGCTGTACAAAAATTCACTAAACAGTTATTTTAAGACAAAGCAAAATGTCACTCTTAACTTTATTTCTAAAAACAGTTGGGCAGACAAAGTGCGAAGGATGACTTGGCATTGGGTAGGCCGGCACAGTGTGACGGAAAGTTTTCCGTGGCTTGTGCTGGCCTTTTCAGTTCGGCCATACTATAGGTTAAGGGGGTAGAAGCGATGTACGGGACCTCAAAGTGCGGAAAATGTGCCAATAAGGAGACCTGTGAAATCCGGATGAATCTTAGCAAGATTATTAAAGAAGCCATCAAGAATGCTGAAACGGAAGTAAAAAGACTGGCGCCTAGGGAGATTGACTATATGATACTAACGGACATTTCGGTCATCCCTACCCGGTGTCAGAATTATGTAAGTCTGGACGGAGTAAAAGAAGAACAAAGTGAAAGAGAAAGCTTGTTTTTCCTGGGGAGAACCCTAGCCCCTACGGCCATATAATCGTTTATAAATGAATGACTTTACCGCTCCTGACAAATCAGGAGCATTTTTTGTTGACAAAGCGTAGTCATGAACCGCCAATTTCTAAGCTATTAGAGGCTGTCGGTAGTGACAAAAAATTTATTCCGGCGGTAAAGTGAGCGGTAGGGCAATTGAGAGAGTGCAAGTGTAGAAAATCACAAAAACAGGGAATTTTGGCCCTGTACAATAATTCCCCGTTTTATTACGCTAATAGCACAATGACAGAACGATTTGTCAATCAAGAAGTTTAATGGATTGTCATCCAAGTTAGGGGGCTGCGTATATGTCACAGTCCGCCATGGAAAAGAGAATATGCGATGAATTTATCAAATTCCAGAGAGAACTGGTTGGACGGGGACCAGAGTGCACCAGGGTCATAATCTGCCGGGATATGGTGATTATCAGGTCAACCGGCGTCCTGACCAAGGAGGAAAAACACGTCAGCGGAACCCGTAAGGGGAGAGCGCTGGTAAAACAATTAAGAATGGAGCTTAGAGAAACGTACATTGAACAAATTGAAAACATCATCAGTGATATTACCCGGTGCCAGGTGAAAAGCAGCCACGGGGATATCAGTATGCGAACCGGTGAACATATCGAAGTCTTTATTCTGGACGCAGATTTAGAGAAAAAGTTAAAAAAATCACTGGCAGGGTGAGTCTTTGTATCTAAAGATACACGGGTTCAACTTGTCAGTTTTCTTGAAGGTTGGTAGGCTTTGCACGAAGTGGATCTTGGTGTTGGTAGACCAGCGTTATCAAAAGGCAGGCATGCTTTATTGGTCGCTGGTCTTTTTATGTTCTAAAAAGGGGGTGGATTTGCCAAAAATTTTCAATTTCACAAGAACATGCACATTATATGCAGCAAGATAAACCATAAATAAGCGCTTTAGTGAAAAAACTAAGAGAGAGGAGTGGCTAAAATGAATACAAACATTAAGCGCATTTTCTTTATATTGCTGGGATTGGCTGCCTTTTTCGCCTTTTATTATGCTCCCCAATTCGGTCCGGCCATTGATCCGTCCGGCAAATCCTTTGAGTTAACGCAGCAAGGTAAAGCTGCCATCGGTTTGTTCCTGCTGGCAGGTATCTGGTGGGTCTTTGAGGTAACCCCCATTGGTGTTACCAGTATCGCCATCGGTGTTTTTCAGGCCTTATTCCTAATTCGTCCCGCCAAAGAGGCTTTCCGGGATTTTATGGATCCCACCGTTATGTTTATTTTGGGCTCCTTACTTATTGGTTTGGCCTTTACCAAGGCAGGAATTACCAAAAGAATCGCGTATAAGATGTTAGATGTGGTGGGTGAAGACACCAGAAAGATCTTATTAGGAGTATTCACTATCACAGCTTTATTAACCCATATTATGGCCCACACCGCTGTGGCCGCCACCATGTTCCCGATTTTGGTCGCCATTCTGGCACTGTACGGTGAGAACGCGGACGGCAGACCCACCAAATTTGGCAAGGCTTTGTTCATAGGAATGGCCTATACAGCAGGCGCCGGCAGTATCTGCACCCTGCTGGGCGGCGCCCGCAACCCTGCGGCTGTAGGCTTTTATAAGGAATTTACCGGTATAGATGTTTCATTTATTGATTTTTCAGTTCACCTGGCTCCCTTCGGTTGGTTAACCGTATTCTTAATCTGGGCATTGTTGCTGGTTATCTACAAACCGGAAAAAACCAAGATTCCTGGTTTAAGGGAAAAGGCCCGTGCAGAGTATGCGAAGCTGGGACCGGTTAGCAAACAGGAAATCTTTGTGGGTATTGTGGTTTTCTGTGCCCTGACCATGCTGGTACTGCAGGCCATCGTTCCGGCTCTGAAGACTATGGATCGTTCTGTGCCCCTGCTGGCTGCCGGTTTGCTGTTCTTCCTGTCTAATATCTTAACCGTGGAAGATCTGGAGAAGAAAATTCCCTGGAACATCGTGCTGCTGTTCTCCGGTGCCATGAGTATTGGTTTCTGCCTGTGGAAAACCGGTGCCGCTCAATGGATTGCCGTTAAGTGGCTGGCAATGCTGGTAGATGCCCACTGGCTGGTATTTGTGCTGGGGATTTGCTTCCTGGTGCTAATCATGACCAACTTTATCATGAATGTGGCGGCCATTGCCATTACCCTGCCTGTAGCCCTGGTCATTGCCAAATACCTGGGTGTCAACCCTGAATTAATTCTATACGGCGCTACCGCCATGGCCGGTATGCCCTTCCTACTGCTGATCGGCGCCGCCCCCAATGCCATGGCCTATGAATCCAAACAATTTACCACCGGAGAATTCTTTATGACCGGTATTCCCGCCAGTGCCATGATCTTATGTCTCTTGGTATTGATGACCTTTACTTACTGGCCTTTAATCGGTATGTCAGCACTGATTAAATAGTATCTGATTGTCTGATACACCCGGGGAGACCGGGTGTATCAGAAATTTATACTCCTATTGACAAGAGAGGGGATCGGTTTTGGAAGCAAACAGCCAGGTCATATTTGCCACTGCAGTCTTTCTACTATCCTATGCCATTATTATTTCGGAAAAAATTCATCGTACAGTGGTTGCCCTGTTTGGGGCCATGCTGGTTATTATCGGTGGCATTCTCCACCAGGAAAAGGCCGTTGAGTCCATCGACTTTAATACCATCGGTCTGTTGGTTGGTATGATGATTATTGTTGGTATCGCCAGAAACTCAGGTCTTTTTGAATACCTGGCGGTCCGGGCGGCCAAGCAAAGTAAGGGAGACCCCGTTAAGATTATGGTCTCCCTCTCGGTTATAACGGCAGTTTTGTCTGCATTCCTTGATAATGTAACAACGGTGCTGCTGATTGTACCGATCACTTTCTCCATCGCCAAGGCCCTGGAAGTCAACCCTATGCCCATTTTACTGGGGGAAGTTTTATCGTCCAATATCGGTGGTACGGCAACCTTAATTGGCGACCCTCCCAACATCATGATCGGTTCTGCCACCGGTCTTGGTTTTATGGACTTTGTGATAAATCTTACCCCGGTAATTATTGTTATTATGCTGGTGACCGTCTTTCTGCTTAAAATCATTTACCGCAAGCAACTGGTGACCCGCGAGGAATTAAAGAAGAACATCATGAATATGAATCCCAACGACGAAATCCGCGATGCCGTTCTTTTAAAGAAGTCCTTATTCGTGATAGCGCTGACCATCGGCGGGTTCCTGGTTCACCAGTATGTTCACCTGGAGTCCGCCACCATTGCCCTGGGCGGTGCGGCGCTGCTTCTGTTGCTCACCCGGGATGAGCCGGAACATGCCTTGGCCGCGGTGGAATGGCCGGTGATTTTCTTCTTTGTTGGCCTGTTCATCCTGGTAGGCGCCCTGGAGCATGTAGGGGTCATTGAATGGGTTGCCAAGGAATCCCTAAAACTCACTGGGGGAGCAATTCTACCCACCGGCATGTTGATCCTGTGGCTGTCTGCCATTGCTTCTGCCTTCATTGACAATATTCCTTTTGTGGCTACCATGATTCCTTTAATTCAGGACATGGGCAGACTGGGCGGCATCTCCGACTTGAATCCCCTGTGGTGGTCCTTATCCCTGGGGGCCTGTCTTGGCGGCAACGGCACCATCATTGGGGCTTCTGCCAACGTAGTGGTTGCGGGTATGGCTGAAAAGCGCGGTTTTAAATGGACCTTTGTGGGCTTTATGAAAGTGGCCTTCCCCTTAATGCTTGTTTCCATTGTGATCTCTACCGTCTACCTGTATTTCTTTTATTTAACCTAATCATCCGGGGATTTCAGGTATTGGGGGAGTGATGTCCTCTGGAAGTACCGGATACTCTCAAATCCACACAAAGGCGGGGCAAGCATAACCATGAGACAAACTTGGGGATCGTTTTAAAGGAACTGAGGGACAGCTCCCAGGCCGGAGGGGTAACTCTGCAGCACCTGGTAAATGTTTGTGGGGTAAGCAAACGCCATATTTACCGGTATTTAAGGGAATTAGAGGAGATGGGAGTACCCATAGAAAGGCCGCAGATTATCCAACCGGGCAAGCCCGGTGGGGGACGCTATAAATTGAGGGACCATCAGTCCGGTGAAGCTATGGGTGAAACCATGTTAATAGTGGCTTTAAATCAAATGCTGGCATGGTGCTGTCTCTATCGTCATCAGATGATGTTTTTAAAGGAATTAATTATCTATAGTATGGCGGTCCGTTACGGGTTTAAGCTTCCGCTGAACTTTATGACGAAAAATACAGCGATTAAATTATCAAATCTAACTTATTGTGAAATCGAGTCTTTTCTCGCTCCTTGAGAAAAGACTCATTTTTTATTAAGAAAATTTAAAAGATGTGAAATAAATATCAATGCAAAGGGAAAAAGAGATAGTTTATAAAAATTAGAGTACAAGCAAATATATCAAGCTGTACATAATTATTTTAAATCTGTACGTTAGAGACACAAAAGTTTGTCATCACAAGACACAAAATTTTGTCATTAAGAATTAACAATGAATTGGCCCGAAGTTTTGTGTTTATTGTAACAAAGCCGCACTGAATAATTTAATCACTTTTAAGATAAAGCGCCTTATTATAAACATATGTTTCGGAATATACAGTGTAAAGGGGGAGGGTACTTGAGCCAACAGATATTGTTAGAAAAACAAATATGTGAGGCCTTTATAAAATTCCAACGGGAACTGGTGGGACGGGGACCGGAAACCGCAAAGGCGATGATTTGCCGTGATATGGTAATTGTTCGTTCCAAAGGAGTCCTTACCAAAGAAGAAAAACATGTGAGCAATACCCGGAAAGGTAGAGCCCTGGTTAAACAGCTAAGAATGGAACTTCGAGAGTCTTACCTGGAACAAATTGAAAAAATGGTGGCTGATTTAACCAAATGCCAGGTGGTGAGCAGTCACGGTGACATCAGTATCCGAACAGGGGAACAAATTGAAGTTTTTATTTTAAATACAGATTTAGAAAAAAAGTTAAAGACGAACTGACTGGCCTGAAACTTGGATAAGGTGGCAGGCGAGTTTACAGGTGGAATGTTGGTAGACCGATGCGAAGCCGCAAGGCTTGGTATAAAGTAAACCAACGTTATCTTGGTTCTTTATGGGCCAAATAACGTTGGTTTTAATTTTTAAGGAAGGGAGGGCTATACCTTAAGTTCAGTGGCAAGCCAAATTAACAGCAGCCTTACGATACAGACATTTTACCGGAACAAAAGTTGGAGTAGTAAATAAATCATTGCAACAATAAAGCGCCTTTATTATTTTTATCGAGGTGATTGCTATGACCAGTGAAATGAAACGGTATTTCTTTGTATTTCTTGGGTTTGCGGTACTGTTGTTGTTTTACTTTATGCCTCCCCTGAATCCCGCCGTGGACCCCATGGGCAAAACTTTTGAATTGTCGCAGGCAGGAAAAGCAGGATTGGGGCTGTTTCTGTTAGCCGGCATCTGGTGGGTCTTTGAAGTGATCCCCATTGGCGTGACCAGTATTGCCATTGGTATTTTACAACCTGTATTTGGTATTCGCCCGGCGAAAGATGCTTTTCGGGATTTTATGGATCCCACCGTGATGTTTATTTTAGGCTCTCTGCTGGTGGGCGTTGCCTTTACCCAGTGTGGTATCACCAAGCGAATCGCCTATAAGATGCTGGTTATTGTTGGCGAAGATACCCGCAAGATCCTGTTGGGAGTCTTTGTTTTAACGGCCCTGTTAACTCACGTCATGGCCCATACCGCGGTGGCCGGCACCATGTTTCCCATCTTGATGTCCATTTTAGCCCTGTACGGCGGTGACGTGGAGAAGCCCAGTAAATTTGGCAAAGCGTTGTTTATCGGCATGGCCTTTGCCGCCGGTGCAGGCAGTATTTGCACCTTAATGGGTGGGGCCCGGAACCCTGCCGCCGTCGGCTTTTTTAAAGAATTCACCGGCCAGGACGTCAGCTTTTTGGAATTTTCCGCGGCTCTGGCCCCCTTTGGCTGGGCCACCGTTTTCCTGATCTTTTTCTTAATGATAACCATCTTTAAGCCCGAGAAATTAAAGGTACCCGGTCTCCGCCAGCGTGCCCAAAACGAATTAGAAAAGTTAGGTCCCATTACCAAGCAGGAGATTTTTGTGCTAACCGTTGTAACCATTGCCCTGTGCACCTTAATCTTCCAAAAATTCATTCCTGCTTTGAAGGGGATGGACCGCTCCGTACCTTTGCTGGCAGCAGGCCTGATTTTCTTTATTACGAAAGTACTTACTGTAAAAGATCTGGAAAAATCCATACCCTGGAACATTGTGCTGCTATTCTCCGGGGCCATGAGTATCGGTTTTGCCCTGTGGCAGACCGGTGCAGCCGAATGGATGGCTGTCAGCTGGCTGTCCCTCATCAAGGATGCTCCCTGGTTGGTGTTCCTGCTGGGCATTTCTTTCCTGGTACTTATTTTAACCAATTTTATTATGAACGTGGCAGCCATTTCCATTTGCTTGCCCGTAGCCCTGGTTATTGCTAAATATTTGGGTGTCAACCCGGAAATCGTTTTGTACTCATCCGTAGCCATGGCCGGTATGCCTTTTCTGCTGCTGATCGGCGCCGCCCCCAACGCCATTGCCTACGAATCCAAGCAGTTTAGCACCGGGGAATTCTTTGTAACCGGGATCCCAGCCAGTTTGGCCATCCTGGCCATGGTGGCCATCTTCTCCTTAACCTTCTGGCCCATGATCGGCATTCCCGCTGTTCTTCATTAAGGATTAAGGTAAGAAACCCTGGTTTACAAAACCAGGGTTTCTTTAAATAAAATGTTTACCATAAATACATTGTAATGACATTGCAATAAGATTATAATACTGTGTGGTGACGGTGGTAATACCAATAAAGACTTTAGTGTAGAGGTGATGCATGTGGAGGGAAACAGCCAGGTCATTTTAGCGACCGCCGTGTTTTTAATTTCTTATGCTATAATTATTTCTGAAAAGATTCACCGTACCGTTGTGGCCCTTTTTGGCGCCATGATCCTGATTATCGCCGGCGTGCTGCACCAGGAAGAAGCCATTAAGGCCATTGATTTCAATACCATTGGCCTGTTGGTGGGAATGATGATTATTGTAGGTATTACCAGGCGATCCGGGGTGTTTGAGTATCTGGCCGTAAAGGCTGCCAAGCAAAGCAAGGGTGAACCTTTAGCCATTATGGTGGCCTTATCTGTGATTACTGCAGTTTTGTCCGCCCTGCTTGACAACGTAACCACCGTTTTGTTGATCGTACCCGTCACTTTCTCCATCGCCAGGGCGCTGGAGATCAACCCGATGCCCATTTTGCTTGCCGAAGTGCTGGCATCCAACATCGGCGGCACCGCCACCCTGATCGGTGACCCGCCCAATATTATGATCGGTTCCGCCGTCGGCCTCGGGTTTATGGACTTTGTAATCAACTTAACCCCCATTGTTATCGTCATTATGGTTGTCACCATTTACTTGTTGAAATGGATTTACCGCAAGCAATTTGTAGTTCGAGAAGAACTAAAGCAAAACATAATGACCATGAATGAAAACGACGAAATTAAAGATGCCAAACTGCTGAAGCAATCCTTATTTGTTCTGGCCGTTACCATAGGCGGGTTCTTGCTGCACCAGTATGTGCACCTGGAGTCCGCTACCATCGCCCTAGCCGGTGCGGCCCTGCTGCTGCTGCTTACCAGGGAAGAACCGGAGCATGCTTTAGAGGCGGTGGAATGGCCTGTGATCTTCTTCTTTGTCGGCCTGTTTATCCTGGTGGGTGGCCTGGAAGAAGTGGGTGTCATTGAATGGATTGCCCAAAAAGCCCTTGAATTAACCGGTGGGGAAATGCTGACCACAGGCATGTTAATCCTCTGGTTGTCCGCCATTGCATCAGCCTTTGTTGACAATATTCCCTTTGTGGCCACCATGATTCCCCTTATTCAGGATATGGGACGCCTCGGCGGCATCACCAATCTGGATCCCCTCTGGTGGTCCCTGTCCCTGGGCGCCTGCCTAGGCGGCAATGGCACCATCATCGGCGCCTCGGCTAACGTGGTGGTGGCCGGTATGGCTGAAAAGCAAGGTATACGTTTCACCTTCCTCGGCTTTATGAAGGTGGCCTTCCCGCTGATGCTGGTATCCATTGTTCTGTCTTCCGTGTACCTGTACTTCTTCTATTTAACTTAATTTGTATACTAACAAGCCCGGCCGGTTGAATACTGGCCGGGCTATTATATTTCTCACGGTCCGGGGGACAAATAGTAGCAGACATGAAGGGGGGAAATAAGTTGGCAACGGCAACCGCTACGGAAGTAACCCTGGAAGGAAAAAATATCAAACTTACCAATTTAAACAAGTTAATGTGGCCGGAGGGCTTGACCAAAGCCCATTTGGTAAAGTATTATACGGACATTGCGCCCTATTTGCTTCCCTACATTAAAGGTCGTCCCCTGGTGATGAAGCGATACCCCCATGGCATTGAGGGAGAATATTTTTACCAGAAGGAGTGCCCGGACTATGCTCCTGAATGGATCCAAACCGTCAGCATTCCGCACACAGAGAAAAGGGTCAATTATATTGTCTGTGAAGATGTACCCACGCTGGTTTGGCTGGCCAATCAGGGCTGTATTGAAATTCATGCCTGGTTATCGCAGAAATCCAATGTGGAATGTCCCGATATTGCCATCATCGACCTGGATCCCGGGGATCAGGCCGGTTTTCAAGATGTCATGGAAGTGGCACTGGTAGTACGCCAGGCATTACATCATCTTCATTTAAAAGGCTACCCCAAAACCTCCGGCGCCAGCGGTATTCATATATTAATTCCGTTAAAACCGGTCCATACTTTCCGGGAGGTCACCAGAGCCATGGGTTTGGTGGCCGGATTGGTGGCAGAAGTCTTTCCGAACAAGGCGACCATCGAAAGATCACTGGAAAAGCGAGAGAAGAATAAGGTATATGTAGATTACTTGCAAAATACCAGAGGTAAAAGCATGGCCTGGATCTACAGTTTAAGGCCGTTGCCCGGGGCGCCTGTTTCAACCCCTGTTCTATGGGAGGAAATTGAACGCATGGGAATCACGCCGGCAGATTTTACTATGAACACCATCTTTCGGCGCCTTCGGTTGTTTGGGGATTTACACCGGGATATAGCAAAGCACCCCCAGGATTTATCTCATATTCTGGCCATACATAAATAGTTCGTAAAAATTTAACATCTTGGAAGGAAAAACCAATTACCATCCCGAAAGTGGTAGAAATCCTACTGCAGGGGTGGTCGCTTGCAAAACCGTGAATATTGGATCTACTGGCAACTGCTCATGCCCGGCGCCGGTCGCCGGGTCTGGGATTTGGTAAATTATTTTGGTTCCCCCAAACAGGCCTGGCAGGCCACAGAGTCCGAACTGTCTGAAGTCCCTTTTGTAGGAAGGGATGGTGCCCAAAAATTAGTTAAGCGGCGGGAAAGTTTACGATACGACCGGCTGATTCAATATCTCAATAAGTTAAATTGTGCCATCATCACCATCGAAGATGACACGTACCCGTCATTGCTGAAAACCATTTATGACCCGCCGCCGGCCATTTTTGTCAGGGGTGTGTTACCAACCGGTGAAAAGGCTGCTCTGGCCATGGTGGGCTCCAGGCAGCCGACTCCCTACGGTTTGGCTGCCGCCGAGTCCTTTGCCGGTGAATTGGCCGGGGCCGGACTTACCATCATCAGCGGTATGGCCAGGGGGATTGACAGTGCGGCGCACCGGGGAGCTTTAAATGTCAATGGCAGCACCGTTGCTGTTTTGGGTTGTGGCCCGGATGTTGTCTATCCCAGGGAAAATGAGAGATTGATGAAACAGATTCTGGAAAAAGGAGCGGTGCTCACGGAATTTCCGCCGGGTACGGCGCCCAGACCGTGGCATTTTCCCAGCCGTAATCGAATTATCAGCGGCTTGAGCGATGGGGTGCTGGTGGTGGAAGCAGCGGAAAAAAGCGGCGCTCTGATTACGGCCGATTTTGCCCTTGAGCAGGGCCGGGAGGTTATGGCTGTTCCGGGGAATATAAGCAGCGCCAAAAGTGCAGGCACCAATAAACTGATCCGGCAGGGAGCCAGACTTGTAACAAGACCGGCGGATGTTTTGGAGGAGTTGGGTCTTGGGGAACTGTCCGTCCGCCAGAGCGGGAAGGGTTTGGATTCCTTCGGTTTAACCGGCGTTGAAAAGAACGTGCTGAATGTTTTAACCCACCTGCCCATGTCATTGGAGCAGGTTATTGAGGTATGCCGGTTAGAGCCCAGAGAGGTTGCGGCAGCTCTCACCATCCTGGAGCTTAAGGGTTTAGCCAGGGTCCTGCCGGGCAAGATGTATGTGACGGCCGGGCTGTAACGATCATTGTTCTAAAAGGTTATAAATTTTGATACATTGTAAAAGAAGTAAGGGACGGTAATAATAGTTCCTGTAGAGGAACGAAAAACCCTTACACAATGAGAGCACGAAAAGTAGGCTTTCGTAAAATGGGGTGTACCGATTGAGTAAAACACTGGTAATTGTAGAATCACCTGCCAAAGCGAAAAGTATCGGCAAATATCTGGGTAGAAACTATACCGTAAAGGCTTCTATGGGGCATGTGCGGGATCTGCCCAAAAGTCAATTCGGTGTAGATGTAGAAAATGACTTTTCCCCCAAGTACATTGCCATCCGGGGCAAAGGGGATATTATCAAAGAACTTCGCGCCGCTGTTAAGAAGGCGGACCGGGTCCTGCTGGCCTCCGACCCTGACCGGGAAGGAGAAGCCATTGCCTGGCACTTGACCAAGTTGCTGGATATTGATGAAAACAGCCCTTGCCGCATAGAGTTCAACGAGATTACGCCCAGGGCCATTGAACAGGCGGTACAACACCCGCGTCCCATTGACCTGGACAGAGTCAATGCACAGCAGGCCAGAAGGATTTTGGACCGGTTGGTGGGATACAATTTAAGCCCGCTGCTCTGGCGCAAGGTAAAGAAAGGACTGTCCGCGGGCAGGGTACAATCTGTTGCCGTCCGGTTGATTTGTGACCGGGAAGAGGAAATTCAGTCCTTTATTCCGGAGGAATACTGGAGTCTTACAGCCAAATTTATAAAGTCGGGAAAATCTCCCTTTGAGGCGAAGCTCCATAAATATCAGAACCAAAAAATAGAAATCCCCAACCAGGAGACCATGGATAAAATTCTGGCCGATCTCAAGGGAGCTTCCTACGTCGTTGACAATGTGACAAGAAAGGAGAAGCTGCGCAACCCGGCGGCTCCCTTTACCACCAGTTCCCTGCAGCAGGAAGCTTCCAGAAAGCTGAACTTTACCTCCCGGAAAACCATGGTGGTGGCCCAGCAGCTCTACGAAGGTCTCGATCTGGGCAGGGAAGGCCCGGTGGGCCTGGTAACCTATATTCGTACTGATTCCACCCGGGTATCAGAGACTGCTGTGGAAGAGGCCAGAGAATTCATCAAGGAAAGATTTGGGCCGGCCTATGTCCCTCAACAGCCAAGGCACACTACAAGCAAAGGTAAGGTACAGGATGCCCACGAGGCCATTCGCCCTACATCGGTATACCGCGATCCGGAATCCGTTAAAGAATTTTTAACCAATGATCAATACAAACTTTATAAATTGATCTGGTCGAGATTTCTGGCCAGCCAAATGGCACCGGCGGTGATTGATACCACCAGCATGGATATTGTGGCAGGGGATTATGTATTCCGGGCCACCGGTTCCATTGTTAAGTTTCCCGGATTTATGCAGGTTTATATTGAAGGCAATGATGACGGGATCAAGGAGGAAGAAAAACTACTGCCGGAACTGGCAGAAGGGGATAAAGTCCAGGTCAAGTCTTTAATGCCCAAGCAGCACTTTACCCAGCCACCGCCCCGCTATACCGACGCCACACTGGTTAAGGTATTGGAAGAAAAGGGGATCGGGCGCCCCAGCACCTATGCGCCCATTGTGGAAACCATTCAAAAGCGCGGTTATGTGGTAAGGGAAAATAAGCAGTTCTATCCAACCGAGTTGGGTATGATTGTGGTGGATCTGCTTAAACAATATTTTCCTGAGATTATTAATGTGGAATTTACCGCAGAAATGGAAGAAAAGCTGGACCGGATTGCCGAAGGTGAACAACAGTGGTCAGGCGTCCTGAAAGAATTTTATGTCCCCTTTTCCAAAACCCTGGCAACAGCAGAGGAGAAGATCGGCAAAGTTGAGGTTGCCGATGAAGTGACGGATGAGATCTGTGAACAATGCGGTAGAAATATGGTCATAAAACTGGGGCGGTATGGGAAGTTTCTGGCCTGTCCCGGCTTTCCTGAATGCCGCAATACCAGGCCGCTGCTGGAACCAACGGGAGTGAAATGTCCCAAATGTGAAGGCGAAATGGTATTAAGACGCAGCAAAAAGGGACGCAAATTTTACGGTTGCAGCAGGTACCCGGAATGTGAATTTGTTACCTGGGACACACCTACCAATGAAAAGTGTCCCCACTGCGGTGAAATGATGGTAGAAAAAATGAACCGCAGCAGGGAAAAACTGCTGCAGTGTGTGAACGAACATTGTCCAACCAGAGGAGAAACCGGCGCTTCTGAAAAGAAGGCAGCCGCCGGTAAGAAGAAAACTACTGCTAAATAAGTAATCAGATGTGGAAAGTCGGAGGTGAGAGGATTGAGGGATGAATTAGATTCCTGATTATCTCACTTCCAACCTTCTCATTTCTCACATCCCAACCAGGAGGCTAATCAGAAATGTCAGAAAACAGGGTTATGGTTATCGGCGCCGGCTTGGCAGGCTCCGAGGCGGCCTGGCAGTTGGCCCGCAGGGGAGTGGCAGTGGATCTTTATGAAATGAGGCCCCGCAAGTACCCGCCGGCCCACCACACCCCGTACTTTTCAGAACTGGTTTGCAGTAATTCCCTGAGAGCCGCTGCCATAGAAAACGCCGTAGGTTTGCTGAAGGAAGAAATGCGGCAGCTGGGCTCTTTAATTATTTCCGCCGCAGATACCCACCGGGTACCGGCCGGTGGGGCACTGGCAGTGGACCGGGAAGGATTTGCCAAGTCCGTTACCGAGACGCTGGAGCAACACCCGCTGGTCCGTGTCCACCGGGAGGAAGTAACAAAATTGCCCGGGCGGGGGGTTGTTATCATTGCCTCCGGCCCCCTCACTTCAGAGGCGTTGTCACAGGAAATATCCAGGCTGACGGGGGAACAGTACCTCTACTTTTACGATGCAGCTGCCCCCATCGTAACCCTGGAGTCTCTGGATATGACGAAGGTCTTTCGGGCGTCCCGGTACGGCAAAGGGGAAGAGGCCTACTTAAACTGCCCCATGAACCGGGAAGAATATGAAATCTTTTACCAAGCATTAATTGAGGCCGAAAGGGCCCCTTTGAAAGAATTTGAGAAACAAATCCATTTTGAAGGTTGCATGCCGGTCGAAGTCCTGGCTTCCCGGGGGAAGGACACACTGCTTTACGGGCCCTTAAAGCCGGTGGGTCTGACTGACCCGCGCACGGGGAAAAGGCCCTATGCGGTTGTTCAGTTAAGGCAGGATAATGCGGAGGGGACTCTTTACAACCTGGTTGGTTTTCAAACAAATCTCAAGTGGGGAGAGCAGAAGAGAGTTTTTAGTTTGATCCCCGGACTGGAAAATGCAGAATTTGTACGCTATGGGGTCATGCACCGGAACACCTATATCAACTCCCCGGCCCTATTAAAGCCTACCCTGCAAATGAAAGAACATGAAACAATCTTTTTTGCAGGTCAGATTACCGGCGTAGAAGGCTATGTGGAATCTGCCACTGCCGGTTTGATAGCGGGGCTTAATGCCGCCAGGCTGGTAACAGGGCAGAAATTACTGGAATTTCCTGTGGAGACGGCCCATGGAGCCCTTGTTCACTATATTACCACTGCTTCCAGCGGTAACTTCCAACCGATGAACGTTAACTTTGGGTTGTTTCCCGATCTTCCCGTACGAATCAAAGGGAAGAAAGAAAGGGGCCAGGCCCATGCAGCAAGGGCTTTAAAGAAGCTCAAAGAATGGTCGGAAATGGAAAAGGTAAATGAACTGTGAAATTTTCAAAATGTGACAACAATTTCCTTTTAAATTGTCAAAAGGTAGTTGCAATTTAAAGTTCGCTTATGATATATTTTATTAAGCGCCACATTTCGACACGCCGATGGTTTGTGATGTATATAATAATAGATCATTTTATTGATTATTTAAAATTTCAGAAAAATTTTTCAGACCGCACGGTGGAAGCCTACCAGAAGGATTTATTTGACGGGTTGGACTTTTTTTCTTCCGCCCTTGCCCTTCCGGTGGAACAGATCCAGCCCTCTGCCCTTGACAGTAAGCTGATGCGAAGCTATCTGGCCCATTTGCAGCAAAGAAAACTTAGCAGGGCCACTGTGGCCAGGAGACTGGCCTCATGGCGGTCTTTTTTCAAGTTTTTATACAATGACAGGTTGATTAAAGCCAATCCCATGGTAAAGATGTCCAATCCCAAGCGGGAAAAACGGCTGCCCAAATTCTTATACCAGGAAGAGGCGAAACAACTTGTGGAGGCCCCGGATGCTACCCCCCTAGGTTGCCGGGACAGGGCCTTGCTGGAGTTCCTCTATGCCACAGGAATCCGGGTATCTGAGCTGGTTTCACTGGATTTGCATGACCTTGAATTGAGCCGTGGTTACGTGAGGGTGCTGGGCAAGGGGGCCAAAGAACGAATGGTACCGCTGCATGACCGGGCGGTGGCGGCGCTGGACTATTATTTACGACACGTAAGACCCGGCCTGGTGAAACAGGATTGCCCCGCGGTATTCGTCAATTATAAGGGTACCCGACTCAGTGACCGGGGCGTTCGCAAAATTATCGATAAATATTGCCATATAGCGGGGCTGAAAAATAACATCAGTCCCCACGCCATCCGGCATTCTTTTGCCACACACCTGCTGGATAACGGTGCGGACTTGCGCAGCGTCCAGGAATTGTTGGGCCATGTTTCATTATCCACCACCCAGATTTATACACACGTTACCAAGCAAAAGCTAAAGAGGGTTTATAAGATGAACCACCCGAGGGCGTAGTTTAGTTAGAGGAAGGGATGTTTATGTTCCATGCGACAACCATTGTTGCGGTGAAAAAAGGAACCAAAGTGGCCGTTGCCGGTGACGGGCAGGTAACCTTTGGTCAGAATACAATTATGAAACACACTGCCCGTAAGGTCAGGCGGCTGCACCAGGGTCAAGTGGTGGCCGGGTTTGCCGGTTCCGTGGCAGATGCATTTACCTTGTTTGAAAAATTTGAAGGCAAGCTGGAAGAATATCACGGCAATCTAATGAGGGCTGCTGTGGAATTGGCCAAAGATTGGCGAACTGACAAGTACCTGCGGACCCTGGAAGCCATGCTGATTGTAGCAAACAAAGAACACTTGCTGGTTTTGTCCGGCAACGGCGAAGTTATTGAACCCGATGAAGGAGTCACAGCCATCGGTTCCGGAGGTCCCTATGCGCTGGCGGCTGCCAGGGCTTTGCTCAAACACACCGACCTGTCGCCCAAAGAGGTAGCCCGGGAAGCCCTTAGTTTAGCGGCAGATATTTGTGTTTACACTAATAAAAATATTCTGGTGGAGGAAATTTGAAATTAAGATTTAAAGGAGTGGAGCCGATGGAGGCCCTGACACCCCGGGAAATTGTAGCCGAACTGGATAAATATATTGTTGGACAAGAAAAGGCCAAAAAAGCAGTGGCTGTTGCTTTGCGAAACAGGTACCGCCGCAGCAAGCTGCCGGAAGATTTGATTGACGAAGTGGTTCCTAAAAATATATTAATGATTGGTCCCACCGGTGTAGGGAAGACGGAAATTGCACGCCGGTTGGCCAAACTGGTCAAGGCGCCTTTTGTTAAGGTTGAGGCAACCAAGTTTACCGAAGTGGGTTATGTGGGACGCGATGTTGAGTCCATGGTGAGGGACTTGGTGGAAACCTCCATCCGTATGATGAAACAGGAAAAGATGGAGGAGGTTGAGGAAAGGGCCAGGCGTATGGCCGATGAGCGAATTGTGGAACTTCTGGCCCCTCTGCCCGGCCGGCCGGTACAAACCAAAAATCCCTTTGAAATGTTGTTTGGCGGGATGCAAGACAACCAGGAAGACAACAAGGCCTGGGAGCAGCAACATAGCAGGATTAAATTCGAAAGGGAAACCTTAAGGGAAAAGCTGGCCCGGGGTGAGTTGGAAAACGAGTTGCTGGAAATCGAGGTAGAAGATCATCACCTGCCCATGCTGGAGGTCTTCAGCAACAGCGGTGTGGAAGAAATGGGCGTCAACATGCAAGACGTTTTGGGAAGCATCTTCCCAAGAAAAAAACGCAAACGCAAAGTCACGGTCAAGGAAGCCCGCAAGATCCTTACCCAGCAGGAAGCCCAGAAACTAATCGATATGGATGAATTGACCACCCAGGCAGTGAAACGGGCTGAGGAACACGGGATCATTTTCCTGGACGAAATCGATAAGATTGCCACCCGGGAGGGCACACATGCAGGCGCTGACGTTTCCCGGGGCGGGGTGCAAAGGGATATTTTGCCCATCGTGGAAGGTTCTACGGTGATGACAAAATATGGCCCGGTCAAGACCGACCACATACTTTTTATTGCCGCCGGCGCTTTTCATATTGCTAAACCTTCTGATTTAATTCCCGAACTACAGGGGCGTTTTCCCATCCGTGTGGAGCTGGAAAGCCTGAGCAGAAGCGATTTTGAACAAATATTAACAGAACCCCGGAATTCTCTTATTAAACAGTATACGGAACTATTGTTAACCGAAGGTGTTAAGATAGAATTTTCAAAAAATTCACTTGTAGAAATTGCAGATATTGCTTATACTGTAAATGAACAAAACGAAAACATTGGTGCAAGGCGTCTGCACACCATCCTGGAGAAGTTACTGGAAGACATTTCTTTTGAGGCTCCCGAACTCAAAGGACAGTCCCTCACTATTGACAGTGAATATGTTCGTGAGAAGTTAAAGGACGTCGTAGCAAACCGTGATCTCAGTCGTTATATTCTTTAATCAAAGCAGGGGAGAGTGACAGAATTGAGAAGCCTATTGGAAAGAACTCGCACAATTAATAAGCTATTGCAGAAATCTGCAGGATACCCGGTTGACTTTGGTGAGATCGCAGAAGTGCTGTCCGATAATATCGAATGCAACTGCTACATCATCGATCGCCGTGGACGTGCCCTGGGTTACAAATTTATGCCGCATTTTTCCTGCGACATCATGAAAGACATTGTGGAGGGTTCCAAGCGTTTCCCGGAAGAGTACAATGAAAGTCTGTTAAACATTAACGAGACCCACGCCAACTTCTGCCAGACCTATGATGCATGCGTTTTCTTTGATGAAGAGAAATGCAAGGGGCAAAACAAAGTAACCACGGTGGTTCCCATTGTGGGCGCCGGTTCTCGTCTGGGTACCCTGGTTCTGGCCAAGTTTAACCAGAGCTTTACCGACGAAGATTTGATCCTGGCCGAGTATGGTGCCACCGTTGTGGCCATGGAAATCCTCCGGGCCAGGGCAGGCCGTATGGAAGAAGAAGCCCGTAAAAAAGCGGCTGTACAGATCGCCCTGGGAACCTTGTCCTACTCTGAACTGGATGCCGTGCAGCACATATTCGAGCAGCTGGAAGGGGACGAAGGCGTTCTGGTGGCCAGTAAAATCGCTGACCGTGTCGGCATTACCCGCTCCGTTATCGTAAACGCCCTGCGCAAGTTTGAGAGCGCCGGCGTCATCGAATCCAAGTCCCTGGGTATGAAAGGCACCTACATCAGGGTGCTGAATGACAGACTTTTGGAAGAACTGCAAAGACTCAAGCACAACTAGGAAAGCCGAAAAACCTACAGCGCAAGCTGTAGGTTTTTTAATGAATAACTCAGGTACCAGGCACTTAACATATTATCATATTATGAAAATTGGTTGTTGACTAAATCAATATTTGAAAGGCCGTTGGCTATTGGCCATTAGCCTTTGGCCCAAAAGCAAAACAAAAGAAAAAGCCAATAGCCCACAAGGGTACCTGGTACCGTTTTGTTAGCTTATTGTAATAGGCCGATGGCTGACGGCCGACGGCCTGACATAAAAGAAATGCAGAATAAGCATCTAGCACTTGCGCCACATGATGTATTGTGCTAAAATATCCCTTGGTGTTAATTACACACGTTGTCGGATTCGTGCAAGGTTGCCTTATCTTTAAAGGTCTTGCCGGAGATGAGGGTAACGGAGGACTAAAAACATGGTAGGGAGGAGGTGTAACTAGCTATGGCAGTTATCTCCATGAAACAGTTACTGGAAGCAGGCGTTCATTTTGGACACCAGACCCGTCGCTGGAACCCCAAAATGGCTCCCTATATCTTCACTGATCGCAACGGTATCTATATTATTGACCTTCAGAAAACCGTTAAGAAAGTGGAAGAGGCCTATGAGTTTGTAAAGCAGCTGGCTGCTGAAGGCGGTACCCTTTTGTTTGTCGGTACCAAAAAGCAAGCTCAGGAAGCCGTTAAGGAAGAAGCCGAACGTTGTGGGATGTTTTATGTAAATCAGCGCTGGCTGGGTGGTATGTTAACCAACTTCCAAACCATCCGTCATCGTATTGATAGATTACATGAACTGGAGCGCATGGAAGAGGACGGCACCTTTGAAGTTCTGCCTAAGAAGGAAGTTGCCCGGCTTCTGCATGAAAAAGAGAAACTGGATAAATTCCTTGGTGGAATTAAGAATATGCGCCGTCTGCCCGGGGCTCTGTTCGTAATTGATCCCCGGAAGGAACGCATCGCAGTGGCAGAAGCTCGCAAGCTCGGCATTCCCATTGTAGCCATTGTTGATACAAACTGCGATCCTGATGAGGTTGATTACGTAATTCCCGGTAACGATGACGCTATTCGGGCAGTAAAACTGCTTACCGCCAAGATTGCTGATGCTGTTTTGGAAGGTAAACAGGGTGAACAAGTCGCAGAGTAGAGTGTTAGGTAGAGGGCGTCTGCAAACACGGGGGGCCCCTACCTTTTTTTATACTTTCATTTAAGATTAACATTTTATGGATGAAAGTATAAGCAAATAAAGGCTTGTGCCATGCGCAAGCCAAGTTTTTCCAAATGATTGTCAGGCAAAGATTATGGTTATAATACCACAAGGTTAATGGGTGCCTTATGCTGTCTTCCATATAATTTATCTAATCTGAGCGTAGAATAAAGGAGGATTTTGATCATGGCAGAGATTTCTGCAAGCATGGTTAAAGAGTTAAGAGAGCGTACCGGGGCCGGTATGATGGACTGCAAAAAAGCCCTGGCTGAAGTGGGCGGTGATATGGAAAAAGCCATTGAGTTCCTGCGTGAAAAGGGACTGGCAGCTGCCGCCAAGAAAGCCGGCAGAATTGCTGCTGAAGGTATTGTAGAAGCTTACATACATGGTGGCGGCCGTATCGGTGTTTTGGTAGAAATTAACTGTGAGACCGACTTCGTAGCCAAAAACGAAGATTTCCGCGCGTTGGCCAAGGATATCGCCATGCAGATTGCCGCTGCCAAACCAGAGTATGTGCGCCGTGAGGAAGTTCCGGCCGAAGTTATTGAAAAAGAACGTGAAATTTTACGGGCTCAGGCATTAAATGAAGGCAAACCCGAAAAAATTGTTGAAAAAATGGTTGAAGGGCGCATTGAGAAGTACTACAAAGAAGTATGCCTGCTTGAACAACCCTTTATTAAGGACAGCGATAAGACCGTACAGCAGGTTGTTAACGAAGCCATTGCCAAGATCGGCGAAAAGATTGATGTTCGTCGTTTTACCCGTTATGAAATGGGCGAGGGTCTGCAAAAGCGCCAGGATGACTTTGCCGCTGAAGTAGCAGCACAAATTAAGGGCTAAACACTTTTCATCCGAGACTTAAAGGATTTTTTAAAAGATTGTAGAATACAGAACTACCAGACTGGAGGACACCCTTAATGGTAACTCCCAAGTTTCGGCGGGTCATCCTGAAACTGAGCGGCGAAGCCCTGGCAGGTCAAAAAGGATATGGCATCGACCCGGATGTGGTAAACTCAATTGCCAGGCAAATAAAAGACATTATTGAACTGAGAGTACAGCTGGCCATTGTGGTTGGCGGCGGCAATATCTGGCGGGGGATCTCCGGCAGCACCAAGGGTATGGACAGGGCCACTGCCGATTATATGGGCATGCTGGCCACCATCATTAATTCCCTGGCTTTGCAAGATGCCCTGGAAAAGATTGACGTGGACACCCGGGTACAAACCGCCATTGAAATGAGAGCTGTTGCCGAGTCTTATATTCGCCGCCGGGCCATCAGACATATGGAAAAGGGTCGTGTGGTTATTTTTGCCGCTGGCACCGGCAACCCCTATTTTTCCACCGACACAACCGCAGCCCTGCGTGCTGCGGAAATTGAGGCGGAAATTATTCTGATGGCCAAGCAGGTAGACGGGGTTTATGAAGCCGATCCTTTAAAGAACCAGAATGCCAAGAAGTTTGATGAACTTTCTTATATTGAAGTACTCAATCGCGGCCTGCAGGTGATGGATTCCACTGCCGTTTCGCTTTGCATGGATAACAAAATACCGCTGTTAGTATTTAATTTAAATGTAGAGGGAAATATCAAAAGAGCAATTTTAGGGGAACGGATAGGAACCTTTGTTGGGGGGGAATTAAATGGTTAAAGAGATCATTTCTTCTGCAGAAGAAAATATGAAAAAAACTGTGGAAGTCGTCCGTAAGGAGTTTGCTTCTTTACGGGCCGGTCGTGCAACCCCTGCTTTGTTGGATAAGGTGACCGTTTCGTATTACGGAACGCCTACCCCGTTAAACCAACTTGCCAATATTTCTGTACCGGAAGCCCGTATGCTGGTTATTCAACCCTGGGATAAAAGCGCCATTCCTGAAATTGAAAGATCCCTTTTAAAGTCCGATCTGGGCATTACACCCACCAGTGACGGTACTGTTATTCGCCTGGTTATACCTCAGTTAACCCAGGAACGCCGGACAGAGTTGGTTAAGGTTGTTAAGAAAAAAGCGGAGGAAGGCCGGGTGGCAATCCGTAACATTCGGCGGGACGTGAATGATAACCTCAAGGCCAAGCAGAAAGAAGGTGTTCCCGAAGACGAAGTGAAACGGGGACAGGATGAATTACAGAAAATCACCGACAAATATATCAAAGAGATTGATGAAATGGTAAAATCCAAAGAACAGGAGATTATGCAAGTTTAGATGATACCTGATGTACTGGGTTACAGGCTAAACGATGCAGTTTCCCTGCTGAAAAATTCGGGCTATAAGGTAACAGTTGTCATCACCGATCCGCCCGGGGGAAGCCCCGGCGGACCTGAGCGAGTGGTGAGATTGGAAGCAAAGGGCTCTGATGAAGTGGTGTTAACGGTGGCATGTGAGGAGAAGGGGAAAGGAGGTATACACAATGGCCTATAAAATCACTGACGAGTGTATGGCCTGCGGCACCTGCTTGGAATCTTGTCCCAACAATGCCATTGAGGAGGGCGACATCTTTAAAATCACCATGGCATGCGAGAATTGCGGGACATGCGTGGATATCTGCCCTACCGGAGCCATTATTGAAGAGTAATGCGGTAAACCCCCTTCAGATCCGGAAGGGGGTTGCTTATATTGGAGGCTTATTGTGATGTTAAAAAGGATAACCGGTCTGTTCAACAGACAAAAGGTTACGGAGGACGAGAACAAACTTCTGCAATCCATAGACCGGAACAGGCTTCCTAATCATATTGCCATCATCATGGACGGGAACGGTCGCTGGGCCCAGCGGAGGGGAATGCCCAGGTCCCTGGGGCACCGGGCCGGGGTGGAATCTTTGCGCAGCATTGTTCAATTATGTTCCGAGTTAGGCATTAAAGTGTTAACCTGTTATGCCTTTTCCACCGAGAATTGGAAACGCCCACAGGAAGAAGTATCTTTTTTAATGAATTTACTGGTGGAGTACCTGGATAAAGAATTAGAGGAACTGCACAGCAACGGTGTAAAAATAAATGCCATCGGCCGCCTGGCAGAACTGCCTCAACCGGCCCGGGAGGCGCTGGACAGGGCCTTTCGTAAGACTGAAAACAACTCAGGATTGCTTTTGAACCTGGCGCTCAATTACGGAGGCCGCAGGGAAATTACTGACGCTGTTGTTAAGATCGCCCGACTGGTAAAAGATAACAGGCTTGAAATAAACGAAATCAACGAAAGCCTTATCAAAGAGCATCTTTATACGGCGGGAATGCCGGACCCCGACTTGCTGGTGAGACCTTCCGGTGATTTCAGGATCAGCAATTTTCTCCTGTGGCAACTTGCCTATACAGAATTTTGGCTATCTGATGTGATGTGGCCTGATTTTAAAAGAATTCATCTGTTACAAGCCATTCTGGAGTTTCAATGTCGAGAACGACGCTTTGGAGGATTAATCAAAAAGTAGGTTGGTGGACAAATTGCTGCACTTGCGAGTGCTTAGCGCGATTGTAGGAATACCGGTAGCCATTCTTGCCGCATGGCATGGTGGCTGGGTACTCTGGCTTTTAACCTTTGTCATATTTATTTTTGCCTCATTGGAGATAACTGCCATTCTCAAAGGTTTGGGGCTGCAACCTGCCGGTTGGATGATCCAAATCGGTGGGTTAATCACCTTTGCCTGCGCATACCTATATAATGATGAAATCATCGGCCCTGTGGTTGTCTTTTTAGTGATTGCCAATCTTTTAATGTTGGCCTTTCTATATCCAAGTACCACGCCGGTGGATATGTTCGGTAATTTGGGTGCTGTCTTATATTTAAGCAACCTGGTTTTCCTTTGCCTGACCCGGGAGTTAACAACCGGTTTTATATGGTTGATTCTGTTACTAACGACCACCTGGGCCAGCGATACCTTTGCCTATTTTGTGGGGCGGGCCTTCGGCAGGCATAAACTGGCGCCGGTTCTCAGCCCGAAGAAAACCGTTGAAGGGGCAGCGGGAGGGCTCCTCAGTTCTGCACTGGTCTCCTATATTTTTGTTCAGTTTGTTCCTTCCCTGCCGCTACTGCCGGTTTTACTATTGGGAGTGCTGATCGGAATTGCCTCTTTACTGGGGGACCTGGTTGAATCGGCATTAAAAAGGCAGGCCGGCATTAAGGATTCCGGACATATTATACCCGGCCACGGGGGTGTGCTGGACCGGTTTGACAGCCTGCTGTTTACGGCCCCTGTGGTATACTACTCTGTTAAACTGTTTATAATTTGAGTATAAATGGCATAGAGGTGAGAAGTTTGCCATCTTGGCTAAAGACCGCCCTGAATTATGTGTTGGCGGGTCTACTTCTTTTAGTAGCTTTCTTTATCATTGATAAAATTTCACAGTACGTTATCAGAGGTTTTTCCTTTGTTGTGCCGCTGATTACTCCTTTTATTATTGCCGTTTTCATCAGCTTTTTGCTGGAACCAATGGTAAGTGTTCTGCAGAATAAAGCCCGCCTGTCCAGAGGACCGGCAGTGGCGCTATCCATGCTGTCCTTATTTTCTTTTTTGGGGACCATTATTACCCTTTTGCTGCTGAGGTTAATTACGGAACTCATTCATTTATCCAAAACGATTCCTTACATAATGCTTGACATCCAAAACTGGGTTGAAATATCTTTACCTAAATTTCACCGACTTTATGGTGAACTGCCGCCGGGCATTACGGATTACATCCAACAGTCTTTCGGGTCCGTTGCACAAACCCTGCAGAATTTCTTAAGCATTACGTTAAACTCTCTGTTAAATACATTTTCAGCCGTTCCAGGTATTATTACTTTAATCATTGTCAGTTTCCTGGCCACCTATTTTATCAGCAAAGACAGGCGGCGGTTAGCAAGGCAATGGATCCGGACCCTGCCGGCCCCCTATGGCGAACAGAGCCTGCATGTTATAAAAGAGGTTGTTGGGGCCTTTATTTCCTACTTAAAGGCCCAGGGAATTCTGGTAAGCATCAGCACGCTCATCAGTATTACCGGGTTATACATTATTGGCGCGGAATATGCCCTGACCATGGGCCTTCTGATCGGTTTTTTTGACATTATTCCCGTCCTGGGGCCGGGCACAGTCATTTTGCCCTGGGTAGGCTGGTCCTTTGTCTCCGGAGATACTGCCTTCGGTATAAAACTCCTTGTTTTATACCTGGTGGTTCTGGTGTCCAGGCAGCTATTGGAAACCAAGGTGGTTGCCACCAACCTGGGACTTCATCCTCTGGCCACGCTGGTTGCTTTGTTTGTTGGCTTCAAAGTACTGGGCTTTGTTGGCATGATTGCGGGTCCTATTTTGTTAATTGCAGTTCAAGCAGTGATCAAAGCAGGAATTCCCACTCCAAGGGTGAAATAAAATAACTGAGGTGCCAAACAATGAAGCAAATTGCCATTTTAGGAAGTACAGGCTCTATTGGCAGACAGACCCTGGAGATTGTAGAGTTTTTTCCACATAACCTGAAAGTGGTTGCACTGGCGGCAGGCAGAAACCGCCAGACATTTTTGCAGCAATGCATGCGACACAAGCCTCTGGTGGTGTCCCTGGAACTGGAGGAAGATGCAAAATGGTTGAAAGAACAATTGGCCGGTGAGGATTACCTGCCGGAAATTCACTACGGGTTAAATGGCTTGTTGGCGGTGGCCACTTGTCATGAGGCATCCGTGGTGGTAACCGCTTTGAGCGGAGCCATTGGTTTAATCCCCACCTGTGCCGCCATTAAGGCAAAGAAACAAATTGCCCTGGCCAATAAAGAGACCCTGGTGGCAGCAGGAGATTATGTGACCAAACTGGCGGAACAATATAAGGTGCAAATCCTCCCGGTGGACAGCGAACATTCCGCCATTTGGCAGTGTTTACACGGCGAGGCCCGACATTCCGTAAAAAGAATCCTGCTAACCGCTTCCGGTGGACCCTTCCGTCAATTGGACCGTGGCGCTTTGGAACAGGTCACGCCCCGAATGGCCCTGCAACACCCCAACTGGTTCATGGGGCAAAAGATCACCATCGATTCCGCCACCTTGATGAACAAAGGCCTGGAGGTCATCGAAGCCAAGTGGCTGTTTAATCTTGACTATAACGATATTGATGTGGTGATTCACCCCCAGAGTATCATTCATTCCATGGTGGAATATAGCGACGGTTCCATCCTGGCTCACCTGGGAATGCCGGATATGCGGATACCCATTCAATATGCTCTCAGTTATCCGGATCGCTGGTTTAATCAATTGCCGCGGCTGAATGTAACCGAACTCAAGGGGTTGACCTTTGAGGAACCGGATACCGAGCGCTTTCCCTCTCTGGCCCTGGCCTACCAGGCCGGACGACAGGGGGGAACAGCGCCGGCGGTATTGAATGCCGCCAATGAAATTGCTGTGCACGCGTTCCTGGCAGGAGAAATCAATTTTTTAGAAATTCCTGCCGTGGTGGCAAGGACCCTTGACAGACACAAAGTAATAACCCCTTCCAGCCTGGAGGAAATTATTGAAATCGACGGCTGGGCCAGGTCAGAAGCCCTTAAAATCATCAGGAAACAGTAGAGGTGAAGTTATGCAAACATTTATCGCTTCGGTGGTTGTCTTTGGTTTACTGATTTTTTTTCATGAATTAGGCCATTTCCTGGTTGCTAAAAGAGTAGGGATTATGGTACATGAATTTTCACTGGGGTTTGGGCCTAAAATATTCGGCATCCACCGGGGCGAAACCAGGTATAACCTTCGCCTGTTACCTCTGGGTGGTTTTGTCCGCATGGCCGGCATGGACCCCAATGAAGAAGAAGATAAGGGAATTCCCGTGGAAAAAACCTTCAATCATAAAACCGCCATGCAAAGGGCAGCGGTCATTATTTCCGGTCCCCTGATGAACTTTGTTCTGGCCGCAGTTCTCTTTGCCCTTATTTTAATGCTACAGGGGGTTCCTGACCCCTCCACCACCAAAGTGGGGGAAATTCTCGATAACTCCCCTGCCCAAAGGGCCGGCCTGAAAGTAGGGGACGTCATCACTGCTGTCAATAACCACCCTGTTAAAACTTGGGATCAGCTGGTTGCGGAAACCAACAAAACCCCGGGTCAGCCTTTGCATATCAAAGTATTAAGGGACACGCAGGAGCTTAGCCTGACGGTCACCACCGTTAAAGACAAATCGGGCCAGTACAAAATGGGGATCAAGCCCGCCTTGAAGAAACTGGATCCTTTCTCTGCGCTGGCTAAAGGTACAGCCTTTACAATTCAGATTTCCGGTTTAATCCTGGCTTTCCTCGGGCAAATGTTTACCCAACAGGCCCCGCTGGATTTGGGCGGTCCGGTCAGAGTGGTCAGTGAAATCGGTAAGGCCGCAGAGTTCGGGATCTTTCAAGTGATGCAGCTGGCCGCCTTTTTAAGCATTAACCTGGGCCTGTTCAACCTGCTGCCCATCCCTGCCCTGGACGGCAGCAGAGTGTTGTTCCTGCTATGGGAAAAGATCACCGGCAGGCCGGTGGAACCCTCCAAGGAAAGCTTTATCCACCTGGTGGGCTTTGGTTTATTGCTGCTTCTTATGGTTGTAATCACCTATAACGATATTGTTTCTCTCATGTTTGGCAACCGGTGACGGAGGTTAAAATGGAATTTAAGAAAACACGCCCGGTGATGGTGGGTCCTGTACAGATCGGCGGGGGCGCTCCCATCGCGGTCCAGTCCATGACCAACACCGATACCCGGGATGCTTTGGCTACCATCAGTCAGATCAATGAACTGGCTCAGGCGGGATGTGAAGTGATCCGGGTCGCCGTGCCGGATCAGGAAGCGGCGGCTGCTTTGCCTGCCATTAAAGCAGGCATTACCATTCCCCTTATTGCGGACATTCATTTTGATTACCGGTTGGCCCTAGCTGCTTTACAGGCCGGTGTTGACGGGCTAAGAATCAATCCCGGCAATATTGGCGGCAAAGCCAGGGTGCGGGAAGTTGTGGCCGCTGCCCGTGAGCGCAGGGTACCCATTCGCATCGGGGTAAACGCCGGCTCCCTGGAAAAGGAATTGTTAAAAAAATATGGCGGGGTCACCGCCGATGCCATGGTGGAAAGCGCCTTAAACCATATTCAACTGCTGGAGGAACTCAACTACCCGGAAATCAAGGTCTCCCTCAAGGCCTCCCATATACCTCTGATGCTGGAGGCATACAGGAAGCTTTCTGCCCGGGTGGACTACCCGCTGCACGTGGGAGTCACCGAAGCCGGCACAGTAAAAAGCGGTACCATCAAATCAGCCGTGGGTATCGGCGTCCTGCTGGCCGAGGGAATCGGGGATACCATTCGGGTCTCTCTGACAGGCCACCCGAAACATGAGGTTTACGTGGCATGGGAGATCCTGAAGGCGCTGGGTTTACGGCGGCGAGGCGTGGAATTGATTTCCTGCCCCACCTGCGGCAGAACGCAGATAAACCTGATAAAAATTGCCGAGCAGGTGGAAGAAAAGTTAGCCCCTGTGGACAAGCCCATTAAAGTGGCTGTTATGGGATGCGCCGTCAACGGCCCCGGCGAAGCCCGGGAGGCCGACGTCGGCATCGCCGGCGGCAGGGGTGTCGGTTTGCTTTTCCGCAAAGGCGAAATCATCCGCCAGGTCCCCGAGGAAAAACTATTGGAAGAATTGATGAAAGAAATAGAGAAGTTATAAACCAGTGAAAAAGAAGTCTATAATTAAGATAAGGTAACCCGTATAATTACGATAACTAAAAGCCAAAGGCCAATAGCCAAAAGCCAATACCAGGAGGATCACCATATGCGCGTTAGTCAAATGTTACTGCCAACACTACGAGAGGTACCGGCTGAAGCAGAAGTGGTCAGTCACCAGCTATTACTGCGGGCCGGTTTTATTCGGAAGACAGCTTCCGGCATTTATACATATTTACCCCTGGCCCAGCGGGTACTCAAGAAAATCATGCAAATTATCAGAGAAGAGATGGACAGGCAGGGTGGGCAGGAAATGTTAATGCCCATTATCCAACCGGCTGAATTATGGCTGGAATCCGGTCGCTGGCATGTTTATGGACCGGAGTTGTTCCGTTTAAAAGATCGCCATCACCGGGATTTTTGCCTGGCGCCAACCCATGAAGAGGTTATTACAGTTACCGTACGAAATGAGGTTCGTTCTTACAAACAATTACCCTTACTGCTGTACCATATCACCAATAAATACCGGGACGAGCGACGTCCCCGGTTTGGTCTCATGCGGGGCAGGGAATTTATTATGAAGGACCTCTACTCCTTTGACCAGGATGAGGCGGGTTTGGATATCAGTTATCGCAAAATGCACGAGGCTTACACCAATGTCTTTAGGCGCTGCGGGCTGACATGCCGCCCGGTGGAAGCCGACTCCGGGGCCATTGGCGGCAGCACCACCCATGAATTTATGGTGCTGGCGGAATCCGGAGAAGCAGCCATTCTTTATTGTACCGCTTGTGATTACGCAGCCAACGTGGAAAAGGCCATAACCCTCCCGGCAGCCGGGCTTGACCCCGGTATGCAGCCCTTGGAACTGCAGGAAGTCAGTACTCCCGGCAAAAAATCTGCCGAGGAAGCGGCGGCCTTTTTGCAGATGGAACCCTGTCACATCATTAAAACCATGATTTATAAAACCGATCAGGAAATTGTGGCAGCGCTGGTGCGCGGCGATCGGGATGTCAACGAAGTGAAACTGCTGAATGCCCTTAATGCAATCAACCTTGAACTGGCCGACGAAGAAACCGTCCGGCAAGCCACCGGCGCGCCCACCGGTTATGTGGGTCCTGTTGGTTTAAAGAACATACGCATTGTGGCGGACCCGGAGGTCATGGCCCTTGCCAATGCGGTAGCCGGGGCCAACAAACAAGATGCTCACCTGATGAATGTTCATCCGGGTCGGGACTTTAAGCCGGACATGGTGGAAGATATCCGCATCGTTAAGGCTGGAGAACCTTGTCCCAAGTGCGGCGCCCGGCTGCAGGAGGCCCGGGGAATCGAAGTGGGTCAGATCTTCAAGTTAGGAACCAAGTATAGTAAAGTCCTGGGAGCAACCTTCCTGGATGAAAACGGTAAGGAACAGCCCATTGTGATGGGTTGCTACGGTATCGGGGTCACCCGAACCATGGCTGCGGCCATTGAACAGAACCACGATCAAGACGGCATTATTTGGCCTGCCAGCATTGCCCCCTACCATGTGGTGGTGATTCCGGTGTCCGCCAAGGATGAAGCCCAGATGAATCTGGCTGAAACCCTGTACCGGGAGCTTAACCAGGCAGGGGTGGAAGCTGTACTGGATGACCGTCCCGAGCGACCCGGTGTTAAATTTAAGGATGCTGATTTAGTGGGTTACCCCCTTAGAGTTGTGGTGGGGAATAAGGCCGTGCAGGAAGGCTTGGTGGAGGTTCGCCGGCGCCGTTCCGGTCAAACGGATTTGATCCCCCTTTCCGAAGCGGTGGCAAAGGTGCGAGAAATATTACCAACCCTGTAGGAGTTCTTATGATATTAAAGAAAGTTCTGGTATTGTCGGTCTCCGCCGGAGACGGCCATATGAGGGCAGCGGCGGCCATCAAGGAAGAAATTCTGCAGCGAAACCCTGATGCCGAGGTGATTATTCTTGATACCTTCCGCTACGCCAGTCCTCTCATTGAAAAAGTGGTACTGGGAACCTATATGGAAATTATCAAGATGTCCCCGGTCATTTACGGGTATTTGTACAGGCAGGCGGAAAAGGAAAAACCCTTTTCCGGCTTTGCCAAGCAGGAATTTAACCGCATTCTCAACCGGCTGGCAGCGCCAAAGCTAATTTCTTTCATTGAGCAGATGCAGCCCCAGGCCATCGTCTGCACCCATCCCTTTCCCTTGGGCATCTTAACCCATTTGCGGGCCAAGGGAAAATGCCCGATGCCCATGATTGCGGCCATTACCGACTTTACGGTGCATCCCTTCTGGTTGTTTCATGATGTGGATTGTTATTTGGTGGCTGCCGAACCGCTGGTAAAGTCCTTTGTGGACCATGGTATAGAAGCGGTCAGAATCAAGGCCACCGGCATACCCATTGATCCCCGCTTTGCTGTTCCCAAAGACCGGCATTTGCTGCGCCAACAATGGAACCTGGCTTCCGAACTGCCGGCCATCCTGATTATGGGGGGCGGCTTAGGCATGGGGCCCCTGGGTGAAGTGGTAAAAGAACTGGCTTCTGCCGGGCTGCCCTGTCAATTGGTGGTTGTCTGCGGGCGCAACGAGGCCTTAAGGACCAAATTGCTTAAAATGTTGCCCGGTTTGCCCGGCAGGGTCAAGGTATGGGGGTATATTCACAACATTCACGATCTGATGGCTGCCTGCGATCTGATGGTGGGCAAGGCCGGCGGGCTCACTTCTTCGGAAGCCATGGCCAGCGGCCTCCCCATGTTTATCACCGATCCCATTCCCGGACAGGAGGAACGAAACGCAGAGTTCCTGGAAGGCATGGGGGCGGCCAGGCTGGTAAGGGGTTACAAGGATCTTATTCAGCAAGTAAAAAACTATCTGAACAACCCGTCTCTGCAAAAATCTATGACCGAAGCGGCCAGAGCCATCGGACGCCCCAAATCCGCCGCCGCCGCAGTTTCGGCAATTGAAGAGCTGGTTAAGAAGAACAGCCAATCGTTGCATTCTATCAATTAAACATTTTCACCCCATCTCCGGAACTGCGGGATATTGCAACTCGTAACCTGTTTTTTGCAGGCGACCTGGGTTGTCGCGATTTGGCGCCAGGCCTTTACTTTGGAGGGTTTAAACTTGGCGGTTTCGTTAATCAATGTGCTGGATAAACAGAAATACAATAATGATTTGCAAGAAATATTCAAACATGCCCAGGTGGTTCGCGTTGTTGTTAATGTAGCCAGAAGGCAGTGGAAATTACAATTAAAACTTGATCAACAACTAACCAGTGAGGAAATCATAAAACTCAAGTCGGCCCTGGCTGCCCTGACACCGGGGCCGGTTTTATTAGAGATTGCCGTTCAACCGCCGGAGACCTCCTTTGGGCAGCCGGATGTGGAATTTCTTAAGGCGGAGCTGATGCACAGGTTTCCGGTGGTGCGGGGTTGGTTAAACAATACCCGGTGGGTTTGTGAAGAGGACTGTTTGACCCTTTACCTGCCGGACGAAGTGAGTTTGGAACTGTTAAAGGGCAGGGATTGCGATTTGTTTTTACAGAACTGCATCAAATCCAATTTCGGCCTTGACTATAACATCAATTTAAAGGTGCAGCAGGAGGCTGACCCGGGACCCTCCTGGTGTGAAATGCAAGATCAACTGGAGCGGGCCCTGTGGGAAAAACTGGCTGTTGAACAGGCTCCGGTACAGAGAGAAAAGAACGCGGGTTCCTCCAATACCTCCGGCGATGAGAATATTATTATCGGGAGGTTGATCAAAGGAGATCCCAAGCCCATTAAAGAAGTTCAGGAAGAAGAACGGACGGTTGTACTTAGGGGCAAGGTCTTTGATCTGGATATAAAACAGTTGAAATCAGGCAGACAAATCTTAACCTTTAACATAACCGACTATACGGATTCCATTGAAGTAAAAAAATTCCTGGACGAAGATGATACGGCCACCCCCCAGCGCTTGAAAGACGGGCAATGGGTGATGGTTCGGGGGCCGGTCCAGTATGATAAATTTTCCCAAGAACTGACTGTGATGGCCAATGATATCAACCTGGCCAGGGCGACTGCCCGGGAAGACATGGCCCAGGAAAAAAGGGTAGAGCTTCATTTACACACCAAAATGAGCGCCATGGACAGCGTGTGCAGCGCTGCGGATGTAATAAAACTAGCGGCGGCCTGGGGTCACCCGGCCGTGGCCATTACCGACCACGGGGTTGTGCAGGCCTTTCCGGAAGCCTATGCGGCGGCCAAAAAAGCGGGCATCAATTTGATCTACGGCGTTGAAGGTTACCTCATTGATGATGGAGTTGCCACCGTATTAAATTTCAAAGATAACGGTTTGTTAAGGGATTTAGAATACGTTGTGCTGGACTTTGAAACCACCGGTTTTTCCCCCCGAACCGATGAGATTATCGAAATTGGCGCTGTGAAGTACAGAAACGGGGAAGAGATTGATCGTTACGGGACCCTGGTAAAGCCCGAGAAAGAGATTCCTTTTGAAGTTACCAAGTTGACTGGAATTACGCCTGAGATGGTCAGGGAAGCCCCGGCAGGTCAACAAGCCCTGGCTGCTTTGCGGGATTTTATCGGGGACGCCGTGCTGGTGGCGCATAATGCGTCCTTTGATGTGGGATTTCTCAAAATGGGTTTTCGCAAGCACTTGCAGCAAGAGATAAAAAACCAGGTTATCGATACCCTAGGCGTAGCCCGGGTGATACTGCCGCACCTTAAAAACCACAAGCTGGATACCCTGGTTAAGGAATTTAAAATTGAACTGGCCAATCACCACCGGGCGGTGGATGATGCGGCGGCCACCGGCAAACTATGGCAGGTCTTGCTGAAAAAAGTCCTTGAACAAGGGATCGAAGACTTAAAGGGCCTCAGTGAGATGGGCAAGGGTGTCAATCAAGATAAGCTCAAATCCAAGCACGTGACCATCCTGGTCAAAGATGAGGTGGGTTTGCAGAATCTATACCGGCTCATCACTTTGTCTCACCTGGAATATTTCCATCGCCAGCCGAGAATCCCCAGGCAGGAACTGATCAAACACAGGGAAGGACTGCTGGTTGGTTCCGCCTGCGAGGCCGGGGAACTTTACCAGGCCCTGCTGGCCGGGGCTTCACAGGAGGAATTGGAAGAGATTGCTTCCTTTTATGACTATCTGGAAATACAGCCCCTTGGTAATAATGAATTTATGGTACGCTCCGGTCAGGTCAATTCTCTGGAGGATTTAAAAGAACTCAACCGTAAAATCGTCAATCTGGGTGACAGGCTGGGCATTCCGGTGGTGGCCACCGGAGACGTGCACTTCCTGAACCCGGAGGATGAAATTTACCGCAGAATCCTCATGGCCGGTAAAGGCTTTGAGGATGCCGACAACCAGGCTCCCCTATACTTTAAAACAACTGACGAAATGCTGGCAGAGTTTTCCTACCTGGGAGAAGAAACCGCTTACCGGGTTGTTATTAAAAATCCCCGGCAGATCGCTTCCCTGGTTAAATCCTTTAAACCCATCCCGGATACTCTGCATCCCCCCCATATCGAAGGGGCGGAACAGCAAATTACCGATATGACTTTACAGAGGGCCAGGGAACTGTACGGGGACCCGCTACCAGAAGTGGTACAGCAAAGGGTGGATAAGGAGCTAAAGTCTATTATCGGCAACGGCTTTGCGGTGCTATATCTAATTGCCCATAAACTGGTGAAAAAGTCTCTGGACGACGGGTACCTGGTGGGCTCCCGGGGTTCGGTGGGTTCCTCCCTGGTGGCAACCCTTACTAACATCACAGAAGTAAATCCGCTGCCGCCCCATTACCGGTGCCCCAACTGCCGCTACAGCGAATTTATCACCGACGGTTCCGCCGGCTGCGGTGCGGACATGCCGGACAAAACATGCCCTCGCTGCGGGACTGCCTATCTGAAGGATGGCCATGATATTCCCTTTGAGGTGTTTCTAGGTTTTGACGGGGACAAGGTTCCGGATATTGATTTGAATTTCTCCGGGGAATACCAACCCCGGGCCCATAAATACACCGAAGAACTGTTTGGCAAGGATTTCGTGTTTCGGGCCGGTACCATCGGCACCATTGCGGAAAAAACGGCCTTTGGTTTTGTGAAAAATTATTTTGAGGAAAGAAATATCAAAAAGCGAAATGCCGAATTAAAGAGGTTGGTTTTGGGCTGTGCCGGTGTGAAAAGAACCACCGGTCAGCACCCCGGCGGATTGATGGTAGTACCCAACAACCTGGACGTGCACATGTTTACCCCGGTACAGCGGCCGGCCGATGATGTTAATTCCGATATCACTACCACCCACTTTGATTACCATTCCATTCACGACAGTCTGGTGAAACTGGATATTCTGGGACACGACGACCCTACGGTCATCCGTATGCTGGAGGATTTAACCGGGGTCAATGCCAGGGAAATTTCCCTGGATGATCCAAAAACCATGAGTTTGTTTTCTTCCACCGAAGCTCTGGGGGTGACGCCGGAAGAGATCCGCTCCCAGGTGGGGACCTATGCCATTCCGGAATTTGGCACCAAATTTGTGCGCCAGATGCTGGTGGATACCAAGCCCAGGACTTTCTCCGAACTGGTCCGCATATCCGGCTTTTCGCACGGTACCGATGTTTGGTTAAACAACGCCCAGGACTTAATCCGGGCCGGCACCTGCAAACTGTCAGAAGCCATTTCGGCCCGGGATGATATCATGGTTTACTTAATTTATAAAGGGCTGCCGCCCAAACAGGCCTTTAAAATCATGGAGGGCGTGCGTAAAGGAAAGGGCGTTAAGGAGGAAGACGCCGAGGCCATGCGGGCCCACGGGGTGCCGGAATGGTATATTGAGTCATGCCGAAAAATTAAATACATGTTCCCCAAGGCCCATGCCACGGCCTATGTCATGATGGCCTTCCGCATCGCCTGGTTTAAGGTTTACCACCCGGAGGCCTTCTACGCCGCATACTTTACGGTGCGGGCCGATGACTTTGATGCGGAACTGATGGTCCAGGGCCCCAAGAAAATCCGGCAGGTGATTGAAGAAATTGAAGAGAAGGGAAACGGTGCCTCCCAGAAAGAAAAGAACATGCTCACCATTTTGGAAGTGGTCCTGGAGGCCAACTGCCGGGGGATTAAATTGCTGCCTGTAAATTTGGAAAAATCCGATGCCACTAAATTTATCATTACCCCCGAAGGACTGCTTTCCCCCTTTGCCGGACTGCAGGGCGTAGGCGCCGCCGCAGCCCAAAACATCGTGGCCGCCAGGGAGGAAGCCCCCTTTACTTCTATCGATGACCTGCGGAACCGGGCTAAAGTCTCGAAAACCGTCATTGAGGTGTTACAAAACCATGGCTGCCTGGCCAATCTGCAGGCATCCGATCAAATGGCCCTGTTTTAATCTCCAAAGTAAAAGGACCCTGCTGTTTGCAGATGCAGGGTCTCTTTTTGTACCTTCACTAATGGCATATTAGCATAAATCCCTGGGGAAGCGTGTTTATAAGCAGTTCCAGGTCCTCTTCCTTAAGGTAAACGCAACTGTAGGTTTTCGGGAGGCCCAGGGCCTGGTGATTATCGGACATGCTTTCCGGCAGGCTGTGCAGCAGGATATCGGCATTGAGCCGCATCCAGCCCGGTGTTCCCCTTTGACGGCTTTGCTCGTAGAGGGTTCCTACCGGAAGTTGATCGGACTTTAAAGCGATCTCCATCTTTTTAACGGTTTTATTCCCTTCCAACAGCCACAGGGTGGGCGAGGGGCCTAATTTTAATTCCAGCCATTTGCTGTTCCCCAGGTTGGTGGTGGTAAAGGAATACTCATAGTCCAGGGTTTCATTACTGGTGGAAATAAGATGTACCTTCACTTTGTAGGTCTTTCCGGGCATTAGCACCCGGTGGGAAATAAATCTGATCTGGTTGTTTTTAATCTCGCCCCGGCCGGGTAACCCATTAATTGAAAGAGTACCGGACTTTAGCTGTTGATTGGTCTCAATCAGGATGTCCCGGGTTAACCATACACTGTCCGAACCGGGTTTGGGAAAAACCTGCTGAATTAAAAACTCCGGTGTGGTTTTAAAATTTGCCTTGACGGATTCCTCCAGCACAGTACCGCTTTCGCCGGGCAGGCCATTTTTAATCTCTATAGAATACCGGTGCAGGTTTCTTAACTTTTTGCCGGGCCAGTACAGCCAGCGGCTGTAATCAAAGACAGAACCTTTTCCCTCTATATGGGTCTTTACAGGCTCCAGTTTCCCCGGTACCGGTCCCTTTACATAATTATGTATTTCCCGGGGGCTGACATTGGTGTTAAACTGTAATATAACCGGCCCCCGGGAGGGGACGGTGTTGCTGGCTTCGATCCCTACAAATCTTAGTTTTACCCGGGATTGAAATTCTCCGGAGGCCCAAACATAAAAGGGCCATATCATGGCCGGGGCAGACTTAAATTTGTAATGGTATCGCTGTCCCCGGGGATAGCTTTTTTCCGGGATTTTAACCTGCAGGGTACTGGCGGTGATCCAATGGTAGGTAAAGGGGGCCGGCCGACCGTTGTCCGCCCGTTCTATAACAAGGTCCCGGGCAGCCAAAGGTTTCATAGGCGCCAGAAATTTAAAGGTAACGATCACTTCCCCTTCAACACTGTCCTCAATACGCTGGGTGACAAAAAATCCGATGGCGATCCAGAGGGCCAGTGTAATGAAGAAAATGATTGCGTATTGAATGATACGGGTCCGACTGATTTGGACAATCATGCAAAGGTTCCCCCAAATGTTTTAGTTTTGTCCACCAGGTTAAGGATCAACCTGTTTTAAGTAAATGATTAATGGTTTCGTAAGTTATATATTTCCAATGATGGTCGAATATGACTATATTCCGAAAGAAAGGAAATAATAGAAGCAGGCAAAACTTTGGGAGGTTTATCCATATGAAAAAAGGCAAGATGGCCGCTGCTATCATTTTATCTGCCGCTTTGACCATCGGCACCGGGGCCCTGATGTACAGTAAAAATACTCAGGAACAGGCGGCCCGAACGCCGTCCGTTACCACAGAGTCCATGCCATCACCGGCAGTACCGCCGATAACCCAAGAGAAAGTGGTCAAACAGGGGGCAGAAAAGGTAGAAAGTAATTCTCCGGCAAAAGAGCAGACCCAAAGTAATTCCCACAACCAGGCCGGTTCCGGTGCACAGACCACTGCTAACGAAAAAATGGGCTGGTATTACAAACCCAACAAGCAGCATAAACTGCCCGAGGTAAACCCCAGGGGAAGGGCTTTGTTGGAAAAGTATAACGGCATTTATCACGGGGATACCAGTGGTAAGAATATCTACCTCACCTTTGATGAGGGGTATGAAAACGGATATACGCCAAAAATTCTGGATGCCTTAAAGGAAACCAATGTCAAGGCAGCTTTCTTCATTACCGGAGATTACCTGCGCAGGCACCCGGACTTGGTAAAACGCATGGTCCATGAAGGGCATATTGTAGGGAACCATACCGATCACCATCCCAGCTTACCCCAGGTAAGTGACGCTACGGTGCAAAAAGAAATTGAGTCCCTCAGTGAGGACTTCGAGAAATTAACCGGGGCTAAAATGAAGTACCTGCGCCCACCCATGGGAGAATACAGCGAACGGACCTTAAAATTAACCCATGAGATGGGATATCGCAATGTTTTTTGGAGTGTGGCCCTGGTGGACTGGCGCCCGGACGCCGGCAGCCCGGAGCAAAATAAGAATACCGTCATGGAGCGGCTGCATAACGGGGCGGTGGTTTTACTACACGCCGTCAACAAGGCCAATGCAGATATGCTGGCGGATTTGATTAAAGAGTGCAAAGAAAAGGGGTATCAGTTTAAAAGTTTGGATGAAATTAGATAGCCAAAAAAGCCTGGCACAGTGCCAGGCTTTTCCGAGTAGGAACCAATCTTTCACTTTACACCTGGCACTTTGCCAGGCTTTTTTATGCACAGATACAAGATATTACCTTTATACTTCTTCGCAAAATTCCTGTAAAATAATTGTGTTTCCTACATAACTGACTGATTGAGGTATGTCCCATGCTCTACAACTATTCCGGCGTTGTGCATATTCATACAAAATACTCCGACGGGTCGGCGGATTTAAAGGGCATTGCCAGGGCAGCCTATAAATCCGGCGCTAATTTTGTTTTAATCAACGACCATGATACCCTCAAGGGCCTGTATCTTGAAGGGGAATGCTACATGCACGGCGTTCTGGTGCTGGTGGGGTCGGAGGTTACCCCCAGGCGCAATCATTTTTTATGTTACGATATTGAAACCGTGCCCAGCAGGCATTTAAGGCCGGAGGAATACGTGGGGGAAGTGTACAGGCAGGGTGGTTTTGGTTTTCTGGCCCATCCCGACCAAAAGGAAAACCCCTTGTTTCCCGGCCGGATGCACTGGGAAAACTGGGATTTGGACATGCCCTTCGGGGTGGAGATATGGAACTTCTTTTCTCAGTGGATGGGAAGTTTTAAGACCGTAAAGGGACTCTTAAAGAGCATTTTCTTTCCCAAGGCCCTGCTGAAGCCTCCTCATCCGGAAACCCTGCTGCGGTGGGACCGGTTGGGAAGCGTGAGGCCGGTCCCCGCCATCGCCGGCGTGGATGCCCACGGGGGCAGGCAGTTTAACTGGCTGCCCACCATTGTCAGCAGTTATTTACACCAGTTTAAGACCCTGCGTACCCATGTATTGACACGGGAACCCCTGCAGGGCGATTTGCAGAAGGACCGCAGGATGATTTTATCTGCCATTAAAAAAGGACGCAGCTACCTGGTCAACCACTTTGCCGGTAAGGTGAAACAATTTTCTTTTTATCTTCAACATCAACACCGGTGCTGGCATATGGGAGAGGAAGCCCAGCACTGCCCGGGGATGGTTTTTAAAATTGAATTACCCGAGAAAGCCCATGTAAGGATCATCAAAGACGGCAGGCTGTTTTCCCAGAGCACCACCCGCTTCGTGCGGCTGCCCAACCCGGGACCCGGTGTTTACAGGGTGGAGGTCTATAAAGGAACATTTTGGCCTCGTCCATGGATTTTTTCCAATCATATTTATGTAAGGGCTTCGTAAATCCAGGGATCAGGGAAAATCCCTGGAATTGTTTTTTTTAGAGGGATTTGCTGTTTGTTATCGAATTAACCAACCGGAGGTGATGGAAATGCAGTTCTATTTTGCCCTGGCCACCCTGTCGTCCCTGGCCGTTGCCGCCTTTGCCATTCAGAATTCCGAGTTGGTCACCATACGGTTCCTGTTCTGGCAACTTCCCGGCGTTCCCCAGGTGATGGTCATTTTAGGAGCCGCCCTGGGGGGAATGATTATTGCCTTTTTCTTTGGTTTTTCCCGTCGCTACCAATTATCCAAACAATTGAATGAACTGAAAGACTATGCCAGGCTGTTGGAACAGGAGTTGCTGAAATATAAACCCGGGAGCCACGGTAAGGAGAAAAATAACCAACCATCCTAAGGTTTTTTGTATTTTCCGTGCATAGATTTAATAGGAAAGAGATACGATAGTAAAAAAGAATTGCCCCAAAAAAGCAGAAAAACCTTGAAACCAGAGGCCTTGTCAAGAAATAGTTTCCATGATATACTTATTATGCTTTTTGATTGTTATTGTACCTTTCAATCTTTTTTGCTAGGAGAGGAGTGGGTCATTCCCACTCTTTCGTATTACATTGGGCAAAAACGGTAAGGAGGATTTGCTTTGGCCAAAAGTACCATCGTAGAAAAAGTGACAGAAGCCATTAGACCCGCCATTGATGAAGCAAACTTAGAACTGGTTGACGTTGAATATGTCAAAGAAGGCGGTAACTGGTACCTGAGAGTCTTCATTGATAAGCCTGGGGGTGTAGATCTGGATGATTGCCAGGCTGTGTCGGAAAAGATTGACACAATTCTGGACGAATTGGATCCGATTCCCCAGGCCTATTTTTTAGAGGTATCTTCACCCGGGTTGGAACGACCGCTGAAAAAACCCGAAGACTTCCACCGTTTTAAAGGGCATCTGGTCCATATTACCACCTTTGCCCCCGTTGACGGAGCCAAATCCTTCACCGGCAAATTGTTGGACTACACCAATGAAGGGATTCGACTGGATGTGAAAGGAAAGCAGATACTTTTACCCCATCAGCAAGTTGCAGCTTCACGCCTGGCAGTGGAATTTTGATTTTTTAACGGGAGGAGCAAAAAGTGAATAGTGAGTTTTTAGAAGCATTAAAGGATCTGGAAAAAGAGAAGGGTATTTCGGTAGATGTGCTTCTGGAAGCCATCGAAGCGGCTTTGTTGTCTGCCTATAAGCGGAACTTCGGCTCTTTGCAAAATGCCAGGGTTCATATCGACAGGACTACCGGCGATTTTAAAGTATATTCCCAGCGCACGGTGGTGGAAGAGGTTCAAGACGACCGGTTAGAAATCTCTCTGGAGGAAGCAAGAAAACTTGATCCTCGTTATAATCTGGGAGATATGGTGGAAAACGAGGTTACGCCGCGGGACTTTGGACGGATCGCAGCCCAGACCGCCAAGCAAGTGGTGGTCCAGCGCATCCGTGAAGCGGAAAGAAACATTATATACGAAGAATTTTCCAACCGGGAAGGAGACATTCTTACCGGGGTTGTGCAGCGCATTGAAAATAAAAACGTATATATTGAATTGGGAAAAACCGAGGCCATCTTGACACCCTCCGAACAAATGCCCAATGAAGAATACCGTCAGGGTGACCGGTTAAAAACCTATATCGTTGAGGTGCGTAAAACCACCAAAGGTCCGCAAATTCTGGTTTCCCGTACTCACCCGGGGCTGCTGAAACGGCTGTTTGAAATGGAAGTTCCGGAATTGCAAGACGGCGTGGTTGAGTTAAAGTCCATCGCCCGGGAAGCGGGCTACCGCTCTAAAATCGCGGTTTACTCAAAGGATGAAAATGTTGACCCGGTGGGCGCCTGCGTCGGGCCCAAGGGGATGCGGGTACAAAATATTGTCAATGAGTTGAACGGAGAGAAGATTGATATTGTCAAATGGAATCAAGACCCCTCCAAATATGTAGCATCTTCCCTCAGCCCGGCAAAGGTTGTTGCCGTTGAAGTTTGGGAGGATGAAAAGGTGGCAAGGGTGATTGTACCGGATTACCAACTCTCACTGGCCATTGGGAAAGAGGGGCAAAATGCCCGTTTGGCCGCCAAACTGACCGGCTGGAAAATTGACATTAAGAGTGAGTCCCAGATGGCTGAACTTTATCCGGAATACAATAATATGGAAGATATGGAAGACGGACCGAACAGCCCGGAAGGTTATTTGGAAGAAGACTATTTGGATGATTACGGTCAATACCCTGCGGAAGGTGCTGTGTTTGAGGAAGATGAGAAGTAAGGAGGTTTTGCAGTGCCCAAGGTCAAAAAAGTTCCGCTCAGGATGTGTATCGGTTGTCAGGAAATGAAGCCCAAGCGGGAACTAATAAGGGTGGTGCGAACTCCCCAGGAAACGGTCGAAATTGATCCCACCGGAAAAAAGTCAGGCCGGGGAGCCTATATTTGTCCTAATCCTGACTGCCTGCAAAAGGCCATCAAAGGGAAAAGGTTGGAGCGGTCGTTGGAATGTTCCATCTCACCGGAAATTATTGAGACGCTTAAGCAGGGAATGGTGAAATAGGAGTGCATGGGCCTGTTTTTCATCTGTTGGGCTTAAGCCAGCGGGCTGGCAAGGCCGTATCGGGAGATTTTGCTGTACGGCAACATATCGCCAGGGGCAACGTACAGCTGCTGGTGATTGCCACCAATACTTCCGAGAGAATTAAGCAGGACTATATCCGTATGGGTCAGTCAAAGAACATTCCTACGGTGCTGGCCTTTACCAAGGAAGAATTGGGGTCCGCCCTGGGTAAATCCCCCCGTGCCGCAGTGGCGATTTTGGATGCAAATTTTGCCCGGGGCATAGGACGCCTGCTGGAGAAGGGAGAGGAATAAAAGATTTGATTGCGGTTGCTGAATTTATGGAGGTGAATATATGGCAAAAAAACGGGTCCATGAACTGGCCAAAGAGCTTAACATAGAAAATAAAGATCTTATCAATAAACTGGTTGAAATGGGAATTAATGTGAAGTCGCACATGAGTGCCTTAGAAGATAGTGATGTCCAAAAGATCTTAAAGGAATACGGCAAAAAGAAAAGTCCCAATATGGAAAATAAAACGGAGCCGGTAACCAAACAAAATCCGCATGAACGGGGTAGGGGGCAAGGAATGGAAGGCAAAAAAGAAAGAGATCAATTTTTCAGACCTGACAACACCAAGGGACCGGGACTGGTAGACAGGGTTCCCAACCGCCCACCCGATCGAAGATATGAGGATAAACCAAAGGCCCCTCCGCGTCCGCCAAAGGATGCCCGGGGAGTGAAAACCGCTCCCGGCAAGGATGCCGCCAAAACAGAAATAAAGGAACCGGCTCCTCATGCAGCCGGCGCCGGTAACCGGCCCCAGAGGCAGCAGGGGGGCGGCAGGTCTCCCCAGGGAGAACGCTCCCCGCAGGTTCACCAGGGAAGACCCGACCAGCGTGAACGCACCAACCAGCCCCAGGGTAAAAGCGCCCTTGGGGAACATAATGCCGGGGGACAAGGCAGGCCCCCCCATGGAGATCGTACCAATCAGGCAGAGCGTGCCGGCGGCACCGCCAGACCACCCCAGGGAGACCGACCTGCCGGCGCAGGCAGAGACCGCACCGGTGGCGGTAAGCCGTCCCAGGGAGGAAGATCAGGCGGCGCGCGCAATGTCAATCCTACCATTCCCAAACCGCCGGAACAGATTGCCCAGCCGAAACCAACCAAGGCGCCGGATAAAACCAAGGGCGACCGCCGTAAAAATTATGAAAAAGACGGTAAATGGGCTGACCAGAACATAGAAAACACCAAACTGAATAAACACCGCCAGCAAAAGGCCAAAAAGAAACAGGAACAGCCCGCTCCGCCGCCGATACCGGATAAGCGACCCATCCAAATCGGTGAAACCATTACAGTACAGGAATTGGCTGAGAAACTTAAGAAAACCGCGGCAGAGGTTATTAAGAAGCTGATGAACTTGGGAGTCCTGGCTACCATCAACCAGGAGATTGACTTTGATACCGCTGCCCTGATTGCCGGCGAATTTGGCGTGGAGGCTGAACTGAAAGTGGCGGTGGATAAAGAAGCTCTGATCATGGCTGAACCGGAGGATGATCCTGCTCAGCTGGTTCCCCGTCCGCCGGTGGTGACCATCATGGGTCACGTTGACCATGGTAAGACCTCCCTGCTGGATGCCATTCGGCAAACCAATGTGACTGCCGGTGAAGCCGGCGGGATTACCCAGCATATCGGCGCTTATCAGGTAGAGCACAACGGCAAGAAAATAACCTTTGTGGATACTCCGGGTCACGCCGCTTTTACAGCTATGCGGGCCCGTGGCGCGCAAATTACCGATATTGCCATTCTGGTGGTGGCCGCCGATGACGGGGTCATGCCCCAAACGGTGGAAGCCATCAACCACGCCAAGGCCGCCAATGTTCCCATTATTGTGGCCATTAACAAAATGGATAAACCGGAAGCCAACCCCGACAAGGTAAAGCAGGAACTTACCCAGCATGAACTGGTGGTAGAGGACTGGGGTGGCGATGTTATTGCGGTTCCTGTATCAGCCAAAACACGCATGGGTCTGGATAACTTGCTGGAAATGATTTTGCTGGTGGCCGAGGTGAATGAGTTAAAAGCCAACCCCAACCGCCGTGCCCGAGGCACCGTTGTAGAGGCTGAACTGGATAAGGGCAGAGGACCCGTAGCCACCGTGCTGGTCCAGAATGGCACCTTGAATGTGGGAGATACTATTGTTGTGGGCCATGCCTACGGACGCGTCAGGGCTATGATCGATGATAAGGGACGCCGGGTGAAAAAAGCCGGTCCCAGTACACCGGTGGAAATCCTGGGGCTGTCCGATGTGCCGGAAGCCGGGGATATTCTGGTGGTTGTGGAGGATGAAAAACTGGCCAGAGAAGTGGCGGAAAAACGGCAAATGCGCAAGAGGGAAGAAATTCTCAAAGCAACTGCCAAAATCTCGCTGGATGATTTATTTAAACACATCCAGGAAGGTCAGATTAAAGAACTGCCGATTATCCTAAAAGCCGACGTGCAGGGTTCCATTGAGGCGCTGGCCCAGGCACTGGAAAAGCTGAGCACCGATGAGGTTAAAGTGAACTTGATTCACAGCGGTGTTGGCGCCATCAATGAAACTGATATTATGCTGGCCTCTGCCTCCAATGCCATTGTCATTGGATTTAACGTGCGCCCGGATGCCAACGCCAGAAAAATAGCCGAGGCGGAAAAGATTGATATTCACCTCTACCGTGTCATTTATGAGGTCATTGATGACGTTAAGAAAGCCATGAGTGGTCTTTTGGATCCTGAGTATAAGGAGGTCATTCTGGGGCACGTGGAGGTTAGAAAGATCTTCAAGGCCTCCAAAATCGGTACCATTGCCGGCTGCTATGTCACCGAAGGTAAGATTACCAGGGATTCAGGAATCCGGCTGATTCGTGACGGTATTGTCATTCATGAAGGGAAACTGGATTCCTTGAAACGATTCAAAGATGACGTCAAAGAAGTGGCACAGGGCTATGAGTGTGGTATCACCATTGAGAATTTTAACGACATCCAGGAAGGAGATATCATCGAAGCCTTTACGGTAGAGGCCGTTAAGAGAGAACTTGCATAAAATTATTAAGGACAAAAAATACAGGAGGTGTGTAGCATGTCACACCGACCGGAACGTATTGCTGAAGCTATTAAAAAAGAGACAGCAGATATACTCAGAAATGACATCAAGGACCCCAGGGTAGGTTTTGTCACCATCACCGGGGTGGAAGTCACCAGAGACCTGTCATACGCAAAAGTTTTTATCAGTGTTATGGGTTCGGAAGACCAGCGAAAGGAAACCTTAAACGTACTTCAGAAGTGTGCTGGCTACATGCGTTCAGAAATCGGCCGCAGAATCAAAATCCGGCATGCACCGGAAATCATTTTTAAATTGGATACCTCTTTAGACCATGGGACTCGCATCATGGAGATTCTCCAAGAGATCAACCGTCAGGAGAACACGCCCCATGAATAACCTGATGGCAGTGGCAGAGGCCATCAAAAAAGCCCGGCGGCCTCTGCTGTGCGGTCATGTTATGCCTGACGGTGACAGCCTGGGCTCGGTCCTAGCGTTGGGTTTGGGCCTGCGGTTGCTGGGTAAAGAGGTAACCATTGTCAGTTCGGATCCCATACCAGATCTTTATCACTTTCTGCCCGGTGTGGAAACTGTGATTGTTGGAAAAGTGCCAGAAGGCCGTTATGATTTACTGGTTGCGGTGGACTGTTCGGTGCCTGAGCGTCTGGGTTCAGCCCTGGAAGCTTTCGTAAACAACGGGTTGCCCGTTGCGGTCATTGATCATCATGTCAATGACCAACCCTTCGGGCATTACAACTATGTACGGGCCGAAGCTGCCGCCACCGGGGAAATTATTATGGACCTCCTGGATTTATTACAGGTCCCTTTAAACCTGGATCTGGCCATCAATCTCTACACAGCCATTGTTACCGACACGGGGTCCTTTCGCTATGAAAATACAACTGCTGAAACCCATGCCAGGACGGCCAGGCTGTTGGCGTGCGGCATTCCGGTTTCCCGCCTGTCCAATCAAATCTTTGGCGAGCAGCCTCTGGTTTCATTAAGGTTGTTGGAAGTTGCCCTGGGGACCCTGGCGGTCAGCCACTGCGGTCAAATAGCCTGGATGAGTATTTCCAGGGAGCAGATAAAATCCGTGGGAGCCGGTGACCAGCACATCGAGGGACTCATTAATTACCCCAGGAAAATTAAAGGGGTTGAGCTGGCCATTGTTTTCCGGGAATTGGATGAGCAGCGGGTTAAAGTGAGTTTTCGATCAAAATACCGGGTGGATGTCAATCTTTTAGCCAAAAAATTTGGGGGCGGGGGGCATGTACGGGCCTCGGGGTGTACCATAGAGGGCCGGCTTGAACAGGTAAAGGAACTGGTCCTGAAGGAAGCAAAGGAACTTTTTCGGGGGGATTCCCATGGACGGCATTCTTAATATATTAAAACCCCCTGGCATGACGTCCCATGATGTGGTTGCTTTTGTACGCAGGGTTACCGGCAGTAAAAAGTGTGGTCATACCGGCACCCTGGATCCCGGGGCCGCCGGGGTGCTGCCCATTTGCCTGGGTAAAGCCACAAAATTGGCCAGGTTCGTGACTGAGGGGGACAAGACCTACCGGGGCGAGATCACCCTGGGCATCACCACGTCATCTCAGGATGCCTTTGGAGATATTCTGGCCTGTCAGGATGCTTCCCGCATTACCATTGAACGGTTTCGGGAAATTATTCCTTCCTTTTTGGGAAATATTGAACAAACCCCCCCGATGGCTTCGGCCATTAAAGTACAGGGGCAGCGCCTGTATGAATTGGAGCGACGAGGTAAGAGCGTGGCAGTTCCCACCCGGGTGGTGACCATCTATCACCTGAAGATCATTGACAGCTGGCATTGGCAAACACCTCATCCCCGTATTTTGTTTGATGTCACTTGTTCAAAGGGGACATATGTGCGTACCCTGTGCTCGGATATTGGCAAGGCATTGGGGTGTGGCGCCTATATGTCCTTTTTGCTGCGCTCCCGGGTGGGTCCCTTTGACCTGGACAGCGCTGTTACACTGGAACAGTTGACAATATTAGCCAGGGAAAAACGCTGTGCGGAAGCGGTCATACCCATGTCACAGGCGGTACAGCATTTACCGGTGGTGGAGATTCTTCCCAGCGCTCAGAAATCCGTAACCTCCGGCGCCACCCTTTATCCCTCGGGTGTTCGTTCCAGGTCCGGGGGAATTGCCCCCGGTGATTTGGTACGGATACAGGTTAACCGGCAGCTTTTAGGGATTTACCAGGCGGTTCAGGACGAACAGCAGGGAGCCGGACGGCTGATTTATAAACCGGAGGTTGTGTTTGCTTCCTGATGTTTATATTTTAAAAATTCCATCATGGTTTTTTGGTTTGCCAAAATGTTGATAGGTATTATATTATAAAGGGCGGATTGTTGCGACTGGCAGGGGGTCATTGAAATTGCGAGTATACGACAGCCTTACCGGGCTCAAAGACAGATATTCAAATATCATTGTCGCCTTAGGAAATTTTGATGGTCTGCATCTTGGCCATCAAAGGCTGATAGGGGAGGCAGTGGCACTTGCCCGCCGGTCCAATGGAACGGCAGCTGTATTAACCTTTTACCCCCATCCTTTAACGGTACTGAAACCTGAACTGGCGCCACCCATGCTGCTTGACCAGGATACAAAGCGGCGGATGATGGCGGAATTGGGTGTTGATGTCTTGATTTTACTGCCCTTTACCCTAGACTTCGCTCAACTGAGCCCGGAGGATTTTATTAAAGATATTCTTGTAAACCAATTAAATGTCAAGGGTATTGTAGTGGGCTACAATTATTCCTTCGGCCACAGGGGTCGTGGCAACCCGGAGACCCTTTGGAAATATGCGGAAGAATGCCGCTATACCCTGAGCGTTATTCCACCGGTCAAAGTTGGTAATCAGGTGGTCAGCAGCACCTTAATTCGGCACAAACTGGCAGAGGGAGATGTGGTTGCTGCCAGAAAACTGCTGGGCTACTATCCCTTTACCGAGGGGGCGGTTGTTTATGGAGAACGCAGAGGGAATACCCTGGGTTTTCCCACGGCCAATATCGACTGCCCGGCGGGCATGATGGTGCCGGCTAAAGGGGTTTACAGTGTCCATGTGGATTTGGACGACGAAACTTACCTGGGCGTAGCCAATGTGGGTACCAAGCCCACCTTCCACGGCAATAATCAACGAATCAACATCGAGGTCCATTTGCTGGACTTCCATGGTGATATATACGGGAGGAAAATTAAGGTTAAATATATTCGCAGGCTGAGGGACGAAAGAAAGTTTTCTTCTGTCACTGATTTGGTCAATCAGATCCAGGCGGATGTGCAAAGTGCCAGATTTGACCACCCGGAGTAAAATTGAATAATTGGCGGGTACCCCTAATATATTTAATATTACCTAACATTTACTTACGGCAGCAGTTATGCTACAATAATTGCGGCATACGTCCCGAGATCTTGATGAAAGGAGACGTTGTCCGTGGGGTATCCAAAGTATGATACTCCTGAAGAGGAGGTTAAACGCTGGCTTAATCACATCGCATTAATTTGTGTGAGCGAAGAGTTTCAATCCCTCAAGCGTGAATTGGAATCTCTCTATATTAAGTCCAATATGGATAATGTACGGATTACAGCCTTCCAGGATGCCCTTTATGCCTTTTTGGTCCAGGAAGAGGATGAATACCGGGTCAGTCAATTTCGTAGCTGCTAAGCGGAGCGGTGTATGCGGATCATCATCACCGAGCACGCCCGCAAAAGGCTAAGGGATCTGCGGCAGAATAAAATTACCACTGCGGATATCATCGCTGCAGCCAGAGGGATTCCGGGTCGCATACCAACAGCTACCAGATTTAGGGGGTTTTTCACCAAATCAGGCCGAATGTTCGATATCGTGGCCAAAGATATTGAAAACGGTCGTTTGGTGATTACCATAATTGGGAAGTAATATTCCCAGGAACTGTTATCTAGGGAATTCGTTCACTCCGACGGTTGTCTTGGATAACAGGGATTATCGAAACAAGGAGGTGAACAACGTGGCACTGTCTGCAGAAAAAAAGAATGAAATTATTCAAGCATTTAGAACCCATGAAACTGATACCGGTTCTCCTGAAGTGCAAATCGCTCTTCTGACCGAACGTATCAACCAATTAACCGAGCACCTGAAGTCCTTTAAAAAGGACCACCATTCTCGTCGTGGCCTGTTAAAAATGGTTGGCCAGCGTCGTGCCCTGCTCAATTACCTGCGGGACCGTGATTTTGACCGGTACCGTGCGATTTTGGAAAAACTGGGTCTGCGCAAGTAGTAAAAGTGGGCTATTGGCCCACTTTTGTTTTATATTTAGTTTCACTAGCGTTGCATAAATAACTTTCAAAAATGTCAACATCTGAAATCGTTTTCCGATATAGTCCATCAGTTTGGTACTGAAATCGGTTTTAAATCAATAAGGCAGGAACCAGGTCGAAAGTTTTATGCAACGCTAGTGCGTTAATGTATAAAAGCAAGGACTGGATCACCGTCATGAAAAGTGATTTCAGGAGGAAATTGCTGGGAAAATATTGAATTAAGGAGTGAGATCTTTCATGGCCAGGAAGTTTGGCCAAAATTGACAGCAGCCCAGGAGACGGCATATCAACACTATATTTACGGCGGTCAACGACGCCCCCTTCGATGTGGTACTGCAGAAAACGGCAGAGATAATAAAAAAGTCCAACAGGAATGTGGATAAATCAGCGAAGCTTACATTTTAAGGAGGGCAGGCCGATGAAAAAGGAACCAACGCACCTGGACTATAAGGAACTTTTGGAAGAAGCGGGATTGCAGCAGATACAGGAGCAAGTAAGTAAAGTTACGGGCCTTGCAGCTTTAGTTACAGACCCGAGCGGCAAGCCGATTACCAGGATAAGTAATCTTTGCCCTTTCTGCGCCATAATCAATAATACGGACCCGGGTCATGCTCGTTGTATGGGTTCCCGGATTGAAACGGCAAAGGCCGTTGCTAAATCCGGGCAACCCGCGTTGCAGTTGTGCCATGCCGGTCTGGTACTTATTGCTCTCCCGATCAAAATAAAAAACGAGACTGTAGCCGTCGTGATAGGGGAGAACGTAAGCCTGGAACCACTGCGTCTGGAGATTGTGCCGGAACTGGCAAGAGAATTGAGCCTTAATGGAAAGGAACTTATGGAAGCTGCCCGGAGGGTACCGGTATGGACGGAAGAGCGTCTCCGGGAGGCAGTCGAACCTTTTCATACCTTCACGGATACTCTTTCCCGGCTTTTGTATTCGAAGCAGGAGTTGCAGGAAAAGACTGAAAAGCTTGCGGCCTTGTTCGAGTTCAGCCAGGTTGTTACATCAAGCCTTCGTATATCAGAAGTAGCCAAGCAGGCCCTGGAACTCGTCTTCGGGCTGACCGGTGCCACCAGCGGGTCGGTGGTCATGCTTGCCGGGGAAACCTCCGAATCGATTGAAGTTGCTGCTACTGCAGAATCGAGCAAAGAGTTCCGGGTGGTTCCCGAAAAAGAGGTCATTGAAGCGGTAACGCGCGAAGGAAGTGAGTTGCGATTTGACAGCCACCCGGAAGGCAACACAGTGGAGGAGAAGCGGCCAGCCCTTTCCATGCCCCTCAAGGTCGGGGATAAAATAACAGGGGTGTTGACACTGTCCGGCAAACTTGAGGGCGCAGAGTTCGGCGAAGACGAGGCTCGCTTTTTAAGCGTCCTTGGTACAAGCCTTGCCCTGGCCCTGGAGAACGCTCGTCTTTTCCGTGATCTGGAGGAAAACGCGGCAATGCTCAAGCAACTTATTGAGGTCGGGCAGCTGGTATCTTCCAGTTTAGAAGCGGACGTGATCATGGGATATGTGCTGCAAAGCCTGAAGGAAGTCCTGGGTGCGAAGTGGTGTGTGCTGAGGCTGCTTGATGAGGAGACGGGCGAACTGGTGCTGAAAGCGAGCCTGGGCATGAGCAAGGACTTGCAGGCAGAGGTTGAGCGAGTGCGAGCAGAAGGCACAATTTTGGGTGAGGTGCTGAAAACGGCGCAGCCGCAGCTCGTGGAAGATTTGGCAAAGTGCGCTCCCTCTTTGCACCTGCCATATTACAGCAAAGAGATACGTTCGGTTGCCGTGGTTCCCGTACTGGCCAGGGGAAAGGTACTGGGTACACTGAAAGTATATTCGTCCTCCCCTCGTCGCTGGAAGGAAGAAGAAGTCGGTTACCTGGCGACCATCGCAAGTCAGACCGGGCTGGCGCTGGAGAACGCCCGGCTTTACTCGTCGCTGCGGGATTATTATTTGAGTGCCGTGCAGGCGTTGGCGGCGGCATTGGAAGCCAAGGACGTTTACACGCGGGGTCATTCCGTGCGGGTGGCGAATTGGGCGCGGGCGTGTGCCCGCGTACTGGGGCTTGGCGCCGAAGAACAGGAACAGGTCTACCTGGCCGGGCTTTTACACGATTTGGGCAAGATTGGCGTGCGGGAAGACATTCTTCTCAAGCCGGGACCTCTCACTGAGGAAGAAAGAAAGGAGATGCAGAGCCACCCTGTTGTGGGGGCCAGGATTCTGGAGCCGGCCAGATTTCCGGCGGCGGTCATTACAGCCGTACGGCACCACCACGAGGACTATGGCGGCGGTGGTTATCCCGCCGGCCTGGTTGGGGAAGAGATTCCGCTGCTGGCGCGTATTATCCGCGTGGCCGATACTTACGATGCCATGACGTCCGCCAGGCCCTACCGGCAGGCGCTTACTCAACGGCAGGCGCGGGAGGAATTAAGGCGATGGGCGGGCCGGCAGTTTGACCCGCGTGTGGTGGAGGCTTTCCTCCAGATTCCGGAAGATCAAATGGAAGAAATTCCCGGGGGGAGGGGTGGATACCCTAATGGGACTTTTTGCAGAAGTGCTCTCGCAGATAATTCGTCCCCGTGGAAATTTTCAAACAGCAAGGTATAACTAATTTGAATCTATGTTTTTATCTGAGGAGGATTGTTATGAGCGGATTCAAAAAGGAGCGGATTGAGCACTATGAAACTTTGCTGAGGGAGATATGGATTGCGTCGGCAAAGTACCTTGGAATGGTTTCTGTGAATCTTCTTCTAGAAAGGGTTGTGTGGGAAGTTTCGCTGGAGTATAAGGAAATAGAACTCCTGCAGTACGACCAGAATGGGATCTCATGCACAAGGATAGCAGCCAGTTTAGAGGAAAACCCGGACCTACCTGTCGAGGACATGTTCATGAAGTTTATCACCAGGTATGTAGCAATTTTGGCCAAACTTCTTGGCCATGAAAGAGCGGAGGAAATAAAAACCAAGCTAAAAGAAGAAGCTACCGGTATTTCTTTTTCTACCAGGGAGGAAGGATAGATGGATAAATTGATAACAGGTATTAAAAATTTTGACTCTATTCTTGGTGGCGGTATACCTGTTTATTCATTAAACATTGTTTCCGGCGCTCCGGGCAGCGGAAAAACGATATTTGTCCAAAACATCATATTTAACAGCGCCAGGAGCGGCCTTAAAAGTCTATACCTGACCACTATATCGGAATCACAGTTCAAAATGGTAAGGCATCTGCAGGGGTTTGAGTTTTTCTCAGATGATTTGCTGGGTGACAAGGTTATTTATGGTGATTTAGGACTTGTTCTGCGTAAACAGGGGACGGACAAGGCTTTGGAATACCTGACTGAAATGATCAAAAAACATCTGCCGAACATAGTTGTCATTGATAGTTTCAAGGCCATAAGAGACCTTTTCCCGGACGAAAAAACTTTTAAGGCTTTTGTTTTTGACCTGGCTGCCGCTCTATCGATATGGGAAATTACCGTATTTCTCGTCGGCGAGTACGAAGAACAGGAGCTGACGCTCTTAAGCGAGTTTGCCATAGCTGACGGGATTTTTCATCTTTACGGGCAGGAAGAAAAACGATTTCAAAAAAGGTTCATCCGTATTCTGAAAATGAGGGGAACCAGTTTTGAACAGGGGGAACATTTATTTCAAATTAGCCCTGTGGGAATAGAAGTCTACCCCAGGATGAGGCCGGAGGGTAAAGAACTCCGGTACGATGTCAAGCAGGGGCGCAAGGGATTCGGGATACCGGATTTAGACGAAATGTTGTCTGACGGGTTATTAGAAGGGACTATTACACTCATCTCCGGTGGCACAGGTGCGGGTAAGACGATCCTTGCCCTTAAGTTCCTTCTGGAAGGGGCTGAAAAAGGCGAAAAAGGAATATTCCTTTCTTTTGAAGAGCCTGCAGCTCAACTTCTGAATACTGCCCGTCATCTGGGGTGGGAGCTGGACAAATATCTGGCACAGGGTCTAGTGGACATCGAATTCATTTCTCCTGTAGAACTGGATGTAGATAAACACGCTTTTGAGATACTGGACATGATCAGGAGAAAAAAGGTGGAGAGGTTTGTCATTGACAGCATTTCTTCTTTTGAAAACAGCGTTTCTGATATACAAAAGTACAAGGATTATCTCTGGGCGCTGGGACACCAGCTCAAAAGACGGCATATTAACACCATATTTACGGCGGTCAACGACGACCCCTTTTCACCCCTGATAGTATCCAAAACACAAATATCCTTAATAATCGATAATGTAATCATACTGCGGTATGTAGAGGATAATTCCCACATCAAAAAAGTCCTTGGAATCATGAAAACCCGTGGAAGCGACCATAACAAGGACCTGAGGGAATATGAGATAACGCCAAACGGAATAAGTATCCTCGGTAAATTAGACAGAGCAGATATGTTAAGATGAGGTGCTCTTAGATGCCAACAAACCTTCTCCTCAATATATCAGTAAAATATTGGCAGGACTTTCAGGATACGCTGGCCAATGTCATGGATGCAAATATTTATATCTTCGATGTAAATGGTGGTTCTTTTTCCCAATTTAGTCTGCCCGTTGAATTATGCCGGGAGGTAAATAAAGGGAGGGTGCTCCGCGACGAAAAGTGTATCAGTTTTTATAAGTCTGCCCTTGGTTCATTAGAAGATAAAGACATGCTTACCTGCCCTTACGGGATTAAACTTTGTGCGTACCGCCTGGGTTCCTACGCTCAAAAGATAGGGTTCCTTATTATCACTCCTACCAGGCTTATAACCCAGGTGGGACGTGAGGAAGAAAATATCTTTGTTACGAAAGCACATAGCATTTACCAGACGATTAATGAGGTTCTTAAGGCTATTCTGGAAAGAAACCTGTTAGGATTACGGAGGCTTGAGCTGAACAGCATCTATGAGATCAGCCGCCTGATGACCTCCGTCGTCGAACTGGACAAGGTTCTGGACCTTATAGCGAATTCGCTGATTATAATCTACAAGGTTGATTTATGCTTTGTAGGCCTTCGAGAAGGTGACAAAATCAGAATAGCACAAGCCAAAGGTGAACACAGCCACCTATTGACCGGGACCGAATGGCCGTTGATCCAGCCGTTGATTGAGCAGATTTTTTCAAAAGTTGAGCCCTTGTCTCTGAGTCTTGAGGAGTTAAGGACTCTACCGGGTCTTACCGATCTAGAGGTTACTCCTGGGACTGAAATCATTGTTTATCCCCTCTGGAGTGCTTTGGGTGCCGTCGGGTTGTTAGGTATAGTGGCCCCTGTTTCTCAGGATGACAGCGGCAGCAAAAATCTGCAGATATATGCCAACTTTGCCGCAGTGGCCCTGGCCAATGCAACTTTTATCCGCCGACTGGAAAGAGAAGCCGAAACCGACTTCTTGACCGGTTTCTTTAATAAGCGTTCCCTGCGGAACATGCTGTTTACCGAACTCGAGAGGACAATGAGGTACGGTACCCCTTTGTCGATTGTTTTCGTGGACATAGACAACTTCAAGGCTTACAATGATACATATGGCCACGTGGCCGGCGATGTGGTACTGCAGAAGGCGTCAGAGATAATAAAAAACAGCATCAGGAATGTGGATATTGCGGGCCGCTACGGAGGCGAGGAGTTTGTAATTATTCTTCCGGGGACGGAAAAGGAGGGTGCTGCAAAAGTGGCGGAAAGAATACGGAAATCGATAGAGATTTACCCTTTCCCATACCGCCAGGTTACCGCAAGCCTGGGCATAGCCTTAGCGAAAAACAACGATTCTGTTGATTCCTTGCTTGAAAGGGCGGATCAGGCCTTATATCAGGCGAAAAGCCAAGGGAAAAACCGCTTCTATTTGGACCCATCGTAACATATCCTTCATGAGAAGTGCAGACAAATAGCTCTGTTGTTATAAAATGTGTTATAATCCAGTTATAAAAGATCTAAATAAAAGTCGGCTACGCTTTTCACGTGTTCGTACTTTCGTTTGAAAAGAAAGGAGTATGTTAAAGTGGATAACAACCAGGTAGAAATGCTTGTTGAGGAGCTGGAAGTTGGTAATAAGCACGAAGAGAAACTATGGCGCAAACTTTTGCTAGGAGTTGCTTCAGGTGCCACCGGAAATGATTTGCGTGAGACGATACGGGAACCCTTGTTTGGGCTGCTTCATGAACTAGGAGAAACGGCGCTGGGGGCAAAGCTAAAGCTTGTTATCGAGCGTACACCAACTTTTCCGACAGCCGAGCTTTTGCCGCTGATACTCGAGCTTTGTGGGGAGCTGCGCCACGATAGCGAGCAGGCTGTTCGTGGGCTTGAGCGCATGCTTTCGGAGTTGGCAACGCCGATTGTCCGCATTTGGGCGGAGGTACTGCTGGTGCCGCTGATTGGTGGCCTGGATAGTGACCGGGCGCAGGGTATGGCAGAAAGGCTTTTGGAGCGCGTCAGTACCACGCGGGCTAAAGTGGTTGTTGTGGATGTCACCGGGGTCCCCACGATTGACACGGCAGCGGGTGGTTTTCTTATCGAAACGTTTAGCGCAGTGAAGCTACTAGGAGCGGAGGTTATCCTAACCGGCCTTAAGCCCGAAATCGCCCACACCCTGGTTAAGCTGGGGATCGATTTCCGCATGGTGGCGATAGCGCGTGACCTTGAAGATGCTCTGCGCCAGGCTATAGCCATGATCGAGGAAGAAAGGAGTCGGCAGAGGAAAACCGCATGGGTGCGGGGCAGTAATTTCCCAAGTGAAGGTGGAGAACACGATGGCATTTAAAGATAGGGTGGTCCCAACCATAAGGATTGGCGATGCTTTGTTGGTGCCCATACAGATAGACCTGGACGATAAGACTGTGGAGCGGCTTCAAACACAGCTTTTGGAGGAAATTCAGGAACACCGGGTACGAGCGGTTATCCTGGACGTACGGATGGTAGAGGTAATCGACAGCTATATATCCTATACTCTTTCGGAGACTGCTGCCATGGCTCACCTGATGGGTTGCCGTACTGTGATCTGCGGTATTCAGCCTCCTGTGGCCCTAACCCTGGCACAAATGGGAATAGAACTGCAAGGTTTTTTGGTTGCCCGTGACCTCGAGCACGCTATGGGTCTGGTATATTGACCTTGAGAGAGGAGTAGCAGGTCTTGGACGGGAAACTAAGGGAGTTACTAGATATCTCGGAAAACGACTTTGACGTGGTAGTGCGCATCACCCGGGAAGAAGATATTGCCATAGCCAGACAGATGGCTAAGCAACTTGCCCAAGAGCTTGGTTTTTCTCTTGCTGATGTAACCAAAGTAGCTACTGCGGTTTCCGAACTTGCACGCAATATCTATCGCTATGCACAAACTGGTAAAATAATGATCCGTAAACGGCTCGAGGAGAGCGGTGGGCCTACCATACAAGTGGTGGCGGCTGATCGTGGTCCAGGCATCGAGAGCGTAGACAGGGTTCTGGCAAGAGGCTACACGACGCATGAGCGCAGCCTGGGCATAGGCTTGCCGGGAGTAAGGCGCCTTATGGATTTTTGTGAGATTGCCTCCAAAGTCGGCACGGGCACCGTGGTGAGGGTGGAAAAGAGGAGGCGCAAATTTTGAGATTACAAGTTGAAAAACCGGAAGCTGACGAGCAGGCACGAGAAGGCTCCGGGTGGGAGGTATTGGCTTACTCGCGTCCCCACTGGCGGGAGAAAGTAAACGGTGACCTTTGTTACACTAAAGAATTAGGTACACACGTACTTGTAGTTGTAGCAGATGTGCTGGGTCATGGGGAGGGAGCACACCGCGGAGCGGTGGTTCTGGCGCAGGCGATGCAACGGGCCACGGGTGTTCTGCAGCAGACATACTCCGTTCTGGAAGAAGCGGCTTCACAGACGCGGGGATGCGCTCTTTTCTTGGCCCTGCTTGACCGAAAAGCGATAGAATATATCTTGGTCGGGAACATCAGAGGGTGGGTGCTGACGCGAAAAGGTACGGAGGTTCTGGTGGGGCAGCCGGGCATTGTAGGCAAGAGAATGCTGAATCCTGCCATCCGCCGGCTGGAGCTGTCGGAGCCTGCCCTTCTTCTGGCTTGTACCGACGGGATCAAGCGCAGCTTTTCGCCCGTAGGTTTGCCATGGCTCTGGGAAGGGGCAGGGGAAGAAGCAGCACGCCGTGTGGTAGAGAGATATGGCATCGCTGAAGACGATGCCGGCGTGCTGGTAGGGAGGAGGTATGTCTAGTTGTCGGGGGAATTCTATTCAACTTATCGCAGTTATCTTGAACGTTATATGTTCGAAGGGGCTACGGAGGGGGTGCTTCTTGAAGCGTACCAGGATCTGCCGCGCTGCCTGGACGGGAGCGAGGTGCAGGCCGCCAGCATCTTGGACGTGCATACACGGGCTCTGCGCGAAGTCATGGGGATTAAGCGGGACAGCGACAGTGTGCAGTGGATATACATAGCCCGTGCGACCGAGTTTTTGGCCCAGATTCTGATCGTTATTGATACGTTCCTCCTCCAGCTAAATGAAAGGGTTGAGCGCGATCACCTTACGGGGCTTTATAACCGGCTAGCCCTTTATCGTTTGCTTCCCCAGATGCTCGAAGAAGCTCAAGAGCAGGGCAAGCCGATTGTTGTTGCCATGCTCGATTTGGATGATTTTAAGCGAATAAATGACCAGTTCGGCCACCAGGCCGGCGACGAAGCACTTTGTTTTGTTGCTGGTCTTATCAAAAGAATTTTGCGGAATGATGACTTGGCCGTTCGGTTTGGCGGTGAAGAATTTGTAATTGTCCTTCCGGCGACAGATTTTGCCAAGGCCAGGATTCCCCTGGAACGAATTCTGTCCCAAATAGCAGCGGCAAAGATACTGCCGGATGTGGATGGTCTTACGGTAAGTATAGGAGTTGCCGGGTATGCCGGCCGTGGCTCTGTCGATCCCGACGAGCTAATCCGGCAAGCGGATGAAGCAATGTATCGAGCCAAAGAATTGGGCAAAAACAGAGTGGTCTTTGCCAAGGGCGATGATGGGGAGTGAGCGTACGTGAGGTTTTCAAAGGGATTGCTGGAGCTTATTAAAGAACTAACCTCCCAGGCTGGGCAATTGCCCTTGGATGATGTAGAGGTTACCGGAAGGGTGGCGCAAGCATACGCTGGCCGGCTGCGATCTTTGTTGGATCTGGTAGGGCAAGAGGCAAACGAAGCGGAACTGCGCGGGGCAGCGAGCGACTTATTGGCGCTGTTTGCTGGAAACCATGACAAGGAACTCTTGCAGCGGCGTATAGACCTCGGAAGAAAGCTGGGCGCTGCAGAAGTGTCGCTGGAGCAGCTGGTAACAGCCTATGGGTTCTTTTTCGGGCGTTGCTGCGACGAACTAGTCCCGGTTATCCAATTCCTGGAGAGAGAATTGCAAAGATTGAAGTACGGCGGGACATCGTTGCTTCTTGACCTCGGCCTGCTACTCCTGGGATACCAGGGAGAAGTAGCGCGCCAGATGCGGATGTTTTCGGAAGTAGATGTTCTTACAGGCCTTTTGAGCCGCCGCAAGTTCGAAGAAGAGTTGCAGCAGGCACTCGAGTTTGCGCGGCGCACGAAACGAGAGTTTTCTTTATACTGGCTAGACATTGATAATTTTAAGCTGATTAACGACGTTTACGGTTATATTGTAGGGGATATTGTACTTAAGGTTGTGGCTGACTTCCTGCAGGAGTCGTTCCCCAATGCCTTTGCCATTGCACGCATAGGCGGTAACGAGTTTGGGGTTATACTGATGGATACGGGTCCTGCTGAAGCGCTGGCAAAGGCGCAGGTGCTGTGCCAGGGCATTAGCGAGCTGAAAATTCGTCCTTTGGGGGAGGAAGGCATTTTCATTACAAGCAGCATTGGCGTGGCTTCGTACCCCCACCATGGGCAGGTGCAAGCCGACCTTATGTTAGCTGCCGAGGTTGCTCAGGTAACGGCCAAGAGGAAAGGGAGGAACCGGGTGCAGCTCATTGATGCGCTCGATGAGAGTACTAATCCTACTGTGGTCCACGAGAGAATTCTTCTCTTGCGAGAAGCTCTACGTTCGAAGGAGAGCATCGTACCCTTTTATCAGCCGATTGTAGATTTAGAGACGGGCAAGCCTTTAGGTTACGAAGTGCTTGCTCGTGTGAGGAGAGGGGAAAAGTTTCTTTCTGCCGGGCTTTTTGTAGAGGCGGCCGAGCAATCCGGCCTTATGAAGGATATTGGTAGTATAGTCATAGAGCAGGCCATGCGGGAAAAAAAGAGCTCTTGGGCGAAGGACAAGATTTTCTTTATTAACTTCTCTATGCGCGAGTTGGAGAACAGAGAAACTCCACGGTTCATGGCTGACCTGTTTAACCGCTACGGCATCCGTCCGGAAGAAATTGTGGCCGAAATTACCGAGCGAGAAGCCGTGCTGGATATGAATGCTGTGCAGGCTTTCGCCAAGGAGCTGACAGATCTTGGGGTACGCCTGGCAGTCGACGACTTTGGAAGCGGTTTTTCCTCATTTATTTATCTTCGTTACTTTGACTGTTACTTTGCCAAGATTGAGGGCTCCTTGGTGCGTGAGATCACCAGGAGTGGACGCTCCAGGATGATTGTAGAAAACATGGCAAAACTTTTGCAAAAGCTTTCGATAGAGGTAGTGGCAGAGTTTGTAGAGAACCGTGAAACAGCTGAAATTTTGCGCCGCGCCGGCATTCGATACGGGCAGGGTTATTATCTGGGCATGCCTGTACGGTGTCCTGGTAACGGGGATTAGCGTTAAAGATGACTGGGACATCTTGAAAGAAGATTTCGATGTCCCAGCGTTTACTATAAATGCCTAAAATCTTTTCATCGGAAAATTCAATATCGGCGGACAGCAAGGCTAGCCAGTTTCTGGATTGAGGAAACGGTAGACGGTGTCCTTGCCGGGACGTTTGGCCGAATCCTCTCTTTGCAAGGTGTGAAGAGATTTTTATTACCTGAATTAAGTTGTCAAGGGGTTGACACATTAGGAATAAATGACAGCTCCTCTTGTTTTTTAAAATGTCCCTGGTGAGCCCCTGAGATTAACATATAATCAAAGTGGCGGTCTTGACGGCCGGGTGGCAGTCAAGACCGCCACTTTTCACCCTTTGGCCAATTCTAGCCAATTCGTTCGTTCCGTCCAGGGTAAAGGCTAACGCCCTCGCTAACGCTCGCCCTTGACTCCACTCCGAATTTGGCTGTAATGGTTATTAAGGGTGAGATGGGAAAAGAATAATCACAGCTTTATTTCCTTAAGCGGAGTACATTCTTGTCGCTGATTCTTTTCATAAAACTCAGCCGGTGACATATACCTCACTCCAGAGTGAATCCGGTTATTGTTATAGCGATATATGAATTCACTTACAGCTCTGTATGCTTCACCATATGTCTGGAACTCATTGTGATCCAGGCATTCCTTTTCCAAAATACTGTGAAATGCTTCAATATGGGCATTTTTGTTGGGTGTACGACAAGGGATTCTTTCATGCACAACTTCAAGTTTTTTCCGATATAGTCCATCAGTTTGGTACTGAAATCAGTTTTAAATCAATAAGGCAGGAACCAGGTCGCATTTATCTGATAGACTCTTCAATAATAAGCCTTTGTCTATCCTAATACGGCTGGGCAGAGTTCAGGAAAACCAAAAGTGGAGTTAAACTACACCTCCGTATCCAACGCTAGTGATTTAGTTTATTAAAGTAACCGCTTGTATTTTTGGCATAGAAAGAAGGAAATACTAATAAAAATGTCGAATTGCTAAGATTTGTCAACAACTTGGAGTGTGGAGGTAGTAATAGTGTTAGAGAATCCAGTATTAATCAGGGAAATGTCCCTAGGGGGCAGGGTCCTCTCCCTGGAAACAGGAAGATTGGCCAAGCAGGCCAGCGGCGCTGTGTTGGTAAAATATGGCGAGACCGTGGTCCTGGTCACCGCAACGGTGGCAAAAAACACCAGGGATATCGACTTTTTCCCGCTTACGGTGGACTACGAGGAAAGACTTTATGCTGTTGGAAAAATCCCCGGCGGCTTTATTAAACGTGAAGGGCGTCCCAGCGAAAAGGCTATTTTGTCCGGTCGCCTGATTGACCGCCCGATCCGGCCGCTGTTCCCCAAACACATGAGAAATGAAGTTCAGGTGGTGGCTACGGTTTTATCCGTTGATCAGGATAATGCCCCGGAAATTGCGGCCATGATCGGCGCATCGGCTGCCCTGCATATTTCCAAGATACCCCTTAAAAAGCCCATCGGCGGTGTTATTGTAGGGCGGGTAGACGGTCAATTTGTCATTAACCCGGTGGTACGCCAGGCAGAAAACAGTGACATGCACCTGGTGGTGGCCGGCACCGATGACGCCGTCATGATGGTGGAAGCCGGTGCGAAAGAAGTTCCGGAAGATCAGATTCTCGAAGGCATTATGTTTGGTCACGAGGTTGTCAAGGAAATTGTACAATTCATTGAGGACTTCAGGCAGGAAGCTCTGTCCATGGGCCTGGCCCAGGAAAAAATGGTAATTCCTGAGCCGGAAGTGGACACCGCCATGGAAGAAGCTATCCTGCCGAAGGCGGAAGGAGTCATTCGCGAGGCGGTACTCCATTGCTCCAGGGAAAAATTAAGCAAGAAAGAAAGAGAAGCCTACATGGAAGAGGTTCTTACCGGCTTGCAGGAAACTTTCCTGGAACAATTCCCGGACAACCCCAAAGAAATCATGATGTTGATTGAAAAGGCCGAAAAGAAAGTTGTGCGCAGAATGATTACCCATGATAAACTGCGTATTGACGGCAGGGCCATTGATGAAATCCGTCCTATTTCCGTAGAAGTGGGCGTGCTTCCCCGTACCCATGGCACAGGGCTGTTTACCAGGGGACAGACACAAATTCTGTCGGTGGCAACCCTCGGTTCCATCAGCGATGAACAAATTCTGGACGGTCTCGGTCTGGAAGAAAGTAAACGCTTTATGCATCACTATAATTTCCCGCCCTTTAGTACCGGGGAAACAAAGCCCATGCGGTCTCCGGGGCGCCGGGAAATCGGGCACGGCGCGCTGGCAGAGCGGGCCCTGGAACCTATGATTCCTCCCGAAGAGGTTTTCCCTTATACCATCCGGGTGGTTTCCGAAGCCATTGAATCAAACGGTTCCACATCCATGGGCAGTGTCTGCGGCAGCACACTGGCTCTGATGGATGCAGGGGTACCCCTGAAGGCACCGGTGGCCGGCGTGGCCATGGGACTGATTATGGAGGAAGATGAGTTTACTGTCTTGACGGATATCCAGGGGCTGGAAGACCACCTGGGGGATATGGACTTTAAAGTGGCCGGGACCGCCAAAGGCATTACCGCCCTGCAGATGGATATCAAAATACCCGGCATCACCAGGGAAGTCTTTGAGCAGGCCCTGGCACAGGCCCACCGGGGACGCATGTATATTCTGGGTAAAATGCTGGAGGTTCTGCCGGAACCCAGGGCGGAAATTTCCCAGCATGCCCCGAGCATCATCCGTACCAGCATTCACCCCGACAAAATCAGGGATGTGATCGGGCCTGGCGGCAAGATCATTAAAAAGCTGGTTGAAGAAACCGGGGCGGATATTGATATTGAGGATGACGGCAGGGTCTTTATCGCCGCGGTTGACCGGGAAAGGGGTAAACGGGCTTTACAAATTATTGAGGCCATTACCGCCGAAGTCGAGGTAGGCAAGTTATACACCGGCAAGGTTACCCGGGTTACGGATTTTGGCTGCTTTGTGGAAGTTATACCCGGCGTTATGGGACTGCAGGGCAAAGAAGGACTGGTCCACATTTCACAACTGGCCTTCCAGCGAGTTGAAAAGACCGAAGATGTAGTGAAGGAAGGTGACATTATCACCGTCAAAGCCATCGGCTACGATCATCAGGGCCGCCTGAAGCTCTCCAGAAAAGAAGCCTTGAAGGATCTGGGCATGACTCCCGAGGAAGGACCCGGCGACAAAGGGGAGCGAAGGGAGCGGAGACTCTTTAGCCGTCCAAAGGTTGCCAAGGAATAAAATCACATTGGCCGGTAAACCGAAGTTAACCTTTGATTTAACTTCAGTTTAACGGCTATATTTTTTTTTGTGGGATTTCCCCATGGTTATCTGGATATAGAAGCTGATACACTCTTTGCCATTGCTCCTAAGGAATAGGTAAAATAACATTGCGCCATTATATATAAGCTATTCTTGAAAGAGGTGATGGCAATTAGAAAAAGTAAGTTAATACAGGTAATTGTATTATTCTTGGTGGTTTCTTTACTGATGGCAGTACCCTTGAGTTATGCTGAGGCCTACCTGGGAGACAGGACTTTAAAGCTGGGGATGTCAGGATATGATGTTTTACAACTGCAAAGGAATCTGGGTTATTTAGGGTATAACGTTGGCAAGCTGGATGGGAAATATGGGTGGCAGACCTTTAACGCTGTGAAAAACTTTCAGTGGCGTAATGGTTTAAAGGTAGACGGTGTGGTGGGTAAAAACACCGCCAACGCCATCATTGCCCGGGTCAGCGGGGATAAGGCGCAGCGTCCAAGGGCAGCAGCTGCCGTTTCCCGTGGCAACCTGCCCCTTTCCAGGCAGGACCTCTATGACCTGGCCAGGATTGTACACGGCGAAGCCCGGGGAGAACCCTTTGAGGGGCAAGTGGCCGTGGCAGCGGTGGTCTTAAACAGGCTGCAATCCGGACAGTTTGGTAATACCGTGCAAGATGTTATTTTTCAGCCCTGGGCCTTTACAGCCGTACATGACAGGCAATTTTATTTGCCGCCCAACGAATCTGCTTTTCGTGCCGTCAATGCGGCTGTAAAGGGCTGGGACCCTTCAGGCGGAGCGCTCTACTACTGGAACCCGCAAACCGCCACCAGCCAATGGGTTTGGAGCCGTCCCATCATTAATCGGATTGGCAACCATGTGTTCGCTTACTAAACCCTAACGATTACTGCACCCCCCTCGATAGGAGAGATCGAGGGGGTTCTATTTTACGGGGAAAGGCGTGCTTTTTTAAATGAAGAAATAATCCTCCCCCCGTTGGCATAGAGATTGGAAAGAGTATAATTTAGGGGGAGAAAAATGATGAGAATACTGTTTATTCGCAGGGGCCGGTTCTATAAAGGGGTTTTATGGTTTTTTATTGCACTGTTCTTAATCGGCCTGGGGGTTCTGGCCACCCGTGAAAAATACGAAAGAACGCTTGCCCCCGTTTACCGGGGTAGCGATCGGGATAAAAAGATTGCCCTGACCTGCAATGTTTTTTGGGGAGAAGAGTATATACCAAAGATGCTGGAAGTGTTGGAGGACCATCAGGTCAAAATCACCTTTTTTGTCGGCGGCACCTGGGTCAGAGATTTCCCGGATTTGCTGAAAAAAATGGACGCCGCGGGTCATGAAATCGGCTCCCACGGCTATTCGCACCCCCATCCCGACAGGCTTTCCAAAAGCGGCAACCTGAGGGATATGCAAAGGGCAGAGAAATTGATTTATGATACCATTAACAAGCGACCCCAATTATATGCGCCGCCCTACGGGGAAAGGGGCCCGGCGGTCCTTAAAGCCGCCCAGGAACAGGGGTATACCTTCATTCTCTGGAGTATTGACACCATCGACTGGCAACGCCCTTCGCCGGACGTTATTGTCAGGCGGGTGGTGGAGAAAGCGCATAACGGCGCCATTGTCCTGATGCACCCAACGGCCCCCACTGTGAAAGCCCTGCCGGAAATCATCAAGCAGCTGAAGAAAGAGGGGTATCAATTTGTTACGGTAGGAGAATTAATTCAGAACCTGGTTCAAAAAAGTTCACAATACCTAACAATAAGTTAGATTTTTGTAAACCCGGCCCCCCATGACCAGGCTTTACACCTCCATGGAAAATTTTCCCTGGGGTGACAGGGGACCTCGGCCCCGGAGTCTCACCCGGACGGAAAAACAGCGCTTTACGGGCGCAAAACGCGGCCATATGGAAAACCACGGGGGTTTCCGTCTTGCGTTGACCGTCCAGCGAAAGCCTTGCGGCTCTGCTTCCCGCGATCTGTTAGATGCGGCCTACCGGTTGTTCCCGTACTCCGGCTAAACGGGGTCACCTACTTGATAAAGCAAGGTG
>NZ_FQUY01000014.1 GCF_900129195.1 Desulforamulus putei DSM 12395
TCAGACTGTCGACAAAGTAAATGTCGGCAGTCTTTTTTTGTGTCAAGACCCAAAGATGGACAATTTTCCAGTAAAATAGAAATAGAAAAAATATTGTGGGGCGATTGACATGTTAAAGAAGAAAAATCGGGCAATAACTAACCAGGTGGAATTTGTAAGCATCAGTGATTTAGTACCTAAAGATCATCTTTTAAGGGCTGTAGAAGAAAGCATTGATTTTGATTTTATATATGATGAAGTAAAAGACCTATATAGTGAAAATATCGGAAGACCAAGTATTGACCCAGTGGTACTAATTAAATTGCTTATGCTCCAAGCCCTCTATGGAATCCGGTCGATGCGGCAAACCATCAAGGAAGTGGAAGTAAACGTAGCATACCGCTGGTTTTTAGGATATGGTTTACAAGAGCAAATACCACACTTTTCAACTTTTGGAAAGAATTACGAAAGGCGGTTTAAAGAAAGCGACCTTTTTGAAAAAATCTTTGTCCATATATTAATGGAAGCCATAAAGTACGGTTTTATTAAATCAGATGCAGTATTTATCGATGCCACCCATGTAAAAGCCAGTGCTAATAAGAATAAATATGTCAAGAAAATGGCACAACACCGGGCTCACAAATATAAGCGGGAGCTTTTAATTGAAATAAACGCTGACCGGGAAGCAAACGGAAAAAAGCCCTTTGAAGATAGCAACGATAACAACAAAGATGGAGATAGTCCCAAGAAAGATAGTGTAAAAGAAATTAAAGAAAGCACCACAGACCCTGAAAGCGGAATGTTCCACAAAGGCGAAAAGGAGCGTTGCTTTGCGTATACAGCTTCTGTAGCCTGTGACCGGAATAATTTTATCCTTGGAGTAAAAGTAGCACCCGGAAATATTCATGACAGCCAGGTATTCTCTGATTTATTTCAAGAAGTCAGCGAGAAATTCCCTGAGATAGAGGCGGTTGTAGTTGACGCAGGCTACAAAACCCCTGGTGTATGTAGAGAAATCATTGAGGCAGGCAAACTCCCAGTTATGCCCTACAAGAGACCAATGACCAAGGATGGCTACTTTAAAAAACGGGACTATGTTTATGATGAGTACTATGACTGCTACCTTTGTCCCAATAACCAAGTGTTAAGATACAGCACTACTAATCGGGCAGGATACCGGGAATATAAGAGTGACCCGAAAATATGCTCTAAATGCCCCATGCGGATGCAGTGTACCCTGAGCAAAAGTTGTACAAAAGTTGTAACCCGTCATGTCTGGGAACATTACATGGAAATAGCAGAAGATATCAGACACACCCCATGGGGCAAAGAACTATACAAAATGCGTGGTGAGACCATTGAAAGGGTCTTTGCAGACGCTAAAGAAAAGCATGGGATGCGTTATACTAATTTGCGAGGCTTGAGGAAAGTCGGGCATTACCTCACGCTTCTTTTCGCATGCATAAATTTAAAAAAGCTGGCCCTGTGGAAGAAAAAACAAGGGATGCTTCCACCGGCAGTGCCTGTTTTTTCTTTGGTTTTATCTAAAATTCGTAAAATCTTCACTTTCAACCAAACACCGCTTCTAAGCCTTTCGGCCTAAAAGCGGTGTTTGTCTACAGTCTGACAGGGCCAATGAAACATTGGCCCTGTAAAATGGCGGAGCTGACGGGAGTCGAACCCGCGATCTCCTGCGTGACAGGCAGGCATGTTAGGCCTCTACACCACAGCTCCCGGTATATGGTGGGCGATGACGGGATCGAACCGCCGACATCCTGCTTGTAAGGCAGGCGCTCTCCCAGCTGAGCTAATCGCCCGAACGTGACTGACAAGTGTTATGATAACAAAATAATAACCTTAAGTCAACAATCTTCTCAGGATTTATTATTTTTCTTCAAATTGAAAGAAGATTTCGCCACAAGCACAGCCATAGATGACCTTGTCATGAATACCTTCCAGAATACTCAGGATCCTTACCGGGCTGTCAACCATATAAAGATCAGAGCCGCACCCCGGGCAAAACCGATCTGTTATCTCATGTCTGCCTTGAATAAAGGACAACCCCGGTCCCACTGACCTGTGTACGGAAAAAGCAGCAAAATTATATTTGGAGATGCCGTATTTATCAAGGACCCTGCGGATGTTAAACAGCATCTTATCTCTGTATATGCCCTTTTGATTTTTGAGGAAACATCTTATCGAATGTTTGATGATCATTAAATCCTCTTGGGAGGGAAAGTACCTGACTTGTGCCGGCAATTGATTTCTTCCTGAACCACTTTGTCCGCCTACCGGAAAGTATGAACCGAAAACGAAACTAAATAAACAAACAAGACTAATTTTTTCAATTGACACGTATTTTGATTTCTGTTAAGATATTTTTTGTCAACGGGGCGATTAGCTCAGCTGGGAGAGCGCCTGCCTTACAAGCAGGATGTCGGCGGTTCGATCCCGTCATCGCCCACCATACCATGCTGCTATAGCTCAGTAGGTAGAGCGTATCCTTGGTAAGGATAAGGTCACCGGTTCAATCCCGGTTAGCAGCTCCACAGCAAAGGGGTTTTGCCTTAATGGTAAAGCCCCTTTGTATTTCTGCCTCCGGCGGATGGCCTCATTGGCTTAATGAAGGTTTAACGAATTAAATTGGCATTTGTTGTCACACAAAGCATATAATTAAAGCATCCTAAAGACTTGCATTTTCGAAAGGCTTTTGATACTATAGCAATTGACAATTTAACCTGTGAGTTTGGCAATGCCGACGTAGCTCAGCCGGTAGAGCAGCTGATTCGTAATCAGCAGGTCGTGGGTTCGAGTCCCATCGTCGGCTCCAATGAAAAAAGGAACTGCAAGGGTTTGCGGTTCCTTTTCTTTTTGGCGAAAACAGCGAAAATGGCGTGTTGATTGTCAATAGAATTGACCCACCCTGTGCAAATAAATTTGACCCACCTGAGAGCAAAAATAATAAACAATATCTTGATAAGGCGCTCAGCGCAAAAAGAGCATGAAGTTATTCCAAGCCCTTGACGAATAATTTATTCCTTAACTTGCTTCTAAAAAAGCTCTACGATAAAATCAAAAATAACCCAAGAGCAGTTAGGTTTAGTGAACTTGACAAGATACTAAGGTCGGTGGATTTACTAAAAGGCAGCCCAGTGGCGGCTCCAGTCATTTTATCTACATAAAAGATGATAAGTCTCTGTCCGTTCCATTCGACCAGCCACACATAAAGCGAATCTACGTTGAAAGGGCTATTGAATTAATTGGGGATTGCTTCGATGAGGAGTAACCCCACCCGTTACCAAAAGTGGGAATTATCTTTGATGAATGATACTAAAAATCTTGAATACTATCTTTCCCTGCCTTACAAAATCATGCTTTACCCAGCGGAAGAAGGAGGCTTTGTGGGAGAGGTCCCGGAGCTGCCCGGGTGCCTTTCTCAGGGAGAAATCAGAGAAGAAGCCCTGGTAATGATTGAGGATGCCAAGATTGCCTGGTTGCAGGTGGCCTTAGAGACCGGCCGGGAGATACCGGGGCCTGCTAAAGAAGAAGAGACATACAGCGGAAAATTTGTTTTAAGGATCCCTAAGTCTCTACACAAAGACTTAGCTAAGCGGGCAAAAGATGAAAATGTTAGCTTAAATCAGCTGGCCACATACCTTTTATCTTCGGCCATGGGTAAGTCACCATCAATAAAAAAATAAATATAGCCAGGTGGTGATTAAACACCCCTGGCTATTTCTTTTCGCTGTCCTTCTCGGCTGTCTTTTTACCAATGTGCTCGACAGCTTTATTAATGTCATATCTACCAGGCCGGGGCGGGAATTGGAATCGGAAATTGAAAACATTATGTTTGAACTCAGGTTATATAAAGGTTCTGGGGAGTACGCCATGCACCTGAACACCCCGATATGATTCTTCCCTAGAATTCCTTACAATACCCTTAAATCGCATGGCAATAAATTGCCAACCTTGCCCGGGCTCCCTATAATAAAGCCAAACAAGAATAAGGAGGCTGGCGGCAATGAGAGTAAGCGTTAAAGGAAACATCAGTCAAATTGAAGTGGATGACATTATCCGGGAAGAGGAACTGCGCTATGCGGCCAGGGGTAAAGAGCTGGGGGAGATTGAAATTGTTGAAATCAGCCCCGAGGAGTTGGAGGTAAGATCCAGGGCCAAAACAACCATCAAAAGGGTTCGTCGTATAACTGGCTATTTAAGTACCGTTGACCGTTTTAACGATGCCAAGCAGGCAGAATTGGTGGATCGAGTTGTACATAACTAATCAAACAACCCGGCATGTCCGGGTTATTTCCTTTGAGCCTTGTGAGCCTTTGCAAAAAAAGATAACAGAAGATTCTTTTTATTTTCAGCTATTGGTATTACAATGGGTTTGGATAGTATGAAGGGATCGATTTACGCATAGGCTTCATAAATGGCACTATGAAAGGATAGCCGGGAGCGAGAGGAGGGTACAGGCAATGAATGTTTTAATAACCGGGGGAACGGGGTTTGTGGGGACCACCCTGGTAAAGCAACTAATGCAGCAAAACCACCGGGTCATCATTGGCTTACGCCGGGATAAGCAAATCCGGGGTAATATCAGCTACACCAAAATTCCCGCTGCAGGAGAATTGTTTTCAGAGGAGATCATCGGCCGGGCCGATGCCGTCATTAACCTGGCCGGGCATAATATTGCCGCCGGCCGTTGGACCGCCGAGGTAAAGAATCTTATTTTAAACAGCAGGGTGCAGCTCACACGCCAGTTGGTGAAAAGTATTGAAAGGAATCGTGCAGCCAATCAACCCTACCCCAAGGTGCTGCTGAATGCCTCTGCAGTGGGTTACTACGGCCAGCATCCCAGTGCTACCTTCGATGAAGAAAGCCCCAACGGTGAAGGTTTTCTGGCCGGAGTCTGCCGGGCATGGGAGCAGGAAGCCCGGCAAGCCGAGGATTTGGGGGTGCGGGTGGCGCGTTTTCGTTTTGGCATTGTGCTGGGACCTGGCGGGGGTGTTTTGGAAAGAATCAAGATGCCCTACCGATTTGGCATGGGCGGCTATATTGGGGATGGCAAACAGTGGGTTTCCTGGATACACATTGAGGATCTGGTGCATGTTTTAATCCTGGCCCTGACGGATGAGCGCTTCCGGGGCGCCTTTAATCTTTGCAGCCCCCGGCCTGTGACCATGGCGGAGTTAGATCGTCATTTGGCCCGGGCCCTAGGCAAGACCTCCTGGACCCGGCTGCCCGGTTTCGTAGCCAGAACCCTTTTGGGAGAAATGGCCGATGAACTGCTACTGAACGGCCAGCGGGTGGTCCCGAAAAGGCTTATAGAAATGCAAGTTCCCTTTAAATACCCCGATATCGCTTCGGCCCTGGCTGCGTCTGTTTAAAGTGTTAATAGAAACTTCCTGAGTAAAGGATTTATGAGGTGCCATAGACAGGCATGTCTATACACAGCAACAAGCATTAAAAAACCCGGGTGGCCGGGTTTTTGTCGCTGTTTAGGAATTCAAGTCGGGGACGGTTCTTGACTTGAATTGCCTGGCCATAGGTAGGAGGCCGCGCCTTATTAATTCTGGCATGTTTTGATATAGCTTTTTAGATACCTTTTTCTGAGAGATATTGCATTAATTTCTCGTGATATTCCTCAAGAACCTTTGCGGTGACACGTATATTGCTGTTAATCATTTCATTTAGTGTTTCGTTGGCCAGTTGAGCGAAATCAATTTTGCCTTCGTCGCTTAACCGCCGCAACTCCTCAATCCTTTTATTGGTTATTTCATCCAGCTGCTGACCGATGCGGTTGAATGCCTCTTTAAAATCATACTGCATGACGTATCCCCCTTGTATGATATAACCAGCAGAATAATTTCCAGTTGGTCATTTATAACCTAATTCGACGCCGCAGGGTTAATTCCTACCAGGTCTGCGGTATTCTGTTTTTATTATAACCCCGGGTGAAATGTTATATTGACCCGTAGTTTAATATTATTGACCGCCCGCTGCCATCAAAGCTATACTCATAAACATGAGGTTTATTTCCGAACGCGGGGGGGATGGCATGAAGATTGGCATCGATTTGGACGGTACCATTGCGGATAACCTGGAGCTTCTGGTGGAAACCCTGAACTGTCACTGTGGCAAAACCTTAAAGGGGGACGAAATTTATCAGTACAACCTTTGTAAGGTTTACGATATCAGTGAGGATGAATTCATTGCTCTCATGGATAAAAAGGAAGAAGAAATTATCCAAAAAAGCCCCGTGATCCCCTTTGCCAGGGAGAACATTCACCGGTTGGTGAAGGACGGCTGGCAGGTGCACATCATTACAGCCCGCAATCCCAGGTACAGTGCTGTAACAGAAAAATGGCTGCGGGAGCACGACATTCCTTACAGCGGCCTACACCTGCTGAACTCCCATCACAAGGTAGACATCTGCCGGGAACTGCAAGTGGAGTTTATGATTGAAGATAACGTGCACAATGCCTACTGGTTGGCTGACGGGGGAATCCGGGTGATCCTCTATGAGGCTCCCCATAACCGCCTGTGGCCCTGGCAAGGAGTCCGGTGTAATTCCTGGAACGATATTTATTCCTCCATTCAAAAAACCTTTAACAGATAATGTTGATAAATGATGGCATTCTCCGGTCAGAATGCCATTTATTTTCCAATTATGGACAGGAATTATGATTTTTGTAACGAAATAAGCATAAAAGAAATCTTACTTACAGAATAGTTGGCCCAGTCGAATACCTGTGATGCCCCCAAGCAGGCATCCGACTGGTTCAACAAAAGGGGGATATTATGTTGAGAATAAAATTATGTTTGTTAGTAACGCTGGTTCTTTCCCTGGCCACCTTTACGTCCGCTTGGGCGGCATCCCCTTACCTGTTCAGAGATACTTCAGGGAAGTGGTGGGAACAATCGGTGGCTGAATGCAGCGCCGCAGAACTTGTGGGGGGGAGGGGCAATGGTATATTTGCTCCTAAGGATTCGGTAACCCAGGTAGAGGCAATTATCTTTCTCAACCGTGCATTAGGCCATAGAACGGAAGCAGACAATTACAGCATGTCTCAGGGCGGTTATAATTTCCCGGCTACTTTTCCTGCCTGGGCCCAGAGGAATGTCGCCTTTGCTGCGGATAAAGGATACATATCTAAGGCCGGCATTCCCAGCATACAACCCAAGAAGGCAGCAACCAGGGCTGAAATTGCTGTGCTTTTTGCCAATGCCTTGAAACTGTCTGCAGACGGCTACCAGCTGAATTTTAAGGATAATGCAGCTATTCCAGCTAACCTTCAGACATATATAGCTGCTGCTGTTAAGCATGGTATTATGGCAGGCAGAACCGACAACACCTTTGACCCCAACGCCAATGTAACCCGGGCAGAAATGGCGGCTATTATTGCCCGTCTGGTTGAGAACGGGAAAATAAATCCCAATCCCAACAAATATTTTATCGCCAGGCTCAGTGCAGTGGATGTTGCCGGTAAAAAAATTACCGTGGCAAGAGGCGGACAAACCTTAACACTGAGCCTGCAAAACGAGGCCCTTCTTTACCGGGCGGGCAAAAGTAGTTTGCTCAATGCCTTTAAGGCCAGTGAAAATGTTAAAGTAATCCTGGATTCAACCGGTAAGGTCGCTTACATGGCCTATACCGCAGCAAGCACGCCAAGCGGCAGCGTGTCCGTCACCACCGGTTATACAGGTACCATTCGCGGCTTGCTGTCGGGCAGCCAGTGGATGCTTTCCTTCCAGCCGGACGCAGGGAGCCTCACTTCCTTTCCCCTGTCCGGCACCGTAAAAATTACGCAAAACGGGCTGACCAGGGATTTAACGGCTCTCACCAGCGGCGCCCGGGCAGAAATCAAGGTCACCGGCGGCAGCGTATCGGAAATCAACTTGCTGAGCAATGTACCCACCGGCAATGAGCGCCGGGGTTATGTTGTCAACATGTATCTGGATTACTTTACGGTTCGTTATGATGACGGTACCAGTGAGGAAATTAATAAATCCAATGTCAGTGGCACCTTCTACCAGCTCTCTAGGGGGCAAAGGATATCCCTGACCAAGGTAGGAAATATTGTAACCGGTATTGTGCCGTTAAATGAACCAAAGAAACTTTTCGGCGAAGTGGTAAGCGTTGGCTCTTCCAGTATCACCATTGAAGATGGTGACGGCTACGAACGTATCGTTGATTTGGCCAGCGGCTACAGGGTAAAGGACAAGGACGGCGACTCCATTAACCTGGATGACATCGATAAAGAGGATTCCGTTGCCATTGAATTAAATACCCAGGACAAAGCTATTACTATACAGCTAACAGATGGTTCATCATCTTCTTCCGTCCTGGAAGGGGAGGTGCTTGAGGTGGATGCTTCCGGTTCCTGGAGTATCAAGATTGAGAAAATAGACGGCACAGAAAAGACCTATGATGTTGAAGATGATGTTGACGTCTATGAGGACGGCGACAGCATCGATTTTGACGATATCAGGAAAGGGGATTATGTAAAGCTAAAACTGAATAGCAGCAATGATGTAACCAGAATCGACGTCATGGATTATGAAATCGTTGAGGGCGAAGTAACCGACGTGGATACGTCCGGAGATTGGAGCATTACTATTGAAGATGATGGCCGCGAAAAGACTTATGATGTTTCAGACGATGTATATGTTTATGAGGGCAGCAGGAGCCGGGATTTTGACGATATTGAAGAAGACAAAGACTATGTTAAATTAATTATTAACGACAATGATGAGGTCATTAAAATAAGCATTTTGGATGGTTCCAGTTCTGACGATACTTATGACGGAATCATAACGGGTCTGGATTTAGACGATGATGAAGTCACCATTAAGGTAGACGGCAGAACAAAAACCTATGATTTGGCCAATAATGTGAAAGTTATAAAGGACGACGAAGATCTGGATCTTGATGAAATTTTAATTGGCTCAGAGGTAGAGTTTGAGGTGGATGACGGGGAAGTAGTGGAAATCGAAATTACCGACGACGAGGATGTTACGGTTGAGGGAGAACTGTACGATGTAAAATCCGGTTACATCTACCTTGAACAGGACAATGGCACAAGTTCCGGGGTAAGACACAAGTTATATTTTGCCTCAAGTGTATCTCTTAAGGACAAAAATAACCGTACTATTGATGAAGATGATTTAGACGACTACGAAGGAAAAGAGGTAACGATTCAACTTGATAACGGGAAAATTAAGTCCTTAAAGGTAACTGAATAATTACTAAACAGAAATCAGGCGGCTTGTTGCTCGCCTGATTTCTGTATTACCTCTTATACCCACCCAAATCCAGTAAAGAATTGTAATAATCCAAATCCGACAGCGCCAAATCCTCTGTCCCTTCGGGGGGTGAGGTTTTGCCGGCGGTAATGGCGGCCATGTCTTTTTTAATCAGCAAGCGGATGTACTGGCTGCGGTTTGTTTCTTCATAGGAACTGCGGTTGATCTGGGAAATTTTTTTATCCAAGTATTCAATTAAATCTTCGGGGATGCTGATGGTAATGGTCTTATGTCTGCGCATAAAAAATTGCCTCCTTTACCAGTTTGCTATGGTATATCATATGTGATGTTAACAGGGTTCAATAACCTGCGCTGGTAAATTTCTTATAAAGACCCAAAAAATTGCGACAACCGCCAGACTCACAAAATCTTTTCGGAAAAATTACCACTCATACCAATAGAACTTAAACAAATAATAAAGATAAGGATTTTATAAAGGAGGCATCAGCAGTGTATAGCCCAAAAGAATTAGGCCTCAAAGTAAAAAGGGCCCGTGAGCACAGGGCCAAGAGGAGTGGACAAAACTTTACCCAGAAAATGCTGGCTTTTAAAATAGGGGAAACATCAAAGTGGGTGGAAAAACTGGAAAAGGGGCTGTTTTACCCCGATTGGGATGCTCTTAACTTAATTGCCGACACCTGCGGGGTGTCCATTGAATTTCTCACGGGGGAAAATTTCGAGGACGAAATGGATTATGAAGAGGCCGTTAGAGGTGGCCGGGTTGCCAGAAGGATCAATCAGCAGGAACTCCGTTCATAGTTTATATTTTATAACGTCTGAACAGGCGTTCATTTTTGTTTAATAAAAGGCAAAAACCGAATGCCTTAAGGCATTCGGTTTTATTTACTAGCGATATTGTTTCACACGAGTGAAGCAGTCGCGGCAGTATACGGGTTTTGTTCCGCTGGGCTGGAAAGGAACTTGAGTTGTACAGCCACACTCGTCACATACTGTTTCGTACATTTGCCGCTGGGCGTACCCATTATTGCCTTGCATCCGCTGCTTACGGGCAGCGCGGCAAGCAGGGCAGCGAGAAGGATCGTTCTGAAAGCCCTTTTCGGCAAAGAATTCCTGCTCACGTGTGGTAAATACAAATTCTGCGCCACAATCTCGGCATGTCAAAGTTCTGTCGGAAAATACCAAACCTATCTCCCCCGAATAATTAAACTCCCTAAATTTCCGGTGCCAACAAACTGAACTACCAATACCCTGACACCGATAAAATTTTCGGGAGGAGATAGCCACAGTTAGCATTGTGAAACTTAGAGGTAATTTAAGTATAACACTTAAATTAGGAAAAAATCAATCCATTCTTTCACCTAGGCGTTGCTAAACTCGGCAATAAGCCTGTCAAAGATGGCCCTTACCGGTAAGATATCTTTAATACGGTGCACATTCTGGCCGCAGAAAACCAGACCGTCTTTGATGTTGCCGTTACGGCTGTTCATCAGAGCGTCCATAATGCAAAAGGACTGGGAGCAATGCTTAAGGCAGCCCACACAATTTTCCGGTTCCGGGGCGTTGCCGCTGAAAATACGGGAAACCAGGCTGTTTTTCAGAGCCCTGCCGGGTAAGCCCACCGGACTTTGAATTTTCACCACATCTTCCGCGGTAGAGTTGAGGTAAAGTTTTTTGAAGGCATCGGAAACTGCACATTCCACGCTCATCACAAAACGGGTTGCCATTTGCACGCCATCGGCACCCAAACGAATCATTTCCGCAATTCCCTTACCATCTACGATACCACCGGCGGCAATTACCGGGATTTTAACTGCTTCTTTAATTTCAGGGAAAATTTCCTTTATCGACCGGTCAGTGCCCAGGTGGCCGCCGGCCTCGGTTCCCTCGGCCACTACAGCGGCAGCTCCCAACTTTTCTGCCATTTTAGCCACTTTTGCCGAAGAGACAATGGACACAATGGGAGTGTCAGACTCTTTGCCCCAGGCAAATATATCCCTGGAAAAACCGGCTCCGGTGAAAATGATATCAATCTTTTCTTCAATGGCGGTACGCACAATTTTGGCAAATTCCCTGGCTGCGTACATGATATTGATACCAATGATACCCTTGGGTGCAATTTTGCGGGCCTCGCGAATCTCATTGCGCAGTTCATCTTCTTCCATTCCTGTGGCGCCGATTACACCGATTCCTCCGGCTTCAGCCACGGCGCCGGCCAGGGGGGCAGTGGAAACCCTTACGGCCATGCCGCCTTGAATAATCGGATACTTGGGGGTAAAACGTCCAATGGTTAGGGTGGGAAATTTCACTTTACTTACTCCTTCCATAAAACCTGTTACAATAACATCTATTCTATTAAAGCAAAAAATATATTAATTTGCAAATGAAGTTTTTTATTTGTTGTTATCCGTTAATAATTGACAATTCACGATAACTTTACGGGGTGCTCACGTATACCTATAGTTTTCCCGGTTAACGCCAAAACTTTACACTGAAGACCAGTAAAACTGTATAGATCTCCAGTCGACCCACCAGCATGAGGAAGGTCAGTACCACTTTACCCAGGTCCGGCAGGGATGAATAATTGGACATGGGGCCAACCAGGCCAAGACCCGGGCCCACATTGCCCAGGTTTGCCGCCGTGGCGGAGGCTGCGGAAATCAGATCAAGACCCAGCCCGGTCAGGATGGCGGTGCCCAGGGCAAACAACAGCATATAAAGGGTAAAAAAGGTGTGAGCAGACTCAACAACCTCCTGGGTCACCACGTCCCGCCCTACACGTACCGGGATCACTGCCTTGGGATGGATTAAACGCATCAACTGGCGGGAGAAGGTTTTCATCAGGATGAATAGTCGTCCCACCTTGAGTCCCCCGCCGGTGGACCCGGCACAACCCCCGACAAACATTAAAAGCAGCAGGACAAATTTACTGAAAGAAGGCCACTGCTCAAAATCCACCGTAGCAAAGCCGGTGGTGGTAATGATCGATGAAACCGTAAAGGCGGCATCCCGGATGGCTTTCCCCGGGCTACTGTCCGCAGTAAGAAATAAATTGAGAGAAATTACCGCTGTACTTAATGCAATAATAATCAGGAAGAGCCTTGTCTCGTAGTCCTGCCAAAGGGGTTTGCAGTCCCCGCGCATCCAATTGTAATGAAGAGCAAAGTTCATACCGGAGAGAATCATAAAAAAGATAATAATAGCTTCTACGGTAATGCTTTGAAAATGTCCCACGCTGGCATTGTAGTTGGAAAATCCCCCGGTGGCCACCGAACCAAAGGTGTGGATGAGGGAATCAAACCATGACAGGCCTGCCAGTTTGAGGGCCAGAATCTGCGCCAGAGTAATGATAACGTACACTTTGTAAAGCTGCCGGGAGGTTTGGGCAATCCTGGGCAGCACCTTGTTTTTGGTGGGCCCGGGTACTTCTGCCTTAAACAACTGCATGCCGGCAATGTTTAAGGACGGGATTAAGGCCAGCGTTAATACAATAATTCCCATACCGCCCAGCCAGTGAGTCAGGCTGCGCCAAAACAAAATACTTTTGGGGAGAATTTCCACGTTGGGGATTACCGAGGCCCCGGTGGTGGTAAAACCCGACATGGTTTCAAAAACCGCGTCAATGTAACTGGGAACAGCCCCGGCCACGGTAAAAGGGATGGCGCCGAAAAGGGCCAGCAGCAGCCAGCTGAAGGTAGCTATGGCGAACCCCTCACGATAACCGACATTTTTATTTTTGATAGGTACCAGATACAACCCGAAACCAACCGCCCCGGCAGCTGCCATACCTGTAATAAAAGGTGTTGCATCGGATTCCTGACAAAAAAGGCTTATAAAAAGACTTGGGACCATGGCTGCTGCTTCAAACAGCAAAACCAGTCCCAGTGTCTTTAATACCAGTTGAATGTGCAAAACCTATTTTCCTCCTGCATCAAACAGCTTTTCAATGGTACTCAATGTATGCCCCATGGCAAAAACAACAATACGGTCTTCCGCCAGTATTTTTTCCGTCCCCTCGGGAATAATGGCCTTGTCCTCCCGCAAGATGGCTCCCACGATGACATTTCTGGGCAGACCGCATTTCGCCAGAGGTTTTCCGACGATACGGCTGGTGGAAGGTACAATCAGTTCAGCCACCTCGGCCTTCCCGTTTAGGAGCATAAACAGGGATAACAACCGACCCCCCTGGATAAAACGAACAATTTCGCTGGCCGTAATCAAGCGGGGGCTGACAGCGGCATCCACCCCCAGACTTTCCACAATGGGCGCGTAGCTGGCCCGACTGACCTTGGCCACCACCATCTTGGCCCCCATTTGCTTGGCCAGCAGGGAAATCAACAGGTTTTCCTCATCCAGGCCGGTTACCGCCACAAAGCCGTCGGTTTCCTGAATACCCTCCCGTTTGAGAAGGTCCACATCGGTGCCATCCCCGTTTAATACCAGGGCATCGGGTAGACGTTCCGCCAGTTCCTGACAGCGGGCATAATTTTGCTCAATAATTTTTACAGACATACCCAAGGAGCAAAGTTTGTCTGCCAGGTAATAAGCCAGGCGACCGCCCCCCAGGATCATCACCGTGTGCATCTTCTTCTGACGGCGTTTTTTAACCTTTGATACCAGGTTGTCAATACTGCTGGGCAGTCCTAAAATGTACAGGGTATCCCCGGGTAAGACGGTGTCCATGCCGCCGGGGACAATCATATCACCGCGGCGGGAAATGGCAACAATCAAGCAGGAAGGCGGCATGTCTAAATCCTTAATTCTTTTATTGGCAAAGTGAACCATGCCTTCATCCACCGTAATGTCGGCCATTTGCACTTTGCCCTGGCCAAAGGGTTCGGTGTGAACGGGCAGGGCCATGGTTAGCATGCGGACGATTTCCCTGGCAGCTGCCAGTTCCGGATTAACAATCAAATCCAAACCCAGGTCCTCCCGGGAAAAAGACGAGTCCCTGGCATAGTGAGGATCTCTGACCCGGACAATGGATTTTTTAATGCCCAATTTTTTGCCTGTCATGCCGGCGATAATATTTACTTCATCACTGTCTGTTACAGCCAGCAGCAGGTCGCTGTCAACCACATGGGGATCCCGCAGCACCTGGGCTGTGGCGCCGTTCCCCCGTAATGTCATAACGTCAAGCTGCTCCTCAACCCTGGCCAGCTTGGACTCATCTTTATCTACCACCAGAATATCGTGGCCTTCCTCGCAAAGACGCCGGGCTGTCTCAAATCCCACTTTGCCCGCACCAATTATTGTTATTTTCATCAACGGCCACCCTCCGGCAGCAAAAAATGAAATGTCTAATACTGTAATACTGTATTAAATGATAAAAATCAAGGATTATTTTTGGTTTCTCTTAAAATGTTATACCAAAGAACAAATGAGAAATCCCTTGATGAAATCAAGGGATGCAAAAAAGAAATTATTCTTTGGTGGGTGCAATACGCCGCACAATTTCGTTGAGTTGTTTGGTGAAATCAGTCAGGGGCCTGCCCTGGCTGATACCTTCGGAAATTTTCCTGATGCGGGTTACGGTATCGGCATCGGTGGAAACCCTTACATCGTTAATTTGCCGGTCGGCATTTTTCAGTCGCCGGCCCACCTCGGACTTGATTCGGTTGGTCTCTGTGCTCTCAATACCCTTGTTGATGTCAAGACCCACCACAGCCATGTTGCCGGAAACAACGACATAGGCGCTTTTTACGCCTTCAACCCTGGTTGCTTCTCGGGCCAGCTTTTGGGCCTGTTTATTTTCCTGGGCCACAGGGTTACGATTAGTATTTGTTTCCGGTTTGCGGGCGGCGGCAGTACAGCCGGCGGCTAAAATAGCAGCTATAAGAAGGCAAACTAAGAGAACCAACTTCCTGCTTCCAGTCAAATCGATCACCCCCTTCCTGAGGAGTATTATTCCAAAGTGCGCGGCGCTTATGTACACAAATTTCGGATTAAAAAGAAACCATTGCCCCATTGAGGGAATGGTTTCTTCATAAAATTTAATAATATTTTTTTTGTTTCGTATACTCTTGTATATCCATCAGGGTTTCGCCGAAACGCTGGAAGTGCACCACTTCTCTTTCCCGGAGCCAGCGTAAAACATTGGTTGCTTCCGGGTCATCAGACAGGCGAATCAGGTTTTCATAGACTGCCCGGGCTTTTGCTTCTGCCGCTAAGTTTTCTTGCAGGTCTGCCACCGGGTCACCGGTAGCGGAGACATAAGCGGCAACCCAGGGCACGCCGGCGGCATTTTCCCACCATAATGCCTTATCATGGTCTGCATAATGAGAACCCCACCCGGCCGCCTTGATCTGTTCAACAGAGGCGCCTTCCAAAAGCTTGTGGACAAGAGTAGCCACAATTTCCATATGGGCCAGTTCTTCGGTTCCAATATCTGTTAATATCCCTTTAGCCTTATTTGTCGGCATGCTGTAACGCATATTTAAATATCTCAGAGAGGCGCCAAGTTCTCCCTCGGGACCGCCGTACTGAGTAATGATGTATGATGCTAAACGGGGATTGGGGCCGCAAACCCGTACAGGTATTTGTAACTTCTTTTCATATACCCACATACTTACAAATCCTTTCATTTAGTATTTAATTTCCCAGGGCCAGGGGGTTTCTACCCACTTCCAATAGTTGCCTGTATTGGGTGAAAAACCGAAATTGCAAAGAGGGCCATAGGTTTGTTCGTAGGCGTGCTTGCATTGCATTAATTCCTGGTGAATTTTGTTGTATTGGGCCAGAGCTTCCTGGCAGTCTGGGTGGGTATCTAAGAAAAGGTTTAGTTCCAGAGCGGCAAACTCTAACTGCATAATTTGCATTAGCAGTTGATATTGAGCCATTGCTTGAACCTCCACAGTATTCACCTCCGTCTATTTAACGAGGATATGGTCTGTATAATGAGGGGTACAGGGTGCCGACTTCCAATGCTTTTCTGAGATCAAATTGAGGATCTCCACATGGTTGAATGGGAATATAAACCTGTGCTAATTCCAAACCCGGATAGGGCATGCCCTGGTAATAACCGGGTTGGGTTCCCGGCATCGTCGGGTAGGGGGGCATTATCATGCCCGGTTGCCCGGGATAAGGCATGCCAGTATGGCCGGCTATGGGGCCCATGGGTGCAGCCTGAGCTTTTGCCTGCTCGGCATTTTTTTCATCTCTAAACAAGTCGCATACCTCCATTCCATAGTTTACATAGGGTTCCTTTTGCTACCACTTTATGTTTAGAGCGCTGATTGTGTTACACAAGGGCAATACAAAAAAATCCCCACGGATTACCCGTGCGGATTGAGAAGGGTTCTATAAATTTATGCGACAATTGGTTCTAAGTAAAGCTTTTAGCTAGTTGATCCATTTGCAAAGAGATATCTGTCAGCTGGGCGGAAAGTTCTTCCAGGGAGGCCGTTTGGGTTTCGGTCAAAGAGGCGTTTTGCAGCACTGCACTGGCAATTTGTTGGAAAATGGTCCTGATTTCCGAAATGATTTGAGCAGTGTCGCCTACCGATTTGGCGCTGGAGTTGGCCAGTTTGCGGATTTCCGTTGCCACCACTCCGAACCCCCGGCCCTGTTCGCCGGCCCGGGCTGCTTCTATGGCTGCATTTAAACCCAGCAGGTTGCTGCGAGTAGAAATTTCTTCAATGGCCTCCAGAATACGATTTACTTGTTCTACTTTTAAGTTAGCCTGTTCCGCGATATTCGCCATATCTTGGCTGCCTTTCACTAGGTGCTGGGCGGAGGCGGATACTTCTTCAATGGCTGCGGTGGCCTCTTCAAGCCGGGCATGGACTTCATGAACGGTTTGTCGCACGGCCTGGTTAGCCAACTCCCGGGTGATCCAGGCCTCCACCACCCGAATCCCGATGCGGGCCATGGGTTTGGTCCGGTGGGGGTCGCCGGAGATCCCCAGGCCGGCAATCCTGTTTCCGTTAAACACAATGGGCGCCGTATAACCGGGACGCACCCCGCTGAGACGCTGGCAGTCTTCCTCGGTGATAAAGGCCTCATCGATTTCGCCGGCCAAGAGCTTCCTGGCCCCTTCGTGAACGGTTCCCAGCCTTTCCGGCTGGGTGGTGGCGATGATCACACCGCCCCTGCCCATAATATGTACATTTTCTCCGGTTTCCGCAGCCACCATTTCCACCACCTGGGGACCGACAGTTTCCAGGATGGCGTATATTTTCTCGCTGCTGTTTTCTGAATTGTCAGTATTGTAAGACAAAGTAAACTCACCCACTTTCTGGTTGTTATCATTTTTTAACATTTTAACACAAATTTCATCATATTTGGACATTGAATTTAAAATTGTACAGTTGCCTGTCAGGAAAATGGGTAAACTAACTTAGCATGAAGCAGGGAATAAAAGGAACAATATGGTAATATAATTAGGAAGTATTTTGCTAAGGAGGATTGTTATGACCCGCTACCGGCACCCCCAATGGCAGGAACAAATGAAAATACAGGTGGATTATAATAACATGATGGCCGATTATGTTGGTAAAGAGGAGGGCTTTACCCGGCAGCACATAGAGGCCCTGGCGGATCAAATTCAAGGGGCCCATAAAAATATGGTGGAGAAAAGGGCCGCCGGGGGCATGGATTGGAGGAATTTACCCTTTCATCAGGAAGAAGTTGTTCAGCAAATATTAAAAACTGCCGAAGAACTGCGGAACCGCTGCGACGCCTTTGTTGTTCTGGGGATCGGTGGCTCCGCCCTGGGGCCCCTGGCTGTGCAGACAGCCCTCAATCACCTGCATTATAACGAACTGCCCGCAGACAAGCGGGGGGGGCCCAGGTTTTATGTCCTGGACAATGTGGATCCGGAGCGGGTGGCCGCCCTGTTTGATGTGATCGACCCGGCCCAAACTGTGTTTAATGTCATCAGTAAATCCGGCAGCACCGCCGAGACCATGGCGCAATTTATGATTGTTTATCAAATGCTGCGGGAAAAGATAGGCAGCGGGTATGTGGCACAAATCATTGCCACCACCGACGCCGAGAAGGGAAACTTAATTAATATCGCCAGGGATGAGGGTTACACCACCTTTATCATTCCCGCCGGTGTCGGCGGCCGCTACTCCGAGCTGTCACCGGTGGGTCTTTTGCCCGCCGCCGTCTGCGGCATTGATATCAGGGAACTGCTGGCAGGGGCCGCCTATATGGATCGACTGTGCGAGCAGGCGGACGTGTTTGCCAATCCCGCTTATATGCTGGCTGTGTTGCAGTATTTAGCCATGGGGCGGGGTAAAAATATTTCCGTCATGATGCCTTACGCCGATTCTTTGAAGTATTTTGCCGACTGGTATGCCCAGTTATGGGCGGAAAGCCTGGGCAAGCGCTTAAGCCTCAGCGGGGAGGAAGTATTCGCGGGTCAAACCCCGGTGAAGGCCCTAGGCACCACCGACCAGCATTCCCAGGTCCAATTGTATACCGAGGGGCCCTTTGACAAAGTAGTCACCTTCCTGGGTGTGGGCCGTTACCGTACCGAGGTGAACATTCCCAGGGTCTTTGAAAATGTACCCGGCATTGCTTTTTTGGGCGGGCACACCCTGGGAGAACTGATTACAGCGGAGCAGCTGGCTACCGAGTATGCACTGATGAAGGCCCGCCGCTTAAGCTTTACCATCACCCTGCCGGAGATTAACGCCTTTACGGTGGGGCAGTTGATTCAGCTACTGGAAATACAGACCGCCTTTGCGGGTGAGCTCCTCAACATTAACGCCTTTGACCAGCCCGGCGTTGAAGAGGGTAAGAATGCCACCTACGCCCTGCTGGGCCGACCGGGCTACGAAGCAAAAAAACAAGAACTGGCATCCCGCCCACCCAAAAACCCGGCGTATATCATTTAGTTCAAAGATAAAAACTGTAATATAAGAATTTTCCCTATCACAAATAATAACCAAAAACCAAAAGCCAACAGCCAAAGGCCAAAAGCCGGCCGATGGCCGAAGGCTGACAGCTTGACCCCAAAGCATTACCCAAAAGACTGGAGGAGAAAGAAATGCAGCGTCTACCGGAGCAGGATATTTACGTTTATAAAACCCCGGGTGAAGAAGTGCATAAGATCCTGGTGGGAGATCTGGACGGCAAACGTCTCAAGGCCTTCTCAAAGGTGGCAACCGCCAGCGGGGAAATCATTTATAAAATCTTTTCCGAAGATGCCCATAAAAACATCGAGACGCTGGCAGAAGGAAAAGGGACCGCAGAAGATTTTATGCGGGAGGTAAACCGGTTGGGACGGCAGTATTTAGAACCCTTGGGCGAGTCCTGGCGTGAAGTACAACCTAAAGTATTGGCGAACTTTGATCCCCGCAACCCCTGTCCAAAGCATTAAAACATAAGGCCCGCAGTTCACTGCTGCGGGTTATTTGTTTATATAATCATACAGGTGTAATCAAATGTTAATAGCGCTGTAACATCTTTAGCGATAAAATATTATATAATATTTAAAAGCAGCGGAGGTACAACTGTGATACCATTAAAGGACAACATCCCCTCAAGAAGTTTTCCCTTTGTAACGGTGCTGATCATTTTCGTAAATGCCCTGGCCTGGTTTTATGAAGTGTCTCTGGGGCCTTACATGGACGATTTGATCTTCGTACTTGGGGTGACACCGGCACAACTGTTTCATTTGGGGTTGGGAAGCCAACTCTTTGTTATGACAACTGCCATGTTTTTGCATGGCAGTTGGACGCACTTTCTGGGGAACATGCTTTATTTGTGGATTTTCGGGGACAACGTTGAGGACCGCATGGGAAAATTACGGTTTTTACTGTTTTACCTGGTTACCGGGTATATTGCTACGCTGGCCCATGTCTTTTCCGACCCCGCCTCCACGTCCCCGTTAATTGGCGCCAGCGGGGCCATCGCCGGTGTGCTGGGAGGATATTTTATCCTTTATCCCTACGCCAGGGTACTCACCTTAATCCCCATTTTTATCTTTATCCAGATCATCCATATTCCTGCCTTTTATTTCCTGGGCTTTTGGTTCCTACTGCAAATCCTTAACCAGACCTTTAGCATTCAGGGAGCGCAATCGGTGGCCTTTTTAGCCCACATTGGCGGTTTTGCAGCGGGGGCGCTGTTGGTAAAAATGTTCCAAAAGAACCGTTACTAAAAGGGCCGTTAAACCCTGCCCATTCATTTCGCATTCTTCTAAAAAGTACCATGAACTCCGTTATCAAATAAAGGGGAATTTTGTTGATTACAGCAGGTTATCGGGTGGAAGGCGGCGAATATATCAATCTATATTTGCATATATAATGTTTTCATTAAGGAGATGTAACAGTGCTGATAAGAAAGGCAAAAATCTCAGACGTTGAAGAAATACACAAGCTAATCAGTCATTATGCTGCCGAGGGCCAAATGCTGGCCCGGGCCCGGACAACCCTCTATGAAGGGATTCGCGAATTTTCCGTGGTGGAAATAGAGGGTAAGGTGGTGGCCGCCGGTTCCCTGCACGTGCTGTGGAGTGATTTGGCGGAAATCCGGGCGCTGGCGGTTGCCCCTGAATATATAAGAAGAGGTCTGGGCAAGGCCCTGGTAGAAACCTTTCTCCGGGAGGCGAGGGAATTGGAACTACCCCGGGTGTTTGCCCTGACCTACAAACCGGAGTTTTTTGCCAGGTGCGGTTTCCGGTTAATTAATAAAGAAGACCTGCCTCAGAAGGTTTGGAAGGAATGCGTCAACTGCCCACAGTTCCCCAACTGTGAGGAAAGTGCGGTGATCATAGAACTAAAATAAAAGGGAGGCAGCGAGAATGGAATTTATTAAAAACATCAGTGAGAAGGCCAGGGATATCGGAGAAAAGGCCAAAGAAATTACCAAACGTTCCGGAGAATTGCTGGAAGTCACCAAGATGCGTTACGAAATCAGCAAGCTGGAAAAAATCATGGTGAATAACATTGAAGCCATTGGCGAGCTTTACTACCGCAAGTTTAAGGGCGAAGAAGAACTGTCGGCTGAAATTGAGCGTTTGTGCCAAGCTACCCGGGGGGTCGAGCAGGATATTCAAAAACTGCGGGAACAAATTGAAAAATTAATGCCCAAACCTGCTGTGTGCTCCCAGTGCGGTACCGAGCTGCCCGAGGGCGCCAATTACTGCCCCAACTGTGGAACCAGGGTTGTAGAATAGGTTCTACCATTTTTTTGCATGCCGTGATATGCAGGAATGTAGACGAAAATGCAGAAAAACATACCTTTATGTAAGTATAACCGCTTCTGATGATGAAGCTTTGTGGTTAAGGGGAGTTTGTGAATGAGACATAGTTTAGCCGTACTGGTGTTAAACAAGCCCGGGGTCCTGGCCAGAATTTCCGGGTTGCTCAGCCGCCGCATGTTTAATATTGAAAGCATTGCAGCGGGTTATACCGAAGATCCCAACATTACACGCATTACCCTGGTGGTGCAGGGAGATGAAAACATTCTCTACCAGGTGGTTAAACAACTGAGCAAGCTGGTGGATGTTATTAAAATCCACGAACTGGCTGCTTCGGATTCCATTAGCCGGGAACTGGCCTTAATCAAGGTAAGGGCCAATGACCCCGGCCGGCGGGCAGATATTGTCAATATCGTTGATATTTTCCGTGCCAATGTGGTAGACGTAAACAGTGAAACCATGGTCATTGAACTCACCGGGACCGAAGAGAAAATTGATGCTCTTTGCAGTATGCTGCGGGAGCACGGTATTGTAGAAATGGTCCGGACCGGTAAGATTTGTCTGGACCGGGGACCGGGAGCGGCCAAAGATGCACCGGACAACCACCTGACATAATTTTCCCCTTTTTGGGTATATATTTATCATATATAAATAAGTATTGAACAAGGAGGTCCGGTAGGTGTCTCAGGCTCAGATCAAACGAATCATGATTAGCCTACCCGACAGTCTGCTGGCGGAAGTAGACAACATCGTCGAGGAAGAAAGGGTCAATCGCAGCGAATTCATCAGGGAAGCAATGAAACTTTATATTGCTGAGCGTAAGCGTCGCATACTGAGGGAACAAATGAAAAAAGGTTATTTAGAAATGGCGAAATTAAATCTGGCTCTGGCCATTGAGTACCAGCGTATAGAGAATGTTTCCCTTGGTTATGAGCTGGCCAAAGCGGAGGGATAAGGCTTCATGCAAGTCCGGCGTGGAGATGTATTTTATGCCGACCTCAGTCCGGTGGTCGGCTCAGAACAGGGAGGCATCAGGCCGGTATTAATTCTCCAGAACGATATTGGCAACCAGTACAGCCCCACCACCATCATTGCAGCCATAACCTCCCAAATTGCCAAAGCAAAACTTCCTACACATGTTGAAATTCAGGCCAAGGCTACCGGGTTGGAAAAGGATTCGGTTATCCTTTTGGAACAGCTGAGAACCATTGATAAAAGCAGGTTATTTGAAAAGGTTTCGTCTTTAAACGAAGAATTAATGAACAAAGTCAACCGGGCGGTAGAAATAAGCCTGGGATTGGTGGAAATCTAGCATTTTTATGAATACACTCCAAAGAGGGGTGTATTTTTCTTAGGGAGTGATAGAATGATGCCGGTGATAGGTATTACCAGTTCCTACGATCGGGAATCAGGTCGAACATTTTTAAGCAGGTATTATGTCCAGGCGGTGGAAGCTGCCGGGGGACTGCCGCTGGTGCTGCCCTGCATCCTTTCGGAGGGCATGGTGGATAAAATCCTGGGTGCTATTGACGGTTTGCTTCTCTCCGGGGGTGTGGATGTGGATCCCCTGTTGTTCGGGGAAGAGCCCCATCCTGCCATGGGAGACATCTGCCCGCAAAGGGATCGATTTGAACTGGCTCTCACCAAGCGGGCCCTGGCCATGGATATGCCCATTTTGGCAATCTGTCGCGGCATTCAGGTACTAAACGTGGCGGCCGGAGGAACCCTTTGCCAAGATATCGGGTCAGCGATCCGGAACCCCCTTAAACATGACCAACTGGCCCCCCGGTGGTACGGCACCCACACCATTCATATATTGGCGGACAGCAAACTGGCTGCCGTCTGGGGAGACACGCTGGTGGTCAATTCCTTTCACCATCAGGCGGTGGACAGAGTGGCGGAAGGCTTCCGGGCCACAGCCTGGTCCGCCGACGGTGTGGTGGAAGGGATGGAAAGTACAGTCCACTCCTTTGTGGTGGGGGTACAGTGCCATCCCGAGTGTATGTACCAGGACCCCCGTATCTTGGCGTTGTTTAAGAGTTTTGTAGAGGCTGCCGGGAAATAATTTAACCAATTGACTGATCAGGAGGTAGGCATCATGTTTGCCATTATCAACGGAACGGTGCTCACCATGGCCGGTCCGCCCATCAGCCGTGGGACTGTTTTGGTGGAGGGCGGTAAGATTGTGCAGGTGGGTCAGAACATTCCTATACCCAGGCATATTGAAGTGATTGACGCGGCAGGTAAAACCGTCATGCCCGGGCTGATTGACGCCCATACCCATGTGGGCATTATGGAAGAAATCTACCGCATTGAAGGAGACGACACCAATGAAACCAGCGATCCGGTAACGCCCCACCTGCGGGCCATTGATGCGGTAAACCCGTCAGATTTAGGTTTTCAGGATGCCTTGGCCGGAGGGGTTACCACCGTAGTCACCGGTCCCGGCAGCGCCAACATTGTGGGTGGCGAAATGGTAGCTATGAAAACTCACGGCATCGTGGTGGATGACATGATCGTCCGCTTTCCGGCCGGGCTTAAGTGCGCCTTGGGGGAAAACCCCAAGCGGGTTTATGGCAGCGGCAATAAAATGCCGGCCACCCGTATGGCGTCGGCGGCCCTGCTCAGGGAAACCCTGGTGGCGGCCCAAAATTACCTGGCCAAACAGGAACAGGCAACGGCTGATAACACCGTCTTGCCGGAACGCAACCTGAAAATGGAAGCCGTCGTCAGGGTCCTTAAGAAAGAGGTTCCCCTGCGGGTTCATGCTCACCGGGCAGATGATATTATGACGGCTGTCCGCATTGCTCGGGAATTTGATCTGGAACTGGTGGTGGAACACTGCACCGAGGGACACCTGATCGCCCCCTGGCTGGCCGCTGCCGGGGCAAAGGCTGTGGTGGGTCCTATCATCAGCAACCGGGCCAAAGTGGAATTAATGAACCGGAGTCTGGAGACCGCAATGGCCTTAAGTCGAGCCGGAGTTCCCTTTGCCATCATGACCGACCACCCGGTGGTACCCATTCATTACCTCAGCCTTTCCGCCGGCCTGGCGGTGAAAGGGGGCCTGCCGGAGGAAGAAGCATTGAAGGCCATCACAATTTACGCAGCCAGACTGGTGGGCATCGACCACCGCGTGGGTTCTCTGGAACCGGGCAAGGATGCCGATATGATTGTCATTGACCGTCCTTTATTCGACCCAAACCACCAGGTTGAGCAAGTATATGTAAACGGTCGGCAGGTTATTGGAAAATAGTAAAAATTTCCTAAAAAAATTCATTACTAAGAAGGATTTAGCAAACTTCCGTCGAACACAATAGTTAAATTGGCAACAAGTTACTTTTATGGGACTTTGTCACAATTTGTCGGGAGGAGTAGAAAAGTGAAAAAAGCGCTCGATGTATTAATTGTGGATGATCAGGCGGGAGTGCGCTATCTTCTGGAAATCCTAGTAAAGGAAGCAGGCCATCGGGTCCATACCGCTCAAAATGGCGTTGAAGCAGTGGATAAAGTGCGCATCATAAAACCGGATTTGGTTTTTATGGATGTGCGCATGCCCATTATGGGGGGGCTGGAAGCCCTGGGAAAAATCAAAAAAATTGCTCCCGAAACAGAGGTGGTTATGATGACTGCCTACAGTGCGGAAGACACTGCCGCCATTGCCATGCAAAAAGGCGCTTTATTGTGTATGAGCAAGCCCTTTGATGTGGATGAGGTCAAAAACCTGCTGGACAATTTTGTCAACAACTTAAACTCCTATGAGCAGGCTTGTATCGAAAACTATGCCTAATGACCGGTTCTCATCATCGGAAGGTGATGGAACTTTTCTTTTGTGCAGGATTTTTTTAATGATTGTGGAATAGTAATATAAACAAATCAATACAGGATGTAACCAATGGGGGGGCCCGGAGAGGCGGGCTGAGATAAGCGCCCGGTGATGTGCTTGACCCTTTGAACCTGATCTGGTTAGTACCAGCGAAGGGAATGTGGGGAAACAATTATTTAAGCAAAGCCCATAATTCCTATGGGCTTTTTATTTTTCCAACAAGGAGGAGTGAAACTATGACTCAGATGTTAGCGGCCAGAGCAGGGGACATTACACCGGCCATGCGCCGGGTGGCTGAAAAGGAAAATGTGACGCCTGAGTTTGTTCGACAGGGGGTGGCAGAAGGAACCATTGTCATTCCTGCCAATGTCAATCACAAAAACCTGGACCCCACGGGTTTCGGCAAGGGTCTGAGAACAAAGGTGAACGCCAATATCGGTACCTCCACCAGTTTTCCGGATATTGCAAAGGAACTGGAAAAGCTGCAGGTTGTCCTGGAGTCCGGAGCGGATGCTGTCATGGACCTGAGCACCGGCGGGGAAATTGACCGGGGACGCCGTCGCATTATTGAGGAAAGCGCCCTCCCGGTGGGGACGGTGCCCATTTACCAGGCTTTTTTGGAAAACCGGGAAAAGCGGGGAAGCATGATAGCCATGTCCGCCGAGGACCTTTTTGAAGTGATTGAGAGACATTGCGCCGACGGGGTGGACTTTATTACCGTTCACTGCGGCATCACCCTAGAGGTTCTAAAGCGCATCAAAAACCAGTCCCGCATTACGGATATTGTCAGCCGGGGTGGTTCTTTCCTCACCGGCTGGATGCTGCACCACGGCAAAGAAAACCCTCTGTATGAGCAGTACGACCGGCTGCTGGAAATTTGCCTCAAGTATGACGTAACCCTGAGCCTGGGGGACGGCCTGCGTCCTGGCTGCCTGGCCGATGCAACGGACAGGGCACAAATTCAAGAACTCATCATCTTGGGCGAACTGGTAGACAGGGCTAGGGCCAGAGGGGTCCAGGCCATGGTTGAGGGGCCGGGACATGTTCCCCTGGACCAGATTGCCGCCAATATTCAAGTACAAAAGACCCTCTGCAAGGGAGCGCCCTTTTATGTGCTGGGCCCCTTGGTAACTGACATCGCCCCCGGATACGACCATATTACCGCTGCCATCGGCGGTGCCGTAGCGGCTGCTGCCGGCGCCGATTTCCTTTGTTATGTGACGCCGGCGGAACACCTGGGTTTACCTACCCTGGAGGATGTCCGGGAAGGTATTATGGCTTCCCGGATTGCCGCCCATGCGGCAGATATCGTGAAGGGTGTTCCCGGCGCCCTGGAGTGGGATAAACAAATGTCTACAGCTCGCAAGGCACTGGACTGGGACAAACAAATTGCCTTGGCCATAGACCCCCGAAAGGCGGCCAAATTCCGGCAGGAGCGAAACCCGGAAGGCCATGAAGCCTGCACCATGTGCGGCGACTTTTGCGCCATGAAAATTGTAGGGCAGTATTTGGGAAAAGAACCGGAGACCTGTTAAATAAAGATGTTTTTGACCCTGCGATATTGGCAATACTACCCGGTAGTAACTGCCGGGGTGATGCTCTTGACTTTACAACTGGTATTACAACAAATAACAACCATTGCTGTGGCGGCGGTAGCCTTTGTCTGTTGGATTTGGTTGGCCTGTACGGCCATGAAAGTCATACCGGCCATCACCGGCAAATTAGGTCTGGGTGAAACGCCGGGACTTATTGTAGCAGTCATTGCCCTGTGGCCGCTGTTTGCTCTAACCTATCAACTGTTTCGTTTCTTTCTTCCCTTCTGATGCAAGACCCCTATCTTTAAAAGATAGGGGTCTTTGCTATATAATAACCATAGTTTGGCAGGAGAGGAGCTATCCACGTTGAATCTTTCACAGGTTGGCGAATTTGGCTTGATAAGCCTGTTAAATAAAGATCTGATTCATTCTCCCGCCGGGGTGATTGCCGGCATCGGAGACGATGCGGCAGTTTTACAGTCCTCCGGGGACTGCTGGCAGTTGTTTACCACCGATATGATGGTGGAAGGAATCCATTTCAGGTTGGACTGGTCCGGTTATTCCGATGTGGGTTACAAAGCCCTGGCCGTTAATATCAGCGACATTGCGGCCATGGGAGGCAGGCCCACCCACGGGGTGGTGTCCATTGCCGTTTCTGAGCATACCCGGGTGGAGGATGTGGTTGAACTTTACCGGGGACTTAGGGAAATAGCCCGCAATTATAAAGTAAACCTGGTGGGGGGAGATACGGTAAAATCCCCCGGCCCGCTGGTCATCAATGTTGCCCTGCTGGGGGAAGTGGCGGCGGGCAAAGCGGTGTACCGCTCCGGCGCCACACCGGGAGATGTTATTTATACCACCGGAAACTTAGGCACGTCCGCAGCGGGGCTCTATTTACTTGCCCATCAGGTGAGCTGCTCGCCGCAATTGAAGGACCGGGTCATCCGGGCCCACCTGCGGCCGGAACCCCGGGTGGCGGCGGGTATCCTCCTGGCGAGCCTGGAGGGGGTTTCCGCCCTGGATGATAACAGCGACGGGCTGGCAGCAGAGTTGAGGGAAATCTGCCGGGCCGGTTCGGTAGGCTGCCTGGTTTGGGAAAAAGCTTTCCCTGTCCTGCCGGAGGTAAGGCAGTTGGCCGCACAGGTGGGCGCCAGCACCCTGGACTGGGTGATGAACGGCGGCGAAGACTATGAACTGCTGTTTACCCTGCGGCCTGACCGGAGGAAGGCTGTGGAGGAAGCATTGCACAGGGCGGGCATTCCCTTTACCGCCATCGGTGTCATTGTGCCCGAGCAGGAGGGACTATTGATAGAAAGACGTAACGGAACCAGGGAAGTCATTACAATGAAGGGTTATAATCATTTTACCGAATAAAAGGTTCAATAATGCAATGATACATGCCACCTAATTTTGTTAATTGCACCCGTTGCATTGAAAAAACGGACCCGGTGGCAATACTATAGTTTAGGTTCGGACTTCGAACTTGGAAAGGTGATTCGATGAGTGCAGCGATGTTAAAAAGCCATTCCCCGGAAGAGACCAAGCAGCTGGGTGAAAAAATGGCTGTGTTGTTGCAAGCAGGGGATATCATATGCCTGAACGGTGACCTGGGTGCGGGAAAAACCGCCTTTTCCCAGGGAGTTGCCAAGGGATTGGGGATTGACGCACCTGTCACCAGCCCCACCTTTACCTTAATTAACGAATATGAAGGTAGGCTGCCCCTTTACCATTTTGATGTTTACCGCCTGGAAGGGCCGGCAGAGATGGAGGATTTGGGCTATGAGGAGTATTTTTACGGACAGGGCGTGTGCCTGATTGAATGGGCCCAACGGGTGGCGGAAGTTTTACCCCGGGAGCGTTTGGATATCCACCTGACCAGAGAGGAAGGTTCAGAGGGAGTGCGACGGATCCACTTCAGGGCAAAAGGTGATCGCTATCAGCAGTTGGTGGAGGAGTTGATGAAGCTTGTACGTTCTGGGCATTGAAGCAGCAACACCGGTGGCAGGGGTGGCGGTGGTGGAGGACGGCCGTATTTTGGCTGAGCGCCTGGTCAATAACCGCCGCACCCACTCCGTTAACCTGCTTCCCATGATAAAAGCAGTCATTGAAGAGGCCGGCATCACCGCCAGGCAAATCGGGGCGGTGGCAGTATCTTCCGGTCCCGGGTCCTTTACCGGGTTGAGAATCGGTCTGACCACCGCCAAGACCCTGGCCTGGATCTGGCAGGTGCCGGTGGTGGGTGTATCCACCCTGGAGGCGCTGGCTTTGCCGCTGGCTCCCCAGGGCCAGATTATCTGCCCCATTCTGAATGCACGTAAAAACGAAGTTTATGCCAGTGTGTTTAGAGGGAGTTCCGGCCAAGCGGAGCTTCTGGAAGGTCCTCTGGCCCTTGGCATTCAAGAACTGGTACAGATTCTGCAACAGTGGGAGGGGCAGGTTACCTTTTTGGGGGATGCTGTTCCGGAATATAAACAGCAAATTACGGATTTAATGGGAGACCGTGCTGTCTTTGCGCCCCAGTCCGCCCTGCTGCCCAGAGGAGCAGCGGTGGCGGAGCTGGGCTACCGGAAAATGGCCGGCGGAGGAGGCGTGCCGCCCCTGGAACTGGCAGCGGAGTATATCCGGCTGTCCGAGGCGGAGGTTAAGCTGGCAGCTAGGTGCGGGAAGTAGGTGAGGCAGTGGATTACCAACTGGTTGAAATGAAGGTTGAGCATTTGCCGGGGGTGCTGGAAATCGAAAGGGTCTCCTTTCCCACTCCCTGGTCCCGGCAGGCCTTTACCTACGAATTAACGCAAAACAATTTTGCTTATTACATTGTGACCCTGCATCAGAGCCAGGTGGTGGGTTATGCCGGCATGTGGCTGGTGCTGGATGAGGCCCACATTACCAACATTGCGGTGCACCCCGGGTACAGGGGCCGCAAGTTGGGGGAAGCGCTGATGCTTGAGATGATGCGCCAGGCGGTGTTGCGGGGGGCTGTGCGGATGACCCTGGAGGTCCGGCCTTCCAACCACGCCGCCCGGCAGTTGTATAAAAGGCTGGGTTTTCAGGAAAAAGGGCTGCGCAAGAAGTATTACACCGATACCAATGAGGACGCTATTATCATGTGGCTGGATTTGGTGCCGGAGAATTCAAGTGGGGACGGTTCTTGACTTGAATTGGAGAATTCAAGTGGGGACGGTTCTTGAATTGGAAAATGGAGGTTACCATGAGTATAACAATCCTGGGCATAGAGACTTCCTGTGACGAGACATCGGCGGCGGTGCTGGTGGACGGGGTGGACCTGCGGTCCAACATCATTTCTTCTCAAATTGAAATTCACAAAAAATTCGGCGGTGTGGTACCGGAGGTTGCTTCCCGGAAGCACCTGGAAAATGTTCACCCGGTGATTATAGAAGCGCTGGAAAAGGCAGACGTCACCCCGGGAGACCTCAGCGCGGTGGCGGTTACCTATGGGCCCGGTTTGGTGGGGGCGCTGCTGGTGGGAGTGGCGGCCGCCAAAGCCATGGCCTATGCGCTGGACATTCCTTTAATCGGGGTGAACCACCTGGAAGGGCATATCGCCGCCAATTTTTTAGCCCAACCGGACCTGGAGTTTCCTTTGCTCTGCCTGGTGGTCTCCGGAGGTCATTCGGATTTGGTCTACCTGCCCAGCCGGGGTGAATACCGGCTTTTGGGCCGTACCCGGGATGACGCCGCCGGCGAGGCCTTTGACAAGGTGGCCCGGGCCATGGGGCTGGGTTATCCCGGGGGGCCGCTCATTGATAAACTGGCCCGGGAGGGAAACCCCGAGGCTGTGCAATTTCCCAGGGCCTTCCTGGAGGAGGGCAGCCTGGACTTCAGCTTCAGCGGATTAAAGTCTGCTGTGCTGAACTACCTCAACCGGGCCGCTATGCTGAAGGAAGACATCAACAAGGCGGATTTGGCCGCCAGCTTCCAGCGGGCAGTGGTGGAAGTGCTGGTGGAAAAAACCATGATGGCGGTGCAAAGGACCGGTGTTAAGACCATTATGATGGCCGGCGGTGTGGCAGCCAACGGCGGGCTCCGGGCTCTGCTCCAGGAAAGGGCCTCTGCGGCAGGATGCAGGGTGGTCTTGCCGCCCCTCCACTTGTGTACCGACAATGCCGCCATGATCGCCTGCGCCGGGTATTACAAATATCTCAGGGGGGACTTTGCCCCGCTGACATTAAATGCCGTCCCGGCACTGGCTTTGGGACACGACAAATATTAAGAAATATTAACATAAACACTTAACATTTTAGATTTATCCACTGTTCTGTGGAAGAAGTCCTGTGGACAATGTGGATAAGTCTGTTAATAACTTATACAATAAGGGTTTTCGTTGTGAATAGTAAATAGGCCAACCGAACAGGTTATCCCCATGCTGTTTTTACGGGTGTTTAAATATTAAGCACCTTTCATGAAGGGTTTCATCTCTAATTGTAAAAAAATATTGACTGGGGTTGGGAACTGTGGTAACTTATTTTTAAGTTGATACAGAAAGTCGATAAGCGATGATGGAGAAAAGTAGGTCAAACCCAGCCTTCCCAGGGAGAAGAAGTCGAGACTGGAAGCTTCTTTAAGGATGGTTGACTGAAGTTCCCTCCGGAGTTGCTGTGCTGAAAGATCCAGTAGGTGCAGCCGGAGTTCCCGCCGTTAAAAGGGAAAGGTATCGGAAAATATCCTGTACCGGCAGAGTGGCTTTAAGCAATTAGGGTGGTACCACGGAAATACCTCCGTCCCTTGGTGGATGGAGTTTTTTTATTCTGCCGCCGGTGATTTTTTCCGTACCTGCGAGGTGGGCCCGTTTGGCCAATAAGGGTGGTACCGCGGAGCAATTCTCCGTCCCTGCAGGGGATGGGGTTTTTTTATTTGTTCGAGAAAGGAGGTAAACAAAAATCCTTGGGCGGGAATATAAGATTTTTGTAAATACATTTAAATTATTAATCTAAGTAACTATAATAAATAAAATGGAGGTGGACACTTTGTCTGCTTACTGGGACGCTTACCATGAAACAATGTCTCGTGATCAACTGGCCGAGATTCAGATAAAAAGATTAAAGGCCCTGGTGGAAAGGGTTTATACCTCGGTCCCCTTTTACCGGCAGGCTTTTCAGGAAAAAGGGCTGACGCCCGGGGATATTAAAACCCTGGATGATTTAAAGCATTTACCCTTTACCACCAAAAAGGACCTGCGGGATACCTATCCCTTTGGCTTATTTGCCGTTCCCCGCAGCGAGATTGTGCGGATGCACGCTTCTTCCGGCACCACCGGCAAACCCATTGTAGTGGGTTACACCAAAAAAGATCTGGATAACTGGGCCGATCTGGTGGCCCGTTGTCTCACCATGGCCGGCGGCACCAGGGATGATGTGGTACAAAATGCTTACGGCTATGGTCTTTTCACCGGTGGCCTGGGAATTCATTACGGGGCCGAACGACTGGGCGCCACCATTGTGCCCATTTCCGGCGGCAACACCGCCCGCCAGATCATGCTGATGCAGGATTTTGGCACTACCATTTTGGCCTGCACCCCGTCCTATGCCATGTACCTGGCGGACGAGATTCATGCGGCGGGTATTGACCTCAGCAACCTGCGCCTGAAGGCCGGGGTCTTTGGCGCGGAGCCCTGGTCCAACAACATGAGGGCCCAACTGGAAGAAAAACTGGGCATTACCGCCCATGACATATACGGTTTGAGTGAAGTCCTGGGTCCCGGTGTAGCCATGGAGTGTCCTTACAAGAACGGTCTGCATATCTTTGAGGACCACTTCATTCCTGAAATAATTGACCCCGAAACCGAACAACCCCTGCCTTATGGCCAGAAGGGTGAGCTGGTGTTCACAACCTTGACCAAAGAAGGGTTCCCGGTCATCCGCTACCGGACAAGGGATATTTCAGCCCTCTATCCTGAAAAATGCGCCTGCGGCCGGACTCACCTGCGGATGGAACGGATTACCGGGCGCACGGACGACATGTTAATTATCCGGGGTGTCAACGTATTCCCGTCCCAGATCGAAAGTGTGCTGTTGGAGTTCGGTGAAACGGAGCCCCACTACCTGCTGGTGGTTGACCGTAAGGCAGCCATGGACGATCTGGAAATTCAGGTGGAACTGTCCGCCAGGATGTTCTCGGATAAGATTGCCGGGCTGGAGGTTCTGGAAAGAAGATTGCGGGAGCGCATCTTAAGTGTACTGGGGATTTCTGCTAAAATTAAACTGGTAGAGCCTAAATCTTTACCCAGAAGTGAAGGTAAAGCGAAAAGGGTTATCGATAAAAGGGAATTATAAATTGAAATAAGGGAGGTTGTGCACGTGCGCGTTCAGCAGATTTCCATCTTTCTGGAGAACAAAAAGGGCCGGCTGGCCAAAGTAACCGAGGTGCTGGGGGAAAACGACATTAATATTCGCGCCCTGTCCATTGCGGACACCACAGATTTCGGCATTCTCCGTTTGATTGTCAACAAACCCCAGCTGGCCTACCAGGTCTTAAAGGAAGCCGGTTTCACCGTAAGCACCACCGATGTGATTGCCGTGGAAGTAACCGACCAGCCCGGCGGCTTAAGCAGTATCCTGCGTCATTTGGATAAAGTGGGCATCAATATTGAATACCTCTATGCCTTTGTGACCCAAACCACCACCGCCGCTTTGATTGTCTTCCGGGTGGAACAGGTTGATGAGGCCATCAAGGTCCTGCAGGAAAATGGGGTTCGCATTGTGCCGGGGGACGAAGTTTACCAAATATGATGAAAACCTGAAAAAATCCTCCCCGTTAGGGGAGGATTTTTTCTAAAAGGGGAAGGCTTGTGGATAAGAAGACGATCAGAAAACAGGTTTTAGCTGCCCGCGGCTGCCTGGGGGAACAGGAAGTTCAAGTTAACAGCAACCGCATTGTAGAACAATTACTGGATCTGGAATGTTATAAAAAGGCAAAAACAGTCATGACCTATTTAGACTTCCGAAATGAAGTTGCCACAGACCTGCTAATAAGACATGCCCTCCAATCCGGCAAGCGGCTCACCGTACCGGTGGTGAACCAGGGAGATAAGTCCATGCTGCCCTCGCTGCTGGAAAACTTCCCGGATGATCTCTCTGCCGGTTCCTACGGTATACGGGAACCCGGCCCCGGCAAAATCAGGCCGGTGCCGGTGCAGGAATTGGACCTGGTGGTTGTGCCCGGAGTAGCCTTTGATTCCCGGGGCAACCGTTTGGGTTACGGCGGTGGCTATTATGACAGGTTTTTACCCCGGCTCAGGCCGGATGCGGTAACGGTGGCGCTGGCCTACCAGTTTCAGCTGGTGGCTGATTTATCCCCTTACTTGGGCCCCCACGACCAACCGGTTCACATCATCATTACGGAAAAGGGATTGCTTAATTGCCGTGGGGCCAGGCCTATAATATCTTGTTAAGTGTAGTCCTGAGATGGTTGGGATTGTCTTTTGAGGATGCCACCAGTTGCAGCATCGTTTTTTCTTTGAGCCAGGAAATTTTACCTTCCGGGGTTTCGATCATGTAACTACTTGTACCGGGTACCGGACGGGCGCTAAAGCCAATTTGTTTGATGAACTGAATGGCTTCATAGATGGTCATGAATCCCTCACATCCTTTCTGTTGTATACCCTATCATATGGGTGGAATGTTAAGCAGGTAAGTGTTTTTCTGTAAAAAGTTATTTATTCTACTCGAACAGTCCGAGGCAGGGGTTAATGAACATCAGAGGGATGCGGGTTTTGCTGTTCCGGGGGCCTGACAATATGTGTTTGTGGATGAAGGGTCGCAATAAGAAGGGCCTCCTCTTCAGGGAGGCCTTTTGGTTGATCTGACATTTGTAAAATATCATGGAAAGGTTGATAAATGGTTAATATGACTGACTTTTCGCCTCAAGTACTCGTCCAACCGCTCCACATACTGCCGGGGTTCTTTGGCATTGTATTCATTAACCAGGTTCCGGGTGCGAGGATCCACCCACTTGGAACCGGCACCCACACCAAGTCCGATGATGGTTTGCCGCTCTTCAATCATCTGGATGTTATAAATGCATGCATGTCCCGGCAATGCGTAGCCGATATTTTCTAAATTCCCCACCATTTGTTTCTGGCGATACATGTAGTAGGGCTCCAACCCCAAACGACTGGCTCCTCGGGCCGTTTCCTCCCACATGGCAGCCGCTTGTCCGGCTTCCGACAGAGGAAATTCGGCCAGCCGCTGTTTCAGGTGGGAGGCCCTTTTCAGGGCCAGGGCATGGACTGTTACATTCTCCGGTTTTAGCTGCAGCAGGCTGTTCACCGTGCGGGTCACATCCTGCACTGTTTCCCCCGGCAGGCCGATAATGACATCCATATTGATGGTGGCAAATTTATATTTGCGGGCCTCTTCCACCGCCCGGTAGACGTCTTCTACCGTATGGGACCGGCCAATGACGTCCAGGGTTTTCTGGTTCATACTCTGGGGATTAATACTGAGCCTGGTAACACCCTGCTGGGCCAGCAATGCCAGGATCTCTTCCTTTAAAGTGTCCGGCCGGCCCCCTTCCACAGTGACTTCAACCGTACCTTCCGTTCTTAAATGACCATTGACGGCCTCCAACAGGGTTTGCAATTGTTCCACCGAAAGACTGGTGGGGGTTCCGCCGCCTAGGTAGATGGTTTGTACGGTAAGCCCCCTGGACTGCAGGGTTTGCCCCACCACCCGGATTTCTTCCAGCAAGACATTGAGAAAGGGTTCCACCACGGTGCGGTGATGTTTAATGGGATAAGAAGGAAAAGAGCAGTAAAGGCAGCGGGTGGGACAAAAGGGGATGCCGATATATATGCTTACCAGCCGTCCGGCCTGTTCCCTGGAAAGCAGAAAGGGGCGTTGTGTTTCAGCGATGGCGGTAATCAAAGCCGCTTTATCCTGCCGCAGGGCATACTTCTCCACCAGGTATAACCGGATGTCTTTTGCGGCCCAGCCGAGGTCCAACAGCCGGTGCACCACTTTGGTGGGCCGGACGCCGGTCATGATTCCCCAGGGGGTGGGGCGCCGGCCGCTAAAGGACTCCAGGATTCGATAAACGGCCATGCGGGCCAATCTTTTCAGTTCATTGGGAGTTTCCTCGGTCAGGAGCGGCAGGCCCTCTTCCCGGTGGGCCATGGAGGTTCCGTTGCTGAAAAGCTGCGCCTCTGCCCAAAGGACCTGTTCTTCCTGCCTTAACGTAAGATGAAGAAAGAATTCCCCTTTATGTTCAGGCATCAGTTCGGCGCCGGGGTAAAACAGCCAGATAATGTCCTGAATGGTTCCCCTGTATGCAAAAGCTGTGTCGGACAGACCAATGATCAATGCTTTTCTCCCCTTTATTACCTGGATTATAACCAAATCGTCAAACAACCGTTATGCAAAAAAAGACATAACACCAGATGGAACAGGCAGGATATTTTGACATTGTAATGTAATAATAACACAAATAAAGCTTATTTATAGAAGGGGAGAGATCACCATGAGCGAGCATAGGGAAAAAATTATCGAGGCTCTGAAAGAAGCAGCCAAAGAAGGTAGACTTTCCTGTACCGCTGCCCGTAAAATCGCCAGTGAATTTAATGTTCCCCCCAAGGTTGTGGGAGATCTTTGCAATGAGTTAAAGATTAAAATTAAGGCCTGTGAACTAGGCTGTTTCTAAGCGGAGGGGTTGTTTTGGAATTATTTAATGTACTGACGGTACAGCAAGCCCGCGAGACCTTAAAAGCCCATTTGCCCGCCAGGACAAAGGAAGAAATTGTACCGCTGCTTTACGGGTTAAACCGCATCTTGTCCCGGGATATTACTGCCCGGGATGATGTGCCGGGTTTTGACCGCTCCACCATGGACGGCTATGCCGTAAGAGCCCGGGATACCTTTGGGGCCACCGAATCCCTGCCGGCCTACCTGGATGTCACCGGAGAAGTGATGATGGGCCAGGAAGCTGCCGGGCCGCTGGGGGCGGGACAAGCCTGGGTCATCCCCACCGGAGGCATGCTGCCCCCGGGGGCGGATGCGGTGGTAATGGTGGAATACACCGAAGAACTGGACCAGCACACCATTGGCGTAACCAAGCCGGTGGCGCCGGGGGATCATTTGGTCCGGCGGGGTGAAGACGTGGCCGCAGGGTCCGTTGTACTGCAGGCAGGACACCGTTTGCGGCCTCAGGACCTAGGGCTGCTGGCAGCCGTGGGCGTTACGCAGGTGCCGGTGCTGGAGCCACTCAGGGTAGGAATCTTGTCCACCGGCAATGAATTGATTGAACCGGAACAGCCCACCACTCCCGGCAAGGTGCGGGACATTAATTCTTACACCCTGTACGGACAGGTTGTGGAGGCCGGGGGCATACCCACCCTGTACGGCATTATTGAGGATCATTTCGACTCCCTGCGCAATGCTGTGGTGAAGGCTCTGGCCGAAAATGACATGGTGCTGATTTCCGGCGGCAGTTCGGTGGGGGCCCGGGATGCTACGGCCAAAGTCATAGAAACCCTGGGCAGCCCGGGGGTGTTATTCCATGGCATGGCCATTAAACCGGGTAAGCCCACCATCGGAGCGGTGGTGGAAGGGAAACCCCTTTTCGGCCTGCCGGGCCACCCTGTTTCCGCCATGGTGGTGTTTGACTTGCTGGCCCGGCCCATCGTTGAGTCCGCAGGCCTGCATCGCCCCCGCAGGATCTTCCCCCTGAGGGCGGCCATTACGCGCAACATTCACTCCGCCACCGGGCGGGACGACTTTTTGCGGGTGACCCTGCGCCGCCGGGAAGACGGCGCCCTTGTGGCAGATCCGGTTTTGGGCAAATCAGGGCTGATCAGCACCATGGTCAAGGCGGACGGCGTGGCACACATTCCCCTGACGAAGGAAGGGGTAGAGGCCGGGGAACTGGTGGATGTGTGGCTGTTTTAGAACAGGCTGTTCTTAAGAATAGATTATCAATGTGAACAGGAGAAATGCTCATGCGAAATAAACGAGACGTTTACCTGGACGACCGTCCCTGGGAGGAGGCGCTGGAAGGGCTGCTGAAGCACCTGGAGGCCAAAGGTTCCCTGGTCCCCGGGGCGCCGGAAGAGATTGCGGCGGAGGAGGCCCTGGGAAGGGTTACGGCTGAACCTGTCTTCGCCCGGAATTCCTCCCCCCATTACAATGCTTCCGCCATGGACGGCATTGCGGTGGACTCCTCCATTACCTTTGGCGCTTCGGACACTGCGCCCAGGCGGATCCGGCTGGGCGACAAAGCCCAGGTGGTAGATACCGGGGACCCCATTCCGCCGGGTTGTGATGCGGTCATCATGATTGAGGATGTTCACTTTGTGGAGGACGAGGTTTTTGAAATCACCTCGGCAGCGGCGCCCTGGCAGCATGTGCGGGCCATCGGGGAAGACGTGGTGGCCACTGAAATGATCCTGCCCGCCAATCACCAAATCCGCCCCATGGATATCGGCGGCATACTGGCAGGCGGGGTCGCTAAAATCAAAGTTCATCCCCGGCCCAAGGTAGCGCTGCTGCCCACCGGCACCGAATTGGTACAGCCCGGTGCAGAACTGAAACCGGGGGATATCGTGGAGTACAACACCCGGGTATTCGGGGCCATGGTCCGGACCTGGGGGGGTGAGCCCCTGCGCTGGCCCATCACTGAGGATGACTGGGACCGGTTAAAGGCTTCCCTATTAAGTGCCGTTGAACAAGCAGATATTGTTGTCATAAATGCCGGTTCTTCCGCCGGACGGGAGGATTTTACCGCCCAGTTGATCCGGGAGTTGGGTACCGTCTTAACCCATGGCGCGGCCATCAAACCCGGCAAGCCGGTGATTTTAGGGGAAGTGAAGGGTAAACCGGTAATCGGTGTGCCGGGTTACCCGGTCTCCGCCTACCTGACCATGGAATTGTTTGTGCGGCCTATTGTGTATAAAAAACTGGGGTTGGTTCCGCCTGCTCCCAAGACCGCCGAAGCCATTATCTCACGGAAAATGCCGTCCCCCATGGGTGTGGAAGAGTTTATCCGGGTTAAATTGGGCCAGGTGGGCGAAAAAATTATCGCCACTCCCATCTCCCGGGGCGCCGGGGTGATCATGTCTCTGGTCAGGGCGGACGGGATGCTGCGGGTACCCCGTCTGTCCGAAGGATTCCGGGCCGGGGAAACTGTAAAGGTCGAGTTGATGCGCCCTCTGGAAGAAGTCCGTCAAACCACCGTGGTTATCGGCAGCCACGATATGGCCCTGGATGTTTTGGCCAACCACCTGCGCAGGAGATTCCCTGAAGCCAGTCTTTCCAGCGCCAATGTGGGGAGCCTGGGGGGCCTTTCCGCCATAAAACGGGGCGAGTGCCACTGTGCCGGTACCCACCTGCTGGATGAGGAAACCGGTGATTATAACGTCAGCTATATTCAAAGATTATTAGGAGATCGCCCGGTCGTTTTGCTTAACCTGGTGTACCGGCAGCAGGGATTAATGGTGGCCAAGGGCAATCCCTTGAAAATTAAGGGACTGGAAGACTTGGCCCGGGAAGGAATCCGCTTCATTAACCGCCAGCGGGGAGCGGGAACCCGCATTTTACTGGATTACCGCCTGAAACAACTGGGCATTGATCCGGACAGCATTTACGGATACAACCGGGAGGAATACACTCATATGGCGGTGGCTGCAGCGGTGGCCAGCGGCGCAGCCGATGCCGGTCTCGGTATCCTGGCGGCGGCCAATGCCCTGGACTTGGATTTCGTTCCGGTGGTGGAAGAACGTTATGACCTCTGCATTCCTGGCGAGTACTGGGACACCCCTTATATCACCCGATTACTGGAAGTGATCGCCACACCGGAGTTCAGGCAGCAGGTGGAAGCGCTGGGGGGTTATGATTTGCGTGACTGTGGCGGCATCATGTACCGGCAGGGCATTTAGGTGGACACATGAAACGGGATCACACCGAAAATGGGAGCCGCCCCCTGGCAGAGCTTTTCCAGCCGGGGTGCAAAGTCTGGTTGGAGAGCGGTGGGACCAATTTTGGAGATGGGCTGTATTACCTGTTGCTGAATGTAAAAGAATATGGTTCCATCTCCCAGGCGGCCCGGATCATGGGAATGTCCTACCGTGCTGCCTGGGGCAAGATTAAAAGCGCTGAAAAAAACTGGGGATTTAAGCTGGTAGAAACCCAGGTGGGGGGAGATGCCGGCGGCGGCGCCATCCTGACCCGGGAAGGAAGCAGGCTGCTGGAGTGTTTTGGAGTCTTTCGGAGCAGGTTGGAGAAGGCGATGGTTGAGATTTTTAAAGAGAGCTTCGAGTAGGCTCCGAGGTATTCCTTTGGGGTCAAGCTATTAGCCGTCAGCTTTTTGCTGGTCCTTTGAGCCGGGCCATTAGCCATTAGCTATCGGCTATTAGCTATTAGCCATTGGCCTTTTGACTTGCAGGGTATTTCGGGAGTGTGTTGATCATCAATGTGAGAGATAGTAACCAGTCCAATAGATGAATGAAAAAATGGGGTAGGTTTTAAAACCCTACCCCATCATAATATCATCTTTATATCATCTTTTATAAAAAGCCAAAGGCCAACAGCCAAAAGCCAATGGCCAGACCCCAAAGAAATACCAGCAAGCTACAAAAGCCTAGCCTAAAATTCTCTCCGGGTACGTATACACATTCATCCGCTCGCCCTTAGCGAAGCCAACTACCGTGATGCCCAGCTTTTGTGCCATTTCCAGGCCTAGATCGGTGGGAGCGGAGCGGGAAACGATGACCGGCAGGCCCATTTTGCCCACTTTAATAACAATTTCAGAAGAGACCCGACCGCTGAAGACAAGGATTTTGTCGTTCAGAGGGATACGGTTTAAAAAAGCGCGGCCAAAGATTTTATCCACCGCGTTGTGTCGCCCCACGTCTTCGTAAAACAGTATCACTTCGGTGGGGGCGCACAGGGCAGCGTTATGGACGCCGCCGGTTTCTTTAAATAAAACCGACATTTGTTCCAAACGGTCGGATAAATCCCATACCTGCCCCGGGGTTACCAGCAGGCTGGCAGAAACTTTGTTCATGCTTTTGGCATCATTGACGAAATAAAAGACCGGCCGGCCCCGGCCACAGCAGGAAGTGATGTTTCTTTTGAGAAACTTGGACTCGGCTTCACAGTCAGGAGCATCAATAGAAACAATGCCGTTTTCCTGATCGATCTTTATGTTTTTAATATCCTCGGGGGATTGCAGCAGACCCTCTGAACACAGAAAACCAACGGTTAATTCCTCAAGGGCCTGGGGAGAGCATACCATCGTTACAAATTCCTTGCCGTTCAGGAATAGGGTTATGGGTACCTCACGTACAATGACATCCTTTGTAGAAAGCGCTTTATCACCCTTAATCCGAACGATTTTATGTGTTGTTTTATTAACTTGCCAAACCATGTCTCAACCCCCCTGAAAGGTGCCGTAAACTTTACTTTATTTTAACCCAACCTATCAGTTATGTGAAGATTAGATCAATCCATGAGGTGAAAAACATTATGTACAAAATAGGTATCATAACCATGAGTGACAAAGGTTCCCAGGGCCTGCGGGAAGACACCAGCGGGGCCACCATCCGGGAAATGGTGGCAAATCTCGGGACGGTGGAGCAATACCGTCTTGTTCCGGACGACCCGGAAATCATCAAGGCCACTTTAATTGAATTTGCCGATGTACACCGACTGGACCTTATTCTGACCACCGGCGGGACCGGGTTGGGGCCAAGGGATCATACGCCCGAAGCCACCCTGGCTGTTATTGACCGCCAGGTACCAGGCATTGCCGAAGCAATTCGGGCGGCGAGTATGGAAAAGACTCCCAAGGCCATGTTATCCCGGGCAGTTAGCGGGACTAGGGGGAGGACTCTTATTATCAATTTGCCTGGGAGCGTCAAAGGCGTCAGGGAGTGTTTGGAGGTTGTTTTACCGGTGCTGCCCCATGGACTGGAAATTCTTAGCGGCAAAGGTGGAGAGTGCGGACAGCCATGATTAAGAAGTGGGATGTGAGAGGTTGGAAGTGAGAAACTGCTCATTGGAGTTTACCGAGTATTATGAGAAAAATGGAAAAAATTTAAAATACAATTGCATAAAAAAACCAGGTATATGGTAAAAATATTTTCTGGGTGATGGATGAATTAACAAACCCAGTAAATGTAATGTAGAAGGAGAAATTAAAAGATAAATACCCGTAATTTGGTTTTTGGCACAGCTAAATCGGATTATTTTGTTGTCCGGGTGTTTGCTTTTAATTTTTTTGTTCTGTATTATATTTACTGGATGTTAGCACTCAACGTTAATGAGTGCTAACAAATCCAGACCCGTAAATTAAAAAACCTTAATATAATTTAAAAGGAGGGTTTTTTGTGATTAAACCATTAGGTGACAGGGTAGTTGTGAAGGCGCTGCCCCAGGAAGAAAAGACCAAGAGCGGCATTGTTCTGCCGGACACTGCGAAGGAGAAACCCCAGCAGGGAGAGGTTATTGCCGTGGGACCCGGCCGTCTGCTGGAAAACGGACAGCGTGCCACCATCGACCTGAAAGTTGGCGACAAAGTCTTTTTCTCCAAGTATGCAGGCAATGAAGTAAAAATTGATGAAGAAGAATATTTAATTCTGCGTGAAATGGATATTCTTGCTGTCATTGAATAAATACCCGTTGGTACTTACCTAAATTTAGTACATCTCATGTTTTGATATCGAAGGAGGTCATGAACCTTGGCTAAAGAAATTATTTTCCGCGAGGATGCTCGCAAAGCGCTGGAAAGAGGCGTTAACGCCCTGGCCGAAGCCGTAAAAGTAACCCTCGGCCCCAAAGGACGTAACGTAGTCATCGACAAGAAATTCGGTGCACCCACCATCACCAACGACGGTGTAACCATTGCCCGGGAAATTGAGCTGGCCGATCACTTTGAAAATATGGGCGCTCAGCTGGTGAAAGAAGTGGCCACCAAGACCAATGATGTAGCCGGTGACGGTACCACCACCGCTACCGTACTGGCTCAGGCCTTGGTGCGTGAAGGTCTGAAAAACGTAGCCGCCGGCGCCAACCCCATGATTATCAAGCGCGGTATTGAGAAGGCTGTAGAAAAGGCTGTTGAAGAAATCAAAGCCATGGCCAAACCCATTGAAAGCAAAGAGGCCATTGCTCAAGTGGCAACCATTTCCGCCAACGACGAATCCATCGGTAACCTGATTGCCGAAGCTATGGAGAAAGTAGGCAAAGACGGTGTTATTACCGTTGAAGAATCCCAAGGTATCGGCACCACCCTGGAAGTGGTGGAAGGGATGAACTTCGACCGCGGTTACATCTCCCCTTATATGATTACCGATACCGACAAGATGGAAGCTTCTCTTTCCGATCCGTACATCTTAATTACTGATAAGAAAGTTTCTTCCGTTCAGGAAATTCTGCCGATCTTGGAAAAAGTCATTCAAACCGGCAATAAGCCCGTACTGCTGATCTGCGAAGACCTGGAAGGCGAAGCTCTGGCCACCCTGGTACTGAACAAACTGCGTGGCACTCTGAATGTGGTTGCTGTTAAGGCGCCCGGCTTTGGTGACCGTCGCAAGGCCATGCTGGAAGACATCGCCATTCTCACCGGCGGTACTGTCATCACCGAAGAAGTTGGCCTCAAGCTGGATAAAGCCACCCTGGATATGCTGGGTACTGCCCGCCAGGTCCGTGTTAAGAAAGAAGAAACCATCATTGTTGGCGGCGCCGGCGACCAGTCCAAGATTGAAGCCCGTATCGCTCAAATCAAGAAACAAATTGAAGAAACCACTTCCGACTTCGACCGTGAAAAACTCCAGGAGCGCCTGGCCAAGCTGGCTGGCGGCGTAGCTGTAATCCAGGTTGGCGCAGCCACTGAAGTGGAAATGAAAGAAAAGAAACTGCGCATTGACGATGCTCTCAACGCAACCCGTGCCGCCGTTGAAGAAGGTATTGTACCCGGTGGCGGTACCGCTTATGTAGATATCATTGATGCCCTGGACACCATCCAGGCAGAAGGTGACGCCAAGACTGGTGTGGATATTGTGAAGCGTGCTCTGGAAGAGCCTCTCCGTCAGATTGCCAATAACGCCGGTCTCGAAGGTTCCGTTGTGGTTGAAAAGGTAAGGGCTGCTGCCAAAGGTATCGGGTTCAACGCTATGACCGAACAGTATGTCGATATGATTGCTGCCGGTATTGTTGACCCTGCCAAAGTAACCCGTTCTGCCCTGCAGAACGCTGCTTCCATCGCAGCTATGATCCTGACCACCGAAACCCTGGTTTCCGAGAAACCTGAAAAAGAAAACACCAACCCCATGGGCGGCATGGGCGGCATGATGTAAGGCAACGTCCAACAGCCTGATAGATAAAAAAAGAGGCCTCGCATAAGGAGGCCTCTTTTTTTATGTGCGCCCGGCATGGGCGTTATCTATAGGGTGAAAGTCCCGAACGGTGAAGGTAGCAGTAACCGTAGCTCAAGACAAGGGTGTTCATCGCGAGGTGGAATCTGAAGGAAGTCGGCGGCAAACCTCCGGCCGAGGACCACGAACCCCAGGTGAGGCTAACAGCAGCTGGATGAGCTTGCATAACAAAGCAAAGTCCTTGCATCCCTTCGTCCATTCCTCAAAGCCCACTGGCCTGAAATTAGAGAACAGCTCCTAAACGGAACCTACCAGCCTAAACCAATAAGGAAATTAACACCTAATGGAATGCCCAAAAAATTCCACAGGATGGAGTCAATCCAGTTTTTATCCAGCAAATGCTGGGTCATAAGAATCTTCAAACCACGTTGACATATCTTCACATGACATCAAAGAGCCTTATGGGTATCAAGAGTCCTCCTTGACACCTGTTATGGTGACACACAAAATGATTCCCATACAGGATGTTTTTATTAATTTTTACCCCTCGTATGAACAAACCTATACTCTATCCCCACAGCAAGCCAAGGCCTGTAATGACATCATGTGCTGGCGTCACTTTAAACAAAGGGAAGTAATATATCTCAGCACAGCTTGATGTTCCAATATTCCCATATGGCCAAAGATTTCTCTTAGAGAAATTTTCTTCACCTTAACATTAACGATGAATCCATGAGTAACAGGCTTGCCCCTCTCATCCATAAGGCAACCGGTAAAGGGTTTAACAACCAGGTCCTGTTGGGTGGCAAAGGTAGCCACTTGTAAACCCTGATCCTGGAGTTCCCTAATGGTTTCCCGGCGCATGCGAACCATTTCCTGCCGATAATTAAATTCCCGGAGCAATTGCTTTACCGCCGGGCTGGCTAAGAGACTGTTGCTATATCCCAAAAGATGAGTTATTACATCCGGAACTTTGGTTTCAACGCCCAGTAAGGGTGAATTTAGAGTAATCACCCCCTTAATTTTTTGTCTGTTTTCAAGGCTGGTTGTACAAACATAATCCAGGGCAATTCTTCCTCCCAAACTGTGACCCACTAAAATAAATTTAGCTTCCGGGTGAGCCAGGGAAAAGTTATCAATTAGATGTGCTAATCGGCTGACACTTAAAGAAATTGGTTGGCCGGTATCTTTAGCTGAATATTTTTGGGGCCGCCAAATTCCTTCAATGACTTGCCCGCCCCTATAACTGAAAAGTAAAAAACGATCGTCAAAGAAGGAATAACCTGCCCTAGCCAAAGACCTTCTAATACTGGGAAAACCCAGAGCCTCTGATAAATTGCCGTTATAATGGCATCCCAACCCGTTTAAAAAGATAATATAAACATTTTGATTATGGCTGATATTTTTGTTTAATGATGGAGAGGGAGGCGGTTCATGGGAAATTTGATTAACTATCAAGAAGAAAACCGTCAGAGCCATTACAGTTATTAACCCGGTTATCAGATACCATTTAAGGCCTGTGCTTTTAAAAAAGGAATATTTTCTGTTTATCCGTCGCAAGGCAAATCCACCACCATTGTTGTTTTAAATGCTGCATTAATGGCAAAGGCTTTGGTAAGTCGGCAGCGGTATTTACGCCAAAGGACAAGGCTAATGATCAATAGAATATTACCAATGGTAAACCATTCTGTTCGATAGTATATTTTAACAATTTATAACACATATATACATTTACTGAAGTAGTCTTATTGCGGGCACATCCTACTGCCACAATAAAAAACCCCGGGTTATGGCTAAATATACCCGGGTTTTGTTGACTGTTATTGCAGTTGTTACTGTTGGGGCTGCTATGTTTTAAGAGTCGCCTGCTCTACCAAGTGTGCTAATGAACCATGATTTGTGTTTGGAGGGGAGAAGTCGGAATCGAACCGGACTCCCACCTGAGCTACAGGCGGGCCAGCGGGTTTGCAGCCCGTGGGGGGACCTTCCCCATTCTCCCCAGGTTATTTTATCATAATGATTTGTCATATCACAAATAACTTTTATTTATAAATCTTAAGCAGACTATAACATCTTGTTGTGCCTGGCAAAAATTTTAAGGCCCCCAAGGGGCCTTACCAACAAGCACCCTATTAAGTTCAGACTGTGACAATGTTACCATCACCTTTTTCATGGTGACATTTTCACAGATTAATTTTAAGGTGACAATATCACAGAACGATCACATTCATACATATATATTCTTGCAAAAACAAATTAGTTCTGCTAGTCTGAAAATTTTACCAGAAAATATTTGACAATTGCAGCACCTTCAAGATATATTCGGAATTTTGCTTCAAAGGTAAAACCTCCTTTCGTGACGAAATTTGTTGTAACACAAAAGGGGGTAAACAGCCTTGAAGTTCTGCTCAACTTACTTGCATTCATTTGAAAATGCCTCTGGCGAGACAGAATATTGGCGAATAAGCCTGGTTAGGATAGGTAACGGGTTTACCTTAGGCACGGCCCATGGTCCGGCGCGCAATATCACCATACCTTGTTATATAGCAAATCAAAACGAAAAGGAAGCATTAAAAACTATGCTGCTTGCTATTAAACAAAGGCTTATCTCAGAACACTAGGAGTTTGGAACGGGGCCGCTGGCTATGATACTCAAAGAAGTTATACCTCCGTCTTTGGATGGAGGTTTTTTGTTTGTTTAAGAAATAACTGAATCATGAAGGTGAATTAAGGGCGACCGGATATGATTTTAATGCATACTCTGTATAATTCTGTTTGTTTGTTCTATTATATAAAGAAAATAATATAGCGGAGGATCGCTCATGCCTGTTTATAACAGTATCTTGGAAACCATCGGCCGCACGCCTCTGGTGCGTTTAAATCACCTGACCAGGGGGTTGGCTGCAGAGGTGCTGGCCAAGGTGGAATTTTTCAATCCCGGCGGCAGTGTCAAGGACAGGATCGCATATGCCATGGTCACCGATGCCCTGCAGCGGGGCGTCATTAGTAAAGACAGTGTGTTGATTGAACCCACCAGCGGCAACACCGGAGTGGGCCTGGCCATGATTTGCGCCGCCATGGGTATACGGCTTATTTTAACCATGCCGGAAACCATGAGTCAGGAACGGCGCAGCCTTTTAAAGGCCTACGGGGCGGAGCTGGTTTTAACACCCGGCGAACAGGGAATGAGGGGGGCCATTGCCAGGGCGGAAGAACTGGCAGCCGGCCTGGGGAATGCCATGATGCTGCAGCAGTTTGCCAATCCGGCCAATCCGCGGGCCCATTTGGAAAATACCGCAGTGGAAATCTGGGAAGATACCGGGGGGAAGGTGGATATCTTTGTGGCCGGCGTGGGCACAGGGGGCACCATTACCGGCGTTGCCAAATATATTAAAGAAAGAAAGCCTGATTTTCAAGCGGTGGCAGTGGAACCGGCCCAATCTCCGGTCCTTTCCGGCGGCTCTCCCGGACCTCACCCCATCCAGGGCATCGGGGCGGGATTTATCCCGCAGGTTTTAAATCTTAAATTGGTGGATGAAGTTTTTCAGGTAACCGGAGATCAGGCCATGGAGACCGCCAGGCGGTTAGCCCGGCAGGAGGGGATCCTAGCGGGCATATCTGCCGGGGCGGCCCTCTACGCGGCCCTGGAGGTGGCGCGGCGGCCGGAAAATGCAGGAAAACTGATCGTGGTCTTACTGCCGGATACCGGAGAGCGTTATTTATCCACCGCCCTGTTTAAAGAAGAAGGGCCGAAGGAAAGTTTTCAAGCCAACCAGTAAGGTGTGTATTGTATTCATACTGAAAACCTGTTGAACTTTGTTGTTCTATCTGCTATACTTTCAAAAAAATAAATAGGTGCAACGTTGCATCAGTTCATGAAAACGGCAAGGGCGCGTTTAATCGTTGCCCTTTTGTTTTTATTTGTAAGGAAAGGGAAGTGATAAAATGTCGAAGGATCTCATCAACAAAATCCTGGAGGATATCGGTCTGGAAAAAATCGACTACAGCGAAGAAAAAACTCCCCGGGTTCAATAGTAAGCAAAATAAATAAAAAACCGAAGGCGACAGCGTTATTTGCCTTCGGTTTTTTACTGGGACGGTTCTTCTTCAGTATTGTCGACTTTTTCCAGACCAATTTCTTCAAGGATTTGATCAATTAATTCCTTCGTCATGGAGTCACCCCCCTTCAGATTATTTAATAATTTTATCACTGATTATTCCTTGTGTCAATAAAAAGGGGCACTTTCCGGGAAAGAGCCCCTTGTATGAATAGTCTCTTACCTTTCTTCATCCTTAAATCGAATCATCGGGCATTTTTTGCATACATCCATACCGGGGTATTCCTGCCCGCCGGCGCCGATAAAGGATGCGCCGCCGCCGTAATGACGACTTCTCTTTAATAACTGTTTGGCCACGGCTTCAATTTGGTCTCCGGGGATGAAAACATTGACTTCACCCTTTTCGGTCTTGCCGGAAGTAAAGCTGCCGGCGCACATGGTTTTCATGCCGGCGTTGTGGTTCAGGTAACAGTCCACGGTACCGCCGCAGACCGCCGAGTTGACAGTATGGGTGGAAGCGACGGTGGGAACTTTGGTCCCTCCGATGTAATCATTCAGGATGTGGTAGGCTTGAAAGGGGTTGACGATGAAGAAAACCACATCGGGTTCCACCGGTGTTTTATACAGGGGAGCGGTCATAATGCCCTTCAATTCCCCCAGGGGTAATTTGGGTTTGGCTTCCAGACATTTTTGGGCCAAATCCCAATCAGTGGTATATTTCAAATGATCCTTAACCTCTTCCTCGGTGGCGGCACGGAAACCAAAAACTGTCCGGGCATTATCACAAAGAAGTTTGTCGTCGGTGATTTTTACAATGTAGTTATCCATGCGAGAGGCTAAAACCGCCTGGCAGAAAGTCATCTTCGGGCCGGGGATTTTTTCTGCCGCAAGTTTATCAAATTCTTCCTGATCAAAATAAAATTTAACCGCAACCGGGTTGTATTCAAGCTTATAAAGGGCTGCAAAGGCCCGGTGCATTTCTTCGCAGGTCAGAGATTCTTTATTGGCCAGTTCCGCGACATTAATCAGCAGCATGATGGCTCCTCCTTGCAATTGATTGTAAATTACTTATTGATATGTTATCAGATAATAGACAAATGAAATGTGTTCCAGCACACAATTTATTTGTCGGCTTGCTAACGATTATAAGGAGGCCCTTGTGGTTTCTTGACTTGGACCGGTCTATGCATGTGTTCTTGAAGGTTGCCGCCGGTCCCGGACATAAATACTGCCAGATTTGGATTTGGCATAATGTTTTAATTGAGCGGTTGTTTCTGCCAACTGTTCCGGCGAGCAGTGGCCGGCGCAATCAACAATGGCCATGGAAACCGACACCAGCGGGAACCAGATTTCCTGTCCTTGCCTGTTGATGCCATAGAAGCCACCCAGGTTTTTGTCCTCGGTGGAATACAAGTTTTTCACCAAACGATCAAAATACCGAATGTAACGCCGGCATATCTCTTCCGCTTTCTCCTTGTGGGTAAGAACAATAAAATCATCTCCGCCGATGTGCCCGACAAAATCCAGGGAACCTCCATATTTGCGAACCACGCCGGTCAACAGTCTGGCGGCCAGCAGGATTAAGCGGTCGCCGTTTTCAAAACCATAACGGTCATTGTAGGACTTAAAGTTATCTAGGTCAACGTAGATACAGGCAAAGGGGGATTTTTCCGTCAGGCGGTTGTTGATCTCCCTTTCAATGGTTAAGTTGCCGGGCAAACCGGTCAAGGGGTTGGCCCCCTTGGCCACCTCCATGCGAATTTTGGTCATGGTGTCCAGCAGGGTTTGCACCGACACCACCCCGTGCAGTTGGTTGTCCCTGGTGACAACGATGTAATCGTAGAGTTTTAATTTGTCCCTGTTCATGGAAAGTTGGGACACCTGTTCAATGGGCAAAGATGTATCCACAATAAGGGGGTCAGCATCCATAATCATAGACACCGGTCGCTCGAAATAAAGGGCCACCCCGTATTGGGTTCCCAGGTAACGGTCCAGGTGATGACGCATCAACAGACCCACAGGTCGATTGCCCTCCAGCACCACGACCCCGTTAACCATATCGTTGCTGTCCATCATCTCTTTCAGTCTGCGAACGGGTGTGTCTGTTGTGACTTGCACCGCCGGTTCAGTGATTTCTCCGATGGGGAAGGCCTTTTGCCAGACATCGGTGGGGTTGCGGGAGGCCAGGGAAAGAATTTTATTGAGCGCCTCGGTCCGTACCGAAGGCATGGGGGAGGCGGGGCGAGCCAAAAAATACCCCTGGCCGTAATGCACCCCGATGGAACGAAGGGTTGTCAACTCTGCCTCGGTTTCAATCCCTTCAGCGATGATGGAGCAGCCGATTTTCTGGGCGAAGGTAACAAAGGTTTCTAACAGAGCCTGCTTAACCCGGTTGGAGTTGATGTCCTTCACCAGTGAGTGGTCAATTTTTATGTATTCCGGCCTTACTTCGGCAATGGCCTGCAGGCTGGAAAAACCTGCCCCTGCATCGTCCACCGCCACCCGGTATCCCTGATTTCGATAGTGGGCCAGTGTCTTATTAAATTGATGAAAGTCATGGATGCCCTGCCGTTCGGTAATCTCAAATACGAGATTATGGGGACTCAAATGACTGTCCTTTAGCATTTTAATGGTCTCGCCTTTAACAAACTGGGGGTCGTTAATGGTTTGGGGGTGGATGTTGAGGAAAAGTTTTTTACTGCTATCCACAAGATCAAAGTTTTTGATGGCTAATTCCCGGCAAACCTTTTCCAGGGGAAAAAGCAGACCCGCTTCCTCGGCATAGTTAAAGATGACGGCCGGGGATAAAAAGTAGCTGTTTTCCGGTCCCCGGGTTAAGGCTTCCCAACCCAGGATTTCACCGGTCTGTAAAGAAACGATGGGCTGGTAAATAATGCGGAATTTTTTATTCTCCAATAAATCATTAAACTCTCCCAGCAGGTGCACCATCTGCTGGTCCCAGGCGCCTTTGGCCACCTTTTGGGCCTCTTTCAGTGCGGTATACAGCGCTTGTTCAGGGTTTTTCAGCCCCCTGGTGATGGTGGAATAACCAACGTGAAGTTTAACGGTGTTGCCGGTGATCTTGATCAATTCTGTTTTCAATGCTTCTTCCAGGGCGATGCGCATGGCAGTGGCCATTTTGTTCAGTTGTTCCGGAGGAAGCGTTTTTTCCTGACGACAAAGGACTAAAAAGTCGTCCCCCCATAAATTTTCCACGATGATTTCCCCGGAGCAGTTGATAAATTCTCCCGCCCTTTCCCCCAGGGCTGAAAGAAGTATGTTAAGAACCCTTTTAGCAGCGGTTTCGCCATGGAGCTGCATCACCTGGTGAAAGTCCGCGATGTCCACATAGAGGAGCAGGACAGAAGACCCCCGGGTCATCATTTCAACAAGTTTTTCCAGGAAGGAGCTACCCTCCAGTAGATAAAGGAAAAGGCTTTTGCGTTTTATAAACCTGCGCATTGAGGATTTAAACTGGCCGGTTAACTTGTTAAGAAACAATTGCCATTCCACCCCTGGTAGTTCTTGGTTAATTCAATGTACCACAGGCTGGTTAGAATTCGGTTAATAAAGGGTTAAAGGCCGGTTAACACACTTTAAAGGTTCCTGCTTTTTCGCGCCAAAGGTTGAAAACCCAACTTTAACGGTTTATTTAACGTTTTAACGGTCAACCGACGGGTGTTAACCCTTTAAACCATGAGATGGCGCCGTTCGGGGAGAGAATGATCAGAAAAGGGGTGCTTTCTTCCCTTTAACGGGAAAATCATATACCCCGAGTCCCCTATTCAGTAAGATAAAAATATAATAATGGCTTGGGAGGTAGGGTTATGTTTAACCAAAAAAATGTCGCGTTTGCTTCGGAGGAGCAGGTTTATTATCCCGATATCTCTTTTTCCGCCCGGGCCAATGTCCGGGATGCTCGCATCTACGACTGGGCAGGCATGGACTATGAAGGTTTTTGGGCCGAAGAGGCCAAGAAGCTTCACTGGTACAAGACCTGGGATAAGGTGCTGGAGTGGCAGAGCCCATTTGCCCAGTGGTTTGTGGGGGGCAAGTTAAACGCCTGTGTCAATTGTGTTGACCGGCATTTGGACGGTTGGCGTAGAAATAAAGCGGCGATTATTTTTGAAGGGGAACCGGGTGACCAGGTGGTCTTAACCTATCAGGACCTGCACCGGGAAGTCAGCAAATTTGCCAATGTGCTGAAAAGTTTAGGAGTGGTCAAGGGTGACGTTGTCACCATCTATATGCCGATGATTCCGGAGGCTGTTATTGCCATGCTGGCCTGTGCCCGCATCGGGGCGCCCCACAGCCTGGTCTTCGGAGGGTTTTCTGCCGAAGCGCTGCGGGATCGCATCAAGGATGCCGAAGCCAGGGTGGTTATTACGTCGGATGCTTGCTGGCGGCGGGGCAAGGCCATCCCCCTCAAGCAAAATGTGGATGCGGCTTTAGCCCAGTGTTCCAGTGTAGAAAAGGTTGTGGTGGTGCAAAGGACTGGCAGTGAAGTTTATATGGAACCGGGTCGGGATCTCTGGTACCACGAGCTGATGAAAAATGCGCCTATTGTTTGCGAACCGGAAATCATGGATGCCGAAGATATTCTGTTTGTTTTGTATACCAGCGGCACCACCGGCAAGCCCAAGGGCATTGTTCATACCACAGGAGGGTATTTGACCAGCGTCACTTCTACCCACCGCAATATCTTTGATCTTAAAGAAGATGACGTGTACTGGTGTACGGCTGATATCGGTTGGATTACCGGCCACAGTTATCTGGTTTACGGTCCTCTGGCCAACGGGGCAACGGTTTTTATTTATGAAGGGGCGCCGGATTACCCCGAGCGGGACCGTTTTTGGGAACTCATTGAGAAATACCGGGTTACCCTTTTCTATACAGCCCCTACTGCCATCCGGTTGTTTATGAAGTGGGGAGAAAGTTACCCTGCCGGCAGGGATTTATCTTCCCTCAGGCTGCTGGGTTCGGTGGGTGAGCCCATCAATCCGGAAGCTTGGCTGTGGTACCATAAACATATCGGCAGAGAGAGATGCCCCATTGTGGACACCTGGTGGCAAACCGAAACCGGCAGTGTCATGATTGCCCCGCTGCCGGGCTTGGTGCCAACCAAGCCGGGCTCCGCCACCATACCTATGCCCGGCGTGTTTGTGGATGTGGTGGATGAACTGGGCGAACCGGTCAAAGCAGGGGAGAGCGGTTACCTGGTTGTCAAGAAACCTTGGCCCTCCATGCTGCGCACCGTCTACAAGGATCCCCAGCGCTATGTGGATACCTACTGGAGCCGGTTTGAAGGCATGTATTTTACCGGTGACGGCGCCCGCCGGGATAAAGACGGCTATATCTGGGTCCTGGGCCGGGTGGATGATGTCATTAACGTGTCCGGTCACAGGATCGGCACTGCTGAAGTGGAAAGCGCCCTGGTGGAACACCCGGCGGTGGCTGAAGCAGCTGTTATCGGTCGCTCCCATGAATTAAAAGGGCAAGCGGTATCTGCCTTTATCACCCTGCGGGAAGGCATTGCCTGGTCGCCGGAACTGGAGAAGGATTTGAAGAACCATGTGGCCAAGAAAATCGGCGGCCTGGCCCGTCCGGAAGAAATTATTTGCACCTGGGAATTGCCCAAAACCCGCAGCGGCAAGATTATGAGGCGTTTGTTAAAGGACATCGCCGAAGGCCGGGTGCTGGGCGACACAACCACCCTGGCCGATCCCGCAGTGATCGATCAGTTAATGAAGCAGAGAGTATCACTAAAAGAATAGCAGATGCCCCAACCGTCACAATAGAATCTTCTTACTCCTCCCCGGGCAGGTATACATTACCTGCCCCTGTTTTTTTGAATTTTGAAGGAAGTGATATATTGGATGTAGAAGTAAAACATATGGAAAAATTGCGATTATTAAGTCAATATTTAAATAAAAAATTTGGCTTCCGTACACCGGAAGTCACCACCATTCTGCGTTTGGCAGCCATGCAGGCAACGCTGGGTATTCTTTTTGTCCTCTGGCGCCCAGATATGTGGCCGGCCTTTGTGGTTCTGTGCCTGGCGGGTTTTATAGGGACCTTTATCATACTGGGGTTCCGCCCCTTGAAACGGGTTTTAACCGTAAGGGTGGATGAGAAGTCCTTTGCCCCAACCCTGCAGATTGCCAATGAGACACTGCCTTTCCTGCGCCGGGGGCTAAACAAGGAAACCGCCCAGAAAACCGCTGAAATTATTCAAAAAATCAGTGATGTGGCGGCGGTGGCCATTACCGACCGGGAAAAGGTGCTGGCCTTTCTGGGCACCGGCTGTGAAAACCACCCGGTGGGAGGTTCCATTGTCACCCAGGCCACCCGGGAGGTCATTGCCACAGGGGAATTAAAGGTGGTCCAGCATAAAGGGGAGTTTAATTGTCCTGTTAAAGACTGCGACTGTCCCCTGGAATCCGCCGTCATTGCCCCGCTAATTTGCAGGGGAAAAGTGATGGGTACGGTGAAGCTTTACCAGACCCATAAGGGACAAATTCCGGGCAGCGTGGTGAAACTGGCCGTCGGGGTCGCTCAACTGCTGGGGGTGCAAATGGAACTGGCAGAACTGGACCACCAGGCCCAACTGGCCACCAAAGCCGAACTGGATGCCCTGCAGGCCCAGATCAACCCGCATTTTCTCTTTAACACCCTCAATACCATCAGTATGTTTACCCGCACCAATCCGGAGACCGCCCGCAGGCTGCTGATCCGGCTGGCTTCTTTTTTCCGTCATTCCCTGAAACGCCACGGCCGCTTTATCACCCTGCAGGAGGAACTGGAATATATTCATACCTACCTGGTGCTGGAAAAGGCACGCTTCCGGGAAAAATTACGCGTTCTGAGGAATATAGATAAATCACTCTTGCACTACCGGATTCCGGTGTTAACGGTGCAGCCCCTGGTGGAAAACGCCGTCCGGCACGGTATTACCCCTAAAGAAGGACCGGGGACGGTTCAGATATCTGCCCAGCTCCGGGGAGATGAGATTGAAATTGCCATCACGGATGACGGGGTCGGCATTCAGCCGGACATCATGCCCAGAATCTTTGAGCCCGGTTTCGGTTCCGGCAGCGGCGTCGGGCTTTCCAATGTAAATGAACGATTGAAGATGCTGTTTGGGGAAGACCACGGCCTGCACATAGAAAGTGAACCTGGTTACGGGACCACCGTTTGGCTGCGGGTGCCCCTGATGCTCCATGACGATGATGATTAAGGAGGGATTGGCGTGACATTAAAGGCCCTGATCGTGGATGATGAATACCCGGCCCGGCAGGAATTGCGTTTTATGCTGGGGCGCTTTAACAACATTGAAATTGTCGGGGAAGCCACCAGTGCCACAGAGGCTCTGGCGTTGATCAGAGCCTTGGAATATCAGATACTGTTTTTGGATATCAACCTCCCGGGTATGAATGGATTGGAGTTGGGCGCGGTCATTCAGGAACTGCCCAGGCCACCCTTTGTCATTTTTGTTACCGCCTATGACGAACACGCACTGGAGGCCTTCGATGTCAATGCAGTGGATTACATTCTGAAGCCCGTTGACGAAAAGCGTTTAAAACGAGCCATTGACCGGGTCATCAAGGCGCAACAGGAAAGGGAAGCCTGTACGCCGGTGCCGGTTCATGCAAACTTAACTGCGGATACAAACAAAAGCCCTGCCGACACCGGGGAAATAAAAATTAACCGTATCCCCGCCGAGAAACAGGGGAAGACCATTCTGGTGGATATCAGTGATGTTTTTTATGCCTTTACCGAAAGTGATTATGTCTATATTAAAACCTTTTCCGATAAACTGTTTACCCGTTTTACCCTGAAGGAACTGGAAGCCCGGCTGGGTGGCGGCATGTTCTTCCGCACCCATCGCTGCTACATTGTGAACCTTCATAAAGTGAAGGAAATTGTGCCCTTCTTTAACGGCACCTATAATTTGGTGCTGGAAGACAAGGAGCGCAGCGAGGTGCCGGTGAGCCGGGCTCAGGCCAAGAAGCTGCGAAAAATATTAGGGTTTTAAAATCTTTGCCGTTCTCTGGAAGTCTGCCTGCAAAGGGCAGACTTTTCGTGTAAACTTATAGGTAATAGAATTTTCGGAGGTGGCAGGATGAAGGGGATCGGTGCAGATATTATCGAAATAGAAAGAATTGAACTGGCCGTCAGCCGTGCCGGCCAGCAGTTTTTGGATCGGGTCTTTACTCCGGCGGAGCAGGAGCACTGCAAGGGCAAGGTACACTGCCTGGCCGGCCGCTTTGCGGCCAAAGAAGCCATCCTAAAGGCACTGGGCACCGGACTGAGGGAATTAAGATGGACCAACATTGAGATTTTGCCCAATTACCTGGGCAAGCCCGAAGTGAAACTTGCGGGACCGGCCCTGGAGCTGGCAGAAAAAATGGGCATTGCCAGGGTGCTGGTCAGTATCTCCCATGACCGGGGCAGGGCGGTGGCCTTTGCGGTGGCTGTAGGGAAGGAAGGGTAGAGAATAGTGCGTATCGCAACAGCAGCCGAAATGAAACAGATCGACCGGCGGGCCATGGAACAGTACGGCATCCCGGGGGTTGTTCTGATGGAAAATGCCGGTCTGCGAGTGGTGGAGGTCATTCAGGATATTCTTAAAGAAATTAAAGGTAAAGTCTTTACCATCCTGGTGGGCAAAGGCAACAACGGCGGCGATGGCCTGGTGGTGGCCAGGCACCTCCACAACCGGGGGGGCCAGGTTAAGGTTCTCCTGCTGGCAGACCCGGAGGAGTTTCAGGGGGATGCCCGGGTCAATCTCAACATCTGGCAGAAGATGGAGCAGCCGGTTTACCAGGTGAACCAGGTCAACGGTATTAATATCGTCAAGGTGGCCCTGCTCAACACCGACCTTATTGTTGACGCCCTTTACGGCACCGGTTTCCGCGGCAGTGTCAATGAAAAGACGGGGCGGGTCATTGAGTTAATCAATGCCAGCCCTTTACCGGTGGTGGCGGTGGATATTCCTTCGGGATTGGAAGCGGATACCGGACGGGCCAACGGCCCCTGTATCCGGGCGGACCACACCGTTACCTTCGGCTTACCCAAAATCGGCCTGGTGGTGGAACCCGGGGCCGGTTATGCCGGTAAACTGCACGTGGTGGATATTTCCCTGCCCAGAACCCTGACCGAAAGCAAGGAGATTCCCAGGCAGCTGCTGACCGGGGAAATGATTGCTTCCTGGTTTAAACCCAGACAATCGGATGCACACAAGGGCAGCTACGGCCGGGTGCTGGTGCTGGCCGGCTCCCGGGGGATGACCGGGGCAGCTCGTATGGCAGCCAAGGCAGCCCTCAGGGCCGGGGCCGGGTTGGTTACCCTGGCTTTGCCGGAAAGTTCACAGCCGGAAGCAGCCGCCGCCATTGATGAAGCCATGACCAGGGGGCTGCCGGAGACCACAGAGGGGACCCTGGCGGCTGCCGCCCTGGAACCTGTTCTGGCGGCCTGCCGTTCGGCAGATGTCCTGGTCACCGGTCCCGGCATCGGCACCCATCCGGAAACCGTTGAACTCATACGGGCGCTGCTGCCCAGGTTGACCATCCCGGTTGTCATTGACGCAGACGCCCTCAATGCTCTGGCCGGCGCCACAGACCTTCTGGCGAAGCTGACGGTACCGGCCATCCTCACCCCGCACCCCGGAGAAATGGGACGCCTGTTGGATCTCACAGTGGCCGAGGTGCAGGAAAACCGGCTTGATCTGGCCAGGGCAGCGGCCCAAAGGTGGAACCTGGTGACTGTTTTAAAGGGGGCCCGCACGGTCATCGGGACGCCGGACGGCAGTCTCTACATCAATCCCACAGGCAACCCGGGCATGGCCACCGCAGGGAGCGGCGATGTACTGGCAGGTCTGATCGCCGGTCTGCTGGCCCAGGGATTTTCGCCGGAACGAGCCGCAGCAGCCGGTGTCTATCTGCACGGCGCCGCCGGCGACCTGGCCGCCGGCCGTTTGGGTCAACTCAGCACCATGGCGGGAGATATACTGGAGTTTTTGCCGGAAGCCATGCAGTCTGCCTTGAATAAAACCAATTTACCATAGCAAATTGGATTAATTTAATGATGGAACAGAGAATCCAAAGCATCCACCTCATGCCGGAAGAGGTGGTTATTTTTTTGAAGTCGCCATCTGTGGCTTTTACCGGGGCATGAAAAGGTAATAGCATCTATTTGACATGTTATTTTTTATCATGTATATTTAAATACATGAAATATTAAATAGATTAAATAATATCAAGTTATCAGGGGGATCTCGAACAATGGCTGATAAAGAATATCTGATCGGCTACGTCAAACGATTGGAAGCGGCTTTTACCAAAACCATGAAAAAATTGGGGCCCAAGTTATCTAGTCTTGAAGAAGGTTTGACGCAACCTCAGTTTTTTGTTTTAGGGCTCCTAAAAAATAACCCGCGCACCGTGACCGAAATAGCAGAAATAATGGGGGTACAACCCAGCGCCATAACCGCCATTCTAGATCGAATGTATAAGAGCGGGTTTATTTTGCGGGAAAGAAATGAAGAGGACCGGCGTGTTGTGGTGGTGTACATTACTGAGAAGGGAAAAGAGGTATTCGCTAAAGCTCAAAAAAAGCGTCTCGATATCATAACCCGTTACCTTGGTTACCTGGAACGTGAGGAACTGGAACAACTGCTCAATATATACGAAAAACTGGCTAAGATCCTGGAAACTGAAGATGCCAAAAGGAATTAGCTATATATGTGCCCGTGTGTCTTTTCCTGATCATGGGCATTTTTAATTATTCAAAGTGTCTTGCTGAAACATCTTTAGAAAGGTGATGTTGATGATGAATACAGGTTCCAGACGCAATCTCCTGATTGCAGGACTGCTGCTGGGAATGTTTTTTTCCTCCCTGGACCAAACAATTGTTGGTACCGCTATGCCCAGAATCATCGGCGAACTGGGCGGTTTGGATATTTTGGCCTGGGTCACAACGGCCTACATGTTGAGTTCAACAACAGTGGTTCCCATCGCCGGCAAACTTGCCGATTTATACGGCCGCCGGATATTGTATGTAGCGGGGATTTTGGTTTTTATGTCAGGTTCCGCTTTATGCGGCACCAGTCAAAACATGACCGAGTTAATTATTTATCGTGGTTTGCAGGGATTGGGCGGCGGCATTATGATGCCCATGGCCATGACAATTGTGGGAGATATTTTCCCGCCTGAGAAACGTGGTAAATGGCAGGGAGTTATGGGCGCCGTGTTTGGTTTGTCTTCTATTATCGGTCCCACCATTGGCGGCTGGTTTGTTGACTATGCCACCTGGCGCTGGGTATTTTACATCAATCTGCCTGTTGGTATGGTTGCTGCAGTAGCGATTTTCTCAGGTCTGCAGGGTGAAAAACGATTGAAAGACAAGGTGGTTATCGACTATTGGGGCGCTATAACACTTGTGATAGGGGTTGTATCCCTTCTGCTGGGCCTGAGTTTAGGAGGGAAGGACTACCCCTGGGGCTCCTGGCAGATTCTTGGATTGCTAGGCCTGGCTTTTATCTTTCTGCTGGCCTTTGTGTTTATCGAAAGAAAGGCAGAAGAACCCATTCTAAGTTTAGACCTGTTCAGGAACAGGGTTTTTGCCATAACGAATATTGTAGGATTTTTATTAGGTTTAGGAATGTTCGGCGCCATCATGTTCTTGCCGTTGTTCCTGCAAGGGGTGGTGGGAGTCAGTGCCACGCAATCCGGCAATACTATGATTCCCATGATGTTTGCCATGATGATTACCAGTATGCTTGGGGGGCAGTTAATATCTAAAGCCGGTTTTCGCACCTTGTTTGTGGCGGGTACCGGTATCATGACAGTGGGTTTTTACCGGTTAAGCGCCATGACTGTGCATACCACCCAGCTGGGTGCAATTGCCAATATTGTCGTCCTTGGCATCGGGATGGGTTTTGTCATGCCGACCTTGACCATAGCGGTACAGCAAGCATTCCCTCCCGAGCAACGAGGGGTGGCCACCTCCGCAACACAGTTTTTCCGCAGCATTGGTGGAACCCTCGGCATGACCGTTCTGGGAGTGGTCATGAACCACCAGTCAGTAAAAATATTAGAGAGGGATTTCTTCCCTATAGTTCAACAAATTCCGGCAATGCAAGCGGGGCCTTTTGGCAATATGCTGGCCAAGGCGCAGTCTGATCCCCAGGGCTTATTTAATGCTCTTTTAAGCCCGGAAACTCTTAATAAAATACCTGTACAATGGCAGCAAATTTTGCTGCCGCCTCTGAAAGTTGCCCTTTCAGACTCGCTTCATGTGGTTTTCCTGGTGGCTGCGGGCATCATGGTATTGGGAGTTTTCGTAAGTCTGCTCATGGGGAATGAAAGAATTGAACCTGTGAAAACAAACCGCACCATCCTCAAGGACGTCAATGAGTCGGCCTAAATAATTGCCACGGTTTTATAGCGGCAATGGCTGTTTTCTGGCCCCGCTGGTGAGTGTGGAGACAAAAAATATCCTGCCCGGTCGGCGGCAGGAGTTTGAAAAAATATAAGGAGAATATGAAGTTTTTGTTGGCCGGAAAAACCATTTTTATATTACTCCTCATGTATTAATTTTTTATTGAGGCCAGGTAAACTTAAAATTAATTTTATTGGCAAGATATATTTCCGTATATGGAAATATATCTTGCCAATTTGTCGGTTAAGAAGGGGAATCTGGAAATAATAATTTCCAGATTGATAAATTTGACAGAAAAGGATCTATTTTTTTGAGTTCCGGCGCGGAAATATCATTTGGCATGAGTTTTGCTTTTTTGTTTTGGTAATTCATCTCCCAAGGAGGCGACTTCTGTGTTAATCGGAGTACCAAAGGAAATAAAAAATAACGAGAATCGTGTTGCCATTACCCCCGCAGGGGTACATGCCATGGTGAACAATGGCCATCAAGTGATTATTGAACACAATGCCGGGCTGGGCAGCGGCATCACCGATGAAGCTTATTTGGAAGCCGGCGCCCAAATTGTGGATACCGCCAGAGAGGTCTTTGCCAGGGCCGATATGATCATGAAAGTAAAGGAACCCCTGCCGCCGGAGTATGATTTATTCAAAGAAGGACAAGTGCTCTTTACTTACCTGCACCTGGCGCCGGAACCGGAATTGACAAGGGCGTTGCTGAAGAAGAAAGTGGTAGGCATCGCTTATGAGACCATTCAATTGGACAACGGGTCCCTGCCTCTGTTAACACCCATGTCCGAAGTGGCCGGCCGCATGGCTATCCAAATTGGCGCCCGTTATTTGGAAAAGACCTACGGCGGCGCAGGTGTCCTGCTGGGCGGTGTCCCCGGTGTTCCGGCCGCTGAAGTGGTCATCATAGGCGGCGGCATTGTCGGTACCAACGCTGCCAAGATGGCCATGGGCCTGGGAGCCAATGTCACCATCCTGGATGTCAATGTTGACCGCTTGCGTTACCTGGATGACCTGTTCGGCGGACGCATCCATACCGTGATGTCCAACAGTTACAATATTGCCGAAGCTGTTAAAAAAGCCGACTTGCTGGTGGGCGCTGTGCTGATTCCCGGCGCCAAGGCCCCCCGCCTGGTTACCGAAGCGATGGTAAAAACCATGAAGCCCGGGTCTGTCATTGTAGACGTGGCCATCGACCAGGGCGGTTCCATTGAAACCATCGACCGGGTGACCACCCACAGTGAACCAACCTATGAAAAATACGGTGTTATCCACTATTCCGTAGCCAACATGCCCGGCGCAGTGGCCCGCACATCCACCTTTGCCCTGACCAACGTAACCCTGCCCTACGCCCTGCAACTGGCCAACAAGGGCTGGTTAAGGGCGGTGCAAGACAATTGTGCCCTGGCCAAAGGTGTCAATGTGGTGGACGGCAAGTGCACCTTCAAGGCTGTGGCTGAAGCTCTGAACCTGGAGTACACGCCCCTTTCCGAAGTAATCGATTCTTTCTGATCATAAATAATCCTTTGCTTGGCGCAGGCCAAGCATTTTTTTTGCGTTTATGCTACAATAGAGGCAGATTTATGTTTTACTGGCAGGTGTAGATACATGACTGAACCCATTTGGGCAGAGATAAATCTGGGGGCCATCCGTCATAACATTCATGAAGTAAGGAAGCTGGTGGGGCCCCGCAGGGAAATTATGGCTGTGGTGAAGGCCAACGGTTACGGACACGGCGCTGTGCAGGTGGCTAAGGCCGCCCTGGAAGCGGGGGCTACGCGACTGGCTGTGGCCCGTTTGTCGGAAGCGCTGGAACTTCGCAGGGCCGGCATTGAGGCGCCGGTTTTAATTTTTGGCTATGTTTGCCCGGACCAGCTGGCAAGCGCCCTGGAAAACCAAATCATATTAACCGTTTACAGGTTTGATATGGCCGAACAAATTGCCAGGGCAGCTGAAAACAAGGGCGTCCGGGCAACGGTCCACCTGAAGGTAGATACCGGCATGGGGAGACTGGGTTTTCCGGCCGGGGAAGAGGGAGCGGCGGCAATCAAAAGGATCTGCCAACTGCCGGGGCTCAGGGCGGAAGGGATCTACACCCATTTTGCAGCGGCGGACGAAAGGGACAAGAGCTATACCCGGTGGCAGTTTGACCGGTTTTTATCCCTTTTGAACAACCTGGAGCACCGGGGGATTTCATTCCCCCTGCGGCATTGTGCCAACAGCGCCGCCATTATTGATTTTCCGGAATCCTACCTGGACCTGGTTCGGCCCGGCATTATGATGTATGGTTTATATCCCTCGGAGCAAGTAAATAAATCCAGGGTTCACTTACAGCCGGCCATGACCTTAAAGGCCAGAATTGCTCATGTAAAAAAGGTGGAGCCCGGAACCAAGATCAGCTACGGCTGTACCTATACGGTACCGGGACCAACGGTGATTGCTTCCCTGCCCCTTGGTTATGCAGACGGTTATCCCCGTCTGCTTTCCTCCCGGGGCCAGGTGCTCGTCCGGGGGCAGAGGGCGCCGGTGGTGGGCAGGGTTTGCATGGACCAGTGTATGGTGGACGTGGGTCATATTCCAGGGGTTCAGGTGAATGACCCGGTTATAATCTTCGGACAGGATAAGAATAATAAATTACCGGTAGAAGAAGTGGCTGCCTGGTTGGGTACCATTAACTATGAAGTTGTCTGCTGGGTGGGAAGCAGGGTCCCACGGGTTTATACAGGGTAGCCGGGAGAGGGATTATGCAGAGACGGATTGTGATGGCCAGCGGAGACAAAAATGAACTGGAGCAGTTGAGGCAAATGCTGCCGCGCATTGGCTACCGGGTGGTGGGGGAAGCCGGCAACGGTATGAACGCTCTCAAGGCTGTTCGTACCACCTCGCCGGAAGTGGTGCTGTTGGACGACCGTCTGCCTGTGTTGGACGGCATGCAGGTGGCCAAAATCTTAACGGAAGAAAACCTCGCCCCGGCGGTGCTGATGGTTTCCCAGGGCAACAAGGCGCTGGTGGAGCGGGCTAGGGAGGTGACCTCCGCCTTCCTGATGCGCCCCTACCTGGAGGATCAGGTCTATGCGGCAGTGGAGGCGGCCGTCTCCTCCTACAAAAGATATACCCAGCTGCAGCAGCAGTTGAATAAACTGCAGGAGACATTGAAAGCCAGAAAGATTGTAGAGCGGGCCAAGGGGATTCTTATGAAGCAAAAGGGTTTTAGCGAAGAGCAGGCTTTTAAAGCCATCCAGCAAACGGCCATGAAAAAAAGGACCACCATGAAGTCGGTGGCGGAGGCCATTATTACTGCCTACGAAATGGAGGTCTAACCAAAGTATACAGAATTCCTTGCCCCGGGGCGTTGTCAAAAGACAGTGAAGGGAATATAATAACAATAGCAGCAGGGGAACAAAGGCGTACCCCAAGCATAAAGCCAATGAGGGCTCAATGACCGGACGAACGGTTGTTGAGCCTTATTATTTTTAACATTAGGATAACATTTTTGGGGCAAAGGCGCCTTCTGGAATGAGGTTGGTCCACCTTATTTCATAAGGCGCTTTTTGCCTTTCAAACACAAAGCGGTGTTATTAGCAAAGGCGCTTGATTTAAGGGATATCTGAAACCCCTTGAATATGCGCTTTTACTATTTACCGGAAGTCTTTCTGCAGCAGGGTACCCACAGAAAGGCTTCTCATAAAAAATTTAAACAGGAGGGTTTAGCCATGACGAGCAGGATAAAAACAGTCCTTATTTCTTTACTGGCCTTATTATTACTGCCCGGTATCGCCTGGGCCGGCGATGCCCCTGCCATTGATACCGGTGACACCACCTTTATCATTATCTGCACGGCGATGGTTATGATTATGACCCCTGGCCTGGCCTTGTTTTATGGCGGCATGGTCAGGAAGAAAAACGTCCTCAGTACCATCATGCTGAGTTTTATCGTGATCTGTGTGGTCAGTATCCTTTGGGCTTTATACGGTTATACCCTAGCCTTCGGGCCCGACATCAACAGTATTATCGGCGGGCTGGATTATCTTGGGCTCAAGGGAGTTGGGCAGGAGCCCGGCAGCGGCACCATCCCCCACTTTATCTTTATGGCTTTCCAGCTTATGTTTGCTCTCATTACCGTTGCCATTATTTCCGGTTCCATTGCTGAAAGAATGCGCTTCCCGGCTTTCCTGGCCTTTATCGTCCTGTGGGCATCCGTTGTTTACTCCCCCCTGTGTCACTGGGTTTGGGGCGGCGGTTGGTTGATGCAGTTGGGCGCCCTGGACTTTGCCGGCGGCACCGTGGTGCACATCAGCTCCGGTGTGGCCGGATTGGTAGCCGCCCTGGTGATCGGCAAGAGGAAGGGTTACGGCAGTGAACCCATGGTTCCTCACAATCTTCCCATGACGGTTCTTGGCGCGACGCTGCTCTGGTTCGGTTGGTTCGGTTTTAATGCCGGCAGCGCCTTGGCTGCCAACGGTCTGGCTGCCAGCGCCTTTGCGGTAACCCACATTGCCGCTGCAGCGGGCGGTCTCTCCTGGGTGCTGGCGGAATGGGCCCACCACGGCAAACCCACCGTACTGGGTTGTGTTTCCGGTGCAGTGGCCGGTCTGGTGGCCATCACCCCGGCTGCCGGTTTTGTGGCTCCCATGCCTGCCATTCTCATTGGTCTGGTGGTTGGTCCCCTGTGCTACTTTGCCGTTGCAGTGGTAAAATCCAAACTGGGTTATGACGATTCACTGGATGCCTTTGGTATTCACGGTGTAGGCGGTACCTGGGGCGCCATCGCCACCGGCTTATTTGCCAGCAAAGCGGTCAACGAAGCGGGCGCCGACGGCCTGTTCTACGGCAACGCCGCCCAGCTTGTCACACAACTGATCGGTGTAGGCGCCACCATTCTTTTTGCTGGCCTGGCCACCTTCATTATTCTCAAAGTCATCAGCCTCTTTACCAGCCTGCGAGTGTCTGTGGATGATGAGGTGATCGGCCTTGATGTAAGCGTACACGGTGAAAATGCCTATGCCTATGCGGACACCTTTGGCGGTTCCCTGACAAGAGAAGTTAAGGTTTCCTCGAGCGCCAGCAGCTCTGTAGTCAAAACAGTTTAAGAATGCAAAGCAGTATCCAATAAGGAGGGAATCCCAATGACCAAGATAGAAGCCATCATCCGTCCCGGTAAACTGGAAGAAGTCAAAGACGCCCTGAATAAACTGGGCATTCATGGGATGACCGTCTCCCAGGTTATCGGCTGCGGGCACCAAAAAGGGCGCACCGAGGTGTACCGGGGAGCGGAGTACAGCATAAACCTGTTACCCAAGGTAAAGGTGGAGGTTATTATCAGGGACCAGTGGGTCGATGCTTGTGTTAAAGCCATCAGTGATGCAGCCCGCAGCGGAGAAATCGGAGACGGCAAAATATTTGTGTACCCGGTTAGCAATGTCATTCGCATCAGGACCGGGGAACAGGGTGATGAAGCCATTTAATATTAATATTTGATTTTTATATATACACTCCTATACACTCCTCCATTATCCCTACTGTAAAGCCCCGGCCAAGCCGGGGCCGTTTTTTCACGTATCATTTTCCACCGGTGCAAATCATTCCCAGATCCCTGTAACAAAGTTCAGGGTGAAACGTCTATACTGGTAAAATGATACTAAGGAGTGAGTTCCTTTGGGTAAAAAAATTGTCAGCGCCCTTGTGGCGGGCTGCCTGGCCACCGGCCTGGTATTTAACCAGCCGGTCTTTGCTGAGATTGTGAAAACTTCTGTTATACCGAAACCACCCACGGAAATTGACGGGGACCTATCCAAGGCTAAATTTCCCCTGGACAAGGCCATTGAAAAGGCCAAAGAGGTGTTTGCCATCGGCAGTGACTATGAAGGCTTTAAAAGCGGCTTTAATTCCTATGATGGCAGGGCCGAGTGGCACCTGAACTGGAACCGGGAGACCGAGCCCAGGGGAAATATCTCCGTCCGCATTGACGCTATAACCGGTGAAATCATCGGCATGGACCGCTGGCAGGATATGCCCCCGGGCCAGCGGTACAGCGGGCTGCCGAAATACTCCTACGAAGAGGCCGGTAAACTGGCCCGGGAATGGGCCCAAAAAATAATGCCCAACTACTTTAGCCAGACCCGGCTGGTTCCCAACCAGGAGCAACAATTTTTCGGTTACGGCGACAGGGGACCTGCGGAGTATTATTACAACTTTGCCAGGGTTGTCAATGGCGTTACCTTTCCGGAACATAACATTTATGTCCGGGTAAACGGTGACACCGGGGAACTGATGGGTATTAACTTGAACTGGGACAACAAGCTGAATTTCCCTTCCGCCGCCGGTAAAATTTCTGCCGCCCAAGCTGAAAAGGTTTTTGGAGAAAATGTGGAACTGGTTTATTTCCGCCCCCCTGGTCCCAAGGCAACGCCGGTCAAGCTGGTGTACCGGGTGAAAATGGGTGCTGGGCTGCTGATTGACGCCTTAACCGGTAAAGTCATTGATGACCACGAATATTACTATTATGAACGTGGCGGCATGGGCGGCGATATGGCCATGGAAAAGCCCGTGAAACAGGATCTGACGCCGGCGGAGCAGGCAGAGGTGGATAAGCTGAAAAACCTGCTCAGCGCTGAAAAGGCCCTGGAGCAGGTGAAAAAGGTCATTCATATACCCTCCGACCTGAAACAGAGCGAAAGTCGTTTAAGCTACGATTATCAATACCCGGAACAAAAGCAATGGAATTTTTACTGGAGTAGTGAAAAGGAGTCCTCTTATCAAAGCATCAGCGCTTCTGTTGACGCTGTAACAGGTGAGCTGGTCAGCTTTAACAAATGGCAGAAGGGCTATGAGGAATCAGCCGGTAAACAGCCCCGTTTTACGAAGGAACAAGCCCAAAAGGCAGCTGAGGATTTTATCAAGAAACAGCAATCCCGGCGTTTTGCTGAAATCAAACCGGATCACAGTTGGGGTGATAACTATAGCGCAAAAGGAATACCGGGAATCTATCGTTTCTCCTATGTTAGGTTGGTAAACAACATTCCCTTTGGCAACAACGGTTTTGATGTAGAAGTCAATGCCTATACCGGGGAGGTCACCGGCTACCGGATGGCCTGGTGGAATTTGAATTTCCCCAAGCCGGCGGCTTTGCTGGATAAAGAAAAGGCCGTCAGCGCCTTCCTGGCAGACGGAGGTTTGGCCCTGGACTATATAAGAATTTACCGGGAGAAAAACGATTCCCGGGTGAGTCTGGTCTATCGCTTAAAGGACCGCCCGTCCTACATGATCGATGCCCAAACAGGAAAGTATCTTAATTGGAACGGGGAACCCATCCCACCTAGGAAGACCGACACGTTTACCGATATCGCCGGGCACCCGGCAGAAAATGATATTAAACAACTGGCTAGGGCCAATATTGTTAAGAGCGTCGACGGCAAATTTTATCCCGACCGGAACATCACCAAGCTGGAGGTCCTGGAGATGCTGGTGGCCAGCCGCGGTTGGTACATGGAGCCACCATACCGGATGCTGCAGGACGGCAAAGAACAAGCGGAACAGAGAAAAAGGTTGATCAATGCCGCCCTCAGCCTGGGTATCATTGCAGCCGACGAAACAAAGGATTTGGATAAAGAGCTGACCCGTCTGGAAATGGCCAGGCTCATGATTAACACCCTGGATTATGACGGTGCCGCCAGGATTGCCGGTATTTATACCTTAAAGACCAAAGATGCCAACCTGATTCCCCAGGACATGAAGGGGTATGCAGCCCTGAGCCTAGGACTGGGGCTGCAGAGCGACAATAAAGGATTTTATGCTCCCCATGAGAAAGTTACCCGCGGCTTTGCCGCCATGTCCGTGGTTCGCATGTTAAAAGTGCAAAAGTAGCGTTAAGCATTAAGTGCCTGTCCTTTGGGGCAGGTACTTTTTTCATTGAATGGACAATTTCTGATCCCTGGTTTCATAAGATATAGAAATGGAAAACAGGAAGGGGAGACGCCATGCCGCAAGTTTCCATTGTAATTCCTTGCAAAAATGAAGGACGGTTCATCAAACAAACCATAGAATCCATCCTGGATACACCCGGCCGGGTTCCTTATGATATTACGGTGGTCAATGATGGTTCCACCGATGGCTGTTGTACTTTTCTCCAGACCAGGCAGAAAATTTATTCCCGGGTGAAACTTATCAACACCACCGGGATTGGTGCAGCCAATGCCAGAAATCTAGGGGCCCGGCATTCCTCAGGCGAGGTGCTGGTTTTTTGTGATGCCCACATTACGGTGGAGGAAGATTGGCTGGATCTTTTGGCCGAAGACCTTGGGGAAGAAGGAATCGGTGCGGTATCGCCGGGAATCGCCAATATGAACCAGGTTCATGCCATTGGTTACGGCTTGACCTGGAATGAAGCCATGGAAGCCCGGTGGCTGCCCTGCCCCGTGGGGATGGCAGAAGTGCCCTTTGCCCCCGGGGGATGTGTGGCTGTGAAACGGGATGTCTTTAATAATGTGGAGGGATTTGAGCGGGGCTTTCGCATTTACGGCTTTGAGGATGCCGAATTTTCTCTTAAACTCTGGTTGTTTGGTTATCGGGTACTGGTGGACCCCGGCGTTGTCATCAAACATTATTTTAGAGAAAGTCAGCCCTATGCCATTACCATGGAGGAGTATGCCTACAACGCCCTGCGAGTGGCCCTGAGTCATTTTACCCCCCCGGCGGGTGGGAAAGGTTATGAACATGTTTTCCCACCTGAAAAACTTTGGCCAACTGGTATCCGGAATCCTCTTTGAAAGCGACGTTTTGCAACAGCGGCAGCAGTATTTCCAACGGCGAAAGTACAATGACGACTGGTTTATGGAGAAATTTCAAATTCCCCTCTAACGAGGTTGACAACCCTTAAACCAGCGGGATAAGATAAGCCTAGATACCAAATATTGGTGTTGCGAACTGTGAACAAGGACAGAGCCAGCCCGATGTTTTGGAAAGGAAGTCGTTAAATGTGAGATTTTTCGGTATCAGTGATTTGCACCTTTCCTTTACCAAACCAGCCGACCCGAGCAACTGGGAGCAGGTGGAACTTCATAAACCCATGGATATCTTTAATCCCGAGTGGCACAGGCACTACCAGAAAATTTATGAGAACTGGTGGGCCCTGGTGCAACCGGATGATATTGTTCTGCTGCCCGGTGATATCTCCTGGGCCACCAGGCTGGAGGAAGCCCGGCATGATGTGGATTTTTTAGGACTGCTGCCGGGCACCATTTATGCTGTGCCGGGCAACCACGACTACTGGTGGCAGGGTATTTCCAAAACCCGTGCCTTTGTTCCCGGCAACGTCAAGCTGATTCAAAACGACCATGCCATGGTGGGCGACACCGCCATCTGCGGCGCCAGAGGTTGGACTTGCCCCAACAGCCACCAGTTCACCGAGCAGGATGAAAAAATCTATAAAAGAGAATTAATTCGTTTGGAAAACTCACTGCGCAGCATTAAGGGCAACCCTGGTGAAATCATCGTGATGATGCACTTTATGCCCACCAATGAAAATCATGAACGCTCCGGTTTTATTGATCTTTTTTGCGAATTTAAAGTCAGCAGGGTGGTTTACGGCCACCTGCACGACCGGGCCAGGAATTACCGGCTGCCGGATGAAGCCTGGGGCATCAAATTTCATCTGGTCAGCGCCGACTATATTAACTTTTCTCCGGTATTAATTAAAGAAAAATAATCTTTCTCAGATAGTCCTCATATTTTAGTTGCAAAAATTTTCCGAGCCGGTGTATATTTTTGTCATAGCGTTTTCCTGTTAATGTTTTTCGGAGAGGGGGAGGAACATGAGGCTAAAGCTCACAACCCGGATTGTGCTGGGCTACTGCGTGATCCTGGCCATAGCGGGTCTCCTGGCCGGGGTCATGACTTACAAAGTACATCAAATCGTCATGGAGATTGACGGCTTACAGAAACACAACGTTCGTACTATGGAAGGAATTGCCATTTCCCACTATGTAGAGGAACAATCTTCTCTTATTAAAGAGTACTTTTTGACAGGGGCTCAGGATGACAAAGAAAAAGTGGAGCAGAAAATAAAAGAAGCGCTGCAGCATGAAGAGGCGCTGATCAAGATCACCCGGCAAAAGGTCAACCTGGACAGAATTACCAGAGTGCGGGATTTAAATAAACAAATGGAACAGGTTTTCCATTCTCAAATTGTTCCACTGGTGGAGCAGGGCCAAATTGATGAAGCCTTAAAGGTTAAAACAGAGCAGTTCAACCCGTTGGCCAGGCAATTGAAGGAAGCCGTTAATGCCTACGTAGATTATAAAAAGCAGGAAAGCAAGACGGCAGAAAACAATTCCCTGCAGGCCGGTCTGGAGGCGAAAAAGGTCGCCATGTCCTTTGGCGTGGTGGCGGTGCTGCTCGGCATCCTGTTCAGCATCCTTACTTCCCGGGCCATTACCAGGCCCATCAATCGTTTGGTTCAGGAAACGGCAGTGGTGGCCGGTGGCGATCTTACAAAAAGAGTGGAAGTAAAAGGGAACGACGAACTGGCTCACCTGGCCAGGGCCTTCAACAAGATGGTAGAGAACCTGCACCATATGGCCAGACAGGTGGTGGAGAAAAGCAACAGCTTGGCAGCTCACAGCCAGGAACTGTCGGCGGCCACCCAGCAAGTAAGCGCCTCGGTGGAGGAAATTACCGGTACAACCACTGAACTGGCCAGGGCTGCCGATCAGGAGGCAGCGGGGGCCAACAGCGCCGTTGAAGTTTCCCTGGAAGTTCAACGGGTGGCGGAGCGGGGCAACCTGGCGGTAGGGCAGGCAGTGGAAAAAATAAATTCCATCGTGGCAAGGGTGGACAAAAGCTCCGAACAGGTGGCCCGGTTGGGAGAAAGGTCCCGGGATATCGGCAAGATTACCGATGTTATTACCGGCATTGCAGACCAGACCAATTTGCTGGCCTTGAATGCAGCCATTGAGGCTGCCAGGGCCGGGGAGCAGGGCAGGGGCTTTGCCGTGGTGGCTGAAGAAGTACGGAAGCTGGCCGAACAGTCCTCTCAGGCAGCCAAAGAGATCAGCGCCATTATTCAGCAAATTCAACAGGAGACCGCACAGGCGGTCCAGGATATGAATCTGGGCGTGCAGGAAGTGCATCAGGGAACTCGGGTGGTTCATTCTGCCGGCCGGTCATTGAAGGAAATTCTGGAGCATGTTCAGCGCAGCGTTACCATTATCGGGGAAATTGCCCGGGGAGCTGAGCAAAACAGCCTGAGCGCCCAAAACCTGGCCGCCGCAACCCAGCAGGTCAGCGCCAATGTTCAGCAGATTGCCACCGCTGCGCAGGATTTAGCTAAGATGGGTGATGAGTTCCAGGGTCTGGTTACCAATTTTAAAGTGTAACGCGTTGTTAAAGGTTGCACGTTTTTTGTGCAACCTCTATGGTTGTTTGATCAATTGTTATTGAATCGGACAGCAATACAAGCTAAAATTTAGGTACAGCCCGGTGGAGAAGATGCTTCCCGGGCAGGAGGTAATGATGGCGCATAATAAAAGACACTCTTTAATACGTTTAATGGATGTGTATCAGGAGGATGGACTTTGGCAAAGAATATTTTACCGAAAGTGCAGGAAATGATTGAGTTAAGAAAAATGACGCTGGAAGAATTGGCCCGCAAGACCATGCTGGAGGTTTCAGATATTGAGGGACTAAAGCAATTCAACCCCAAGAAAGCCTCCCACCTTGCCATTGTCCAGGCCATTGCCCTGGCAACCGGCATTAACGTGTATTACTTCCTGGGGGATGATGTGGTGGGTCCCAAACGCATCCTTTCAAGGCTCAACGTGTTTGACCGGCAGAAGTTAATGAACGGGGAATTGGCCCCCTTTCTCCGCGTTAGCAAAGAACAGGCGGCCAGGGGCATCACCGATGAGGAATTGGATGCCTTGATCCAGGTTATGATGGAACAAGAAAAACACCAGGAACTAAAATAAAGGAAAATCCCTTACCTTCCTACCGGTAAGGGATTTTTTGGTCCAATGCTAGAAAATGTTAAAGTCGTCTCTGTCTTTGATATGGTCAATGAATTGACGGGCGGTTCGACCGGAACGCTCGCTGTTCCGGAGGGTCCACTGCAGGGCCAGCCTTTCCAAAGTAGCGGCATCAATCTGAATGCCTTCCTGTGCCGCCAGTTCCCGGACAATATTTAAGAAAGCTTCCTTGTCCGGCGCCAGGAACGTGATTTTCAGACCAAAGCGGTCCGCCAGCGAAAGTTTTTCCTGCATGGTGTCCCCGGGATGAACTTCGCCGTCATCGGCCACCCGGGTGGTCCGTTCTCCAAAATACTCTTTGATGAGGTGTCTTTGATTGGAGGTTACATAAATACAAACATTGGCCGGCTGCTGTTCCAAACTGCCCTCCAGCTGTGTTTTAAATTCTTTGTATTCCGTTTCGGTTTCCTCAAAGGACAGGTCGTCGATGAAAATAACAAATTTGAGAGGGATTTTTCTTAAAAAACCTGTAAGTTTTTGCAACCCTCCCAGGTTCTTCCTCGACACTTGTACCAACCGCAGGCCCAGGGGGCCGTACTCATGCAGCAGGGCTTTGATGGTGGAGGACTTGCCGGTCCCCCTGTCCCCGTACAGCAGCAGGTTATGGGCAGGCCGCCCCTTCAGCAATCGTTCGGTATTGTCCAGCACCTGTTTTCTCTGTCGCTCGTAACCGATCAACTGGTGCAAACGTATGGGGTCCGGTTCCTCAAGGCCTGCCAATTGATAACCGGCAGGCGTTGCTTCCCAGCGGAAGGCCCAGTAGCGGGCAAATTCACCAAAACCCGCCCTGCGGTAAAAGTCCATAAAATCCGGCAGCAGGTCCGGCCAGTGCTGGGAGAGGAGCAATTTTTCCTTCAGTTCCAGGACCGGGCCACAGACCGGGTGCCGGCCCTGGCCCGGGGAACCGGCAGCATACCCGGACAGTCTAAAGACGCCGGGGGAATCATGAAAGAGTTCTTCCAAGACGCTTAAACCTTGCTGGCAAAGAACCTGCAGTTTGCACAGGTCATGCAGAAAGGCGCCCTGCAGCAGGGGTGAAATTTCCTGCTGGCCGGCGGATTGCCTGGCAAATAAATGATCCTCAAACAAGATTAAATTGAACAGGTGGTTTTGCCACGGGTTGCCTGCCGGGGGCAGATGCCGGTTGGCGGCTGACTCCAAAAGAAGCCCGGCCAACCGGTGGTACTCCGGCAACAGGTTGCAGAGCGGTGTTTTAGGTTCAAGGGCTGCCGCCGTGGCAATGTTGTGGAAACACTGTACGGCGGCATCCCTGGTGATTCCTCGCCAAAGGGTCAAGCTGTTAAAGGCTTGATAGAGATTGAATAACGGCTCGGACATGTTTTATCGCCTCCGGTAAGTTGATTACCGGAAATAATTCTACCCTTGCCCGGTTTGTCCCTGCCTTTATTTTGCAAGGGCAGCCTTCAGTTGCCCTGAATCTGTGACAGGCTCTCGGCAGGCAAAATTTTTACAAATATAGGCCGTCGCCTTACCCTCCACCGGGATTTTATCCTTTGTCAGGGGCAGCCATTCCGCCAACTTGTCCACATCGGTTCCCTCATAACGGACCATCATGACCGCGTTGGGCAGAAATGCCCGCTGAACGGTATGAATCATTTGCCGGAGGTCCGGATCTTCCCGTTTGCCGGACAGGACGACCTCCAGGGGAGGCTCCTGGGACAAGTAGGCCGCCATCATAAAGAAAGAATAACCGGCAGGGTACCGCTCCAATTCCCGAGCAAAGCTTTTCAGTTGTTGGTGGGCCAGTTCCTCAAAGCGGGTCTTACCGGTCAACCTGGCCAGCCGAAACAGGTTCACGGCAGCCACAGAATTGCCCGAGGGAATGGCCCCGTCGTAGATTTCCTTGGGACGGCTTATCAGTTGCTCACTGTCCTTGCCATAGAAGAAAAAGCCGCCATGTTCCCGGTCCAGGAACAGTTCAATCATATCCTCGGTTAAACCTGCGGCTTTTTCAAGATAACCCGGGTCAAAGGTGGCCTCATAAAGCTCCAGCAGGCCCCAAACCAGAAAGGCATAATCATCCAAATAGGCCGGGTAGGCAGCTTCTCCTGCACGGTAACGGGCCAGCAGGCGGCCGTCTGGCCGGCGCAACTTGTGAAAGATAAATGCCGCCGCCCTTTCGGCGGCTTCACGGTATCTTTCGCTCCGGAATACCCTGGCCCCCCGGGCCAGGGCCGCGATCATTAAGCCGTTCCAGGAAGTGAGGATTTTATCATCCTTGTAAGGGTGGATTCTCTTTTCACGTTCTTCAAACAACCGCACCCTGCATTTTTCCAATCCCTCCACCAGGTCTTCCAGAGAAATACCCAGTTCCTCCGCAAATTGCAGGGGGTTTTGCCCGATGAGGTTGGGGATGCTGCTGCCCTCAAAATTACCCCCGGGAGTTATATCATAGTAACGACAAAACAACTCCCCGTCCACCCGACCGAGGATGTCAATGACTTCTTGGGGTTGCCAGACATAAAACTTTCCCTCCACCCCTTCGGAATCCGCGTCCTCCGCCGAGTAAAAACCTCCTTCGGGGGAGGTCATATCCCGCAAAACATAGGTAAAGATCTCCCTGGCCACCCGCCCGAACCGGGGGTTGCCGGTAACCTGATAAGTCTCCAGAAAGGCAAGGGCCAGCAGGGCATTGTCATACAGCATCTTCTCAAAGTGGGGCACCAGCCACTTTCTGTCAACGGAGTAACGGGCAAAGCCAAACCCGATGTGATCATAAATGCCGCCCCGGTGCATGGCGTCCAGCGTTTCCTCCACCATGGTCAGGGCCTTTTGTTGCTTGGTTTTTTGATAATAACGCAGCAAAAACATCAAGTTGTGGGGTGTCGGGAATTTAGGGGAGGCGCCAAACCCGCCGTAGGTGGTATCGTAATTTCTTTCCAGCAACCGGTAGGCTTTGTCCAGAATATCCGGCGGCAGTTTACCGGGGGAGGAAGTGGCTTCCCGCTGCAAATGGCGGGTCAGTTGATCGCCCACCTCCAGCAAACGATGACGTTCCGATTTCCATAACTGGGCGATTTGTTCCAGGATCTCAATCAAACCGGGCCTGCCGTAGCTTGCCTTTTTTGGGAAATAGGTTCCAGCAAAGAAGGGCCTCTGATCCGGCGTCATCATGATGGTCAAAGGCCAACCGCCCGAACCGGTGAGGGCCTGGCAGACACTCATGTAAATCTGGTCCACATCCGGCCGCTCTTCCCGGTCCACTTTGATGGGAACAAAATGCTTGTTTAACACCTCGGCCACATCTTCCGACTCAAAGCTTTCCCGTTCCATTACATGGCACCAGTGACAGGTGGAATAGCCCACCGAGAGGAAGATCGGTTTGTCCTCTTGCCGGGCTTTGTCAAAGGCTTCTTGGCCCCAGGGATACCAGTCCACAGGATTGTGAGCATGCTGCAGCAGGTAAGGTGATTTCTCGTTTATTAAGCGATTGGTATTTTGGGTAGCTAAAGACATCAACGTATACCCCCTAATTTTCCTTTGGGTTAGTATACTTCAAAAAGATGAACAATAATTGACATTGTTATGATTTTAAAATGAGAACCATTACTACGCAAACTGTTCATATTTTCTCCCAACCCGGCATACATTAATTAGGTAGTTGCTTTTAAAAGGAGTGATCATATGAATAAGGAGCTAATTAATGAAATTCTGGACAGTATCGGCCTGGAAAGTATCCACCTGGAGAATGAGAAAAGACTTCCCGCGGAGTCCATTGCTCTAACCTTTAACAAAAATGAATAAACCCGAGGGGTGGCAAAAGCTTGAACCTCAGGTTGTTTTTTTAAAAAGGTTATTTACCCATGGAAAGAGCCTTGGGTAATTTTTTCGGCAGCCTCGGGCTGATCAAGCAGCATGAATTACCCCTAGCGGCATTTCTTATGGTCTGTGCTGTAGACTTGAGGGTGGTGCAGAGATGGGGAGATATTTCTATGTTTAATTTGGGATGGTGCATGGTATACCTGGTGTTGGCGGGACAGTTCCGGCATTTTTCCTGCTGGCGCTTCATGAACTCCAATTGCCGGGAAGTGGGCCGGATATAGCCCTTTTCACAGTGTTCAAAGAAATCTTTAATCCCCAACGGATCATCTTCCACAGGGCAATTGCAAACAATTTCCACACAATCCGGTTTGGTATTGATGTGGGAAGTCACCAGTTCACAGACAGTTATACCAAGGGTTCCTCTGGCCTGTAACGGGCAGGCGCTGTTTTGGCACGATGCGGCATCCTTCTCACCGCAGGACTTGCGAATATTAACAACCTCTTTAAAATTATTAACCTGTATCATAATAACCTCATAACCTCCATTATGGCTGATAATAATATCTTATCAATATAGCAGCATTGTGACAAAAAACACATTACCAATTGAAAAAGATTTAGGTTGACAACATTCGACATCAGACAGTCAAATCCTCTTTATAATTATAATTTTTTTTGAACTTTTTTAAATAGTTACAAAACGCAAATATATATTTTTGAGAATTGTCAGATATTACTATCAAAACAGAATTTTCCATGCAAATTAATTGATGGCGATGCTGGTAAACCACCGGTATGATCCTGAACTTCTATCCAGCTTTTTCTGGGTGCCCTGGTATCCCATCTTTTTCTTCTGCTTCGGGGCCTTAACGGTAGTGCGAACCAGCCTCAAAGGTCTTTTTGGGAAGTCAAATTCCGCCGGCAAATGGAAAAGCCCGGCCAGAAATATTCTGCCGGACTCCTTCAGGATTTAATCGCTATCCAATATGGAGTATGGAATTTAATAAGATGTGACACTAAAATAATTTTTTTGACATTGAAAAAACCTCACCCAAGGTGAGGTTAAGATTTGTTATTTTAACGCTTCGGCGTATTTTAAAATTCTGGCTAAAATCTCATCCCGCTTGGCATTGATGGCTTCAAAATCCATGGCCGGGATGTAGTATTGCTCCATCACATCGTGCTCGGCCTTGGCAGCGGCAATATAGCTGACGGCCCGGCAGAGGGCAGCGTTCAGCCGCTCACCGGCGCACTTGATTTCTTTGTCGTAAACAGCCAGTATTTCCGGAACGAGATACTGGTTGAGGTCCTTAATTTTTACTTTCTTTAATCCCGGAATATCCTGAATTTTTAAGTTGATGCCCGGAATGTCTTTCATGACGGCAATTTTCAAAGCAGGAATCACCACTAAATCCACTGCCGTCGGTTCAAAGGCGCAGTGATATACTTCGGTATCCAGACCATGCATGTGAATGGCTTTGGCAACTGTACCCACCACTTGAGATCCGATGGCGCTGGCCTCGCCGGTAACAAAATAAAGTTTCTTAACCCCATCCAGTACAGTTTCCAAAAAGTGTGCCTGGCCCTGGGGTGTAAAGGCTGTGGCAAAAAGATGCCTATCCTTGGGCTCTTTTTCAAATTGAAGTTTACCTTCTTCCATCACATCTTCAAGTATGTCCTCAGCAATACTGTGGATAATACCGTGAACACCGGCCATATTTATAGCTTCCGCATAGTAACTGTCTAACTCATCTTTAATGACCCTGGCTTCGGCCAGTTGACTGTAAGCGATTTTAAACAAGCGGCCTACCCGGGCATTGGATTTTAATATGGCTTCTTTGTTTTCCCTCATTTTGTCTTCGTTCCAGAAGTCGCCCAGGTGAATAATTTCATCCACTGCTCCCGGGTTTTTGGGATCCACCACATGGGGGGCGGTGCCATCCAGCAGAGCTACCCCGATGGCCGGGATACAAACACCGTCCAGTGATCCATTATCGGATGAACAGCAGTGGTATTCAACATCGTAGCCCAGGTCCAGCATTTGTTCGCCAATATAGCGCATAAAAGTAGATTTGCCCACACCGGGTCCACCTTTAATAACCAGGATACGAGTGGCATCTGGTTTAATGATATGATCATAGTAAGAGAAAAAACCACGACATGTATTTCCGCCAGGGAAAACTTTTTTAAGTTTACCTTTACCCATAAAATTTACCCCCTTGTAAATTTTGGAATCAGGGTGCATTAAAAAAGCACCACGAATCAGGGATGTCCTGAGACTACGGTGGCGCTTATAATTGGAGTCACCCCATTGTGAACCCTTACGCATATTAAATAAATAATAAACTGATGGTGAAAGTATGCCTGGAAAAAATTTAAAGAATTCCTTAATTTTCCTTTTAGAACTTGACATATATTGGTTTTTATAATCATAATAAATATTAAATCGGAATTATTCTTACTTAGGGGGGGAGAGTCGTTTCCTTGAAATCTCTGGCCTGTGCGAAAAAAGTATGGATTAAAGGAGGTTCGTAACAGCTACCTTATTTCCGACAATACTTGATAAAACATAACAAATATAATACAATAAACTTATGGAACTATTAACCATAAGCAA
>NZ_FQUY01000011.1 GCF_900129195.1 Desulforamulus putei DSM 12395
CCATAGCATCTTAACCATAGTCTACCATATTTTAAAACGTAAGCAGCCATATATTGAGCTTGGTCCATCTTATTATGAAGAACGCAAACGTGATACTGTTATTAAGCAGTCCATCAAGAAGCTAGAATCGCTTGGAGTCAAGGTCATTGTTGAATCAGTAGCCTAATTTCTCTTGGTTAACATATTATCCTTCTGCTATCCGGAACCGTGTTTTTAAAAAAAGGTTAGTCCGGGTTAGTTTGTTATTGTCTTTTTCATGGCCATGTTGCTTTAATTTTCAGGATAGTATAAAGGTGGATGCCAGCTATGGGGCAGCCTTTGTTATCTACAATACCGCCTTTTCTTTGGGCTATCTGATAGGCCCCCTGATCGGAGGCGGCTGGCTGGAGTTTTTTTCTTTACCAAGTCTGCTAGTGGCTTATAGTTTTTTCCTTTTACTTGCAGGCCTACCTGTTTTAGCGCCCACGGGCAAAGGCCAACCGGCCAGGTAGATCTCCCTGTCTTATTATTCAAAATTATTAAACTGTTTTTGCTAGTGTTTCTTTGCCTCATCTCCTTGTGACCCCTCGACATGTGTGGTACCCTTTTTAAAACAGCTGTCTTGAGCTAGTGAGGGGATGATGATTTATGACTGACAAAGTGAAAAACGGCACTAGCTTGTTTCGTTTCTATGAACTGGTTGTGTTACAAAAAATACAAAATTCCAAGCCCAAGAAAAAACAGGCCGTTAAACCTGCTAAATGCGAGCCGGAAATTCTTTGTGATTGCTTCGGCCAGATGATTTACAGCCTCACCGTAAAGCCAGGTCTGGAGTAATGCAGTCAAAACAAAACCCGAGCGCCTGCACCTCATCATAAGTAAAAACCCAGGCAAACCTGGGTTTTTTACTTTGCTCTGTTCTTATACCTTAAATTGAACAACCAATCCCCTCAGTTCGTCCGACAGTTTACTGAGGGTTTCCGCAGTCCCGGTAACCTCTTCCATGGCGGCCGTTTGCTGTTCCATAGAGGCCGTTGCGTTCTGTTCCCCGCCCCCAGGGCCCAGGTATTCTGCTCAACCCAGGTGACCACATTCGGGACAGGCGGGATCCCGTTTAACTTCAACTTCTTGAAAGGTCATGGACAATGCGTCCATGGTCAGCAGGCGGCCCACCAGTAGGTCGCCCTGGCCAAGCAGAAATTTGACCGCTTCGGTGGCTTGAATGCAGCCGATGATACCCGCCACCGAACCTAAAATCCCCACTTCGGCGGTGGATTTCACAGCCTTGGCGGCAGGGAGTTCCCGGAAAATGCAGCGGAAGCAGGGACCCCGGCCCGGCAAGACGGTCAGAACCTGGCCCACCATGGAGAGAACGCCGCCGTATATAAAGGGTTTGCCTGCGGATATACAGGCCCGGTTCAGGTAATACCGGCTTTCCAGGTTATCTGTGGCATCCACCACGATGTCGTACTGCCTCACCAGCTCCGCCGCATTGTCCTGGCAAATACGGTAGGGGTAGACCTCCACCTGGATGTCCGGGTTGATGGCTGAAAGTTTTTCCCGGGCAGACTCCACTTTCAGCCGGCCCACATCCGCGGTGGCATGCAGAATCTGCCGCTGCAGGTTGGAAAAATCCACGGCATCGGCGTCCGCCAAACCCAACCGGCCAATGCCGGCTGCCGCTAGGTAGTAAGCCACCGGCGAGCCCAAACCCCCGGCTCCCACCACCAGAGCCGAGGACTTCAGCAGCTTCAGCTGTCCCTGCTCTCCCACGCCGGGCAGCATGATGTTGCGGTGATAGCGTTTTTTCTGCTGGTGGCTTAACGCCTGTCTGTTGACATCTCCGAACCCTTTAAGAAAACGCTCCTCAATCAGGTCTGCCACACCGGCGGTATCCGTTAAGGCAAAACGGGGAATTCCCAGTTCCAGCGGCAGGTCGCTGACCACAGCTGTCAGTTCTTCCGGAGAACAGACCGGCGAACCGGAGATCTCGGACCGAACCAACTCAATCTTGGGTTGGGGGCCTTTTTTAAAGCCTTCAAGCAAGACGATGTCCACCCCGGACATATACTCGAGAATCTCGGCCAGTGACAGTTCCTGCTCCAGTTTTTTTACCAGACCAAAGCCGGTGGGCGTGGCCAATGCCACAGTGTCTGCCCCGGCTTGGGCATGCCGCCAGGTATCTTTGCCTTCAATATCAAACGCAAAGACGCCCCGGTGGTGTTTAACGGTACCGACAAGATACCCGCGGAATTTTAATTCCCGGATCAACTTTTCCAAAAAGGTGGTTTTCCCCGAATTGGAACAACCCACCAGGGAAACAACCGGCGGTGGCGTTGTTTTAAGCCTGTACGATGTCAATGGAGTCCCCTACCTTTACAGGTCCCCCCTGCAGGACCCGGATAAAAATGCCTTCCTTTGGCATGACACAGTCCCCGGCCTGGTGATAAATGGCACAACGGGTGTGGCATTCTTTGCCGATTTGCGTCACTTCACCCAGGGCGCTCTCACCTATCTTCAGTTTGGTGCCAACCGGCAGAGAAACCAGGTCAATGCCCTCGGTGGTTAAATTCTCGGCAAAGTCACCCGGCCCCACCTTTAGCCCCATCCGGCGCATTTTTTCAATACTTTCCATGGCCAGTAAACTTACCTGGCGGTGCCAATCCCCCACATGGGCATCTCCCTGCAGCCCGTGTTCCACCACCAGAATACCTTCGCCTACGTTTTTCTTCCGCATTCCCTTTTTCGGACTGGTGCAAACTGCCACTATTTTTCCCATGGTTTCTCTCCCTCCCGTAAAAAATCGACGCTCTTGCCGCCGCTTTTGTGTACCAACCGAATATTTTGGATCACTATCGACTTGTCCACCGCTTTACACATGTCGTAGATGGTCAATGCGGCTACACTGACGGCGGTAAGGGCTTCCATCTCCACCCCTGTTTTGCCGTCGGTCTTAACGATCCCCCGGATCTCCACCACATTGGGCGGCACAAATTGAAAGTCAATGTTCACCCCGGTAATCATAATGGGATGGGCCATGGGGATTAAACCGGGGGTGTTTTTGGCTGCCATAATGCCGGCAACCCTGGCCACCCCCAGGACATCTCCCTTGGCCATGCCGCCCTGTTGAATCAACTCCAGGGTGGACGGAGACATCATGACTTCCCCCCGTACTTCTGCCACCCGGTGGGTTTCCTTCTTCTCCGTAATGTCCACCATGCGGGCATTGCCCCTGGCGTCAAAGTGTGTTAACTGGGACATGTTCTTTATCCTCCTATCTGGCTCATCACCCTGCGGTCCGTCCAACCGTCTTGCATGTGGTGCCGGCCAGGCTTGTGTCGAATAGCCTTCGCCATTAATGCCGCCAGTTCCTGTCTGCCGGCGCCGTTTCTTAAAGGGGTCTTCAGGTCAAATTCCTGGTTGCCGTACAGACAGGGACGAAGCTGCCCGTTGGCGGTCAGGCGCAGGCGGTTGCAGCTGCCGCAAAAATGTTCGCTGATGGCGGTAATAAAACCAATGGTTCCCCTGGCGCCGGGCAACCGGTAATATTTGGCCGGTCCGCTGCCGGTCACCTTGATTTGTGTCTCCAGGGGACCGAACTCCTGCTGCAAGCGCTGTATAATTTCTTCGGCGGAAATAAAATTCCCCACCGCCCAGGGGTTGCATTCTCCGATGGGCATTAATTCGATAAATCGAATATGCAGCGGCATTTCCCTGCTTAAACGGGCAAAATCCGCAAACTCCCCATCATTGACCCCCCGGACCGCCACAACGTTTAATTTTACCGGATGAAGCTCAAGTTCCAATGCTTTCCGGATGCCCCGCCAGACATCATCAAATTTTCCCACCCGGGTAATATCCTTAAAATTTTCAGGCACCAGGCTGTCCAAACTGAAGTTAACCCGTTTTAAACCGGCTTTCTTTAAATCCTCTGCCATGTCTGCAAACAGCACCCCGTTGGTGGTGATGGAGAGATCATCAATGGCAGGGTTGGCAGAAATTGCTTGAAACAACTCCAAGATATTTTTCCTCACCAGCGGTTCACCGCCGGTAATGCGAATTTTCCGAATGCCGATGTCCGATGCCGCATCCACCACCCGGCTGATTTCTTCCAGGCTTAATATTTCCCAGTGGGGGGTTTGTTTCACCCCTTCCGGGGGCATGCAGTACACACAGCGCAAATTGCACCGGTCGGTCACGGATATGCGGAGGTAATTGATATTTCTTTTATAATCATCCATCATTTTTAATGCCCCCTTTTTTGAGAAATGAGAAGTGGCATCTCACTTCTAAACGGTACCCACTGGAGCAGTCTTGCCACGGCCTGGTTTTTGGGACGCTCATAAATTTGCCGGGGCGTACCGGTTTGAATGATTCGTCCCTGGTCTAACACCGCCAACCGGTGAGCCAGGTATGGGATCTCTGCATAATCATGGGTAACAAACAAGGTCGCCATTTTCGTTCCTTGCAGCAATTTTGCCATGTCTAACAGCAGTTGTCCCCGGGTGGGGCTATCCAGACCTGTAAAAGGTTCATCCAAAAACAACACTTCCGGCTCCAGGGCCAGGGCCCGGGCAATGCTGACCCGCTGGGCCTCCCCACCGGAGAGAAAACGAACAGGGCCATCGGCCAGGTGTTGGATATCCAGTTTTTCCAGCCACAACGCCACCCGCCGGTCAATTTCTTTTTTGGCTACCTTGCGTAACCGGAGACCTGTTTCTATATTTTCGCGCACTGTCATGTCCAACAACAGGGGTTGTTGAAACACAAAGGCCATCCTTTTCCGTAATGGCAGCAGGTTTTTTTTACCGGCGGGCTCCCCTTTAAACAGCACCTGCCCGGAGGTTGGCTGTTGCAGCAGAGCCAGGATTTGCATGAAAGAGGTTTTTCCCGCCCCGTTGACACCGATGAGGGCCGTCACTTCACCTTCACGCAAAGTGAAAGTGTCAATATCCAGAATCCTTCTGCCATTTTTAATAAACTTGATATCCTTTGCTTCTAAAACAACCACTCAGGGACACCTCCCCCGCTGTTGGGCCGTGGTCAGAATCACTGTGACGGCAAAAGCGATGAATAAAAGGATTATACTGAAAGCTATTCCCAGTTCCTGCTGGCCTTTATTAACCGCCAGCACCGTGGCGGTGGTCAGCGTCCTGGTAGATCCAACCAGGTTGCCGCCCACCATCATGGAGGCACCCACTTCGGAAACGGCTCCCCCAAAACCGGCCATCACCGCCGCCAGCAGCCCCATGCGGGCCTCCCTGGCCATCAGCCAGAGCAGCTGCAGCCGGGAAGCCCCCAGGGATAAAATCTGCAGCATTAATTTAGGGTGCAGCTGCTGAAAGGCGGCCAACGTAAACCCGGTCACAATGGGAAAGGCAATGATTCCCTGGGCAACAACCATGGCGGCGGGCGTATACAACAGTCCCAGCATGCCGAAGGGGCCATACCGGCTGAGCAACAACCATACCACCAGACCCACCACCACGGGTGGCAAACCCATACCGTAATTGATGATACTCACCAAAAGGTTTCTGCCGGGGAAGGAAGTCAGGGCCAGGAGAAAGCCTATGGGAACACCGATGAAAACCGCAATCAAAGTGGCAGTACCGGAAACCTTTAAGGTTAATAAGGCAATTTCGATAATTTCTTTGTCTCCGGCCAGTAGAAGTTTAACGGCCATCACAAATCCATTCAGGAATACGTCCACTAACCAGCCACCACCATTATGTTTGAATAAGCATAACGACTTGTTGCACAAGGGCAGAGGAAATTTCCCCTGCCCCTGACTTCCCTGGTCGGTTTAGCCGCCGCCCACCGGCGGGAAAAGGGCAACCCGGTCACCGTCTTGTAAAACAGTGTCAAAGGGCTTATGCAAGCCGTTTATCAATGCGCTGAACACTTCCTCCTCCGGGATCCCATATCGCTTGATAACATCCCGGACGGTGGTTCCCTCAGCCAATTGTAACGTGATTAACTCGCCGTAACGAGTCCCCGTATATTTTTCCAGGCCTGTATATACCCTTAACTCAATTACCATGTCCAGGTCACCTCAAAGTTTATTATACTACAAATAGTCTGTCTCTGAACTAGAAATTAAATACAGAGTCTAACTCTTCATCGGTAACGTCGAATACAGTGTTGTGCGGAGCCAGTTTATCGGTGTAGAAGAATTCCGGCAGGCGATCATCCGCGTTGGTGAAGCCGGCCCTAGCATTAAATTCGCGCTCGTTCTTCAGGATGCTCTTGCCAAGTTCAACCACGCTGTCAACGGTCAGTTCCAGACCATATTGGGCGTTGAGCATCTCAACGATGGTGGGCAGGCCTTCGGGATTATCCAGTACAGCAAAGGCCACAAACAGGCACAGGCCGGTAGCATCCACGGCTGCGGTGGCAATTTGCAGGTTTCTGGACAGTTCTACCTGGCCTTCCGGCTTGGTAGGATCTACATAACCGCCCACTTTCAGGATGTTGGCGGTTACGGCATAACCGGCGGTGTGGTCGCCGCCCATGGGGGAAGTAGCGTAGGTAACACCGTTACCTTTGCAGGATCTGGGATCGTAAGCGGGGATGCCCTGTCCCTTAACCGCAGGAACTCTGGTTACGCCATAGGCTTTACCGACAAACACGGCGCCGTTGCCTAAGATGCGGCCGGCAGGGGTTCCCTTGCCCACTTCTTCCAGGGCCTTGATGGCAGCTTCGCCGTCACCGAAGGGAATGACGCCGGCCTCCATTAATACGCCCAGAGCAACACCCATTTCAATGGTGTCGAGACCGATATCATTGCAGAGGTAGTTCAGTTTGGCAACGACGTCCAGATCACTGATTTCCAGGTTGGGACCAAAGCACCAAGCGGTTTCATACTCGATGGGAGCACAAACTTTACCGTCGGGCATGGGATATACGTTGGAGCAGCGCATAACGCAACCGGGGTGGCAAGCGTGGGTTGCTTTACCGCCGCGGGCCTTGGCAACTTCTGCTAAGGTTTCGCCGCCAACGTTATTGGCCTTATCAAAACGTCCGACATTACCAAAGTTGCGGACAGGCAGGGTGCCGGCTTCGTTGATAATGTTCATCAGCACGTTGGTACCGAAGTTGGGCAGACCTTCACCGGTAACGGGGTGATCCATAAGGATCTTGGCAAATTTCTTGGCAGCGGCGGAGAAGCGCTCTTTGTCCTTAACGGGAACGTCGAAGGTCTTGGGAGCATCCACCACGATAGCCTTGATGCCCTTGGAGCCCATGACTGCGCCCAGCCCGCCACGGCCGGCGTAACGGCTGGAGTTGCCGTCGCTGTCATTGTTGGTTACACCGGCGCCCATCAGCATCATTTCACCGGCGGGGCCAATGCAAATGACGCCAACTTTACTGCCGTAGCGCTCCCGGAGGATGGCGGTCACTTCATAGGTGCCCTTCATGGCCAGGTCGTCGGCAGGCAGTAATTCTGCGCCTTCGGGAGAGATTTTTACCATCCAGGTGCCCTTCTCGGCAGGCTTACCTTCTATAATAATGGCTTTAATGTCCAGGTTGGCAAGTTTCTGAGAGCAAATGCCGCCGGCGTTGGACTCCTTGATGCCACCGGTCAAGGGGCTCTTGCCGCCAACAGACAGTCGGCCCGAAGAAGGAGCATTGGTGCCAGATAATAAACCAGGTGCGATGACTAATTTGTTAAACTCACCCAGGGGATGACAGGTCGGAGGAACTTCATCCAATACCAGTTGCGAGGTCAGCGCCCTACCGCCCAGACCCAAGTACTTCTCGGGACAATCTTCCCATTTGACTTGCTTTTTACTCATGTCAATCCGTAAAAACTTTGGCACAGCATATCCCTCCTTAATTTATAATACCTAACTAATTCGATTCGTGTTCGACTTTTCCTGCTTTTATTTATATTCAAAATATTTTTCGGAGTTGGCCCCCTTTCTATTGATGTCTTTGAATTCCATAGTTAAATGCAAACAATGTACCATAGGCCGAAGCTTTCTGAAATCTCAAAAAACAGCCAAAATGGTACAACCTTTCGTTCCAAAGTAAAACAGCTGTGTCAAAATACCACAGGAAAAGAGTACATTTTCGTTATATAATGGGAGAAGATATTGCGTGTGTTTAATTGTAAAAGACTGGGTGCAGGAGGTGCTGTCCTTGGGAGCCATTGAATTAAGGGGCTTTGCCAAACTTCAGGCAGTTATGAAAGAAAAGGGTTTTGGCTTTCCGGAAATGTACGAGGTGGGAGACGGCCTCACCGGTTACCAACTTCTGGAACAATTAGCCATACAGCAGGATGATGTGGAGGCCATTATGGTAAACGGCTCGGTTTGCAGTTTGTCGTACTTTATTAAACCCGGTGACAGGGTGGCCATCCTCCCCCCGGGCACACCGGGCCCCTACAGGGTGATTTTAGGTATTGTGGGAAAAAAGGATCAATAAAAATGAGGGGACACCCCCTCATTTTTATGAACCGCTTATATGAATGTTATATTCCTTTGCCTTGCGATACAAAGTGTTACGGCCAATTCCCAGCGCCCTGGCGCTCATACTGACATTGCCGTTGAAAAATTCCAGCGTTTCTTCGATGGCCCGTGCTTCCATTTCTTGCATGGAAATGGGAAAAACAGCCGTTATTCCTTTTTTCCCCATGGTGCGGTGTAAAGCCCTGTAAAGGGTTTGCACTTTCCGGTATAAATTCAGCAAGCTCTCCTCGTCCAACTGCTCTAAATGTTCCGGTTCGATGGTCAAAACAGGCGAAAAATCTTCGCTGCCCTTTGGTAATTCCCTCATTTCGGGCCTGCCGGCTTGCAAGAGCTGCCCGTTAATTTTCCCGGACAGGTGTTCCGGCAGCACCATGCTGCCGTCGCACAGGGCCAAAGCTTGTTCTACGGCATTGGCCAGCTCGCGGACATTTCCCGGCCAATGGTAATTCAGCAGGGCTTCCAGGCAGGAAGGAGAAAAGGTTGGCGCCGGACCGGCATTTTTATCCCAGAATCTATGAATAAAATGTTCCACAAACTGCGGAATATCCTCTTTCCTTTCCCGGAGGGGCGGCAGTTCCAAACGGACCACATCTAACCGGTAAAATAAATCCTCTCGAAAATGTTTTTGACTTACCGCTTCCTCCAAATCAACGTTGGTGGCGGCAATGATCCTCACATTTGTTTTAACGGGTTTCTCACCGCCAACCCTTAAAAATTCTCCGGTCTCGAGAACTCTCAGGAGTTTCACCTGAATGGCCAGACTGGCTTCCCCGATTTCATCCAGAAATAACGTGCCGTTGTTGGCTAATTCAAAGATCCCTTTCCGCTGGACGCTGGCCCCGGTAAAGGAGCCCTTTTCGTGTCCAAACAATTCACTCTCCAACAGGTTTTCCGGCAGCGCTCCGCAGTTAATGGCTAAAAAAGGTTTATCCCTCCGGTGGCTGGCTGCGTGGATAAACCGGGCCAGGACTTCTTTACCGGTGCCGGTTTCGCCGTGAATTAAGACGTTAATATCCTTGGTGGCAATGCGCTCGGCAATATTCACCAGTTTGATCATCTGGGGCGTTTTCCCCACCTGAAAACCAATCTGCTCCGCCACTTCGCTCCAGCTATAGGAACTCCTGCCCGGTTGTCCGGTTGTTTTCCCAAACAGCATCGCCTTTTCAATTAGCTGCTCAACCAATGCGATATCGTCAAAGGGTTTTTCTATATAATCAAAGGCGCCAAATTGGATAGCTTTCACCGCGGTCCGGGTGGTGCTGTAGCCGGTCATGATGATCACTTCGCACTGGGGTTGTACCGATTTAATATGCTGCAGCAGGCTCAACCCATCAGCATCCGGCAGTTTCAAGTCCACCATAGCCACGTCATAATTTTCACGGGCAATGAGTTCATGGGCTTGCGCTCCCGAGCCGGCTACACCGATGCGGTAACCTTTGGTCCGCAGCAGCCTGGTAAAAAATTTTCCTACAGGTTGTTCATCGTCAATAATCAGGATGCCCGGTGCACTGACCATCAGGTCTCACCCCCATTTTCATGTTTCAAGGGTAGCAGGAATCGAAATGTACTACCCAACCCCGGCCGGCTTTCCACTTTAATGGTGCCTCCGTGGGATTGAGCGATGCCTAAACTGACCGAAAGTCCCAGGCCAGTGCCTTTGCTGGCTTCCTTGCTGGTATAAAAGGGGTTAAAGATCTTATTCAGGTTATCCGGATCGATACCGCAGCCGTTATCCTTTACGGCAATGACCGCCCATTCCTTGTCCTGCTCCGTCTCAATTCCCGTGCAGATGGAGATGCATTTCTCCCCTTCGGTTTCTTCCAGGGCATCCCGGGCATTCAGCAGCAAGTTTATGAGCACCTGCTGCAATTGATGCCCGTTGGCCATCACACTGGGAATGTTTGGGTCCAAATTTTTCACGATCTCAATATTGTTACGGTTAATCTGGTAATGAATGAGGCTTAATACTTTCTCCACCTGTTCATTAATATTGGTTTCCGCAAAAGAGAATTGTCCCTGCCGGGAGAAGGAAAGCAGGTTTTGAATGATTTTTTTGCACCGCATGCCGCAGCTGATAATGTCATCCAACCACTCAGCCCGGGGGTCTTCGCTGCCCATGTCCCGTTGCATCATTTGGGCAGTGCCGATAATCACGGTCATGGGGCTGTTCAGCTCGTGAGCCACCCCGGCGGCCATTTCCCCGATGGCAACCATTTTAGCCGACTGCACCAGTTGGGCCTCCATTTTTACCTTCTCGGTGACATCCTTTGCATGAAGAATCACAGCATAGGTTTCTCCACCGGAGTCAATCATGGGGTAATAAAAAGCATCAAAAATGGTTCCATCGTTCTGGATCTGCCGGTAAACTCCTTTGCCGGTCCGGTGAACTTCCTCCATACTGCAATTTTCGCAGGGCGTATTTCTTTTCCACAGGATACTGTAACACTTGGGCTTTTCCTCCTGGTCATCAATACCCGGGACAATATTATTGTTTCTATGATTATGACGGAGCACATTATAACTCTTATCAATCAAAAAGATGGGGTCGGGAACCGCTCTAAAGGTTGCCTCCCATTCTTGTTTTCCCTTGGATACTTCTTTGTACAGCCTGGCGTTCTCAATACAAATGGCCAGCTGATCCGCCAATTGTTCGATAAAGGCCAGCTCGGAACTGCCGTAGGTAAAATCCTGATTATCGCCGACAATGAACACCCCGATGACCTGGTTTCTCACCTGCAGCGGCACAATGGCAGCCGACTTGAGGCCCCAGCTCTCCACCGGGTCCTGCACATCCTCCGATGAGCTTACACGCTCCCCTTCAGTGTTCAGGTTATAGAGAAGCCGCTGGCGTTCGGTATAGCACTTCCAGAGTATCGATGTCCCGGGCACCGGCTGCCCAAGGCGCCGGTTGTCCGGTATGGCCGCAGTCATGACCAACCGGTCTCCTTTGGCCAGGGCTAACCCCAAAAAACAGCAGGGCACAGCCTGGGGGAGTTTGTTGTAAACTCGTTCCACAATATCCGCCAGAGACATGTCAATATTGATATCTTTGATTAACTGGTGCAGAAGTTCCAATCGATTGATCTGTATCTTAATCTGCTCGTTGGAACGTTGAACTTCCAGGTAATAGTTAAGTTTGGAAGAGTTAACCCCTGTTAAATTCTGAATAATGGTTAATTTGTCATCAAACATCAGGCACTCCCCCTTTAAAGGGCCCTTCTGTACAAATCTTCAATTTCATCGGCGCTGCAGTCCCTGGGATTGGTCACCAAGCAGGCGTCCTTGAGGGCATTCAAACTAAGTTTCTGGATATGTTCCTCTTTCATGCCCACTTGGGACAGCCTTTCCGGTATGCCAATATCCCTGAACAGCCTGCGCACCGCGGCGATTCCCCTTTCAGCCGCCTTCCATTTGCCCAGCCCGGTGGTTTGCACTCCCATGGCTTCTGCGATATTGACAAACTTTTCGCCGCAGGAAATCATGTTAAATTCCATAACATAGGGGAGCAAAATCCCGTTGGTTTCGCCATGATGCAGGTCCAGTAGGCCGTCCACCTGGTGCGTCATGGCATGGGTGGCCCCCAAAATGGCGTTGGAAAAAGCCAGCCCGGCCTGTAGACTGGCCATGGCCATGGCTGACTTGGCCTCCAGGTTGGTCCTGCAGGCTACGGATTCCCGCAGGTTGGCAGAGATAAGACGAATGGCCGCCAGGGCATGGACATCCGTCAGGGGCGTGGCAGCCAGGGATACATAGGCCTCGATGGCGTGGCTCAAGGCATCCACGCCGGTGGCGGCGGTCAAGCGCGCGCTCATGGTTTGCAATAAAGACGGGTCCACAATGGCGATATCCGGAATCAATGACTTGGAGATAATAGCCATTTTAACCTGTCTTTGTTTTTCAACAATCATGGAAAACTGGGATACATCGGCGCCGGATCCGCCGGTACTGGATACCATGACCATGGGCGGCAGCGGGGAGGATATTTTGTTGACCCCTTCGTAGTCTTTAATTTGCCCGCCGTTGGTGGCCAAAATGGCAATGGCTTTGGCCACGTCAATGGGACTGCCGCCGCCCACCGCCACAATTCCGTCACAGCCGCTGGCCAGGTAATGACCGGCGCCCTCTGCCACTTCACAATCCTTTGGGTTGGTGGTCAAGCCGTACCAGACATAAGAACCAATGCCCACTTCTTTGAGAAAGGCCAGGGCTTTCTCCACCCAACCGGCCTCCATCACCCCTTGGTCGCTGACTAAAAATGCCTTTTTAATCCCCAACCGGGCAGCGCTTTCCCCCACCTGACTCAAGGCTCCCAGGCCAAAGATCACCTCGGGGGCAACGAATTTACTGATGTTTAGTAAACTGTTTTTGGGCATGGCCTTTGATACCTCCGGAATATTCTAAGAAACTTTAATCCTCCGTCTCAAATCCCAATAAAACATATTCTCCAAAAAAGTTTTCATCCCTGCACTGCGGAAAAAAACAGGTGGGCAAAGATCCCACCTGTCAGAACAGAATATATAATATAGGGGTTTATGATGGCAGTATTTACATAGCAGCCTTGAAGATGCCAATGACATCCTCCAGGGTGGCGGTTCTCGGGTTGGTAAAGCTGCAAGCATCCTTCATGGCGTTTTCTGCCATAATCTTCAGGTCCTCTTCCTTTACACCCAGCTCGGCTAAGCCGGAAGGAATACCGATATCGGCAGACAGCTTCTTGATGGCGGCCAGGGCCTTGTCGGCAGCTTCACGAACAGATAGTCCTTCTACGTTCTCACCCATGGCCACGGCAATGTCAACAAAGCGTTCGGGGCATGCGATCAGGTTGAAGGCTTCAACGTGAGGCAGCAGAATAGCGTTGCATACGCCGTGGGGCAGATTATAAAAGCCGCCCAGTTGGTGAGCCATGGCGTGAACATAACCCAGGGATGCGTTGTTAAAGGCCATACCGGCTAAGAACTCGGCATAAGCCATCTTGTCACGGGCCTCCATGTTTTGGCCGTTGGCTACAGCTTGACGCAGGTTTTGAGAGATCAGTTTGATGGCCATTAAAGCGGCGGAATCGGTTACCGGGGTAGCAATGGTGGATACATAGGCCTCAACGGCGTGGGTCAGCGCATCCATACCGGTGGCAGCAGTCAGAGCCGGGGGCATACCAACCATTAACAGCGGGTCGTTGATGGCTACGTTGGGAGTGCAGCGCCAGTCCACAATGGCCATTTTCACTTTATTGCTGGTGTTGGTAATAATGCAGAAACGAGTCATTTCAGAAGCAGTGCCGGCGGTGGTGTTTACGGCGATAAAGGGAGGCATCGGCTTGCTGCTCTTGTTGATGCCTTCAAAGTCACGGATGTGGCCGCCGTTTGTGGCCACCAGGCCGATCCCTTTGGCACAGTCGTGGGAGCTGCCGCCGCCCAGGGAGAGGATCATGTCAGCGCCGCACTCTTGATATACCTTTAAGCCGTCATGCACGTTGATATCGGTGGGATTCGGCTCAGCGCCGGCATAAACGGTAACCTTAATGCCTTCAGCTTCCAGCATGGCTTTGATGTCATCGGCCATACCGCCGGGGCGCCCCAGAAAAGCATCGGTAACGATCAGGACGTTGCTGCCGCCAAGGGTCTTCACCTGGTTGGGGATCTCCTTGTGGGCTCCAACACCCATGAGGTTAACCGTGGGAATAAAATAACCGTAAACCTGTTCGCCTAATGCCATGAAAGAACTCCTCCTTAATTTAAATTTATTTTTTTGGGGTATCTCCCCTTTGTTTTACTTGTCCATTTATAAAGCAAAGTCTGTGCCAAACAATTCATTATTCATAAAATTTTCTAACTTTACTGTATATTGCGACTATGGACATGTATTCTTTACTAGATAAAAGGGGCCTGTCACTGTCAAAATTCCTTCATGTGCGTTATCAGGACAAGGGACACGTGCCAAAACAGAACAATGCTCTAAGCTTGAACATTTTTTCTCCGGCAGGACTAATGGACCAGACGGCGAATAGGTGATCAAAAACGCCAGGATGTGATCTTAAATTGATGAAAACTCTTTTATTAACCCTCGCTTTCTCCCTTGCCCTGCTGGGGTGCGGTACTGTCACCGCCGACACCCCTCCTGAGTCCTCTGCCGGACCGACTCCCTCCCCACCGCAAAGGGTTACCATTGCCGCTGCAGGAGATTTCTTAATGCACATGCCGGTGGTCCAATCAGCCAAATTGCCGGACGGCTCCTATGATTTTAAGCCTATTTTTTATGAAGTGAAGGATCTCTTAAGCAGCCCGGACCTAACCATCGTCAACCTTGAAACCAGGCTGGCCGGCAAGGAGTTTGGCTTCTCCGGCTACCCCGCCTTTAATACGCCCGCAGCGCTGGCCTATGACATGAAGGACCTGGGGGTTGATGTGGTTCTTACCGCCAATAACCACAGCCTGGACCGGGGCTGGCCAGGGATTGTCAATACCTTAAATAACCTGGAGGCGGCCGGTCTGAGTCCTGTGGGCACCTACCGCAGCGCCGAGGAAGCCTGTAAAGTGTTTATGACGGAAGTTAAAAACATTAAGATTGGCATCCTGAACTATACAGAAAGCACCAACGGGATCCCTTTGCCAAAGGGAAAGGAATTTGCGGTAGACTTAATCAATGGGCAAAAAATGTATGATGATATCGAGAAATTAAAGGCCCGGGGGGCCGAGGTCATCATTGCTTGCCTGCATTTTGGCACGGAATACCGGCGTTATCCCAACGAGTTTCAAACCAAACTTGTGGAAGACCTGTTTAAACGGGGCGTAGACATTGTTTTGGGCAATCATGTTCATGTCATTCAACCCATGGATTTACGGAAAACCTCAACCGAGGATGGGGAAAAACAGTGTTTTGTGGCCTATTCATTGGGAAATTTTATTTCTAACCAGAGTTGGCGCTACTCAAACTGTGGTTTGATCACCAATGTAGAGCTGGAAAAGAACGGCGACCGGGTCACAATAAAAAAAGTTGATTATGTTCCGGTATGGGTGGATACCTATATAAAGAACGGACAAAAAAAATACCGGGTCTTACCGGTACAGAAAGCCATGGAAGATTACCGGGCCAATACCGACCCTCTGTTGACCAAAGAAGATTTTATAAAATTACAGGAAGTATGGCAGGATACAACGGCCCTCATCTCCGGCACCTGCCCGGTTATTGCGCCAAGGAACGTCCCGGGAGGAAGTAAGATATAATAGCATACGAAAAGGAGTCTGGTACCAATTTCCAGGCTCCTTTTGCGTTGCACCCCTCACACTTTATTATTTTTTACATATTATGGAATAAAACTGCAAAGAGAGGTGACCTGTGTTGGGCATAACAGAAAATACTCTGCAGAAACTTCGCATGGCCAACCTGGGACTAAAGATCTTGTTAGTGACTGTTGTCTGCAGTTCCCTGCTCATCGCTGTAGAATTTTTGGGATTAAAAACAATCTACCAACCGGAGGTTTTTCTACCCATTCATACCAATATAGAATTTTTTTGTGTTTTTGTGGCCTTAAGCACTTTCACAGTAACCTGGTATTCCTATCTAAATAACTGTTCATACTACAGTTATTTTATCGGACTCGGCCTGCTGGCGGTGGGTTTTATCGATCTGTTTCACTTTTACTCCTATGAAGGAATGCCTCACATTTTTACCAGGGCCTGCGCCAACAAGGCTACGCTGTATCATCTTTTGGGCCGACTGATTATGGCTGTTACCTTTCTGGTCAGTGTCTTATTATATAAGAAAAAGACTTGTTTCATCGGACGCTTTCGCTGTTATATGCTGGCAGTTACATTGACAATAGTAGGATTTGTTTTTACCATCGTAACCTGGAATCCGGATCTTTACCCAGTTATGTTTATTAAGGGACAGGGCCTTACGCAGCCTAAAGTATTAACGGAGTACTTCATCATTGCCATCTTGCTGGCAGCTGTTTTTGGTTATCTCAGGCTATATAAAAAGCACATGGACGGTTACCTGCAATTCATTATCATCACGCTCATTATTCTAGTTTTTAGTGAGTTGTGTTTTACCTCTTACCAGAGTTTATATGATACTGTCAATTTGTTAGGACACTTGTTTCGTTTTGCATCCTATGTTCTCATTTACGTAGCCATATTTTTAAATAATGTCAAACGCCCATATCTGGAACTGGTCTCAGCCAGGGAAGAATTAGCCAGAGCAAATACCGTTTTGGAAGAAAAAGTTCGCGAACGCACCCGGGATTTGCAAGAAGCCAATGAAAAATTGACCTGGGCCGCCAGCCACGATTCTCTCACCGGCGCCATCAACCGCATGGAATTTTCCAACCGGTTCAAGAAATTGGTGGAAAATCCTCGGGAACAGGCGGTTCACTGTGTGGTAGCCATTGATTTTGACAGCTTTAAAAAAATCAATGACACCTACGGCCACGCTGTTGGGGACGAATGTCTCAAGACCTTTGTCAGAGCCGCCCGGGAAGTGTTGCGACCTGCCGACTCGGTGGCCCGCTTCGGCGGGGATGAATTCATGCTGCTGCTCCCCAATACCCCCAGAGAGGGCGCCCGGGTGGCGGGGGAAAAGCTCAGATCTCATTTGGTAAAAATTGCTGATCCACCCTTTACCACTTCCATGGGCATTGCTGAATGGCCAAAGGATGGCCGCAAGGAAAAAGAACTGCTGAACAGGGCAGATAAAGCTCTTTACCTGGCCAAAGAAAAAGGAAAAAACAGAGTTGAGTAAAGGCTTCTGGACTTGTCAAAACATTCTGTGCTATGCTGATGAAAACTGCAGAGCGAGGTAATGGTATGCCATTGAACTTTAAGTTGGGTCTCTGCCAATTGCCGGTAACCGCTGAGAAAATTGTCAATCTTAACAATGCCCGCAGGGCAGTCAAGGAGGCCGCCAGCGGGGGCTGCCAGTTGGTGGCCCTGCCGGAAATGTTTAATTGCCCCTACGGGAATAAATTTTTCCCTGCATATGCGGAAGAATTTCCCGCCGGGGAAACCATCAATATCCTTGCCCACCTGGCTCGGGAACATTCCGTCTACCTGGTGGGGGGCTCGATTCCGGAAAGAGAAGCAGAAAATCTCTACAATACTTCCTTCGTGTTTGGACCCGACGGCAACCTGTTGGCCCGTCACCGCAAAATTCATCTATTTGATATTGACATCCCGGGCGGCATTACTTTTAAGGAATCCGCTACCCTCTCTGCCGGTGATACTGTCACTGTTTTTGATACCCCCTTCTGCCGGGTTGGTGTGGCCATTTGTTATGACATACGGTTTCCCGAACTATCCCGCACCATGGCTTTGATGGGTATCCACCTCCTGGTTTTGCCTGCTGCCTTCAACATGACCACCGGCCCTGCTCACTGGGAACTGACCATGCGGGCCCGGGCCCTGGACAATCAAATCTATGTTGCCGCCGTATCACCGGCCAGGGATGAAAAGGCGGATTATGTGGCTTACGGTCATTCCATGGTAACAACCCCCTGGGGAGATGTGCTGGTACAAGCCGACGAAAAACCCGCTGTCCTGACGGCGGATATCGACCTGCAGTACCTTTGCCGCATCAGGCAGCAGTTGCCGCTGCTCAAACACCGCCGGGAAAGCGTGTACCATGGCATAGGCCGTGGTTTTAAGGAATATGTTTGATATGGAAGGGAGGTATAAAATGGCGAAAAAACTGGTTGTTTTAGATCCCGGCCACGGTGGGCGGGACCCCGGAGCAGTGGGCAATGGCTTACTGGAAAAGGAGATCACTCTGATGTTGGCCCGCAAGGTTGCCAAAAGACTGGGGTTCTACGATGTGGCGGTAAAGCTGACCCGGGACGACGACACCTATCTCTCTCTGGAGGCCAGGGCTAATTTTGCCAATAACCTGGGAGCGGATTATTTCCTTTCCATTCATGTCAATGCAGGCGGTGGTACCGGATTCGAAAGTTTTATTTACAACGGTCCGGTAAACGCCAGCACTTCTTCCTATCGTTCAATAATACACAAAAACATTGTAGCCTTTCTAAAAAATTACGGCGTGGTCGACAGGGGGGAAAAAACAGCCAATTTTGTTGTTCTAAGGGAAACGATTATGCCTGCGGTGTTAATTGAAAATCTTTTTATTGATACAGCCAAAGATGCGGCATTGTTAAAGGATGATGAATTTATCAACGGGTTATGTGACGGGATCACCAGGGGGATTGTGAACGCTTTGAAATTATCCCCGGCCTCTCCGGAACCGGAACCGAAACCGACGCCAGCGCCTGAACCCACCCCAACACCACCCCCGGTGGGCCCGCCGGTTTGGAACCCTCAGCAGGAAATTCAGAAACTAAAGGAAGCAGGTCTTTTGGCCAATGATCATCCTGCCGATGCTCCGGTAACCTGGGGTGAGTTTGCAACCGTTATCAACCGGCTGCTCCACCGTATTAACAATGATTAATTGCATCCAGGTAACATAAAAATTAGGAAACATGTTGGCTATCAAAAACTTTAAAATGCTATAATATGCCTGGTGATTGAAATGAACTTAGCAACACTGCAAACGTTTATCGCTGTGGCCGAAAAGAAAAACTTGTCCCTGGCTGCCCAAGAAATTCACATTACCCAACCCGCCATCAGTAAGCAGTTAAGTGCGCTGGAGTCTCACTTCGGAACTGCCCTGGTGGAGCGAAAGGGCCGGGGTGTAAGCCTTACCCCGGCCGGGGAGGTATTTTACCGGCATGCCAGGGAAATCGTAGACCTTATGAACCGGGCGGAGCGAGACATCCGACAGATGTCCGGCGAGATTCGCGGCCGTATGATTGTCTGGGCCAGCACCATTCCCGGTCACTATATTTTGCCTCCCATTATCGGCGCCTTTAAAAAGGAATACCCGGACGTACAATTCGTATTGCACATCGGGGACTCCAAAGAAGCCATTCGGAAGCTGCTGGAAGAATCCGCTCACCTGGCTGCCGTTGGCATGCTGCCCAATAACAAGCGCATTGAAGGAGTTAAATTTTTTTCCGACGAGTTGGTGGTCATTGTTCCCCCGGAACACCCCTTTGCGGGTTCTCCGGAGATTACTTTACATGAACTGGCCCGGGAACCTCTGGTTTGGCGGGAAACAGGTTCCGGGACCAGATCGGTGGTGGAATCCCACTTAGCCCAGGGGGGCCTGACACCGGATAAACTGAACATTGCTCTGGAACTGGGGAGTACCGGAGCTGTCATTACAGCAGTGGAAGCCGGCGCCGGCGTTTCCGTTGTTTCTCGCTGGGCGGTATTAAAGGAACAAGCCCTGGGGAAGATTGTAACGATAAAGGTGAAGGACTATCCCATGCAGCGGGATTTATACCTGGTTTATCCCCGCCGTAAAAATAAAAGTCCCATGGTGGAGACCTTTATTCAGTTTGCACTGAAGCAAAATCCCCCTGCCTAGCAGGGGGATATAACTATACCTGTACAACTTCTTTAACTTCCGGAACAGCCTGCTTGAGCGACCGCTCAATCCCGTTTTTCAGGGTATAAACAGCGCCGGGTCAACCACCGCAGGCTCCCTTCAGTTTTACCTTGACAACGCCGGTGGCCTCATCAACATCCACCAGTTCAACATCGCCACCGTCTCTCTGCAGAAACGGGCGAACCTTATCCAAAGCCTCTTGAACCTTCTCACGCATTTTGTTTCACCCCCCTTGTTGCAGGTCCTAATCTAAAATATCTCCAGAACCGCTGCTCTTTAGTACAAAGAGTTTTAGTCCACACGCACAACTTCTTTAACTTCAGGAACCTGTTGCTTCAAAGTGCGCTCGATACCATTTTTTAACGTATACAGGGCTCCGGGGCAGCTGCCGCAAGCGCCTCTTAGCTTTACTTTCACTACGCCGTTTTCATCGCAATCAACAAATTCAACATCCCCGCCGTCTCTTTGGAGGAAAGGCCGAACTTGCTCTAATACTTCTTTTACCTTCTCTTTCATTGTTTAGCCTCCTTTATTAGGACAAACTTCTTATCCTGTGTTATAACCTCCATGTCACAAAATCATTGTAACCATTTTTATACAGCATGACAAGCAGTATTTGGTTATTTAATTAAAATGTAAGACCCTTCACAAAACATTAAAACCGAAGCAACATCTAAGCGCTCCGGTTTTGCCCAATATATAAATGTTTACATCAGGGTAACGGTAATAAGACAGTAACTGCTGCGGTCTTCTAATTGCTTTATTGTCTCAATCTGTTCTTCCAAGGAAGCATTTACTTCTGCCAATTGTTTTTGCAGGTCAGCACTCAACCCTTCTGTGAGCTTTGCTTCAAGTTCTGTCTGCCTGGCCTTGAGCTGTCTCATCTTTTCCCTGGCTTCCTTGTGCGTGACGCTTAAGTCCTTTTCGCTGGGCAGATAAGTGACAACATTGCCTAAACTTTGCAAGGAGCCAATGGCTTGCTGATAGCTGCTTCTGGGAATTTTTATACCGACGGTCCCGGTTTCATCCGAACCGGAGTAGGGCTGATAAACAGAACCCCCGCTATTTTGGACAATGGCATTCACAGACTTCAAAGCTGCTTCCAAATTCTCAACGTCCAACTTCAGGATGGCGCTGGCGGCAACCATGCCTTCACTGGGCTGAGGCACAAAACTTTCTCCCTGCCAAATACTCCTGTTGTTAGAAACGGTCACGGCTGCACCAGTCTTACCCGGGGTTGCGTCATCCCCAACATTGGGACCCAGGGAAGGGGGGGCAGGGTTGGTGACTGCGCCACCGGGTTCCTGAGGAGGGATTTGCAGGTCATCCAGGGGAACCGTCTGATCTTTGCCGGGTTGCTGTGGTTCCTGAACCGCAACAACCGTATCCCTGGCTCCGGGATCAACAGGAAGAAACTGGTTGCCTTCCTTCTCCCAAAGGGCTGTCAGTCCAATGGTCATGGCCATGACAGCTGCCACCGCAGCCATACGGTACCAGGTACTTCTGGCCACACCGCTGACCCGGTCTAACCAGCCTTTATACTGAGGTACCTGTTCAGGAGCAGGTAATTGTTCAATCTTTTCCATCAAGCCAGCCCGAAAACCGGCTGGCGGGGTCAGTTCAGGGAGTTCCTGCAGCAGGCGCCGGGTAGTCCTGAGTCTTTCCAGCTCAGCACCGCATCCGGGGCAACGGGCCAGGTGAACGCGCACCGCCTCCCGCTCGGCGTGAGTAAGCGCCCCGTCCAGGTAAGGTGACAGCATTTCTAAAACATCCTGGCAACGCACGGAACATCCCTCCTTTACTTTGCTAGACGTTTGCAGGGGGATGAAGGTTCCAGGTGTTTGCTGATTTTCTCCTTCAACGCCTGTCTGGCCCGGCTTAAACGGGATTTTACAGTTCCCAAAGAACAACCCAGTATCTCTGCAATTTCTTCGTAGGACAGTTCCTGAATCTCCCGCATGACCAGAATGGTCCGGTAATCGTCCGACAGAGTATTGAGGCAATGTTGTATCATTGCCTGAGTTTCACTGCGATCCAGCATTTCTTCCGGACCAGGAGCGGCGCTTCGGATCTCATATGTATTGTTATTCCCGTCAGCTGCAGGTTCATCCAGTGAAACTGTCGGCCTTCTTTGCCTTTTCCGTAATTCATCCCGGCAGACATTGACGGTAATGTGATAAATCCATGTGCTGAAACTGGAGTCGCCCCGGAAATTTGGCAGTGCCTGGTAGATTTTGATAAAAGCTTCCTGGGCCAGGTCTGCTGCATCCGCATGATTTCCCATCAATCTGTAAGCAATGGTATAAACCTTATTTTCATATAATTGGACGAGGTGTTCAAAGGCCTCCCGATCACCTTTTTTGCTGCGCTCCACTAATAACTGATCTTCCAGGGGCAAGGGTCCCCCTCCTTCTCCACCACAAGGTTTGTATGTCTCTTCCAGAATATTAAAGCACTGGCATAATGTTTCCAGTTAGCTCGTCAAATAACCTCAATATATCCTGCAAAAAGATTGTTCTACATCCCCTTCGATAATTCCTTTAGCTAAAAAAAACCATGTATGGCAGCCGCTGCCCCCGCCGGTCACAAATCAGAAAAGCAGATAACTCTTCAATTATATGACTGGTAACTTCAACTTTTTGTAACAAAAAAATATTATTTTTTCAATCATTTTCTACCCAGGGGGAGTAAAAAAACTTTATTTTGCTCTTGAAACTTTGCTTGTATTTTCGTATAATGAACAAGCAGTTACTTTTAAGCCGAAGTGGCGGAACTGGCAGACGCACCGGACTCAAAATCCGGCGGGCCTTAAACCCGTGTGGGTTCGACTCCCACCTTCGGCACCAGTACAAGAAATGCCTCACCGGTCTGGGTGAGGCATTTCTTGTACTGGTGCACGTCTGGTCGGTTTTTTATTTTATGTTATTATGCATTGACCCCATGATCCGAGCTATTATTACTGTACTTTTTAATAAGTTCTTCCAATTCATTAAGAAAATCCTCAATTTTTTCTAATCCAGCCTCCGTGATTCTTGAGAACAGTTCCTCTTTTACCTTCCTTTGCAGTTCTTCATTGTTTTTCATCCCTTTCACCCCCAAGAGTACTTAACATTATCTAGCGTTATATTGTTCCATAATATGGATACAAATGCAGAGAGGTTCCACTTTTTTGCTAAATATGGTAAACATGGTGAACATCCCAAGACGATTCTGTTTTGTGGAAACGCGTATTATGATTTGATTATATCTTCGAAAAAAGAAAAACCTGCAAATGATACAGGTTCGAAAGACGGATCACTGTCCGGGCAAAAACACTAGGCATATTGATCTACATATTTTCCCAAATGAGATTCCGGAACATGGTCCATGGAGTCGGAAATTAACTTATTAATGGCATTGGCGTTTTGCACGGCAATATCTATCACTTTGTCCAGGACCATGATCCCTGCGGCTTCTTTGGTCTTGGCTTGTGATAAAGCCGTAGATACTGCAGCAACGTCCATCATTCTCCCCCCTTGTTTCTGGTTTGGGTAAACCCACAGCCAAGCAACAGGGGCATGGTGATTGTTCTCCCTGCCTGGCAGCCCGGCTGTCATAGCATTGGTTGCATTAGACCCGTGGCTTTGCGTCCTTAGCTTTCGCCAAGTTTGCCTTTTTCAGTGGTTATAGAGTTATTATAAAGCAAATTCTTCTTAATGTGATAATATTTTCCTTTTACGGTGATGGGTAGGGAGAAGGCCCGGCAGAATCCGGATCTTCAGGTTAAACATAATTTCTTCCGATACTGGCCATAGCGGCGCCGATATTGAGCAGTTGATCATAGGTGGCTACAATTTGTTCCAGAGAACTGGTTACCACCTTGATAGCCTTTTCCTGCTCCATGATCATGATACTGTCTTCTCGCAAACGCGCTAAAACACTGGCAATATCCTCAAAGGCCTTGGTGGCCTTTTCGGACTGGAGCTTGCTTTGGGCGGCAATTTTTCTAATCTCTTCAATATCCGAAGAGGCCAGGGGCTGTTGGGGTAAAGCATCGTCTTCCATGGGTAATTGATACTGAGAGACCATTAGCAAGACCTTGTTGGCCAATTCCAGGGTGTCCTTGGCGATGGTGTTGGTTTCCTTAATCAAGGCCTCTAGTTGTTGGTTCCTGCTGTTTATTTTAGATGTGGTGCCCTTGAGGGTAAGGGTCGAAAAATTAATGGATTCCATAGAAAGCATTAATTTATTGCTCATATCCATCAGGCTGTTGGTCAAGGCGGGAACCTGTCTTAACAGGAAGGGCAAGCACATTTCCTTTTCAGCCATCCCCTGCAGGCATGCCACAGCCTTTTCCCAGCAGGTATCATAACCACAGGCGCTGCAGTTAATGAGATCTCTGATGTTATGTTTGCCGGTTTCTTTCAGGGTTTGCCAGACCTGTTCCTCCGTGAAAGTTTTCTTCAAGACCGGCCTGGCTTTGAATGTTCTTGTGAAATCCAACTTCTCCAGTACCGGCTGCATCTCTTCGTTACAAACGGAATGATTACTTTGATTAACGGTTTTCGCCACCTGATGAGACCTTACCACATAGGACTTATCACTGACCACCCCCGGCCCCATGACACAGCCTTCGCAAACCAGCATATCAACAAACCTGGGGGTGAAATCTCCGCTGTCAATGGCCTTTAGGACTTCGATGCAGCGCCGGGCCCCTTCAACCACTACGATGTCCATGCTGGTGATATCCTCAAACATGCCGGCAGTTTTTAAAAGGCCGCCGCTGATGGGGAAGGTACGGGCTATATGCGGCTGCGGGTTGTCCCATGGCTGTTCTGCCAGTTGCCGCCAATCAATCTCTGACCTGTCAAACCAGTGGTTGAGCTGCCTGAAAGTAATCACCGCGTCAACATATCCCTCTGTGTTAGGGTCTGTGGACTCGTACTTTTTAGAAAAACACGGGCCGATAAAAACAACTTTAGAGTCCGGTTGAACGGCTTTCATAACCTTGGCCTGGATTAACATGGGCGAATCGATGGGAGCAAGGTTTTCGATTAGGTTTGGAAAGTGTTTTTCCACCAGTTGAACAACCGCAGGGCAAGCGGTTGAAATCATGGTTTTGACGTTCTGCCCACTGAAATATTTTGCATACTCTCTGGCACAAATTCCAGCGCCGTAGGCCACTTCCTGTACACTGGAAAACCCCAAGCGACGGAGTGCGGCAACCAGTTGACCGCCTTTTAATTGAAAGGAAGCCGGGTAAGACGGCGCAACCATTGCAAGTACCCTGGTTCCCTCGGACAACCACTTTTGAATCATGGGAGTATCGTCCTGAACTATTTTCGCGCCTATTGAACATGCCAGTACACACTGCCCGCATCCCAAACATCCAGCCTCTACAATTTCCGGCAGGCCGTTTTTAATTGAAATGGTCTTAACAGGGCAGGCCCTTACACAGGCATAACACTTGCGGCAATTGTCATGATCAGTGGTTATTAATGCAATAATGATCACCCCCCGGGCATCAAACAAGGAGTTATACAATCAGAATTCGACAATGTGTTAATAACTCCTCTTATAGAATACCGGAACATTCGCTTAAAAAGGATTTTTCCAAACTGTTTAGAAACCAAGATAAATTGAACACAGATCATCTTATGGCTTTATTACACGCAAAATTAATGCCCGGATCCTACAGAAGTCTTCAAAATTAATCTATGAGTCTATTAAAATAAAATGATTGTTTCCGAACGAGACAGATTGCCCTGATATAACGGGGAACCGCCTCTTTTTGAAACAACATGGTATAATAAATTTCTAGCAATGGAAAAGGAGGTCGTCCTTTGGTCCTTTATTTAGATATCGATTTGGACTATTTTGTTTCTCCCATTATAAGGGAATCAGTTACCAACCACCGGCCCGCCGCCGGTGAAACCTTTGAGATAAGGGAACCGGCAGGCCTGTTTACTATTCTAAAACAAAAAGAAGTTTTTTTCGGACACAAGCGTTATCTCTTTACCAACCACATGCAGAGCCATTTACGATGGTGGTTGAATGGAAAGCCTGATAACACTGTCATTCACATTGATGCACACAGTGATTTATACGGACACAGCAGTCCAAGCCTGACCAACCTCAAAATGCTGGGATGCCAGAACTATTTGTGGCATTCCATTCGGGAGGGGCTGATTTCGGACATCTACTGGGTCTTCCCCGATGATGCCGTGGATATTAGCCAGCCGAACTTGCTCCATACCATGTTTGCACCCTCCCAACTGGGAAAGACTTTTTTACAGGATAACATTCTGCACGCGGAACTACTTTGTCTGTTACCGGATGGGCGGAAGAAGACAGTATCTTACCGTTTATTGAAGGCGGAGTCCCTTCCTGTTTTCCGGGAGACCGCAGAGATAATCACCGTGGCTACGTCTCCCGAATTCATTCCCAGACAGGCGGATGGATTGATCGATTCCATCGGGCGACTTCTCGGTATGGATGAAACAGTGGTACAAAATGTTTTAAAACGGCACGCCGACATGAAAACGGTTCGCTGATTTATAGTAAGATTTTGGGGAATGATCAGAGTGCGACAAACCGAACTTAGCAGAAGTTATTCTTAGGAAGCAATAGATAAATAACAATATTTGTAACCAATCCCCGCTGGCAAGCCAAATTGCTTAAAATTTACCCAATATGTGTTGACACTTTGGCTTGTATATTCTATATTTTATATTAAGTGAATAGTTTTCTTCGTTAGGTGAGGCTTCTACATAGACAGATGCCACTGCCCGGAAATGTCGAGAGACTCTAACGGGTTAACAGGTACTACCGGCTTAAGGTTTTACCTAATGTGGCTGGGGCACATGTCCCTAGCTATGTATGTGCTAAAGCTTGTACGAGAGGAGAAGGCCTGAGTGCCCTTTTACGGGTGTTTTTATGACCTTCTGTTTACACGAAGGTTTTTTTATTTTGCCAGTGGGAGGTGGTAAGAATGGATGATCCGTATCCTGGGGATTTACCAAAAATACTATTCTTTCATTCTTACCCATTTGGCCCCCTTTGCCAAATGACAGCGCTCATTGGAGGTGAATGCCGATGATTAAGACCTATCTTTATGACCATACTGAAAAGAAAATGCGTCATGACATCAGTCTGGACAACTTGCACCAGGTACTGGCCCATAAAGAAAACCTGCTGTGGGTGGACCTGTATAACTTCTCCGAGCAGGAATTAAAATATGTGGCCAACGCCTTTGGCTTTCACGAACTGGCAGTGGAGGACTGCATGCACTACAGCCCCCGGGCCAAGTTGGACAAATACGACGATTATCATTTTCTGGTGATCCACGCCATACGCTATAACGAAGAACGGGACGAAGAAATTATGTTGGTGCAGCTCAACATTTTTCTGGGTGAAAACTATGTGGTAACCGTTCATAAAAACACCCTGCCCAGTCTGGGCAGGATGGCAAAAATCTGCCTGACAGACACCAAGGTGTCCAATAAAGGTAAAGACTTTTTTCTTTACTCCATTATCGACGGTTTGGTGGATGAATACTTTCCGGTACTGGACCGAATCGGCGATCGTATTGAAGACCTGGAAGATGAAATTTACGAAAAGCCCAGCCGAGAGACCACCGATGAGTTCCTGGCCCTCAAGAGAACCATTTTAACCATGCGCCGGGCCATCACTCCCCAGCGCAAGATCTTTTACAACATCAGCAGCAGCTCCTTTGCCATCAGTGAGGACAACCAGCCCTACTACCTGGACTTGAAGGACCATCTGGAGCGGATTTCCGACACCATTGACGGTTATAAGGACTTGGTGGACGGCGCCCTGGCCACCTATTCTTCTATTATCAGCGCCCGGACCAACGAGACCATGCGGGTTTTAACGGTGATTTCTACGATCTTCATGCCCTTAACCTTTGTGACCGGTTTTTTTGGTATGAATGTTCCTTTACCGGACCAGGATTCCGTATGGTCCACCGTGAGCATTACCATAGGTTTGATTTTGGTTTCCATGTGGATGATTGTGATTTTTCGCCAAAAGAAATGGATGTAAAGAAAATGCCTCTACCGCTGCGTGGCAGAGGCATTTTCTTTATTTATAAAGTTTTTATCCTCTTTTTCTTTTCCTTTCGGCCCTTTATCGGGTTTGCCGGGTTGAGTCCCGTCGGAAGGATGGGACGGATGTTTCTCCGCCGGCGCTTTATCCAAAGCGCTGTCTTTGATTTGCTGTGTATGCTGCGGCGGGCCTGAAGGGCTATGGCGACGGTCATACCGCCGCTGTTCAGTCTCATCTTCATCTTTTTGTTTCTTGTCCTCTTTACCTTCTTGATTGCCTTGATCCTCTCCATGATCTTGTTTCTTTTGGTTGGTTTGCAGGGGCTTGTTGTTTGGCAGCCGTTGTTGTCTTTGCTCTTTTGTGATTTGTCCCGGCGGCATCTGTTTGAACCGGTGGTTAACTGGTTTTAAGTCCTCTTGACCTTTAAATTTAGCATGGGGCAAAACATGTTGTATTTCAATGCCCTTTTCCTTTTCTAATTGACCAAGTCCCTTGTTCTTTACTTCATCAAGGGAAATTCGGGCCCCTTGCTTGCTGCTGCCCTGGTGAATTAAATAGCGCCCCACGGAAACTCCCTTTTGGCCGGCCAGCTTGTGCTCTTCAACGGTAGCCCTTTCGGTGATCACTTTCACCGGGGTGTTTAAGGCAGTCACAGTATGATTGACTGTAGCCGCCAGTTTTTCTTCATCCACCACGGTTGTATTTTCCCTGGCCGGGGTCACGGTGGCCAGCACCACATTATTGGTATCATTTAAATAGTGATACCGGGCCGCACCTGCCACCAGCAGTTCCACCGCCTGGTAAACTTCCAGTTTCTCAGGCGGCACCTTTTTTAATAATTGCCGGCCGTCTTCATCCAACCCCGTGGCTTTCATCACCGTTCCCTTATTGTCCACCGCCAATTCCAAGCTGGGGTTAATATCCAGAGCCACATAGGCCGCCGCAGAAGCCGGCATCATTTTGGCCCACAGGCCGATGATACAAACCAGGATAAGGACGGAAGCCACTGCCCCCCCCTGAAGCAAGGAGGGAAATTTTAGTTCAATCCCTGTTACCTCCTGCCCAAGGGTACGGTGATTTTTTCTTAACAACACCCGGACAAACCGCCCGTCCGGGGTCATTACCACACCGACAGGCCCTTTGGTTTGAACCAAAATCCCTTTAATCACCACTGCTTCCCTCCTCTCCTTTTGACCAACCGGTTAGTTTTAAATAAGAATACAGGTAAATAAAACGCTCCCTTTGATGCAACAACAGCGCCATGGCAATGATATACCGTCGTCCCTTTTCGATGGTTTTCCGGTGCAGCCCTGAGCTTAAGGCCAATTCTTTAACGGGCAACCGCCTGGTGCGGATTAAATGATCCATTAAATCCGGCTGTTCTGCCACTTGTTTTGCCACTGCCATCAAACTTTCCCGGGAGTCCCTGTGCTTTGGCGAAGCTTCCACCAGTTCACTGAAGCTAATGCCATACAGGGATAGTTCCTTTTGAAAATCAATCACTTCCTCCTGCCGTTCTCTGGCCTCCGCTTCAAACAGATACTTTTCCCAGGCCTGAGTGGTTTCCAATTGAACCGGCACATCATCCGCCGCCTGGTACTCCAGGGGCTGGTGCCTGTGCCGGGCTTCCCGGCGAAAATAATCTGCCAGCCGGCTTTTGATCACCAGACGGGCAAACCCAAGGAAAGGAATGTTCCTTTTTTCTTCAAACCGGTCAATGGCTTCATTAAACGCCATAAGACCAACGCTCAATTCATCGTCCCTGCCCCATTCCAGAGAACGCCCGCAAACCTTGATACAGGCGCTTTGAATAAACGGTTTGGCCTCGGTTAATAGTTGTTCTCTGGCAAGGGTATCGCCCTTTCTGGCCTGATCCAGATACTGTGCCGTATATTGCTCTAATGTCAAAACGTGGTCACTCCCCCTGACCCCGAACTGATCCCCCCCGAACATGATTTGTGTTGTCTGTTATTTATTACGAAGCCGTTATCATATATGGGGGTGTCGGAATAAAAAAACCCCTGCTTTATAAAATTGGCAGGGGACAAGGTCTACTATTATTTTATCTGGGATGGCAATAATGAGCAACCCGAAAATTGTTATCCATTTTTTCCAAATTGTACCTGGGCGGATGATAAAACTCCTTTAAGCTGCCTGGTTAAACCGGCCACGGATTGTAAACTGTCCTCTCCCTGCTCCTCCACCAATCGGACCAGGGCGCTTCCCACCACCACACCGTCACAGTACCGTGCCACCGCTGCTGCTTGATCCGTTGTGGCAATACCAAACCCCGCCACAATGGGCAGGTCCGTAAACTCCCTGACCTGGCCGGCAAGCCGGGCGATCTCGCCGGTGACGTCCTGCCGGGTACCGGTGATGCCTGTTACGGTGACACAGTAAATAAATCCCCGGGCGGCGGCGGTGATCTTGGCCAAACGGTGCCTGTTGCTGGTGGGGGCCGCCAGGGGAATCAACGCCAAACCCACCTTGTCTGCCTCGGTGATCAGGGGACCGGCCTCCTCTACGGGCAAGTCCGGTATAATCAGACCCGCCACCCCGGCCCGGGCGGCATCGGCACAAAAAGCGTTAAGACCGTATTGCAGGATGGGGTTGTAATAGGACATCAAAACCAGCGGGGTTTTTACTTTTTCTCTTACCTCTTCCACCAGCTTTAGAATGCCCGCCGGGTTTGTATGATTCCGGAGAGCCCTGGTGGAAGCCCGCTGGATCACCGGCCCGTCGGCCGACGGATCGGAAAAGGGAACTCCCAGTTCAATGATGTCGGCCCCGGCCCGGTCCATGGCTAAAACCAGCCGGCCGGTGGTTTGCATGTCAGGGTCGCCGGCGGTAATATACGTCACCAGAGCCTTTTCGCTCCGCTTTTTTAACAGGGCAAATTTCTCTGCCAACTGCTGAACTCCGGTCATCCTAAATCCACCCCCATTTCTCTGGCCACGGTATGCACGTCTTTGTCTCCCCGGCCCGATAAACAAACCAGAATGTTCTGGTGGCTTTCCATTTGCGGGGCCAGTTTTACCGCCTCGGACAGGGCATGGGAACTCTCCAGGGCCGGCAGAATGCCCTCGGTGCGGCAAAGCAGGTGAAAGGCCGCCAGAGCCTCCTGGTCGGTGGCAACGGCGTAGTGTACCCTTCCGTTATCCTTTAAATAACTGTGTTCCGGACCTACACCCGGGTAGTCCAACCCGGCCGATATGGAATGAACCGGCGTAACCTGGCCGTACCGATCCTGCACCAGGTAGCTGTAAGACCCGTGCAGCACCCCCGGCCGGCCGGCATTTAAAGGAGCGGCGTGTTTCCCGGATGATAGTCCCAGTCCACCGGCCTCCACCCCCACCAGCTTTACATCGGCATCCTCTAAAAAGGCGTGAAAGATCCCCATGGAGTTGCTTCCGCCGCCCACACAGGCCACCACACAGTGGGGCAGGGCGCCGGTTTGTTCCAGCATTTGCCGCCTAGCTTCCCGTCCTATGACAGCTTGAAAATCCCTTACCATCATGGGATAAGGATGGGGGCCGGCCACCGAACCAATGACATAAAAGGTATCCCGCACATTGGTTACCCAATCCCGCATGGCTTCATTCATGGCGTCCTTCAGAGTGCCGCTGCCGGAACAAACCTCCACCACCTCGGCTCCCAGCAGGCGCATGCGGAACACGTTCAGGGACTGGCGCTCCGTATCTTCTTTTCCCATATACACCACACATTTCATACCCAGCATGGCGGCTACCGTAGCGGTGGCCACCCCGTGCTGGCCGGCCCCGGTTTCCGCTACAATACGTTGTTTACCCATACGGCGGGCCAGCAGCAGTTGACCGATGGTGTTGTTTATCTTATGGGCGCCGGTATGGTTCAGGTCTTCCCGTTTGAGAAAGATGCGGGCTCCCCCGATTTGCCTGCTGAGGGCTGCGGCGAAATAGACCGGGGAGGGGCGTCCCACGTAGTGATGCAAGTAGTACTCTACTTCTCTTTGGAAATCATCGTCTTGCCGGGCTTTCTGGTAGGCCTCTATGAGTTCCTCCAGGGCCGGCATCAGGGTCTCGGGAACAAAGGTCCCCCCGTAGGCCCCAAAATATCCTCTGCTATCCGGCTGCATATGCGGACACCTCCCTGGCACGTTTAATAAAGGCTTTTATAAGCTGCAAATCCTTTTGCCCGTTGACCTCCACCCCGCTGGAAACATCCACCCCGTAGGGGCGCACCAGGGCCACTGCCCGCCCAACGTTGGCCGGGTTCAGTCCCCCGGCCAGGATTAAAGGCGCTTTCAGGGGCAAGTTCTCCAGCAGTCGCCAGTTGAAGGGCTGACCGGTACCACCGGCCACACCTTCTAAGTAAGTATCCACCAGCAGGGCGGCCACAGGGTAGATGCTGGCCTGTTCCAGGGTCTGCCGGTTCCGGGCGGGTACCGCTTTGATGCAGCGCAGGCCCAGTTCCCGGCAGTAGTCCGGGCTTTCCCGGCCGTGCAGCTGCACCAGGTCCAGCCCGCAGTAGTGGGCGATCTGACGCACCTCTGCCGCCGGAGTATCCACAAAGACCCCCACCCGGGCAACCAGCGGGGGGATGGCCTGGCAGATGGCACGGGCCTGCTCGGGGGTCACCTGACGCCTGCCGGGGGCAAAGACCATGCCGATGGCATCTGCCCCGGCCAGAGCTGCGGTTTCAGCAATCCGGGGATCCCGGACGCCGCAAATTTTTATGCGGACGGTATTAACTTGCAATGCAGCCACCTCCCCCTGCCAATTCCCTTACTTTGCACCCAATGTCCCGGGCGGTCACCAGGGCCTCTCCCACCAAAGCGGCATGAACTCCCAGGCTGTTAAGGAACTGTATATGCTCCCGGTTGTGAATACCGCTTTCACTGACAACCGTAATACCTGGCCCGTTGATCAATCCCATCAGAGTACCGGTAGTGACCAGGTCGGTATCAAAGGTATGCAGGTTGCGGTTGTTGATACCGATGATTTCGGCCCCTGCTTGCAGTACTCTCATTAGTTCTTCCTGTGTATGCACCTCCACCAGAGCCTGCAGACCCAGGTCTTCAGCCAATGCCAGCAATTGGGTCAGTTCCTCATCGGAAAGGACGGCGGCAATCAGTAAAACGGCATCGGCACCGGCCAGCCTGCTCTGGTAAAGCTGCAACGGGTCCATGATAAAGTCTTTGCGCAGCAGGGGAAGCTCGGTTTCCTGACGCACCTCCTCCAGGTAGGCCAGGTGCCCGCGAAAAAACGGGGCATCGGTGAGGACAGAGATGGCGGCAGCCCCGTTTTCACTGTAAATGCGGGCCAACCGGCGGTGATCAAAGTCAGGGCAAAGAATCCCTTTGGAAGGAGAAGCTTTCTTAATCTCCGCTATCAGGCTTACGCTGCCGGGCAAACCGATGGCTTTCTTAAAATCCCTGGCCGGCGGTAACTTGGTGATTTGCCGTGCCATGTCTCTCAGATCGGAGGTCCTTTTTAATTTCTCAACTTCTTGCTTCTTGCTTTCGATGATCCTTTGTAAAATCAAAGCGCCGCCGTCCTTTCCCTGACCAGAGTCTGCGAAAACTCCACCAGCTGTTTTAACTTCTTCCGGGCGCTGCCCGAGTCGATGACATCCTGAGCCAGCCTGACGCCGGTGGCAATGTCCCGGGCCATCCCCCCTGCCACCAGGCCTAGGGCTGCGTTTATGACCACCACATCCCTCTGGGGTCCGGGAGCGCCGTCTAAGATATTTTGGATCATTCTGGCGTTCTTCTTGGCATCCCCACCGGCCAGGGCCGCGATGGGAGCCCGTGCAAGTCCAAAATCAAGGGGATCCAGGGAGATCTGTTTAACCTCGTTCCCCCTTACCTCATAGACCAGGGCCTCCCCGGCCAGGGACACTTCGTCCAGGCCGCCGCAGCCGTGGATCACAAAGGACCTCCCGGTGCCCAAATTGGCCAGAACCCGGGCCATGACCGGGGCGAGATCGGCACAGTAGACTCCCAGTACCTGGTTCCGGGCAAAGGCGGGATTGGTCAGGGGACCCAGGACATTAAAAACAGTCCGAATGCCGATTTCTTTTCTGGGACCTGCGGCATACTTCATGGCCCCGTGCAGCAACGGCGCATAGAGAAAGGTAATTCCCACCTTATCAAGACACAATCCCGCTTCTTCCGGGGTCAGGTTTACGGCCACACCCAAGTGCTCCAGCACATCGGCGCTGCCGCACTTGCTGGAAACCGATCGGTTGCCGTGTTTGGCCACCGGCAAACCGGCCCCGGCCAGTACCAGCGCACAGGCAGTGGAAATGTTAAAGGTGTTGGCGCCGTCCCCGCCTGTGCCGCAGGTATCCACCAGGCCGGTTCGCGAGGTTTTAACCGGGGTCACCTTTTCCCGCATGGTGCGGGCAAAACCGGTAATTTCCGCCGCCGTTTCTCCCTTCAGGTGCAGGGCTGTCAGCAAACAGGCAATTTGCGCCGGGGTGGCCCGGCCTTCCATGATTTCCTTCATGGTATCCCGGGCTTCCGCCTCGGACAGGTCTTCTCCCGTCACCACTTTCTTAATGGCTTCAGTGATCACTCTTCTCTCCTCCTTCTCAACTCAACTCATTTATGAACACTGCTGAAGAAAATTTCTCAGCAGGGCTTTCCCCTGGGTGGTGGCAATGGACTCGGGGTGAAACTGAACTCCCTCCACCGGGTAATGTAGATGACGGATTCCCATCACCTCCCCTTCCGGCGTTTTGGCAGTTACTTTAAGGCAGGAGGGCAATGTCTCTTCCTCCACCGCCAGCGAATGGTAGCGGGTGGCTGTAAAGGACCGGGGAAGATCCTTGTAAAGCCCGCAGCCATCGTGCAGGATGATGGACGTCTTGCCGTGCATCAGGCGACCGGCCGCAATGATCTTACCTCCCAGGGCCTGGGCAATGGTTTGATGTCCCAGGCAAACGCCCAGAATGGGTATTTTATCATGCAGCTGCCGCACGGCTTCCAGGCAGATGCCGGCCTGTTCCGGTCTGCCAGGCCCCGGCGAGAGAATCAAACCGGTCACACCCTCAGCCAACAATTCTGCCGGTGTAATGGCATCATTGCGATAAACCCTGACTTCCTGCCCCAGCTCCCTGACCAACTGAACAAGGTTATAGGTAAAGGAATCATAATTATCGATCACGGCCAGCACGGGAGCTCCCCCCTTCCTTTTCTGATACTGCCAGGACAGCCGCTGCCATGGCCCTGGCCTTGTGCAGGGATTCTTCGTATTCCCTGGCGGGGTCGGAATCTGCCACAATCCCCGCCCCTGCCTGCAAGTAAGCTCTCCCGCCGTGCAGCACGGCGGTGCGAATGGTGATGGCGGTATCCATATTGCCGGCAAAATCAAGATAACCCACCGCTCCGGCATAAAGCCCCCGGCGTAAGGGCTCCAATTCTTCAATGATTTCCATGGCCCTTATTTTGGGCGCCCCGGAGACCGTACCCGCAGGGAAGCAGGCAGCCAGCACGTCCAGGTTGGTTTTACCTACCTCCAGTGTTCCCGTTACCTCCGAAACCAGGTGCATGACATGGGAGTAACGTTCCACCTTCATAAAATACGGCACTGCAACGGTTCCCGGGATACAGACCCTGCCCAGATCATTGCGCCCCAGGTCCACCAGCATCAGGTGTTCCGCCCTTTCCTTTTCGTCCTCCAGCAACTCCGCCGCCAGTTTGACATCCTCGGCGGCATCCTTGCCCCGGGGTCTGGTGCCGGCAATGGGGCGGGTAAACACCCTTTCCCCTTCCACCCGTACCAGCATTTCCGGGGAAGCCCCCACCACCGCCAGGTCTCCGAAATTTAAGTAAAAGAGATAGGGTGAAGGATTAATGGACCGCAGCCTGCGGTAGAGATCAAAGGGGGCGCCGGCAAAGGGAAGGCTGAACCTCTGGGATAACACCACCTGAAAAATGTCCCCGGCACGGATATATTCTAATGCCCGGCTGACAGCAGCTTCAAACTGGTTGCGGCTTAAAGAGGAATGCTCTTTTAAATACTGGTTTAACAGGTCTTTGGGATAGGGTACGGAGCCGCTCAGAGGGTAAATTACCGGGGTGCCTTGAGGCGAAAAAATTTGTTCCGCCACCTGCTCAATCTTTTTTACAGCCTCCCGGTAGGTCTCTGCCGGGTGGCCGGACAAAGGAAGATTGGCCACCACCAACAGTGTGCGGCGGACATGGTCAAAGGCCAGCACCATTCCCGGAAACATCAACTGGCAAAGGGGCAGACCCAGGTCATCCTGTTTAAATTCAGGTAGACGTTCCAGGAAACGCACCAGGTCGTAGCCAAAAAACCCCACGCCGCCGGAGGTAAAGCGGGGCATATCCGGCAGTACAGGGGTTTGGAACCTGCTCAACAGGCCCCCCAGCGCCTTTAGCGGACTACCATGCAGCTTGGCCCGGCCCGCAGTTCCCCAGTATTCCCCCTGGTTACGAAAACGAAAGTTTAGAAAACAATCCATTCCTATAAATGAGTACCGTGCCAGTGTCGTCCCACCTTCTACGCTTTCCAACAGGAAGCTGGGTCCCCGGGGAGACAACTTATGATAGATGGACACGGGAGTTTCGGTATCCGCCAGGTATTCACGGCAGACCGGAATGAGGTTATATTCCTCCGATAATGAGCAATATTCTTCAAGGGAGGGGTAGTACAAGAAAAATCACCTCCTACTTTTTTATAAAATCCACTTGCCGTACCCCTTGGCGCCGGGCAGATGCCTTCTCTCTGGAAATAAAAACAAAAAAACCGGCAGCTCGAAAGGGAGCACCGGTTTCTAAACAGACCTATCCCGCTCACTTTTCTCAGCTCCTCTCAACTCTGCTCTGCTATTTAACTAAGATCAACTCAACTAATCTATGCTAACTACCAATTAGACTAACACAAAAGAAGTGTCCCAGTCAATGATTATTTGACAGAAAATGAAAACTTGTTGTTAAAGAAGGAATTATGGTGATGGCTGCATAAACTATCATATAAAATCAGATTGAACATCAGAAAGGTGGCTATTTACGTTGTCAGGCAAGAATTTATCGGTAAAGCTCTTTGAACCTTACCCCGTCGGCGATCTGGTGGTCTATATAACCGGCCCGGACCGGGGGTCTGTGGTGGAAGCGGACTGTCGTTGGGAGTTAACCACCACCCTGAACAGTTGCGACTGCTGTACCTTCCGCTGGCGCTCCCGCCGCGATCCCTCTTTTAAATGCCGTCATATTTTAGCATTGCGGCAGGTTTTAGGTCTGGAATAGGAAAGAACTCTCCTGGCAACCAGGGGAGTATTGGTTTTATTCCATCAGAGCATTACTAAAATGCAGTCGGCCCGCCAATTGTTTAATGACAGCTTCCCCCAGTATACGGTAGCCTTGATGAGTCGGATGTCCCCCGTCCAGCAGGTACCTGGGATCCCCCTGGCCTGAATTCCCATCCAGCAGGGGAGTGTGGAAATCCAGGGTCAGCAGACCCCTTTCCCCGGCATACTGCCTGATCCATTGTCGGATTTGCTCCAACCTGGTGAAATACCGCCGGGCCTCTTCTTGGGTCCCCTCATAACACTGCAGCATTTGCCGGATATTGAGGGGTGAGGGTAAGACAAGGATGGGGCAGATGCCGTTAGCAAAGGCCCGGTTAACAACAGCAATGATATTTTCTTGTACTTCCGCCAGAGATATACCCATCCACCCGTCGTTATGGCCGCCGGCAAAGATGACATAGGCGGGTTCCTCAGCTGCCACATCCCGCTCAAAGCGGGCCAGCATTTGTCCGGTGGTTTCACCGCTGATACCGCGGTTGATAAAAGGATAACCGGTGGCCGCCGCCACGACGGTTACCCAGGAACATGGGGGACCGTCCGGATAGCCGTAGGTAATGCTGTCCCCTAGGCAGACAATTTTCTGCCTGACGGCCACCCTCCGAAAGGCCTCAACCCCTTTCTCATCGGGCAAAGCAAAGGTTACTTCCTCAATGTCTGAACCCAGGGACAAATATCTCCTTACTTCCGAAACCATCAACCTGGCGGCGGCCTCCGGGGATATTTGCTCCGCCCTTGCGTTTATCACCGGTATCAACAGGGATTTTAACCCCCTGGCCTCCGCAACCCTGCAGGTCTCCCCCGTAACAATGCGGATTCTATGCTCACAGGACGCTTCCGGAGGTCCAAAATCCTCAGCGTGCATCACTTGTTCGCCCTTTCGTTCCTGCAGTCCCAGCAGGGATGTATCCAACTGAACGACATTGATCATGGGGAACTCCCTCCTTAACAACGAGATAATCAAATGCAATGCATCTTCTATAGCAATATGCAGGAACATTCGGCAAATGAACTCTGTTTCCTTCAGGCGTTATGCGGAATACCAAAAGTAAAAACGGCAAGGCTGGCATCATTGCAGGTATTTTAAAAAACTGCCATAATGCAAGCCTGACCCTTGTTTCATGAAACCTTATTCCTATGATAAAAAGGAATCCTGTGGCGAAAAATGTAGATGAGCAAGATGAGACCCCCTGCCACCCAGAACCATTTCAACCAGGGGGTGTCCATGAGGCGGTGCCAGTTTCTGCCCAGCAGGGCCCCGGCGCCTAAAAAGGTGGTTACCCAGAGCAGGGCATGGATCATGTCATACAACAGGAAGCGAACCAGGGATATGCCGCTGATGCCTGCCACGTAGGGAGTGATGTTGCCAACGGTGGGGATGAACCGCCCCCCGATAATGAATCCCGGGGCGGATTTTTGCAGCCATTGCCGGGCATGGTCAAACCGTTGCGGCGTCAATTGCAGGAACCTGCCCCACCTTTTGATAAAGGGCTCCCCCACGTGACGCCCGATTAAAAAAGCGGTGGTTGACCCCAATATGTACCCCAGCAGGGACACCAGCCAGGCCAGGATCATGTTGATTTTTCCCTGTTTGGACAGGAAACCGGCCAGGGCCACCAGAACGCTGCCCGGAAAGGGTACCCCCAGGGCCTCCAGGTATACTCCCGCCAACAACCCGGGCAGCCCCAGGCTGCTCAGTATTTTTAAGATCTTGTCAAACAATAGCCTCCCTCCCCGGCTTATTATAGCCGGGCAGGGCGTTAACTATTTAAAAAAGCGCTAACTGCAAATCATTTCCAATAACCCAAAAACCACCTGTAAGAGTCCCCTTACAGGTGGTTTCCATTTTCTAAGCCAAAGGCCAAAGGCCAATTAAAGCACCCTGGCCACGCCGCCGTAGACCAGTCCCCGCTGGCCGTCTACGGTGATAATCTCCCCGTCGGGCAGAATATCGGTGGCGTTATCAACACCCACAATCACCGGGATGCCAAACTCCAGTCCTACAATGGCGGCATGGGAGGTCAGTCCGCCCTCTTCGGTGATGACGGCCGCTGATTTTTCCATGGCGGGTACAAAATCCCGGTCGGTGGCCATGGTGACCAGGATATCGCCGGGCTGCACCTTTTCCATTGCATCCTGCGCTGTCCGGCAAATCCGTACTTTACCGGTGGCAGCCCGCTGGCCGATGCCTGTACCCTTGGCCAACAGCGTGCCCACGGTATGGACCTTCATCATGTTGGTGGTGCCGTGTACGCCCACCGGCACACCGGCGGTGATGACCACCAGGTCGCCGGCGGACACCAGGCCGGAGGCCAGCGCTGCTTCCACCGAGCTGGCAATCATTTCGTCCGTTCCCCTCACATCGCCGATCAACAGGGGCTCCACACCCCAGACCAGGGCCAGTTTTCTCAGGACACCGGCCCTCGGGGTTACGGCAATTACAGGGACTTTGGGACGATACTTGGCAATCATCCTGGCAGTATGGCCGCTGGCAGTGGCGGTAATGATGGCGGTAACACCCAGTTCCTTGGCAATGGTGCACACGGCATGGCTGATCCCGTCGGTGACCGTCCTTTGGATGGCGGCGCCCCGGGTTACCAGCAGGTCATCAAAATCCACAGCCAGTTCCGCCCGCCGGGCAATCCGGGCCATGGTTTCCACCGCCTGTACCGGGTACTTGCCGGCAGCGGTCTCGCCGGAGAGCATAATGGCGTCGGTGCCGTCAAAGATGGCGTTGGCCACATCACTGGCCTCGGCACGGGTTGGTCTGGGGTTTTGGGTCATGGATTCCAGCATCTGGGTAGCAGTGATGACCGGTTTACCGGCCAGGTTACACATTTCAATCATGGTCTTCTGTAAAACAGGGACCTCTTCGGCCGGGATTTCCACGCCCAGGTCACCCCTAGCCACCATAATCCCGTCGGCAACATTGATGATTTCCGCCAAGTTGTCCACGCCCTGGCGGCTTTCAATCTTGGCGATAATGTCAACGTCTGCGCCGTATTGCTCCACAATTTGACGGATGGCAATGACATCGGAGGGCTTTCGGATAAAGGAAGCAGCGATAAAATCCACGCCCTGCTCCAAACCGAAACGGATATCCGCGATATCCTTATCGGTGATGGACGGCAAATTAACATTCACGCCGGGCAGGTTGACACCCTTCTGGTTGGAAAGCTGCCCGCCGTTAATGACCCGGCAGTGAACATCCTGGCCCTCAACGGCTTCCACTTCCATCTCGATTAAACCGTCCGCTATGGCCACCTTGCTGCCCGGCCGCACATCCTTGGGTAAATCCATGTAGGTGACCGAAACGATGGTATTGTCCCCCAGCACCTCCCGGGTTGTCAGGGTAAAGCGTTGTCCCGGCCCCAATGTAACAGGCGGATTGGCAAATTTTTTTAAACGAATCTCCGGACCCTTAGTATCCAGCATAATGGCAATATTCTTGCCCACTTCAGCGGCTGCCTGGCGTATGGCAGCAATTCTCCTGCCGTGGTCTTCATGGGTGCCGTGGGAAAAATTCAGTCTTGCTACATTCATACCGGCCAGCATCATTTTTTTTAAAGTCTCCACATTCTCACTGGCCGGACCTATGGTACAGACAATTTTAGTGCGTCTCATGTTTGATCCCCCTTGTTCCACAGGACGTTTAAATGGAAAGTATCCTCGCCAGATCGTACATCTCTTTATTAATGGGGCTTGGCTTACCCAGTACTTCCGTTAAGTCTGTGGCCACAATTTCACCGGCCCGAATGCCGACCATTTTATTGGTCTCGCCGGCCATCAACAGTTCCACCGCCTTGGCGCCCAATCTGGCCGCCAAAATACGGTCAAAGGCCGTGGGACTCCCCCCCCGCTGCAAATGGCCCAGGATGGTAACCTTGGTGTCAAAGCCCGTCAGCTCTTTTATTTTTTTCCCGATCTCAAGACCGCTGGCGGCCCCTTCGGCCACCAAAATGACCGAGTGGAGTTTCCCCCTCTTGATACCGTTTAATAATTTTTTACAGATGTCTTCCACATTAAAGGGTATCTCCGGAATTAAAATGGATTCCGCACCACCGGCCAGGCCGGCTGCCAGGGCAATGTTGCCTGAGTTACGGCCCATCACCTCAATGACAAAGGTACGCTCGTGGGATGTAGCTGTATCACGGATTTTGTTGATGGCATCCACCACATTGTTGACCGCGGTATCAAAACCTATGGTATAATCGGTCCCGGCAATATCGTTATCAATGGTCCCGGGCACGCAGATGACAGGAATGCCGTGTTCCTGATAAAAAATGCTGGCGCCGGTAAAGGAACCGTCCCCGCCGATAACAACCAGGCCCTGAATACCGAACCGCTCCACGTTTTCCATGGCCATGGCCCGGCCTTCCCTGGTCATAAAACGCTCTGACCTGGCCGTATGTAAGATGGTGCCGCCCCGGCCGATGATATCTGCCACCGAAGAAAGATTCATGGGTCCCATGTCCGCGTCTATAAAACCGCTGTAACCACGCCGTATGCCAATCACTTCCAGACCGTGGTAAATGGCTTTACGGACCACAGCACGAATACAAGAGTTCATTCCCGAGGCATCTCCGCCGCTGGTTAAAACGCCTATCCTTTGCATTTTATCGAGCCTCCCTAACGAACCTGATGATATACCTATAGCCTGCCGCAGGGCAGCAGGCTTATCCTTGTTAAAAATTATTATTTTTATCCAGTTTGTCCCATGGCCCGGAACTTGGCATATCTGGCCTCAACCAGTTCCTCTGTGGATTGCTCCAAGAGCTCTTTAAGATGACGCTCAAGGGCTTCATCCATGAGGTGGTAGGTGGCCGTCAGGTCGCTGTGAGCCCCACCCAACGGTTCCGGAACAATTTCATCAATCACGCCCAGCCTGAGCAGGTCCTGGGCGGTAAGATTCAAGGCCTCAGCCGCCTCCTTTGCTTTGCTGCCATCTTTCCACAGGATGCTGGCCGCAGCCTCAGGAGAACTGACTGAGAAAATGGCATGCTCCTGCATGAGAATTCTGTTGGCCACCCCCAGGGCCAGCGCTCCGCCGCTGCCGCCCTCCCCGATGACTGCCGCAATGACAGGTGTTTTCAGGGCGGACATGACCATCAGGTTCCTGGCAATGGCTTCTCCCTGGCCCCTTTCCTCCGCTCCCATGCCGCAATAAGCGCCGGCCGTATCGATAAAGCAGATTACCGGACGGCCAAATTTCTCCGCCTGTTTCATTAATCGCAGCGCCTTGCGAAACCCTTCGGGGTGGGCCATACCAAAGTTCCGTTGGACATTTTCTTTGGTGTCATGACCCTTCAGGTGTCCCATCACCGTCACAGGAATTCCTTTATAACGGGCGATGCCGCCTATAACCGCCGGGTCGTCACCATAAAGACGGTCCCCGTGCAGTTCCAGGAAATCCGTAAACAGGGCTTTAATATAGTCCAGGGTATTGGGCCGTGCGGCATGTCTGGCAATCTGCACCTTCTGCCAGGGAGTGAGATTGTGGAAAATATTCTCTTTCATGTCCCGGGATTTTTTCTCCAACATGGCAATTTCATCGGAGAAGTCAATCCCCTTTTCTTTGGTAAATCGTTTTAATTCTTCTATTTTGGCCTCAAGCTCCAGCAAGGGCCTCTCGAAATCAAGCGCCATACCGGCCTCCTTTTACCTTTTGTGAAGTGAAAGAATCTTCGCCAGTGTTTCTTTCATTTGGGGGCGGTTTACAATCATATCCACCATGCCGTGCTGCCGCATGAATTCCGCCCTTTGGAAACCTTCCGGCAGTTTTTGACGGATGGTTTGCTCGATCACCCTTGGGCCGGTAAAACCAATTAACGCACCGGGTTCAGCGATAATAACATCTCCCAGGGAAGCAAAACTGGCCGTCACTCCGCCGGTGGTGGGATCTGTCAGAACCGAAACAAATAACAACCCGGCTTCATCCAGTTTGGCCAGAGCAGCGGCGGTTTTGGCCATTTGCATGAGAGACAGAATCCCTTCCTGCATGCGGGCGCCCCCGGAGGTACTAAAGATAATCACCGGCAGTTTCTTTTCAATGGCCCGCTCAATGGACCGGGCGATTTTCTCCCCCACCACCGAACCCATACTGCCCATGATGAAGTGCGAGTCCATAATACCCACCACCACCGGGAACCCATCGATGGTTCCCTCTCCGGTGACCACCGCTTCTTTAAGGCCGGTGGCTTCCTGGGCGGCTGCCACTTTCTCGGAGTAATTGGGAAAATTAAGCGGGTTTACAGTAGTTAACTCATTGTCATATTCTTTGAAGGAACCTTCGTCCAGGGTCATGCGAATCCTTTCTCTGGCGCCCAGACGAAAATGAAAGTTGCACTTTTGACAAACCTTAAAGTTTTTTTCCAACTCTTTCGTATACAGAATTTCATTACAACGGGTACATTTTACCCATAAACCTTCAGGTATGTCTCTTTTTTCGCTGTCCCGGGCAGTTTCCGGTCGTACGGTTACATATTTAGGCTTACGAAAAATCTCTAAAACCAAGACTCACCTCTCCCTTAGCTGTCATACGTTTAAACGGTGTTTATGATTTCCAACGCTTCGTCAACCTCGGATTCAGGCACCAAAATCTCTACCGCTCCGTTTTCATTGCCATTCGGCAGTCCGATATTGCGTAATTTAACCAGCAAGCCCTCCTGTTGCAAAGCTTGTTGTAGTCGCTCGGCTTGTTTTTTGTTCGGCGCAATATATACCACCGTCCACACTTGTCAAAGGCCCCCTTGAATTAACATAATAAGTATGAAAATGAATCCAATATAGATAGATGTTTCTATTTATTCCCCGGGTATTCCTCTTTTTCCCCACAAAAATAAGTATATCCAGAGAACTGTCTCTGGATACTGTTGCTGTTCCTATGAAGTTCCGCTTTATCCTGCGATACCTTTATTTTTAATCGGTATCCGTACGGATCTTTCCGTGCTTGGTTAACAGTTCCGCCCGTCCCCGGATCTTGATGGCCGAGGTGTGTTCGGTGAACTGAGCAATCATGATTTCCCCTTTATCAAGCTTTTCCGAGTGATGAAATTTAGTCACGCCGCCTCTGGTTAAACCAATGATGGTGACGCCGTTTTCCAACGCCTTCACCACAACATAATCACCGGCTATATCAAATCTGTTCGTCATAGGATTCACCCCGTATAATTTCCTCTTTTTGTCAGACCAATCATATCATATTTAAAGGTGTTTGACAAGCAAGTTAGCCTGTGGGGTCGTTCTCCTGGTTCAAGTCTAGCGCGTACAATCCGAACAAAGCAGCAGGTGAATATTTCGTATATTACCGTATACGATCAGTTTATCCCCCACTTGCAAGACCTGGCTTCCCCTGGGCGAATGAATAAATGCATCGGACCGTTCGATGGCCAGGATGAAAATATCCTGATCCCTGATCTTGCTGGCGGCAATGGTTTGGCCCACCAGATGGCTATTTGCTTGCAGTGTCACCTCTGCCACGCCATACTGCCGGTCTAACCGCAACACTTCTTCCACGGACCTTTTTTGCAGCGAGCGGTGGCGCGACAACTGTCGTTCAATGCCCCGATCCAGGCGAACACGCAGTCGGCGGCTGGAAACCAAACTAAAGGCCAGCAGTACAATGACAATGGCTGTGCCCACTTGCAGCAGCGTAAGGGGGTGTCGCATAATATTGATCAGGGCCGTGACAATGGTGGCGGTTCCCAGGTAGCCCAGCACCATCAGCACCATAATAATGCGCCGGCGCACATGGTGCTTCACCACTGCTTCGGAATCCGATGTGGTGTACCCCACTGTGACCAGGGCCGAAAGGGCCTGAAAACGGGCCACGTGCAGGTCCATGCCCGTCAGCTTTAAGGCGATGGCGGAGATCTCTACAATAATCACAAGGACCAGGATAAAGCACACCAAAAAAACCAGGCTCATTGATCATCCTCCCTTAATTCCGTGACATGATTATATCAGCGGGACAAGGGCTGACACAAGTTGGCAGCGCAGTCAGCCAACAGGAAAAAGACCGGGCCTGAAAGAAATTCTTTCAGGCCCGGTCACATATTTTAGCTTATAGATCCAGTAAACTGTTTGGCAGGGGATAGAAATCCGGATTAAAGGAACCGGCCGGTATCTTCGGGGCAACAGAAGGTACCCTTTGATTTTGATTTGCCGGTGCGGGCCCTTCTAACTTGACTGCCGGAACAGCCCGGGAAGGCGCATCCTTTGGGCGCGTATCCCCGGTGGCAGCCACCGGAGCCCTTCCCGGCAGGTTGGAGCGAAGCTTAATATTATCTTTACCCAAAAGACCGGTTAATGCTGTTTTCAGTTCGGTGTTCAGACTGACCCATAACCGGTTTTCCAACCGGAACGCCTTTTTGTTGTCCGGATTAAACAGATACACCGGTGTGTTTCCCGGGTGCCGGGTTAATAAGGTCTCCAACTCCTTAAAAGCCTCTGCATCCCTTTCATTAAATTTCAGCCAGAGTTGGCAGCCAATATTGTCGATGGGGATCATTTCCTCGGCCAGTACTTTGGTCTCTTCGCCGTTATTGTTGACCCGGCCCTTTAACAAAAGGGGCCCCTTGGGGTCCAGAGTTTTACCATAACGACGGTAGACCTCCGGAAAGACCACCACCTCACAATTGCCGGTCAAATCTTCCAGGTTGACAAAGGCCATGGGTTCTCCCTTACGGGAAGTAATCCTTTTGATGGTGGAAACCATACCCGCCAGCAGCAGGGGCCGGCCGTCCGGGATCTCGGGCAGGTCCACCACCCGCTGCACTTCCAAAGCCTCTAAAATCCAGCTAAATTCGGATAGGGGATGGCCGGAGATATACAGCCCCAGGGCTTCTTTCTCAAACTCTAACTGCTGTTTAGGGCTCAAACGGGGAACCTCAGGCAGTTGCAGTTCTGCCGCCTGCTCCGGAAGTTCTGGCATCAAGTCAAACAGATTGACCTGCCCCTGCTCCCTGTCCCGCTGGACCCGTGCGGCATATTCGAGACCCGTGTCCAACCCTGCCAAAAGCTGGGCCCGGTGACCAAAGGCATCCAGGGCCCCTGCCTTGACCAAACTCTCCAGTACCCGCCGGTTGGCCAACCGGTTGTCTACCCGGCTGCAAAAATCTGAAAAAGAAGTGAAGGGTCCTCCTTTTTCCCGGGCCTGTATTATGGCCTGCACTGCGCCCCAACCGACGTTTTTCACCGCAGCCAGACCGAAGCGAATGGATCCCTCCATTGCCGTAAAATTTTCCCGGCTGTGATTGATATCCGGCGGCAAGACCTGAATTCCCATACGGCGGCATTCCTCGATATATAAAACCACTTTGTCCGTATTGTCCCGTACGGAGGTCAACAGGGCCGTCATATACTCCGCCGGGTAGTTGGCCTTCAGGTAAGCGGTCTGGTAAGAGACCAGGGCATAGGCCGCCGAATGGGATTTATTAAAGCCGTAGCCGGCAAAGTACTCCATCAGGTCAAACATTTTCTCTGCCAGCTGCCGGTCATATCCCCTGGCCACCGCCCCAGGGATGGGGTTCTTGAGAGGGTTCCCCTTTTCGTCCGTGGTTGTCCCGTTAACAAACCACTGCCGGTGCATAGCCATCATTTGGGGTATTTTCTTGCCCATGGCCTTTCTCAGGGAATCAGCCTGTCCCAGTGTGTAGCCCGCCATCACCCGGGCAATCATCATCACCTGTTCCTGATACAAAATCACCCCGTAGGTTTCCCGGAGGATGGGTTCCAAATCCGGGTGGAAATAATCCACCCGGGTCTGACCGTGCTTGCGCTGAATAAAGTCCTCCACCATGCCGCTGCCCAGGGGGCCGGGGCGGTATAAGGCCACCAGGGCCACGATGTCTTCAAAGGCATTGGGCTTCAGTTCCTTCAGGATGCTGCGCATGCCGCTGCTTTCCAGTTGGAAGACGCCGATGCCCTCACCCCGGGTAAGCATCTCAAAGGTGGCCTGGTCATCCAGAGGAATATTGTTGATGTCCAACTGACGGCCCCTTATTTGCTCAATCAGGTTGACAGCCTCGCCGATAACCGTCAGGTTGCGTAACCCCAGCAAGTCCATCTTAAGGAGGCCCAGCTCCTCCACCGTGGTCATGGGAAACTGGGTGGTCACCAACCCGTCAGAGGTCTTGTTCAGGGGTAAATATTCCACCAGGGGTTCCCGTGCAATCACCACGCCCGCCGCATGGGTGGAAGCATGCCGGGGCATGCCTTCCAATTCCATGGCAGTGTCAATCAGTCGTTTTACCTCGGGATCATGGTCGTAAACTTCCTTTAATTCCGGGGAATTGGCCAGGGCTTTTTCAATGGTCATGTTTAATTCCATGGGCACCAGTTTGGCCACCCGGTCCACGTCTCCATAGGGCATGTCCAGGGCCCGCCCCACATCCCGAATGGCTGCCCTAGCGGCCATGGTACCGAAGGTGATGATCTGGGCCACCCGGTCGGCGCCGTATTTCTGCACGATGTACTCGATGACTTCGCCCCGGCGCTCGTAATCAAAGTCAATATCAATATCCGGCATGGATATCCGTTCCGGATTTAAAAAACGTTCAAACAGCAGGCCGTATTTCAGCGGATCGATATTGGTGATCTCCAAAACGTAGGCTACCATGCTGCCGGCGGCGGAACCGCGTCCCGGTCCCACGGCGATACCCCGCTCCCGGGCGTATCGAATGAAATCCCAAACAATGAGAAAATACTCATCGTAGCCCATTTGGCCGATGACCTTCAGTTCATATTCCAGGCGTTCCCAAACCGGTCCGGAACAATGACCGTACCGTTTGACGGCGCCGGCCAGGCACTTCTCTTGCAGGTAGCCGGCCGGCGTATACCCGTCCGGCACGGTAAAATAGGGCAGATGCAGCTTGCCAAATTCAATTTCCACCTGGCATCGTTCGGCAATTCTTACGGTGTTGCGCAGGGCCTCCGGGATTTCCCCAAACAACAAATTCATTTCATGGGGACTTTTCAAATACATTTCCCGGGATTCAAATTTCATCCGTCCGGGGGTATTTATGCTCTTGCCGGTCTGAATGCACAGCAAAACATCCTGAATGTCAGCATGTTCCCGTCTTAAATAATGGACGTCATTGGTGGCCACCAGTGGGATGTTTAATTCCCTGGCGATCTTCAAGAGTTCCCGGTTGACCGTCCTTTGTTCCTGATACCCGTGGTCCTGCAGTTCCAGGTAATAACGGTCAGGCCCGAAAATGTCCAGATAGTCCCGGGCTGCCTGGCGGGCCTTATCCGGCTGGCCGTTTAAAATTTTATCCGCCACTTCCCCCGCCAGGCAGCCGCTCAAGGCGATCAGGCCGTCCTGGTAACGGGCCAGCAGTTCCTTATCAACTCTCGGCTTATAGTAAAACCCTTCGGTATAGCCAAGGGAGACCAGTTTCAACAGGTTTTTGTATCCCCTTTGATTTTCCGCCAGCAAAACCAGGTGGCTGGGCTGGTCATCCAGCTTGGGTGTCCGGTCTGTTCGCCGGCGGGGCGCCACGTAGACTTCACAGCCCAGGATGGGCTTAACCCCTTCTTTATGGCAGGCTTTATAAAAATCAATCACCCCGTACATGCAGCCGTGGTCAGTAATGGCCAGGGCGTTCATGCCGCTTTCCCTGGCCTGCCTGGCCACCTGGCTGATGCGGGTTGCCCCGTCCAGCAAACTGTATTCAGTGTGTAGATGAAGGTGAACAAATTGATTTTCCAGCTCAACTCACCCCTTGTGCAGGCTGCTCCTGTTATCCATTTTACCAAAAGAGCGTTAAAAAGAGGTATACAGGTAACAACCCGTATACCTCGCACCCTAACCCTTTTGTTTGATCTCTTCTCGAATGTCCTGCCAGCGGGACCTGGACATGCGGGCGAAGACCGGGTAGCGGTCCACTTCCGGGTGCTGGGTGACCGCCTGGAACCACTTGACGGCCTCCTTAAGATCTCCGTTGCGGTAGGACAGGTCCCCGATCAAATACATCATACGCAGTTCCTTTTTGAGTTCGGATGTGGACTCCCTTTCATAGGCTCGCTTTAAAAATTCCAGGGCCCGCTGCAGAGCCTTTGCTTCGTTTTCTTTATGGCCCTGGTACCGGTACAGCCACCCTAACCGGAGGTACAGAGATCCCTTGACAGAATCCTTGGCGTTTCTCAGTTCCTGACAGAGGATGGCCAAATTATACGCTTTGATGGCTTGCTCCAGGGTCCTTAAGCCGGTGTATTGGGATCCTTCGGTATGCCAGCCGGACAGGATGGTGTTGATGGCGGCTTTCTCCGGTTCACTGAGGGGGACGTTTGTCTCCTTGGTAAATCCGTAACCACAATGCTTGCAGATCATAACATCATAAAAGATAGGATTAATGCTGCTGTAATAAGCGCAAAAATCACTGTCTTGTTTTTTCACAGCAATGTATTTAGTTTTTACTTCAGGGTGCAGGAATTCTTGGCCACAGTTAGGGCAGGTCACTCTGATATGAAAGATCATTTCTTCGTTAACTTGCATAATCTTACGCTCCCACCAATGAAGTTCTTGACCCTATTATACCAAATCATTATCAGGTGAGGACATTTATTACCGGTAACAAATGCTTAATTTTACAGATACCTTCTGGCTCCCAAGTACCGGCTGGCAAAAAAACGGTCCTCAAAGGAAGAAACCGTTACACCCTCTTTGGTCCTGGCGTTAATAAACAGGCCATCCCCCTGGTAAATTCCTACGTGTGAAGGGCCCGGATCAATGGTCGAAAAAAACACCAGGTCGCCGATTGCCAAATCTTCCTTTTCCACCGGAAAACCTGCCTTAAACTGATCCTGGGCATCCCTGGGCAGTTGAAAACCATTGACATAATAGGCCATGTACGTTAACCCGGAACAATCGATGCCCCGTGCGGTCATGCCCCCCCATCGATAGGGCGCTCCGGCATACAGACCGGCCACCGCCAGAATCTGTTTTTTGTTAATCGGTTGATTGGAACAAACAATTCGGGCATCCTCCCTGTGAACAAAGGCACTGCCCCCCCCGGGGTAAAGCGACCCGCAGGAACTCTTTTCCTTCTTCCAGTAAAGGCAGCCGGCTGCCCAGAAATAAGGTACAAAACCGGTCTCCGGTGTTATTGGATTCCATGTGTAAAACGGCCGTTGCCCGCACGATCTGCACAACCTCAGAGTGTGCCGGCCACCGGGGCAAGCAGAACTGATTCACCTTTGCCCATCCCGGTGAACCGTCCTGGGCCTGCATGTGAAACCAGTCTCCCTCAATGCCCATAATCTGCGCCGGCCACCCCATTAAAAGTTGCGTTACCAGGGGAATTCCCTCCTCCGGTTGCTCCAGCACATCACTTACGGCCACAGCCGCAACCACGGTGGTGCCGGCTTCAACTTCCCGCAGATCAAGCATGGAATCACTCCTTTGCCGGTTTTACCTAAACCATATTCCCCTGTTTATTTTACTATGCTTTCCACAGTATAATTTCCAAAATCCGGTTGTCCGTTGAGAAGTTGCATCATTTGGAGAAAGCCTTTGGTGGCCCCCGGATCCGTGCTGAGCCTGGTCATAGCGGCCTGCTGGGCCTCCTCGCTTTCCCAAAATGAAATAACCAGAAACTTGTTGCTGTTGCCGTTGCACCTGGCCACATAGCCGTGCACCAGACCGGGTTGCTTGTTTATATAGTCCATATGTTCCCGGATGATTTCCAGTAAAGAATCACCCTGACCTTCCTGGGCTTGCAGTTTGCCAAATGTGATGACTTGCAAGTTGTTACCTCCCCTATTGATTCTCTAAAAGAAATCGGTAAAGTTGTTCATATTTTGCCACCCATTGGTCTGCATTAAACCTGGTGATGGCATGACTTCTGGCCCGGACAGACATTTTTTGCCGCAGGGACCGGTCCTCTAACAGCAGCAAGGTCAGTCGGGCCATTTCCTCCACCTCGCCCACGCCGGTCAAAAAGCCCACCTTGCCATGTTCAATGACCTCCGGGATGCCCCCTGAGCGGGTGGCCACCACAGGCACGCCGCAGGCAAGGGCCTCCAGGGCGGCCAGGCCAAAACTTTCACAGCAGGATGGGAACAGCATGACGTCTGCGGCAGCCAAAATGGGGGCTACCGTGTCCTGTTGCCCCAGAAACAGGATATCCTTCGCTAACCCTAAAGATTGGGCCAGCTTTTGCGCCGCGGGCATATCCGGCCCGTCGCCGATCATCAGCAGCCGGGCCGGCCTCTGTTGACGGACCCGGTGAAATACCTGGATAACATCCGTCACCCGTTTGAGGGGCCGAAAATTGGAGAGGTGAATAAGCAGGGCTTCATCGCCGGTTGTCATAAGGTTCCTGTCGGCAGCGGCCTCGGGTTTGAACACGTCGGTATCCACAAAATTATAAAGGACGGGCAATTCCTTTGTATAATGAAAGGTTTGCCGGGTCTGTTCCGCTAAAAAGGAGGAGACAACCGTGACCGCATCACTGGCTGCCAGACCGTAGCGTGTAATCTCATAGAATTCCTGGTGCGCTCCCACCAGGGATGTATCGGTACCATGGAGTGTGGTGATAACAGGAATGTGTTTGCCAAAGATTTGCCGGGCCAAATGAGCCCCCAGGGAATGGGGCACTGCATAATGGGCATGCAGGACATCCAGTTGATAGCAGCGCAGCACCTCCACTGTTTTGTTCACCTGGGTGAGAAAATAGGGAGGTACTTCAAACAGCGGGTGATGAAAAGCCGCCACTTCATGGACAAAAATATTGTGCTGGTAGGTGCCCAGGCGAAAGGGGCGCCCCACGGTCACAAAGTGTACCTCATGACCCCGTTTTGCCAGGAGCTTGCCTAACTCTGAGGCCACCACACCGCTTCCCCCGTAGGTGGAGTGGCATAAGATGCCGATCTTCACTCCTTCACCCCCAGCAATGCAAGTGGGTTGTGAATGGCCAGGGGCGATTTGGTGGTAAAACCTTCCCCATACATACAACCGATCAATGAACCAAAATACCGGTCTCTGCTTTCAACGACGGACAGTAAACTGCCCGGTCCGGCATTTAAAAAGGTCTCCGTACTGTTCGGGCTTTTCCCGAATTGTGTTTGATGGGCCAAAATGGCCAGTCTTTTCGTGTGGTAACACTCTGATACATCCACAATAAACTTGGGTTCAACGGCGCCGGAAATATAATAATACCATATTTGTCCGGCCCTGAAGGGAGGCAGCCGGGACCCGACCCTGGTTAAACCGGAATCAAACCAGGCTTCCTGCACCAGACGGCTGGCATTGACATGGTCCGGGTGCCGGTCCTCCCAGTAGGGACATAATATCAGTCCGGGCCGGCTTTTCCTGATAACCTCCACCAGCCGCATCAGGTATTCTTTACCGGTGGTAATGCCTCGATCAGGGATAGCCAGGCACTGGCGCCAGGTGAGACCCAGTACCTCCCCGGCCCGCCGGGCCTCTTCCCGCCTCTCTTCGGCGGTGCCGTTGGTGGCCAGTTCGCCGGCGGTTAAATCAACAATCCCCACCCTGAGACCTGATTTGATAAGTTTTGCCACAAGGCCCCCGGCACCCACCTCCACATCATCGGGATGGGCGCCGATGGCCATCACATCAACCTTAGATACGTTAACCAACCCCTTTGTAGTAGTAATTCGATGGTTGGGAGGAAAATCCTGTTGGCTGTTGATTTATGGCCTTTAGCCTTTAGCCATCAGCCAAACGGAAAAGGCCGCTACATGAGCAGCCTTTGTAAAACTACGAAACCGCTTTCCGGCACTGGCCCTCCCGGGTCCGCCAGGAACGGTAGTCGATGTCCGGGAAGATATTATTCTGCCACTCCAGGTAAGAAACAAATCCTTCGTCAATACGGCAGTATTTAATATCATCGTACAGCCTCAGGAAGTTGGCAATATGCTGTTTGGTTCTTTTGACAGCATAGGGAACCATGGTGCCGGTGGAGATAATGAAAGCCCAGTCGCTGCTTTGAGCCAGCAACAGTTCCCGGCCGGCCTGGTTTAAGGCCCGGCGCAGGTTGCCCTCCGCCCGGGGGAACAGATCCGCCAGTTCATTCATGCGGTCCGCCGCCATGTGCAGATGCCTGTAAATCCAGTGATTTTTCTCATTCAACCAGACCTGATTGTATCCTGCGTTGCCCCAGGTGGAAGGACAGGGTCTGGTCATCTGGTTGCATTTATGCATTTTCAGGTAATCCGACGGGGTTACCATCCTGAGGGTGCTACTTGTGGCCATCTTGCGAATCAGAAAGTCCAGCCACACGGGGCCCTCAAACCACCAGTGGCCAAAGAGCTCCGCATCATAGGGGGCCACGATAATGGGCGGTCGTTCCATGAAGGCAGACAAATACTCCACTTGTTTTTCACGGTTAAACATAAAATTGCCGGCATGAATTTCTGCCTTGTTCCTGGCCCATTCCGGGTAATAGGGCTGTTTATCCGCCAAATCCACTTTACCGGTAATCCGGTGATATTTCATGCCGGTATGGGTGCGAATGCCGTCGGGATGTATATAATTTTTGATGTATTCTTCGTCCAGATCATACCCGATATCACGATAGAATTCCCGGTAATCCGGATCACCGGGATAACCTTCGTCGGCGCTCCAAACCTGTTTGGAGCTTTCCACGTCCCGCCCAAAGGCCGCCACACCGGAAGGACAGTAAATAGGGGCAAAGACGCCGAAGCGGGGCCGGTGGTAGGCAAACAGCACCCCATGATTGTCGGTAAAAAAGAATTTTAATCCGTATTCCTTAAGGATTTCATCCACGCCATGGGCATAGCCGCATTCCGGCAGCCAGATGCCGTTGGGAGCACAGCCAAAGTGCTTTTGATGCAGATTGACTGCCGTCTCTATCTGGGCCCTTACCGCCTGCCTGTTTACCATCATCAGGGGTAAAAAGCCATGGGTGGCGGCGCAGGTGGTAATTTCCAGGCAGCCAAGGTTTTGCAGCCTTTTAAAGGCCTGCACCAAATTACAGCCGTTCCGGTGAACAAAGATTTCGTAAGCCCGCTGGAATCTTTCCTTATACATTAAGGCGGCCTGGTGGAAAGGACCGCCGCAGGTTCTGGCCTCTTCCTTGTGGGCCAGCTCAATGAGCTTTTCTAAATGACGCACATATCGCTGCTGCATTAAGGGGTCGGTCATCATGGATAAAAGCGGTGGCGAAATGGAAAAGGTGAGCCGGAAAGGGATGTTGTCCCCAACCAGCCTGTCAAAAACATCAATCAAGGGTATATACGTTTCCGTAACAGCTTCATAAAACCATTTTTCTTCCAGGATTTTTTCGCTTTCCGGGTGCCTTACGTAGGGTAAATGGGCATGTAAGACAATTGCCAGGTATCCTTTGGCCAAGGGATCATCCCCCCTCTTTATTGTTTAAACCCCGGCGAACTTATTCCGAGGGGTTTAATTGCTCCTGCAAAATCATTTTTACCTGCCAGTGCTTCGGAACCGCTGCCATAGGGGACACGATGCAGCATTTTATAAATCCCTTCAATCCACATCCATTCTTCATCAATCCTTTGAGACACCGAATCTCTGGGAGTGGTTACCCGGTTGGAGGTGAGCAGTTTGATATATCTTCCGTCAGGCAGGAGACGCCCCAACTCCAGGAAAAAACTGCGGTCGGGCTGCCCCACTTCGATGAACCAGTTGTCCGCAAAGGGGTCTAAAAATATTTCCTGGTGGCTGTGAGCCGTAAGAGGACTTTCTTCAGCCAGGCCGGTAATGTCATAGACTCGTAACACCGGGCGGGAAGCGTGCCAGGCCTCCTCACCGTACCGGTGTACAAATTTCTGGTATTTATTGGAGGATATCTCCCAGTAGGCATAAAGCCAGTGTGGGTCTTTGGCCAAAACCACCAGTCTGTCAACACCATAATGGTGGGGAATAAAAAGATCTTCCGCTTCCCGTCTAACCGGCTGAGCCGTGGGGGAAATCTCTTCTGCCATTTCCTCCTTGGGCTCTATCCTTGGAATGTCTAACTTTCTGGGAGCTGAGGCCGGTTTCGACAATCTTGGCAGCAGCGCCACACCCAGCACAACCAGAGCAGCCGCTCCCAGCAGCCAGAGCCACAAATTGTCCATTTTTTACCCCTCCTAGGAAGATATTTCAATTGATTTTAGGCGTTTTTTTAAATAAAAAGGAAAAAAATAAGGAAAAGTGAACATAGTTTATGACTTTCCTTAGTATTGCCCAGCATTTTTGCCTTTATAATGTTTTTTCGATGGTTTCAGAAGCCTGAAGCAAAGCAGTAACAGTCAATCATGGAATAGGCAGGAAAGTTCTCAAGGCAGGGATTCAATAGGATGGATAGAGACAGAAGTAAAAAACTTTGGGAAATTTCAGATGTCCTCCTGGTTTTTGTTTTACGAGTGATCCTGGTTTACTTCATAAGCAAAGGTCTGCTTCCTTTATTTCCCGGCATTTCTCCCCGTTTGGTGGAGGTGCTGGATCGGGCTGTCCTGCTGGGGCTTACTCTGTTTTTGGTTTTACATAAGAGTGATTTGCGGAGTTTGGGAGTTCGTTTTGATGATCCCGGCAGGCAAATACTTTACGGGCTTCTGGGAGGGATATTTTTGTTCCTGCTGGCGGAAGGAACCCAGCGGGCAATGATGACCTTACTGGCGGCGGATATTGGTACCAACCCGCTGGTGAAGGCAGCTGCAAGCGCCAAAAGCCCTGCCGACCTGCTATGGCCCATCCTGATTGGCGGAGTCCTGGTACCCGTAACCGAGGAAACCTACTACCGGGGAATGGCCTTCACCGCCTTTGCCCGCAGGTGGGGGACGGTCCTTGGGTTGCTGGCAAGCGCACTTTTTTTCTCACTGGCACACCTCAGCGGCCTATGGTTTATCCAAATTGCAGTGGTGGGAGCCGGTCTGGCGATTATTTATGATCTCACCGGTTCTCTTCTCCCAGGTATCATTGCCCACGGTTTAGTAAACAGCAGCAGGCTGCTGATGGTGTATTGGGGAAGCTGAAGTGTAGGGTTAGTTTATTTATGGGAAGACTGGAAAAACCCCCTAAACTTATGCTATCATCACTATGTAATTTAAATAGCCTTCAGCCATCGGCCATCAGCCCTCGCCTATAGGAAAAACAAAAAGCTGAAGGCTGAAGGCCGACGGCTGATGGCCCCTTAAGTCTTCAATTTAATTAAAAACGGTACCAGTATCGGAACCAGTGTACTTAACACAGAACCACTGATAAAGGCAATCACTGCCATGTCGGTACCCGTAGCTTTTGTCACAACCGGCAGGGTTGTATCCATGGTGGTTGCGCCGCCGGGCGCCACGGCGGAAAACCGGCCGATATAACGGGCCACCAAAGGAACCAGGATAAAGGTTAACAATTCCCGGGCCACGTTGGTAATAAAGGCCAAAGCGCCGGTCTCCACATTGTATATTTCTGCAATTAAAATACCGGATAAACTGTACCAACCAAAACCCGCGCCAATGGCTGTGGATTCATTAAAGGGGAGTCCCAGCAGCAAACCGGAAACCGCCGCCCCGGCCAGGCTGCCTGTTGCGATTAGGGCCGGCAGCAGCAGCACTTGCCACCCCATATACCAGAGCCGGACCCATACTTCCTTTTGACGGCCTAAATCAATGCCGATGCCAAAGAGCAACAGGTACAGGGCGGTTGTGGTAACGGTATCCAAGTGCGATACTATTTGTTGGGGCAATATCCAGTACCCCAGGGCCAAACCCAGGGCTACGGAACCCAGTATCATCAAGGTCATATTGATCACCAACCTGTTAGACTTTGTGGTCAGTTCTTTTGGGTCCAGCCGTTGGCCCTTGGCCATTGGCCGTTAGCTATTAGCGACTGGTCAATTTAAAAATACAAAGAATCTTAACTGTGTTTAATTTTAATGAAATGCAAAACTGTTGGATAGTAGGTAAAAACAAAAAGCCAAAAGCCAAAGGCCAAAAGCAATAGCCAAAATCTCGAATAATATTTATAATCTCACCTGTTACTTACCTTCCTCTCTACTTTTTTGCAGTTGTTTGGCAATGTGGCTTTCGGCCAGTCTCACCAGCAAAACACTGCCGACTATGCTGCCAAAGGCCAGCACCAGGGCCTGCCAACCAAGGCTTCCCAGGTCCGCCAGAAGCTTTTCGTTGGCCCCCAGTTGAGCCCCCATGGCCAGGAGCATTACAAATAAACACAGGGTGGTAAACCTTTCGGTAATTTTTCGATTGTGGGGTAACAAATTGAAGTGGCCCACCAGTATACCCAGGGCCACAGCAATCAGCACAGGTGCCATCTCCATCCCTTCCTGACAAATTGAATTGAGACTCAATTTACCAAGCACGATAATACTTTAGCACGACCCCAAAATGGGGGTCAATAACCAATATTCAAGAGGAGGTTTTAAAGTGTATACCAATCCCAGCGACGAAAAAATCAAAGAACTTTTAACCCGCTGCAAAACCATTGCGGTTGTGGGGCTGTCGGACAAGCCCCACCGGGATAGTTATAAAGTGGCGGCGTATATGCAGTCCCAGGGCTACCGCATCATTCCGGTGCATCCTAGGGTAAAAGAAGTTCTGGGGGAAAAGGCCTATAAAACTTTGTCCGACATTCCGGACAAGGTGGATCTGGTGAATGTTTTTCGCAAGAGCGAAGAAACTCCGCCAGTGGTCCGGGAGGCTATCCCCTTAAAGCCGGCGGCCGTATGGCTCCAACTGGGAATTATCAATGATGAGGCCGCCCAAATTGCCTCGGATGCCGGTCTGGAGTTTATTCAGGATCGCTGTATTAAGGTAGAACATGCAAGGCTGCTGGGCAATGGGAAACAGGAGTGATCAGCCGGTCAGGAATCTCCCTGACCGGCTGAAGCAGATTCTGAGCCGGCTGGCCGAGGCCTATCCTAACGCCGCCACCGATTTAAAATACTCCACACCCTTTGAATTACTGGTGGCGGTTATCCTGTCGGCCCAGAGTACGGACGCTCAGGTTAATAAAATTACCGAAAAACTGTTTAAAAAATTCCGTACCCCGGAGGATTTTGCCCGGCTGACGCCGGAGGAACTGGCTGAACACATCAAAGGCTGCGGACTCTTTAGAAATAAAAGCAAATTTATCGTGGAGGCCAGCCGCATCCTGGTGAAGGATTATCAAGGCCAAATTCCCCCAATAAGGGAACAGTTAGAAAAGCTCCCCGGCGTGGGAAGGAAAACCGCCAATGTTGTTCTGGGGGTTGCCTTTGGCCAGCATACTTTTCCGGTTGATACCCATGTCCACCGGGTAGCCCGCCGCCTCGGTTTGGCTTCCGGAAAAACACCGGAACTGACTGAAAAAGAATTATGCGCTTTGATACCGCCTGAATTGTGGCAGCCAACTCACCATCAAATCATTCAACACGGCAGAATGGTCTGCGATGCCCGCAGGCCTCGCTGCCCACAGTGCTGTTTAAAGGACCTCTGCCCGGAGGCCGGTAAAAAGGGGGAAAACTAGTGCATATTGTTTTAGTGGAGCCGGAAATCCCTGCCAACACCGGCAACATCGCGCGGACCTGCTCTGTCACCGGAGCAAGCTTACACCTGGTGGAACCCCTGGGCTTCTCCACCGATGACCGCTATTTGAAGAGGGCCGGGCTGGACTACTGGCACCTGTTGGACCTGCATTATCATAAAAGTTTTAATGATCTGAGGGCAAAGTATCCCGCAGGGCGTTTCTGGTATTTCACCACCAAGGGCGGCAGATCTTATCATGAAGTTCAGTTTGCAGAGCACGACTTCCTGGTTTTTGGTAAGGAAACCGCCGGTTTACCCAGGGAACTGTTAGCCGAAAACCCGGATGCTTGTTTGAGAATTCCCATGCTGGGTGAGGTCCGCTCCTTAAACCTGTCCAACTCGGTGGCCATAGCCTTGTACGAGGCCCTTAGACAATTAAACTTTCCCAACATGAAATAAATCTGCGAATTCAAGTCAAGAACCGTCCCCAACTTGAATGGTTTCAAGTTGGGGACGGTTCTTGACTTGAATTACCAATAAATTCGGTAATCATTTTCTGGATTTCCTTCAGTGGCAGTGCCTGGGCTTTTCCCTGAACGAAGTCGGGACTGCCTCCTCCTTTACCTTTGCATAAGGGCCACAAATCGGCGGCCAGCCGGTTTACGGGGATTTCCACCCCTTCGCCCCTGGCCAATACTACGTCAAAGGGGCCGTTGCCTCCGGTTAGAACCGCCAGCCGGCCCGGTTTCGCACACCAGGCAGCGGCGAGGCCCCGCAGCATTTCCATGTCGGCTTCCGGAAAATGTTTCATCAATACCAGTACACCGCCAACATCCAAAGCCCGCTGCCATTGTTCTTCTGCCAGGTATTGATACTTAAAATTCAAAAGCTCTTTCCGTTCTTTCTGCAGCTTTTTCAGTGCCGCCTCGCGTTTTTCCAGCCGGCTGATGGCTTCGCTGCCGGAAGCCCCTACCGCCTGTTCCAGTTTGCGCAGGGATTCCGCCGTTTGCCACATCCAACGTACTGTCCTTTCCCCGCAGATAAAGTGAAGTCTTACCTGTCCCCTGATCTTTTCGGTTTTTAACAGTTTAACAGGACCCACTTCACCGGTATAACGGGGATGAGTGCCACAGCAGGCGTTCTCATCAATTCCCGGAATGATCACCAGACGAACCTCTTCCTCCCCCGGCGGAAGCCTTTTCAGCAGTTCGGGGCTTAAGGCTGCACGTTGATAAGTCTCAACTTTAACCGGCAGATTTTCCATCACAATACGGTTAACCTCTGTTTCCACTTCCTGCAATACCTGACCAGAAAGATCCTTGACATGCAAATCAATGGTGCTGGTTTCCTCTCCCAGGTGGAACCCGATGGTCTCCCAGCCATATTTTTGCTCAAATACCGCTGATATAATATGCTGCCCGTGGTGCTGCTGCATGTGGTCCCGGCGTCGTTCGGCATCTACTCTCATGAATACGCCGGCTCCAGCGGACGGCGCGTCGGTACCTGCCAGCCAGTGAACAATTCCCTCCGGTCTTTGTTCCACATGGACCACTTCATAGGAACGCCGGGCGCACACCAGGGTGCCCCGGTCGGAGGGCTGCCCGCCTCCTTCTGGATAAAAGATGTTGTCCTCAATCAGCACGCCGACCTTCCCGTTATCGGATACATGGCCCACAACCTTGGAACGATATTGCAACAGGTAGGGGTCCACCTGATAAATCCCTTGCAAATTCCCCACTCCTCTCAGGATTGTGAATTAATGTGCTTATTTCGACAGGAAGGGATTTATTCCTTGTTCTAATTTTCACCTACAGCCGGTTTTTTAGTGAATATTTTACATAAGATGGTAAAAAACCTAGCCGTTACCGGCTAGGTGGCTGTGATTTGCTGTATTTTATCGGTGTAAAAATTGGTTAATTCCTCAGCTATTTCCATCGTGGCGCCCTCGGTAAAGATGCGGCAAACCGGTTCCTCCGGGTCCGGCAGGACCAGAGCCCAGCCTTCCGGGTGATAGACCTTCACCCCGTCCAGCAATTCCAACCGGCCGCCCGGGTCTTCGATGAGCCGTCGGATGACCCTGCCCTTGGCTTCCCAAGGCACTTCAACATCTCTTTTATTTAAGAAGAACCCGGGTATTTCTTCCACCAGATCCTCGATGGTGATGCCCTCCCTGGCACAGAACTCCAATACCTTCAACAGTGTCAGGAGAGCGTCAAAATTCATAAAGTGGTGCTGAACAGCGCCGCCGCTCTGGATATGATGGTTGATGATTTTGTCGATAAAGTCCTGCTGGGAGGTCTTGGTCCGGACAACCATTCCCTTGTAGCGGCTCGCCAGTTCATCGATGGCTCTGGGAGCGGTTACCGGTACAATCACCGGTCCGGCCTGTTCCTTGAGGATGATTAAGGAAATAAGGGCCGTCAGCATTTCTTCGCTGACCACATTCCCCCGGCCGTCCACCAGGATTAATTGATCCCCGTTGGGGTCAAGGATGGCGCCGGCAGCTTTGCCCTTTCTTTTTACAGCGGCAGTCAACTCCCGGAGCAGTTCCTTGTGCCACTGCCAGTCCCTGGGTTCCCCGTTCGACTCAGCCTCAATATTTTCCGAGGTGATTCCCAAAGAAGTGAAGGCTTTGGACACAAAAGGATCAAGATTGCCCCTGTCGTAAAACAACACCATATGCGGACTTGCCTTTTTTAAAGCTTCCACATTCATATTTTTAATCAAATGGTTTACATAAGCATCGGCCATATCCGGAACCGTAACAACAGGCAGAACGCGATGAGCCTCCACCCGGCGAACGTCTTCCCTGGCCAGGGTATTTTCAATTTTACGCTCCTGACCGCGGGAGATATTGCCGCCCCTTTCATTGGTAAAGACCATGTTAATTTTATCTGCCCGTTGGGAGCTTATTCTTACATGGATTCCCGCTTGACAGCCGCCGGTTTTAACTGCATAACGATGCATCGGCGTAATGCCTTCCCCAAAATCCAGCACTTGCAAACCGGCGGACTGCAGACCGCAGGCCAGGGCTTCTTTGATCATGCGGGAGGCCGCAAAACGATCGCTGGAAACCCCAACCCGGTCGCCTATGGCCAGGTTGGTGCCGAAGGCAGCGCCCAAACGGCAGGCAAACTCCGGGGTTATATCAATATTGGCGAGGCCGGTGACTCCTTCCATGCCAAACAGGTTCTTGGGTTTTGCCGTCCCCCAGACCAGACTGCTTTCCACCGTGGCGCCGGTCTCAACCACCTTGCCCGGCCACAGTTTAACGTCCGGTTTTAACAGCGCCCTTTCCTTGATGATCGATTGGCTGCCAACCACCGAGCCTTCATAAACAGAGGCATTGGCATTTATTTTTACCCGGCTGCCAACTACGGCGCCGCGGACGGCAGACTTGGCGCCGATAAAAACATTGTCCCATAAAACACTGCGTTTTACCGTAGCCTGGTCTTGAACAATGCACCCGTTTCCCACCACGGTATAAGCATCAATGACTGCCCCGGCGCCAATCCGGCAGTTATCCCCGATGAGAACCGGCCCGTTGATGGTTGCAGCGGCATGGATCTCGCTGTTTTGTCCCACCCAGATGCCCGGGGCCACCTGGGTGCCGGGAATGGATACAGCAACCTTGCCGGTTAAGCAGTCCTGATGGGCCTGTACATATTGTTGCAAGTTTCCGATGTCACACCAGTAGCCGGTCAGGGATACGCCAAATAAGGGTTGCTTTTCCCTTAACAAAATCGGGAATAAATCTTTGCTGAAGTCAAATTTCCGGCCTGGTTCAAAATAATTCAACACTTCCGGTTCCAGTATGTAAATGCCGGTATTTACTGTGTCGCTGAAAACCTCACCCCAACCGGGCTTCTCCAAAAATTGAGTAATCCTGCCGTCACGGTCAGTGATAACCACCCCGTATTCCAGGGGAATTTCCACCGGTGTTAAAACCAGGGTGGCAATGGCTCCCTTTTGCCGGTGGAACTCCAAAGCCCGGGTTAAATCAAGGTCGGTCAAGGCATCCCCGCTGATCACCACAAAGGTTTCGTCCAGAAACTGCTGGGCGTTTTTCACGCTGCCGGCAGTGCCTAGGGGAGTCTCCTCCACATAGTAACGCATATGAACGCCAAAATCCGCGCCATTGCCAAAGTACCCCCGGATGGCTTCAGGCAGGTATTGCAGTGTTACGCCTATGTCGTGGATACCATGCTTTTTTAACAATGCCACGATATGTTCCATCATGGGGCGATTAACCACCGGCATCATGGGCTTGGGACGGCCGCAAGTCAAGGGCCGCAGCCTGGTCCCCTCACCACCAGCCATGATAATAGCTTTCAAAAAACATCACTCCTGACTGAGTTACTGATAATGAGCAGCCAACCGAACCACCCTGCCAAGGAGTTTTCCTTTCTCCTGTTGATTCTTCCAGGGGGCCCTTTGGTCTGCCTCAATGACTTCCTGGTAAACCTTTTTAGTTTCCCGGGCAATGGATTCCCAGTTATATTTCTCAATCACATCCCGGTAAGCCCGCTCTTGCATTTTCCTGGCAGAATCGGGGTCCAGCAGGCAGTGTAATATGCTGTCCGCCAGGGAGTTGGCATTGCCGGTATAGGCCTTCATGCCGTTTACCCCGTGATGAATAATCTCTCCCAGTCCGCCCGTGTCTGATACCACCACCGGCGTCCGGGCGGCCATGGCTTCCAGGGCCACAATGCCAAAGGGCTCATATAAACTAGGAAATACTGCCACATCCGCATAATGATACAAACAGTTGCGGGTGACATCGTTAACATAGCCGGTAAAATAAACCCGGTTGTCAACCCCGAGGCAGGCAGCCTTATACTTTAATTCGCCTTCAAAGGACCCCTTACCGGCGATCACAAATTTGGTATTGGGATGGTAATGAAGAATTTTTGGGATGGCCTCCAGCAGCACCTGAACGCCCTTTTCCGGCACCAACCGCCCCACATAGTAAACAATCTTTTCCTCCTGGGACGCGTAATGTTCTCTTTTCACCAGTGCGCTGGCCCGGGGGTCGTATTTGAAATTTTCCGGGTCAACGCCGTTGGGAATAATTTTTAATTTATCATCCGGCAGTTGGAAGATGTGCTTCAGTTGCCCCTGCATATAATGGCTGCAGCAAATCACCCGCCAGGATTCGTAGGTCAACCACCATTCTATGTCGCTTATGTGCCGCTGTACGTCATTGTGCAAGCCGTTGTGCCTGCCCCATTCAGTGGCGTGGATGGTGGCGATGAGAGGAATTTTGTACGCATGTTTGCATACCTTGGCCGCATAGGCCACCAGCCAGTCATGGGCATGTACAATGTCCACCTGACCCAATTTTCCCATGAGCGGGATGGCCCGTTCGATCATGGCCATGTTTAACTGCATCACCCAGGTAACAAAATCCGTTGATGAGACCCTGAAGGGATTCACGCGGTAGACATGGACCCCTTTTACTCTTTCATATTCCGGCATACCTGGGTTGCCACGGGTTATCACATGAATGTCATCTCCCTGTTTGGCCATGGCAATGGTTAGATCAAAGACATGCTGAGCCAACCCGCCAACGCTTAAAGGAGGGTATTCCCAGGAAAACACAATGACCCTCAAATTTTCACGCACCCTTCAAAACCTTTCTTTCATGTGCATTCTAAGCTAGTATTTACTATTTCCCCGAATTTTATGATTTTAAACGCTGCTTTAAATAACAATAAATGGTTGCCGGACACATAACCCAAATGTTGCTTAAGTTATTAAGTTTTTTGGCAAGAAAAACCCCTGCCGGCTTGGTCGGCAGGGAGAAGGATTAATGACCGTTCATAGTTCCGTTGTGCACCTGGAAGCTCCAGTCTTTACCAGCGTTATTATCCCAGTTCATGGCATTGTCATGGAAACAGAAGTTAAATTGCGTATGGGTGTCCGGCATGGTTACAGACTTAACAAATCCGTAGCCGGTCCTGGCCATTCTCAGATCTTGAATACCGTGCCAGTGATCGTCCCTGCCAAATCCACAGTGTAAATAAACTTCCTGGGCGCCGCTTTGGGCCAAAAGCCCGTTATAGAAAACCACCACTTCCTGCCCGGCTGTAATGGGTGTGGGATCAACCACAACACCGCCGGGAAACTGAGCGTCGTGCATTTCCTTTAAGCGATAAGCTCCCATGGTTGGTTCACCAAAATTGGTCCTGTTGGCCATGAAAACACCTCCTTTTTCAGCATTGGGGTTCATCATTATTATCTGAAAGTGCAACGTTATTTATAGGAGGTAAATATTAAGGGTTTGTACAGCGACAGCCAATTTTTTTCGTAAAATTTTGGCAAAGATTCTTTTTTGTTGAAAAATATTTTTAAACTGGTAGAATGGTGAATGCTGATTAAACCAATTTAAAGGGGTAGAAAAATGACAATCCTCTATTTTCTCGACCTGTTGGGCACATTTGCTTTTGCCCTCTCCGGAGCGCTGGCGGCCATTAAAAAAGAAATGGACTTATTCGGTGTGGTGGTGCTGGCCCTGGTAACCGCCATAGGCGGAGGAACGACCCGAGATGTTTTGTTGGGAAATACCCCGGTCTTTATCCTCAATGAACCCATTTACATTTACGTGTCTCTGGCAGGAGCTGTCTGTACCTTTCTGTTTTACAGGTCTTTTTTTAAAATTAATTCCATTATTTTAATTGTGGATGCCCTGGGTTTAGGCACCTTTGTTTGCATTGGCGTATCCATGGCCCTGGAAGCCGGCATTTCTTTCGCCGGAGCGGTAATGATGGGTGTCATTACCGCGGTCATGGGAGGAATTATCCGCGATGTTCTTTCCGGCGAAGTACCGTCGGTACTGACACGTGATTTTTATGCCATGACCTGTGTGGTGGGTGGCATCCTGTATATTGTTCTTTACCGGCAAAATGTTTCACCCAATGTGGTGATGCCTTTTAACCACCACCTTTATTTTTACCTTACGACTGATGGCCATCCGGTTCAAATGGAATTTTATTAAGGCGCCGTATCCTCTACAAAGGCAGTGAAACAGATAAAAGCCACGAACTCGTGGCTTTATCTGTTTTCATATATTCTCTTGATGATTTCTTCGGTCATGCTGCGGGTTGTCGCTGTGCCGCCCAAATCAGCGGTTAATTCTTTGCCTTCCTCCAACACCCCATTCACGGCATCTTCAATCATGGCAGCATATTTATTTTCTCCTAGGTGGCGCAGCATCATCACCCCGGACAGGATAATGGCCAGTGGATTGGCCAGGTTTTGACCCGCAATTTGCGGGGCGCTGCCGTGAACCGCTTCAAAAACCGCACATTCGAGACCAATGTTGGCTCCCGGGGCTACGCCCAGTCCTCCCACCAGGCCGGCGCATAAATCCGATACGATATCGCCATACAGGTTCGGTAATACCAACACATCATAATTTTCCGGTTCCTGTACCAGCTTCATGCACATGGCGTCTACAATCACTTCTTCATAGGCGATTTGCGGGTAATGCTCCGCCACGGAGCGGACGCTTTCCAGGAAGAGACCATCGGTTAACTTCATGATGTTGGCTTTGTGAACCGCCGTTACCTTTTTTCTGCCCTGGCGGCGGGCTGTCTCAAAGGCAAAGCGGGCAATGCGCTCGGAAGCCTCCCGGGTGATAATTTTGATGCTCTCAGCGGCATCTTTTCCCACCCGGTGTTCCACGCCGGCGTACAGGTCCTCGGTATTTTCCCGCACCACCAGCAGATCAACGCCCTGGTAGCGGCTGGGAATGTTGGGAATGGTCCTGGCCGGGCGCAGGTTGGCATACAGGTCCAGTTCCTGCCGCAGGGTTACGTTGACGCTGCGGAACCCTTGCCCCACCGGAGTGGTGACGGGGCCCTTTAAGGCCACCTTGTTGCGGCGGATGGAATCCAGCACATGGTCCGGCAAAGGCTTGCCGTAACGGGGAATCATCTCCGCCCCGGCTTCGACAATCTCCCATTGGATGTTCACGCCGGTGGCCTCAATGACCTGCCTGGCCGCTTCGGTAATTTCCGGCCCGATGCCGTCACCGGGGATCAGTGTTACTTTATGCACCGGTTAAAACACCTCCCCTAGTCAAAGTTAAATCCACCGTATTTGCGGAAGTGGGGAGCCAGCCCCCCGTCGTTTAAGATTTTAATCATTACCTGGGGCAGGGGCTTGACGGCGATGCGAATATCTTTGGTCCTGTTGATGATGAAACCGTTGGCCAGGTCCACATCCAGGACGTCGCCGGCATCAATGAGATCGGTGTCGCATTCCAGCACCGGCAGGCCGGTATTAATGGCGTTGCGGTAAAAAATACGGGCAAAGGATTTGGCCAGCACGGCGCTGATGTTGGCATATTTAATGGCTAGGGGAGCCTGTTCCCGGGAAGAACCACAGCCAAAGTTGCTGCCGGCTACGATAAAATCACCGGGTGTTACCTTGCTGTAAAAGTCCGGGTCCAGATCTTCCATGACGTGCTTGGCCAGTTCGTTCATATCCAGGGTTTTAAATTTATATTTGCCTGAGATGATGTAATCGGTATTGACGTCGTTGCCAAACTTATGGACTTTCCCATGAAATCTCAATGGCTTCACCTGCTCTATCATAAAGTTTTACCCGGGTTATGGTGTGTCCGGGGCATTGTCTGAGAAGAAGCTACTTCAAAAACTCCCTGGGGTCGGTTATTACGCCGGTCAGCGCCGAGGCTGCCACCGTTGCCGGTGATGCCAGGTATATTTCTGCATTGCTGTTGCCCATGCGGCCTTTAAAGTTGCGGTTGGCGGTGGAAATGACGGTCTCACCGTCCGAAGGAACGCCGTTGTGGGTGCCCACACAGGGACCGCAGCCGGGGGTTACCACCGCTGCTCCGGCGGCCACCAGCCTTTGGATGACTCCTTCGGCCATGGCGTCCAGGTAGACCTTGCGGGATGCCGGGGCTACAATCAGCCTGACATCGGGGTGAACCTTTTTGCCCTCCAGGATGGAAGCTGCAATCCGTAAATCTTCTAGACGACCATTGGTGCAGGTGCCGATAAAAGCCTGGTGTATAGTGGTGCCCTGGACCTCGGAAAGGGGAGAAACGTTGTCTACCCGGTGGGGTTTGGCCACCTGGGGTTCCAGAGCGGAAACATCAAATTGCAAGACTTTATGGTAGGCAGCATCCGGGTCGGCGGCAACTGCGGTAAATTCCCTATCGGTACAGGCCCTCAGCCAGGCAAAGGTCTTCTCGTCCGCTTCCATCAAACCGGCTTTGGCACCCATTTCAATGGCCATGTTGGCCACGGTGAAACGTCCTTCCATGGAGAGGGCGGAGATGGCCTCGCCGGTGTACTCGGCAGCCATGTAGGTACAACCGTCGGCAGTCACCTGGCCAATTAAATAAAGAATTAAATCCTTGGCATAAACTCCCGCAGGTAGTACACCGTTGCAGACAAATTTGACGGTCTCCGGCACTTTAAACCACATCTTGCCGGAGATCAGTGCGCCGGCCAAATCTGTTGAGCCAACGCCGGTGGAAAAGGCATTAAGGGCCCCGTACGTGCAGGTGTGACTGTCGGCGCCGATGACCAGGCTGCCGGGCCCCACTTGACCGCTTTCGGGGATCAACTGGTGACAGACCCCATCCCCGATGTCGTAAAGGCGGCAGCCCTTTTCCCTGGCAAACTGCCGCATGATTTTATGCAGGGCGGAAACTCCCTCCAGGGGGCTGGGCGCACTGTGGTCAATGACCAGGGCAACCTTGTCCGGGTCAAACAGTTCTTTGCCGTTCATATTCTCAAAGGCCCGGATGGCCAGGGGCGAGGTGCCGTCCTGTCCCATCACAAAATCCACCTGGGCCACAACAATGTCGTTGGCCCGGCAATCCTGGCCGCTGTGGGAGGAAAGGATCTTTTCTATGATTGTCTTGCCCAAATTAATCCCTCTTTCCGAAATGGTCTTCGTAGATGTATACCAGTTCCTTATCGAATAAGGAGCGCTTTAAGGCCACCGCTGCGGAACGAATTTTCGGCAGCAGCTCCTCGGCCTCTTCCTTGGACAAGTCGATGCCGTACTCGGCAAACTTCATTCTCAAGGAGGCGGTGCCGGAGTGCTTGCCGATGACGATCTGGCGCTCCAGTCCCACCTCTTCGGGCTGGAATGCTTCGTAGGTTTTGGGGTTTTTAAGGGCCCCGTCGGCGTGGATGCCGGACTCATGGGCAAACATATTGGAACCTACAATGGCCTTGCTGCAGTGCAATTCGCGACCGGAGGCCCTGGCAACATACTCGGCCACTTCACGGAACATTTCGGTCTTAAAGTTCAAATCAATGCCATACAGGTGCTTGAGGGCCATCACCACTTCTTCCAGGGGGGAGTTGCCGGCCCGTTCACCCAATCCGGTAACGGTTACGCCAACCCAGTTGGCCCCGGCCTTCACCCCAGCAAAGGAGTTGGCGGTGGCCATGCCAAAGTCATTGTGGGTATGCATTTCGATCTCAATATCCACGGCTTCTCTTAACTTTTTGATGTTCTCATAGGTGGTAAAGGGTTCCAGAATGCCCACCGTGTCGCAGTAACGGAGTCGGTCAGCGCCGGCCTGTTTGGCTGCTCTGGCAAACTCAATGAGAAAATTCATATCGCTGCGGGAGGCATCCTCGGCGTTTACCGAAACATACATGCCTTCCTTCTTGGCAAATTCAGTGGCCCGGACCATGTGTTCCAGGACCCATTCACGGCTGGTCTTTAACTTATGTTTAATATGAATATCCGATGTGGAAATGGAGATGGCAACCGCATCCACGCCGCAGGCAAGGGAAGCTTCAATATCTTTGATGACCGGACGGTTCCATCCCATGATACTGGCCCTGAGACCAAGTTTGCATATTTGCTTGATGGCTTCCTGTTCGTCTCCTCCCATCACAGGAATCCCCGCTTCTATTTGATCGACACCCATTTCATCCAAATATCTTGCGATACGAACCTTTTCACGGTTGGCAAAAACGACACCGGCGGTTTGCTCCCCGTCCCGCAGGGTTGTATCAACAATCCAAATTTTTCTTTTCTCCATTATGGCACCTCCAACAAACAATAACTTTACTTTTTTATGTTACCATAACGGCACTGTCAAGGATATGCATAAAGGGTATTTATACTGTATACATTGAATAATTCTGTATACCGTAATTAGATGCCAATTATTTCAATTATCTCAACATTACTTTGATTTTCGCTTTGTTCATATTGATTAATTTATTGTGCAATATGTTTTGTACACTTTTGATTTTGTATAAAAAATTGTGCATTGCTTAACAAAACAACGCCGGTGTTTGTCAAAGCCGGTGCTGAAAAAGTTGGTAAGCGGCGGTGGTCCGCAAGGAAAAATTTGCTTACATAAAAAGGAGATTGTTTCCGTTTAATCTTGCGGAAGCAATCTCCCAATATGATTTTATTGCAGCTTTTCCTTAAGCAGTTTATTGACCAGATCCGGGTTTGCTTTCCCCCGGGTGGCCTTCATCACCTGGCCCACCAGGAAGCCGATGGCTTGCGTTTTACCGCCCCGGTAATCTTGTACAGATTTGGGGTTGGCCGCAATCACTTCATCCACCACCGCAGCAAGGGCCCCCTCGTCGGAAATCTGCACCAGGCCCTTTTCTTTCACAATGGCCTCTGGGTCTTTCCCGGATGCAAACATTTCTTCAAAAACGGTTTTGGCAATCTTGCCGCTGATGGTTCCTTTGTCAATCAGTTTGAGCAGTTCCGCCAACTGGGTTGGCTTTATTTTACACCGGGTGATATCCATGCCGCCGGCGTTTAGGAGACGCGCCATTTCTCCCATCATCCAGTTGCTCACCGCTTTGGGCGTATGGTAATGCTGAATGACTTCTTCAAAGTAATCGGACATCTCTTTGGTCAGCGTTAAAATGGAGGCATCGTATTCCGGCAGGCCATACTCCCGGATGTATCTCGCCCGCCTCTGGTCCGGCAGTTCCGGCAGGGACTCCCGGATAAATTCAATCCACTGGTTGTCCAGCACCAGGGGCACCAAATCCGGGTCCGGGAAATAACGGTAGTCGTGGGCCTGTTCCTTGCTGCGCATGGAAACCGTAATACCCCTGGCCTCATCCCAGGTCCGGGTTTCCTGGATCACCTTGCCGCCGGATTCCAGAACCCCGATCTGCCTCTCAATTTCAAAGGCCACGGCCCTTTGCAGCGCCCGGAAGGAGTTGAGGTTTTTAATTTCTGTCTTGGTGCCAAACTCCCTTTGACCAACCGGCCGTACCGACACGTTAACATCGCAACGCAGGCTACCCTCTTCCATGCGGCAGTCCGAAACACCGGTGTATTGGATAACGGCCTTTAATTTCTCCACATAGGCCCGGGCTTCTTCCGGTGATCGCATGTCCGGTTCTGAAACAATTTCAATCAAAGGCACCCCGGTACGGTTATAGTCCACCAGGGAATAGGGCGTGGTGACGATATTTCCCTGGTGCACCAGCTTGCCGGCATCCTCTTCCATATGCAGGCGGGTAATGCCAATGCGCTTGGTTTGGCCGTCCACCTCGATATCTAAATAGCCATGCTCGGCAATGGGCAGATCATATTGAGAGATCTGATAGTTCTTCGGCAGGTCCGGGTAATAGTAATTTTTACGGTCAAACTTGGAGAAGTTGGCAATTTTGCAGTTGAGAGCCAGCCCGGCTCTTACCGCATATTCCACCACCTTTTTGTTTAACACCGGCAGGGTCCCGGGCAGCCCCAGGCAAACGGGACAGGTGTGATGGTTGGGATCGCCGCCAAATTCGGTGGTGGAATTGCAAAAAATTTTGGTGTTGGTCTTTAATTCAACGTGCACTTCAATGCCAATGACAGCTTCATAGGATTGTGTCATTTCACGCCCCCCCAATAACCGGCTGCAGCCTGGTGAATTCAGTGTTTTGCTCAAGGGTATAAGCCACCCTCAGCAGGGTACCCTCGGCGAAGGCTTTGCCCATCAGTTGCAGTCCCACCGGCAGATGATTGACCAGGCCGCAGGGAATGGACAGGGCCGGAATCCCTGCCAGGTTCACCGGGATGGTGCAGACATCCTGTAAATACATTTGCATGGGATCATGGACCATCTCTCCGATCTTAAAGGCAGTGGAAGGAGAAGTGGGACTTAACAGGACATCATACTTTTCAAAGGCCTTGTCAAAGTCCTGCTTAATGAGGGTACGCACCTTGAGGGCCTTCAGATAGTAGGCATCGTAGTAACCGGCGGACAGGGAGTAGGTTCCCAGCATAATGCGGCGTTTTACTTCCTCGCCAAAGCCCTGGCTGCGGCTGCGCATGAACATATCCACCACATCCCGGGCATCTTCCACCCGCAGCCCGTAACGAACCCCGTCGTACCTGGCCAGGTTGGAGCTTGCTTCGGCGGTGGCGATGAGATAGTAAGCCGGCATGGCATAATCCGTATGGGGCAAGCTGGTTTCTTCCACGTAGGCCCCCAGCTCTGTCAGCTTCTTGATGGCTTCCTTAATGCGCTCTTTGACCAGCGGGTCGATGCCGTCGGCCATGTATTCCCGGGGCACACCGATTTTTATACCCTTGATGTCGTTGATCAGGAATTTCGTAAAATCCGGGTGTTGGACATTGGCAGATGTGCTGTCCATGGGATCATGGCCACAGATGACATTCAGCATGTGGGCCATATCCGTAACATCTTTGGTAAAGGGGCCGATTTGATCCAGGGAGGATGCATAGGCCACTAGGCCGTAACGGGAAACCCCGCCGTAGGTGGGTTTCATGCCCACGACACCACAGAAGGAGGCGGGCTGGCGAATGGATCCCCCGGTATCGGAACCGAGAGAAACAACCGCTTCTCCGGCCGCCACCGCGGCAGCGGAACCGCCGCTGGACCCGCCGGGCACCCGCTCCAGGTCCCAGGGGTTATGGGTTAAATGAAAGCCGGAATTTTCGGTGGAAGAACCCATGGCAAACTCATCCATGTTGGTCTTACCCACCATCACCATATCTGCGGCATTCATCCTAGCCACGGCAGTGGCTGTATAAGGGGGTACAAAATTGTAGAGTATTTTGGATGCACAGGTGGTGCGGATGCCCTCTGTGCACATGTTGTCTTTAACGGCCACCGGGATGCCCGCTAGGGGGCCCACAGGCTCGCCGGCGGCAATTTTTTTATCCACCTGCCGGGCCCTGGCCTCGGCATGTTCCCGGGTTATGGTCAGAAAGGATTTTACTTTGTCTTCCACCTCTTCAATGCGCCGGTAAACCGCCGCTGTAATTTCGGAGGCAGAGATTTCTTTTTTTACCAGCATCTCGTGGAGTTGGTGGGCTGTTCGCTGCAAGAGATCCAAAACTTTCCCTCCTAAGTGCTCATGCTGTGTTCCTTTGGGGTCAAGCCTTCAGCTGTCAGCCCTCAGCTTTCTTTAACAGGACTGAAGGCTGATGGGCTGAGGGCTGGACCCGATAGTAATGCAGGATAAGCCTATACTATCTTCGGTACTTTAAAGAAATTTTCTTCCCGGTCCGGGGCGTTGGCCAGGGCTTTTTCTGGGTCAATATGTTCGCCCACCCGGTCTTCCCGGAAGACGTTTTGAATGGGCAGTACGTGGGCCGTAGGAGGCACGCCGTCGGTGTTCAATTCCTGTAGGGCCCTAGCTGCGTCAAGGATTTTATTTAACTGTCGGGTGTACAACTCTTTTTCCTCTTCATTAAGTTCTAAACGGGCCAGCAGGGCCACATGTTCCACATCCTGTTTGCTAATCAACCGGGTACACCTTCCTTTGCTCAAAACTGACAATATTATACCAAAGTTTGCTAAAATAGCGCAACTTGGCGTATTTTATAGATTCTTTTACGGTGAAGACATGGTACCCGTGGTTTTGGGGTACGCTAAAGTGTGATAAATTCTGCCTTTCATGAAAAGGAGGACGATCCATGCACGACAAAAGAGCCATTTCTACCGATAACGCACCGGCTGCCATTGGTCCTTATTCCCAGGCCATTGCTTTCGGCCCTCTCATCTTTACCTCCGGACAAATCCCCATTGATCCAACCACCGGCACCATTGTCACCGCTGATATTCAAGCCCAGACCAGGCGCAGCTTGGAAAATGTCAAGGCCATTCTGGAAGCCGCCGGCGCCGGAATGGATCAAGTGGTCAAAACCACCGTATTCGTTAAGGACATGAATGACTTTGAAAAAATTAATGAGGTTTATGCTGAATATTTCCCCTGCCCCGCCCCGGCCCGTTCCCTGGTGCAAGTGGCCCGGCTGCCCCGGGATGTGGGAGTGGAAATTGAGGCCATCGCCGCACCCCGGCCACGGCCACGGTTATGGTCACGGGCGCCAGGGCGGCGGTTGCGGCTGCGGGGAGTAAACAGCGTAGTAAAGGACATGCCTCGCCAGGAGGCATGTCCAGACTGTAGACAAAGGCCTTGAATCTGCAGGGGTGGTTCTATGATCCCTAGTGAGCGACTTGTCGTAGCACCGGTAACAGCACTTGATTACAACCTGGTACATGCCTCCTGGGCATGTCCTGCTTTTAATTAATTTTTTGAATCTCCAACACCCTTTCATAAAAGGGTTCCCCTATATAAAAAATTTTCACCTTGTCGCCTGGCTGGATGGAGCTGATTTCGTTACCTTGCTTATCCACCAGCCGGCCAAAATCCCAACCCCAAAAATGGTCGGGTACATACTTCTTACTGCTGCCGCTGCCCCTTTTCTTTAGATACAACGCCCTGTCAATGCGGTCCACTTCGCCGGTGATGTTCTTTACGTCCAGAAGGGTCAGGGATTTGACCGTACCGTTGGAGGTTAAACCCAATTTGACAAATTGACCGGCTTTTAATTTTTTAAGCAAATCTTTGTTGGTTTTGCCTTTGGCTTTTTCATCGCTGATTTCGGCATCCCAGGCCACGGGATAATCCACTTCTTCACATAGCAAGTCTTTTACCGTAAGGATCAGCGGCTCCCCTTCGGCGTGGCGCAGGTAACTGCCATAGGTCTCCCTCTGTACCGGGGAAAAATTTCTTCTTTCCAACAGTTCCAGATAAGCCAGCCTTCTCTTGGTATCCAAAATCCCGGTCACCCGGTAATTGACAATCTGCTGCAAAGGTATTTGCTGCCCCTGCCAGTAGGCCTTGCAATTGGCGTTGGCAATGATTTTTTGAGTTCCCTTCAGTGAATTTAACTGGATTTCCATGCCGTTTTTCCCCTGGGAAACAGCAGCAACCCAGCCTTCAATTTTTCTTTTGGCATCCATTTTCAGCCAGCCCTGATCATAGAGTTTCCCCAGCACAGCGGCCATTTCCCCCCTGGAAACCTGGCCCTGGGGGCGAAAGCTGCCGTCCGGGTAACCCGCCAAGATGCCCTGCATAACGACAGATTCGATGGCCGGCAGATCATCCGTCGGCATGGCATTACTGTCCGTGAAAGAAACGCTGCCGGTCGCTGTGGGTAAATACAACGACCTGGCCAGGAGAACGGCCAACTGAGACCGGTTAATGGGTCGGTCGTGGCGGAAGTTCTTTAAGAGATCTTCCGGTATAAACTTTTGCTGCACCGCAAAATCCATGTAGTTTTGTCCCCAGGGAACAGGATAGGCACTGGGAGGAGCGTTCTTGGACTGCTTTAGTTTGGCGATTTGTTCAGCAAAGCCAGCTGCGTTTAAAACTCGCTGGATGGCCTCCAAAGCTGTAAGCGGTTGATTAGGTCGGAAGGTATAATCGGGGAATCCCTGGTCCAGCCCGATGGCAGCGACTTTTTCGATGGCTTGCCTGGCCCAGTGGCCTTTGATGTCCGTAAAATCCGCCTCAACCACGGGACCGCTGTTCACGGCCCAGACAGCGGAAGGCAGACAAAGGATTGCCGCCAGCACCGTTAATAACAACAGTTTATGAGCAAATTTCATGATTACCGCTCCTTGTATAGATCAACAAACTTCATCAGAACGCCTTTGTCGGTAGAGAGGAAAATACTCCCGTCTTTCAGCACAATTGGTGCCCGGGTAACAGCGTCCTTTTCATCTTTGCCAGTATCAACCATAATACCGCCGTCCTTGTGCAAAGTCTGGCCGGTGGTCTTGTCAATTTCTTTTTCCCAAATCAATCTTCCGGCAAAGCTGACGCAGAAAATCCGGCCGTCGGAACTGCCGGCGTAGAGGCGTTGTTTCCCATCGTCAACGGCTACACCGGAGACCACATTCAGCAGCGGCAGATCCCACCGCAGGGTTCCGTCTTTAGTGTTTAATGAGAAAAGCTTCTGTTTACTGCAGAAGAAAAGGATATCATCCTTCGCAAAGGAAACTTTCGTCAGGTCATCCACCTTTACAGAGTAAACCCAGCGTTCCTTTCCCGTGCTCCGGTCCAGGCACTGTATTTTCGCAGAGGTGTTTCTGTCCAATCGGGCGGGATTGGTGATCACATATAAATGGCCGTCCGGCCCGAAGGTCATTTGAATACTTTTCAGATCCCCCAAACCTCTATGCCAAAGGCGTTCCCCTTTGTGATCCAGGGCCCGTAAACTGTACCCTTCATTCTTGGCGCCGGTGCATACATAGACCGCTTCCCGGTCCCCGATGGCGGCCACCACGTTTTTTTCATCCGAGAAACGCCACTTGAAATTTTTCCGGGGCTCCAGGGCATACAAACCATCCGCCACTCCCAGGTAAATCAGTCCACCGGGTCCCGTGGCCACCACCCCGCTGCTTTTGGTTCCCTTTGGTTTGGGATAAACTCGGTAAAGCCAGGTGACACTGCCGTTGGGCTTCATCTGCTGAATGCCGTCGGTTCCCACGGCATAAACGGTCCCGTTGTCCACCAGGAGCGGTTCGGTGATTTTACCGCCCAGGTCCATTTTTCTCTCCCACAGTTTGCAGCCGTTGGTTACGTCGTAACAGACAATCTTATTCCCCACCGGGCAGTATAGCAACCCGGTGTCCGTAATGGTCACATCGGCTGTCAGTTTCCCCACCTTTTCCTCTTTCCATTTAAACTGGCCATAGGGGTATACGGTATAACCGGCTTCCGCCGGCCAGATTGCCATTACCAACCAAAGCACTATGAGGTTGAAGAAAAAAAATCTCATCCACGAACCCTCCCGGACAAACTACTTCTTTGACCCTATTGTAAATTCCTTCCCCGGTAGGAAATTTCTCATCAGGTGCTAGATAGGTTTATAAAGGTTATCGGACGCGGCTAAGCAGTCTTAAATAAAAAACCCGGTCTCTTGCTGAAACCGGGGATGCGTGTTACCGATTGTTAAGCAAAGCGATAAATTCTTCTTCCTTCAGGATGGGAATACCCAGCTGCCGGGCCTTGTCATACTTGGAGCCGGGATTTTCCCCCACCACCACGTAATCGGTTTTCTTGCTGACGCTGCTGGAAACTTTGCCGCCCAATTTTTCAATGGCCTCCTGGGCTTCCTGCCGGGAAAATGCCCCCAGGGTGCCGGTCACCACGAATGTCTTACCGGCCAGGGGCTGGTTAGCCGGGTCCGGCTGCCCTTTGTTTTCCTGCATGTTGACGCCGGCCCTGGCTAGTCGTTCAACCAGACGCCGGTTGTCCGGCCGGGAGAAATAATCCACCACACTCTCGGCAATTTTGGGCCCTATTTCCGGAATAACCGTTAAATCCTCCACCGTTGCCGCCATCAGCGCCTGCATGGAACCAAATTGCCGGGCCAGAATTTTGGCTGCCCGCTCGCCTACGTGCCGGATGCCCAAGGCAAACAGAAGCCGCGCCAAGGAGTTGTTTTTACTGGCTTCGATGGCGTCCAGAAGATTCTGCGAAGAACGGGCGCCCATGCGTTCCAGTTTGATTAAATCTTCATACCGTAAGCTGTACAGGTCCGCCGGGTCCTTCACCAGGCCTGCCTTGATCAGTTGGGTGACGATACTTTCCCCCAGACCCGTGATGTCCATGGCCCCACGGGAGACGAAATGAATGATCCCCTCCCTGAAAATGGCCGGGCAGTTCCGGTTGGTGCAGCGATGGGCCGCCTCCCCCGGCACCCGTACCACCGGGGCATCACACTCGGGGCAGGTGGCGGGCATGGCAAAGACTCTTTCTTCACCGGTTCGCTGCTCCGGAAAAACTTGGAGCACCTCCGGGATAATATCGCCGGCCTTTTGTATCAGGGCCTTATCCCCGATACGGATATCCTTCTGGCGGATAATGTCTTCATTATGTAAAGTCGCCCTGCTGACCGTGGTGCCCGCCAACTGAACCGGTTCCAGGATGGCGGTGGGTGTAAGAACCCCTGTACGCCCCACCCGGAGAATAATGTCCTTGATGGTGCTCACCGCCTGCTCCGCCGGGAATTTATAAGCGATGGCCCAGCGGGGGCTTTTCAGGGTGGCTCCCAACCGCTGCTGCTGGTCCAGGGAGTTGACCTTAATCACCAGTCCGTCTATGGCATAGGGCAGGTCGAACCGTTTTTCATGCCACTTGGCACAGTAGTCAATAACCTGGCTGATATCCTGACAAACCTTGTAATGCTGGTTGACCCGGAAACCCAATTGCTTTAGCCAAGCCAGTGCCGCGGCATGGCTGCGGGGGCCGGGTCCTTCCAGATGACCGATGGCATACATAAAGATGCTGAGATTGCGGGAGGCCGTCACCCCAGGGTCCAGCTGCCGCAAGCTGCCCGCCGCCGCGTTGCGGGGATTGGCAAAGAGCGGTTCTCCGGCCTCTTCCCTGGCTTCATTGAGGCGGACAAAGGAATCCTTGGGCATGTAAGCCTCGCCCCGGACTTCCAGGAAGGGAACATCCTCCTTTAAACGAAGGGGGATGGCCTTAACGGTACGGAGGTTGGCGGTTATGTCTTCGCCATACTCGCCGTTCCCCCGGGTGGCCCCCCTCACCAGCAACCCGTTCTCATACCACAGGGAGACCGCCAGCCCGTCGATCTTCAATTCTACTACATACTCAACTTCTTCGCCGGGCAAATTCGTCCGCACCCGGCGGTCAAACTCCCGTAAATCAGCCTCACCAAAGGCATTGCCCAGGCTCAGCATGGGAACCCGGTGGGGAACCGCCTGAAAACCCTGCTGCACCTGGCCCCCCACCCGCTGGGTAGGGGAATCCGGCGTGATGAGTTCCGGGTGAGCCGCTTCCAATTGTATCAGTTGCTGCATCAGCTGGTCGTACTGGGCGTCGGTGATACCGGGTTTGTCCAGCACGTAGTAAAGGTAATTATGGTGATCAATCTCCCGACGCAGTTCCTCCACCCTGGCCTTTATTTCCGGGGTTACCTCAGACACATTTTTTCCCTCCTATCCTCACTAATTCAAGTCGGGGACGGTTCTTGACTTGAATTCGTTTTATTTAAAAACCGCCACGGGCGATAATCTGCGCTACATATTTAATAATCAAAGCTGCCGGCACAAAGAAAAGTTGGGCCAGGACGGTTCCCAATAAACGGGTAAGGGCCAGGTAAAAGGACATTTGTTTGATATCCTGTTCCGGTCTTTCCCCCCGCAGGGCCTGGTCTGTGATGCCGGCGGCGGTAGGGTCCACCACGGTGGCAAATAATATGGTGGCGATGCCGTTAATGATCCCTGATAAAAAAGCCGCCGTGGAACGAAATTCCGGGTACAGTGCGCCGGCATAGATCGAGGAAAGAACCGCCGTGGTATAAATACCGGTGACAAAAATATTAAGCGCCAAAAACTTCCTGGGTATGGTAATTTTTTGTCTGAGGGCCTGTAAAAAGAACTGTCTGTTGGGTATCCGTACTGCTTCCTTCGCCTGGCTGGCCACTTTGCCCGGTGAAAACAGAACCAGGCCAATCATTTTGGGTACCGACCTCACTTGGTCAAAAAGGTAAATGCCTTTGGTAAAAAAGGTAATGAATGTAGGAATAAACAGGCCTCCTATTAAGGTACCCAGGGTAGCCCCTAAAATAACCGTCCTGATCTGATAATTCAGAGTCACCAATTCCTGCTGGTAGGCCGCCGACTGTACCAGCGCCGCCCCGCTCCCTGCCGCCTGCTCACCCCTTTGGATAGCGTGTTCGATAATGGAAGAAAGCAAAGGCGCCTGCAGCATATTGGCTGTCTGGGCAATCAGAAAGATTACATTAAACAGGGAATAGGCCGTGGCCAGCCGTTTGGTCATGACCCCGGCCGGTCGAACTGCATAGATTAAGGTATTAATCAAATGTATGACGGCGGTTAAAACCACCACTGCCATTAAGCGGTCCATATTTTTCCTCCGCCATTAGTGTTGCCGGTTTAAACCTTTTCTAGTGGTGCGTACTGGGCTATGAGGGTTTTTAACCCCTGGTCCGGAAATGCCACCGTTAACTGGGCGTCCCCGCCTTCCCCTTTCACCTTCACGATGACGCCTTCCCCCCACTTGCGGTGGCGCACCCTGTCTCCCAATAAGAATGATCCGGGATGCGCTGCGGGTTGGGAGCCGACCGGAGTCTTGCCAATGCATCCGGTACCGCAAGCTGCCGGCTTTGGGGAAGGTTTTAGGGCATCGGTCAGTTCAACCGGGATTTCTTCCAGGAACCTGGACCTGGGGTTCATATTGGTGCGCCCAAACAGGGTCCTCTCCCAGCAGTGGGTCAAATAGAGTTCTTCCTCGGCCCTGGTAATTCCCACATAGGCCAGGCGGCGCTCCTCTTCCAGTTCCTCCTGGTCATACAGTGCCCGGCTGTGGGGGAAGACACCTTCCTCCATGCCGGTTAAAAATACCACAGGAAATTCCAGACCCTTGGCGCTGTGCAGGGTCATCAGCACCACCTGGTCGGCTTCCGGATCATGCCTGTCCAGGTCGGTCACCAGCGAAATGGTGGAGAGGAAATCAGCCAGACCGGCTTCCTCACCTTGCTGCTTGTCATACTCCCTGGTCACTGAGAGGAATTCCTGCAGGTTCTCCAACCGGGTCCTAGCTTCCACGGTATCCTCGGCCTCCAGTTCCGCCCGGTAACCCGTTCGGGTAAGGACTTCTTCGGTAATCTCTGTTACGGAAAGGAACTCTGCCTGTTTGGCCAGGCTGTCCAGCAGGTCCGCCAGGAGTTTGCACTGCTTGCGGGCTTTGGCAGGAATACCCGGCATATCGTCCGCCACGGCCAGGGCCTGTAAAAGGCTTAAGCCCTGTTCCAGGGCGTAGTTTGTGATTTTCTCCAAAGAGGCAGCCCCGATGCCCCGTTTTGGAATATTAATAATCCGAAGCAGGCTCTGACCGTCCGCCGGGTTGACAATCACCCTCAGGTAAGCCAGCAAATCCTTAATTTCCTTGCGGTCATAGAACTTAAGACCCCCGAAAATGGTATAGGGGATGCCTAGGCGCAGGAATACTTCTTCAAAGACCCGGGATTGGGCATGGGTCCGGTAAAGAACCGCCATGTCCCGGTACCTTCGCTGGTATGAAAAACGCAGGTCCTTAATCCTGTCCGCCACATAATGAGCTTCCAACCGCTCATTTTCCGCCCGGTAGACATGAATGAGATTACCGTTTCCTTTGGCCGTCCAAAGTTTCATGTTCTTGGCTTCGATGTTATTCTTAATGACGGCATTGGCAGCCTCCAGGATATTGCCGGTGGAGCGGTAATTCTGCTCCAGCTTAACTACCTTTGCCTCGGGATAGTCCCGCTCAAAGCTTAAAATATTGTTGATATCCGCTCCCCGCCACTTATATATGGACTGGTTAGGATCCCCCACCACGCAGATATTCCGATGACGTTCCGCCAGCATGGATACCAGCACATATTGGGTGTGGTTGGTATCCTGGTACTCGTCCACCAGGATGTATTTAAATTTGGTTTGGTAATAGCCCAGCACATGGGGATGTTCCTTAAACAGCCGCACCGTGAGCATCAGCAAGTCATCAAAATCCACGGCATTATTCTTAAACAGCTTCTCCTGGTACAACCGGTAAACCCGCCCGGCCACCTGTTCGAAATAATCAAAGGCCTGTCCATCATACTGATCCGGCGTCAGGAGCTTGTTCTTGGCCCCGGAGATGACCCCCAGCATGGCGCGGGGTTGGAACCGTTTTTCATCAATCTCCAGTTCCTTGAGGCATTCCTTAACCACCGTTTGCTGGTCAGCATCATCGTAAATGGAAAAGTTGGAGCCATACCCAAGGGATTGAATTTCCCTTCTGAGGATACGCAGGCAGGCGCTGTGAAAGGTGGCTACCCACAGGTCCCTGGCTGCCTCCGGCACTAGGTTTTCCACCCGGGCTCTCATTTCCGCCGCGGCTTTATTGGTAAAGGTAATAGCCAGTATGTTATAAGGAGGAACCCCCTGACTCAAAATATGGGCAATCCGGTGGGTAAGCACCCGGGTCTTGCCTGAGCCCGCCCCGGCCAACACCAGCAGGGGGCCTTCGGTATGCTGCACCGCCTCCGCCTGGGCGGGGTTGAGATTCGCTAGTATATCCATAATTTCCTCCGTGTGGTAAATATTATAAAGAAAACACTCTACATTATATCACATCCAAGGTTCAAAGTTAGAAATTCATGGTTCAAATTTAGTTTTTCTTTTCTCCACACTCTGTCCTGAAAATACTTTATCATCCTTCTGCTGGTGCCACGTCAGCGGCATGTCTAAAAAGAAAAAGAGAACGTCCAGGTATCCCTGGTGAACATTCTCTTTCTGATGTCTCACTTTAATAAGGTTATGAACCAGTCATATAATTACTAGGCCATTCTCTCCATTCTGGCCACCTTTGTTACCAGATAGCCCAGATCAACAATAACATTCTCTAACTTTACTTCAATGCGGTCCAGCCGGTGGTTTTGTATTTCCCTATCATCAAATAAAGCGCGAATTTTATCTATCACTTCATTTTCAATCTTTACTTCCAACTTTTATTGGTTCTCTTCCAGTCTAGCCTGTGCTTTTTCAAGTCTAACTTGTGATTCTTCCAGTCTGGCGTATGAACCTTCCAGTCTGACGTATGAACCTTCCAGTCTGGCGTATGACTCTTCAAGCCTGGCCTGACCCTCTTCAAGTTTTCCCACCCGCTGGTTAAGAAATACTAGCTCGCTTTTCACACCCCTGAGTTCCTGAAGAATTTCTCTTAATAGATCTTCGCTCATAACCATTCCCCTCTCAAATTTTACAGAGAAGTCACGCAAGCCTGGCACGAAGCGAAAAAACTTGTCCTTCCTGTATTATCTTAAATTATATCACACCAATAAAGTTCTTCCAGCGGCTTCCAAAGATTAACGCAAAAAAAGCAGGGTGGATTCTCCCTGCCCCCCTGCCTTTTCGTTATTTTTTTCTTCTCGCCAATTCCTGGTAAACAGCTGCCGGGGCTACCTCCTGATTAGCCAGTAAAACCAGCAGGTGGTAAATCAAATCGGCAGTTTCGTAGGTTAGCTCCTCTTTGCTGTTATTCTTGGCACCAATTATTACCTCGGTACATTCTTCGCCGACTTTTTTACATATTTTGTCAATTCCTTTATCAAAAAGGTAAGTGGTGTAAGAACCTTCCGGACGCTCTGCTTTACGGCTTAAAATCAATTGAAACAAATCATTGATGATTTCCGGACCTGCGGGTGCTTGATAGTCCGGGCGTCCATAAACTTGTGCAGGGTCAAACTTCTTCTCACCCTCTACTACCACCAAACCATCCTGGGTCACTCTATTATGGAAACAAGAGGTGTAGCCCTCGTGGCAGGCGGCTCCTCCCGTTTGTTCCGCCAGTACCAGCAGGGTGTCTGCATCACAGTCATAATAAAAACCTTTCAACCGTTGCACATGGCCGGAGGTTTCACCCTTTTTCCACATCTTCTGCCTGCTGCGGCTGTAAAACCAGACCTCCCCGGTGGCAAGGGTCTTCTCCACCGCCTCCCGGTTCATCCAGGCCATCATTAAAACTTCTTTTGTATGGACCTCCTGCACAATGGCAGGAATCAACCCTGCCTCGTTAAACTTGAGGGTTTCTATGTTAAACTGCATACTCTTTATCACCAGCTTTTCTCTTTCTTGCAAATAACTTAATAGGGTACCAGGTACCTGATATTAAGTTATTTAACAAGTAACTTAAATCCAAATTCAAGTTAAGAACCGTCCCCAACTTGAATTCCAAATTACCCCAAAAGGGGTCAGACCCCTTTTGGGGGATTTTTACAGTCTGGCGGGGATGCCGCGTTGTCTCAGGTATTCTTTGGTTTGGCGGATGGTGTATGCGCCGAAATGGAAGATGGAGGCGGCCAGGGCTGCGTCGGCCATGCCCTCGGTGAGTCCCTGGGCGATATGTTCCAGGTTGCCGACGCCGCCGGAGGCAATGACCGGGATCTTCACATGTTGGGCAATGGTACGGGTTAAGGCCAGGTCAAAACCTTCCTTGGTGCCGTCCCGGTCCATGCTGGTGAGCAAAATTTCACCGGCGCCCAGTTCCTCCGCTTTAACGGCCCATTCCACCGCATCGATGCCGGTGGGGGTGCGGCCGCCGTGAATATAGACTTCCCATCTTGCCGGGGCCACCTGCCGGGCGTCAATGGCCACCACGATGCACTGGCTGCCAAACTTGAGGGCCCCCTCGGATATGACCCGGGGGTTTTTAATGGCAGCGGTGTTAACGGCGATTTTATCCGCCCCGGCCTGCAACATCAACCGCATGTCCTCCACGGTGCGAATGCCCCCGCCCACCGTAAAGGGGATAAACACCTCTTCGGCGGTCCGGCGCACCACGTCCAGCATGGTGGCCCGGCCGTCGGAGGAAGCGGTGATGTCCAGAAAGACCAGTTCATCAGCGCCCTCCCGGTCGTACAGCGCCGCCAGTTCCACCGGGTCGCCGGCGTCCCTCAGGTTGACGAAATTGGTACCCTTTACCACCCTGCCGCCGGTCACATCCAGGCAGGGAATAATTCTTTTCATGAGCATATTTAACCCTCCCCCCGGGCGATGGCCAGGGCATCAGGCAACCTGACGGCCCCGGCATAAAGGGCCTTACCCATGATGGCGCCCTCCACCCCGTCCGGCTCCAGCGCCTTCAAGGCCCGGATATCCGCTAGGGAGGACACCCCGCCGGAGGCAATTACCTTGAGGCCGCTGGCCCTGGCCAGCTCGCCGGTGGCAGCCAAGTTGGGGCCTGTTAGCTTGCCGTCTCGCCGAATATCTGTAAACACAATCCGTTCAATGCCCAGTTCTTTGACCTCCAGCGCCAGTTCCAGGGCGGTTTTCTCCACCGTCTCACCCCAGCCCTGGATGGCCACCCTGCCGTCCCGGGCGTCAATGCCCACCAAAACCCGTTGACCATACTTCCGGCAGGCTTCGGCCACCAGCGCCGGCCGTAAGATGGCCGCACTGCCCAGGATGACCCGGTTGACTCCCAGGGAAAGCAGGTCCTCAATGGTCTCCATGTCCCGGATGCCGCCGCCCACCTGCACCGGCACATCCACGGCCTGTACGATCTGAGCAATGGACTGCCGGTTGCGGGGCTGCCCGGCAAAGGCGCCGTCTAAATCCACCACGTGAATAAACTCCGCCCCCTGCTCCTGCCAGGCCCTAGCGGTGCTGGCGGGATCATGGGAATAAACGGTGGCGCTGTCCATGCGGCCTTCAATCAGGCGGACGCACCGGCCTTCCTTTAAATCTATGGCAGGAAACAGAATCATGTCCTCACCATCTTTCCGAAGTTTTCGAGGATGCGAAGCCCCAGGGTGCTGCTCTTTTCCGGATGGAATTGAATACCAAAGACATTCCGGCGGCCAACCACCGAGGCAAATGGCAACCCGTATTCCGTGTGCGTAATAACCAGTTCCGGGTCGGCAGGCTCTACGTAATAGGAGTGTACAAAATAAAAGGCCGATCCGTCGGGGACTCCCTCCAGCAGCGGGGAAGGCCTGGCGATTGCCACCTGGTTCCAGCCCATATGAGGCACTTTCAACTCTCCCTCTGGAAAACGCTTAACGGCGCCCGGAAAAATCCCCAGTCCCCGGGTGATGCCAAATTCCTCACTGGATTCAAAAAGAAGCTGCTGGCCCAGGCAGATGCCCAAAAAGGGCTTGCCCGCATCCACCGCCCGGTAAATGGCCTCAATCATACCGGTCCTTTGCAAGTTTTCCATGGCATCCCCAAAGGCCCCGACGCCGGGCAGCACCACTGCCGGGGCTGCATCGACGGCTGCCGGATCACGGACGATCTCCGCCTGGCAGCCCACCCGCTGGAAAGCCTTTTGCACACTGCGTAAGTTGCCCATGCCGTAATCAATAATGGCGATCATTTATAGCACCCCCTTGGTGGAAGGTATGCCCGGCACCCGCTCGTCCCTGGCCACCGCCTGGCGCAAAGCCCGCCCCAGGGCCTTGAAGGCCCCCTCGATAATATGGTGGGTATTGCGTCCGCTGAGCAGACGCACATGCAGGGTAATACCGCTGTTGAGGGCCAGGGCCCGCAAGAACTCCTCCACCAGTTCAGTATCAAAGGAACCCACTTTGGCTGCCGGCAGCGGCAGATCAAACTCCAGGTGCCCTCTGCCGCTGACATCCAGGGCTGCCAGCACCAGCGCTTCATCCATAGGGACTAGGGCATGGCCGTAGCGGTTGATCCCCTGTTTGTCCCCCAGGGCCTGCCGGACAGCCCGGCCCAGGGTAATACCAATGTCCTCCACGGTGTGGTGATCATCTATGTGGGTATCTCCGGCGGCCTTTACGGTTAAGTCAAGGGCGCCGTGTTTGGCAAACAGACAAAGCATGTGATTTAAAAAGCCAACGCCGGTCTCAATCCGGTACTCTCCTGAACCGTCCAGAGATATGGCAATCTCGATATCGGTTTCACCGGTCCTGCGTTCCACCCGTGCCTGCCGCTGCGTCATTTGGCATCCCTCCCCACTTCTTGCAATACCTCGGCCAGCGCCTGTAAAAACAGTTTATTTTCCTCCGGCGTCCCCACGGAGACCCGCAGGAAGCCGGGAAGTTCCGGCCCGCCCAGTCTGCGAATTAAAATACCTTTCTCCAAAAGCCCCCGGTGGATTGCTTTGCTTTCGTAGTTGGTGCGGAATAAAATAAAGTTTGCTACCGAGGGATAGGGAGTGACCCCCTCGATATTTTGCAGTCCCTGCCAAAGCTCTTCCCGTTGTTGAAGAATGTCCCGGATTTGTTTATTAAACACGTCGCGATATGCCAAAACCACTCTGGCAGCGGCCTGGGAGAAGGAGTTTAAATTAAAGGGTTGTTTCACTTTCTTGATCTGCCTCAATACATCCGGGTTGGCCAGGATATAGCCCACTCGGAGGCCGGCCAGGGCAAAGGCCTTAGAAAAGGTCCGGATGATAATTAAATTGGGATAGCGGTTTAACAGGGAGACACAGTCAGCCCCGCCAAATTCCAGATAGGCCTGGTCCGCCACCACCAGGCAGTTCACCTGCTGCAGGACGCTTTCGATTTCCTCCAGGGTAGAAGCATTGCCGGTGGGGTTGTTGGGGGTACAAATAAAAATCACCCGCGCATCCGGCTGCCTGGCATAGCAGACCAGTGCCGGCACGTCTACAGAAAAGTCACCGCGGCGGGGCACCGGTATCGGTCTGGCCCCGGCCACCAGGGAGTGAATTTTATACATGGAAAAGGTGGGGTTGGTGATCAGCACCCGGCCGCCGGTGCCGAAGGTCAAGAGAATGTTTAAAATTAATTCGTCTGAACCGTTGCCCACCATCACCTGTTCCGGCGTCACCCCGGCGTATTCCGCGATGGCCCGGCGCAGCTCAACTGCCTCGCTGTCCGGATAACGGCTCAACAGGTCACCGGCAGCCAGCTGCCCGATACTGCGAGATACCTCCTCTGGAAAGGGGTAGGGATTTTCGTTGGCATCCATCTTGATAATCCCCGGATAGGAGTGTGCATCATAGGGGATCAGTTTATCCAGCCCGGCACGCACCATGTTTGTAATATTAAAGGGCTCACGCAACCCGATCACTTCCTTTATAAATCTATCTCTAACACCCGCCGTTACACAAACCTACTTTTAAATCTATCCTTTCAACCGCACCCTGACGGCGTTAGCATGGGCCTGCAGCCCCTCCACTTCCGCCAGCCGGATAATGTCCGCTCCCAGCTTGTTTAAACTCTCCCGGGAGAAGGAAATAACGCTGCATTTTTTTATGAAAGTATCCACACTTAAGGGAGAATAAAAACGCGCGGTGCCGCCGGTGGGCAGTACATGGTTGGGGCCGGCCAGGTAATCCCCCACCGGTTCCGGTGAGTGATGGCCCAGGAAAATGGCGCCGGCATGTCGGATCCGCCCCAACTGTTGAAAGGGCTCCTCCACCAGCAGCTCCAGGTGCTCCGGGGCAAAACGATTGGCCAGTTCCAATGACTCGTTGAGATTTCCGGTAATAATGATGGCGCTGTGGTTGGCCAGAGCCTGCCGGGCAATTTCCTGCCTGGGCAGTTCTCCAACCTGGCGCTCCAATTCCTGACTGACAGCCAGGGCCAGGTCCTGGTCGTGGGTCAGTAAAACAGCCGATGCCAGGGTGTCGTGCTCCGCCTGGGAGAGCATGTCGGCCGCAGCATACACGGGGTTGGCGGAAGCATCCGCCACCACCAGAACTTCACTGGGTCCGGCCAGCATGTCAATGTCCACCTGGCCGTATACCATCCGTTTGGCCAGTGTCACATAAATGTTCCCCGGTCCGGTGATCTTGTCCACCCGGGCAATGGTCCTGGTGCCATAGGCCAGCGCAGCAATGGCCTGGGCGCCGCCCACTTTGTAAATTTCGTCCACCCCGGCTTCCGCCGCGGCCACCAGGGTGCAGGGGTTCACTTTCCCCCCTGCCGCAGGGGGCGTCACCATGACAACTTGTTTTACACCCGCCACTTTAGCTGGCACTGCGTTCATCAGCACCGAAGAGGGGTAGGAAGCTGTGCCTCCGGGAACATAAATGCCCACCCGGTCCAGCGGAACGATTAACTGGCCCAGGACAGTGCCGTCCGGGTCCGGTTGAAACCAGGAGCGGGACAGTTGTTTCCGGTGGAAGCGTTCGATCCTCTCTTTGGCCACTTTCAAGGAAGCCAGGACCTCACTGTCAACCTCCCGGTAGGCCTGGTCAATTTCTTCCCGGGTAACCTTTAACTGTGCCGGGGTTAAATCAGCTCTGTCAAAGCGTTTGGTGAAATCGCAAAGGGCCTCGTCTCCCCTTTGCCGTACCTCCTCCACAATGGCAGCCACACGGCCGGCCAACTCTGCCTGGTTGGCGGTGCGACTTTCCAATAAGGAATTTATCGCTGTCTCTTGAGAAGATTTTAAGATTCTAATGACACCCATTGAGGCTGACCTCCTCCACCACCTGGCGGAGTCTTTCCACCAGGGGGTTAATTCGTTCACTTTTCAGCCGGTGGCTGACCCGGTTGGCAATTAACCGGCTGGTTGAACTGAGCACATCCGCTATGGGCACCAGCTTATTTTCCCGCAGGGTGCGGCCGGTGGAAACCAAATCCACGATCATTTCCGCCAGGCCCACGATGGGAGCCAATTCGATGTTGCCGTGCAGTTTGATAATTTCCATCTGCATGCCCTGCTGGCGGAAAAATTCCTCCGCGATACGGGGAAATTTGGTGGCCACCCTGGTCTGGTTCCAGTATGGAAGTTCCTGTTCCTTCCCCTCCGGAACGGCCACCACAAAACGACAGCCGCCGAATTTTAGGTCCAGTAACTCGTAGACATCTTTATGCTGTTCCACAATGGTGTCTTTGCCCACCAGACCCAGGTCTGCGGCGCCGTATTCCACATAGGTGGGAATATCCGTGGGGCGGCAAATAATAAAGCGGACCGCGTCCTTTTCCGAGTAAAGCAGCAGCTGGCGCCCCGGCTCTTTGATACAATCTATGTCCAAACCCGCTAAACCCAGTAATTTTACGGATTCATGATAAAGGGTCCCTTTGGGTAAAGCAATGGTTAGTAGATCTCTGGCTGCGACCAAGGAAACCACCTCTTTAGTTTATTAAACTACTAATATAACATCATGTTAAAACACCATTATGGTAGTGTCAAGAATTATTTTTATCAAATGTGAAAACGCCGGGAGACCGGCGTTAACTTTTTGCAATAACAAATTCTTCGCTGGTACCGTTATCGTAAAAATATATTACCCGGGAAGCCCCGAGACTTCTGGCCTCGGACTTGGACCTGGCGGGGGAATATTCAAACAAGGCGGTGGCCACCTTGAGCCCCTGGTTTCTTAATTCCCGGGCAGCCCTCAGGGCCCTGGCCATACTTTTACTCTCCCAGGCCACCAGCACATCCGTCACCGGTTCACCGGGCGGCCCCTGCAGCCGTTCCAAGGCCACCAGGACCCGCTCCAGGTTGACGGCAAAGCCGGTGGCCGGCATGGGATAACCAAAGTGGGCCAGCAGTTGATTATACCTGCCACCGCCGCAGATGGGAAAGCCCATGGCCACGGTATAGCCTTCAAAGACCAGGCCGGTATAATAGTCCAGTCCCCGCAACAGCCCTAAATCAAGGGTAATATAGCGCTCCACTCCGTAACAAACCAACCCCTGGTATAACTGCCGCAGATTCCCGATGGCATCCGAGGCCGGTCCCTCCTGAGCCAGTTCCGTTGCCCTGTCCAGAACTTCCGGTCCACCCCGCAATTCAATGAGATCCAGCGCCCGCCTGGCTTCTTCCGGGGTCGCGGCATGGGAGGCGAAAATCTCTTCTACTTTTACGAAATCCTTGTTTCCCAGGGCCTCCTTGAGGTTCTGGGCCACCTCTTTGGGTAAACCCAGCTGCTTCACCAGCCCGTGGAAAATCCCCACATGGCCGATGCTGATTTGAAAATCTCCCAGGCCGGTCTGCATTAAATATTCCGTCACCAGCGCCACCACTTCGGCATCTGCCTCCGGTGATGAGGTTCCCATCAATTCCACACCTGCCTGGCAAAATTCCCTCTGCCTGCCTACCTGGGGCTGCTCGTAGTTAAACACATTGGCCAGGTAAAACAACCGCAGGGGCGGCGTAATCCCCTTCATCCGGGTGGCCACCAGCCGCGCGATGGGCCGGGTCATATCCGGTCGCAGGGCCATCAGGTGCCCCTGCCGGTCGAGAAATTTAAAAAATTTGTCTTCCTGAATTTCTTCCGAAGCAAGGTTCTCTATATATTCAAAGGTGGGGGTAACCACCTCTTTATAACCCCAACCCTCAACCAACCTGCTAAACCTTTCCTTTAACTCCCTCATCCGGTGGGCCTCCGCCGGCAGGACATCCCTTACCCCCGGAGCCAAACGTCCAAATCTGCTGGATGTCATTGCTTCACCTCTTATTAATCTAAATTAATCTAAATTGTTAATCTAATTTGTCTTCCCTCAATGGACTGGGGTCCGGCAACCGGGACAGCACCAGCTTATAGCCGTCGGCGCCGTAGTTCAAACAGCGTTTCACACGGCTGATGGTCGCAGTGCTGGCGCCGGTCTTGCTGGCGATTTCTCCATAGGTACGGTTGGCCTCCAGCATTTTTGCCACTTCCAACCGCTGGGCCAAGGAGCGCAGCTCGGAAACCGTACAGATGTCTTCAAAGAACCGGTAGCACTCGTCAATATCCTTTAAGGTAAGAATAGCCTCGAACAGGCGGTCATTAAGTTTATCCCTTAACTTTCCGTTGTACACCAAGGAAATCCCTCCCGTATTACCTACTATTATGACCTGGAAAAGCCTTCCTCATCTTTTCTAATTCCCCTTTTCGACGTTAAAGGGTTAAATCCTTTATTAATTTATTATTGTAAAGAAAGAAAAGAGCTACAAAATATTTCAACCATCTGAGTAAAAAATGCTGGGAACATGGTTAGGCAAGTTATATAATAACATTGAGGTGGTTAAGTCTGAAACCAGCTCCACGGGGGCACAAACTAAAAAAGAGCATAGCAAACAGACCATCCATGGGATGATCTTTAAAAAGTGAAAAGTGACAA
>NZ_FQUY01000043.1 GCF_900129195.1 Desulforamulus putei DSM 12395
AATCAGTGGAACAAGCTGGAGGCATTTCTCCAGGATGGTCGGTTAGAATTAGATAATAACCGCAGTGAAAGATCCATTAAGCCATTTGTGATTGGACGCAATTATGTGCTTACTTAATTTATGTTTCTATTTAGTTCTGCTAAGGGTAAAATCGCCAAGAAATCGCTTAGTTCACGATTTCTTGGCACTTTCTAATGAGCACATAATTATAAAGAGGCTAGAAACGCCAAAATATCTTTAGATGGCTTGTAACGGTACCCATTAACGGATGGTTCGGCTATTTTCTCCAGTGTTTTTTGCTTCATCTCAATGTCTGCTTCCATATATTTATGTGTTGTATTTATGCTCTCGTGTCCAAGCCATATGGCAATGGTTGAAATGTCAACTCCTGATTGAAGCAAGTGGAGCGCGGTCGAGTGGCGGAAGGTATGTGGGCTGATGTTTTTGTCTTCTAATCCCGGAATAATTTTCTGTGCTTTTTCTGTTAGACAATCGATCCGATAACGGACACCCGATCGAGTGAGTTCATCTCCTGTATGATTTATGAACAGTTTATCATCTGACTTAAGACTATGCTCTTCAATATATTTTTTAATATAGGATGCGGTTGTCTTCCAAAGAGGAATGTTCCTTTCTTTTCGCCCTTTACCTATTACATGAATATAGCCTGCCGTTCCGGAACTATCGAATATAACATCTCTACATCTCAGGGAAATAAGCTCAGAGACCCTTATACCGGTATTATAAAGAATCAGCACCATCATCCTATCGCGGCGCCCAAGGGCTTCTTTCATGGAACAGGCCTCCAAAAGAGCATCAATTTCTTCTTTTGTCAGAAAATCTATCTGTCGTTTTTTCGTCTTCCGGAAGGGAATCATAAGGCTTCTTTGAATAGTAGCACTGTATTCTGGTTTTTCAAAAGACATGAAATGAAGAAATGCATGGATTGCGGCCAGACGGTTGTTGATGGTTTTCGTCTGGTTTCCTCTTTCATGATCAAGATACTCCAGAAAACCAAGTATATATTCTGCTTGGATGTGTTCTATACTAATTTTGTGCGGCGGACATTTATGAACAATATTTAAATACTCAATATAAATTCGGAAAGTATCCCGGTAGGATTTAATGGTTTCCGGGGATGCCTGTTTTTGATTCATCATCCTCTTAAGGAAGAACTTCTGAAGCAAATCTTGGAATGCGCTATTCATATGGTTGCAACTCCTTTCCGTATAGGAGCTCAAACTTTCCGCAAGCAAGAGAAAGAAGTTCTGGAGTAGATGTAAGGTACCAATAGGTATCAGCTGGTTTTACATGTCCCATATAGACCGAGAGTGAATAAAGCTTCTGGTTGACATCTTCTCCGCCTTCAAGCCATTTAAGAATGGTACGACAGGCAAAACTGTGCCGGATATCGTATAGACGCGGCGGTCTTCCATTCCAATTGTTTCCGCCATCCGGCATCAAACAGGAGCGCAGTTGTTGGAATGCATATTCAAATGCTCTTGTATTGAATCGCCTTCCGTTCGTGGTTACAAAAAAGAAATCATCTTCTGATCGTCCAGAGAGTTTCCCCCTTAGTTTCGAGTCATATTTTTCAAGCTGTTCTACCACGGTTTGATGCAGGGGTACCAACCGGTCCTTATAAAATTTTGTATTCCTTATAAAAAGATATCTTTCCTTAAGATTAACATCTAGAACTTTAAGATTTGTCAGCTCAGAAACGCGGATTCCCGTTGCCCACAAAAGGCCTAATGCGGTGGATACTGTCAAGCATCTGATGCCATCCGTGGTAAATAGATTCAATGATTCATTCATCAGCCGAAGAATTTCTTCTTCCGTGTAAATATATGGTGTCACACGTCCATGACATTTTCCAAAAACTCCCGTCTGGGGAACCTGTGCTTGGGGATCGATGGAAGCGGCATATACTGCAAATGTATGTACTGTTTCCAACCTTCTTGCCATGTACCATCTGCTGAGGCTGCTGTCGAGAGAAGCCCACTGCATGGCTAAATCAGTCGTGAGGGAGTCGATATGATCAATTTCGCGTGTATATTTGGCAAAACGTCTTAATTCTTGTGATTCAATTCTCAATTGGTAGCCCAGACTTTGCTTGTATTCTATATAGGATTCTATTTGTCTGGTTATCTTATTATCCGTTAGCATAAGCTGCCACCTCCGGGCCACATACCGGCAGCTTGTAACAGCATTTCAGTATCTATTTTCGTATAGATAGCAGTGCTTTCCAGGCATTCATGTCCGAGAATATCTGCCACCATCTTAAGTGTGCAGCCTTTTTTATATATTTTACTGGCTACTGTCCTGCGTAGGATATGAGTACCGGTAACAGATTCGCTGATCCCCGCTCTTTTGTATGCACGGCGCATAACACCCCTTACCTGTTCTCTTCCCATGGGTTCACCCTGAGTATGGGAAAAACGGACAAAAAGAACCCGGCTTTTGGATGCAGGCCGAGAATTCTGTAGATAATTCACAATAGCTTCCCCAAACGTGGAGGACATGGGCAGTGTCCTGTCAGTGTGTGTTTTGGTATTTTTAATTTTAATAATACCGTTCTTCCAGTCGAGATCATCTAAAGTTAGACTAGCAACTTCTGAGCACCGAAGCCCCAATTCTGTGAAGCATAAGGTAATGGCATAATCTCGTATTCCTGAAGGCCTGCTTTTATCAAAGCAATTCCGTAATGATTCGAATTCTTCATTGCTTAGCACAGTTGGAATAGTATTCAACTTCCACACCGCCGGCGAAAGTGGGATCTTAAAGATAGATTCATCAACATTTACACCAGAAAAACGGAGATATTTAAAAAAATTACGTATTGATGTCGCTATCCTTCCTTTTGTGCTTGAGTTTAAATGAGCCGCTTCTCCGGTAAAATAATTTCGGATATCCATAGCGGAGATATTTGATACATTAAAGCTCTCGGGCGACTGTTGGTAGATGAAATTAAGGAACGGTCTCACTTGGTTGGCTTCAGAAATGATACTTGTATCTGCCAGATGCTTAACTCTTTTCTGGAAGTCTTGGAATCCAGCCAGAAGATCTTCAATTTCGGCAATGACGTTTTCTTTGACAGCCTTAGGATATGGCATTCCCGTTGAAAATTTATAGAAAACGTATAGTGCGGCTCGGCAATATTTAAATGTTTTCGGAGACATTGAGGCTTCATTTTTCAGAAATTCTTTTATTTGGTCTTTAAGGTTGGAATTCTTCTCGTTATAGTAATTTGATCGTAGAAATCTGGAAACATAGGTTTGATAACCAAGAATTGTACTCTCGTGGTATTCATGTTCTTCCAAAAATGTCCTGAACTGATTCAGTTTCTGCCTGACTGGTAATGTTAAAAATACATAAGGCATAGTAGCAACACCCCTTTTACTTTAAGTATAAAATGTTGCTACTCATACCTACAATCGGGTTAGTGAGCACATAAATTAAGTAAGCACATAATTGCGGTTATGTGCTTAAGAACATAACCGCAAAAACTGGCTGTTCACAAACACCCCGCGGGGTGCTAGGGCTAGCGCTGTTATTTACAGCATTGTTGAAACGGCTAAGGAGAATAATTTGAATCCTTTGGCCTATCTCACTTATCTTTTCGAGCAGCTGCCCAACATAGATACCACAGACCCAGGCGAATTAGATAAGCTGCTTCCCTGGTCAGCTACCTTACCCATTGCTTGTCGAGTATATAATAATTAATGTTACATGGATCCCCACTTTCCTTGGAAGGTGGGGATTATTTGACGCTTACATAGCATAATCGGCCTTTTTGATGAGCCGAGCCATCCGGTTATTCTTACGTACCGCCCACTCCGCGTCAACAAGCAGACCTAGCCGCTCTTCAAACGATAATTCATGGAAGGAGCTGTCTTTTAACTGCTCACGGAATGCCTGTGCCATGACACTAAGTCGCATCTCATGCAGCTTGGATACAGTGTTATCGTTTAACATCAGTTATTCCCCCTTTTGTAATACTCAGCACCACGTGTAAAACCATACTGGGATGCTCCGGGGGCGTTTCCGATGCAGGTTTGTTATCAAGCAGCTTGTCCTGTCCGGATTTAAGGATTGCCTGTACATTTTTTAGGCTTGGATGGACGGTATAGGACAGCGTCTTTGCGCAAGCGGCTTCTAGACGTTTTACGGAATACTTATCTGCAAGTTTGAGTAGAGCCTACAGGACTTGTATCCTTGCTGCTCTACCTTGTGGGCACTGAGGAAGAAACGAACAACAACAGCGGTATTTTCTCCGATCTTTTCGGCCCAGCTGATGAATCTTTCTGCGTTCCACGTTACATACTTCTGGTGGTCTGGAGGCATGTGTGCCTCAATAGTGCTGTATTGGCCACTACGTCCGTACAACCTTGGGTGGGAGCTGATCCGGTTACCTCCAAAGAAAACCTCAATGACATTCTTAGTGAGCCTGACGTCCACTTTTTGCTTAATGTATTCATACGGGACTGAGTAATTCTGGGAATCTACGCTGATATGGTAGTTGAACTGGACAGTGGCAACTCGCCATGTGGCCAACTCAAAAGGTTTTGGCGGCAGTGGTAGCAGGAACGGTCTTTCCTCTTCAAACAGACTGGCTCTGCTGCCTTCCTTCTTCTGGAATGGTTTGTTATTAAACTCTTTTAGCTTCTGTCGGATAGCTTCATTTAGCTCATGCAGGGAGAGAAACTGCTGGTTGCGCAACGCCGCCAGGATCCATGTGGAGATGATCCCTACTACGCCCTCGACAGTTGGCTTATCCTGAGGAGCTTTTACCCGGGCAGGGATAACAGCTGTTCCGTAGTGTTCCGCTAATTCCTGATAGGTCTTGTTGATTGTAATCTCGCTTCGTGAGTGCTTTGTAATGCCGGTCTTTAAATTGTCCGGGGTGAGAATGCGTGTAACACCACCGAAGTAGTTGTAGGCATTAACATGGGCGGTAATCCAGCACTCTTGGTTCTGTGATAGAAACCCCTCCACGTAGGCATAGCCGCTGTATGAAAGGGCAGCAACAAAGACGGAAACATCTATTAACTCACCTGTATCAGTATTTACAATGTGCGCATATTGACCGGCCCAATCTACCTCCATGATTTCTCCAGGCTTGCGGTTAATATGCATAGTTGCTTTGGTACTTCTGACGAAATCGCTGTAATACTTGTTAAACTGGGTGGATTTGTACGGGACTTCACCCGCCACGCGGCATTGGTCACAATATTCCACCCACAGTAGACTAAGCGTGACACCGCTCTTGGCCATCTCTCGATGGATGTATTCATAATCCGGCATTTTGTACGTCGGCTTTGCTTCCCCGGGTGGAAACAGCTTCATGGCAAGCTCTTTGTTGGTCATCTTGTCAGGCAACGGCCAACTTAGCCGACACGCTGCGGCCCGTTGCAAGACATTCGTGACGGTGTTTCTAGAACACCCACAGCTGGCCGCTATGTCCTTTTTTGTTATCCCAAGGCTAAACAGCCTCAGGATTTCTCTGTAATTGGTCATTCACATGACCTCCTATGGATTATTTGCGCTAGATTCCCAGCACATAAACCCATTATACAGAGCGTTTTTACAAGCGGATCATGAGTGCACAATTAGTGCGGAAGCTATGCCCAATTCAAACGGTCTGGGTGCACAATCACAACGGTCAAAATGCACAATCTGGCTCGTCGTATTCACGTGGACCCCCTGGAGCTGGCGCCCCGGCTCAGGAAGCTCGCCGGCGTGCTGGAGGGCATGACCCCAGAGCAGTTCCGGCAGGTGACGGTGTGGCTGAAGAACGTCATCAAGCGCAAATTGCCGGGACCCCTGCAAGAAGAGGTAGAACGCGTGCTGGAGGAAAACGATCCCCGGGAGGTGGAGAAGATGATCACCAACATTGAACGGACGTTAGATGAGATGCAAAGGGCGGCTAGGATCGAAGGCAAAATCGAAGGCAAAGTGGAAGTTGCAAAGGCAGCGTTGAGAAAAGGTTTTTCCGTAGAAGACGTGGCTGAGATAACCGGACTGTTCTGGGAGACCGTCTTGGGGCTGAAGAATGAAATGGAAAACTGGTGCTGACCAGCGAAGGGAGCCGGGGCATCCCTAACAAGCAATCCCGGCAATAGCAAAACACGGTGCCAGACTCGGGCCTGATCGGACGAATTTCCGGTCAGGTCCTTTTTCGCATTTCAAAAGAGACCCAATCAAGGGGACGGTTCTCTTGAGTCAACAATCAAGGGGACGGTTCTCTTGAGTCAAAAGGTGCCTGGCACTTCACTAAACTAAAGTAAAGGAGGGGCCTCCCTAGAGGTCGCCCTCTCCCGAAAGGGTCTGACCACCAAACAATTCTGAGGGTGGGCTTGTTTACCGCTTACCAAAAAAGAATGGGGGATTGCAGTTTACATGCTGCAGCCCCCATTTTTGTATACACCCTTACTTGTTTAGTTGCTCGATCATATTTTTCAATATCACCGCTGCTTCGGCCCGGGTTGCGCGGTCAAGGGGGGCAAAACGAACGGTGGTGTCGGTGGATTTACCGTTTAACATTTGTCGATCTGCCAGTAATGCAGCGGAATTCTTGGCCCAATCGGATATTTTGGTTTTATCCACAAAGCGGGATAGTGTTCCCTCAACATCCTCGGGTTCAGTTATAATACCCTTGTACCTTAAAGCATTACAAATCATAACGGCCATTTGCTCCCGTGTAATTAATTCTTCCGGGGCAAATAATTTAGCACTGACACCTTTAATGATCCCGGCAGAATAGGCTCGCCCGACGCTGGTGTAATACCATTTATCCGGAAGCACATCATTAAAGGGAGCCTTAGCCTTGTCCTGTAGTTTAAGCACATTTACCAGCATGGCGGCGAACTGGGCTCTGGTTACGGCAGTATCTGGGGCAAATTTTCCGTTGCCCATCCCGTTAATGTAGCCGTTGGCAGCCATGAACTCAATATCCTTCTGGGCCCAGTGACCGTTAATGTCAGTAAATTTAGCCGTAGTCGGTATGGGTTGGGCTATTAGCAATGCGAACTTACTGAAGTGATTGGTCTCAAAGGTGATGGTACCGGTCACAGGGTCATAGGTGCCGCCCATATTTTCCCATGATTTTGTGCTTTCGTTAAACCAGTGAACCTTTAGTGTACCGTTGGCGGCAGCTTCCCGTTTGTTAGCCGGTACGGGTAAGGTTACCCGGATAGGTTTAGCGAACTGGCGTACGGGAAGTTGTTGTCCATCGGGTTTAACCGCTGTAATAGTCAGTTCAAATATTTCATTGCCCAGGGCCAGGGCCGCCATTTGCACCTGTGCCGCTCCGGAGGGTACGTCCAGTGCCCCCGGGGGCAGGGTGAAGGTAGCGTTTTGTAACTGTACTACCACCGGTTTGCCGGTGTTGGTAAGGGCTTTCAGGCTGGTTGTGGTTAGGGCGGTTTCCAGCCTATCGCTGGCGTTAATGGTTACCGTATCGCTGTTAACAGCGCTGGCAATGGCATTATCTATTGTGGCATTGCTCAAGGGCGTTGTAGCACCGGGTGGGGTGGTATTTATTAAACCGCCGCCGCCGCCACCGCCACCGCCTCCCCCGCCGCCGACAACGGCGGAATCTGTGGTGGTGCTTATGCTGTAGTTAGCAGACCCCTTCATAACGGGATCAGTGGACGTACATACTAAAAGACTGTATAAACCGTTTGTAGTGGGGTTCTTGATATTGGCCGCCTTATCAATGGTAATGTTTACCTGTCCCCCGTGCCCGATAGTTACCGGCACATTAAAGGTAATTGATTGGCCGTTTGGCGTAATGATGTCTCCACTGCTGCCCACCGGGATATTATTAACTTTTATTTTTTCGCCAGTTATGAAGGCGGGAAGGGTAGTACCGTTCGGGAAGGTGATTGTAATGCTATCCCTGGAAACGGATGTCGAGAGCAATGCCCCGTAAGAACTTGTGTTAAAGGTAATATCATAACTGGAAGGGCTTGCAACCGAAGGCGAACCAAGTGTTACGGATGGCTGGCTGACCTGTGTTGCTACAGCGTTATACAGGTTTACAAGTTTCCCTGTAACTGTCTTGCCTGACAGTGAAGGTAAATCACTGCCGGAAGATTTAATCAGCTCGATAGCTTCGGTGGCACTAAGATGCTTCTGAGCCATTAGGATAGCGCTTATTCCTGCCACATGGGGTGCGGCCATCGATGTCCCGCTAAAGAAGCGGTAGGAACTGTCTTGCCCGGTATATTGGATTATTGTACTGGCTCCGGTACCGTTTGGCTCCAGAACATCATTATAAGGGCTGGAGGTACCTGAGAATGTATAGGAATCACCGTAAAATTCGTTAACACCGTTTAAGTCGGTGTACATGCCTGGTTCATTGATTTCCTTGATGAAGGTAAGACCCAAGGTTGAGGTTACGAAGTTGCTGTCTTCGATCCCGTAGAGAGCGTCTTCACCTGTGATGACCAGCTTGCCCCCACCGGCCAGGTAGCTTGTCAAGTTGCTTTGGTCTTCTGCGGTAAGGGTAGTTGTGGTCAGTGTTCCATAAGCGTCACCGGTAAACCAGATTACGGCATCATAGGGTTGCATTTCTGCTGCGGTCGGGCCGTAAACATCCTGGTTTACACTGCGTATATCAACAGTTGTTTGTGATGCGGAATAGCAATAGCCTGCCACAGATAAGGCTTTTTCAAATACCGGTGTATAGTTATTATAACCGGCATCGGATTCTCCGTCGTTAACCAGTAGTATGGAGGTGTTGGGGCCGGGTGTTACTCCAAGTAAATTAAGTATTTTTTTCATCAAGGCAGATTGATCCTGTTCGGTAAGAGTTTGCAGGCCGAAACCCAACACCACCGATTGATTATTTTTTTGAACCCCGGCGCTTTGGTTAAGTGTCCTGGGGTAGGTACTGAGAATAGCCTCTCCGGGCGCGCCCACATCCACGGTAGTTGCACCGTAGTTGGAGAAGCTGGCCAGCTCACCTCTGTTATTCACTGCAGCCACACTGATGATGTTTTCGGCTGCCAGACCGGATGGGGAGTCTGGTGCTGTATCATTATCCTTACCGTCGTTGCCCGCTGCGGCCACAAACACCATACCCGAGTTCTGAATGGCCTCTTTAAGGAGTATATCCTCGTGGCCACCGGCTGGACCACCCCAGCTGTTATTGGAGACCTTTACACCTTTACTGGCCGCGTAGTTAATGGCAGCGATAGCATCCGAGGTGGTGCCGCCATAAGGACCAGTAAATTTAAGGGGCATGATTTTTACGTTAGGGGCAACGCCTACTACACCCGTGCTGTTGGACAGGGCAGCTATTGTCCCGGCAACATGCGTTCCGTGGGTGTCGCCATCGCTTGCGTCAAATACGGTGTTATCATTATTATAGAAGTCCCAGCCGTTAATATCGTCAATATATCCGTTTTTGTCATCATCAAGGCCGTTTAGAGTTTCACCTGGATTAACCCATATTTTTCCTGCCAAATCCGGGTGGGTAATTTCGACACCTGTATCAATTACCGCCACTACAACTTCCCCCAGGCCGGAGGTATAATCCCAGGCCTCCGGGGCATCGATATCAATATCCTCTACCCCGGCGGTTCCCTCTATGGTCTGGCCGGTATTGTGTAGACCCCAGAGCTCGTCCCAACGTGCATCGGAGGGGGTGACAGCTTGGGGATAGTAAAGATAGTTGGGCTGTACATATTCTACCAGGTCGTCTGATTGTAAAGATTCAATCATTTTGTTAACTGTTTTGCCGGAGCCAAATTTCATAAGCTCCGCCCCAACCAGGGGAACTTTTCTCTTTGTGGTTAGTCCGTAACGTGATTTGATGCTGGAGCGCTGGGATGAATTTGCGCTCGACTTGAACTTAACGATTACCTCGCCTTCTACATAGGCGGGACGGTTATTGAGTTCTGCCGGACGCTCGTCCTTACCAAAATTATAGCTGTAAGATTGACCTGCCAAGCTAGCAAGTGAATCGGTGATGTCGCTGGTCAGAGTCTCCGGTGCTGGTGGGGATTCTTGGGCCAAGGCAGGTTGCACAGGAATTACATATACTAATTGCGCTATAAGGAAAATTGTGGTAATTAATAAGGACATGTTTTTTTGATGGTTCTTTTTCATAAGGGTTCACTTCCATTTCTCGTTAGGTGTTGAAGTTTCATCCGTTAGTTAGTTAATATATGAGCTGAATTAATTCACCCTCCTTTTTGTATGTAAGATGACCGGGGAATTTTTAAAAAACTATCTACATTCTTCCACATAAACCGCTATTTTCCTTCTGGTTTTGCTCCCTCCATAAAATCGAAGGTGAAAGATTGCAGCATAGACATATTGAAAGATGTTGGCAATGAAGGATGAAATGTAAAAAATTCAAGTCGGGGACGGTTCTTGACTTGAATTTGTTTAACTCTTGCCGGGGCTTTGTGCATTCCTGTATCAGGTAGGATATTAAGGAATAATTGAGAATCTGGTATAATGTTGGCAGGAGAAACAAAGGGAAAGGGGGGGTAAAAAATATTGGAGTTTAAGCCCATCAACAGGACAAACGACTACGCCTTTAAAAGGATACTGGGATCGGAAGAGGGCAAAGAGGCGCTCATCAGTTTTCTTAACGCAGTTTTAAAGCCACCGCCGGGCCAGGAACTGCATGATGTAGAATTACTGGACCGGGAGCTGGACCCCAAGTACCTGCTGGACAAAGCGGCCCGGCTGGACATACTGGCCAGGACAGCCGCAGGAGC
>NZ_FQUY01000050.1 GCF_900129195.1 Desulforamulus putei DSM 12395
CGGATGGTTTGATCGATTTGCGTAGACGGCTTCCGATTACCCTTAACTCTCTGCCACAACAAGGGCAAGGGACTATTTCCGCACTCCTAACAGAAAACGCCATTTACAGGATTCTCAACCAGCGAAAAATCTGATACAATGATCATACTTGTTGGGTGGACATCTCTAGTGATACTGTTGGCGCAGTACCACGCACTACAGAGATGTCCTTTTCCTTTCTTTAAGTTATGGTCATTATATCCATCTATTTCTGGATAGGCAATACCGTCAGCTTCTGGGCTTTTTAACTCAGCCCCAACAACTAAACTCTGTCAAGTTACCCATCATGGTTGCCGCTTCGAAGGGTTGGGATGAATTATGATGACTCCTATAGCATAAGACATGTTGGTACCTTCTATTATTCTTCCTATAGAGACTCCAACACCATTTTATGGGTTAGGCCAGAAAAAGTGGAAGCAAAATGGTATCGTGCCGATAGCTCTGTATCCATTTCTTCCTCTCGGTATGGTGCAGAATGGTTAGGTTATAATACTAGTGGTAAGTGGTGTGGTAGAGAGGATTATAGCAACCCACTTCCTATGTCATGGGGCAAGCTTTATACTAATACAATCAGTAATGATGGTTATATAAATTGTACTGTTGCAGGATGTTATGTGGTTGGTGAGCAAAGAGATACGTTAACTCGTGGAGGATCATCATGGGAATTTCTCTCCTGCTATCTGTTTGGGGAGAATATGAGTGCTTGGCCTTCATAAAGCTTTAAGTAAGCAATATTCCTCCTAGCGTTGCTAGGAGGAATATTGTGTGTTCGCCCGGCATGTTTGCCGAGCCGATGGGTTGAAAGAAACCCTGTCACCTAACCAGCGGGAAGACAACTCGTAGGCAAGGGCGTCACTGGTAACGGTGGGTCTGAAGGAAGCTGAAGGGGGAACTTGGAACATAGCGAAAGCGAACCGATGTTGGCCTATCGAGTGGGTAACCTTGCAGTATATGGGAAAGCCCAAAAGCTGGATAACTCGAAAGGTTAGGACGGATGCGTTCAAGTTCAGGCAAGCAAACTTAACCGGGGAAGCCCAATATCATCCTGCCCCGCAGGTAAGCTCAAACAAGCGGAAACGCAAGGTAGAGAAGACGTGGTGTTGGGTGGCAGATGAGTCCGTAGTAGTGATAAACCCGCAGCCAATGAAGGTTGGTAACAGACTGGAGGATAAAACTGAGGGGACATTGCATCTAATTGCAATGAGCCATAATGAGCCAAAAGCCATTATGATCTGCGAAGGGACGAAGATAAACCAAAGTATGCAACTAACGGATCTGGCAACTGTGAGAGGGAAGACAATCAAGGCTGAAATGCCAAGAGGAACGCTAGAATCGGGAGTGACGAACTCGCTGGATTTAGCGCCTGCCCAGACAGAGTATTGCAATAAATCCAAGGTAAGATTGCCCCAGAGCTAGAAACGCCGGGAAATTGCAAGAAGAGACTGTCACACAATTGGAAGAGACCAAGGAAGCATAGCGGAAGTAGGTGAAATAATGAAGAAATGGTACAGCCTGATAGACAAGGTCTATCGAATTGAAAACCTCGAAAAGGCATACAAAGCCGTGAGAGCCAACAAAGGAGCCCCCGGAGTAGACGGGGTGACCGTGAAAGCCTACGGCGAAAACCTAGAGGAACGGCTAAGCCAACTTCATTATGAACTGAAAACCGGCACATACGAACCACAACCGGTACTGAGAGTGGAAATACTAAAGCCGGACGGAAGTAAGCGGCCGCTAGGTATACCCACTGTAAAGGACCGGGTAGTCCAACAGGCATTACTCAACATTTTGCAACCGATATTCGAACCAGACTTTCACCCCTCAAGCTACGGGTACCGGCCAAATAGATCCTGCCATCAGGCAGTAGCCAAGGCAGAGATGTTTATTAACAAATATGGACTGGAACACGTAGTAGACATGGATCTATCGAAATGCTTTGACCGACTAGATCATGAACTAATACTAAAAGGGGTAGCCCGAAAAGTCAGTGACGGAAAAGTGCTAAAACTGATAAGCAAATTTCTCACCGCAGGAGTAATGAAAGATGGTGCCTGGGAAGGAACAGATTTAGGAAGCCCGCAAGGCGGGGTAATCTCCCCGTTGCTTACTAATATATATCTAGACCATTTTGACCAGGCTATGAAGAATAAGGGAATTCGCATCGTTCGCTATGCCGATGACATTCTCATATTTGGCAAAACCCTCAAAGAAGCAAAGCAATATAAACGGATAGCCACGGAAATCCTTGAAGGCGAATTAAAATTAACAGTCAACAAGGAGAAAACACACATCACAAATGTGAGTAAAGGAGTTGCCTATCTAGGCTTTATCATTAGATCAAAGTTTATCTCAATAAATCCTAAAAAGATCAAGAGTATAAAAGACAAAATCAAGAAACTAACACCGAGAAACCACGGGATGAACATTGAAGAAATGATAAAAGAGCTAAATCCAGTGTTAAGAGGGTGGATTAACTACTTCAGACTGGCGAACTGCAAGAAGCTAACAGAACAACTTATGGAGTGGATAAGGCGACGACTGCGAATGAAGCAAATGAGAGAGTGGAAAAGTTGGAGGCAACTTCACAAAACCCTACGAAGGCGGGGCTATAAAGGAAAGTTTGAGAAAATATCCATGCGAAGATGGAGAAACTCAGCTAGTCCGTTAATAAATATGGCACTACCTAACAAGTGGTTTGATGAAACGGGGTTAATCAACCTAACATCGTATAATGTCGGCATTTTGCATCACTTCCAAGGGAAGTGACTGAGGTTTATCAGGAGCCGTATACGAGGCCCGTACGTACGGTTCTGTGAGAGGGCTAACGCCGTAGCAAATTACTACGGCGTTATTCTACTCGATATTGTTTTAATTAATATAAATTCAATTAAACAGGAGGGTTGTCATGAAAGTTAAGCTTTTGTTATCTATGTTAGTTATACTTGCCATGTTATTTAGTTTTGGTTGCTCAAATCAAAATTATAAAAGCATTTCAAAACAAATTTTGACCGACAAAGATTGGGATATAAATGCCATAATTGAATGGAACAATGAGATAGTCGTCGGAAGAGTTGAGGCCAGATATAAAGGTAACCTGCCCTTAGAATATGTTACAATTGAACCGGATTTTCGTTCCGGGGACTGGCCTTCACATTATAAACCTCCGGTTCGGGGTAAGTATACTTGGAATGCCGAAAAACCAGGTGGAGCCATCCCTGATGTCAAGGAAACTTCTACTATGTCAACCTCTGTATTATCCAAAAAACCATCTAAACTTATGAAAGAATCAGAAGCAGTACGGATCTTGGAAGATGTAAAAATAAATATTCAATGGAAAGTAGCTTCAGAAACAGAACCTAGAACTTTTTCAAATTATAAATAATCTCTTGAAACTTCCACTATTTCACCCTGCTAAAAAATAAAGACTCCGCGCAATGTAAAGACATCATCGCGGAGTACGTTGAGCAGGTTAATGTGACCCGTGAAAAAGTAGAAGTTATATTTAAAAAAACTGTGGATATGGTGGTGGAGGCGGGCCGTGTGACCGTCAAGTAGAAATGAACAAATTTTGATAAATAATTTTTAACATCCAGTAAATTCCAAAAATGGTTGCCTCATAAATCACTCTTGAGTGTCTTGATAATATCAGGCTGTAAAGGCCCGAAGATGGTTTGCCTATGCTTAAGCCGGTAGCTGTCTCCGGTTAAAGCCAGGACTTCACTCTTGTGAAGAATACGGTCCAAAATGGCCGTGGTGATGGCCGGATCACCCAGAATTTCTCCCCATTCCTCAGGCCCCTTGTTGAAAGTAATAATTAAAGAGGTCTGACCGTAAAGCTTGTTAATTAGCTGGAAAAAAAGATTGGCTTCCTGGCGGTCGATGGCCATGAACATCAAGTCGTCAATAATGACCAGGTCAGAGGTGGTTAGCCTTTTTATCCTGGCCCGGGAAGAACGGGTAATCTCCTGGGTTTTAAGCAGTCCCACAAGTTCTTCCATGCCGGTGAAATGGACTTTGTAGCCACGCCGGACAGCCTCTATACCCAGTCCAGTTGCCAGGTGCGACTTACCGTTATGTAAAGCTTTACATAATGGGAAAACACATTATGGGCTGACACCTTCACTGCAATAGCCAAAGAAACGCTGATCAAAACCAGAACTTCCGCTTACCGGGAACCCAAAGAAAGCCGAATCCACATCATTGACTCCAGCACAATTACCCTGTGCCTGACCAAGTTTAGATGGGCTGTTTTTCGCCGGACCAAGGCCGGGATTAAAATTCATCAGAGAATCCAAATCCAAGATGGTCACATTTTACCAGATAAAGCGATTCTCACCCCCGCCAAGGTTTCGGATAAATCCCAGTTGGATGAATTGGTCGTAGTTGATCCTGACGCTCTGAATGTTTTTGACCGGGGCTATGTGGATTACAAGAAATGGGATGAATATTGCGAAGCCGGTATCCGGTTTGTTACCCGCTTAAAGGAAAACACCCTGGTTGAAATCATTGAACAACGGCCAATTGCCGGTACAAACATGGTGGAAAGCATCGTCTTATTGGGTGCCCCTGAAAAGACCAGAATGAAACATCGTTTGAGGCTGATTCATACCCGTGACAGCGAAGGGAACCTGATTATTATCTTGATGAACGATTTCGACCTGGATGCCTTTGAGATTTCGGAAATCTACCGGTTGAGATGGCAGGTGGAATTGTTTTTCAAGTGGTTGAAGCAGCATCTCAAGGTCAAAAAATTGTTTGGTACCAGCGATAACGCCGTTTACGGTCAAATATGGGTGGCCCTTATAATGTATTGCTTGCTGAAGATGACCCAACAAACTTTACCCTTGAAGAAACCCTTGCTGGATATCATGCGGCTTGTGGCCGACCACCTTTACAATCCTTTTTCGTTATTGATTGAGGTTTTAAAAAAGCCGCCGGACAGAGCTTCCCGTGGTAGGCGAAAAGTAGATCATAACAGCGATTTTGACCTGTTGATGATGCAGATTGAATCCTTTGGTTCCAGCTTTTTAAACGCCACTGATGTAGAGTTAAACTACTTGTAGAATATTGTTTAAAAGTTAATTATTGTAACTAATGTGGACCAGGATTACCTTTATGGCGTCATTGTCCTTTTAAAATATTAGCCATGAAGGCATGTCTGAAAATTTAGATTAGTATGGCATTTATCATCTTTTCCAGCAATTTACCATTTTTACAGCAGGCAGTTATTTTTATGCAACACTAGGAGACTGTTGAAAAACTCCAAATAATAATAACCAAAATTAGATATTTTTAGCATAACAGGAAGGAAAATGGAGATATTTGTAGGAATAAATACCTATCATTAGATAGGATTTATGAAATGGTGATTAACTCCGACCCCTGTTATGCCTTCCTGTTGGAAGGCAATACCATCATCCAGAACAAAATGGTGGCAGCCCATGTGCTGGCCCACTGCGATTTCTTTAAAAACAATGTTTATTTCAGCCATACCAACCTCAGGGATATCATAGAATCCATGGCCGTGGCCGCTGACCGGTTTCGCAGGTATGAAATGTTGTACGGTCAGGAAAAAGTAGAAGCTTTTGTGGATGCGGTGATGTCTGTCCAGGAACACATTGACCCCCATAGAATGATGAAACGGAAGGAGAAAAGCTGCGGCAAGAAAGAAAACTGTTGTGGCGAAAAACC
>NZ_FQUY01000012.1 GCF_900129195.1 Desulforamulus putei DSM 12395
AATGTGTTGAGCCGACTGGTACTAATCGATCGAGGTCTTGACCTGGAGCAGCCGTCAGCTGTCAGCCATCCGCTGTCAGCACGGTTAAAATATATACGACGATGTTACTTAAAGCTGTTCAGTTTTGAGGGAACACAAAAAGTTTGCTAAAGGGAAGACCAAAAAGCCAACGGCCAACGGCTAATGGCCAAAGGCCGACCCCAAAGAATTACCCAAAAGCATAAAATTTCTGGTGGCGATACCGGAGGGGGTACACCTGTTCCCATCCCGAACACAGCAGTTAAGCCCTCCAGGGCCGATGGTACTTGGGGCTCACGCCCCTGGGAGAGTAGGTCGCTGCCAGAGTAATTTTTAGCACCCGCAGTCAATGGATTGCGGGTGTTGTGTTTTTCTTGCAATAGATGGTAAATATAATAAGGGAATGTTTTTGCGAAGGGGATTGTTCATGCAATCAATGGAATTTTTGGCGGTTTCGGTGGCTCAGGAATTAAATTTAAATCTGATTGCCAGGCATTTTGGAATTGAAAAAAAATTTAAGTGGGAAGAAATTCTGATTCTTCAAGACAAGGATTTAAAGGGAATTCTGGAGAACCATTTCCACAAGACGGTCTACATGTTTCATTTTGGCTGTCTGGTGGCCGTTAATGCAACCCGGTATGATTTATCAGACCTATACAATTACCTTTGTAAAATTGAATCTGCTTTATGCCAAAACGTCAATCATTTAGAGTACTCTGATTCCTACCGTCTGGATATTAAAAGCGACCGGGAACTGGAAGTCCATAACAATTACATGATCGCTCCCAAATTACTGGATTACTACCCGCAAATCATTGCCATTGTCCTGGCCAGATCCGTTGCGTTAGATCGTATTGAAGATGATGTAGAAAGGGTTTCCGATGAAATTGAAAGGATCATTGAATATCTTGATAAAGGTAAACTAAACATTAATGATAACAGACTGGCCAAGTTATCGTCCAAGATCCTTCGCTATAAGTACAATACTATCTCCTATGTTATGGTCCTGGATAAGCCCGATATCACCTGGTATCGGGAAGGTGCGGAGGATTTGTTTCTCAAATTGACAGATCTTTTTGATATACAGGAAAGGTACGAGAATCTGAGACATAAAACGGAAAATATTATGGATATCACTGAGGTCTTTACCATTCTGGCCCACGCCAATAGGGGTACTAAACTTGAATGGATGATCATTATCTTAATCGCGCTGGAAATTATTATTTCGCTTTCGGAAAAAATCTTTTAGCAAGTGTTGGGATAGTATTTGTTAAAGGCAGGTATTGGGCATCAATTGGTTGAATTTAATGAAGACCAAAATATTCCACAGGAGTCGTTTATGGAACAGTTTATCACCAATTACTTTAAATTGTTAAGTTCACTGAGCCTTGCCATGGACTTTGGTTCTCATGGATTAATGAGACACCACCAGAGAGTTGCCTTGATTGCTTTGCAAATTGGCAAGTTATACGGTCTTGATCATCATCAATTAGAAAGGCTTTTTACTGCCGCTATCTTACATGATGCCGGTTCCAGTACCTGGGAAGAAAAGGGTCAGATTACTGAATATTTTACCACGGAAACGCTAAAACACTGCAAAAAAGGATATGTACTCTTTAAGGATCACCTCTTATTCAGATCTATTGCTGACATTATTCTTTGCCATCATGACCGCTGGGACGGATTGCGAAACCCGTCCGGACTCAAAGGGGAGCAAATACCGGTGGAGAGCCGGATTATTCACCTGGCAGACAGAATTGATGTTTTAGTACGGGATGACATATATATACTGGAGCAAAAGAAGCACATCTGCCGAATTATCAATGAAAAGAGCGAGGGATTTTTTGATCCAAAGTTGGTGGATGCCTTTAACGATCTCAGTGAAAGAGAATGTTTTTGGCTGGATCTTCATTCGGAATTCACGACAGACATACTGGCCCACCATTGCCCGGTGGCCACTAAAAAGCTGGGTTTGCCTGAGGTAACCGCTGTTGCAGAGATCATGTCAAAGGTTATTGACTTTAAAAGCTCCTTTACCAACAGGCATTCCGCAGGAGTCGCTAGGGTAGCTCACCTGCTGGCAAGGAAAGCCGGTTTTACAGAGGATCACTGCAATATTGTTAAAGTTGCAGGATTATTACATGACCTGGGCAAACTTAACATCCCGGATCAGATTCTGGATAAACCTGGTAAACTGACAGCCGATGAGTTTAATGTGATGAAGCGTCATACCTATTATACTTTTCACATTTTAAATATGATTGACGGTTTTGAAACCATCAATCATTACGCCTCTTGCCACCATGAAACCCTGAACGGCAGGGGATATCCCTTTAAGTTGGACGAAGCGGAACTAAAAACAGGCGCCAGAATTATGGCGGTGGCGGATATTTTTACGGCCCTCACCGAAGAAAGGCCCTACCGTAAACCAATGGAAAAAGAAATGGTTCTTAAGATATTACATAAACAAGTAAAATCAGGAGCTATTGACCCGGATTTAACCGCTCTTTTACTAACTGACTACCAAGAAGCATTTTTAGCCGGGCAAGGAGAATCTGTGAGAATAATGAACCCTCCACCGAGATAACCTGTTAAGGTGGAGGGATTTTTTGCGCAAAAAACATTATTATTTCAAATTTAAGAGAATTAAAGTAAAAACTTGTCAGGTGAGGTAGAATAAATTAAAATTAATTATCAGTGAGTAAAACATGATTTTGGAGGGAAATAACGTGGCTGAAAAGGGAACATGGACCGTTAAGAAAGGCCTGGCAGAAATGCTCAAGGGCGGCGTTATAATGGATGTTACTACACCTGAGCAGGCGAAGATTGCTGAAGAGGCCGGCGCCTGCGCAGTGATGGCGCTGGAAAGGGTTCCTGCGGACATTCGGGCTGCCGGCGGCGTAGCCAGAATGGCAGATCCCAATGTTATTTTGCGCATTATGGACGCCGTCACCATTCCGGTGATGGCCAAGGCGCGTATCGGTCATTTTGTCGAAGCTCAAATTTTAGAGGCTCTGGGTGTAGATTATATTGATGAAAGTGAAGTACTGACACCCGCGGATGAGGTATTTCATATCAATAAACATGAATTTAAGGTACCCTTTGTATGTGGCGCCAGAAACCTTGGGGAAGCCCTGCGCCGCATCGGCGAAGGCGCTGCCATGATCCGTACCAAAGGAGAACCCGGCACCGGCAATGTGGTAGAGGCCGTACGCCACATGAGACAGGTTATGAGCGAAATTCGCATGGTACAGCATATGCCCAAGGACGAATTGATGACGGCCGCCAAAGAAATGGGCGCTCCCTATGATCTGGTGGTGCAGGTTCATGAATTGGGACGGCTGCCGGTGGTTAACTTTGCAGCCGGCGGCATCGCCACCCCGGCAGATGCTGCATTGATGATGCAGCTTGGCTGCGACGGCATCTTTGTGGGTTCCGGTATTTTTAAATCCAAAGATCCCGTCGCCCGGGCCAAAGCCATTGTTGCCGCCACCACCCACTTCAATGACCCCAAAATTTTAGCGGAGATTTCCAAGGACCTTGGAGAAGCCATGCCAGGCATTGAAATTGCTACCATTGCCGCTGAGCACCGCATGCAAGAAAGAGGATGGTAGGGGGATAAAATGGTTATAGGGGTATTGGCATTACAGGGAGCCTTTATCGAACACCAGAAATCACTGGCTGCCTGTGGTGTAGAAAGTATTCAAGTCCGTAAACCGGAACAATTAGATGGTATTCAGGGTTTGATTATTCCCGGCGGGGAAAGCACCACCATGGGGAAACTAATGCACCGGTTTGATTTGTTTGAACCCATCAGGGAATTAGGGCGGCGGGGGGTGCCCATCTTCGGCACCTGTGCCGGGCTGATCATGCTGGCCAAAGAAATTGCAGGTTCTGACCAGCCCCGTTTGAGTTTAATGGATATCGAAGTGGAGAGAAATGCCTTCGGCAGACAGGTGGAAAGTTTTGAGACCGATCTCATGGTACCGGACCTGGGAGAGGAACCACTGCGGGCTGTCTTTATCCGGGCGCCTTATATTAAAAGTACGGGGAACAATGTTCGGGTGATGGCCACATTTGATGATAAAATCGTGCTGGCCCGCCAGGACAATTACCTGGTTGCGGCTTTTCACCCGGAATTAACCGATGATATCAGACTTCACCGGTATTTCTTAAACATGATTAAGTAAAAAAATAAGAGGCACAGGCCTCTTATTTTTTTATTCTTTTTTCCAAGACCCGGGCGGCAACACTTTGGGCTTGTACGAAGAAACAGGAAGGAAATAAATGGAAATCAATGCAAGACCAATAAATTATCCTGTTATTGAACCAGACAAGTTTTACTGGCATAAACAGGATTAAAATGGAATTATATGGAATTTAATAGACTATGGTACACTTAGATTGACGCTAACTTGGCGGCGTTCAGGAGGTGAACTGCTATGAAGTTTGTCAACCTGAACAAGCCGGGTAAGTGGCTCATTACGTTGGCGGTACTGTTTTCCTTTCTGTTTGGCACCCTGCTAGAGAACAGATTACAGATGGTGCAGAATTTTCAAAATGCCGTTGAAAACGTAAATGCAGTCATATTACCCGCGGGCAACAAAATTAAGGAAAGGTTTGATGCCTACTACAAAAAAGCAGAGAAAACCTACGATGCCTTTAAAATTGGGACAGCCATCAGTATGGCCATCATTTTAAGTTCACTGCCGAAGGCAAATAACAGGGGGCCGTAAAGAGGAGGGTAGAAGAAGGTCCATTAAAAATTTTTAACATATCCATTATTGACAAACAAAAGTCTCCTGTGTAAAATCAAGTACATGACAGAGGACATCGAGAAACCCTGAGAAGGGGAAAAGTAATTTAGACCTGTTCTTTCAGAGAGCCGGTGGGTGGTGCGAACCGGTAGAGGGTTTAAGTGAATTCCTCCCCGGAGGGGATCCGCCGAAACACAGCGAGATAGACATAAGAGCTGCACAGTAGGTGGATACGGGAAGACACCCGTTATAACAAATGAGTGGGTCAGAATTTTTTCTGGCCAACAAGGGTGGCAACGCGGGAGAATAACCTCTCGTCCCTAATGGACTGATCATCCGTTAGGGGCGGGAGGTTTTTTATATTTCCCCCCCGGCGGGTAAGAAACATTTTACTGGAGGGATTGTTCATGATGCAGGACAAAAAGTATCTCTTAATTCCGGGACCTACACCCATTCCCCCCCGGGTGGCTGAGGCCATGTCACGGCCCATCATCGGGCACCGCAGCGCCGAGTTTCAGGCTGTGATGGAACGGGTAACGGGCAAGCTGAAGAAAGTGTTCCAGACCGAAAACCATGTCTTTATCCAGGGCAGTTCCGGTACCGGTGCTCTGGAGGCCGCTGTGGCAAACCTGGTCAACCCCGGCGATAAGGTGCTGGCTTTATCCTGCGGTAAGTTTGGCGAGCGCTTTGCGGAACTGGCCAGGATTTACGGCGGCGAAGTAGATTTTGTGGATTTCGGTTGGGGTTATGATATTGACCTGGATGTGGTGAAGAAAAAGCTGGATGCCGATCCGGACATAAAAGTGGTGCTGGCCACCCAAAATGAAACCTCCACCGGCGTGCAAAATGACATTGAGGGCTTGGGCAAACTGGTGGCCCGGTATGATGCGGTACTGGCGGTAGACGCTGTTAGCGGCCTGGCTGCCATCGACTTAAAGACCGATGAATGGCATGTGGATGTGGTGGTCAGCGGTTCCCAAAAGGCCTTGATGCTGCCGCCGGGCCTGGCTTTCATCAGTGTCAGCGACAAAGCCTGGAGGAAGATAGAACAAAATACCTCTCCCAAATATTATTTCGATTTGTTAAAGGCCCGCAAATCCATAGCCAAGTGGAATACCGCCTATACCACCCCGGTTTCCATGGTTTACGGCCTGGAAGCCGCCCTGGACATGATCCTGGAAGAGGGTTTGGATAACGTTTTTGCCCGCCACAAACTGCTGGCCAAAGCCACCCGGGCCGCCGTGCAGGGCCTGGGGCTGGAGCTGCTGGCCCCGGATGAATGTGCATCCCAGGCCGTCACCGCGGTGCAGTCCCCCATGGTGGTGGATGCCGATACCCTGCGCAAGGTGCTGTTGAGAGACTACGGCGTAGCCTTTGCCGGTGGCCAGGACATCATGAAGGGCAAGATTTTCCGCATCGCCCACATGGGTTATGCCGATAAAATGGATGTGATCATTGCCATCGCCGCCCTGGAAATGGCCCTGGGCAAATGTGGATATAAGGCGGAATTGGGCGCCGGTGTCAGAGAAGCTCAAATGGTATTTGTAGGAGGAGAGCACGCATGATGAAAGTTTTGGTAATGGACGGAGTATCGGAACAGGGACTGGCGCCTTTACGCCAGCAACCGGATATTGAAGTGGTGATCGGGGAAAAAATGACTGAAGATCAACTGGTGGAAGTGATTGGCCAGTACGATGCGTTAATCGTCCGCAGCGCCACCAAGGTGACCGCCAGGGTGATTGAGGCAGCCCATAAATTAAAAGTTATCGGCCGGGCCGGTGTGGGGGTGGATAACATCGACCGCAACGCCGCCACCAACAAGGGTATTGTGGTAGTGAACGCCCCGGACGGCAACACCATTGCCGCCGCCGAGCACACCATGGCCATGATGCTGGCCCTGGCCCGCAAGGTGCCTGCGGCCTGCTGCAAGCTCAAGAACGGCTGCTGGGATAAAAAGGCCTTCCTGGGTGTAGAGTTAAGGGGCAAAACCCTGGGGATTATCGGTCTTGGCCGGATCGGTTCCGCCGTGGCCAAGCGGGCACAGGCCATGGAAATGCATATCATCGCCTACGATCCCTATATTTCCGAAGATCATGCCAGAAAGATGGCCGTCGAAATTGTGACTCTGCAAGAACTTTTCAAGCGGGCAGATTTCATCACTGTTCACATGCCCAAAACCAAAGAAACCTATCACATGATCAACAAAGAAGCCTTTGAACAAATGAAAGACGGCGTCCGTATCATCAACTGCGCCCGGGGCGGCATTGTGGACGAAGCTGCCCTGTATGAATACATGGTAAAGGGCAAAGTGGCGGGAGCTGCCTTGGACGTTTTTGAAACCGAGCCCTGCACCGACAGCCCGTTGCTGCAGCTGGAAAACTTTATCGCCACTCCCCACTTGGGCGCTTCCACCCAGGAAGCCCAGATCAACGTGGCGGTGGACGTGGCGGAGGAGATTGTGGCGGCCCTGCGGGGGGAACTGGTGAAAAATGCCGTCAACATGCCGTCCATGAGTCCTAAACTGCTGGCCAAAATCCGTCCCTTCCTGGACCTGGCCGAGAAACTGGGAACCTTCCAGGCCCAGATGCTAAACGGCCGCATCCAAAAGGTAGAGGTTATTTACAGCGGCGAGTTAGCTAAATACGATGTCAACCCCATTACCACAATTTTACTGAAGGGGTTACTGGACCCCATTCTTCAGGAAAACGTTAACTTTGTCAACGCCACACTGGTGGCCCGCAACCGGGGTATTACGGTTGTCCAAACCACCAAAGAAAACGGCGAAGACTATCATAATCTGATTACCGTTCACGTCTATACAGACAAAGGCAAGAGGCTGCTGGCGGGCACCCTGTTCCAAGGCAATGACCCGAGGATCGTCAATATTGACGGGTTCCGCATCAACGCCGCCACCACCGGGCACATGCTGGTGGTGCCGCACATCGACAAACCGGGTATCGTGGGCAAGGTCGGCACCATCGTCGGGGATAAAAACATCAACATCGGCGGCATGCAGGTGGGACGCGTCGAGCTGGGCGGCAAGGCCATTATGGTCATGATGGTGGACAACATTGTTCCCCAGGATGCCCTGGAAGAAATGACGAAGATCGATGGCGTGTTGGAAGTGAAAATGGTCAGCCTGTAAATTTAGAAGTGAGAGGTTAGAGGTTAGAGGTGAGACAGAACAGTGTCTCATCCTAACCTTTCACTTTTTTCTAGAGCTTTAACATTAGCCCGTTGTTTTACAAAGAGGTGGGGTTGTAGTATAATACAGAAGGAAATTTTTGCAGATTTCGGCAATATTACACCAGGGAACTTTATTTCCTGCCAAATTTGGGGGGCATATCGATGTTAGATATTAAATTTGTACGCAGCAATCCGGAACTGGTACTGGAGGGGCTGAGAAAACGGGGCTCCGACATTTCTTTGGATGAGTTTTTAAAACTGGACGCCGAACGCCGTGAGAAACTGGTGGTGGTGGAGCAATTAAAAAACACCCGTAACGTCGTTTCCCAGGAGATCGGCAAGCTGAAAAAAGCCGGCCAGGACGCCGAAGAAAAGCAACAAGAAATGCGCAGGGTGTCTCAGCAAATTAAGGATATGGATGATGAAATAAGAACCATTGAGGAAAGACTGCAAGAAATCCTGCTGTCTATTCCTAATATTCCTCACGAATCCGTGCCGGTGGGCAAGGATGATCAGGACAACCTGGAAGTCCGCCGCTGGGGGAAACCCCGGCAGTTTGACTTTACGCCCAAGCCCCACTGGGATCTGGGCGAAGCCCTGAACATTTTGGACTTTGAACGGGGCAGCAAAGTGACCGGGGCCAGGTTTTCTTTCTACAAGGGACTGGGGGCCCGCTTGGAGCGTGCCTTAATCAACTTTATGCTGGATTTACATACCCGGGAACACGGCTATACCGAAGTTTTCCCGCCCTTCATTGTAAATACCGACAGCATGGTGGGCACCGGCCAGCTGCCCAAATTTGCCGAGGATATGTTTAAGCTGGAAGGCTTGAACTATTACCTGATCCCCACCGCCGAGGTACCGGTGACCAACCTGTACCGGGAGGAAATCCTGCCCGGCGACAAACTGCCCATTTATCACTGCGCTTACAGCGCCTGCTTCCGGGCCGAAGCCGGCGCAGCCGGCCGTGATACCAGGGGCTTAATCCGCCAGCACCAGTTTAACAAAGTGGAACTGGTAAAATTCTGCAAACCCGAAGAATCCTTTGATGAACTGGAACGTTTAACGGAAAATGCCGAAAAGGTTCTGCAGGCGCTGGGCCTGCCCTACCGGGTAGTCCTGCTCTGCACCGGCGACATGGGCTTTTCCTCCGCCAAAACCTACGACATTGAGGTATGGCTGCCCAGTTACAACGCTTACAAGGAAATATCTTCCTGCAGCAACTTCCTTGACTTCCAGGCCAGACGCGCCAATATAAAGTACCGGCCGGCGCCAAAGGCCAAACCGGAATTTGTACACACCTTAAACGGTTCCGGCATTGCTGTGGGACGGGCCTTATCCGCCATCCTGGAAAACTACCAGGAAGCAGACGGCAGCATCACGGTGCCGCCGGTGCTTGTACCATATATGGGCGGTATTGAAAAGATTACCCTGTGAAACTATGAATAACTCTTAACAATTAAATTGACAACATGTTTTGCCTGTGTTATACTCTATCTTGCTTGGGGTTTCGAGCTGTTGGGGAGGAATCACCTCCGGGTTCGGAGGGATGTCCGAGCGGTTTAAGGAGGCGGTCTTGAAAACCGTTGAACTCTTACGGGTTCCGTGGGTTCGAATCCCACTCCCTCCGCCAGGTAAGATAGAACTACGGAGAGCTGGCCGAGTAGGCTGAAGGCGCTCGCCTGCTAAGCGAGTATACGGGCTTAAACCTGTATCGAGGGTTCGAATCCCTCGCTCTCCGCCATTATATAATGAACCGTTAGTATTAAGCTAACGGTTCTTTGCTTTTCATCACCTCAATGCTTATAAACACTTTATCCTCTGAAGATCTTAAACGGAACGCTTGCTGTCAGAGTGGGTAAAAATATAACAGGCGGCACATAATTACAGTTGATTTTTCTTTTCAACTTATTATATAATAGTTTTTGCGACAGGGATGACCACACTGGTCCGGAGTTTGTTTCTATCGCAGCTGTTTAGTAACACAATACGTGCCCGTAGCTCAATTGGATAGAGCATCTGACTACGGATCAGAAGGTTAGGGGTTCGAGTCCCTTCAGGCACGCCACTGTAAAAGTGTTGTTAGTTCTAAGTGAAAATTTGGAGCTAACAACTTCTTTATATATATGCGCCCGTAGCTCAGGCGGATAGAGCAGCGGTTTCCTAAACCGCGTGTCGGTGGTTCGAGTCCTCCCGGGCGCACCACTTTTTTTATTTTAAGGGGTTTTCACAGTTGTCACATGCTTTTTATATGCGTGAAGCGCTGTCAGAGGCCCGGCAAGCGGCTGCCAGGGGCGAAGTGCCCATTGGCGCCGTGGTGGTGGTTGAAGGAGAGATCGTAGGCCGGGGACACGATTTAAGAGAAAGTCTCTGCGACGCCTCCGCCCACGCCGAGATTCTTGCCATGCGCGAAGCGGCAAAGCGCCTGGGAGACTGGCGGTTAAACAACGCCACACTTTACGTCACGGTGGAACCCTGCGCCATGTGTGCCGGAGCCATTGTACAATTTCGGGTCAGGCGTTTGGTGTACGGCGCTCCCAATGCCAAGTCCGGCTCCGTTGATTCCATCCTTGATATCGTTCATCAAGCACGTTTTAACCACCGGGTGGAAGTGATCTCCGGCATCCTGGAAGACGAATGCCGGGAAATACTGCAGAAATTTTTTCGTGAATTAAGAAATAAATAATCCGGAGAGATGGCCGAGCTGGTCGAAGGCGCTCGACTCGAAATCGAGTAGGCCGTGATGAGCGGTCTCGTGGGTTCGAATCCCACTCTCTCCGCCAGATATTTATAAAGCAAGGGATTCTCGCTGTTAAAGGTGAGGATCTCTTTGCTTTTGGTTAGACTTTTGAAGCTGCAGCCGACGATGTGGCTGACGATGATCGCCATTGGGTCGCCTAAATAGATGCAAGTTGTAGAAAACATTAGTTCTTTAATGAATACGGGAAATTTGTATAAAAAAAGAAAAAGCCTGTATTTATCACCAAGAACGGCATTGCCCAAAGACATAATGCCGATATTGATTTTGCATCCGGAGTAGAGGGTACGACTTTTTATTTCAAATTTAGGACTAATAAATAGATTTCAATTCCGTATTACAGGGCTGTCATTGGCAGCCCTTGTTGTTTTTTGCAGGCGGATTTGAGCCGTCGCTGGGGTGGGCAAATCATATTTATAATTCATACCTTATTTGGGAATATTTTAAATGTTTCCGCTTTTATTGTGCTGCATGGCAATAAATTCCAAAATTTAATTTGTTTTGTCAAGGTGAACCTATGATTCTAAATACTGAACAACTGAGACAAAAAGCTCATGAACTGGCGCTGACACACGAACCTTACATGAGACGCCGGCCTGCCAGGCGCCTGTGGCGGGAGTTTTATGCAGACGTCCGCAATTTACGCGCCTTTATTCGCTCCCTGCGGGACAGCAGTACAAGTTGTTCCCAGCCTGCGGAAGAATGGCTGCTGGATCATGCCGAGTTTATCGAAGACCAGGTGTTGACGGTCCGGCAACAGCTTTCTCATGCCTTCCTGCGGGATTTGCCGATTCTGCACCAGACCGGCGATGCAAGGATCCTGTCTGTCTGTGCTGATTATCTCGAGCATGTGGATGGGAACCTGGACGAGGACTCCTTCGTTTCATACATCAATTTTTACCAGGAAGTATCGGTTTTAACCATTGCCGAGGCCTGGGCGGTGCCGCTTGTCCTGCGTATCGCTTTGATCCGGCGCCTGGCCGAAGTCATGGAAACGGTTCGCCAGCGCCGGGAGGTGTGTACGCTGGTGGAAGGGTTGCTGTCGCGCATCGGGCCGTCCAAGGTGAGCCCGGATGTGCTGAAGGCTGCCCTTGAGGAAGCGGGTCAAGAGATGCCGCTCTCCGGGCCGCTCATCGTCCAACTGGTCAGGCATCTGCGTGAATGGGCGGAGGATTCGGCAACCGTACAGGAGTGGCTGCTGTGCAAACTGGAAAACGGCCCTGACAGCCTTGACCAGATCGTCTCCTACGAGTATCAATTGCAGGCCGCCTATCAAGTGACGACAGGCAACCTCATTGGCAGCCTGCGCAAAGTTTCGCGCTGGGACTGGCGTGACCGGTTCGAGCAGATTTGCATAGTAGAGCAAACGCTGCGGCAAGAGAGCGCGGGGGTCTACCCGCTGCTTGATTTTACAAGCCGCGACCTGTTGCGGAAGCGCGTTGAACAATTGGCCCGCCGCCTGCGTGTACCGGAAAACCTGGTGGCGAAGCAAGCCGTCGAGCTGGCGGCGCAAGAACACCAGCAGGCCTGCGCAGAGTGGGCAGCAGCCGGCGAGGCCGCCGGCAGCGGGGCAGATCCCGCAGAACTGCCCCGCCGGGCCTTTGCTCCCTACTACCTGCTGGAGCCGGACGGTATCAAAAAACTGCGGCACGCCCTGCAAATGTGCGGTAAGCCCCGGCATTTACCGGAAATAGGACTTTTGCGCCGGGCCGCCGGCGCCTATTTCACCCTCCTGATAGGGTTGTTGGCAGCTTTCCTGGCGGCATTCGCCCTGTGGATCGGCAGGGGCGCCGGCATCACCGGGATTCAGTGGGCGCCGGTGCTGCTTGCACTGGCGCTGCCCGCCAGCGAGTGGGCCGTCACCGCGGCACACTGGCTCATCGAGTGCTGCAGGCCGCCGCGGCCGCTGTTGAGATACGATTTCTCCCGCGGCATTCCGCCGGAAGCCGCCACCATGGTGGTCATTCCGGTCATCTGGTCCACAGTCAAAGAGGTGCAGGAATTGGCGGACCGGCTGGAAATGCATTACCTGGCCAACCGCCACGCCAATCTCCACTTCGCTCTGCTGGGTGATCTTGTTGACGCCACTGCGGAAAGACTGCCGGAGGATGCTGCCGTCCTTGCCGCCGCCCGGGCCGCCATTGAGGAGTTAAACCGCAAGTACGCCCGGCCGGACGGCAGTACATTCCACCTTTTTCAGCGCCGCAGGTTGTGGAACCCGTCCCAGGGCGTATGGATGGGTTGGGAGCGCAAGCGGGGCGCCCTGGTGGAATTTGTGGAACTGCTGAAAGGGCGGACGGATACAACCTATGACCTGGTGGTGGGGGATACAACCATTCTGCCGCGTATCCGTTATATCATCACCCTTGACGCGGATACGCAGCTGCCCATGGGAAGCGCTTGGCGGATGATCGGCACCCTGCATCTGCCCTACAACCGGCCGCGGTTGAACCCTGCGGGAACACGGGTTATCGAAGGATACGGAGTACTGCAGCCGCGTATAGGCATCAGCCACGGGGCGGCCTTGCGTTCGCGCTTTGCATATTTATGGTCGGCGGATCCGGGTATTGATCCCTACGCCTTTGCCGTCTCCGACCCGTACCAGGACGGGTTGGGGCAGGGCATATTTACAGGTAAGGGTATCTTCGATGTTGGTTCATTTGCCCGGATCCTGTGTGAACGAATTCCGGAAAACCGGGTGCTCAGTCACGACCTGTTGGAAGGAGGTTTTTTGCGTACCGGTCTGCTGACGGACATCGAATTAATAGATGAGCACCCGTCCACCTTCAGCGCCTATCAAAAGAGAATGCACCGCTGGGTGCGAGGCGACTGGCAACTGCTCCCTTGGCTGTTGCGCCGGGTCCCCGACCGGCGGGGAAGGCTGTTGCCGGTTGATTTGTCCCCCCTCAGCCGCTGGCAGATGATTGACAACCTGCGGCGCAGTTTGCTGCCGCCGGTGTTGTTTGCGGTCCTGCTGCTTGGCCTTACCGTTCTGCCCGGTTCCCCCGGGCGCTGGTTTGCCGTTGTTTTCGCTACATTGTTTTTGCCGTTGCTCCGCCAACTGGCGGCCCTTCGGCGGACCATTTGGCGACCGCGCAGCATACTGGCCACAGTGGGTCAAGTTCTGGTCACCCTTATGACGCTGCCCTTTCAAAGCGTGCTGCTGCTTGACGCCATTGCCAGAACTCTCTATCGGTTACTGGTGTCCAAACGTCATTTGTTGGAATGGGTCAGCGCTGCCGAAGTTGAACGACGCAACCGGGGCGGGCGCTATCCTGCGCTGCTGGGTATGTACGGGGGTTACGCCCTGGTGTTCCTCTTTGGGTTGGCCGCGGCCGGCAGCGGCCCGGCGTTGCAGGGGACAGGCCTGGTACTTTGTGCTGTATGGGCCGCTGCCCCCCTTGCGGTGCGCTGGTTGGACCGGCCTGTGCAGCAGGCCGAACAGCCGCTTACGGCGGATGAAGAGGCAGAACTGCGAAGGTTGGCGGGACAGATCTGGGCATTTTTCGAGGACTACGTTACGGAAACAGATCACTGGCTGCCCCCGGATAACCTTCAAATGGACCCGCCCAACGGCATTGCGCACCGTACTTCGCCCACCAACATCGGGCTTTATCTTGCCTGTGTGCTGGCCGCCCGGGATTTCGGGTTTATCGATACGCCCGGCTTCATTGAGCGTTTGGAACGCACCGTCAGTACCGTTGAGCGCCTGGACAAATGGAACGGCCATCTCTACAACTGGTATGATACGGTGACCCTCGAACCACTGCCTCCCCTGTATGTGTCAACGGTGGATTCCGGCAACCTGGTGGGCTGTTTGATGACGGTCAAAGAAGGGTTGGCGGAGTGGCTGGAGCAGGACAGCCAGGGGGACCGGCAGCCGGGCTCCGAGCCGTATCGGGAGGATTGGCCGGCACGGGGGCAAAAGCTGATAGCCCGCCTGGAGGCGCTGATTAACGAAACAGACTTTCGCCCCCTTTACGATCAAAAGACGAACTTGTTCAACCTGGGCTACCACGCCGCCCTGCGCGAACGTGATCAGATCCTCTATGACCTGCTGGCATCAGAGGCCCGGCTGGCAAGCTTTATTGCCATCGCACTCGGTCACGTGCCTGTGGCGCACTGGCATGCACTGGGGCGGACAATGACCAGGGTTGGGCGGCGGGTCACCCTGCTGTCGTGGTCCGGGACAATGTTTGAATATTTGATGCCCTGGCTGTTTATGCGTACCTACCGGAATACCCTCTGGGACAGCACTTACCGTGCGGTTGTCAGCCGGCAAATCCAGTACGCCCGTGGGCGGGGGGTCCCCTTCGGGATCTCTGAATCCGGCTACTACGCCTTTGATTACCAGATGAACTATCAATACAGGGCCTTTGGTGTGCCCGGCCTCGGATTTAAGCGCGGTCTCGAACAAGATTTGGTTGTGGCGCCCTACGCCACAATCCTTGCTTTACCCTTTGCCAGGGGCGAGGGGCTGACGGACTTGCGCAAAATGGAGGAGCTGGGCGCCCGTGGAAAATACGGCTACTACGAAGCCATCGATTTTACCTCCCAGCGGCTGCCAAAGGACCGGACCAGCATGGTCATCCGCAGTTTTATGGCCCATCATCAGGGGATGAGCCTGCTGGCCCTGGCCAACTTGCTATTGCCAAAGAAAATATACGAGCGTTTTCACCGTGACAAGCGGGTACGGGCGGTGGAACTGCTGCTGCAGGAACGTATTCCCGCGCGGCCTAAAATTATTAAACATCCCGCCTTGGCCTATGTGCCCCTGCCGGATGCCGGGCCCGCAGAGACCGGCGCGCTGCGTGAATACCTCTCTGCGGATACGCCGACCCCCGAGGTGTGTATCCTTTCCAACGGGGCCTTGATGACCATGGTCACCAACAGCGGCAGCGGCTTCAGCCGGTATCAGGGGCTGGCTGTCACCCGTTGGAGAGAGGACCCGGTGCTGGACAATTGGGGCAGTTACCTGTATATCCGTGACGTCACCCGGGATGTGGTATGGTCGCCCACCTTCCAACCCTGCCGCGTCCCGTCTTCTGAACAACGGGTACAATTCTCCCTTGACCGGGCTGTCTTTATGCGGGTGTACGGGGATATACAGACCAGCCTGGAAATATGCGTGTCTCCGGAATGGCATGCGGAAGTCCGCCGGTTGACTCTTACCAACGCCGGCGATGAAGAGCGGATTATCGAAATCACGACGTTTCTGGAGCCGGTCCTGGCGCCTCCCATGGCTGACGAGGCGCACCCGGCCTTCAGCAAATTATTCATTCATACCGAGTATGCAGAGGAGGCCCGGTGCCTGCTGGCCCGGCGAAGACCCCGCCAGGAAGACGAGAAACCGCTATGGGTAGCCCATTCGCTGCTGGTCATGGGACAAAGCATTGGACCGGTGGAATACGAGACCGACCGGGCCGCTTTTATTGGCCGGGGCCATAACCTCTCTTTGCCCCAGGGAATCCGTTCCCGCCTGCGCGGTACGGTGGGCTCGGTGGCTGACCCCGCCCTGATCATGCGGCGGCGATTGAGCATCCGGCCCGGCGAACAAGTGCAGCTTTACGCTGTCACTGCTGTGGCAGACACGAAGGAAGAGGCCATCGACATTGTCAGCCGTTTTTCGGGGGACCTGGTGGTGGAACGGACCTTTCAACTGGCCTGGAACCGCAGTCAAATCGAACTCCGGCATCTGCACATGACTGCCGCCGAGGCCATGGACTGGCAAACCTTTGCCGGCCAGGTGTTGTATACGCCGCCGCTGCGGCAGGAGCGGCAAAAAAGTATTGCTGCCAACAGAAAGGGGCAGTCCGGTCTCTGGGCCTACGGCATTTCCGGCGATATGCCGATGATCCTGGTGCGGATCAAAAACCGCGCCAATCTGCCCTTTGTGGTGAAAGTACTGACGGGGCACGAGTATTTACGCCGCTTGGGGTTGCTGTTCGACCTGGTCATTCTTAACGAATCGGCGGGGGGATACCAGCAGGATTTACAGGAGGCGTTGCGGCGGGCGGTGGAACAGGTTATACAGTGGCATGGCGCAGGGCCCGGCGGTGTCTTTATCCTAAATGACAATCAGCTGCCGGAGGAGGACCGGACACTGCTGTTGGCCACAGCCCGTGTTGCCCTGCGGGCAGACGGCCCCGGTTTCCAGGCGCAAACCAAACTGCCCCGGCGGCATACCGCCTGCCCGGCGCCCTTCATGCCCACAGCGCCCTTAAACAGGTTCGCTGCTCCGGCGCCGGCCAATATGCCCCTGCCGGTGTTCTTCAACGGTTGGGGAGGATTTTCACCGGATGGCCGGGAGTATCGGATGATGCTCAAAAACGGCAATCACCTGCCGGCGCCGTGGATTAATGTCATGGCCAACCCGCGCTTCGGCTGCCTTGTCTCCGAACTGGGCACCGGATACACCTGGTGGCGCAACAGCCGTGAGTGCAAATTGACCCCGTGGTCTAACGATCCGGTGCTGGACCCGCCCGGTGAAGTGTGTTATCTGAGGGACGAAGAGAGCGGCGAGCACTGGTCTGCCACCCGGTCCACCGCCCAGGCAGATCCGCCTTACACCGTTACGCACGGCCGGGGGTTCACATGTTTTCACCACGAGAGACACGGCATTGAGCAGGAAATGACCGTTTTTGTCCCGTTGGAGGACCCGGTCAAGGTGGTGCAACTGCGGTTGCAAAACAAAACCGCTGAGACGCGGCGCCTGTCCGCCACCTATTACACCGAATGGGTGCTGGGTGTACGGCGCCAGGCCAGTGCCCCTTTCATCATTACCGAGTGGGATGAAGCTGCCCGCATCATGCTGGCACGCAACAGATATCAGGAGGCTTTTCGGGATGCCAATGCTTTTTTAGGCGTTTATGTGCAGCCGGAACCTTCCGGAGAAAATGCCGGGGCGGCGGATTTGTCCTGGACGGCCGACCGCAACGAATTTCTTGGCCGTAACGGCACACCGGAAAGTCCCGCTGCCCTGGGACGGGAGCGCCTGTCAGGCACAACAGGGCCTCTGTATGACCCTTGCGGTGCGGTGCAGGCGAAGTTCACACTGGAGCCGGGAGCTGAGCGAACCGTCTACATTCTGCTGGGTTGCGAACATTCCCGGGACGCCGCGGTGCAACTGGCGCAGAAATACTGCCAGGCCTCTGTCTGCGACCAGGCCTTGCAGCTGGTTCGGGAATTCTGGGAGGGTGTTTTGGAGCAGGTGTCGGTTGCCACGCCATCGCCGGAGATGGATGTCCTGCTGAACGGCTGGCTGCTTTACCAGGCCCTGGGCTGCAGAATGTGGGCGCGATCCGCTTTTTACCAGGCGGGAGGCGCCTACGGCTTTCGGGATCAACTGCAGGATTCCCTGGCCCTCCTGCACACCCGTCCCGACTTTACCCGGGCGCAAATTTTGCTGCACGCCGCCCATCAATACGAGGAAGGCGACGTGCAGCACTGGTGGCATGAAGAGACCCGGCGGGGCATTCGCACGCACTTCTCCGACGACCTGCTCTGGCTGCCCTATGCCGTCGGGCGGTATGTGGAGCATACGGGGGACCACAGTATCCTGGACGAGACGGCGCCCTTTCTGCATAGTGAACCTTTGCGGGAGGGCGAACATGAACGGTACGAGCCGACCCAAATTTCTGACCGGAGCGGCACCGTTTTCGAGCACTGCCTGCGCGCCATCGACAGGGCTTTACAGCGCTTCGGCGAACACGGCCTGCCGCTGATCGGCATCGGCGACTGGAACGACGGTATGAGCCGTGTGGGCGCCGCAGGCCGCGGTGAGAGCGTGTGGCTGGGCTGGTTCCTCTGTGAAGTGCTGCACCGGTTCACCGAACTTTGCCGGCAGCGCGGCGATGTTGAGCGGGCGGCACGCTACCGGGCTGTAAGCAAACAATTGGCCTCCTCCCTTGATGAGCACGCCTGGGACGGGCAGTGGTACCGGCGGGCTTTCACCGACGCCGGGCAATGGCTGGGTTCTATTTACAATGAGGAATGCCGTATCGATGCCATCGCCCAGTCATGGTCGGTGATCTCCGGCGCGGCGCCGCCAGAGAAGGCGCAGCAGGCCATGCAGTCATTCGACCGTGAACTGGTGGACAGGGACCTCTCCGTGGCGCGCCTCTTGACACCGCCCTTTGACCGTACGGAGCCCAGTCCCGGTTACATTCAGGGCTATCCGCCCGGTATTCGAGAGAATGGGGCCCAGTATACCCATGGCGTCATCTGGAGCATTGTGGCCTGGTGCCGACTGGGCAACGGAGAGAAGGCCTTTGAGTTGTTTGATATGTTAAATCCTCTGAATCACACGCGCACGCCCAATGAAGTGCGGCGGTACGCCGGTGAGCCCTACGTCATGGCGGCGGACGTTTACACGGCGGAGCCCCACCGGGGACGGGCCGGCTGGACGTGGTACACTGGCGCTGCGGGATGGATGTATCAGGCAGGACTTGAGTGGATCCTCGGCCTGCGCCGCCGTGGCAAACGGCTGTACATTTGCCCGTGCATCCCTGGTGAATGGCCGGAGTTCTCCGTCAGCTACCGTTTTGGCAGCGCCCGCTACCTAATTTCGGTGAAAAACCCGTCGGGCAAGTCAAGCGGCGCCACCGCGTTGGAGGTTGACGGACGGCAAGTTGCCCTTAGGGAGCAAGAGGGGCCTTACGTTGCATTGTGCGACGACGGGCAGGTCCATCAGGTGGTCCTCACCTTGTAAATTGTCTTATATTTTAAAGCGCTCTACGGATGCCTGCAACTGCTTTAATTATAAACCTGCAAGATTTAAAAAACACCAACATAAAGTTACAAAAATATGAATATTAGCGTAAAAAACAGAGAGATTCCGGCCCGGCAGGGCGGAAACTCTCTGTTTTTTACGCCACAATATTTGTTTGGTTTTGCTGCAGCGCCCGGGCCATAACCTCCAGGGAGCTGCGGGAAGGCGGCTGCAGGTGTTCCAGCGTATAGGTGAGCCCCAACCTGTTCCACTTATGGATGCCTAGGGGGTGGTAGGGTAATAACTCGACTTTTTCCACCTGGCTGCCCAAGCTGCTCATAAGTTCCTTCAGTTTTTGTATATGCTGCGCCGAATCATTGATACCCGGCAAAACAACGTACCGGACCCAGATGGGGGTTTTTTCTTTCTTGATATAGTCCAGGGCGGCCAGGAACCGGTGCTCATGCCTGCCTGTCAGCCAGCGGTACTGGTCGTCCTGCACCGCCTTGACATCCAGGAGCAGCAGATCCGTATAGGGCAGCGCCCTTGCCAGGGCTGCCGGGTCAACCCAACCGGAGGTATCCACCGCCGTATGGATGCCTGCTTCTTTGCACCCCTGCAGGATTGCAGCGGCAAACTCCGGCTGTAAAAGAGGTTCCCCGCCGGACAGGGTGACACCGCCCCTGTCGTTAAAATAGGGTTTGAAACGGAGGACCATTTTTATCAGGGCAGAGGCCTCGACTTCCTGCCCCCCTGTTGTCTGCCAGGTATCCGGGTTGTGGCAGTAGCGGCAGCGCAGGGGACAACCCTGCAAGAAAATGACACAGCGCAGCCCCGGCCCGTCCACCGTGCCGCAGCTTTCAATGGAATGAATTCTTCCTGACACCATTTTCGTCCCCGCCTCCCCTCTAAAAACGTTCAAAGAAGGTTCTCTGCAGCACCTCCAGCTGGTGAGCCCGGGACAATTTGGTGAAATGGACGGCATAACCGGAAACCCTTACCGTTAACTGCGGGTAATTTTCCGGTTCCTCCATGGCCTTTTCCAGGGTTTGGCGGTCCAGGACATTGACGTTCAAGTGATGGGCCCGCTGGCCAAAGTACCCGTCCAGGATGCTTACCAAATTATTGACCCGGTCCTCGTGGCTCTTGCCAAGAGCCTTTGGAATAATGGAAAAAGTATTGCTGATACCGTCCAGGCAGGATGCATAGGGCAACTTGGCCACCGAATTTAAACTGGCTAGGGCGCCCTGGGTGTCCCTGCCGTGCATGGGATTGGCCCCGGGAGCAAAGGCTGCGCCCTTTGGCCGACCGTCGGGTGTGGCGCCGGTTTTCTTGCCGTACATTACATTGGAGGTAATGGTCAGTATAGACAACGTATGACGGGCATTCCGGTAGGCGGCATATTTTTGCAAGTTGTCATGGAAGCTTCGGACCAACTCAACGGCGATCTCATCCACCCGGTCGTCATCGTTACCGTACTTGGGAAATTCCCCTTCGATTTTAAAATCAACGGCAATCCCCTGCTGATTCCGAACGGGGTACACCCTGGCGTACTTCATGGCGCTGAAGGAATCTGCCACCACCGACAGCCCGGCAGCGCCAAAGGCCATCAGCCTTTCCACGGCGCTGTCGTGCAGCGCCATTTGTATTCTTTCGTAGGCGTATTTGTCATGCATATAGTGGATCACATTCATAGTGTTTACATAGAGTTTGCACAACCAGTCCTGCAGCTTGAGGTAATTCCTTTTTACTTTGTGATAATCCAGAATTTCATCCTCCAGCGGGGGGATGGCCGGGGCCAGTTGCTGGCCGGTCATCTCGTCCTTTCCCCCGTTGATGGCCAGCAGCAGCAGTTTGGCCAAATTGGCCCTGGCCCCGAAAAACTGCATTTGTTTGCCGATTTTCATGGCAGAGACGCAGCAGGCGATGCCGTAGTCGTCGCCGAAGGTTTCCCGCATCAAATCATCATTTTCATATTGAATGGAACTGGTCTGTATCGATATTTTGGCGCAAAAGTCTTTAAAGGGCCGGGGCAAATCCCCGGACCACAGTACCGTCAAATTGGGCTCGGGGGAGGGGCCCAGGTTGATTAAAGTTTGTAAAAAGCGATAGGAGTTTTTTGTTACCAGCGTTCTGCCGTCCAACCCCATGCCGCCGATGGCTTCAGTAATCCACAGGGGGTCGCCGGCAAACAATTGATCATATTCCGGTGTTCTGAGCTGCCGGGCTAAACGTAGTTTGATCACCAACTGATCAACCAGTTCCTGGGCTTCTGTTTCCGTCAGCGTTCCGGCCTGCATATCCCTTGTAATGTAAATATCCAGAAAGGTGCTGACCCGCCCCAGGGACATGGCGGCGCCGTTTTGTTCTTTGATAGCTCCCAGGTAGGCAAAATACAGCCACTGAAAGGCCTCCCGGGCATTGGCGGCCGGGCGGCCGATGTCAAAGCCGTAGGAAAGGGCCATTTCTTTTAATTCCTGCAAAGATTTAATTTGTTCCCGGATTTCTTCTCTCAGTTGAATGGTTTCCGGGGTCATGGCCAGGGAGGACAACCGGTCCAGATCCTGCTCTTTTTCCAATATCAGCCTGTCTGCGCCATACAGGGCTACTCTCCGGTAATCGCCGATGATTCTGCCCCTGCCGTAGGCGTCCGGCAGCCCGGTAATAATACCGAGACTTCTGGCCAGGCGCATTTCCCTGGTATAGGCATCAAAAACACCGTCATTGTGGGTCTTTTTATACTTAACAAAAAATGCTTCTAGCTGCCCGTCCAGGGTATAACCGTAGGCTTGGCAGGCCTGCCTGGCCATCCGCAGGCCGCCGAAGGGATTGACCGAACGCTCCAGGGGTTTTTCGGTTTGCAAGCCTACAATCATTTCCAATGATTTATCCACATAGCCGGGGCCAAAGGCCGTCATGCTGGTTGCGCGGGAGGTATCGATGCTCAGCACGCCGCCCTTTGCCCGTTCTTCTTTAAAAAGGCGGAGGCACTTTTGCCATAGTTTCTTTGTTTTTTCGGTTTCCCGGCAAAGGAATTCAGCTCCGCCGGTATAGGGCGTGTAGTTGTTTTGTATAAAATCCCGCACATCCACCTCCTGCTGCCACCTTTGCCCCTTAAAGCCGGCCCACTCCTGTCTCATCATGTTCCCACACTCCCTGTTGAAAAATAAATAACCGCCCGGGCCATCACACAATGGCAAAAGCATTGTGATGATTGCCCAGGCGGTCGGCGTTCGTACAGTTACAATCCCCTGTGGTGCTCCACAATTTTCCGCCGGTCATGTAACTGCTTATTATGTTTACGGATAGAATTATAAACGGGGATGCGGAGTTTGGCAACAGTTTTTTGTCCCTCTCAGGATCTGCCAAAACATTCGAATATTACAACTTTCGGTTTGCCCTCCGGTGACCTAAAATAGAAATGAGACAGACTGTCTATGTCGATGAACTCTGTTTATTTCCATTTGCATAGAAAGTGAAAAAGCCTGTATTGGAAAAGTATCTAAAAGCTGGAACAATTATGTTACCAAGCACGTCTACCGAATAGAAGGGGGGATGTTCCGTGCAATGCCAGGAAGCATTAGAGATGCTGTCACCGTACCTGGACGGAGTCCTTGATCCTGCCGAACATGCAGCAGTTCAAGACCATCTGGCCTGTTGTCCCTCATGCAGAGCTGAATGGGAAGAACTACGGTCATGTCTGTCCCTGCTGCAGGAACTTCCGGAAATAGCTCCACCAGCCGGTTTCCGGGCTGGGTTAATGGAAAAGATTGATACATTGACTTTACCGGCACAGGCGCCCCGGCGCACAGACTGGTTTGAGCGTGTAAACGGGGTCACCCGCAAAGGGTGGTACCGTACCGCTGCTGTGGCAGCCGTTGTGGCCATGACCCTGGGGCTGACCGCCCTGTGGGAAAAGGAAGGTCGTCAATTGATTCCCGTTCAACCCGCCACCCAGGAAATGGCTACCATTGAGCCGTTAACCGGCGGGCACAGACAAGAGTACCCGGCAGAGAACCAGGGTAAGCCTGCAGAAGGCAAACAGACCGGCGTGGAGGGCGAAAAAACTCCGGCTTCGGCCCAGGGAAGCAAGGCAACCAAACCGACAGACAAAGCGGCTGCTCCCGGGGCGGCCGGTCAGCCTGAAAGGAAGTTTGTTTCCGAGAGCTACCATTCTCAGCCCAGTGAGGGGATGATTGCACGCACGGTGGTCTTAAAACTGGATGTCCAGGATGCCGGTACGGCCCTGAAGTCCATTGCTGCCATCAGCCAGAAGGTTGGCGGTTCCATCGTGGTGCCCTATACCGAGAGCAATGGAGCCGGTATGGTTGGCATTAAAGTGCCGGCCGGTCACTCCAGGATGGTAGAAAGCCAGATAAAGGCCCTTGGGGAAGTGGTTACAGACATGCCCTCGGAAAGAGACCTGAGCAGCCAACATAAACAGGCTGTAAATGCCCTGGAGCAGCTGCAGGCCCAGCAGACCGACCTGGCCAACCAGCTGGCAGAAAAAGAGGACCCGGCACTGGAAGACCGGCTGGCGAAAATAAATGCCGCCGTTAGCCAGCAAATTAAACTGATTCAGCAAATCGAAGAACAGTGCAGGGATTCAATGATCACCATTACCCTTCAGTAAATGCTGCCACCTCGTTGAGGTGGTTTTTGTTTTTTATTCGGCTTGTCTATAATTGGTTCTTGACTTGCCTGAGAGAAATTAATATAATCTAACATGTAGCCTGTTGGCAAAAACTTAATGTACCTTTGGAGAGGTGGCCGAGTCTGGTCGAAGGCGCATGACTGGAAATCATGTAATGGGGCAACTCATTCGCGGGTTCGAATCCCGCCCTCTCCGCCATCAAAAATGTTAGTCTATGGCCGTGCTAGACGGGGAGGTAGCGGTGCCCTGTACCAGCAATCCGCTGTAGCTGGGTTGAATTCCTGCCATAGGGGTTGGCTTGTGAGGACTGGTCAGCGTAAGGGGCGTTGACGACCGGGTCTTGCGCAGCGTAGGCTCTCGAACCGTGTCAGGTCCTGACGGAAGCAGCACTAAGGGAATCCCTGCGGGTGCCGCGAGGTAGCCTGGTCTGAGCAACCTGCGTTGGTTCGCTCGGAAGCCATTTCTCGACGGTGGGTGCACGGTCTCTTAATTTTACTGGTGATAATGATGAACTGTCTGTGTTTCACGCAGGCAGTTTTTAATTTTTGGGTACAAAAAAGCAGCGGGCCTGCGCCCGGCTGCATAGATGTTATCGACAGTTCAACGTAAATAAATAATTGTATTTGGAACCGTGCTTTAACTCATCCGTATAAATCTCGGTGATCATGTTCCTGTAAGGTAAAAATTCCAACCCGAATAATATTTTGCGATATCTTTCCACCGCAGCCAGTTCCCCAAAAAGGGCTGTTTTTATGCCTTCACAAAAATTTTTGGGTGGTTGAAAGGTCGTCTCAGGCGCCTGGGGAATATCCTGCCCGGTTAGCTCCCAATAGATTTGCCTGAGCATCTTGTTGTGTTTCATTTCGTCATCTCGAATGGAAGCAACAATTTCTTTTTGGTCAGGAGGAGCGATGCTGACTAAATAATTGTAGAACAATTCATCTTCCCTTTCGTTGCTTACGGACTGTACGATCAACTGCAGGGACTGGGGATAGGCATAAACAGGAACGTACATGTAGGTTGGATAATACTTGTAGGTTGTATAGGGGTAGCCGGGGTAGGGGGTTCTCGGGTAAGATGTATTCATCGGGCAACACCTTCTTTTTTCTACCATTTTATGAATAATGGCCTTGAAATGGTTACGAAATAACACAAAATTCCCGAAACAGTAGCCTTATTTACCAAATCTCGATATAATATTTTTACTTGGTTAACTAATTGTTTGGGAGGTGTACAAATGGAAAACGTAATCAAGGTTCAGGTAGACGGAGAACACACCTACGAGGTTGCCCAGGGTACACCGGTGTTGGAGCTTTTGCAGATGCACAGGCAGCAACAGGAGATTCCTGTGGTTGCCGCCAGCATAAACAACATACTCAAGGACCTGAGGACACAATTGGAGGCGCCGTGCCAAGTTAAATTTGTGGATTTGGCGTCACCGGAAGGTATGCGGGTTTACCATCGCAGCGTAACCATGGTGTTAATGAGGGCCATTGCCGAAGTGCTGCCCGGCAGCAATGCGGTGATCCAGCATACCCTAGGCAACGGGCTGTATGGAGAAATTCATTACGACCGGCCCCTGAGGGACCGGGATATTGCCAGAATCGAGCGGCAGATGCGTTATATTATCGAGGCCGATGAACCGTTTCTGCACACCGTCCTGAACAAGGAAGATGCAGAGAGGTTGTTTACCGAAGTGGGGCAAACTGACAAGATTCAATTATTAAAATACGTGCCCGGTGAGGAAGTGGAACTCTATTCCTGCGGCGGATTTTACGACTTTTGCCACGGCCCCATGGTTCCCGGCACGGGGTATTTAAAGAAATTCCGCCTGCGTTTTTACCTGCCCGGCTTTATCCTGGAGCTGCCCAAGGCGGAAAGCCCGCTGGAAATCCCCCCCTATGTGGAGCAGGGGAAACTGGCCAATATTCATTTTGAGGCCAAAAAATGGGCCAATATTTTAAAAGTGAACAACGTAGTGTCTCTGAATGATGTGATAACAAAAGGGGATGCTGCCAATTTAATCCGGGTTTCCGAGGCCTTCCATGAAAAGAAAATTGCCTATATCGCCGACGAGATTGCCGAGAACATTGACCGGATCAGAATTGTTTTAATTGCGGGTCCCTCTTCCTCCGGTAAGACGTCCTTTGCCCAGAGGCTGTCCATCCAGTTGCAGGTAAACGGCATCCGCCCGGTGGCCATTTCCCTGGACGATTACTTTGTGGACAGAGAACATACCCCCCGTGATGAAAACGGCAACTATGATTTTGAGAGCATCAGGGCCATTGATATCCCCTTATTTAACGACCACCTGATCAAATTGATCCAGGGCGAAGAAATTAAACTTCCTTATTTTAACTTCAAGACCGGCAAGCGGGAATATCATGGCGAAAGATTAAAACTGGGCTCGGCTGACCTGCTGGTGGTGGAGGGAATACATGCCCTGAACGATCAACTAACCAGTTCCATTCCCAAAGGTAGGAAGTTTAAAATCTATGTCAGTGCCCTGACGCAAATTAATCTGGATAACCAGAACCGCATCCCCACCACCGATGTAAGACTGTTGCGGCGGATTGCCCGGGACCAGCGCTGCCGGGGTCGTTCGGCCAGAGAAACCCTTGCCATGTGGCCGTCTGTGTGCCGGGGAGAGGAGAAAAATATCTTCCCCTTCCAGGAAAGCGCCGATGTCATGTTTAACTCTGCTTTGCCCTATGAACTGGCCGTGTTAAAGCCCATTGTAGAACCGCATCTCAAGGAAATTACGCAGGAGTATCCGGAATACGCCGAGGCCCGGAGATTGTTGAACTTCCTCAGTTATTTTGCCCCCTTAAAGCTGGATGACGTGCCGTTAAACTCCATTGTCAGGGAGTTTGCGGGCGACAGTTGCTTTGTTGGAACGGTGAGATAGAGAAGTAAAGTCCGCAGATGGGAGATGAATGACAAAACCCTCAGGAAGTCCTGGGGTTTTGTGCTTTTACTGGCCATTGGCCATTGGCCATTGGCTGAAAAGGGCTAATGGCCAACAGCCAATGGCCTGACCCCATAGGAATACTCCTTAGCGTAGAAGTCTTTTTCCCAGCCAGCTCTGGTACACGCTGACGGCCCGGTGGGGGCACAGTTCCTGGCAGCAGAAACAGCGAATACAGGAATTCAGCTTCACCCGGGGCAGGCCCTCCGCCATCTCAATGGCATTGGCCGGGCAGCAGCGGTGGCATTCCCCGCAGCCGATGCACAACTCCGGGCTGAACACGGGCCTGGGCTGCAGTTTACTGATCAAGCCCTTGAAAGGACCGGGAATATCAAAATCCACCTGCCGGTGGGCCGGCAGCCGGAAGGGCGGTGTTATTTCGGGAAGGGGGTCGCCGGTTAAGTGGATGCCGGAAGGTTCCGGGCAAAGTCCCCTTTCCATGGACAGGCGGATAAAAGGGAGACCTGTCGGGTTGATGCCAATTAAGTTGGCACAGACAACGTCCAGGGCATAGGGGCTTGGCGATGCCAGCAGCAGGCCCACTTCCCTGGGGGAACCGGCGGTGGGGCCGTCCCCCTCCATACCCACCACAGCATCCATGACGGTGAGGGAGGTGGGCAGCAGCGTATTGATGTCAATTAAAAGGTTGCTGAATTGTTCCAACCGCTGCATGTTAAAGTGGTACTGGGCCTTTTTCAGTCCGGGAATAGCGCCGTACATTAATTTAACGGCGCCGGTGTACCGGGTCATGCAGTGGGTTTTTAATTTTGGCAGGCCAATGATCACGTCCGCCTCGGCCAGCGCCTTGAGGACGGTGAGCTGCTTCACCGCTTTTCCCCCGGGGTGGGCCAGCGTCATTTCCGTGGTATCAAGGCTGAGCCCGCAGCCTGTGCGCTCGGCCACCGCCGCCATGCCGGTGGCCCGGTAAACGGCATTGAGCAGCCCTTTGCTGCTGGGACCTCCCGGCGAGTCAACAATAAAGGGCTTGCCCCCGGCCTTTTGCACCAGCGTTACCACCGCCTCCACCACCGAGGGATGGGTGGTGGCAGCTTCCTCGGGCTTTTTTTTGGCAATCAGATTGGGTTTAACGGCCACAATTTGTCCGGGGCGGATGAAACTTTGCATACCTCCGAAATGTTGTAGAAGCCTGTCCAGCGAGGCAGCTACTTGCTGCTGGTCATAGTCGGCGCAACGGGATACGGCAACGGTGGGATTTTCCGGCAACGGTTCAGTCTCCTTTCACAGGGTGGTCTCTGGCAGCAGTAAATATAGAAATACCATTTTCGTCAGTGTTCCATGATTTCCTGTTTTTTAAATTGGAAATGGCATCCCGAAAAGGAAAAGCGTATTAAAGGGCGAAACAATATGGAAGAATATCTATGAGGTGGTTTTGTTTTGGCGTATAAAGCATTATACCGGACCTGGCGACCCCAAAATTTCAAAGATATTGTAGGGCAGCAGCACGTTACCCGGACACTGCAAAACGCCCTGCTGCAGGAAAAAGTGGCCCATGCTTACCTGTTCTGCGGCCCCAGGGGTACGGGGAAAACCACAACTGCCAAGGTGCTGGCCAAAGCATTAAACTGCCTGGACCCGGACGGCGGGGAGCCCTGCAACCGGTGTGCCCATTGCACCGCGGTGAACGAGGGCAATTCCCTGGACGTGGTGGAAATTGACGCAGCCTCCAACCGGGGTATTGATGAAATACGGGATTTAAGAGAAAAAGTGAAATTTGCGCCTTCTGCAGGCAGCAGAAAAGTATATATTATAGATGAAGTTCACATGCTTACCGACCAGGCCTTTAACGCCCTGTTAAAGACCCTGGAGGAACCGCCGGCCCACGTGGTCTTTGTACTGGCCACCACCGAGGCCCACAAGGTCCCGTTGACCATCCTTTCCCGCTGCCAGCGCTTTGATTTTCGCCGGATCAAACCTGAGGAGATGGTGGTCCGGTTAAAGGAAGTGGCGGCAGGGGCGGGCATCCAGGCGGAGGAAGATGCCCTGCAGCTCATTGCCAGGGCTGCTGAAGGGGGTCTGCGGGATGCCCTGAGTATCCTGGATCAGGGCGCCGCCTTCGCGGAAAAAACGGTTACCGCGGAGGATATTCACAGTATTCTGGGCACCGTGCAGCAGGACATTCTGGCGGCCATGACCCGCTGCCTGGCGGAGGGAAAAACCGGGGAGGCCCTGCAGCTGGTTGCCGAAATAGCCGACCGGGGGAAAGACCTGCGGCTGTTTACCCGGGAAATGACTTCCTATTTAAGGGGACTGCTGGTGGAAGGTATTGAGGGACGAAACACCGGCCTGCAGATAGGGAACGAAACACTGTTTAACCTCCTGCAAGTCCTTGTCCAGGCAGAACAGGAGATGAAGTGGAGCTCCCAGCCGACCCTGGTTTTGGAACTGGCCCTGGTGAAGGCTTCCCGCCCGGAGATTGCCGGGTCGTGGGAAGGCTTGGCCAGGCGGGTGGCGGAACTGGAGCGGCGAATGGAACAGGGACCGGCGGCGCTGACCCCGCAGGGAGCCCCGCCCGCGCCGTGCCGGGAAACAAAACCGGCCGTCCCTGAACAAGCCGCCGCAGAGAAACCAAAGGCCCCCGGGGTTTTGGAAAAGCCCCGGCAGGTGCCACCCCCCGCTGAAGGCAAGGCTGTTCCGGAGGGCGGCAACGTCAGTGCAGAACAGGTGCGTAAGGCCTGGCCGGCCCTGCTGATGGCCATCAAAGAAGGCAAAAAAATGCCCCTCTGGTCATTGTTAAGCAATAACCGGCCGGCCATGGAAGTGCGGGACCATATTTTAACCCTTTATTTTGAAGAGGAGTTTGACCTGAAGACGGCCGACAAACCGGAATACCGGAAGTATATGGAATGGCTGCTGGGCAAGCACCTTGGCGGGCAATGGGAGGTGCGCTGTGTGCACGCCAAAAAGCCGGCGGCCGGGCCGGTCCCCAGGCCTGAGGAGGACCCCATCTATACCGAGGCTGTCCGTATTTTCGGCAAGGACATCGTGGTTTTGGAAAAGGACCCCGACGAAACAACCCGGGGATGAACATAAAAGGAGGAACGTTGCGCTATGATGGGTGGAAATATGAACAAAATGATGAAGCAAGTGCAAAAGATGCAGCAGGAAATGGCTAAAATGCAGGAGGAACTGGGCAACCGCACGGTGGAAGCCACGGCCGGCGGCGGTGTTGTGAAAGTGGTGGCCAGCGGCAGACAGGAAATTGTCAGCATTACCATCAAACCCGAAGCCGTCGACCCGGACGACGTGGAAATGTTACAAGACCTGCTGCTGGCCGCTGTCAATGATGCCCTGCGTCAGTCCCAGGAAATGGTGGCCAAAGAAATGAGCAAACTCACAGGCGGGCTGAATATTCCCGGATTATTCTAGGCTAGAGGGTATTCCCCTGGGGTCGGGCCTTCAGCCATCAGCCATCGGCTAAAAATAAAAGGCTGAAGGCAATATTTTATCATCTGGCCATTGGCCATTGGCTTCTCTTTTTTTGCCAATGGCCAATGGCTAAAGGCCAAGGGCCGGGTTTAGACAGCAGCCCGATTAAGAAAGATAAGCAAATGTGTTTTAGATATAACTGAGCTAGGAGGACACCCCATGCTTTACTTCTCCGGACCGGTGGCCCGGCTGGTGGATGAGTTTGCCAAATTGCCGGGCATTGGGCCGAAGACGGCCCAGAGGCTGGCCTTTCATATCCTGAACTCCCCGCCGGAGTTGGCCCAGAGCCTGGCCCGGGCGCTGGTGGAGGTCCGGCAGTCTATCAGGCGCTGTTCCCGGTGCTGCAACCTGACCGATGAAGATCCCTGTGCCATTTGCCGGGATCCGGCCCGGAACACCAGGCTGCTGTGTGTGGTGGAAGAACCCCGGGATGTGATTGCCATGGAAAAGGCCCGGGGATACCGGGGCTTATACCATGTGCTGCACGGCGCCATTTCTCCCATGGAAGGCATCGGGCCGGACGACTTGACCATTAAAGAATTACTGAGCCGTCTCCAAAACAACGAGGTGGAAGAGGTGATCCTGGCGGCCAATTCCGATGTGGAGGGAGAGACCACCGCCCTTTATCTGGCCCGGCTGTTAAAACCCCTGGGCATTAAGGTCACCCGCATTGCTCACGGCATTCCCGTGGGTTCGGATCTGGAATATGCCGATGCCATGACGCTGAACAAAGCCCTGGAGGGCCGCGGGGAATTTGGCTAGAAAATATTTTCAGGAATTATGGATACCTGTCATAAAGTTTGTCCAAGCCCCCTATATTTAGCCTAGGGGGCTTTTCTATGGAGTCTGGTCTGGTCTAATGGGTATTCCTTTGGGGTCTTGTCTGGGCCAGGAAGCACTTCTTTGGGGTCAAGGCTAGGCTAATAAGAATTCCTCTTGGGTCTAATGTATTGTAGACAAGACCCCAAAGAATTGCTCATAAGCCCAGACAAGACCCAGTAATAGTACCCGTAAGCCCAGACAAAGAAGCTACGCCAGAAAAATACCACCATGTACGAGGAGGTCTTATTATGGAATGGAAAACAATCATACTTAGCTTGCTGGGCCTGTTCGGCCTGTATCTGTTTGGGACAATCTTTGCCCGTCCGCTGGTATTGATCGGCAAATTGGGCTTGTCCCTGGTGGTGGGAGGAATTTTGCTGGTCCTGGTCAACGTCATCTGCGGCGGGTTGGGGATTCATATTGCCATCAACCCCTTTACCCTTCTTACTGCGGGCATACTGCAGGTCCCGGGGGTGGTGCTGCTGGTGCTGGCCAATTATATCCTCCTGTAACCCTGCAAGATCCTATTTTCCTCACTAATTGAAAAAGATTTAACATTCTTAGAATTAGAATTTTAAGCCGTTGGGGGCGCCAATTTACCTGTTGGGGCGCTCAAATTTGCTTTTCGCCAAAGGCAAAATCCTTTTATTTAGCCGTTCGGGAGGCGCAGGCAACCTTTTAACGAAATGTCAAAAAAATGACTTTAACGGTTGGAAGGGCCTGTTAAATTGGTTAACAAATTGTTGACTTAATAAAAATTTCAGCTTATACTGAGTAAAGGAACTCGGGGTGTGTCTTAATATCCCGGTTCTTGCTATTTATAGACCTTTTAGGAATTTTCTGAAATGGGCAAACTAAAGCCACAAAAGGACTGGAGGTGGTTTACCATCTCGAAAAGAATTGTTGAAGCCTACGTTGGCGAATATGCCAGCGGCAAAAGCGAAGTGGCGGTAAACCGGGCCTTGGAACTGGCCAGGGCTGGCAGAAAGGTAAATCTGGTAGACCTGGACATTGTAGAGCCCTGTTATACACTGCGACCCATTAAAAAAGAATTGGAAGAAACCGGCATGACGGTGCTTGCCTGGGAAACCCGGGATACCGTCGGGTTAGGTGAGGCGGGTAATATTATTAAACCGGAATGCAGGTGGGCATTATACCGTGAGGGGGATGTGATTCTCGATATCGGGTACGGTGTGGAAGGAGCCAAAACCCTGAACCTGTTGGAAGGTGTCGAGGAAACCCCGGAATTACAGGTCTTGGCAGTCATCAATGCGAAAAGGCCCATGACATCCACTGTAGAAGAGATTTTGGACTACATAAAGGAACTGGGCCCTGTTCACGGGCTGATCAACAACACCCATTTGGGTGATGAAACAACACCGGACATTGTGCAAGAGGGTGCCCGGGTTGTCAGCGAAGTTTCCAACATTCTGGGAATCCCCGTGGTGGCCACCACCGCAGACCAGAAAGTGACGAAACAAATCGGTCCGCAAGATTGTATGGGTAATACCGTACGTCCCCTGGTTCGATACATGCCGCGCACATTCTGGTAGGACAACCAGACCATCATACTAAAAATTTCACAAGCTTCCAAAGTCCCTTAAGGATCTTTATTAATTCAGGAGGTGTGGTATCTCTCATGTCCGAAAAACCCATTACCGGAGAAAAGCGGGCGTTCATGACTGGTAACGAGGTAGTTGCCTGGGCAGCCCTGGCAGCAGGCGCTGACATCATGTATGGCTATCCCATTACCCCTCAGAACGAAATCATGCACTACTGGACCCGTCAAATCCCCAAGTATGGCCGTAAATTCCTGCAAACCGAAGACGAACTGTCTGCCGGCTTTACCACAGTGGGTGGCGTTTTAGCCGGCCTCAGAGCCTTCACAGCCACTGCCGGCCCCGGCAACACCCTGATGCAGGAACCCATGTCCATGGCTGAAATGATGAGACTTCCTACCGTTACCATCGTTCAGCAGCGTGGCGGCCCGTCCACCGCTACCGTTATCTACTCCCAGCAAGAAGTTACCCTGACCACCATGGGCGGTAACGGCGAAGGACTGCGCATCGTTTACTCCCCCAGCAACCACCAGGAACTCTTTGACTATACCATCAAAGCATTTAACACTGCCTGGAAATATCGTTTCCCCACCTTCGTACTGGGTGACGGTTACCAGGCCAAAATGCGTGAATCTGTAACCCTGTATGATCCTGCTGAAAGAGGCATCGAAATGGTGCCCACCGAGAAATATGTCGGTAAGCCCGGCACCCCCGGTGTAGACCGTGATCCCGGACATTACCGCAATACCTACAACACCGAAGAAGAATTGTTTGAAGTATTACAGAAGCACTTTGCCGACTATGAGAAAATGGCTCCGGAAGTGGTGGAATACGCCCAGGAAGCTGTAGAGGACGCTGATCTTGTAATCGTCGCCCATGGCGTTGTGTTCCGTGGTGTCCGTGATGCCGTTAAAGAATTAAGAGCAGAAGGGCTGAAGGTAGGTTATTTCCGTCCCATTACCCTCCGTCCCTTCCCGGCTGAGCAGCTCAAGGCCGTGGCCAACAAGGCCAAGAAACTGTTAATTGCGGAATCTGCTCAAGGCCAGCTGGCCAGACTGATAAAAGACGCCATTTACGGCGCTTCTGCGGAGATTGTACCCATGTTCCGCCCCGGTGTAGGTATCACCACTGAGCAAATTGTGGCTAAAGTTAAAGAGGCGCTTTAGAAAATTTTCTTCTAAATAAGGAGGGAGGTTCCAACATGTCTGTGTCTCCACAACCTGCCATGCCCAAAAGCTGGCGTGTAGAAAGCAAACCCCATAAATTCTGCCCCGGTTGCGGCCACGGTCTGGTGCTGAAGTGCTTGGGCGAGGCCATCGATGAACTGGGTATTCAGGATAGAGTTGTTTTTGGCTGTGACATCGGCTGTTCCCTGCTGTCCTGGGATTTCTTCAACTGTGACAGCGTACAAACCCACCACGGTCGCACCACCCCGGTCATGACCGGTATCAAGCGTGCCAACCCAGATCTTATCTGCATTGCCTATATGGGCGACGGCGGCGGTTATGCCATCGGTGTAGGCGGTATCGTCAACGCCGCTGCCCGTAACGAAAAAGTTACCGTCATTCTGGCTAACAACACCGTTTATGCCATGACCGGCGGTCAAATGTCCCCCTGTACCATGCCCGGACAAAAGGTTGAAACCGCTCCCTACGGACGTGACCCCGAAGCAACCGGTATGCCCACCCAGGGTCCGGAAATGATTGCTGCCATCACCGGCGATGGCGCCTATGTGGCCCGCGGCACCACTGCCAACTTAAAACAACTGAAGAGCTATATTAAAAAGGCTCTGCAAACCCAAATGGAAGGCAAAGGTTTCTCCTTTGTGGAAGCGCTGGCTGCTTGCCCCACCAACTGGCGAACCAATGCCGAGAAGACCTGGGCCTTTGTCGAAAAAGAAATGCCTCAGTATTACAAAGTAGGGGAAAAGAAAAATCCCTTCGAGGCAAAAAAGGAGGCTCAGCAGAATGGCTAAAGCTGTAAAAATCTGCTTGGCCGGCGAAGGTGGCCAGGGTGTTCAATCGGTAGCGGAAATTATCGCCGATGCAGCCAACGCAGAGGGCCGCGAGGCGCTCTATATCCCCAACTTCGGCGTGGAACAGCGGGGCGGCGTGTCCATTGCCTACCTGCAGATTGCCGATCAACCCATCGGCGCACCCAAGTTTGATAAGGCAGACATCCTGGTGGCCCTGAGCGACCGTGCTGTACGCCGCTGCAAGCAGTATGTGGATGAGAACACCGTCTACGTCTACGACGCCAGCATCGAAGGCGTGGAAGACGATTTACCCAAGGAAGGCGAGGCCAAAAAGGTGTTGGCCATTCCCGCCCTGGAAATCTCCAAGAACGAACTGCACCCCCGGGTGTTTAACATCTTAATTATGGGCGCCGTCATCGGAGCCACCGGTGTGATTCCTGTGGATGCCGCCAAGGCAGCCATTGAAAAGAAACTGGGTTATAAGTTTGAGCAAAATCCTCAGCTGCGTGAACTGAACTTCAAGGCCATTGACCGCGGCATTGAATTGATGAAATAGGGGGGGGAAATCATGGAATTCAAAGGTCGTACCCTGGAACTCACCAAAGGTGATTGGACTCTTTTCCCCGGTCTGTGCAAGGGCTGTGGACTGTGCATTCAAAAGTGCCCCAAAAAGTGCATCTCCTGGTCCAAGGTGCTTGGCGTATACGGTACCCCCTCGGTAGAGGCCAACGACGAGTGCATCGCCTGCGGCATCTGCCAGATGGTCTGCCCCGATACCGCCATCCGGGTGGATAAGAAGAAAGCAGCGAAAGAAGCGTAAGCATAAGGTATAGCAGAAAGGAAAGAAGCGCTTCCCTTGATGGGAGCGCTTCTTTCACTGTGAGAGTTTTGCTACAGCCGGCAGCCGTCGGCCGTCAGCCTTCAGCTTTTTGTTTTGTTTTTGCCGGGCGCCAGGGTCTTTCTCAATAAAGCTCCTATCCATAACAAAAGAGGAATCCCATACTCCAGGGGGATGGCGTAGACCGGCCAGATGGATTTGGCGAAAAACAATTCATCGATGGCGCTCTCATAAACATATATACTAAAAACCGCCATCAAGGCGCCGGCCGGCAGCACCAGGGGGCGGAAGTCGGAAACCCCGGCCCAGTGGGACGCTCCCTGCACAAAGGCGTAATAACAAATCATAAATTTAATGATTGAAAAAAAGTACCATATGATGGCCATCAAGGTGACCAGGATTTGCCCCCCCGGAATGGAGTTAATGGTAACCAAAGGGGTATAGACGGCACGGGCTGCCACAGCGGGGCTCAGGACAGTGATGGAACGTTCAATGGACAAGAACAGCATGAACAGCCCCGCTACCAGACCAGCCAGAGGATACCAGGCAACGCCTCGGGATTCTTTTACATGATAAAGGACCATGCCGAAGACCACGATTTCTCCCGCCGGAAAAGAAGTGATCCCGATGACGGACCTTGCCACAGGCATGATGCCGTGTTCCAGTACCGGGGTCAGGTTATCATATTGGGCAAAAAGCATGGCGGTGGCCTGGATGATCGTAAAGAAAACAAGGATAAATATAAGAGCAATGCCAAGGGCCCGGGCCATGACCTCTATCCCCAGCCGCACAGCAAAGGCAGACAGAGCTGTTATTGTAACGTACAGAACGGCGGCGGGAGTATCCACCAAAAAAATGACGTCAATAAAGTTAACAATATTGCGCAGCACCAGCGCTCCCAGGTGAAAGGCAAACCAGATGATCAGCAGGCCCACCGCTTTTCCCGGCAAGCCCAGGATCCTTTCGCTATATTGGACGATGGAGTTTCCCGGGTACATTTTGTGTAATGACAACAGCAAAGACAGCAGTATGATGCCGGGCAGCATGGCAATGAAGGGCGCCAGCCACGCATCCTGCCCGGCCATCTCTATGACGGCGGACGGCACCAGAAATAATGCCGTACCCACAACAAAACCAAGCATTAAGAAGAAAAATTGCCTGTCAGAAATGTACGCCTTTCCCAAGATAATCTTCCTTTATAAAACTTATTTGGCAGTACCAAAGAAACTCTCCATTTTCATGGCAGCGGGTTTGAAGACGGCCTCCAAAAAATCAGTGGGATTGGGTAGTTTAAGGTCAAACACCATCCCGTAACCATAGATCATGGCCGGCGCCAGCAGCAGCCAAAAGGCCCCGAGGTCCTTCCATCGTTTTTGTGCCACAAGGCGGGGTACCTCTAGAATAATAATAATGGCGTAGGCAAGGGTAATAAGAAGAAACTTTGTGACCAAATATACGACCTCCTATTTTTGGTTCTTTCTGGGATTGATAGAGGTGGTTATCAGTCCAAGGCCTTTAAGCTTAGGTTTTACTGCAATCTGTACCTCCAAGTCAGGAAAAATGTCCGGCCACTGCTTGGACAGCTCTTTGTTCCAGGCTTCCGGAAAAGTTCTGTGGACTGCTCCGGCAAAACCCAGCACGTCGGAATTAAGCTCCTGACAGCGGGTGACGCCCGCCATCATTTCCTCCTGAATTTTTTTGGCGATCACCTGTTCCAGTTGCTTTCTAACATCTGCATCAATCTTGAAAATACCGGGGCTGGCCTCGGCTAGGTTACATTCTGTTTTCACATCAAGTTTTATGATCAGCCTGCCGTCCATCACCCGGGGTTCAATTTTAGCGGAACTCTTAAGAATTTCAAAAACCACTTTCTTCTTCTCATAGTCAGTAACAAGCAACCCCTGCTGGACTTCGCCTCTCACCCACAAAAGGCCCCTGCTCTCGGTGGGATTCAGCCAGCCCACCATGCGGTCTTCCCTGAAAACAGCGGTATCGGTGACCCGCAATTCAAAAGTTTTTTTTGCTTTTTCCACCGTTTTCACCGCTTCTTCCTTGGGTTTCATAATGCCTTCGAAGAAGGTTACACCGGCTGTAAAGGGTTCCTGGTCAGGACTGTCCAGCATCTGAAAAAAGTCCCCCAGGTTTAAAACCGCGTATTTGGAAGTACGCTCCCGCAGATCAATTATATCGGCCAGAGCTCTGGCGGGGGGCTGCTGGCCCGTTTCGCCGGCCTCTAAAATATCTTTGATTTGTTCATCCCTGGCAATCAGGACCCAGTTGCTTTGCTTAAATTCAGGATCCCTTTCCAGAAAGTCCATAACATCCAGTACACCTTGTCTGGCTAACTTTTCGGAGATTAAAATCACCTGGTTATGGGACCAGAAGAACTGGTTGGGCGATTGGAGCGCCAGGTTTCTCACCGCATCAAACACGGTCTCGCCGGTGGAGTACCAGTTGTGGTAGGGCGGCTTATCATTTCCGGCGCCGTCCCCCACTGCTCCGGTAGGCTGAGGGCGAACCGTTTGGACAACCAGTTCTATGGCGCCGTCCTCTTTCCGGTCAATGCCAAAGCCTACCACGATGGCCGTTTTTTCAGCCTCCCGCAAGTCCCAACAGCCGGTCAGTGTAGATAATAAAAACAAGAGAATCGCGATACGGAGAAGTCGAACCGCCATGGCTGTTCCTTTCTAACCTTTGTTTGGACCGGGCTTCAGGTTTTTGCTCATACGGTTTACATTTCTCTGCACCATTTCAGCGGGCCGGTTCCTTCTGGTCCAGTGGGGCGCCACGATGAGGGTGTCTTTAAAAGACTGCCAATTAAAGGGTGACAGGGGGCTTAAGTAGGGTACGCCGAAGCTTCTCAGCGAACACAGGTGCAGCAGTATGGCCAGCAGCCCCGTCATTAATCCAAATAATCCCAGGAAAGCCGAAGCCAGCATTAAGGGAAAACGCAGCAAACGGACAGACTGACCCAGGTTGTACTGTGGTATGGTAAAGGTGGCAATGCCGGTTGTAGCCACCACAATAATCATGGCCGGGGAGACGATATTGGCCTGCACCGCTGCCTGGCCGATGACCAGAGCGCCCACAATGCTGATGGTCTGGGCCAGGGTGGTGGGCAAACGGATACTGGCTTCCCGCAGGGCCTCAAAGAGAATTTCCATAATCAAGGCCTCAATAACGGCCGGGAAGGGCACGCCCTGGCGGTTGGCTGCAATACTGATAAACAGGGTGGTGGGGATCATCTCCTGGTGAAAATTTGTCACGGCAATATACAGAGACGGTAAGGTTAACGCTAAAAAGAAGGAAAAAAGCCTGATCCACCTGACAAAGGTGGCAAAGTAAAATTCTGTGTAATAGTCCTCGGAACTTTGTATCAGCGAAAAAAACTGTCCCGGGACTACCAGTGCAAAGGGGGTGTTGTCCGTCAATATGGCGACCCTGCCCTCAAGCAAATCCGCTGCCACCTTGTCCGGGCGTTCGGTGGCAATCACCAGGGGGAAGGGCGAGTACGGGCTGTCCTTGAGGAAGTGCTCAAGGTAACCGCTTTCCAGCACCGCGTCAATGTCAATACGGTTCAGCCTTTGCCTCACTTCGGCCACCAGGTCCTCGGAGACCAAACCCTTCAGGTAAAGGACGGACACGTTGGTGGCGCTTATTCTTCCGATCTGATAGTTTTCCACCACCAAATTGGGTGTTACCAACCTCTTCCGAATCAAACTGATATTGACAGAAAGCAGTTCAACAAAGGCTTCCCTGGGACCGCGGATGGCGTTTTCCTGGATAGGTTCCGGAATCCCCCGACCATTGTATCCCTTGCAGCTAATGATGAAAGCCCGGGCAAAGCCGTCTATGAATAAAACAACTTCTCCCACCAGTACATGGGAGACGATGGTTTGAAAATTTTCTCCCTTTTGAATCTCTGCCTTGGCAATAAGACCTCCCTGCGTTAATAATTTCAGTAACTTTTGGCCGGACTTTTCTCTGGCATTTGCCTCCAGGAGGGGTCTCATGATATCAGAGCCCAGGATCTCGGAATTAATCAGGCCGTCCATATAACAAATGGCTGCCTTAATCGGTTCCTCCAGCCCCAGTACAAAATCCCTCTTGACAAAGTCAACGTTATGACCCAGGATGTTGATAATATGCTCCAGGTTCCGGGCAAGGGAGCGGTCCACGGGAAGTTCCATAAGTTCCTGCCTGGTATAGACCTGGTTCAGGTTCAGTTCTTGTTGTCTATAGGGCATCTCTTTTTTTTCGGCGTGTCTGAAAAACAATTTTATAAAATTACTCAGGATACTCAATTTGTCCGCCCTCCTTGGGGGAGTTCCTTGCCATGTCTGAACAAAGATACTGAATATAAGAACAAAGTTAATCCCAAATTAACAAAGGTGATGGAAGCCGGAAAGGTGTACTGGGAAAAATCTAACTGTTTTATCGGGATACCTTTAACCCCAGGGAACTGGAAAGTACCGCAACCAGCAAACCAAAGGCCAGAGCAATGAACAGTGACATCCAGGAACTCATGCCGGCTCCTTTGGCCACAATTCCCGATACAAACAAAATGGATGTGGCATAGACAATCATGACCATAGCCGTGGCCTGCCAGTGTGAAATGCGCCAGGGTTCCAACATTTAAGTCACCACTTTTTTGCCGTCTGTGATTAGTATTTATATCTTTGACAAAAAAGATGTACAATAATAGCAAAAAACTACTTTGTTGCTTGTTAAAACCATGATTGGAAAAAATATTCAACGGAGATATTTAAACCTGTTGCAGAGGAAAAGAGCGGTTGGCCCAAATTAATATACCGGTTTTACAACCGGTATTAAAGAGAAGGTTTGCCAGCACCAAAACCTTTGCAGGAGCATAAATTAAAATAACGAAGTTTTAAACTAACGTTTTTTGACGAAAATAGAAGCAGCGGGGGCGAGGGGGGTTCGGTGATTGTGAAAGAAATGCCAGAGTGCATATTATGTCGGTCAGTCCTGCATGAAAAAAACGCAGGCATTATCATTCTGGGCAAGGGTATTTGTTCTGTTTGTGAGCAAAAAATCACCGACCTGGCCTGGGATGACCCGGATTATGACACTTATATAAGCGGTCTTAAGAAAATTTGGCGCTGCAAGGAGGCCTGAGTTTTTGCAAGGGCCTCTTTCTTTTTTTCCAACCGCAACCTGCGGTGGGCCAGTTCAATGTCCGATTTTATCTGGCGCAATGTCATTAAATCAACGCCGGTTTGGGTGGCCACTTCCACATCGCTTCTGCCCTCTTTCCACAATTTTATCAGCCTGGAAACACTGGTCCTGTATTTTTTTGATAAAGCCTTTTCATCAATCTGCGGGGACTTCGCTTGCCGCATCATGGTGCTCCTTTCTGCTTATGCTGCATTTCTTTGGGGTCAGGCCTTTAGCCATTAGCTGTTGGCCGTTAGCTTTTGGGGTTTATTTTTAAAAAAGCCAGTGGCCAATGGCCAAAGGCCATTTCTTAAACAAGTCTTCAAAGTTAGCTTTCCCTTACGGATTTGAGCTATAAGGCTTAAGTTATTCCAAAGAAATCAGAAACTAAATTAGCAGTTAAAAAGTGTATATGATAAAATAAATTGTTAAGATATTTTCAGAGGTTGTTAAGATGACACAGCAGCGAGCCCCTCTCTGGGAGGCCCTGGTAAAACATTTGACCGCGCCGGGGGCGCAGTTTCATATTCCCGGTCACAGGAGCGGGGAAGCCATTCCGCCTGAATTTTTACAATTGGCAGGCCCGGGTATGTTCCGAATGGATTTAACGGAAATCCCCGGTCTGGATGATTTACACAACCCGCAGGGGGCCATTGCCGAAGCGATGGAACTGGCAGCCGGGGCCTACGGAGCCGACAAAAGTTTTTTTCTGGTAAACGGCACCAGTTGTGGGCTGATGGCTTTAATACTGGCCTGTTGCGGCCCGGGAGATAAAATTATCGTTCCCCGAAACGCGCACCGTTCTGTGGTCTCCGGGTTGATATTATCCGGGGCAATACCCGTTTATTACCAACCGGCGGTTCTCGATGATTTTGCCTGTTTAGCCGGCCCGGATGTTTTACAAATTAAAAAATTATTGAGTGAAAACCGCGACGTTAAAGCCGTGCTGGCCGTAAATCCTACCTACTACGGCGTGGCAGGGGATATCGCTTCTTTGTCCGCTGTTTGCCACGGGGCCGGGGTACCCCTGCTGGTAGACGAAGCTCACGGGGCCCACCTGCGATTTCACCCGGAGCTGCCGCCGGACGCCCTGAGCTGTGGAGCAGATGCGGTGGTGCAAAGCACCCATAAAACCGGCGGGTCCCTCACCCAGTCCTCCATGCTTCATTTAAAAGGAAAACGGGTTGACCACGGGCGGGTGGCGGAAGCCCTGCGTATGCTTCAGAGCACCAGCCCCTCTTATCTCCTGATGGTGTCCCTGGATGTGGCTCGCCGGCAGCTGGCCCTGAAGGGGAGGGAACTGCTGGATAAATCCCTCCGGCTGGCCGGCTGGTGCAGGGACAAGCTGTCTAAAATGCAAGGGGTAAGGGTTTTAAGCCGGGAGCGCCTGGGGGCGGCCGGCGCCGCTTTTCTGGACCCCACCCGTTTAACCATATCGTTGCTCCCTTCGGGTCTCACCGGTTATAGAACAGCCGAACTCCTCCACCACAGATACCATGTCCATGTGGAAATGGCCGATGCCGCCGGTGTGGTGGCAGTGATCTCCCTGGGCGCCAATGAGGAGGACTGCCGGCGGCTGTTTCGGGCCATTGAGGAGCTGGTGGTCACCGAGGCAGGGGCCCCCCTGCACTTGCCGGAGCCCCCAAGGTTACCCCCCCCGGTGGTGGCATTAGCCCCCCGGGAAGCCTGGCAAAAACCCGGTCAATATGTATCGCTGGAGAATTCCCTGGGCATGATCTGTGGGGAAACCGTTGCCGTGTACCCGCCCGGCATCCCGGTCATTTGCCCTGGGGAAGTCATAGAACAACCGGTCCTGGACTATCTCCTGGAAGTCAGGCAGCGGGGCCTGCATGTGCAGGGACCCGGGGATGGAAAATTGCGGAAGTTGAGGGTACTGGTGTAGAGGATACAGCCCTTTAAAAGCGGGCCGTTGGCCATTGGCCTTCAGCAAAAACCATTGGAGGTGGGCAGCATATTCATCGTATTCGAAGGCGTGGATGGGTCGGGAAAAACCACCCAGCTCAACCTGTTAAATAAATATTTAATTCAAAAACAAATCCCCACTTATACCACCCGGGAACCGGGAGGCACTCCGGTGGGGGAGAAAATCCGGGAACTGCTGCTGGATCCAAACTTTTCCGAAATGCAGGGACGCACCGAGGCGTTGCTTTATGCCGCGGCCCGGGCCCAGTTGGTGGCTCAGGTGATCCGGCCCCGGTTGGAACAGGGCAGGGTGGTGCTGTGCGACCGCTACATTGACTCCAGCCTGGCCTACCAGGGTTATGGCAGAGGGATGGATACCGGTTTTTTGGCGAGCATTAATGAATTAGCCACGGGAGGTCTGTGGCCCAACCTGACCATCCTGTTGGATATACCTCCTCGGGAGGGTTTGGTTCGGTCCAGAAAGGACCGGCCGGCGGACAGGCTGGAAAATGAATCCCTGGAGTTTTATCAAAGGGTCCGCAACGGGTACCTGGCGTTAGCCCGACGGAACCCGGAGGCTTATCTGGTGCTGGACGCCCGGCGGTCCATAGAGGAGCTCCATACCGTCATTTGCGGAGTGGTGGGTGGTTTAATCTGTGTATAAATTAAATAATATTATCGGGCATCAGGAAGTGATCCGGACCCTGAGAAATTCCCTGCAGAGAAACCGGGTGGCCCATGCCTACCTCTTTATGGGGCCGCCGGGGGTTGGCAAACAAACAGTGGCGCAGGCCTATGCCGGAGCGCTGTTATGCGATCAACCCAGTGAGGGCGATGCCTGCGGCTGCTGCCGTTCCTGCCGGCAGATAGAAGGAGGAAACCATCCCGACTTGCATCGCTTGGAGCCCACCGGGACCACCATCAAAATTGAACAGGTCAGGGAGATGCAAAGTCAGGTGCAATATAAGCCCTACCAGGCCGGTCGGCAGGTCTTCGTGGTGGAACGGGCGGAAGCCATGACCCAGGAAGCAGCCAATTGTTTTTTAAAAACATTGGAAGAGCCCGCCGGTCAAACGGTCTTTATTTTGTTAAGCGACCAGCCCTATGCCCTGTTGCCCACCATTTTGTCCCGTTGTCAGCAGTTCCAGTTTCGGCCCTTGAGCAACCGGGAAGTGGCGGCAGGGTTGGTCAGCCTTTGTGCCATGAACAAAGAAGATGCAACTAAACTGGCCCCTTTGGCAGGGGGGAGTTTGGGCAGGGCGGTTCGGCTGGCTAAGGGCGATGACCAATGGCCCTTACGGGCCAAGGCCTTGGAGTTGGCGCAGTGGTTACCTCAAACGAATAAAATCCGGGCCCTGGAATTGGCGGAACAGCTTTCCGGCGACAGAAATGAAGCGGCAGAGTATTTGGAGATCATGTTATTATGGTTTCGTGATTTACTGGTCTATCAGTACACAGGCAAAAAAGAGATTTTAATAAACCAGGATAAGCCGGAGAAAATTGTGGAACAGTCAAACCGGTATGATCCCTCTGTTCTTACGGAAATACTTGAAGAAATAAAACTGGCCCGGGAGAGAATTCTGGCTAATGCCAATACACGAATGACCTTGGAGGTTCTCATGTTGAAAATACACTCCCATGGAGGAAACTGGAATGGCAGTAAAAGTAGTTGGGGTTCGCTTTAAAAAAGCGGGCAAGGTATATTATTTTGACCCCGCAGACATTCCTTTGGACAAGGGTGATCACGTGGTGGTGGAAACCACCCGGGGTATTGAATACGGAGAAGTGGTGGTGGCCCCCCGGGAAGTGCCCGATGAAGAGGTGGTGGCGCCCTTAAAGCAGGTACTGCGCAAGGCCGCCGGGGAAGATGACCGGCAGGTGGAAGCCAACCGGGAAAAGGAAAAGAAAGCATTTCAGGTGGCCCTGGAGAAAATTGCCGCCCATCAACTGCCCATGAAGCTGATCGGTGTGGAGCAAACCTTTGACGGCAACAAGATCATCTTCTATTTTACCGCTGACGGCAGGATAGACTTCCGGGAACTGGTCAAGGACTTGGCGGCGGTCTTCCGAACCCGTATTGAACTTCGCCAGATTGGGGTGCGGGATGAGGCCAAGATGGTAGGCGGTCTGGGTTGCTGTGGCCGGGAATTGTGCTGTGCTTCCTGGCTGGCGGATTTTGCGCCGGTTTCCATCCGGATGGCCAAGGAACAGAATTTATCCTTAAACCCCACCAAAATTTCCGGTATTTGCGGGCGGCTGATGTGCTGTCTCAAATATGAAAACGATGTTTACGAAGAGGCCAAGGCAGGATACCCCGAGGTCGGTACCCACGTACTGGCACCGGAAGGAGAAGGAAAAATCGTTGCCATCAATATCTTCCGCAAGACCGTTAGTGTAGAATTGCAGGAGAGCAAAGCTGTCCGGGAATATCCTTTAAATGAATTAAAAATCAAGAAAGGCCGAGGTGAATGCAACTGTGGCTGCCCTGCCCGGCAGGATTAATCGTTTGGAACAGGCCCTGCGTCAAATTTGTGACGAAGTGGATCGACTGAAGCAAGAAGTGAAAGAATTGGAAGACGAAAACGCCCGGCTGAGGCGGGAAGTGGCGGGCCTTTATTTGGAAGACGGCGGGGGAGGCGACATTCAGAATAAGCCCGGCGCAAGGAATTTATGGAATTTATACGACAAAGGATTTCACATCTGTAACCTGTATTTTGGCAAGGGGCGAGAGGGAGAATGCATCTTCTGTTATGCCCTGATGAATAGAGGAGAACAGTGTGATGGAGCGTAAGGCCCCAGGTGTCCTGTATCTCTGCGCCACCCCCATTGGCAATTTGGAAGATATCACCCTCCGGGCGTTACGGGTCCTGAAAGAAGCAGATTGTATCGCAGCAGAGGATACCCGCCACACCAGAAAGCTGTTAAGCCATTACGAAATTCACACGCCCTTGGTCAGCTACCACTCCCACAGCAGCGAGAGTAAAGAAGAACACCTGATCCACCGCTTGCTGCAGGGGGAAAACATCGCCCTGGTTTCGGATGCCGGCATGCCGGGGATTTCGGACCCGGGCGCTGATCTGGTACGCCAGGCCCTGCAGCATGGCATTGAAGTGATTCCCGTTCCCGGCCCCTCCGCCGCTATCGCGGCCCTGGTGGCTTCCGGGCTGCCCACCCATAAATTTGTTTTTGAAGGGTTCCTTTCCAACCAGCGTAAAACCCGGCGCAAGCAACTCCAGGCCCTGCGGTGGGAACAACGGACCATGGTGTTTTACGAATCCCCCCACCGGCTGGCGGATACCTTGAGGGACATGCTGGCGGAATGGGGCGACCGGCCCTGCACGGTGGCCCGGGAACTGACCAAACTCCATGAAGAATTTAAACGGGGCACCCTCTCGGAACTGGTGGAATATTACAACGAAAACCGCCCCAAAGGGGAGATCACCTTAATCGTGGGGGGGCTGCCTCAAGAAGAAGCAGCAGCCCGGCAGCAGGAAAAATGGGCAGACCTTTCTTTAACAGAACACGTGGCAGCCCTAGTGGCACAGGGAGTTGAAAAGAAAGAAGCCATCAAACAGGTGGCCCGGCTGAGGGGAATTTCCAAAAGAGAGGTTTACGCGGCGGTACATGAGGCTTAAGGGTATTCCTTTGGGGTCTGGCTATCAGCCGTCAGCTTTTTAACTGTTAGAATCAAGCGATACTCGCTTGACAAGAGCCATAACCCATAATTGGCTGATGGCTGGAACCATGACTTTACAGAAAAATAAAAAGCGAGAGACCTTCCAGTCCCTCACTTTTATATACCCACTATACAACTTCTTTAGTTATATTTTCTGCCATGGCAGTGGCGCACTCGCGGCAGACCATTTTGCCTTTGTAATGCTGTACGTCCGAGGCGTTACCGCAGAAAACACAAGCTGGTTCATATTTGCGCAAAATAATTTTTTCATTGTCAACGTAAATTTCCAGGGCGTCTTTCTCATCTATGCCCAGTGTGCGGCGCAACTCAATCGGAATAACCACCCGACCCAGCTCGTCCACCTTGCGAACAATACCTGTGGATTTCAATCCGCTTTCCCTCCCCATCTTTTACATTCGACAATATACCAGAATTTACTACAACTAATCATACCAGTCATACCCGTTACAATCAATATTTTACTTTTATTTTTTGTAATAAAATGGTATAAATACCACAGGGACAGGGGAAACTTGACATGGCAGTTTTTGTTGGTTAAAATCGAGATTGTTAAAGGCGATAATGGGGATGAGTAAGTCGGGGGACCCTTACAGAGAGCGGGGGGAGGTGCAAGCCCGCAGGGAAAACCGGTTGAACATGGCCCCGGAGCTGCCGGTTTGAAAGTCGCCAGTAGGGCCGGACGGTGGAGCACCGTTATTTGCTTGTTTAGTGCAGTTAATGCGCTACTGAGACTGCCCCCGTAAGGTGGCAGTGAATCAGGGTGGTACCGCGGGTTCATACCCCGCCCCTGCAAAGGGGCGGGGTTTTTGTTTATCTCTTTATATTATTTCATGAAGGGAAGGGAACGCTTTGACAAAACCTGGTTTTTACATCACCACACCCATTTATTATCCCAGCGACAACCTGCATATCGGCCATGCCTATACCACCGTGGCAGCGGATGCCATCGCCCGCTACAAGCGGCTCACCGGACATGATGTCTGGTTTCTCACCGGCTCGGATGAACACGGGCAAAAAATTGAGCGGGCGGCCAGGGCCAAAAACCAAACCCCCAAGGAATACGTGGATCATATTGTGGCTGGCTTTAAAAGGCTGTGGGAGCGGCTGGATGTCAGTTACAACGACTTTATCCGCACCACCGATGAACGTCACCGCAAGGTGGTACAACAGTTTTTCCAGCAGCTCTATAACCAGGGGGATATCTATAAGTCCGAGTACGAGGGCTGGTACTGCACTCCCTGCGAAACCTTCTTTACCGAATACCAGCTGGTGGAAGGCAAATGCCCGGACTGCCGGCGGGATGTGGAAAAGGTACGGGAGGAAAGTTACTTCTTCCGTATGTCCAAATATGCCGATCGCTGGTTGAAGTTCATCGAAGAAAACCCGGACTTTATTCAACCGGTTTCCCGCCGTAACGAGATGGTCAGCTTTGTCAAACAGGGACTGGAAGATCTCTGCGTTTCCAGAACCACCTTTGACTGGGGGATACCTGTTCCCTTTGACCCCAGGCATGTGGTCTATGTCTGGGTGGACGCCTTGACCAACTATATTTCCGCCCTGGGCTACGGCACAGAGGATGACAGTCTCTACCGGAAATTCTGGCCCGCCGATATCCACCTGGTTGGGAAGGACATTGTGCGCTTCCATACCATCATCTGGCCCATTATGCTGATGGCCTTGGGCCTGCCCCTGCCCAAAAAGGTGATCGGCCATGGCTGGCTGTTGCTGGACAGCGGCAAGATGTCCAAATCCAAGGGCAATGTGGTGGACCCCCATGTGCTGGTGGATAAATATGGGGTGGATGCCGTGCGGTATTTCCTGCTGCGGGAACTGCCCTTTGGCTCCGACGGCCTTTACTCCGAAGAGGCCCTGGTAAAGCGCATTAATATGGATCTGGCCAACGATTACGGCAACCTGCTGTCCCGCTCCGCCACCATGGTGGAAAAATACCGGCAGGGCGTCCTGCAGGCCCCCGGCGCCCCCGAAGGACCGGACGCCGAACTGATTGATCTGGCCACTGAAACTCCCAGGCTGGTGGCAGAATACATGGACAGAAGCGAGATTTCCAACGCCCTGGCGGCCATCTGGCAAATGGTGGGCCGGGCCAACAAGTACCTGGAAGAAACCGCTCCCTGGACCCTGGCCAAAAACGGTCAGACCGAAAGACTAAACACCGTTCTATACAACGTGGCTGAAGTAATCCGTTTTGCCACCATCATGGCCTCTCCTTTTATGCCCAACCTGCCCGGTCGTGTCTGGCCCCAGCTGGGTATTGCAGACAAACCGGAACTGCACACCTGGGACAGTCTCCGCTGGGGCAAACTGCCTGCCGGAACCACCGTGAAACGGGGCGAAGTGCTGTTCCCCAGGATTGACCTGAAGTTGCTGGAGCAGGCCTAAAGGTGCTGCTTAGGAGTGCATATATGAAGAGTGCCACCACCGACCCAACAGGAGGTCTACCATGCTGATTGACTCCCATGCCCACCTTAACAACGAACGTTTCAACGAAGACCGCGCCGACGTCATTGCCCGCTGCGGCCGGGAACTGACTGCCCTCATCAACGTGGGCTATGACCTGGCGTCCTCCCGCCGGTCCATTGATCTAGCAGAAAAATACCCCTTCATTTATGCAGCCGTCGGCGTCCACCCCCACGACGCCAAGGATGTGCCGGAGGACTATTTACAGCAACTGAAGGAGATGGCTGCCCACCCAAAAGTGGTGGCCGTCGGCGAAATCGGCCTGGACTACTACTACGACCTGTCACCCAGAGACGTTCAGCAGAAAGTCTTCCGGGAGCAACTGCTGCTGGCCAGGGAACTGAAGCTCCCCTTTATCATCCACAACCGGGACGCCCACGGGGATATCCTGCAGGTACTGCGGGAAGAGGCCCCCTACCCGGCCTCGGGGGTCATGCACTGTTTCTCCGGCAGTTGGGAAGTGGCCCGGGAATGTATCAAACTGGGACTGTACATTTCCCTGGCCGGACCTGTTACCTTTGCCAATGCCGGCAAGCTAAAGGACATAGCCGTTAAAATTCCCCTGGACCGACTGCTGGTGGAAACAGACTGCCCCTATTTAACCCCCGTACCGCACCGGGGCAAGCGTAACGAACCGGCCTACGTACGCCATGTGGTGGAACATATTGCCCAGCTACGAGAAATGAATCCCGAAGAACTGGCACACCTCACCGCCGCCAATACCATTACCTTGTTCCACCTACCCATCAAAAACTAGTCGAATTCAAGTCAGGGACGGTTCTTGACTTGAATTCAAAATTCTGGAATTCAAGTCAAGAACCGTCCCCGACTTGAATTGAGTGGAAATGGGGGAGTTTTTTTGGAGAAGGAAAAAGGATTGGTTCTGGTTTTTACCGGGAACGGCAAGGGGAAAACCACCGCCGCCCTGGGGCTGGCCCTGCGGTCTTGGGGCCATGGCAGGAATGTCTTGATGCTGCAGTTTATCAAGGGCCGGCAGTGCGGGGAGCACTTGGCGGCGCAGTGCATGCAGCCGGGATTTGAAATCCGGCCCCTGGGGCTGGGGTTTATCAACTTGCACAACCCGGTAGATGTGGCCCGTCAGCAGCAGGCTGCCCGGCAAGCGCTACAACAAGCGGAAGACGCCATGCTGTCCGGGCAATACCAACTGCTGATCCTGGATGAAATCCTGTACGCTCTTAAATATGGGCTTCTTGAACTACCGGCCGTGCTGACATTGATGGACAAAAGACCGGAAGCCCTGCACCTGGTGCTCACCGGCCGGGACGCCCCACCGGAAATCATGAACCGGGCCCATCTGGTCACCGAAATGAAGGAAATCAAACACCCCTACCAACAGGGAATCCCTGCCCAGAAGGGGATTGAGTATTAGACTTAAGGGGATTCCTTTGGGGTCTGGCTGTCGCCTGACGGGTCAAGCTTACGGGTCTAGTAGTTAGACTAACGGGAATTCCTTTGTAGAGGTGAAGTGCCAGGTACTTTTTAGAAATCCCTGGCAGTGGTTTTCTGCCAGGGATTTCCTCGAGCAAAAGACTCAAGAGAACCGTCCCCCTGAGTCCCAAAGAGAACCGTCCCCCTGAGTCCCAAGAACAGGAGGTAAAGCCATAAAGATCCTCGACCTTACCCGCACCATCACCCCGGATATGCCGGTCTATCCCGGCACCAGGCCGCCGGCACTGATTGACGCCTGTGCGTTGGAAAGGGAGGGCTTCCGGGAAACCGAATTGAGAATGTTTTCCCACACCGGCACTCACATGGACAGTCCTGCGCACCTGTTTGCCGATGGTAAGACCCTGGATCAGTTTCCGGCGGATTCCTTTTACGGTCCGGCCTTGGCGGTGGATGTGTCTGCCGTTAAAGGGCGGATTCAGCCCGAGGACTTGCTTCCCCATCAACAGGCGTTGCAGGTCGTTCAGTTTCTCATCCTTTATACCGGCTGGGAACATTTTTGGGGTCAGCAGGAGTATTTTCAAGGGTTCCCGGTCCTATCCCCGGCGGCGGCCCGCTGGCTAACTCAGTTTAATCTCAAGGCCGTAGGGGTGGATGCCATTTCCGTTGATCCTGTGGAAGCGGCCTCCCCGCTGTTCATCCATAAAATTTTCCTTGGCCAAGAGATCTTGCTGATAGAAAATCTCTGCAATATCCAACCCTTGATTGGCCGAAACTTTACTCTTTGCTGCCTGCCGTTGAAGACCCGCCGGGCAGACGGCGCACCGGCCAGGGCGGTTGCCATTGAACGCGTATAAAAAGAGGAAGAACCTCAAGGCTTTTTCTGAGGTTCCTCCTCTTTTTATTTTACTAAACACCCACCTGGCCGAAGGTGACGTCATCAAGCAAGGCGGCGCAGGTATTCCAGGGCTGTGGTGTAAAGGTAAAGCTTACAATGGCGGAAGCAGTGCCTTCGGGAGCGGGCGTGCCGTTGACCCGGAACTGCCGGTAAGTATCACTGAGCTGCTGGGATGTAATGGTTTGCTGGACGGTACCGGTGGGGTTGCCAGCGGCATCCAGAAACTGAATCTGCGCCACCAGGGTGAAGTCGCAGGGGTCCCTGGGCACTTCAACGGAGCGGGCCCAGAAGGTCAATTCATAGGCGGTTCCGGGCAGTACATCCGGTACATTGCGGGACATGCCGGCAGGCAGGGTCGGGCAACAACCCAGCTGGGCGGCCTGGCCGGTACGGCCGTAAGGGTTGGGGCAGACGTTTACACATTGCCACTGGGCGGGGCAGTTGCCAATCCAATCTTCAAAGGTTTCATCCTGAATTCCCAGGGTGGCGGTGGGCTCGCAGCCGTTGGGGAAAACGGAAACAAACAGTTGAGTCTGTTCAACAATTTTCAGTGTAAAGGATACATCCACCACCTGCTGGATCCTGGTGGGTCGGGGCAAATCAAAGCTGACGTTCACGTCGACATTGCGAAAATCAATTTCCACGTTCTGGGGTTCCAGCACGATCAGAGGCGGAGACAGGGTGATGGCTTTGGTAAAATCAATGTCTTCGCTCATGTGACGAACATGATCATCTTTATCAACATAGAAAATTTGCTTGTGGACGGTGCCGTGAATATTTATTTTACGAATTTCCCTGGGTTGATTGCCGCACTGGGGATCGCCAAAGTGCACGGTGGCCTTGGGGCTGTTGCAGACCCCCTCCTTGGTAGGGGCGGTAAATACCGGGTCAGCTTCCAGGTCCCGAACCACCACATCGATGTGATCCACTTTTTTTACTGCTTCAGGCGGGCAAGTGATGTTTTCAACGGTTACCGACCCAGCCGTTTCACCCACTACCACCGGCAGTTTAACCAGCTGGCAGACAGTGCCGTTAGGCATAAACCAATACCTCCTCATCCTTTGTTTATCCTTTATTTGTGGTCAAGCTCGGCGGGCAAGCATGACCGGGTGGTATATTATATTCACTAATTGTCAAAATGAGGCGTGTCCCATTGAATGAATACAGGAATCATGGCCTGCCACTCTTAAAAATGGCATGATTTCCCGCAACCTGAATATATTTGATGGTAAGGACTTGCCAAACCAGAGGGGGGAACTACCATCGATATACGGATTTGTTTGATACGGCAGGACAAGGCGTGTCGGCTCCTCTTAGGGGTATTATTAAGTTTTGCGGCCCTTCTTTTTTACTGCCTCATCTGGGGCAAACACCTGGTGATCTCTGTGGACGGCAGGGAAATCCCACTGCTTCAATTCCGGGGCACGGTGGCGGATGCATTGGGGAAGGCCGGAGTAACTTTAAGAGAAGCAGATATTGTGGAGCCTTCCCCGGGCTCCCGGGTGGTTGATGACCAGAGGATTAAAATATCCCGGGTGACCACCGAGGATATCACCGATCCGCAATTTATTCCCTTCCGGGTGGAGAGAAAAGCGGACCGTACACTGGCTCCCGGCCAACAAAAGGTAATCCGGTACGGGAGTTACGGATTAAGTCGTAATTATGTCCGGGTCACCTACCAGGATGGTAAGGAAGTAAAACGACAGGTCATGGGCAAAGAGGTGGTCAGGAAGCCGCAGCCCATGGTGGTGGCCTGTGGCCCCAACTTTGCGGTATCCCGGGGCGGCAAGCTCAGGGGAGCCGTCCGGACCAATTTTACATTGGAAAAGAGCGGCAAAGTTATGACCGCTGTGTCCACCGCTTATACCCACACCGGCCACCGTATGGCCACGGGGCTTTACCCCTATGAAGGCGTGGTATCCGTAGACCCCCGGGTGATTCCCCTGGGTACAAAGCTATATGTCGAAAATTATGGTTATGCCGTTGCTGCGGATACGGGCGGCGGCATAAAAGGCAACCGTATCGACGTTTTTTTCAACACCTACCAACAGGCCATAAGCTGGGGTAGGCGCACGGTCAAGGTCCATATCCTTGAATAATTGTAAAAATCATATCTTCAAAACTGCCAAAAACCCTGACGTCCCCTGTTGCTCATGGGTGGAATTTGTATGAATTTTTGGGAAGGGTTGCCATGTCCCCTGGGAGAATATGGGTATAAAAGCAATACCCTATCCACGAGAGGAGGTTTATGATGGATTGGTGCCCGGTGGAATGGCCAACTAGATCCCATGCCAGCACAATGGCAAAATTGCAGGCTAGACAGTCCGGCAGAAAAGCAACCATGGCCGGTCTTTTGGGGATCCTCGTTTTATTCTTGATGGCGGCGGCGGCGCTGGGCTATGCCCTGTGGTCCGAAAAGATTGTTTTGCCGGAGGCCCTGACCCATGCAAAGGCTTTTCTGAAAGAAATTGTGTCCGGTGAAATCACCGTCACTTTAACCGTGGACGGTAAAACCACGGTCATTCAAACAAAGGCGCACAATGTTCAGGAGCTGTTGGCGCAGCGGGGCATCACGCTGAAGCCGGCGGATCAAGTGCTGCCGGCTCTCACCGCTTTACTAAAAAAAGACATGGCAATCAAGGTGATCCGGGTTGAAGTGAAGACCATTACCAAAGAGGTAGCCGTACCCTTTGTTACCGAGCGAATTGCCAACCCCGAGCTGCCCGGTGGATTCGCCAGGCTGGTAAAAAAGGGCCAACCGGGCCTGCAAAAGGAAACTTGGCGCATTCGCTATGAAGACGGCAAGGAAGTTTCCCGCACCTGTGTGGCCAGGGAAATGATCCGGGAGCCTGTAAACGGCCTGGTTCAATACGGCACCCTCAGCGCCATCAGCCGCGGCGGGCAGCCGTTACGGGTCTCCCGGGCCCTGGACATGCTGGCCACAGGGTATACTTACACCGGCTTCAACACCGCTTCCGGTATCGCGCCAGGGCCGGGGGTGGCAGCCGTTGACCCCAGGGTCATCCCCCTGGGCACCAAGCTGTATATTGACGGCTACGGAAAAGCTACGGCTTTGGATACCGGGGGAGACATTAAAGGGAACCGCATTGATTTGTTTTATGAAACCAAAAATGAAGCTCTCCGGTGGGGGGTAAGGAAAACAAAGGTATATGTGCTGGAATAGTTGGGAGGAAGGCCTCCTTTTTTTGTGCCATTTCGGAGGGAATTTTTACATATGCTGGATAACATCTTGCATTTCATTTAAAATGATGTATGATAGGTATAACTTCATATATGCCACAGGGGAGCGAAAGCTGAGAAAGGTTAAGACCTGACCCTCAATACCTGATCTGGGTAATACCAGCGAAGGGAGTGATTCACGTTTTGATTCGGTGTGCTTTCCTGTGGGTTTGAAAGCACACCTTTTGTGCTTTGGATGGGTATTTAAAACTTTCAAGGGAGAGATGCCGATGAAAAATGTGCTGACCATAGCGGGTTCTGATTCCTGTGGCGGAGCGGGCATCCAGGCCGACTTAAAAACCTTCAGTGCCCTGGGGACCTACGGTATGAGCGCCATCACAGCGGTTACCGCCCAAAATACCACCGGGGTGTTTATGGTGAAGGAACTGGATGTGGAAACGGTGGCGGCCCAAATTAACTGTATTTATGATGATATTGAGGTGCATGCCGTAAAAATCGGTATGGTCTCCAGCAGCGAAATTATTGAAACCATCGGCAGATGTTTAATGGAGAAAGGGGCCCGCAACATCGTGGTGGACCCGGTGATGGTATCCAAAAGCAAGTATAAATTGCTGCGGCCCGAAGCCTGTGCAGCCCTGGTTAAGGTTTTATTGCCCCTGGCGGATGTGGTGACGCCCAACATTCCGGAAGCGGAGGAACTCATCAAGGGGTCTATTGGGACCGTGGAGGATATGAAGCAAGCAGCCAGGGAGATTTACGATATGGGACCGAAGAATGTGATCATCAAAGGGGGCCACCTGGCAGGCGATGCGGTGGATGTGCTGTATGACGGCCGCCGGATGGTTTTATTTGAAGGCCCGCGGATTGCCACCCGAAACACCCATGGTACCGGTTGCACCTTTTCTTCCGCCATCGCGGCCTATCTGGCCCGGGGTTATGCCATGAAGGAAGCCGTCGGCGCGGCCAAAGAATATATCACCACAGCCATCGCCCATTCCCTGGCCCTGGGCCGCGGAGCAGGGCCTACTCACCATTTTTATTCCTTATACAAGAAGGCGGGTCTGATCCATGAATAAAACCGGGCGACCTGCCAGGGAGGTGAATTTCTTTGAAGATTTTTTATAACGGCAGGGAACTTATTGTGGAGGACGGCAGCACCATAGCCGGGCTGCTTGGCCGGCGGGGGCTGAACCCGGACACCGTCATCGTTGAATATAACTACCGGCTGGTGAAAAAGGAAGAGTGGTCAAGCATCACCTTGCAAGAAAACGACAGCATCGAAGTGCTGCGATTTGTGGGAGGAGGTTAAATGATGAAAGATGTTTTTCATATCGGGGGAAAAGAATTAACCAGCCGGTTGTTCCTGGGCACCGGCAAATATTCCTCCAATCAAATGATTCCCAGCATCATGGAGGCCTCGGGTGCACAGGTGGTCACGGTGGCCATGCGGCGGGTGGATACGGATTTCGAGGAAGAAAACATTTTGAACCACATCCCTGCCCATTGCGTCATCATGCCCAACACCTCAGGGGCCAGAAATGCCAGGGAGGCCGTTCGTATCGCCCGGCTGGCCAGGGCGGCGGGCTGCGGGGACTGGATAAAAATTGAAGTGATTTCCGACAACCGGTACCTGCTGCCGGACAATTACGAAACCATCAAGGCCACCGAGACGCTGGCCGCCGAGGGGTTTAAGGTATTTCCCTACATGAGCCCGGATTTGATGGTGGCCAAGGAACTGGAAAAGGCCGGCGCTGCTGCCGTGATGCCCCTAGGGGCCCCCATTGGCAGCAACCGGGGTCTCAAGACTAAGGAACTGATTCGCATCCTGATCGAAGAAATCTCCCTGCCCATTATCGTGGATGCGGGCATCGGCAAACCCTCCGAGGCCGCCGAGGCCATGGAGATGGGCGCTGCGGCGGTCCTTGTCAACACCGCTGTGGCCACCGCCCGGGACCCCGTCGTGATGGCCAGGGCCTTCGGCCTGGCCGTGCAAGCGGGCCGGGCCGCTTTCCTGGCGGGCCCGGGGGCTACCCGCCGGTATGCCAGCGCATCCTCGCCGCTGACAGGATTTTTAAGAGAAGATTAAGGAGTTGGGGCTGTGAGCTTTTACCAGAAGTACCTGCGGTACAGGGATTTTGATTTTAACGAGTTCTTTAACAGTGTAACCGTTGCAGAGGTTGGGAGGATTCTTGACAAACACCGGCTGTCAGAGTTGGACTACCTGGCGCTGCTGTCACCGGCTGCGGAGGACCTTTTGGAAGAGATAGCCCAGCGGGCCCACCGGTTGACAGTCCAACATTTTGGCCGGACCATCCTTTTATACACACCCATGTACCTGGCCAATTACTGTGTGAATAGATGTGTTTACTGCGGTTTTGCTGCGCACAACCAAATTAAGCGGGAAAAGTTGACCCTGGAAGAAGTGGAGGCGGAAGCCAGGGTCATTGCTGCCACCGGCCTCAAGCACATCCTGATCCTGACCGGCGAGTCCCGGCATCATTCCCCGGTATCCTATATCCGGGACTGTGTGAAGGTGCTGAAAAAGTATTTTACTTCCATCAGCATCGAAATTTATCCCCTGGAGGAAGCGGAGTACGGGGAACTGATTGCCGCCGGGGTGGATGGGTTAACCCTCTACCAGGAAGTTTACAATGAGGAAGTTTACGGGCAGTTACACCTGGCCGGCCCCAAGCGGGATTATCTGTGGCGCCTGGAAGCCCCGGAGCGGGCCTGCCGGGCCGGCATAAGGACCGTTAACGTGGGAGCCTTGCTGGGCCTGCATGACTGGCGTTCCGAGGCCTTTTTCACCGGCCTGCATGCCAATTATCTGCAAAACCGGTACACCGATGTGGAGGTCAGCATATCGCCGCCCCGCATGCGCCCCCATGTGGGGGGATTCCCGCCCAGGGTGGTTGTCAGTGACAAAAACCTGGTGCAATATATCCTGGCCTTCCGTTTATTTATGCCCCGGGGGGGCATCACCCTTTCCACCCGGGAATCCGCAACCCTCAGGGACCGGCTGCTGCCGTTGGGGATTACCAAAATGTCCGCCGGGTCCTGCACGGCGGTGGGGGGCCGGGTCAAAGGGGAGGAGCCCGTGGGTCAGTTCGATATTTCCGATGACCGGGATGTCCGGGCCATGGTCAGCATGCTTTACAAACAGGGCTACCAGCCGGTCTTTAAGGACTGGCAGACGTTGGATTGAGGGTTGGTGCCATGAACGAGTTTGTAAAAGCTTTAAGCATGATCTTCGGGCCGGAGGATCTGGCCAAAATCCAGCGGGTCCGGGTGGGAATCGCGGGGGCCGGGGGGTTGGGCTCCAACTGCGCCCAGTTCCTGGCCCGCAGTGGTTTCCAAAATTTTAAAATCGTGGACTTTGACAGGGTGGAATACAGCAACCTGAACCGGCAGTTTTTCTTTTACCACCAGGTGGGCGAAGCAAAGGTGGAGGCTTTAAAAAGGAACCTGCTGCAAATTAACCCCGATATCAAACTGGATGTACTGCAGGTTCAAATTCATCCGGACAATATCGGCTCCCTGTTTGAGGATTGCCATGCGGTGGTGGAGGCCCTGGACCGGCCGGAGTACAAAAAACTGGTGGTAGAGTCCTATCTGCCATCCGGCAAGCTTTTGGTGGCAGCTTCCGGGTTGGCCGGCTGGGGGAACACGGATCAAATTAAGGTTCACAGGGTAAAGGAACATTTTTTCCTGGTGGGGGATCTGGTGTCGGAGGTGCAGCCCCATTGCCCGCCGGTGGCCCCCGGGGTGGTTATCACGGCGGCCAAACAGGCGGATGTGGTGCTCAGATACTTTTTAGGAAAGTGCGGGGTGAAAAACATTGACAGTTAAACGGGGTTTGGCGGAGTTTTTAAAACCGGGTATCTATGGTATTACCGCCGAAGAATATTCGCGGGGCAGGGATAACATCCAGGTGGTGCAGGACATGCTTGCCGCCGGGATAAGAATCATACAGTACCGGGAAAAAGAAAAAAAGGCCCGGGAAAAATACTTGGAGTGCATCAAAATCAGGGAACTGACCCGCCAGGCCGGCGCCACCTTTATTGTCAATGACAATATCGACCTGGCCTTGATTGTGGATGCTGACGGTGTTCACATCGGGCAGGACGATCTGCCACCAGAAAAGGTTCGTGAACTGGTGGGGGAAGAGCGGATTATCGGCCTGTCCACCCATTCGCCGGCCCAGGCCAGGGCAGCCCTGGCGGCAGGCGTGGATTATATCGGCGTTGGTCCGATTTTTGCCACCCGTACCAAAAAAGACGTTTGTGACCCGGTGGGGCTGGCATACCTGGAATATGTGGTGAAAAATATAGACTTGCCCTTCGTTGCCATCGGCGGCATCAAGGAGCATAACATCCGCCAGGTAACCGCCAGGGGCGCCCGTTGCGTCGCCCTGGTGACAGAAATTGTGGGGGCGGCAGACATCGTGGCCAAGGTAGCGGCTTTACGACAAGAAATGACAAAGGGGCAGCCTTAGCCACAAAAACATTAATCTAACTTGAATTTAATTGGTAGTAGGATTGACATACAGGATATAATAAAATTATAGAATAAAGTATTAGGAAGGATCGGAACCTACATTGCGGGAATTGACTTCGCCCTCAGCCGTCAGAGAAATTATCCGGGCGCACGGTTTTAAGGTGCGCAAGGCTCTGGGGCAAAATTTTTTAATGGATGCCAATATTATTGAGAAAATTATACAATCCGCTCATCTAACGGACCGGGATCTGGTCTTTGAAATCGGGCCGGGCCTGGGGGCGCTGACCCGCAGGTTAGCCCGTTCTGCCGGAACAGTAATTGCCATTGAACTGGACGTGAACCTGCTGCCTATTCTGCAGGAGACCCTGGCCGATTTTCCCAACGCCCGGGTGGTGCACGGAGATGCCTTGAAGGTCGATTTTGACCGTCTGGCCCGGGAACAAACAGGCGGGGCCTTCGGACAACAGGGAAAGAGATATAAACTGGTAGCCAATTTACCCTATTATATTACCACACCTATTTTAATGCACCTGTTAACCGGCGGTTTCAACCTGGAGCGTCTGGTGGTAATGATACAAAAGGAGGTTGCGGACCGGCTGCAAGCATCCCCGGGAGGGAAGGACTACGGCAGCCTCAGCGTGGCGGTCCAGTATTATACTGTGCCGGAGATGGTGGCCAGAGTTCCGAAAACCGTCTTTTACCCGGCGCCCGATGTGGATTCCGCGGTGATCCGGTTAACCCGCAGAGAGGTACCTCCGGTCAAGGTGACCAGTGAAGAATTGTTTTTTAAGGTGGTCAGGGCTGCCTTCGGGCAGCGGCGGAAGACCTTGCTCAATTCCTTAACCGGCTCGGGATTGGCTGACAGGGAGACCTGGCTTGAGGTGCTTGCGGAAGCGGGCATCGAACCGGCCCGCAGGGGCGAAACCTTGTCGTTGCAGGAGTTTGCTCATTTAGCCAATGTGTTTCATCTACGGGTTCATTCTTAGACTTGAGGGCATTTCTTTTGCGTTCCGTTATTAGACCTATAAGGCTAAAGGCCGATGGCCAACAGTCAACGGCCGAACCCGAGAGGAATACCCATTAGCATTTGCACCGGAGGCAGCCATGATTTTTATCAGCCCTTCCAAAGGGAAAATGAGTTTTGAAGAGATGATGGAGGACATTCTGGCCTATATTAAAGGCCTCCCCTGCTCTTCTTATAAAATCGTAGTGGGGACCGATTCCCAGGTGCGGGGTGAAACTTGCTTTGTCACTGCGGTTATTGTTCATCGCAAAGGAAAGGGCGCCCGGTTTTATTACCGGAAAAATACGCAACGTAAGATTAAGAGCCTGCGTCAAAAGATTTTTTACGAAACCAGCATGAGCCTTGAACTGGGGGCGAAAATTACTTCTTTCCTGGCGCAGGGCGGCGTTGAAGGGATCAATGTGGAAATTCATATCGATGTGGGTCACCACGGCGAGACCAAAGAGTTAATCAGAGAAGTGGTGGGCATGGTCACTGGCAGCGGTTTTGAGGCCAAAATAAAACCTGATTCCTTTGCCGCTTCCAGCGTGGCGGACCGGTACACCAAGTAACAAATCCCCTTACTTTTAAGTAAGGGGATTTTTTCGCGGAAAGAGATTTTTCAGTCACCTTTTGCTATTCTCTGCCATATCGTATAGTATCTTAAGACAAATATCCTTCCTCCGGGAACCTCTTCCCGTTTACCTCATAGGCAAACACAATTTTACTCACCCTGTTCAGGTTATTGGCAATGGAGCAGTATTTTTCCTGGGAGAGCCGGATGGCCCGTTCCACCTTTTCCGGAGTTAACGCCTCGCCCTTAAGGGAATAGAGTAAACGTATCTCTGTAAAAAATTTTGGCTCCGTTTCTGCCCGGTCCCCTTCCACCGAAACAGAGAAGGCATCAATGGATAAGTGCATCTTTTGCAAAATATGAACCACATCAATGCCGCTGCAGCCGGCCAGCGACATCAGCAGGATTTCCGTGGGCCTGGCTCCCCGGTCGGCGCCGCCCATATCTTTTCCTGTATCCATGATTATTGTATGATGGGAACCGCTGGTTCCCTCAAAGCACATGCCCCCCTGCCAGGTTACCTTGCCTGAAAACATCATGGATTTCCCCCTTATCAAAGTTTTTTCGGTTCTATTATATCCCAATGAACCACCGCCGTCATTCACAACCCCACAAAAAGATACATAAGATGGAGCAAACATGAAAGGGGGTAGAACCGTGTCTAAAATACAGGAGGGGGATATTGTTGCCCGAAAATCTTACGGGAATGACGTTTTTTTTAAAGTTACCAGTATCCGCCGGGGCGATGACGGCCTGGATTATGCCGTTCTCAAGGGTTTGGACATCAGGTTGTTTGCCAGTTCACTGGTTGACGACCTGGTAAAAATCGATCCTAAAGAAGTGGCCGAATATTGGACCAAAACCCTAAAAAATAATGCAGAAGTGATGGACCGGGTGATGAAAAGACGCATGGAAGAAAGAAAAGACCGGCTCAAAAGGTGCACCGACGGCCTTTGCTCGATGGGCCGGTCCAAAGATGGAGACAGGTCGGAAGGAAGTGAAATCGAGGGTTTTGATGTGCCCGGTTCAGTACTGCACCTGGACGGGGATAAGGATTACCTGGACTTATGCATGACCACCTACCGCAACCTTTCCATCCCCGCCTTCGGTTATGCAGTGGACGAAAAAGAGCAGCCGAAAAAAGTGCTGGCGCTGCTGGAAAAACACTACCCGGATATCCTGGTACTGACCGGGCACGACGGCTTAATAAAGGGAGCTAAAGATTTAAAAGATGTCAATAACTATCATAACAGCAAGTATTTTATTGAAGCTGTGAAGATTGCCCGTTCCTTTGAAAAGAGCAGGGACGATCTGGTGATTTTTGCCGGGGCCTGCCAATCCTGCTATGAGGCCATATTAAGCGCCGGCGCCAATTTCGCCAGTTCTCCCAAAAGGGTTTTAATTCATGCCTTTGACCCGGTATTTGTAGTGGAAAAAATTTCCTACACCTCCATTCATGATCCCATTGCCATTCGAGATATCATTAAAAGCACCATTACGGGCTTTGACGGCATCGGCGGCATCGAGACCAGGGGTAAACACCGCCTGGGTGTGCCAAGAACGGAATATTAAAACCATAGTACCCCTTCCTAAAAACCAGCATATGATGGTCTAGGATATTTTAGGGAGGGATTTCCTTTATGGATAAGTTTTTCAAGACCCTGGAAAAGGCCAGGTGGCGCCTGCTTGGCATGAAAAACGTGGTTGGCGTGGGGGTCGGTCACAAACAAGTGGGTAGGGAGCGCACCGAGCAGCCGGCTATTATTGTCTTTGTAAAAAAGAAAGAAGCTCCCGAAAACCTCAGCAGGGAGCACCTTGTTCCTTTTAAGATCAACGGTCTGGATACCGACGTCATTGAAGTGGGCGAAGTTCGCTTGCTGGATGAAGAAAGAACCAAGCACGTCAGGCCGGCTCAACCGGGCCTCAGCATTGGCCATTACCGGGTGACGGCGGGCACCTTCGGGGCGGTGGTGCGGGACCGCAACACCGGGGAATTGCTGATTTTATCCAATAATCACATTTTGGCCAATGCCACCAACGGCAAGGACGGCCGTGCCGTCATCGGAGACCCCGTCCTGCAGCCCGGCGAGTATGACGGCGGCACCCGGGAAGACCGCATCGCCACTCTTTTGCGCTACATTCCCTTGCAAAAGGGAGAAGCCCCTGCCACCTGCCCGGTTGCCAAGGGCGTGGCCCGCCTTGCCAATATTTTAGTGCGTACCATCCGTCCCAATTACGAGCTTAAATTTGTAAAGCGCGGCGGCACACCCAACATTGTGGACTGCGCGGTGGCCCGGCCCATCAGGCCGGACCTCATCACCGACGAAATTGTGGGCATCGGTAAGGTGCAGGGAACAGCCCAGGCAAAGCCGGGTATGAAGGTGGTAAAAAGCGGCAGGACCACAGGGGTCACCCGGGGGGTTGTCACTGCGGTGGGAGCCACCATGGAAGTGAAGCTGGATGATGAGAGCTCCGCTTATTTCGCTGATCAGGTGGTTACAGATATGAAATCCCAGGGAGGCGACAGCGGTTCCCTGGTACTGAATGAGGAAAATAAAGCTGTGGGGCTGTTGTTCGCAGGGTCCGACAAGGTGACTGTTTTTAATCATATTCAAAACGTGCTGGATAAATTAAACATAGAATTTTAAAATATGACAAGACCCCGGGACGAAGATCCCGGTTTTTTGTTCCATGGCAATAGTTGGTATGTATGACGAAAAATAAGATTTTCACCAGGAAATTCGACAATATCCTGAACCAGTTAAACAGTTCAATAAATGACAGGCATTACGGCTTTTGTAAGATCAACCATTTTTTTGTATATTTAGGACAGACTCAGGCTGAAAAGCCAAGAAACACAAAAAATGCCGAATCCCGGCAGGCCGGGTACGGAGGAACCAATTTGGGGGTGAATCCTGGCTCGTCAGGTAGGGATATCCTTGCCCGAACCCGTCAGCTAACTCCGGAGGCAAAAAGGAGAGGAGAAAAGAAATGCAGTACCGACTCAAAAAGATGTCCGTGTTCCTGGCAACCCTGTTTCTGTTCACCGTTTTGTTACCCTTCATGACTCCCCAGGCGGCCCTAGCGGCAGCCGGCGACGACCAGGATATGGTCACCCTGGTAAACCAGGCGAGAGCCAGGGCAGGCCTTGCCCCGCTTACCTACGACTATGAATTGTCCGTACAAGCTGCCAACAACCTGGATTATTACCAAAAAACAGGTCAAATCCCCGGTTCCGGCATGTTATTACAAATAGCTAAGGACGGCGGTTATACTTCCCTGGGTCAAACCATTGTTCGCGGCAGCGAGGTTAAATCCATGGTTGATAAGCAGTTGAAGTACTATGGCAGCCGTTCCGTTCTCAACGCCAAATACAACCGCATCGGCCTGGTGATTGCAGATACCGATGCCGGCAAGCTTTGTGTGCAACTGCTGGCCACCAAGCAAGAGGGGCAGCCTCAGCAACCACAACAGCCTCAACAGCCGGAGCAACCACAGCAGCCTCAGCAACCGGGGCAACCACAAGAGCAGCCTCAACAACCCCAGCAGCCTGCTTCCTTTATGAATGAACTGCAGCAGCAGGTGGTGGATCTGGTGAATATTGAAAGGGCGAAATACGGCCTGAAGCCTTTGGCGGCAAAACAGGACCTTACCGATGTGGCCATGTTAAAGGCCCAGGATATGTACAAAAACAGATATTTCTCCCATACTTCCCCCACCTACGGTTCTCCCTTCGACATGATGCGGAAGTTTGGTATCTATTATACCGCTGCCGGCGAGAACATTGCCATGGGTCAGAAAACCGCTGCCCAGGTCATGCAGGACTGGATGAACAGCCCCGGTCACCGGGCCAACATCCTGAACAGCAACTACAATGAAATCGGTGTGGGTGTTTACCAGAGTTATACCGGTTATGGATATATCTGGGTGCAGGAATTCGCCCGCCGGTAGTTTAAACAATCTTACCTTGGGACAACTCTGCTGAACTTGTACAAAAGCCACAGCCATAATCAGGAAACAGGAGGAAATATTTCCTCCTGTTTTTTTGCATTTTCTTAAGGATTGACCACATTTTCAGCACATTTCTCCAGACAATCCAATATATATATTAGGGAGATATCTTGAAAGGAGGCTCGATTAATGGCCACGAAGAAAGGGCCCAAGCCAAAATTTCGACGCGCTCTTGATGATGTTAACAATAACAACAACAACACTGCGTTAGAGACAGAAAGATTTAGTTTAGAAGAGGTAGTGGGTGAAAATACAGAGCAGACCATCGTCCGCGGCACAATCTCTGTGCCCGAGGCAAAGCCGGATGTGGAAGAAATACTGTCCACAGACACCACCACCAAGCTGAGAAAGGTCGAGGTCATACCAAACAAGGTCATCGTGGAAGGAACCCTCAGGCTGGAAGTTATGTATACCGCCTTTAAAGAAGACCAGTCTGTTCATACCTTCCATGCGGAACTGGATTTTACTGATTTTATTGAAGTGGAAGGCGCCCGGCCGGGCATGAATGCGGAAATTGACATCGTGGTGGAGGATGTGAGCCTGACCAGAGATCCCAAGTGCGCTGAAGACTGGGATGTTGCTGCAGTATTAAAGGTTACCGCCAGGGTTACCGAAACCCGCGATGTGAATGTTCTTACGGAGTGCCCACAGGGGTTTAACTGCGAAACCGAAAGAATGAACCTACAGCACACAGTGGGAACCGGCACCAAACAGGTCCTCATCGACGAGGAATTCGAAGTACCTGACGGTAAGCCGGACGTTGAAAAGATCAACAAATGCATGTGTGATGTGGAAATTACCGACACCAAAATTATTAAAAACAAGGTGCTCATTGACGGCGAAGTGGATCTGGAGTGTACTTACACGGCCATGAAGGAAGACCAGTCGGTACACACCCTGCATGAAACCTTTAAGTTTAATACCTTTATCGAAGTGGAGGGCGCCGAGCAGGGCATGGAAGTCCATGTGGACGCCATGGTGGAGTCCTGCGATGTTGAGGTGGCCGAAGACAATGCCTGCAAATTGTCTCCTACCATTGTATTACGCCTCCGGGTCCGGGTGACAGAGGATCGTGAAGTGGATGTCATCACCGATATTGAGGGCGCCGATGTGGATACTGTCACCCTGGATATGAAGAGCCTGGTGGGAGAGGCCTGCAAACAGGTAGTGGTCCGGGATGCCAAGGAACCGCCCTCCGAAAAGCCAGCCATTGACAAAGTTAAAGAAGTTACCGCCGGCGATGTGGTCATTAAAGATACCGACGTGATCCGGGATAAGGTGCTGGTGAAGGGTACCATCGAGTTCCAGGTGCTGTACACCGCCATGAAGGCAGACCAGTCCATCCATATGATTCACCGCAAAGTTGCCTTTAAGACCTTTATCGACGTTCCCGGCGCCCGCCCGGATAACGAGGTGGATGTTGATGTGGAAGTGGAATGGGCCAATGCCAAGATGGACGGCTGCGACCTGGTGGTTGAAGCTGTGCTGAACGTCTGCGCCCGGGTTACCGAGACCGTTGAACGGGAAGTGGTGACCGGTTTCAGACCCAGACCGACCCCCACACCAACCCCCGCACCGGAGGTGTGTGTTCCCGGCACAACCTTTAATTATGTAGTGCAAAGGGGCGACACATTGAGCAAACTGGCCCAGCGTTACGGCACCACCGTGCAGGCCATTCTGGCCGTGAACCCGCAGATCACCAACCCCAACCTGATCACCGTCGGCCAGACCATCAAGATTCCTTGCGTTGCCAAGGGTTAACTATAAATAACCTTAAGGAGGTAAAACAATGCCTAACGGTAACCACCAGAACGCAACATTACCAACTGCCAGGTGCGTTTTAGTTAAGCTGCCCATTGTATTGGCGGATGTCAGAGATTCCGTAACCGTGGATAACGTTACCTGCCCGCCTGAAATGGCCAAAAAAGTTGACCACATTGATGTGGTGGTCCGGGATCTGGAAGCCGACCCGGTCTTTAGCGGCCCCATCATGAACAACCATGTTCCCTGCAACAGCCCCAAGGCCACCGTGCACTTCGGCGACCCGGTTTGCGGTCCCCGGGAAATCAGAAGCATTACGGTACACGGCACCCTGCACAAACAGATTTTCTATGTCAACAAGGATGATGATGTCAGGCACTTTAGCGAGGACATTCCATTCACCAAGAGTATAAAGCTGGATCCTCCCCTGCCCGTCATGAATCCCGGCAATGTTGATATTGAATTCCGGGATGTGGACGTGGATGTGGACTTCGAGCTGCCCCGTCCCACCCGCATTCAGCAGGTAGCTACCATCACCTTTACCCTGAAGATCACCGAAGACCAGCAGATCTTCATCCAGACCTGCATCCCGGATCAGGATTTGATTGGCAGGCAGGTACTGGCAAACACCGGCTTTGAAGCCTTTACAGGATGTATTCTTGCTGTCTGGCAGCAGTCTAATGCTGCACCGGGGCAACCGGGAAGAAACGGCGGCTTTGCCGTTGGCTTGGGCGGACCCCCGGCGGGATTCCTGCCTCCCGGTGGTTGTACCGCCAACCCGACACAACCAGCTTCCATTAGCCAGACCATACCCGCCGACGTTATTCGCCCCGGTCTCAGGTACGAGTTCTGCTTCTATATTTCGGAAGCGATTCCACCCGGAGCAGAGGCCGAATATATCGTTGAAGCCAGAGTCGCTTTCTTTGATGCGGCCGGCAACGCCATCAATTCTGCAGCTGTACAGACGTTTACAGAGGAGCAAATTAACGGAACTTGGGTTCAAAAATGTGTTACCTCTGCAGCGCCGGAAGGAGCCGTTTCAGGCCTTGTTTCCATTGTATTCACTCCGGAAGCAGGCAACGGAGCCTATGTACTTGTTGACGATGCCACATTAACCATTCGTGCTTAGCAAATCAAATAAAAATTGCGAAGCCGCCTGCCCCTGGGCGGCTTCCCGGTTTATACCAATTCACAGGTTTTGTCCCAGGGGCACGAACGGCAGCAGCTCCACATATATTTATAGTGTTAGTTTTTTTGACATAAAAGGGGGGAACAAGGTGGAAAACGGCAAGGAGGAAAAGATGTCCAGGGAAGCGGTCAACCAGCCGGCCCAGACTCCGGGGGAAGCAATTCGTCAGAACCTGGAGGAAGCAATGTTTAAACTGTTGAATTTTCAGGCCCAGCACGGAGCTGACCAGAATACCACCATGATTCTGCTGGCTTTGATGAACCTGCTGGGCATTGTTAACTGCATGAACCGCATCCTGCCGGAGGGGCAGAGGGTCCGGGGAACCCAGGATCTGGCCGCCCAACTGGCCGGCATGCTCGGCGGCGCTGCCCCGCCGCCGGGATTTTTCCAGGGGTCCCAGGGACAGGGGGGCATCGACCCGGCCATGCTGGGGGCCCTGGCCGGCATGCTCGGCGGGCCGAGGGGCCCCGGGGGTCCCGGCGAGCCGGGGAACAAACCCGGCATTGACCCGGCTATGCTGGCGGCTCTGGCCGGCATGATGGGCGGACCCGGCGGTGGCGGCGCCAATCCCGCGGCTTTAATGGCCTTGCTGGCTAACATGTTGGGGGCCAAACGGCCGCCTGAGGGTCAGAAACCGAAAGAATCCCAGGCCAGGGAAGAAAAAAGGGATGCGCCGGAAGAAAAGCCCAAACAAAACCATGAAACCACAAGGAAAGACCCGGGGCTGCCCCCTAGGGGTATTTTAAAATGGGACCCCCGGCTTGGTTCGCCGACATCTTCGTTTTAAGGAGGTTGGTTTGCGTTGTTCGGTAATTTAGGCGGTATGATTTCTCAGGTGCAAAACATGCAGGATACTCTGAAGGAAATTCAAGTGGAGGTAACGGTAGGAGAAGGCGACGTCACCGTTTTAATGAACGGGGCCCAGACTTTGCTAAGGGTTCAAATCGCTCCCCGGTTAATCCGGGAGAATGTGAACCGGTTGGAAGATAAGGTGGTTGAAGCATTAAATTTGGCCCAACAGGAGAGCAGAAACAAGGTCCAGGAGCAGATTGCCAAGATGACAGGCATTAACGTGTCCAATTTTATGAATATGTTTAAGGGTTAAAGGGAGGGTGAGTTCGTGCTCGGCAATATGTCGAAAATACTTGGCCAACTGCAGGGTTTGCAGCAGCAGTTAAAAGAACTGACTGTGGAAGGGACGGCTGGCGACGGGCTGGTCAAAGTGATGATGAACGGCCAGCAGAATATTTTAGCTGTCCGTTTCGACCCTGACCGGACCCCCGCTACGGCGCCGGAGGTCCTGGGCCAAATGCTGGTGGAAGCCTATCATCAGGCACAACTGGAAAGCAAGGCCAAGGCCAGGGATGAATTCAGCAAGGTGACGGGTCTAAATATATCGAATTTGCCAGGAATTTTTTAGAGTATCCTGCTTAAGGGATAAAGGGTCGGCCCATGTTGGCTGCCCTTTTTTACTTTGTCATGCAAAATTTGTCTGATTACAATGTAACACAAAGTCTCCTTTTCTCATAATTTAATGTAAGAACGGTCCCGGGATATCGTTCACAGATTTAAACATAAGGAGGAATTTAGATGTCTAACGTACTGGAAGGCATTAAGGACAAAGTCGGAGGTCACTCTGGAAATCTGGGTCTTTGCTGCTGCTTGCTGCTGGCTCTCTTCATCATCGGCATCGCCCTGGTATTCTGCGGCATTCTGCCCGTCCACCTGCTCGGCCTCTACCTGTTCCTGGCCCTGGCCATCTTCTGCTGCTGCTTTGCCTGGTGCTAATGGCTTAAAACAAAAGTTTTATATCCTTTATGAGGGAAGGGGCTGCACCCTCGTGTAGCCCCTTCCACCCAGGATATGCGTCGACATAGGTTTCGTTAGGGAAGGGAGTGATCACAGTGGGTGAAAGATCCAGCAACCGGCTCGCCAGCAACTTAGAGCAGCTGGTCACCAGATTGGAGAGCATCCACTCCCAGAAGAGCAGTGAACTGGACCAGGTTTCCGGTGTGCTGGCAAACATGGATAAACTGGTTGACATCGTTTCCAGGGTTGAATTACAGCGTCAGGCAGAATACCAGCTAAATGAGCAACTGGATAAATTAAACGAAATCATAGAAAATCTTTCCGGTCAGCAAAAAATGTCGTTCAAAAGGGAAGTCCCTGTAGAGGAAACACTTCGCAAGATCATCAAAGGAGTCAAGGTTACCGGCAAGGTGATGGATATTGTTGCCGGCAGCCTAGGAGTGATGTTCGACTCCATCGTAGCCACTGTAAAGTCCCAGGAACGGCAGGGCGCTACCCGGACTGCCAAAGAGGTTGATTTAGCCAGTATTTTAACTCCCCTAGGAAACCTTCTCCAGGGACTGCTGAGCAGTGAACCGGCCGATAACAGCGCCGGCAAACCAGGCAAACCCGAAGAAAATAAAGAAGAGTAAGGGGCGTTCCGGCCGGAGGGGATGAAGCTATGGTCGGTGGAAATAAACGGGTAAGAATAATACTTTTTAAGAATCGACTGTACCGTGGAGAACTGACCCCGCCCCATATTGATTTTATCAATTGGATAGGAGCACAGGAAGTTCGCACCCTGCCGAATGTCAACGGCATTATTTGCACTTTACCGGAGGGTATTACCGATGAACAGATACGATCCGCCGGTATAGTGGCAGCCATAGAAGAAAATTTTAAAATTCGTTTGGTACCCTGGGCGCCGGCCAAGTTTAAACCTTTTATGTACGATGAGGAGCAGTTAATCCCCTGGGGTGTGCACTATATCGGGGCCCATGTCTGCTGGCCGGAAACCAGAGGGCAGGGAGTTAAAGTGGCAGTGATTGACAGCGGCATCGACGGCAGCCATCCTAACCTGGGGGGCAATCTCAAGGGAGGGATAAACTTGGTTGTCCCCGGTGCATCTTACTATGATGATAACGGTCATGGCACCCATGTGGCCGGCATTATCGCCGCTGCCAACATTGGCAGGGGAATCGTGGGCGTGGCCCCGGAGGCGGAACTCTATGCCGTCAAGGTGCTGGATCAATGGGGTGAGGGTACAATCCTGAACGCCATTAATGCCCTCGATTGGTGTCTGAAAAACCGAATTCACGTGGCAAACATGAGCTTTGGCACCGATAAGTACAGCAGTGCGCTGGAGGAAGCGGTCCGCGCAGCCCACAGGCGGGGGCTGTTGATCGTGGCGGCTGCCGGCAATGACGGTGGCCCGAATACCGTGGATTATCCTTCGGTATTTGATGAAACCATCAGTGTTGCCGTGGTGGACAGCAGGGGCAAACTGGCAAGTTTTAGCAGCAGCGGCCCGGAGGTGGATCTGCTGGCTCCCGGAAGCGATATCGTTTCTACCTATCTTTGGGGCAGTTATGTACGGTTAAGCGGCAGTTCCATGGCTACTGCCCACATCACCGGTGCTGCGGCTTTGTTAAAGGCAAAATACCCTGAGGAAGATGCTAATCAACTGCGCCGGCGGTTGTTGTCCGGGGCCCAAAAGGCGAAAGGAATTGATAAGAATTTAACCGGAGCAGGGATCGTTAGGGTGGATCTGTCACTAAAATCTTTCCCGGGGGCATAAAAAGTGCAAACAATTTATCGGTAGCGGCCCCGGTCGGACGGTAGAGATCCGGCAGGGGTTGATTGTTGGTGTATAAAGGCTCGGATTACGGTAAAAAATAGGAGGGAAATCAGGAGGTGAACGTCTTGAGCGAGCCAACAATGCGGGACCACCGGAATATGACCAAGACCTTTAAGCTTGGCGGTTTACAGGGAGGCCGGCATGATAAAGAGGAGATTGAAACCTATCTCTCTGAAATTGACGGGGTAGCTAAGGTGATCGTAAATTTGGAGGACGGAACCGTCACAGTGGATTTCGATCCCGGGGCCATCCACCCCGATTACCTGCGGGGAACCCTCAGGTCCCTGGGCTATGACATTCTGGTATGAGCGCCCACACACAAATTAGGATAAAAGCAGGCCGCGGGCCTGCTTTTTTCAGCGGAGGTCAGTCATGGACAGCAAATTATTAGCCCTTATGATCGCAGCCGCATCCGGGCTTACCATGGCCCTGCAGGGAACCCTGAATTCCGCCCTAGGCAGAATTGCCGGGCTGTGGGAGACCACTTTTATTGTTCATGCCGTAGGAACCGTTGTGGTGGGCATATTGGTCTTTGTCTGCCGCCTGGGAACCTGCGACCTGGGCAAATGGATGGGCGCCCCCTGGTATACCTATCTCGGCGGTGTCTTAAGTGTATTAATCGTCTACATGGTGGCCCGCAGCATCCCCGCTGTGGGCGTCGCCCCGGCCACCACCGCCATCATCGTAGGACAGGTCCTAACCGCCGCCGCCATCGACCACCTGGGTCTCTTTGGTGTGGCCCGCATCCCCTTCAGCTGGTATCACATGGCCGGCACTTTTCTCATGGCCGGCGGGGCGTTTTTGTTGTTGAAGAAGTAACCCGGGCATTGTCCCGTAGATTCAGGCTGCCGTCTTTAACAATCACACTGCCGGGGGTAAGGCCGCTGAGGATTTCCACATACTCCCGGTCACGGGAACCGGTTTTGACCGTCCGGTATTTCACCCGGCCCTTTACCACTTCCATGACCTGCTTTTGCCTTTGCCGGCTTAGGATGAAGGCAATGCCGGTCATTTGGTTAAGTTGATCTTCCCGTGGGGTTTTCAATCAACAGGCTGCAACCTGCAGGCAAAGATGACAAAGGCCAGGCGATACGAGACAACAGACCGATATCTTGCTTAGTCCCGGATAGTGGCAATTTTGTCAGTACAACGCTATCCGGGGATGTAAATGGTTTGGCCCACTTCCAAAATATTCGGGTTGGCCAGTTGATTGGCTGCCAGGAGCGCCTCCAGAGAAACATGATATTCCTTGGCGATTTTCCAAAGGGTGTCACCGGGCCGCACCACATGGACCCTGTGGTCCAGCGGGAGACAGCTCCCCGGGGCCGGTGCGGGGACGGGACCCCCCTTCTGGTTATAACCGGGTACGGCGGCAATGCGAACCGGGGTCCCCACCGGCACCTGGGGGAAGAGTTCTTCCACATGATGATTGTGCATGCGGATGCATCCTAAGGAAACCAGGTTGCCGATGGAAGACGGGTTGTTGGTGCCATGGATGCCGTAGTTGCCGCCGGGGATATTTAATCCCATCCAGCGGCTGCCCAGCACACCGCCGGGGTTGGTCACTTTGTTGATCACTTTATAATCACCTGCCGGAGTGGGTGTTGCGGGTTTGCCCACCCCTACCGGGTAGGTTTTGGATACCTGCCCCCCGACATAAACACTCAGTCGCCGGGCTTGCGGATCAATAAACAATTCGATGCCGGCCCGGTACATTTTGATACCGTTCATCCCGCCACCTCCTTTCACGTCCCGCTACTCCATACTATGAAATGCCGGCGGCATGAGGGTATTGTGCTGCCGGTATTTTTTATCCTTGGATAGTAAATAATAGAAAGAAAGCTTACGGCTATTTCTTATGGGCCCTACGGCTGAGGGGTCAGACCCCAAAGAAATACCTATAAGCAAAAGAAGGTTTTTCCATCTTGCGTGGGGAATAGCTGTTTATTACTGCTTAGGAGGGGGATCATGGGACTGAGGCTGAATGCCCATGCCAAGATAAATTTAACGCTGGACGTGTTGGGCCGGCGTCCCGACGGGTACCACGAGGTGGAAATGATCATGCAGAGCATCGGGTTGCATGACACCCTGGAATTGGAGTATAAACCAAAGGAAATTGTTCTTACCGTGTCCGGCGTTCCCGTAACTGCGGGACAGGACAACCTGGTATTAAAAGCCGCCCGCTTGCTACAGCAGCAGGCCGGACCCGAGGCGGGGGCGATCATTCACCTGCACAAGGAAATACCGGTTGCTGCCGGCCTAGCCGGCGGCTCCAGCGATGCGGCAGCCGCCCTGCGGGGCCTCAACCGCCTGTGGAACCTGAGGCTCCGTGAGGAACAACTGATGAAGCTGGCTGCCCGATTGGGGGCGGATGTATCCTTTTGCCTGCTGGGCGGCACAGCCATCGCCAGGGGGGTGGGGGAAATCCTCACACCGCTGCCCCCGGCTTCCCGCTTTGGCGTGGTCCTGGTGAAACCGGCCTTTGGCGTCAGCACCGCGGAAGTTTACAGGGGGTTGGACCTAGCGAAGCTGGGCCGCAGGCCGGACACCTCGGCAATGACCGGGGCCCTGCAAAAGGGGGATTTGGACCTGGTTGCCGCCAACCTGTGCAACGTGTTGGAGAGTGTCACCTTAAGGCTGCATCCCGAATTGCAGGCCATAAAAGAGCGACTGCAAGAGGCGGGGTGCAGGGGTGTGCTGATGTCCGGCAGCGGGCCCACCATTTTTGGTTTAACGGCGGATGAAAAAACCGCCGGCGAAATTGCCCGGCGGCTCAATCTGCCGGGCTGTCAGGTTCTGGCCACCGGTATGGTATAATGTATATAGATAACAAAAGTATCCCTTTAGGAAAGGGAAAAATAGCAGCTGGCCAAAATTTAAGGTAAAAATTGAGGGGGCGGAGAGAATGAGTGAGCCAAGATTGGTACCGATTAAATTAGATGCCTACAAGCCTTTGCGGGAGATTGTTTTTGAAACCCTGCGGGAGGCCATCCTATCCGGCAAACTGGAGCCCGGGGAACGGTTGATGGAAATTCAGTTGGCGGAAGAAATGGGTGTCAGCCGCACCCCTGTCAGGGAAGCCATCCGTAAACTGGAGCTGGAAGGCTTTGTGGTCATGATTCCCCGCAAGGGAGCTTATGTGGCGGGGATCTCTTTAAAGGATATCACCGATGTTTTCGAGGTGCGGGCCGCCCTGGAAGCGCTGGCCGCAGGCCTGGCCGCCGAACGGGCCACCGAGGAAGAAATTGAACAATTGCAGAGGTCCCTGTTGGCCTATTCCGAGCAGACCAACAGGCAGGATATCAACGGCATTGTGGAAACAGACACCGATTTTCACGACTTGCTTTACAAGGCCAGCCGTAACGAGCGCCTGCAGCAAATTATCACCCACTTGAGAGAAGTGATCCAACGGGTAAGGACGGTGTCCCTCTCCCAGCCGGGCAGAAGTAAAGATGCCGTAGAAGAGCACCGGCAGATTGTGGACGCCATCGCGGACCGCAATGTGGAACTGAGCCAGACGTTAGCCAGGGAGCATATTTATAATGCGGAAAACAGCATGTTAAATTCCCTTAAGGGGGCACAAAAAAAGGATGATTGACGCGCTGGTGTTGGCCGGCAGTCCAAACAACGGAGACTTACAAAGCGTAAGCAGGGAGAAATATGAAGCCCTCATTAAGATCGGGCCTTACAGCATGGTAAGCCATGTGGTCAACGCACTGAAAAATTCCGGACAGATCCGCAGCATTCTGGTGGTTGGCCCCCCGGAAGTAAAAAAAGTCTTGTCACCGGAAATCCACTGGACGGCCTCCGGTCAAACCCTGACGGAAAATCTCCGGCGGGGCTGTGCCCGGATGGAGCGGCCCTTTTTGCTGGCCACCTCGGACATCCCGCTGCTCACCCCCGGGGCGGTAACAGGTTTTTTGAGCCTTTGCGGGGACGGCAGCCATGATTTTTATTTCCCGCTGGTTCCCAGGGAAGCAGTGGTGGAAAAGTATCCGGGGGCCAGGCGAACCTATGTCAGATTTAAGGAAGGGGTTTTCACCGGCGGCAACCTGTTTTGGGTAAACCCCCGGGTGGTTGACCGGTGTTTGACCCTGGGCCAGGAGCTGGTAAATTTACGCAAGAAACCCCTGGCCCTGGCACGCCGGGTGGGAATACCCCTGTTCTGTAAATTACTGCTGCGAATTCTTTCCATAAAGGAAGCGGAGGTAAGGGCTTCCCGGCTGCTGGGCATCAAGGGCCGGGCGGTGATTTGTCCTTACCCGGAAGTGGGAATGGATGTGGATAAACCGGCGGATCTACAGGTGGTGCGCCGGGTGTTGGGATACGAGGAGAGTAAAACAGCCCCGCAGGAACTCTGCAGGGTACCATAAAATTCTTCCTAAAAGGAAAACCAGCCTTACCAATGAACTCAGACGATAAGGAGCACTCATCATGGCCAACAGGTTTGTCACCCTCAAGGACATTTTGGCAGCCAGGGAACGGCTGCAGGGCATCAGCAGGCGGACCACGCTGGAGCCCGCCGAATTTTTCAGTCAAATGACCGGTTCCACCGTGTTTTTAAAACTGGAGAACCTGCAAAAGACCGGATCCTTTAAACTACGGGGCGCTTACAACAAGATTGCCTCTCTGGGAAAGGATGCCGGCAAGGGAGTGGTGGCGGCCTCGGCGGGCAATCACGCCCAGGGAGTGGCCCTCGCCTCCAGCCAGGCGTCCATTCCTGCCACCATTGTGATGCCGGAGGGGGCGCCCATTACCAAAGTGGAAAGAACCCGTTCCTACGGGGCCAATGTGGTGCTGGCCGGCCAGGGCTACGACGATGCTTTTCGCCGGGCCCGGGAGATCCAACGGGAAACCGGGGCAGTCTTTGTACATGCCTTTGATGATCCGCTGGTGATTGCCGGGCAAGGCACCATCGGGCTGGAGCTGCTGGAAGACCTGCCGGAAGTGGAGGCCGTTTTGGTGCCCATCGGCGGCGGCGGGCTCATCTCCGGCATCGCCTGCGCCATCAAGGAACAACGGCCGCAGGTGCAAATGATCGGGGTGGAAGCCTCGGGTGCGCCTTGCATGCTGGAGGCCTGCCGCATCGGCAAAGCCCATGAATTAGCGTCTGCCCAGACCATCGCCGACGGCATCGCGGTGCGCCGGGTGGGGGACCTGACCTTTGAGATGGTACAGCATTATGTGGACCAAATCGTCACGGTGGATGACGAGGAAATCGCCTGGGCCATTTTGATGCTGTTGGAGAGCGCCAAGCTGGTGGTAGAAGGTGCCGGGGCGGTGGGGATCGCCGCCTTGCTGCATAAAAAATGCGATCTCTACGGTAAAAAGGTGGCTGTCATCCTGAGCGGCGGCAATATCGACGTCAATGTCATCTCTATCATTATTGAGCGCGGGCTGGTAAAGGCCGGCCGCTATTTGAGGCTGCGCACCATCGTCACAGACAAACCCGGTTCCCTGCAAAAGCTTTTGTCGGCCCTGGCGACCGGTGGGGCCAATGTGATTTCCATCACCCACGACCGGATTAAACCCAATGTCCCCCTGAAACAGGCGGAAGTGGAAATTTCCCTGGAAACCAGGAATGCGGGGCACGTTGAGGAGATTGTCCGATCCTTGGAACAAATGGGGTATGTTTTGGGAATTTTGAAATAATACACAAAAAAACCCAGAAAAATTATAAGAAAGTTTTGAAATAAGCAGGAATTTCCTTTTCGCTGCAGAATTAACTAGCCCAACAGAAGTTGATGCAGCGGAAGGTGGTGAAAAATCTTGCATGTAACCGATGTGCGGGTACGGAAGGTACTCATGGAAGGCAAAATGAAAGCCATTGTGTCCGTCACGCTGGATGACGCCTTTGTGATCCATGATGTCAAGGTTGTTGAGGGGCAAAACGGTTTGTTCGTTGCCATGCCCAGCAGAAAAACTCCGGACGGAGAGTTTCGGGATATTGCCCATCCCATTAATTCCTCGGCCAGAGAAATTATCCAAAATGCCGTACTGCAGGCCTACAAGGAAGCAATTTAACACCCTAAAAACATTTCAGGGAGCATACGGGCTCCCTTTTATTTTTCTAAATATTCTATTTTTTATCGATTTTTGTCAATTTTAAAAGGAAATTGTGCTTTTTTGTGGAAAAACTACGGTTGGTAGTAAAACTTAGACTTAATAAGGAAATGATATAGTTTAGAAAGAAAAGGGGGGCGCCGGATGGAACTTGCTGCGGTGATCCTAGCAGCCGGTAAAGGAACCAGAATGAAGTCGGATCTGCCAAAAGTATTGCACAGGGTATGCGGCCGGCCCATGTTAGGTCATGTGTTAAATGCCGTAGTTGGCGCCGGTGTAACCAAAACAGTGGTGGTGGCCGGATTTGGGGCCCAACAGGTCATTGATTTCCTGGGGGACAATGCCACGGTGGTGCTGCAAGAAGAGCAATTGGGAACAGCTCACGCTTTGCAGCAGGCAGAAGGCGAATTTGCTCGTTATACCGGTGACCTGCTGGTGGTTTGCGGGGATACGCCTCTTTTGCGGGCGTCAACCCTGGCCAGGCTGGCGCGAACCCACCGGGAATCCGGGGCGGTGGCAACGTTACTCACCGCGGAAATGGCTGACCCCACCGGATACGGCCGGGTGATTCGGACTGCCGCCGGGAACGTATCCCGCATTGTGGAACAAAAGGATGCTTCGCCGGAGGAATTGCTGGTTCAGGAAATCAATACCGGGGTCTACTGTTTTAAAGCGCCCGGCCTGTTTGAAGCGCTGAAGGAAATATCCCCTGCCAATGCCCAGGGTGAATATTACCTGACGGATATCATTCAGATTTTTGTGCAAAGGGGATTAACGGTGCAGGCGGTAACCCTGGAGGACCCCCGGGAGGTCCAGGGGATTAATGACCGCATTCAGTTGTCCCGGGCAGAGAAGATCCTGCGCCGCCGTGTGCTGGAGGAATTGATGATCCAGGGCGTCACTGTTATGGATCCAGACAACACCTATGTTGACCAGGATGTTAAAATCGGCCGGGACACCGTCATCCTGCCCTTTACTTTCCTGCAGGGGAAAACGGAGATCGGCAGCCATTGCATCATTGGCCCCGGCAGTAAAATCACCGATTGTGTCATCGGAGATCATGTTAAAATTGAATATTCGGTACTGGCCGGCAGTGATATCGGCAGCCATACCGTCATCGGTCCCTATGCTTATATTCGTCCGGGCACCGTCATCGGCGAACATGCCAGGGTGGGAGATTTTGTGGAAATTAAAAAATCCACTGTCGGTAACGGCAGCAAAATACCCCATTTGAGTTATGTGGGGGATGCCATCATCGGAGAAAAGGTCAATGTGGGGGCAGGGACCATTACCTGCAACTATGACGGGAAAAACAAGCACCAGACCATCCTTGAGGACGGGGCCTTTATCGGCAGCAATACCAACCTGGTGGCGCCGGTAAAGGTTGGGCGGAACGCAGTTGTTGCAGCGGGCTCCACCATTACCAAAGATGTGCCGGCCCATGCCCTGGGAGTGGCCAGAGAGCGTCAAACCAATCTGGCGGATTGGGCGAAAAAGAGAAGAGAGTAAGTCTTAGGGGTCCTGCTTTCAGCTGTCAGCCTTCAGCTCTCAGCTTCTGTGTATGAAGTATTTCTATAAAAGTTGTGGAACTTAATCCGTGCAATTGCCGTCCATTGATGGCTGATGGGCTTATAGTGAGCTATACTTTTTATTTTGGAGGTAATTAGATGTCTTCCGGTAGCAAACGTTTAAAAATATTTGCCGGGAATGCCAATCCGGAATTGGCCAGGGAAATTTGCCAGTACCTTGGTGTTGCCATGGGAAGATCCCATGTAACCCGCTTTAGCGACGGGGAGATCCGGGTCAAGGTGGAGGAAAGCGTGCGGGGTTCCGATGCCTTTATTATTCAGCCCACCTCCACACCGGTCAATGAACATCTGATGGAGTTGTTAATCATGGCCGATGCCCTGCGCCGGGCCTCCGCCCGTCGCATTACAGCGGTCATCCCCTATTACGGGTACGCCCGGCAGGACCGTAAAACCCGGGCCAGGGACCCCATTACCGCCAAGTTGGTGGCCAACATCCTGACCGCCAGCGGTTGCCGCAGGATCATCACCATGGATCTGCATGCCGGCCAGATTCAGGGCTTCTTTGACATTCCGGTGGACCACCTGCCGGCGGTCCCCATACTGGCCGAGTATTTTCAGCAAAACCTGCAGGATGATGTGGTAGTGGTGTCACCGGATATCGGCGGGGTCACCCGGGCAAGGGACCTGGCGGAGCGTATTGGCTCTCCTCTGGCCATTATCGATAAACGGCGTCCGGAACCCAACGTAGCCGAGGTTACCAATATCATCGGCAACATTAAAGGCAAAACGGTGATTATGATTGACGACATTATCGACACCGCCGGTACCATTACCAAAGGAGCCGCTGCTCTGATGGAGCGGGGGGCCAGGGAAATATATGTTTGCTGCACCCACGCGGTTCTTTCCGGTCCGGCCATTCAACGGCTGGAGGAATCCGTCATTAAAGAAGTGGTGATTACCAATACCATTCCCCTGCCGCCGGAAAAAATGATTGATAAAATTAAGGTGTTGTCTGTGGCGCCCTTGCTGGGTGAGGCCATTATTCGTATTCATGAAGACCTTTCCGTCAGTAAATTGTTCTCATAAAACCAAATCATTGTCACTAAAAAAAGCCCGTGGACCTGTCGGCCTGCGGGCTTTGAATTTTGGGAACATAGGACGATAGTCCCGGCAAGATAGGACTTAAGTTTTAAATCTTTTTTTCCTATCTTGCGGTGCGGGAATGGTTGGGGTATAAACTAATTAGGCTTCATGCTACCAGTGAGCCGACCAGTTATGGTAAAAATCAATGTTCATTTCACCTTCAGGCTCCTCCGGGGAGTAGGACCAACTGCTGACGCCTGTTTCCAGCAGATCGGGCCTGGATTCTTCCTGATAAGTCATAACCATCACCCCCTGTTTAATAATTAGAGTTTGATAGAAGGGCAGCGGTTATGCACGGCAGCAAGTCAGATGTCAATTACATAAATTGGATGGCTGCTGAGACGAACCTTGTACAAATATTGACCCGATTTTAATGCTATAAAAAATTTGGAGGTGCAGCGTGTTGGTGCAGCAAAATGTTCATTATTTACAAAGCAACGGCTTGGAAGTTACCGATATGAAAGATCAGGAGGTTTTCTGGGTAAAATTCCCCACCGGGTACCGCATCATCATGGATCGTCGGGAATTGGCCGATCTGGCGAAGTTCTTTAAACTTCATGAAGACAAGGGGCCCGGGGTCATTGAAATGTTGTACCGGGTTAAGAAAAATTAAGTTGACAAGTGAACCGGTTGATTGCTAAACTTAATAATCAAAATCAAATATCATACCTGTGCTCTTATCCCGAGAGGTGGAGGGACTGGCCCAATGAAACCCGGCAACCATCCGGCATCATCCGGACAGGTGCTAATTCCTGCAGAAGATTTTCTTCTGACAGATAAGAGGTGTGCTGCGACGATGCAAAGGTCAAAACCTCTTCTGTTAAGAAGAGGTTTTATTTTATGTCGGGGCAAAGAGCACGAAAGGAGGACCAAAATGGGTGTTGAACGTACCTACAAGGAAATTAATGCCCGCATCAAAGCGGGCAAAGCGGTGGTTCTCACCGCGGAAGAAGTCATAGGAAAAGTCAGGGAACAGGGACTGGCCAAAACCGCTGCAGAGGTAGACGTAGTTACCACGGGAACCTTTGGTCCCATGTGTTCCTCGGGCGCTTTTTTAAACTTTGGTCATTCTTCGCCCCGTATTCGCATGAGCAAGGTTTGGCTTAACGGAGTTCCGGCCTATACCGGCATCGCTGCGGTGGATGCTTACATTGGAGCCACCGAGATTGCGGAGGATGATCCCGCCAATAACAATTACCCCGGTGAGTTCCGTTACGGCGGGGGTCATGTCATTGAAGACCTGGTGGCGGGCAAACCTGTAAAACTGGAGGCGTTATCCTACGGCACCGATTGCTATCCACGCAGGGAGATTGAGACCACCGTTACCATAAATGACATCAACGAGGCCATTTTATTTAACCCCCGCAATGCTTACCAGAATTATAACTGTGCCGTAAACTTAAGCGATAAAACCATCTATACCTATATGGGGACCCTGAAGCCCCGGCTGGGCAATGCCAACTACTCCACCTCCGGTCAATTGAGTCCGCTGATGAAGGACCCCAACTTTGCCACCATCGGCATCGGCACCCGGATTTTCCTGGGCGGGGGTATCGGCTATGTGGTCTGGAACGGCACCCAGCACTTCCCCGGCTGGCTGAAAGACGGTGAGGGGAACATCATAGGCTCCGCCGGCGGCACCCTTGCGGTACTGGGAGATCTTAAACAAATGAAACCGCAGTGGCTCCGGGGGACCAGCTTCCAGGGCTACGGCGCCACCTTGACGGTGGGTCTGGGCATTCCCATTCCTATCCTCAATGAAGAAATTTTAAGGTATGCGGCGTTGTCTGATGAAGAACTGCATGCTCCGGTGGTGGACTACAGCGAAGGCTATCCCAACCGGGTGGCCGGCAACCTGGGTCTGGTCAGCTACGCCCAGTTGAAATCCGGCAAGATCATTGTTCAAGGGAAAGAAGTGCCCACCGCGCCCCTTTCCAGCTACCCCAAGGCCCGGGAAATCGCCCACATTCTGAAACAATGGATTCAAAAGGGCGACTTCCTGTTGGGCGAACCGGTACAGCTGCTGCCCGGGCCTGCTGCCGGGTTGACCGGTAAGGTTCTGGAAATCAAGTAACGGAGGAAAGGAGTGGTTTTCATGGCGCCTCATAAAATTGTTTTGCGCTTCACTTCCAGCACATCGGACCGGCCTATAATCTATCACCTGGTGAAGGACTACGATCTGGTGGTTAACATCGTAAAAGCCAAGATTAACCCCCACCTGGAAGGAACGATGGTTTTAGACCTGGATGGGGAAAGATACGAAGAAGGAATCCAATACCTGCGCGATCAGGGGATTAGCGTGCATCCCCTGACCCAGGAAGTGGTTCGCAACCATGACCGCTGTACCAGCTGCGGCGCCTGTACCGTACACTGCCCCGCCGGCGCCCTTTACATCGAGCGCCCCTCCATGGAGGTACAGTTTAACGGCGATAAATGCGTGGTCTGCCTGCAGTGTTTAAAGGTTTGCCCGGTCCGGGCCATGGAGGTAAGAATTTAGCTTGGATTATACCGAACGCACTTACCGTTCCCTGCACCGCCAGGGGGATCTCATCCATTTTCAAGTGGCGGTTCGGGAGACCGACTTGGATATCGGTGTACGGCGGGAACGTTTTTCGCCGGAACTGGCCCGCTGGGTGGAAGAGCTGGTAAGAAAAGAGCGGGCATTGCTGGAGGAATACATTAGCAAGGATCCGGCTTTTAAAACCAGTCTGGTTCCCCATCCAACGGAGGCCGGCGCCCCTCCCCTGGCGGTGGAGATGGCCGAGGCGGCCCGGTTGGCCGGGGTGGGGCCCATGGCCGCGGTGGCCGGGGCCTTTGCCCAGCTGGTGGGGAAAGCTCTGGCCCGGCGTTCCCGGGACGTCATTGTGGAAAACGGCGGCGACATTTTTATTAAGACCGCCCGGCCCAGAAAAGTCGGTATCTTTGCCGGGCCTTCTCCCTTTACCCACCGGATTGCCCTGGAAATACAGCCGGGCCAGACCCCGCTGGGGATCTGCACTTCCTCGGGCACCGTGGGCCATTCCTTGAGTTTCGGTAAGTCCGATGCCGTCGTCATTTTAGCGCCTTCCGCTCCGCTGGCGGACGCGGTGGCCACGGCGGCCGGCAACCTGGTACAAAGGGAAGAGGATGTGCAAAAGGCGGTGGATTTTGCCGCCGCCGTCCCGGGGGTCATGGGCGCTGTGGCCATTAAAGGAGAAAAACTGGCCGCCTGGGGGCAGATCAAGTTGGTACCCATGGGTTGAGAAGTGAGAGGACGCTTCGCTTCTCACTTTGTTTTATTTGTAAGATAATCACTGGAAACAACCCTGGCGTTACGAATTTTTCGTAGTATAATGGATAAAAAAATAGGTGGTGTAAGTCTGAAACCAGCTCCACGGGGGGCACAAACTAAAAAAGAGCATAGCAAACAGACCATCCATGGGACAGTCTTTAAAAAATGAATAGTGACAACTTGTGTATTTCCATCAATCCTTAACTACAGAGTACCCGTGTCTACGTGCTATAAGAATAGCCTGTTCTACTGTGATTTCACGAGATGCAGGAAAAGGTTCAGCTTTCTTATAAAGCTCGGGATTATAAGGTTCACCTTTCTTAAGGATGTGATAAATGGCAGTAAGCAACATTCGTGCAATAGCTATAATAGCACGCTTATGGCCACGCCGCTTTTTGATGGATAAATAGCGGCCCTTGATTTCAGGGTGTTTATCACTTTTAACAACAGCGTTGGCGCACTGTACTAAAAGTGGTTTGATATAAACACCGGCACGAGATATGCGAACAGAATGTTTTTTGCCCGCACTCTCGTTGTTTTGAGGAGTCACTCCTGCCCAGGAACACAAGTGTTTGGCTGTAGGGAACACAGACATATCAGCACCGATTTCTGAAATTATAGCGATTGCAGAAAAGGGATTTTTGATACCTGGTACAGTGGACACTAAAGTACGTTCCTTGGCATAAGGCTCTGAGAGCGATAGAATTAAGGATTCAAGATTGGACTTACACTTTTCCAATCCGTCGTAATGCTGAAGGATAATATTCATTTTTTGCTGTTGCTCGGGTGTAATTATCCCGTCTAAAGCAAGGCGGATCTTATCCACCTTATCCAGCATGGATGGGTGAAGAAGAGGAACAAAATCGAAATCCTTATCATCAGGATTTTCAAGCAAGTAGTCAATGATTCTCATTGAACTCTTACCGAAAGTATCAGATACCACGTTGGCGAGCTGGATATTTGATACAGTAAGACAATTTTGAATCCGGTTCTTCTCGCTGGAACTAAAGTTTGTTAGTTTGAAACGATAACGCATCAAGTCACGCAATTGACGAATTGGAAGGGGCGGCATAAAGCTTCCGGCAACAAGGTCGTGCTTAAACAGGTCGGCAATCCACTTGGCATCCTTTTTATCGGTTTTCTTACCGCGAATCGCCTTGACATACTTTGGATGAGCCAGTGTAATTTTACAGGTGGCTTCCAAAATATTGTACACAGGTACCCAATACTTGCCGGTGGATTCCATGCAAACATGCGTGCAGGAATTGGAGGAAAGCCACTCCGACAGCTTTCGCAAATTGTTTGTGAAGGTAGAAAAGCGTCTGGACTTGTAAGTGGTAACACCTTTGTCATTGGTAAAGGCAATACAAGCAACAAGAAACTTTTTGTGGACATCAATTCCACAACAGATGGGGTAAACGATTTTTAACATTAAAGTCTCCCTTCGTAAGAAATTATTGAGAAAAGCAGGCATTGACTGACTGTCCAGCTATAAACGAGTTGTTTATACAAAGATAAGTCTTCGTGCTCTGAAGGCACACTTATTTGTGCTTGAAAGGACAGTCTACACATATAAAAATACGGTCTACTCCCAAAGGAACAGCGCACTCACCTCCACGTGATTTGTAGTTGCCTGTTATCTCAATAAGATAGTTTTAAAACAAAACAAGCTCATAGACAACGTTTCATTCCGTTTTGTGCCTTGAGCTTGCGAAAGGAATGGTTATAACTATGAAAAAACCCGTCTGTCCCATTTGTGATGTGGAAATGGTGATGATTATGTCCGAAGACAGCCAGAACAAAGAGCCTCAAATTTTCGCCCTCAACGAACTGGTCCGCAAGCCCGACGGTACCTATGGAATCAACCCGGAGCGTGGACTGCCGGTGGTCATCACGCTGTGTGAGTCCTGCGGCTATATAATGCCGTTTTCTGCCCATAAGTTAAACCTGGAGTAACCGCCATCATACGAAAGCAAGAGAATTGCAAGACTTTTGTTATGGTAATTATTCAGAAACAGCATTACAATATACTTGATGAATTCAGTTAGGGGGGACGGAGATGCGTTTAACAATCAACGACATTTTAGATGTGGCAATAAAGTCTGAAGAAAGCAGCTGTAAATTTTACAAGGACATGGCGTGTAAAGCCAAAAATCCGGATACTGTGAAAATATTGGAGAAACTGGCCCGGGACGAGCAGGACCACCTGGATTACCTGTTGTGGTTAAAGTCCGGTGAGCCTATCAACGAAGAAGTCTACTTCGATGGTTTTGAAGAGGCCGGAGCGTTAAACCCGGACATGACACCCAAAGAAGTTCTGACGGTGGCCATGCAGCGGGAAGGCGCCGCTGCCAAGATGTACCGCCGGATGGCGGATATTTTTAAGGCACAGCCCGATAAGCACTTTGTCTTTGAACGCATGGCCCGGGATGAAGACCATCACGGCGACGCCATCGCCAAAATTATGGAACAATTTTAATTTTATTGTAGTAAAAAACTCCTTCAAAAAACCTTGAAGGAGTTTTTTCATCGGGCCAAAATTTCTCCGGTTACGTTTAAGGCATAATCATGTGGGCTTCACTGACCCATCATTATGGATAAACTGACAAAAAGAAAGGACCCGGTGCAAACTAAAACGTTGGTTCTAACACCGGCCATTATATACCTTTTTTGCCTTTCCAGGCCTATAATGCCTCCCAAAATAAAGGCTAATACAATTCCGACAACCAAAAAATTGAGACCCAATGCTATCCCTACTCGAAAAACAAGCAGCAGCGTTGCGCAAGGCCGGGGACAGCCCGGAAAAAAACCTACACTACCTTTCTGGCCAGCTGATGATAGCAACCATAATAAACCTAGTCCCCAAAATGGACATGGGCTTCAGTTAATGATAAACTAGGATAGAGAAACAAAAAAATATTCCTATCCTGAAAATATAATTTTCATCCTTCTGCTGGTGCCGCTTTAGCGGCAAGGGGGTCTCTGGGGAAATAATTTAGCTTGAAAAAAAGTGAAGATGAAAATATTATATTATTAACGATTAGTAGTTGTCGTCGATCTATAATAGCGCAAAAGTCCCTGGGGATCGACGACAACCTGAAAACAAAAGACCTAAGTAATACGCGGGTTTTTAATTTGGTTAACATCAAACACCGTTTAGGCTGGATATATAAAACCCTTATTTTTAGGGCTTTCTGATGGGTTTTTAGCCTACCTATGAGGAATTGAAACCCCGCCTTGTCTGCGTCTTTCTACCTTCCAAAATTGCGTTTTTAGCCTACCTATCCTGAAAATTAAAGCAACATGGCCATGAAAAAGACAATAACAAACTAACCCGGACTAACCTTTTTTTAAAAACACGGTTCCGGATAGCAGAAGGATAATATGTTAACCAAGAGAAATTAGGCTACTGATTCAACAATGACCGTGACTCCAAGCGATTCTAGCTTCTTGATGGACTGCTTAATAACAGTATCACGTTTGCGTTCTTCATAATAAGATGGACCAAGCTCAATATATGGCTGCTTACGTTTTAAAATATGGTAGACTATGGTTAAGATGCTATGGGCAACTGCTACGGCGGCTCGGTTGGCAC
>NZ_FQUY01000022.1 GCF_900129195.1 Desulforamulus putei DSM 12395
ATACCGCCATGCTTAGCAGCTGTTCCATCAGGACAGCTTTTTGTCTATCGGTTGATCTTGATGACTGCATGAGGGGCACTGCTTTTTCATAGTGCTCCATCAGCATTTCATGGGGATTTTTCACGGATTTGATATGGCTACACAAGTAACGAATCTCTCCGCACAGCTCTTTGCAGGCTTCAAGCTTCGGATGCGGTTTTGCCGGAATCGGTGTTATGCCATGCTGCGCTTTCAAGTCCTCATTCCAATCCTTGCATGCGGGCTGTAAATATGAAATGTAGGCGTATCCTTTTTCATGCAATATGTCTGTAAATCGCCTGGAAGCTTCTATACCGGCAGGATCATGGTCGAGGCACAATACCACATTTTTAATGTGCATATTTTTTGACAGCACATGAAGCATGGCATGTTCAGCCACACCGTCCAGCGCTACATAGCTGTGCTGCTGCCAGCCGTTCTTATGCAGGGTGATAAATGACAGCATGTCGATGGGAGCTTCAAATACATAAAGAATACTGCTTGTACCAATGTAATTGAAACTGTATTTTGGATCGGAGCCTTCCACATTGCCACGGTAACCAGCAGCGTTGGAATAGGTTCCCCTTTTATGTGCATGCCGGGCAGTACCGTTTTCATCATAGCCTACAAAAACAACATTGTGATATTCCTTGTCCTCATATATTTTTTTCTCTCTGACAAAGTGGGTGAGGACATCCCGGTCAATATATCTCTGCTTCAAAAGGTAAGCATATACCCGGCGCATATTATCTGCGGCCTCCGGCAGTATGAATTCTTTTCGTTCTGCTTCCGGCACCTTTTTATCACTTTGTCTAAACGCCATACCCTGTTCGCCGCCCAGCAGCAGTGTCACTGCATCAGGGAATGAGAGGCCATAAAATTCCTGCACAAAATCAATGGCCAGACCACCTTGCCCGGCGCTGTGGCGGAACCACCGGTTGCCCCGGATTGTCACACTATCATGACGCTTCCACCGCCACTCCCTGCCGGAGCGTATGAGCTGCTCTCCCTGCCGTCTGAGAAAGTCCACAAGGTCAACGGAGTTTGCACGCTGTTTCTGCTCATCGGTAAAATGTACGTACTCTGCCATAGCGATCCTCCTTTGTCAGCGTTTCCGCTTGCCCGACCTGCGAAAATAAGCCACCCTTTTCACAGGTGGCTTCAGTCTTGAGAATATATAACAGACGGGGATCTTTTCTTTTTTCTGTAGGTAGTTCTTCTTCATGGGAATTCCTCCTTGTATACTAAGAGCAGCTAAGAATTTGGTTCACATAAACCAGATTTGCAGTTGCTCTTTAGTTTTTTGTTCTTTGGTAAATTTATCGTAATAGATGTTTACGATCCTGGGATGTCTTTGGGAAAATAGCCTTAGGTAGATGCCTACCAAGGGAATGTTCCTATTCCTCCCGTTGCCCCTTTAATGAGGGAGTCTTCCAGGTTTAGAGTGTTCCCCTGGCCCCATGTTGTAGACCAACACGCTGACTGTCTCCCGGTCGATCATCCCTTCCGCCCAGCAGAGGAAGGCTCGTGCACCGATGTTCTCCGGTGTATTCCAATAGCTCGCAAGGCTGTCGTGCATGGGTTTCCCGGGGACATCCCAGGACCGTAGGTATCTTTATCCTCAAACGAAAGGAGGTGAGACTTTATGCCTTCTCCCTTATTTGTTGGGATTGATGTAAGCAGTAAAAACAATGTAGTATGCTGTTTAACCAGGGACGAGGAAAAGAAAGCTTTAAGCCGCTTTAGCGTTTCCAATAACCGTCCCGGTATTATGGAGTTTCAGGAACATATCACCAGCTTAATCCATAAGCACGGATTCGAGCAGGTCTTATTCGGACTGGAGCATACCGGCTGTTACTCTACCCATGCGGCTATGTACCTTCAACGTCACCTGGACTTCCATTGTAAAGACGTTAAGGTGTATATGTTCAATCCCAGTTTGATCAAGGAGTTTAAGAAATCTCATTATCTGGATGCCCCTAAGAACGACAGGATTGACGCCTGGTTCATCGCCGCAAAACTTCGCGCCGGTCATCTTCCCTTTCCCTTTACCTGGAGCGAGCCGCTCCTGGCACTGCAACGCCTGACACGGGCTCGTTTCCATTTAATCCAGGACCTGACGCGGGAGAGCAACTTCCTTATGACCAACCTTTATCTGAAGTTCAGTGACTATACTGTTGTACCTTTTACCAACAAATTGTCTGCCACTTCTCTGGCGGTCATGGAAGAGTTTGAGTCGGTGGAAGAGATTGCTGATATTCCCTTGGACAAGCTGGTAGATTTTTTGGTGATGCACGGTAAAAACCGCTTTGATGACCCCCAAGCCGTAGCCAAGGCTCTGCAAAAAGCCGCACGTTCTTCCTACCGGCTGCCCCAGTCCGTCGCTGATTCCATTAATCTGGCTATGGCCTCCAGTATCCGTGTTATTCGCGTTATTCAAGAGCAGTTAAAGTCTTTAAAGAAGGCCATTGAGGATCATCTCAAGGCAATACCTCAAACCCTGGATTCCGTACCTGGCATTGGCCCTATCTTTGCTTCCGGTATCCTGGCTGAAATCGGTGATATTCGCCAGTTTAAAAATCATCCACAAGTCGCCAAGTTTGCCGGACTTGCTTGGACGGAGAACCAATCCGGGGATTTTAAAGCTTCCCAAACCCGGCTAATCCGTTCCGGTAACCGCTATCTCAAATACTATCTCATCGAAGCGGCGAACAGTGTCAGGGTGCACGACCCTGTTTTTGCCGAGTATTATGCCAAAAAGAAAGCGGAACAGAAGGTTTATGCCGATAAACGTGCCCTTGCGCTTACAGCTCGTAAACTGGTGCGGTTGGTCGATTATCTGCTGCGAACTAACCGACTTTACGAACCCAAAGGAGGGATTCTTCAAAAAGACTAAACCTGACAACGTCTCTATTTCCCTTTTCTGACATTATTTACATATTATTACTCGCGTTGGAAAAGGGGTTAGTTTCTTATTGCCTTTTTTCGGTGCACCCCCCACAGATAGCAGCGTATCGAAAATATTATGTTGACTTAGGGGCTTGACATTATACCGCTGCTCTAATAGCTTTGATGCGGCGCATGGTCGTTATATGCATGACCTTGCGCCAGTTTTTTCTCCATGATTTTTTTGCGAAGCTTTCGGTCAACCTGGATGAGAGGATTGCCAAAAGCTTTCTGATACTCCTCTCTAAAGATGTTGCCCAAGTGATGCATCAAGCGTGTTGCTGCAAGGAGTATGGATGGGTCTTTGAAGGAATCCATGCGTTCCAGCAAATACTTTGCATAGATATTTCCCTGTGCTGCAGCTGCCGACAGCCAATGCAACGCTGTTTCCTTATCCTGCCTGACATCATGCCCCAAAAGATACAGTTTGCCGAGGGCATATTGCGCATACTGATTGCCTTGTTCTGCAGATTTGGTGAACAGTTCCACAGCCTTTACGGCATCTTTCTCTAGATGGTTTCCTGTAAGGTACAGCTTCGCCATTGCATACTGTGCGAGAGCATTCCCGTTGTCCGCAGCTTTCCCCAGCCACTGCAATGCCTTTTCTACATTTTCATGCTCGCTGTCCGATTCAAGATAAATCCTTTCGAGCATATACTGTGCGTTGACATTTCCGAGCTTTGCAGATTTCTCAAAATATGTGGTGGCAGCAGTAATATCACCATCATCTTCTATTGATATATTCTGTTCCTCGTCCGGCTCAAAAGTGAAATGGTGACTGCCGATATTTAACGCTTCGGCAATCACCATGTTTTTAATGCTCTTGAATTCTTTCTGCTGTGAAAGCGGAAGAGGCGGCGGCAGCTTGTCAACATAGGTGCTTAAAACTTCATTACGCATTTCGTACCAGCTGCTGTAAAGCTCTGTTACTCTTTCATCCTTTGCAAGCTCATCGACAATCTGATTAACGAGTGCCTTGAGGGGAGCCTTCAGATAACCGTATTGCTTCTTGCCGGAAGTATGCTTGAGCTTTTCAGCAAGGTGTGCAATCAATTCCTCTATATTTTTATTCTCACATACCCCTGCACGAATTTGAGCAATGATGTCCTGCATGGCCTCACGGCTCTGTCTATTCAGAGCATTGCGTCGTTCAGTCTGCTTCTCATAAATCTGCATCAAGTCCTGGCGGAAGATTTCCCGTGCAAGACTTCCCCGCATGTTTTCTATCCCTTGCTTTGTGACATAGGCTTCTTTGGGATTGATGGAGTAAGCAATCAGGTGGATGTGCGGGTGATGGCTCTCATTGTGAAAAGCAGCATACCATCGCAAATTTTCCGGAGCGATCTTCATATTTTCCGCAATGATATTCCGTTGTGCCCGGATCAAATCCTGCCACGGTTTTGCGCAGTCATATCCCAGCCTCTCTGCATCTTCGCGCCGGAGGGATACAATATTTGTCCACACATTTCCGGAATGGTTTGATACTTCATCAGCAACTTTTGATAGTACAACAGGTACACCTTCATCCGTAAAGAGTCCGTGGCTGCCGAACTTTTCAACTCTCGGACGATTGGCGATGTAGTCTACAAAGTTTTTCTTTTTGCCGATCAGATCGAGATTGTTTTCAAGAGCAATAGAAATAAACTCCGATGCATTTTCCCTGGTAGGTTTTTTCAGATAGTCCTCGTACTCGAATATGTCAGCAGTATCTGGCAGCATTTTCAGGATTTCAGAAATTAGCTGCTGCTGATTTTTTGTTGCAGGAAGAGTTCTGAAACTGTCATCAATTTTTTCGACTCCCTCACGGGTGGCCACATATTCTACCAGATTGGCCAAATGTGCTTTGGGTGCATTTTTTAAGTACCGGCATTTGAATATGATCCTGGGCATAGCATATCACCTTACTTACCCTTTTGATATTTCACTGCCTCCTCAAAGGTGACGGAGCCGATGGTCTTTTTTACATCGTTGATGCATTTCCCACGGAGCTTTTGCAGCAGGGTTTCATCGATCTCGGCGGTAGACGCAAGGACATTCATCATCATGGACATCTCCACCGCCAGCTTGAAAAGCAGCCGTGCAATACGGTTCTCAGAGCTTTCAACAATACCGGAAAGGGTGGAAGTAATTGCACTGGGAAGATATTTGTTGTTTTCACCGGATGTGATATATCCGCTGTAAAAGTGAATGGCCTTTTCTATAAACTCGCTCCGGCTTTTGCAGTTATCCTTCGGGAAAAGCTCGTCTGTCTTTTTTATGGTTTCAGGATACAGCCACAGGGGAATTCTCTTTTTATTCTCCTCTGCCACTCTCAACCACCTCCGTTCCTTGTCTTGATTCCATTCATATATTCGGCAACCACCTGTGAGGTGTACCTGCAAAAGCCTTTGCATGCGGGAAAAACCCGGATTTCCGACCACCCGCGAGGTAACCGCAGCCCTATTTAGGTGCACCTGTCTTAAAGCCTTTCAGTCCGCATTGCGGGCTGATGTGATTCGAGGGGAGGTCGCCTGCGACCACCCCTCTTTAACCTGCACCGTTTTCGACCCCATGGTCCACCCCTGCAAGGATAAGCCATGCCTGCTGCCGTCTTCTTTATGCTCTCAACAAGCCCCAAAAAGGGGCGGAAAACTGCCGACAGGTATATAATAGACGCCACCCTCCCCCTGAAAAGGCCACACAAGGGCACACAGCCGCCAAATATGCGGCTTTTTGTATCCTATTTACACGGTAGTGTTCGCATCATTATTGGCAGCAGCCGTAGAGGAAGGCCGGAACGGTCTTTTCGGCTTTTCCTGCACCCTGGAATCCCGGCTTTCAATGTACTCACGGACAGGCGCTGGGACATGCTTTTCGTAGAGCTTTTGCATCACATCTTCCAGTTCATTGTCAAGGGCGGCGTCATTTTTGCCCATGTACTGGCGGATGGCGCGAAGCTTCTCGGCATCGTATTGGATTTGGATCGTTGCTTTTCTCATAGTGGTTCACTCCTTTATATAATTTTTGTATCGCAGGAAAAAGTAAGCCATGTTGGTGTACTTTCCTGATCCACCATCACAATGACAGCGGGAAAATGAGCCAACATGGTTACAATTCCTCCAGCGCATGGATCAGGCTGCCGGGGAGATCGGACAGCCGAACACCATCATCCGTTTCCCCCGGCAGCTTGGTTTGCAGTTGCAGCGCGGCATTTCGCAACTCGTCCCTGACCACCTGCCGGACAACCTTCTCCAGGCTTTCCGTCTGATGTGCCGTCAGGATGCTGTTGACCACATACTCGGTGCGCTGCCTGCTGGCCTGCCGCGCAAGCAGTGCCTCGGCTCCCCGATGCCTTGGGTTGTCCATATCGAAGGAGAGATAATATCGTTTTCGCCCGGACATAGGCTCACCCCATCAGGAGCTTGTAGCCGTCCGCATTGGCGAACCGGTTCAGCACCGCCACAGTATTGAGGTCGCTCCTGCGCAGCATGAGTTCGAGCAGTTCCGCACCACCGCCCGCGAACACCGTGGGGAGCCGCAGGTCAAGTCCGCGCTCCCGGAGCGCATTGAGCAGTTCCTTGCAGTAAGCCGCCACAGCCTGCTCCACCACAACATGGATCAATTTGCTGTCGGCGTGCTGGATATCCCCGCGGATCGCGTCGGTGATAAGTTCGTCCGACAGGAGGATGTCATTGCGCTGGAGCGTATCCTGAATCCGGCTGTAGAGGGTAATGGTTCCCATGCGCAGGCTGGCGCAGCTCGATCTGTCCAGCCGGAAGTCATGGAGTGTGAGGATATCCACCGTATACCCGCCGATATCCACCAGCGTGATGCTTCGGTAATCCTTCAGCTGCGGATAATACCGGCACAGCGCCGCATGACCCTGCGCGAACACCTTGCACTCGGCGATGCGGCATCGGTAAGACGTTCCCTCGAACAAGAACGAAACATTGTCACGCAGAAAATATCGCCGAAATGCCTCCTTCTGCGTCCCGTAGCTGCCAATGGGCAGACCCACGCCAAGGGCGATTTCCGCGCTTGTGGTTCCTACGCGCTTCATTGCGTCAGCGATAGCCGGCAGCGTCAGGATAAAGGTATCCGGCTCTCTGGTCTTGTCCTGCTGGAACCGCATGCGACGCTCGCCGACGGCGTAATACCTGCCCTCGTAGAAGAGCTGCATGTCCGGCGTGATGAATTCCTTGTCGCTTGCAGTGTATCCGGAGGCATAGAGCATCCCTTCCGAGGATTTGGTGTTGTAGTTTCCGTTGTCCACACCAAGCTTGATCATTGAAATTAGCACCACCTTTTTCTTTTTTGATTTTTACATACTCATGCTCATGCCCTGGGATTCTTCCGGTTCTTCCGGCGGCTCCGGCTGTCTGGCTTGCGGAGATAATGATGCTGATTCAGCCACCGCCTGCTCACGCTGGCGGCGGGTTTGTCTTGACTGGCGTTCCCTTTGTGGCTCCGGCTGCTGCTCCTGAGCTCTCTGTTCAGACGTTTCCTCTTGCAGCGATGCTTGGTCAAGCTTGCTTTCCACATATTCTCGGACGTGTACCGGAACAACTTTTTCATAGGTTTTATCAAGGTAATCCTTTAGCTCCTGCTCAACAGTCAGCTCCTTTTTGCCCATAAAAAAACGGAGTGCATCCAGCTTCTCCGTGGGGAACAGTATCTTCAGTTCGGTTTCTCTCATGGCTCTTTTCCTCCTATAAATTCATTTTCATACCGGTAGATTCCGGCTCCGACTTTGCATCATGAAGCCCTTGAGTTTGCTCCTGATGCGCAGCAAGAAAATCACAGGCGTTGGGCAGGAAAGCAGCGTAGCGGGCGTAACTGCTTCCCTCGCTTTCTCAAGTATACCGTCCGGCCTGTCCTCACCAACCACTAGGAGACAATGATATACGCCTTCCCTATCGCAGTACATGAGATCAATGTTGTTCCGGATAAAGTCATAGTCGTCCAGCATATTCTTGGAAAACGCATCGTATTCCTGAGAAGTAAGCTCAATTATTTTTTCAATAACGCAGTCCCTGGGCTGAAAATCATTGGTCTTTCTTTCAAAGATGGCTTTGGTCCTTAACATTTTTTCCCTCCTTGGCAAACAAAAAAGCCATCCCTTTTCGAGATGACTTTCGCTTCTAAATTATTCTGTTGGCTACATGCCCTGGGTAAAATCCGACAAGCCTTTGCGTTCCTGCTTCACGCCATTGGCAAAAGCCAAGGCCTTTTCCCATGTTTTTTCGGTTTCATATTTGAGAAACTCATAAAGGGGATTTAAGTCCTCGGCTTCATCATACTTTTGCAGGCACTCGTAATACATCCGCTTATCCTCGTTATAAACAATGAGAGGAGGGTGGTTATGTGTCATGAGATAGTAATTCATGAGCGTCCTGCCGACACGTCCATTTCCGTCTGCGAAGGGATGGATATACTCAAACCTTGCATGAAAATAGGCGGCGGCTTTTAAGACATCCTTTCTCTCATACTCATTTATTTCGGCAATCAGTTCCGTCAGGTCGTTTTCCACATCTTCCGCAGCGGCGCCCACCTCATGGACGCCGGTTACATAATCGTGTTTTTTAAATTCACCTGGCCGCTCCTCATTTTCAATATACCTGCGCTCATCGTATGTCCCGCTGGTGAGAACCTTGTGAATTTCCTTAACCAACTCTATGCTGAGAGGCTCCTTTTTCACGATTTTTTCTTTCAAAAACTCATAGCACAGCTTTTGATTTTGCTGTTCAAATAGGGCACGGGGACTTCCGGTATAGTCTACAACCCTGCCGTTTTCAAAGATTTCCCTTGTATCATGATAGGTGATTTCCTCGTTTTCTATCTTTCCGGAATGAAACGCAAACAGGATGCGGAAGCTGTCAAGGTATTTATCTAAATCAGCGGCGGATGCAATTTTGTATGACTGCCACAGTTCAACAACCCGGTTATATTGATCCAAGCGCATTCCTCCTTTTTTACAATATTTGTTTCATTATACCACACTTTTAATAAGCTTAGACAGAATTACGAAGGTTATAGGTTTATTCTAACAGGAAGTCTCGCCATCGGAAGCTACCCATTTTTCTAATCCACGGCATTGTTTTTCACTTTGCTTACGGCAGATAGTTTCTTGGGTTTTGCTTTTCACCGTTCACTCGTACCTCAAAGTGCAAGTGCTCTCCGGTGCTTCGGCCTGTGGAACCGACCTGTGCGATGATGTCGCCCGCCTTCACGGTCTGCCCCTCAGTGACAAGGATTTTGGAGCAATGGGCGTATATAGTGACGAAACCGCCGCCGTGGTCAATGGCCAGATGATAGCCGTAGCCTGTGTTCTTATAGCGTACAAACATCACCGTTCCATCAAGGGCTGCATGGATCGGTGTGCCTTTGGGCGCGCCCATGTCCAGTCCGGAGTGTCCTCTGCGCTGGCCGGTGAAGGGATCGGTTCTGTAGCCAAATTCCGAGGTAACCATGCTGCGCCAGTTTTCACCGAGGGGAGAACAGAAACCGTCCACGCCGGTAAAGGGTGCATCGGACAGCGGCAGTCCGTTTACCCAAGCATCGAATTCTTCTCCATAGGTGGGGACACTGCCGCCGTACAATATGTGGTGGTAAATCTCCGAGGCGTTGGCCTGTTCCTCATAAGTGATTTTCCTACCGAGGGTGCTCTGAAGGTTTCCGTAAATTTCCGGCAGTGATTTAAGCGGTACAGCTACGGTGTATTCTTCCTCCGAGGTTGCGCCATCGCCATTGTCCACGGTTCGGGTGCGGGTTTCATAACGGACAAAGCAGTCGATAAAGGCACGGTAGTCCGAGCTATCCATCTGTATATTTTCAGCGCCGAAGAACAGAGAATAGAAAATTGCCTTAACCCTTGTGCTGTCGACACTGCCGTCCTCCACCCGTGATGATATACCGGAGATGGCGGTGTCAAGCTCAGCGAAGCTGTCCTGCATATCCCGGATATAGGCGGCGTAATCCTCCGGCATTTGGGAAGAAATCGCACCGCCATTAAAGCACAGGTCTATGGCTGCATTGTTATGATCTGCTGTGGCGGAGAGCAGGCTCACGATCATCACGATGGCCAGAATCAACGGTGTAAGAATGGCAGCGATGAGGACGCCAAGGACTCTCCATGTCCGCCTGTCGGCTGCCGCCTCGACCGCCGCTTTAACAGCGAGGGTAATGGTAGCCGGAGCAGCCATAACCATCACCACCATTTCAGGTCAAACAGATTTTCCTGTTCGGGCTGCTGTTCCTCAGCCAGCCGGATGGATTTTTCCACCGCCTGCTCCAGGTACTCGGTATCAAATCCTGCGCTTTTGTAGCCCTCCATGATGGCATTGAGATAGTAATCGGACGGAGATCCGAAGGGATGTCCGTCATTCATGATATAAACCATCGCAGAAATGGTCTTGCCGTTAAGCTCGACATCGAGGATTTCCTTGCGGTAAAAATGGGGATACCCCTCATAACGGTCAAGGGCCTGCAGGTCTTTTTCTTTCAGTTCCCATAAAAGAACAGGAACATGGCTGCCCTTGAGCGGTTCTACCGTTGCTACCGAACCTCTGCGACCGCCACGGAACAGCAGCTCATAATCCTTGATTTTACTTGCCCCGATTACCTTGGCAGTGGGGCATCTAAATGCCATCTGCTGCAGGTTGAGATTGCTTCCGTACGCAATGTACAAGGTTTTGCTTTTCATGTTTGCTCAGTCCTCCTACATGGACATAGAAAGACCGGGGCATTCTTCGGCCTCGGTCTGTTCGATGTCCTCTTGATTTTGTTCTTCCAAAGCTGCGGCTGCCTGTGCCTGTTCCTTTTCCTTCTTCTGCTTTAATCGTTCCTTTTGCCGCTCGGCCTGCTGGGGGTCTTTCCAGGCGATGCAGCCGTCCAGATGCTCCAGCAAATGAAGCCGTGCGGTCTTGAATTCATCGCCGATTAAGCCGAGTCTGAGAAGCCAGGTGCGGAAGGTATATTTTTCATTGGTGCTTTGAGTTTTGGCCCGGCTGGCGCAGCGCTGGGTGAGTGCCTGGTGGCTGATGGCGAGACAGAGCTGAATATATGCTTTGATCTTTCCGGCGTGGGTGGTGCCGTTAAACAGCCTGAACTCGATCGTGCCTTTTTGAAACACACTGTGGAGATTGAGGCAGTGGTACCGGCTGTTGTGGTAATGCTGATGCCTGCCGTCATTGCCGTTGTACCAGATCCAGCTGACATCCTCCAAGGTTTTCGGCTTTTTACGGTTGAGTTCTTCTAAAAAACTTTGCTCCACCTTTTTGCAGTAGCTCCGCTCTCTTGCCACATTAACCTGCAGCGCCTTATAGATCAAGTCCTCCTTGCTGGCCATGATGTTGGTGATATTGCGCAGAGTGTTGGCATTGTGGGGCGAAGCATCCACATGAACATGGATGCCGCAGCTTGCATTGGCAATGGCTCCGGCAGCCCGGAGCTTCCGCACAATCTCCTGTATGGTTTCAATATCCTCGTATTTGCAAATGGGACTGACCAGTTCCACGCGGTAAGTGGAATCGGCGCTGCCTCGTTTGCATTCTGTAGAAATACTGGCATCGCTCACGATTTTCCATCTGCGGTTTTGGCTGTCCAGCACGGAATATGTGTCATAAGCACCTCCGTCATGGGACAGGCGTGTGCCGAAATACTCCGATAGAACCTGTGCGGCCCTCTGCCTGGAGAGTCCTGTCATTTCGATTTCAATTCCAAAGCGTTGGGTTTTCATCGGCCAGCCTCCTTACCGGCCGCCAGCACTTCCGAACAGTCGTGCTTTATGCTCCGGAGCCTGCACCATGAGGTTATACCTCTCGTTGCCGCATTTGTAGAGACACACACCGCGCTGCGGGTAGCGGATCAGGTTATATTCGCTCTGCTCCAGCTGCAGGGTATCGATGTAGAATTTGGCATCAATGTTTCCGGCATTAAAGAGGAAGGCATGAGTCGGTATGGAAAACAAAGGCTTGGTATACTCCCGGATGCCGTCAATATTGAAATCCTCCAGGTTCTGGCTGGCAAGGATCACGGCGCTGTCCTTCTTGCGGACACGCTTCATAAAGTTGCGGATATACTCAACCGCTGTGAGGTTGGTAAGAAACAGGTAAAACTCATCGATGCTTGCTACCGTATTGCCCTTGGTTAAAAGCTCGTTGGACATGAAGGACAGCACGTTAAACAGCAGGGCGTTGCGGATATTTTTGCTTGCCTGCAGCAGTCCTTTCACACCGAAGGTGATGAAATGGCTGCTGGTGATGTTGGTATGCCCGTTAAAAAATTTAGACTCCGCACCCTTGCATAGGGAGTGGAGTCCAAGGCAGATTTGCTGCAGGATTTCTGCGGTATAGAGCTGGCGTTTGCTTTCATCAAAGGTTTTGTATTCGTTTTCAATCAGCTCATACAGGTTGGACAAGATGGGATAATCGGTGGATTTAAGCCGGTCAAAGCTGCTGTGGTCCGTGATGCCCCATTGCTCATACAGCTTCCCCAGCATGATTTCAATGGTATCGATCTGCCGGTCGTCAAAATCCTTGTAGGTTCTGAAAAAGTCCTTGAGAAAGCTGATGTGCTGGCTGAGTTTGGAGGTCTGCCGGAACGCCTGGGGAGCTTCAGCATCCCTGGGGTCGCCGTTTTCATCCCATGTTTTCGGTTCCAGCACATTGATGATATATTCGCCGGACATTAAGTCAATAAAGCAGCCGCCAAGGCTGTTGGTTAGTTCCTCGTACTCCATCTCCGGATCAAGCGCCAGTACATGCATGCCGGACTGCCGCATGTTGCATAGGATGAGCTTCAGGAGGTAGGACTTTCCTTGTCCTGAGTTGCCAAGAATGAGAATGTTGGCATTGGTCTTGTCATCGGCACGTTTATTAAAATCCACAAGAATGTTGCTGCCGAACTTGTCCCTGCCCAGGTAGAAGCCGTTGGCATCGGTCTTGCCGGAGTAGTTAAAAGGATAAAGGTTGGCAACGGAGGAGGCCGGCAGTACCCGCTCAAACTGATCTCCGAACACATTCCAACCCGAAGGCATCACGCATATAAAGCCCTGCTGCTGGCGGAGCATGAGGCGGTCAACGTTGAGCTTAGAGCGAATCAGTTCGGTCAGCACCTCGGTCTGCAGCAGCTTTAACTGCTCAAGGTCGTATGCTAAAAGCTCAATGTAGACGGCGGCATGGAGCAGCGGTTCTTTGTTCCGGTGCATGCTGGCTACGATGGAGGCTACATCCTGCAGATTGCTCTCAGCGGTGACGGTCTGCTGGAGGTCATTGGTGTTGCTCCGCTTCATGCGGTTCTTGTTGGAGGCATTGCTAATGATCTTCTTTTCCTCAACAGGGGTGACGTGACGAGCGTAAATCTTTAAAGTGACGCCGTCCTTTTCCCCAAGGTGGCGCAGGATTGCCTGTTCCTCCGTGGCTGTGGGGTACTCGCGAAGCGCCCACACACAGCGGTAGGTATTGCCGCAGATGAAGTGGTCGGTGTTGAATTTGATTACCGACGGTGCGATCATATCAAGAAATTCCTGTATGCGCACGTCCTCCTGCGCCACGGCAGTATTCATTCGATTTGCTTTTGGCATTGCATCATCTCCTCTCCTCGAAAAAAAATAAAAAAGACCTGCCTGAATTTTTAGGGCAAGCCTCCCACAAATATCCTGTACAACTGCCATCCTAATCACCTCAGCACACACAATAAACGAAGAAGCAGCGGAAGTCCATAGGAGAAAATAGATAAAGAGCAGCCTCACCCTTCATTAATAGGGATAGAGAACATGGCTGCAGCCTTAAAAAAGGCAAAAATAAAACACCAAACGATTTTCGCTTGGCATTTATAATGAATATATTACGTTAGTTGCTGCCCTGCTGTTTTTTCTTGCTGGTCTTTTTGTCCATCGTCATCCGGTGGAATTTCCTCATAATTTGATATATCTATGCTATAGCTGCATACCCATGCCGCTGTCCAGCTTTGGAATTGGTATGTGCAAAAGCCGCATGACTTCCTTTTGGGATTCAATAACCCGCTCTGCAATAAACTGTACAAAGGGTTTATCATCTCTATGGGCTTTTTCAAGAAGTTCAATGTATTCATGTCTAAGCACCGGAGGAATTACAGCCAAAAGATATCCATCCTGTATCAGTGCGGTGTTCATAATGAGCCTGGCAATTCTGCCATTTCCGTCTTTAAACGGATGAATGAAGACAAATCTTTTATGGAGCTGTGCTGCAAACACTACCGGATGAAACTTGTCTCTTTCGGTTGCAATCCACTGAAAAAGTCCATCCATTTCTTCCTGTATGCGTTTTGTTTCTGCCACAGGATATCTGGAGCCGCTGATGAAAACATCCATGTCACGGTATCTTCCGGCATATTCTTTCTCTATATTCTCATAAAACATTTGATGCATTGTCAGAACATCTCTTTCCGTGATGGTTCTATTTTTAAGCAGGGTGAACATGAAATCATAGGCTTTGGCATGACCGATTGCCTCAAAGGTATAACGCAAGGGTTTACCGCCAACAGTCAATCCATCCTCAAGCAGCACTTTGGTTTCACTTTCCGTAAGGGTATTTCCCTCAAGAGCATTGGATGACCAAGTGAGTCCGATACGATAGTATTCTTTAAGTTGTGTCAGCACCTCACCCTCGAAGGGTCTGCGCTCATCTATGGCAGCCTTATATAAGTCAAGTAATCTGTATATGTCCATCTTTATTCACCTATTTTCATTGTATTTATCATTTAATTATACCACAAAAACTTCCATTTAGTCACCAAAAATCACCCATCTTTCACCATCGAAGTCTTCGAATTTTTCGGTAGTCACGTTCTGCTCAAAGTACACGGCGAGGATTCTTTTGATGTCCTCTTTTTCGGCCCTTTTAACGGAAAAGCCCTGCTCTCGCAGAGTTTTTTCAATACGGTTTAAATACGGGAATACCTCGTTCGGTTTTTCATCCCGCAACCGGATAACAATGAGGAATTCACGGGCGGTCGCCATCTGCACCTGTATGCGGTCAAGGAAGGTCAAGTCTGCCTCCAAAATCTTTCGGACAGTGGGGTTATCCTCCTGTTCAATGCGGTTTCGTAAAAAACGCTTGTTGTCCTCAAAATTTTCACGGCTGTTAAGACACAGCATTTCAATCTCAGCCATGCCTTTCAGAACAGTCATAAGAGCATAGATTCGGGCGGCGATACTGGCTTCCGACAGAACCGAGATGTTGGTCGGCTTGATGATAAAATATACCAGTTCGCCATGGCCGTAAGTCAAAAGGCTGTAGTCAGTGATGGCCTTTGTGTTTATGAGCTGCCGTGTGGAGAGCTTTTGTTTGGCTGTCTTTTTTTCTTTTCTGCTCATTTGTCCACCTGCTTTCTATTCGGTTCTGAATGGACAGCGGGTTGAAGTTTCCATTCATATAACTGCTGTTTGGTTATAAAAAAGGCACAGGCATACTTGATAAAATCGAGGATAGAGGTGTCCTCAAAACGGATGGTTAAAAAGGCATAGAGGGCAGTTGCCACTATCGGAAGCAGAATGCCGAGCTGTACGAGCGCAAACACAGAAACAAGACATCCGATGCCGATGATGCCGATATCCCGAAGCTGCCACAGCCAGAGTACCGCCTTGGATTTTAAATTATCCGGGTAAATATACATACTCTGCCCCTCCTTATAGCTTCATGTTTATGCCAGAGGATTGATCTTCATTTAGTTCAATTTCTATTTCCTTGGGATAGTAGGAGACATTTGCCGTGCCAATGTTTTTCATAAGTGTGCTTGCTTTCTCGGCAGCTTCCTCATAAGTATCAAAGATTTGCACCTTTCCTTCCGATTTCAGCCAATCTTCAGCAGCGCCGAAGATAGAGGCAGCACTGCGCTTTGCCCAAATTCCCCATCGCTTCATGTTCATCACTCCCTGAATTTTATTTGAATCTTGAAAAATAATTTTAATCCCGAGCCTTTCGGCTTCCTGAATTTCACGCCGCATACCCTCGGATATCCTATCACCGAACACCCACAGCTCAGAGCATAAGGCAAGAAGCTTAAGCCCCATTTTGATTCCCAGCTCTCGTTCTGCTGGATTTGATTCACAGAGAAATCTCGTCAGCAGCAAATGTGGAGCCAGGGGAATTACGCCACAGTCTGCGGCATAGCGGCAGTATGCTATTGCCCTTTTGGTGTTATATTCAATATCTCCGGCATAGGGAGAACAAATATAGACCAGCTTCGTATCCGTCATTTTGCCACCGCCCTTACCACTGTGCGCGTAATGTTCATCGCAGTCTGCGCCGCATACATGGTACTCATGAGGTTGCCCCTGGTGCTGGTGTCAAGCCCGAACTGCCCGGCAATCCGTGGTATCTCTGAAGCTGCAAGCATAAGGCCAAGGCCTAGAAGCATGTTGCTGTTAAACACCATGAGCCCTGCAATGAGGATGGTCGCCTGCAAAAATGCGGTCAGGCATAAGCCCACCACCTGTTTGCACCATGATACGAATCCGTCTATATATCCTCTGGGGACACTGAACATATACAAGCTGCCCACGGCAATCTGGATGAGCAGAATTCCCCCTCTCTTGAGGTTGGCAAAAAACACTTTGATTACCGCATAGCCCATGAGGATCAAACAGAATATCCCCATAATGGGACTGACTAAGACATCGCCTATGCTGGCAAGGGCAGCGGCAGCCATGGTGCTGATGCTGCTGTCTGCCGCCGCAAGTCCTGTGATGCCGGATGTGAAGGCGCCCTGCAGGGTAATCGCCAGCTTGTACAGTTCCACCGGCACAATGGTAAACAGGCTGACAGCCATAAAGCCTTTGATGGCATTTAAAGCTGTATCCTTGATGCTGCCCCTGCCGCTTTGGTATTCAATACCGCATTCAAAGGCGGAAACTACAAGCCCCGTCCCATAAAGCGCCCATGCAAGATAGGAGAAGAACAGCACGATGGCCTGCACCCAGCTCATCTCGAACAGCTCGGCTCCCATGTTGCCCATCATAGCGAAGAATTCACCAAGAAAGCCGATTATCTGAGCATAGATCCAGTCCATAATATGTCCGAGGACAGTGTCAGCAGCAAAATCCCATATGAACATTTATAAGTTCACTCCTTTCGGAAAAGATTGAGAGCCTGCTCTTACACAGACTCCCTGCACAATTTTGCTGCTGTTACATGCCAAGAATCTGCCAAATATAAAGAGGCGCTGTGAGGGTAAATATCAAGCAGGCGAAGAGAATAGCAGGAGCCGTCCACTCAAACATTCCGTGTTTTCTATAGTCGAAGTACGCCATCCCCAGTTTGGCGAAGAAAAACACAGCAAGAATCAGGTCGATTGCAGGGAAAACGACCTTGTTGACCACGGTTTTAATCTGCGCGGATGCGTCCTTCCATGTGCTTTCTATGGCTCCCGCAACATCGCCGGTAGGAGCGGCATAGGCGGTCATGCAGAAAACGCTGATAAGGACAAGGGTGACGCAAAAAAGGTACAAGAACTTTTTCTTTTTTTTCATCAATTTTTCCACCTTTCATCCATTATTGCTGAAAAAGAAAAGACCGCAGGGCTTTTCACGCCTTGCGATCCTATTCTTTTTCTGATGATTTTTTTAAGGTTTTACGGGCGCGATGTGCCAGTCATCCCATAAGCTTCCGCTTATGTTCACTGAGTCTGTTAGGTTCATAGAGAGCATCCCCTGCGGTGTCCAGCAGTCAATTAGGTACGTATACGGGGTGTAGCTTCCATCCGGCATCCAGATTGGGGTGAAATGGGTGCGCCGGTTGTAGGTTGAATATCTGTTCTTAGCAAACTCGAATTTGGCACTGTAGCCGCTGCTGGTTCTATCCAGCAACCGCCAGTAGTTTTGGTACTGGAATTCTGGGAAATAGGTCACAGCAGTCTGTGCGCCGGTCACTGCCCAGGACTGATTGGTGCTGACATTGGCAGACACGATTTGGTTGATGCCATATCCGCTTTTCATGGTTTTCCCCGATGCGGTTGGTGCTTTAGCATCGGGAATGATGCTCATGGAAGCTGAGAGATCTGCCCTGTAGGAGTCATAATCAAACTCCCACCAGCCGTGATCGCACCAATAGCCTGAATCTTCGCCGGTGGAGTGCCACACCCAATACTCCTGCCACCAAGGACGCCACACGCCCCATGAGGTGGATGTTACCTGTGGGTTGCTCGGAACGCTCGGTTTAGAGTAGGAATCATTGCGATCATCCGCAACGGGGTTTGGCGGATCATTGCCCGACAGATCCACAATATTGGCGGTGATGGTTCCTTGGCTTGCCCTGCCTCTGCCGGTTACGGACACAGTTATTGTCATGGTCTGCGGTGTGGAAGGTGTCGTCCAGCGCACCCACACAAGCTGGCTGTCGCCATCCGGATAATATACGTTGTTTACCGTGTAGGTTTTGCCGCCGATGGTAAAGCGTACCGATACAGGATTGTCGGGATCAGCCTGGCCTCCGCTGACCGTGACCGAGGTGATGACCTCGGTATTAACACGATAAGTGTAATCGTAGCTGCTCACTTGGGGAGGCTCTGCCTCGCTGAACCGTACAATGCCAAGGCCAAGGGAGGACTTTATATCCGCATTGGAAGCTTTTGATGTGGTGCTTCCCGACCACGCAGGATAGCCAAGATCAGGCGTTTCCAGAAACATGGCAAGGGGTAGATTTTGGTGTGAAAGAGAAGCCATTTTGCTTCTTAAACCGCCGCCGAGCTGCTCGTCATAAAGGGCAGCTTCTGTTGCAGTCACAGCAATCCTTACGCCTTGAAAGGTCATATACGCAACTGGCTCTAACAGTATTTTGTAGTCACCGCTGATGAGGGTGTCGTAATTGAAGCCGGTAACATCGGCAATCCGCATCAGTGTATATTCCGAACAGAAATATCTCTTTATGGCTTCAATGTTTGCATTACCGCTGCCAGAACTGATAATTCTTGGAATCGCTTGTGCCGGATTGACATAGGTGTATGTTTGTGGATTAGGTGTCAGAGAAACACCTTTTGTATAAGATATTTTGCTGACTTTTCCAAAGTGTGCCTGGATGTTATCGGGATTTTTGTTGGTAAAATCAATGGGTGTGGTGACCACCGCACGATCTCTTGCCCTCACAACCGTAACCCGCACACCCTCATCGCCAGGATTCCAATAGTTTTCGCTGGTACCGCTGCCCATCCCGCCGCCTCCATGGTCAATGTTCCCTTCGCCCTCGGCATAGGCGGCGAGAGGAGACAGGAAGGTCACCAGCAAGGCCAACATAAAAAAAATACTAAGGTTTCGTTTCATAAAGACCTCCTTAAACAGCAAGAAGCACAACATTTCTGCTGCGCTTCTTGGAGTACTTTATTCTAATTTGATGGGCTAATCCATTTTTCCAACTTGTTTATTGATATCACCATCACCGTCTACTGTTGTACCCGAACCTCCTGTTTCAGTTACCCATCCGAAGCCGGGAAGATAAACCTTGCCGTCTTTTTTCTCACCGCCCTGCGGCTCACCGGTCTGCGTGGTATTTGGTTTTTTTACACTGTCATGGTCTACCGCTTTCACATTGTCAACCTTTTCTCCGTTGGGCTTTTGGGTTTTGTCGGTCTTTTGGCTCTCTGTCGGCGCTGCCGGTTTGGTCACTTCCGGCTGCAGGTTCTGTACCGGCTGATCGGTCTTAGCCGCTGTGTCATCGGTCGGCGCTGCAACCGGTTCGTTGGCCTGGATGACCACTTCTTTTTCTTCTGCCTTATCACCGGTGTCGATGGCTGGATTGTTCTCATTATCTGTAACTGCAGTCGGCGAAGCTATCACATCATCCACCGGTGTTTGCGTCTTAAATTGAGAGGATATTGCAATAACCAGCGCCACGCACACAATGCCAAGTCCGGCGATGGTCAGCCATTTCTTTGTCTTGTCAGTTATATTCTTCATAAGAGATTACCTCCTTGTCTATTTTTTACAGTTCCTTACAAGCCACCCTACCACAAGAGTTTTCAAAAGTCTATTACAACTCTGAAACAGTTAAAATAGAGGCATATATTTCGCCTGCACCTTAAGGTTCATCCGCATCGGCGGCAGGGATTTGCCGCCAAAGGACACCGGAACCTCCAGCCGGATCACCGCATCGGCGAGAAGGCCCTGCGCACTATCGGAGTCGGAGGGTGCAAGGGGCACATTAGTAATATCGACGGATAAACCGGAGAGCTTGAATTCCACCGCTTCGCCTGCGTATTTCACATGATAGCCGCCGTTTTTTTGCAAGCCAAGGGTATTGTCAAGATACTCATAAATATCGCCGTAGTCAATGCTGCCCTCCCATGAGGAACCGCTTGGCTTATACCCTCCTGCATAGCCCTCCCGAACGCCGTGGTAAACATCATCATAGTTGTCGTTAACTGTCGAAATGATGGCAGACTGCACCGCATCCCGAACACCAGAGGCGATGATCATGAGCCTCATGTATTCGGATATTCCGCACAGGATGATGACAAGCGCGAGAGTTATGGCAACAACCAATGGGAATGACGATCCTTTTTTTTCCTTTAGTATACCATATAATTTTGTCATTTTTTCCAATACACCTCGCTTTTGCCTGTCGCCTGTGCGGTCAGAGTAATGGGAAAGGAGCCGAAACCGCCAAAGAGTCCGATGTCGGTCTGCATGGAAACGGTCACCGTGAACTCTTCATTGAGCTGGATTTTGCCGGTCTTTGACCAGGAAATGGCGGGATCAAGTCCTGTTTTTTCCCGCAACACCTGCGCCCGCATGCTGGTTTCGCTGCCGACCCTGCCTGCAATCTCCGCTTCTCTGCAAAGTTCTGAGGCAAAGGTGTCAAGTTGGCTCTTGGCGATGTAGACCGGAAATACCTTGACGGCAAGAGCAATGACAAGCATGGCGCAAAGTACCAGTATCGCCACATCGATGTAGCCCTCCCCGCCCTTGGTTTTCAGGATTTTCAGCACATTCGCACCCCCTCGTGCTTAGGCTCCATTAGATCATCCTCCATCGGATAGTCCTGTTCGATATCCTTCTTGTCACAGATGTCATTAATCAGAGTCTCTAAGGCATAAGACAGGTCATTCTCCATAATCAGGCACTGGTCATGGAGAACCATCAGTGGTTGTTTAAATTTCAGCAGGTATTCCAATTGGTGATTTTCCATGGGAACACCGGATTTTAAGGCTTTATAAATCTGACGTACTGCGCTGATTTCCTCAGACAAATTTATTAATTCTTCTTTCTCCTTGCTCATCAGATCATCAAGGTATTTCTTGTAATTATCCTTAATTTTTTCTTGAAACTTTATATTCAAATCATCCATTTTCTAAAGCCTCCTTTTCTAAAACATCCCGCCGAGGGACTTAATGATCTCATAGCCAATGATGGCGAGATAGGTAAACAGGAAGCATATCAGCATAATGAAGGAGAAAATCCGGATTTTGGGCGGTATCTTCTGCGCCTCACCCTTGAGTCTTTGCAGCTCCAGCACCTTAAAATCATGGGCGAGCATCTGAAAATAAATCGCGCCGTCATCGCCGCGCAGAACACCAATGAGTCCGCGCACTACATCAGAGAGTTGCGGTGAATTGAGCCTTGCCTCGAACCGCGTGAGTGCTGCCTCGTAACTTGATGAGCGCATGTCTGCAGTCACGATGTCCAGTTCACTTGCAAAAGCAGCGCCTGCATTTTTCTTAAAATTCTCCAGAATGGACAGCACATCGCGGCTGCTTTTCAGCGACTGTTCGATGGTCGCCACGAACCTTGGCAGCTCGCTTTCGATCTGCTCTCGTTTGACCTTCAGCTGCTCATCCGCTTTTCTGGTTTCCTTGAAATAGACCAGCACGGCGAGCAGCACCATCACCAGGGAAAGCAGCGGGAACAAGAACAGGCAGGGTATCACGCCAAGGAGGATCGCTCCTGCTTTGACGAAGGCATACGCAAGGTAAACCTCCGGTGTCATACTGATACCCGCCGCTTTGAGGACGTTGGACATGCGGCTTTTGCGGTACTCATCCAGGCGAATAAATCTTGACAGCCTGACAGCGCCGGACATGAAATACGCATCCACGGTTTTGGCAGCCTTTTTGTCCTGCTTACCGGCACTGAGCATGGCCTTGGCTGCTCCCATGGTCGGCAGCTTGAGCACATCCGCGAGAATAAAAAACAGCCCTGCCGCAAGCAGGACTGCAAATAAAAATAATAGTATCAACATGTATGCTACCTCCTGTACTCAATGGGCTTAGTCAGCTTAATGACAAAGGCGGTGGAAATAAAAATTGCCGCCGCACACATGGCAAGGACAAGCTGCCCCACAAAAGTGTGCATTAACGTGTCATACCACGACTTATTGAGGAAATACATCAAGGGGATATTGCCCATGACAAGGAGCGCCATGATAATGAATTCCTTGCGAGGCTCGAACACGAGATATTCCAACTCCGCGTTGACAATTCGCATATCCGAGAGCTTGCTGACAATGGGGGTCAGCGTTGTCTTGAGGCTCCGGTCATACTGGCAGGCGGCAATGGCATCACACCACTCGCGGAACACTTCGTTGTCAATCTTGGTCTTCATAGTTTTCAGTGCCGCATCCACATCGGGGTTGATGAGCCTCACCTGTGTCAGAAACCCGGCAAATACATTGCGCACCGGCGGGTTTAAGTATTGCATATTTTCCTCCACGGCGGTCACAATGTCCTCGTTTCGCAGGTAGGCCGTGGTGATGATGGACAGCGCGGTTTCCAACTCTGCAGCAATATTCTTTTTGTAGTGGGTGACAGTCAGCTTGATATACCAAAACGGCAGGAACATCAGGCCCAGCGCAAGGACAGGGACGAGGAACACATTCTGCAGCAGAATGGCAATACTTACGCCTATAGCGAACAACAAGAGCGAACAAGCACAGATCAGGGAGAAGCGGCTGCTTCGTCCGGTCAGCGCGAGAATTTCCTGCGCTTCTATAATCTCCCTGCGGAGGAAGGAAGGGCGCTTGCGCTTGGTGGCCTCGTTGATTTCATCCTTGATGCTTTTGGGTCTTTTAATCAAAAAGCTGAACAGGCCGTCCGTGAACGCTATGGGCGAGATTCCAAGCAAGATAAAAGCACCGGCAATCATGCCGATGCAGGCGATGAGCTGAATAAAAGTCATTTTTCAATCACTTCCTCTTTTTTCTCATTTAATTCGCTGGAGGATGAGCTGCTGTTGTGCAATATCTCGGTACGCAAAATGGGTGCAGCAGAAAGGTTCTGTGCCAGATCATCCTGCCCTTTCGTAATTTTCTTCAGTGTCTCCTGCGGCATGCCGTTTTCCAGGAAGCGCTTTTGCAGGCTCTTGGAGATGGTATTCTCCTTCCGATGGCTGCCGCTAATGATGAAACGGTCGCCTTCCATGCGGCTCTCCGTGATGTGGAACCGGTATAAGGTGCGGAAGTTGCGTGTGCCATCAGGCAGGATTTCACACTCCATGATTTCCATGATCTTGCGCTGCTTATTCTCCAGCTGCTTGGTGAACACAACAATCGGAAACGCCTCGGTCACAAGGGACATGAGGGTATCGTCCGCAATATCGTATTTCCGTTTGCACAGCGTGGCCATCCTGCGCCATGTGGCTTCACAGGAATTGGAGTGGATGGTGGTCAGCACCGTGTGGCCGGTACGGGCGGATTCCTGGGCGGTGTATGCTTCTGCAGAGCGCATCTCGCCCACGCAGATAACCTCCGGATTGAAGCGCAGCGCCATATCCAGGAGCATATCCTGATCAATGTTCTGCTTCTCGTTATCACTGGAGCGTGTCAAGGTATGGATAACGCTGTTGACCACCTTGCCGTCCTTTTTTCGCACCAGTGCCAGCTCACGGGAGCCGTTTTCAATCGTAAAGATACGCTTGTTGTCCGGAATGGTGGTCAGCAACCAGCCGGCCACCGTAGTCTTGCCGGAGCTGGTCGCGCCAGCCACACACACCGAAATGCCGTACCGAAGGCATTCCGCCAGGAAGTCCAGCATCTCGTCGGTTGCTGTGCCGCCCTTTACAAAGTCAGCTTTCTCCATGTTCTGCGGATTCACAATACGGATGGAGGCCGCCACACCTACATCCTCGTCCACGAGGGGTGTTTTCAGCACGGCGATGCGGATATTTTTGCTCAAATGTCCCAAGATAGCGGGACTGGCATTGTCCAGCACCATGCCTGACACATGGAGCATACGGCGGATTACGTTGATGGCGTGTTCGGGAGAGTCAAAGTGTTCGTCAAGCTTGACTGTAGTGCCATTGCTGTACTGGACCTCAATGTCATTCCAGGCGTTGATGTCAATTTCCTCAATCCCTGCGCCGAAGATGTATTTAGTGAGAAATGAGAACTCGGCCATTTCGGTATAGAGGGCATCAACGAGCTGCTGGTCGGTCATCCCCTTTACGGCGATGCGGCAATCCATCAAGTACTTGCTGATGTACCGCTTGACCTGTGTTTTAACCTCATCTTTTCCCCCATTGAGAATGAGGGTGGAATACTTGCTGGAGATATACTCCTGCACTTCGCGCAAAACAGTGCCAAAATCCTTGGAGTTGTTATTTGGCGCAAAAAACAGGTTGTGGTTATGGGCTGCATTCATAGGCCGGATAGTTTGCGGCGATTCTACCGCAAGCACTTCTGCACTTCTTACCTGGAACTTTTCAAGGGTTCTTTGCTTACGTTTTTTGCTTTTCATATGCCAAAGACCTCCTTTGAAATTTTTTCAATCTCCTTGCGGAAGCCGCGGCTGTCCTTGAGCACCAGGTCCCGGAACAAATCCCCGGCAAGAGCTTGATTCTCCAGTTCATCGGAGTGGGGTATCTTGAACACCACATTGCCCAATACCTGTTCAATATGTTCGCTGGCTTGATTGGTCTTTACATTGCTTGCCACCTTGTACTGCTTATCCGCATCCCATTTGTTGTCTTTCAAGAGCGGGAGCTGGGATGAAAGATAGCTGATTGATTTGAGATCGCAATTGACCAGACGCAGTACCGAGTCCGCTTCCATGAGGGCAACAGCGGAGAGGATGTCGTTGGCGATATAGCTGCTGCAGTCGATAATAACGTATGGCGCAACATCCCGCAGATGATCGAGCAATTCTGTTGCAAGCTCCGCGTTATAGGGCGGGTAGGTGAACACATTCTCTCCCTTGAGCATGCCGATTAGGGTTAAATAGCTGATTTTCTTATGGGTGATGCAGTTCTGTTTGATCAGGGTATCCGTCACATGGGTTGCAGCCAGAATACTGCCCAGCGACCGTTCCCATTCAAGGTCAGAGGGCGGACAGATGCAGGGCAGCATGGGCGCGGTCATGTCACATAAAAGCAGCACTACATTGCGCTTTTTGTCTGCCAGATGCTTGGCCAGCTTGACACTGACGGTGGTCTTGCCGGAGGAGGGGCTGCCCCATACGGCCAGCACCTGAACATCCTTTTCAGATTCCGCAGCCTGCGCCTCAACACCGGTGTTTCGGGAGAAAATGCTGCCTTTGATAAAATTAAGCATTTATTCTCCCTCCTTTGGCGTGTCGGGTTTTATATTTCCGGTATTCTCTGCCCCGGTTGACTCTGTTTTTTCTTCTCCTGTTTGCACCTTGGCGGAGGGATACAATTCCTCGATTACCTTGTCCTGTGCCTCAATAAACTTGGCGGCATTCTCCTTGCTGCCCCGGTACACGAGGGACAGGTGCAGCTTGCCGTCCGCCTCCAGCTCGGCAAGGATTTTCGATTGCTCCGGCGATGCCAGAAGGGTGACGGTGCTTGGGAGCTGCTTTTCATCCTCATTCCCCCGCTGTCCGCCGGTGTCAGTATCATAGCCGGTGTTGGCGGTGACGGCAATGACCTCCACATACTTAAGCTCCGCAGGAATGACGGTCGTGCCTCGCTTTTTGTAGTCTGGAGCGATGACTGATACGATGTCGCCAGTAGCCAGCTTGCCGGACAGACCGGTGGCAAAGCTTTTGAGCGTCACGGAGATGGCCTGCTTTTCGCCATTGAGGTGGTAAAGATAGGCATTTTCTGCCGCAAGCACATCGGTTAGCTTGGAGCTTAAGATGTAGTCGCCTGCAGCCATGTCAGCCGCAGCATATTTTCCGATAGCCGTATCCACATCTTTGACTACATTTTTAGAAAGGTTGTAGCTGCCGACCTCCACAGTTTTCAGCATCTCCCTGGTGATCTGATCTCCGGCTTTGATATCCTTGATGACACGGACAATGTCCGTTTTTTGGGAGATACTGGAGTTAAAAAGCGGCGCTACCACAAAGCAAATCAAAAGAGATAGCACAATGCAGATGACACCGAGTACGGTTCTGTTTTTTAGAAAGCTCATAGGGTGATTCCTCCTGTATTCATGAAATATATGGCGATACAGCCGATAGATAAAAAGGGTGCAAGAGGGTATGCTTTTGGGCATTCCCTCCCGCGCAGTCTTTGGACTATGGCATGGAAAACATAAAAAAGAAGCATGGCAGTAAGTCCAATGACCATGGCCGCAATGCTTCCTGTGAAACCGAGGACAATACCCGATGCCGCCATCAGCTTGATGTCTCCGCCCCCCAGGCCGCCCCAAACAAGCGCGGCAAGCAGGATCGGCATGGCTGCCAGTACGCCGAACAGCTTCACCGGCTCGAAGCAGATCAGTCCGGTGAAAGCAATAAACAGGCAGATAGTGTCGGGGATAATCCTCTTTTTGATATCGATGACAGATGCCGCCAAAAGCAGGGCAATAAAAATGCCGCCCTGCATAAAGAGCAGCAGATTAGCCTGCATAATTGAACATCTCCTGGATGCGCTCCTTTAAGGTCGGCAATACCGTTTCGCCAAACAGGGCATAGAGTCCGGCCAGCACGAGTCCGCCGATGACCACAGCCATTAAAATTTTGATTGCCGTATCCACAAAATTTTCACCGCACTGTGACCGCATCAAAGTTTTTGCTATCAAAAGCTTTCCGGTGATTTGATCTTTTAGCTTAGTTGCAAGTTTTTTCATCGCGATTTACCTCCATAAATTTAATTTTTAATGATTTTCTAGCTACACACATCTTCAACACATCACTGCTTACATGCTGACCATTCCCATGCAGTCAGTCTGCTTTGGTGCTTCAAAATCGGGCGACTCACTTTTATTAAGGGATCTTTGTTTATCCTGTTGATCTATTTGCCTTTTTCGTTGCTGTTTATAGGTAAAAGCTGGCTCAATTCCTTCGAGATCCTTGCGCCTTTTTACCTTATACCTTTCAGTATCCTGTTTGTACAGGTAGTACCATTCTTCATCAAAGCTGTATACCCCCACCATGCCTGTAGCATTTCCATCCCTGTAAATTAGTTGATACTTAAAAAGAGGATTGGGATCGCAGATAACCCTAATCAGGTCAAGCTCTAATTCTTCCGTAACTACCACCTCCGGCACAGGCAGTAAAAAAACACCGGCGGTTTATTCCGGTGTTTGGATACTCCCTGGTGAAATTTTATTTGGTTTTGTATTCTTCTGTTTCATCTACATGAAGAATTCCCTTAACTGCAGACTCAACAATACCCGAAGTTACAAGGGACACAGGCGTATCCCCTTTAAATAAAAACCCATCACATATCGAATAGTTTTCCGGCAGCCCTGTATTGGCCTGAGATTTTATGATTTTTTCTATGTCCATAAAAATCACTATCTCCTTTTATACTTATCCCATCTTTACTCCGGCGGCCTGCTCCGGGGGATCAAAAGGAAGATCGTCCTGGGTGGATGCTTGACTCTGGTTCATGCTCAGCGCCTGGTGATAGGCATTAATGACCGCATCGTTTAGCTGCTGCCTGAAGGCTGCGGTTACCGGAAAACAGATGTCCTTATACTCACCGTTTCCCGCCTTATAGCTAGGCATGGCCACGAACAAACCCTTGCTGCTGTCCACCACCTTGACATTGCGGATAGCGAAGCAGTCGTTCAGATTGACCGATGCGATGGCTTTCACGCTGCCCTCCGGACGAATGGAGCCGATCTTCACGTCTACTTTCATAGGGAGAGAGTGAGCCGTACTTTCTGGAGCAGGGGTTTGAGTGTTTTCCGTTTTCTTCATATTCCTTTTTCCTCCTGGTATTAATTTTAGCGGCAAAAAAACAGCCACTTGGCTGTTATTGGAGTTATAGGCTCATGTCTTGTGTACTTGACTGTTTCAGTGCCGGTGCTTGAAAATCAATCTCCTTGAAGCCAAAGCGGTCTACATAGTAAAAGGTGCTGCCGTTGTCGTCATAAAGCTCAATAATGTCCGACATGGACAGGGAGTGCCCTTGGTAATCGGGTGGGTGGTTTAAGTTGAATTTCTCATAAATGGCATCAAGATCGTTGGTTTCCAGCTGTCCGTCATACACCACGCGGTAGTTTTCCGGATTCGGCTCGCCAAACCGCTCCAGCAGCTCATCATAGCCGATGAATTTCATCATGACATCCACTTCCGGCTTGAGCTGGTGGATGCGGCAGGCTTTCAGAATCGGCGCGTTGCCGTCCATATCAGGCTTGCTGTTTGCCAGCCGGTCGTACACGCCGTCTGTCCATTGCACGGTAAGCCCTTTCTTCACTGTAAGATAATCCTTTAATTCCTCACAATGAAATATAGGATCGACCACCGCCTTGCCGCCATCCACATACCCTGCGGTATTGCCGTAAAAGAGGATGCGGTCTTTTTTGATGCTGATGCCGTTCATTCTGATCCCTCCTTTGGTTGGTGTACCATTCAGGCTATTCGAAGTAATAGGTTACCGAATAAGTGATATTTGACTTGTTGTACATGCAGTTGTGATTGGTGTAGTAGTAAAACTCCAATTGGCTGTACACCCCTGGGGCCAGCTTTCTGCTGAAGGTGATGCCGTTTGTCGTTGTTCGATAGTCCAGTTGATCCCACGCACCGGTCAACACGTTATAGCCCCGCACACGTCCGAAGTCGCTGCCGGAGTGACCGGAGACAGGCGGCACCGTAAAGGTATATTCAGTGATGGTGGCACCTTCTATGCCTTGCTCAAGAATGACTGATTCGGGGCCGGTCAGCGTCATGCCGCCGCCATTTGTGCTATCTGCCACAAAGAATACGATGGCAGCCCACGGGGATTCCGCGCCTGCAGCATCCACGGCTTTCACACGGACAGTGTTCTTGCCTAACGGGTAGACTTGGGTTTCGGCATTTCTGCCCTCCCATATATAGGTGATGGCATCTCCGTCCGGATCGGTGGAGGATGCGGTGATTTTAACGGGCGTATTGGGCGGAACACTGTTGCCGTTTGGCGTTCTGGTGATAATCGGGGTACTTGGCGCTGAATTGGCAACGGTAAAGTTGATATCCGTCCAATCGGAATACGCACCGTAAGCATCCTTTGCTCTGACCTTTACGGTGTGGGAGCCGGCAGCATAGTAGCCGTCCGCGCTTATACCGCTGTATTCATAGGTGACTGCATCTCCATCGGGATCGCTGGCGGAAACTGTAAAGTTCACAAGGAATTTATGATCCTTAACGGTCCTTGTCACCGTTGCACTGGCGGTCGGCGCATTGGGTGCGGCATTGGTGACTGCTATGCTCTCAGAATGGGTGAACACCCTGCCTGCATCATCGGTGACGCTGGCAGTCAAGGTATAGGTTCCTGTAGTATTTATGACAATGCTGCCGCCACTGTTTGTGAGGCTCCCTGTAAAGCTTGCGGCATTGCCATCCTTGGAAAGCGACCATACAATGCTCTTGCCCTCCAAGCCAGAGACATTTCGCATGGACACCTGAAAGGCCGTACCTGCATGAACGGATGATGGGAGCGTAAAGGAACACTGTGCTATTGGCTTTACAGCAACTGTATCAGACGTAAAAGTAAAGCTGCGGTTGTTCTTATCCGTTGCGGCCGCAATGATTTTTACGGCAATGGTCTTGTCCGTACTGATGCTTATCTCGCCGCCGCTGTTTGACAATGTGCCGCTGGCATAATCGGTATAGGGCACGGCAGCGCCGCCGTTTACCGAAATGCTCCAAGTGATATTAAGACCAGCAAGATCTCTTCCGCTGACTGCGACAGGAATGGCTTCCCCACCGTAAGAAAGTGGCGGCAGGGTAATCAGCATTTCCGGTATCGGATATATGGTAATGGCGCTGCTGTCAGAAAAAGTTCTGCCAAGAGCGTCTGTCATGGTAACAGTCAGCGTATAGCTCCCTTTTTCCACAAAGGTGATGGTACCGCCCTCATCGGAAAGACTGCCGCTGGCATAGTCGGTATAGGGTGCGACATCACCGCCATTTGCTGAAATACTCCAAGCGGTATTAAGGTTGTCAAGATGGTTTCCGCCGATAGCGACGGAGACAGGTTCACCCACATAGGAAACATGCGGCAGCGTAAGCTGTATTTCCGGAATCGGGTGCACGCTGACGGCACTGCTGTATGAAAAAGTTCTGCCGAGGGCATCGGTCATGGAGGCAGTCAGCACATATTCGCCTTCCTCAGTAAAACGGATTTTTCCTCCCTGGGCGTTGAGCTCACCTTCCACATATTCCGCCAGCTTTACCGCTTTGCCGTCTTTGGTGACGACCCATTCAATGGGTAGAACGCCGATGTTTCCTGTTGTTCTAAGGTCGATGGTTCTGTCCGTGTAGGTTGCCTCCGGCAACTCGAACCGGATGTCAAGCACAGGATGCACCTCAGTCTTATTTCCATACTCAAAGAGGAACACCCGGCCTGTGGCATCGGCCACCCTCGCCACCAACTCGTAAACTCCGGCGTGTTTAAAGCGAATGGTGCCGCCGTTGTTATTCAGCTTGCCATCTACATAAGTCGACCAATCCTGAAAACCATAGGTATTGTCTACCATCCACTCAACGGTTAAACCATCCATTTCCTCTGCGGTTGTTATGACAGGGATGGCGGTATCGGTATGCGCCGTGGCAGGCAGGCTGAATGAAAAACTTGGGACGGGATAGACCGTCACCGCCGAGGTGTAGCTGTAGGTTCTGCCTGCTCCATCCGTAAAGGATGCTTTCAGTACATATTCACCTTTGGAAATGAAGCGGATGGAACCGCCATCATTGGTCAGTTCGCCTTGGATCGCATCACTGAGTGCAACCGGCTTTCCGTCCTTAGTCAGGGTCCACACTGCCGTAGCCGTGTCAATATTTTGAAAGGTGGCTTCAACGGCAATAAAGGTATCCGTATGGGTGATTTCCGGCAGATAGAAACCAGCTGATCCAACAGGGTAAACCGTGGTTGTTGCCGTGGTTTCAAAGACTCTGCCTGTTTTGTCGGTAACCCTGGCGGTCAAGGCGTACACACCTTTTTCCTTGAAACGGATTGTGCCGCCGCTGTTTGACAGTTCACCCTCCACATATTCACGGATGGAAACTGCTTCGCCATTGTGGGTCAGTCTCCAATCGGCAGTCAGCCCGTCCATTTCCGTCAGGGTAGTGACAAGATCGATGGTCGTGTCGGTGTGCGCTGTTTCGGGAAGCTCAAACGCCACGCCCGCCACTGGGTAAACGGCGACAGCCTCGCTGTGAGCGAAGATTCTGCCTGTGGCATCGGTGATAGTGGCGGCGATGTCATAGCTGCCCTTTTCCTTGAAGGCAATCGTACCGCCATCATTGGAGAGCCTGCCGTCAATAACTGTATCCCATGCAACAGCCTCGCCGTCTTTAACTACCGACCATACAATGTCAAGGCTTCCAAGCCCGGAAGCGGTTGCTTTAATGGTGACTGTCCTGTCCGTATGGGTGTACTCCGGCAGCTCAAAGCCTGCGTTTATCACCGGATAGACCGTGATGCTTTTTGAGCAGGAGGTTTCTCTGCCGCCGTAGTTTACAGCGGTGGCGGTCAAGGTGTAGCTGCCGCTTTCTTTAAATACAATTGTGCCGCCCTCTTTGCCCAGGGAGCCGTCTACCGCTTTTCCAAGGTCAATGGGTTGCAGCTCACCAGTTGCGGTTTCTTTGGCAAGCGACCATGTAAGTGTCTTGGCGTATTTCAGCTCAGGCGTTATGGTAATACTCGTATCGGTATGCGCCGCAGCGGGAAGCTCAAAAGCCACCTGTGCCTTGGGGTGGCTGGCAGAGCCGCCGCCTGAACCACCACCCGAACTGCCGCTCGAATTGCCGCCTTCGTTGTTGCCCGTGTTATCGGCGGGTGGTTTCTCCTGATCCGGTTTGTCCTTTGCTTCGTTCAGATTATCAATCAGTTCAAAGGCTTCGCCTCTGGTGGTTCCACCGTCCGGACGAATGTTTCCGTCAGGATAGCCGCTGATTAGATCGTCCTCCTTGGCAATACTGACATATCCCTTATCGGAATTGTTGATTGCCTCATCGTCCTTAAAACCGGTATTTCCACTGAACTGCTTTGCAGCCTCGCCTTTGCCGATTGCACGCACTAACATCCTGATGATTTCAATGCGGGTAATCGGTTCATCGGGCTTCAGGCTGCCGTCATAATCTGCCGGATCAAGGAGACATATGTCTACGAGGGCCTCGATGTTTTTCTCCGACCAGTGACCGTCAATATCGTCAAAGGTGGGCGGCTCTTTCTCTGCCTCTGTTGTATCAAGCTCCAGATTCCTGGCCAGCAGGGCGGCGAACTCGCCTCTTGTAATGGTGTCGTCCGGCCTGATCGTTCCGTCAGGGTAGCCCTTAATCACACCCTTTTCCACGAGTCTGATGATGGTCTGTTCCGCCCAATGTCCTGCGATGTCGGGAAAAATCAGCGTTCCAGCAAAGACGCTGCCGCAAAGCAGAAAGGACAGAACAAGGACCATGAGCCAAATTTTTTTGCTTTTCTGTTTCAAAGGTTCTCAATCCTTTCTTTTGGATATTCAAAGAGCCAGGGTCATCGCTTTAGACCATGGCTCCGTTCCATACTTGAATAATCTTTACTCCCTGGTAATTTCTTCGATGAGGGCAATAAGCTGCGCCGCCAGGGAGAGGAGGGTTTGCTTTTCCATCGTCTTTACGGCAGAAAACACATAAGCCTCCACCGCTTGCGGGGACTGATCCCCCACTTCAATGATGTCAACCTTTTTGGCAGCAACGACTCCCTTTTGCACGGTAAGCTTTATAATGTCGCCGTGATTCATCCCGGTGGCGGCGCGAAGCTGCTTAGGGATCAGGATGCGGCCTTTTTCGTCCATTACCTTGTAGACAGGCTTGCTGTTACTCATCATAAACACCTCCGTTTCTCATAACTGCCCGAACGGTTTCGGGATTGATGCCCAGGTCATCAAACAGCTGGCGCAGTTCATCAGGAAGGCTGTCCAGCAGATCTGCCTCCATGATGACAACAGCACCCTTTGCACAGACAATTTCCAGGTCGCTGTCCACGGGAATCCCAGCCGCCTCCAGCAGGTCATGGGGCAGGGTGAGTTCGCTTTCCTCATCTTCTGCGAGGGCGGTAATGCCATCAGGGGTGATGACAAATTCCTTGAAGGTATTGCGGATAGAATCGGGAGCGTTGCTAATGTATGCAAGCTTCACCGTGTCTCCGGGCGCAAGCCCCATGTTGCGCAGGAGAGACGCAGGAATGGTAAGCTGCCCGTGTCTGTCCACGGCACTTTGGATTTCAATCATTTTCATATTCGGGTTCCTCCTTATTGTCCATGAATGGAGCATTTAAATTTCGCATGGTCTTTCTAAGTCGCTATTCCGTGTTGTAAAAGCCGTTTGCCAGATCAAACAGCCCTATTTGCATTGGGGCATCCCGCAGCCGCTCCGCGGTGTCGTAGTTGGAAATGAGCACCTCCGGGTATTCGCAGCCTCCCTCATATCGCTGTGCGAGGTTATTAATGCGGGTGACGGCTTCGATGTAGTAGCCCTTATATAGCTCTCGGATATATTCGCAGTCGTTATATGACACCAGCCATTTGCCCTTACATTGTTTCAGCGTATCCCGCAGTCGCACATGATCCTCCTTTTTAAATTCCACCTCGTAATGCCCCTCGGTCTGGTAGTACGGCGGGTCGCAATAAAAAAAGGCGTTGTCCCTGTCGTATTGAAGGATCAACGCCTCAAAGTCTTTATTCTCGATGACCGTATCCTTAAGCCTGCGGCTTCCCGACCATATAAGGTGAAAGGTTTTCCGGATATCAAAGGGCTGGCAGCTATATGAGGTGCAGCCGCTGCCGTAGCTGTAGCGGATCAGCTTAAAGAAGGCGGCGGCGCGCTTTACGTCCGACATAGTCGCGTTTTCAATGAGAATCGCTTTGATTTCCTCAAACTGTGGCGGGGATAGGCAGTTCTCCGCCAGTTCCAGTTCCTCCCGCAGGTATTCGCTGGTGAATTCCTCCTTTTCAAGATATTTTTTGAGAACATTGAATTCGTCCCTGCCGTTTAGGGGCAGGAAATTCAACTCCTTGAGCAGGGCAAGAGGACGCTCCTTGACGCAGCGGAACAAGTTGGCAAGGTCGGAGTTGAAGTCGTTGTAAACCTCCATGCCGGTGTCGGGTGGCTTTCCGAACAACACCCAACCGCCTCCGCCGAAGACTTCGATGTACCGCCCGTACTCCTTAGGCATCCGCTGATAAATAAGTTCGCGCAGGGCCTTTTTGCCGCCGACCCAGCTGATAATGCTGTTCAATCAGTCATCACCTCCTTGGCCTGCTGATCCTGTCCATATCGGTCCGCATACAGCTCCCGTCTGTACTCCAGCAGATAAAGCCGACACCAGGATAGGGACAGCCTTTGCAGCGCTCGGTGTCTTTTGGCAAGGGTACGTTGTGAATTTTTCTCGGTGGCGCAGGATCGCTGCCGGTTTTTTTCTCCTGTGTTTTTGTGTCTGTGTTCATAGTTCAGCTCCTTTCCGGCAACAAAAAAGACGCTGCCTTTTCAGATAGCGCCTCATGCTTATATGCCTTTCATAAAAAAATAGCGGCATGCATTGCTACACACCACCCATCTGAGGAGTTTCATCCGGCTCATCTTCCATATATTCGTATTCACCGGTGCTTTCATTGTAGAGATATCCTGCTTCGGCAAGGTCTATATCAAGAATACTTGCCGCCAGCTCAAGCGCCTCGGCAGAGCCACCCTCTGGTGTAAAGTAAATCAGGGTTTTGCCGCCTTTAAACTCTGCCTTGCCGGTGTTATAGCCAAAGTCCTCGTCCGCCCATTTGTAGTCAAAACGGATATCGGGAAACATAGAGGACAGCTTTTTCATTAGATCGCTAACGCTGCTCCATGCGGTTAAAAATTTTACCGCGCTGCCATCAAAATACTCTGCGGTATGTTCGTCAAAGCCATAGCAGTTCCACTTGGTTCCCCAATTTTTCAAGCTCCAGTCGTACCAGCAGTTTTCAGCGCCGTACTTTTCTATTTCCTCCCTGCCAAGATTGCCCCTGTAGATGTGTTCCGGCATCGGTGTAATTTTATTGAAGTCAATGCTGCCGATTCCAATCTCATCATTTTTGATGGTTTCAAACATTGCTCTGACTTTTTTCTTATCACCATGTGCGGTGAGTATGTTTGTAATATGATTTGGCATGTTACATTCCTCCCATCGTCTGTCCGTTAAAGTTTTGTTCAGCTCCTTGCTTCAGCTCCTGTTCCGGCTTGATAAAGAAATCCTTGCTATCCCAAAAGCTGACGTAGAGCTCGCCGCCATGAATCTTGATACCTCGCTGTTCAAATCCTTCACCCCAGCCGTCGGAATACTGTCCGGTGAAATAATCTGTGAGTATGGACATTTCAGATTCGGTCAGCTCACCATAAACCTCAACCACCATAACACCCCACAGCTCGCCGTTGTATTCCTCAACGGTTGGATGGGCGCTGTAAACCTTTTCGGCCAGCGCCTTGTCCCTATCGAAGTAAACCATTAAGCCTCGCTGTCCCTCATCGGGAAGTTTTTCTTTTTCTATGGCCTCCAGGATTTCATCCATGTAATACAGTGCTTCTGCCGGTGAGAGTTCTTCGAGCATATCGTCCGCACCGCACTCTCCATACTCATAAGACGGATAAATTTTTACAAATAAGGGACTAAAAAATTTAAGGGTCTGCTTTTCATTGGCAATGGTCTGTTCAAGACTATCGCTGGTTTTCACCACATAGCCGAGACTGGTATAAGCACCGGCATTGTTTGCTTCATACTCAACAGCCACCCGTTCATAATCCAGATAGGGCCATGCACTTTTAGGTATTTCAACCTTGCCGCTCTCCACGAGATAGACGCCCAGCTCCTTTGCAGTGGTGATGTCGGGAAACAATTCATAGTTTCCCAAGCTGTCCGCAAGTCTCAGGACATCCTCCAGCCCCTTCACCACCTCCATTTCCAGTGCAGCAGAGAAGATTGCTGCATCCCTGTCGGACATTTTCTCAAGTTTTGACCCCAGGATGTCAAGCTGTTCGAGGGAGTCATGCTCATGGATGTACCGCTTGAGGTCTGGGATAGAAGATTGGACATCAGTGATGCAGATGGCAACTGTTGTGCCAAATTCACCATGGGGAGTGAGCTTTTCAAAGACAGCGAGCTTTTCTCCGGTGTTAAACGGCAGGGACAGCCACTCGCCATGTGCCTTATCCCTGACGTTTGAAACCAATACTTTTAACATTGTTTTTCCTCCAATCTTTTAAATGTAGGCATTAAAATTGGCAATAAAAAAGCGGCAGCATCTTATTTCTAAAATGCCACCGCTAATTTGCTAATGGAGGATTCCTTATTTGGTTTTCGTCGTATATATAAAATGAAGCTGCGCTATCAGGCAACCTCTGAATACCCTTGAGAAGCCAACCTAGTTTCTGGTTAGCTGCCAGTTGTCAAACGATTATTGAAAATACAAAAATTTCTTGACACTGCCCAAATAGATTAAGACCGTATTTTACGGTGCTGTCTGGGCCTTAACGGCGAGGTCAATGTTTTCACCGGTTTTCGATCTAATATATCTATGGCAGCTCGGGTCTCACGCACATTTAATGAAATGAGTTCCTCAAACATTCGCAGTCCTACCTCACGATATCCAAGATGGCGGTGCAGCGTGAGGGCAATATTTGTTAGAGGTTCTGCCAGCAAAGCCAAGGATGTGCTTACATTTCCAATGTCCGAACCGCCAGCCCGGATCACTTCCTGACACACCTCCGAAACAAGCTCTGGTTCAATTCCTGTATAATCTAGAAGCAACTCAACAAGGTCGGTTGCGGCCTCAAGCAATACTGGACGATGACCACTCACTGCTTGGATGACCTTTTTTATATCTGAGTTCAATTGGAAATGGTCACGGTTACAACGGAAAACGTCAGCCACTGCGTGTTGTATGGACTTGTCATGGTGAGAAGCCAAACGGCAGAGGATCTCCCTTGCCATAGTCCGGCTCTTTAACTCATGCCAAAGATGGCTGGCTCCGCAAGCCAGGCCGAGGAGAACGTTTTCGTCATCCCCCTCCGATAGGATGCTCATAATGAGGTTCGATGACCAGGATTCCCGGTAATGACAGTGGTAAAGGAACAGCATTTCACCATAAGCTTGACGGTTAAGGTCGGAAGAACCCTTTATCTTATCTAACCACTCGTGCAATATTTCATTTGGGCGGCACCAGGGCATCACGCGGGCGATGGAATAGAAAGCGACCTGTTTTTCAAGGACCTGGGGGCAAGTCCTAATAACTGCGTCGTACATACGTGTAGCTTCTTCTGGATCACCATTGAACAGTACAGGCATATGCATCATAGTCAATGCCCATACGTTAGGATGCTTTTCATAACGTAGCCTGCTCTTGACGATACGTGCCCAATTGTTGTAATCAGGTGGTTGGCGTTCGAGATATCCTGCTGTAATGGCACGTAACATGGTGCCACGGCCGTGGGGTAAGAAGAATAAACCACCCGTCCCGAATAGAATTGATCCTTTGATTTCTTTTGCTTTCTCCTCTTTGGGTTCATTCATTTCGTGCCAATCAGGTTCCGGGTGTTCTACCAGCCACTTTTCAAGTAGTGATAAAACTTCCTCAGGAAGACCATTTTCACGTCCAGCCAGTTTTTCAAAAGCTGACGCCGCTCCCTCACGAAAATGTCCTGAAGAAAATCCCCTTTTGTCCAGGTTTTCAACCAGAGTAGTTAGCTCATTAAGCGGTAAGCCTGATTCAGCCAGACCCTCTAAGCCAGCACCGGCATAGGTTTCATGCCGGCCGGGCTCAAGACTGGCGATCAAGCGGACGGCGCGATGCGGATCAATCTTTGCCAGTTCCCTAAACTCCCTCGACTGCTGTACCGAGCCACCGCTGCGGGAAAAATCCTCCCATCGACGCTTAGGGTTATCCCACTGAGTTCCGTCTGGCAACTGATTGAATAAATTCATTAATTCGCCATCGGAGGCTTTAGCCATCTCATCAGCCTTTAACCGGGGACCGATCCACCCACCTGAAACACCGCCATCACAATCAGCCAATCTTGGGAAAGCACGTTCTTCTTCCGCTTTTACTTGCCTGGTTCTTAGACTTAGATACTCTTCGGGAAAAGCCCGCAAAAGTCGTAACCGGTGCTGGCGGTTCCATATTATCCGGCGACGGCGATCTTCCGCGTCCCATTCCGGAACGACTGTTTTATATCGGTTGAACGAAAGTACAGCTTCTTCAAGCCGCAGTCTGTCTCCCTGACTAAGGTGAGGGAAAGCAGCCGCGATCAGCTGTTTCGTATCTCTGTGGCAATCACTATAGTCACCTAAACACAGCCGCCTCGGATCGCCGAGTAAATACTCCAAAACCTTTTGGGGTTCAATTGCCCCGATTTGTACCAAGCCACGGGCAAGGAAACGGTGTACGATTAACAAATCCGAGCTGACGTTATCGTTAAAGAACTGCAGAAAAGCTTGTACGTCGGTTTCCGCTAACTTCTTTATAGCAACTAAAAGTCCGGTAACAACGGTTTTTTCATGTTCTCTTTCAAACCGGCCGTTTGTGGCAGAATCAGAGCGGTATTGCAAAACAAATTCATGCTCTGCCAATGCCACCCGATTAATCACATTTAAAAACCAGGGCCATATCCACTGCAAGAAGGACTTTGGCACCTCTTCGGCCAAACTCTCAAGGTTTATATAGTCCATCCGGCTTTCGAGCAACTTCTCCAAGGCATCATTTCGGTGCAGGGCTCGTATCAAATAATGCTCGTTCTCTTGTAACGGTGTTTTCATTTCCGCCCTTTGTGATTCAAATTCTTCGATTGCCTTAGCAAGCTTCCCATCCAGGCGGGCACGCAAGACACGGGGCGCTAGTTCTGGGTTTATTTCTGCAATTCTCTCAACAAGCATCCCGGCTGTCCACAATTCTGAGCGATTAACCAGTTTTTCCGCTACCAGGATAGTGTGTAAATCCCAATCCTTAAAATCCAGAAGTACATTTAACGCCAAAGGGTCATATGTAGCATCATTGAACCAGTATTCTTTTATCAGGTAAAAAACATCCATCCCTGCAAAACCTGCCGCCGCGGCGAGGAACGGTACGCAGTGGGAAGCGTGCTCAATTGGTTTGCTCATCCAGCTTTCCAGACCTTCATACCCACGCAACCTGTTAAACCAGCCGGGGCTGCCTGCCACTGCGCCAAGTACCTTGGGTCCTTCCGTATCAGATTTAAGCAAGGGAAGCATGAAATATGCTTCTACATCATCCGGACTTTTCTGGCTTCCGAGAAACTCGACCAGCAGCGAAAAGAGGTGCGGTCGCAAACCGGTTTCAAAGAAGATTTGCACTTGTTTATGATATTCGGAAAGGGCAGTAGCCCGTAGATAATGTAGGCAGCTCAGGAATGTTGGGCGGACGAAAAGACCGTCCTGCCTTTGAAAAACATAATCCGCAAGTGAAATTGAGCCGCTGGCAAAAGCGCGTGTTAACGTGTAATCATAATAGGTCTGATGGCGAAATCCGATAGTCAAGCCGCTCTGGCCTCGTACCAGGATGTCGTTTTGTTCCAAGAAACGGCGCGCTTCCAGATGGCCATCGGCGCAGGTCAGCGGCAGCCACAAACTTTCTTCCTCTGCCATACGCATTGCGAGATCGTTAAGCAACGAAAGGCTATCCTGCGGTACATGCGGTGCCAACACACGTTGTTCCCACAATTCCTCCAGCAATGCGTGTAAGGAATGAAAAACTACGCCCGGCTTTGCCACGTCGAGAAATATTTTAAGGTGTAAAGGAGTGCGTAATAACTCCTTTAGCTCGTCACTCATGCCGTTAGTTTCGTGCCCCGCCTGTTCTAGGATAGAGGCAATTTGTCCCCAGGCCGGGAGTTCCAAGGTTACTTTTTCAGCGTTGACGCTGTTTAGCCTGACATCGTGGCGACATTCGAATTCGCGTGAAGACGCTATGATGTGTACACTTTTTTGACCAGAAAGATTGTGGATGAGGTTTAACAATACGTTTAAACGGCCCGACTTGCGGTCCAGTAACTCGGAGACTGCGTCGAGCTGGTCTATGATCACGACGACTTTTTCCCTCTCAGCCAGGGCCAAGACACCATCTCTAACATCTAAGCTTAGGTCTAACACTTTTCGTAAATCTTCAACCGTATTGACGTCCGTGCTCAGCGTGTCGGCTTTGATTGCAAGCACGGGCATGCCTTTTTCCTTTAAATGGTGGGCAAGGGTTGAAAGCAAGGACGATTTACCTGAACCAGGACTGCCCAGGACCAAAGTGGTGGAGTGTTCTGATTCCTCGATGCGTTGAAGCAATTCCGTGAATTCTAGGCGCTCTATCTGTCGTCCGTCCATAAGGGTTCTTTGATAATTCAACAGTACGTTTGAAGCTAGCAAAAGTTCCTGCCGTAATCGATCAATTGTAATTTCACGATGTCCCCCACCAAGGTTCAGCAGGATATCTGTTAAGTGTGCCTGGAATTTTTTCTCAAAATCCCTCGTTCCATCAAAAAAACAAGCTAGAGCCTGGTACTCATTAAAAATTGCTTCTCGAAAACGTCTTAAAGCCTCAAGTTGGTAATCATCTTGCTCATGAGGCGGGGCACTTTTTTTGTTAAAAAAGATACTAACCCTCGGGTGGCCTCCACCCTTTTCGTTCAGTTGGCGCGCCAAGTTCCACTCTTCCTCTGTACCGGTCATACCCAAGCCAGCGTCGCTGCCAAAGCGGTGCCAAAAAATAAAAACAAACCAGTCAGGATTAAATTTTTCCACGGCCACGTTAATGATGGATTGGGGGCGCCCAATATTAGAACATACGTCTTCCCAACCAAATACGTCCAAAGAAATATGATTTGCTCTGCAGATAGTTAATATAGTATGATCTTCGTTACAAACACGCCGCACTGCTTCTCTTTCCAATATGCAATCGCCAGGTGAAGCAATAAAAATCCGCAACTGCTTGACAGTATCAACCATTAAAAAACCCCCAAATTATTTCAAAATAACTATTTAGATCTTAAGCACACAAAATGCGGTTAGGTTCATAAATGCCATGCTATGGATGTTTAAGCTCTCTACAACTTCCCATTATAGACATAATTATATCATAAATTCTGGTAAAACTTGTTGAAAGACTTTTATTTGACTAATTTTTCAGAATATCATTTGTGCTTTCCCTGGCGAGCTATACCCCCATATTTATCAAAGAAAATTCAGTCAGGCAATTAATGCTTTTCTGGTTGTTTATCTTATAAAAGTAAAAACCCGATTATTTTTAAAAATAACCGAGTTTTTATCATCGTTTTTACCGCTCAAAAAGTGCTCTTCAAAATTGCCGGAAAGCCTTATTTCATGCGGCTTTCAGCACGTTTTATCTGAATTATGCACTCAACGTGACTCGTCCAGGGAAACATATCCACCGGTTGGGCCAGTAAGGTTTGATATCCTGAGGCGTCCAAGATACCCAGGTCCCTGGCCAGGGTTCCCGGGTCGCAGGAAACATACACAACCCTAGGTGCCTGCGCTTTGGAGATGGCCTGCAGTACTTCTTTTGCGCAACCTTTTCTGGGCGGGTCCAGAACCACCAGGTCTGGTTTCAGGCCTTGTGCAACCATGTTTGGTAATAAACTTTCTACGGGGCCCGGGATAAATTCGGTATTGGACAGGCCGTTTAGCAGAGCGTTTTCTTTAGCATCTTCCACCGCCTCCGGCACGATTTCCATACCGATCACCCGTCCGGCATGGCGTGCCAGGAAGTTCGCAATGGTTCCGATGCCGCAGTAGGCATCTACCACCGTTTCGTTCCCCTTCAGGTCAGCCAGTTGTAAAACCCTGTTATATCGCACTTCTGTCTGCAGGGGATTGACTTGATAAAAGGAGGCGGCGGAAATTTTAAATTTTAAATCCTTTAAGTAATCAAAAATATACTCCCTGCCCGTTAATAAACGGTTTTCTGCACCCAGGACAACGCGGCCGGGACTGGTATTAATGTTACGGATAACAGATACAACTTCCGGATGCCTGGTGACAATTGCCCTGGCAAACTCCCTAGCGGCGGGCCATCTTTGGGAGGACGTTACGAGGACCACCATGATTTCCCCGGTTCTGAAACCCCGGCGTATCATCACATGGCGCAGCAACCCGCTTTTCTTCTGCCAATCATAAGGCGGAACAGCTTGTTCATTTATAAGTTCCTCCAGGGTGGCTGCCACCTGGTTGATTTGTTTGTCCACCAACAGGCAGGTCTGATGACCCGGACCGGTGGCCAATTGGTAGGTTCCCTCGGCATAAAAGCCCAGTTTTACCCTGTGACCCTCTTGCTTTACCTGCAGGTGAATTTTATTGCGGTAGTGCCAGGGGTCTGTCATTCCCAGGGTGGGTTGAACCTCTACCTGCTCCAGTCCCCCCAGTCTGGTCAAAGCCGCCTGCACCACCGCTCTTTTGTGGTCCAGTTGGGCCTGGTACTCAAGATGCTGTAGTTGACAACCGCCGCACCGGTGGGAGACCGGGCAGGGGGGAACCACCCGGTTTGCTGCCTGCTCCAGAATATCCACTGCTTCGCCCCTGGCGAAGGATTTTTTTACCCGGGTGATTCTAACCCGGGCCCTTTCCCCCGGGAGAACCCCGGGTACAAAGACCGCCAGGTTTTCATATCTTCCCACCCCTTCGCCTGCGTGTCCCAGGCCTTGTATGGTCAAATCAAGGAGATCACCCGTTTTTATAACCTTTTCCAAAGAGAAACACCTCGTCATTGAAGTTGCACAGGGGTATCGGCCCTGCTATAGCATCTACTTGATCACTCTTTTTGATTCGGCTGTATTTATCATTGTCACCGAATGAACTCAAACCACATAATGTGGTTATAGGAAACTTTTCCCTAACGGAGTGGCTGTTATGGCACAGTATAAAGTAGTTGGCAAGGGCCGTCAACTTCAAACACTCGATCCCTGTAACTGTTATCAAAATGATCATGTGGATTTGGTGGTGGAAGGGGCCGGTATTAGCCTGCGCCGCCTGTCCAGTCTCAGTGTGCCGGCAGAGGTGTCGGCCTATATTCCAAGGGTGGAGATTCGCCGGCGGCACTATGAAAACGGGCAGCTGGTCTGTGAGGATGAACGGATTTATAACAGCATCACCGTTGTGCATGCCCCCAGGCACCCGTTGGAAAACCCGCCCAAGCCACCGGCCCTTGATCTTTCTCCCTTGCCCCAGGAAGGCGGCAACCCCCTCGACCCGGCGGCCGGCGGCCAGCATTCTGTACCGCAGCCTCCGCTACCGGGCCAGCCGCCTCCTCCCCCGACGGCGTCAACAGCGCCGGGGCTGGAACACCCGGGGGCCGTACCGCCGCCGGTGATTCCCTCCCAGCCGGAACCACACCCCCCGCCGGTATCCCCCGGGGAAAACAAAATCCCCTTTCCGCGCCGACTGCACAGACAAACCGAACGGGGCAACCCCCCGGTCATCACCATTAACAAACGCCCCATTGGATAAGAGATCCCGCCTCCTTGGGATTTCTTTTTTTGAAATTAAGCTTATAGACCCCCATGCCGCTGACGCGGCACCAGCAGAAGGATGAAAATGGTGCTGTGAAGAATCTTTATTCTACGGCTGGCGAAGGGAGGTCGTTGTACCTTGGTGCTGCGAGCCCGTCTTATAGACAGACCCCAACGACCAGGTGCACCACAGATTGTTGCCCCCTTTTGGGGAAGCACGCAGGATAGAATAACCACATATGGTTGTTGCACCAGCCCTTCAATTTAACTGCCGTAGAGGAAGAAAGAACACATGGAAGTTGTGTACACCCATTGCTGCGGGCTTGACG
>NZ_FQUY01000001.1 GCF_900129195.1 Desulforamulus putei DSM 12395
GGTACCGGTGAAGACGGCACCACTGGTGACGATACCACTGGAGACGATACCGCCGGTGACGGTACCACTGGAGACGATACCGCCGGTGACGATACTAAGCCTTTCTCAATCACTGCTAAAGGTGACCTTGACAGATCAAGCGGTATTAAAGCGACTGTCAATGTAGACCGTATTTCTGCTGCTTCGGATCATGACGGTAATGAAGTAGTTATTTTCCAACTAATGAAAGGCAATGAACCGGTAAGTATCGTTGCTCTGGAAAAGGATATTCAGTCCCCGGAAGGATTAACAGCCCACTTTAATGTGGATGGCTCGGACAATAATTATTGGGTAAAAGTATTTGTTTTTGATGAATTTAACAGCGACACAAACAGCGTACAAACCAACCTGGCTCAAGCACTTGAATTAGGCAAAAATTAGGCAAATAATTCTAAACAGATATAATCGAATCTGGGTTGACCCCTAGGTTCGATTATATCCTTTGAAAGTGAGGATTGATAAAGTGAAGAACCGCATACTGAGTGTCTTAACAATTGTAGCGCTTTTACTTACACTGGTCCCCTTTTCTGCCTTTGCAGATCAATCGGTAACCCTTAATACTATTTCTGCGAAGACACCCGGCAGTGAGGTTACAATAGCCGGAACAACGTCATTAACTGAAGTTAGCATAAAAGTTATTCGACCCAACAACACTGTTTTATATGTAGATGTTGCAGATGTTAGCAATGGTTCATTTACAAAAACCTTTAAATTGGCCAGTGATGCAGCTACAGGAACATACACTGTCGTTGCAGGTCAGGGTAACGTTGTTGCTACAACAACATTTACAGTACAAACAGGACAAACCGGTGGCGGAGGAGAACAACCCAGCAACAACGCTAACCTGAGTAGTTTAACTATTAGCTCCGGCAAATTAGACCCTGCCTTTAACTCCAATACCATAAGATACAAAACTACCGTTAGCAGTACTACCGGTAGCGTTACTGTTACTCCCATAACAGCAGAAAGTCATGCCACTGTAAAAGTTAACGGCAGTATAGTAAACAGCGGAAGTGCCTCACAGGCCATTATTCTAAATGAAGGCAGAAACGACATAAACATTCTGGTAACCGCCCAGGACGGTACTACCACCAAAACCTATACCATTACAGTAATTAAGCTGCCGGAACCTACTACGGTAGCTTCCGGCCAAACTGTGTCTGTAAGTGATACCACTACTCCGATTGCGGTTACCGTACCCGCCGGGGTAACCGAAGCAAAAATAAAAGTTACAACTCAAAGCACAGCACAAGGCAAAGAGGCAACTATGCCGCTGGTAGTTGTCCAGGCCCAGACCACCCTGGGAACTGTTGCAGTTGAAATTCCTGACGGCACCACAGTAACTGGCCCGGCCGGCTGGGATGGCACCATTAAGCTACCTACTGTCCAGGCTAATAACAGTGTTAGTGTAAGCAATGGTAATGTAAGTGCGGTGGTTGAAGTAGGTTTGCCCGATATGGAACTGAAATTCAGTCATGCAGTCAGACTGCTCATTCCAGGACAGGCCGGAAAATCAGCTGCCTTTGCCAGAGGTAACGGCACTCCTACTGTTATAACAAGAGTTCTCAGTGCCGACTCCCAGTCTGTAGCTGACAGTGAAATACCGGACTATGGAGATGCCAAAATTAACGTGGAATCAGACCTGGTCATCTGGACCAAGCACTTCACCAAGTTCATAGCCTACACACCCATCAGCAGCAGTGGCGGCGGTGGAGGTGGCGGTTCTGTATCGTCAAATGAAACCACCGTTTCAGCAAAGGATGGTGGTAAGGTAACCGCTGCGGGTGTCACCATTGTAATCCCTGCCAATGCCTTGGCCAGCGATATTAAGGTTAAAGTAGAAAAGGTAACCAGCACATCCGGCCTGCCTTTGCCTGCTAAGAGCAAGCTGATTAGTGATGTATTTGAGATTACCAAAGATAAATCCGGTGATTTCAAAAGGCCCGTAACTATTACTTTAACCTTTGAAAAGTCAAAGGTTGATGCCGATAAATATGATGTAGGTATTTACTGGTTTAATGAAGAAACTAAGACCTGGGTTAAATTGGATAACGTAACCGTAGACCTGGCAGCAGGCAAAGTAAGCGGTGAAGTTGACCACTTTACCAAGTTTGCAGTGCTGGCCACTGAAAAGGCAACTGAGAAACCCGCTGAAACATCCACTTCTACATTGCGGGATATTACAGGCCATTGGGCAGAAAATACCATTAAGCAAATGGTAGAACGTGGTATTGCCAAGGGATATCCCGACGGAACCTTCAAGCCGAACAATAACATTACCAGGGCCGAATTTGCTGTCATGCTGGTACGTGCCTTCAACCTGGCCCCACAAAACGGCAAAGTCTTTGCGGATACCGCTGATCACTGGGCCAAGAATGACATAGCCACAGCTGCAGCCTACGGCATTGTCAATGGTTTTGATGCCAATACCTTTGGCCCCAACAACTTAATTACACGTGAGCAAATGGCTGCCATGATTGTAAAAGCCGCCAAGCTTACCGTGGTTAACGACGATACAACCTTTGCTGACAGTGCAAGCATTTCCAGTTGGGCTAAGAGTTCCGTTGCCACTGCAGTTAAAAACGGTATCATGAAGGGCTATCCCGACAACACTGTTAAACCCAAAGGTAATGCCACCAGGGCAGAGGCAGTTACCGTAATCTTTAATGCTCTAAAACTTTAAACAAATAATAAAAATGATACCCCTTAAGAGTTTTCCCTCTTGAGGGGTATTTTTTGTGCAGAAGTAAACCACCTCTGCATATAAATATACCAGGAAGTGGCAGCACTGATAAAAAATTCCTGCCCCGAGGAAGGAGTGGTATCCCGGCCCACTCCCAGAATAATGATCCCATTGGGTTCCAGAGATTTCGGATAGAGTACGGATTCCTTAAAGCAAAGAACATAAAAAGAAAGAGGAGCAGTCCTGGACGCTGCTCCTCTTTCTTACGTTTGGTATAAGGTTGATAACATGGTTTCTATCATTTTATTAAAGACTTCTTCAAAAGGTGTCTTTTTTAGTTGGTTAAAAGCTATATTAAGGACTGTAAAAGCCTGGGAGGATTTGCCCTGAGCAAAGTACTCCGCTCCCTGGCGAAGTAATTTCTCTGTCATGTCTTTGATGAAGGCCTTTGGTTTTTCATCCGCAATGCCGTGGGTTGAGAAAAGCCGGATGGGTGGCGAACCCATGGCTATGCATTGGTTCATACAGGCCAGGGCCTGGGGGATTTTTTCCTGTGCTGCGTACAGGGTTCCTTTTAAAAACACCAGGTCAGTATAATCTGGATAGGCTTTTAGATAGTGATCAATGAAGTCTATGCCTTCCTGGTATTGTTTCAGGTTTAACATGCAGTACACCATGCTGCGAATTAAGGCTGGTGCATAGGATTCCGTCAAAGAAGTTTTTTGCAGGGATATCCGGTAATATTCCAGGGCCTTCCGGTATTCCCCCAGTTTCTGGTGTTCAACCGCAATATAAAAAGGAATAAACCCTGTGTAACCGTAATCCTTCATAGCCTTGTGAAGGATTCTTAAATTTCGCTCAATTTTGGTTTTATGCGTAGCTTTGTCATTCTCATAACCATAATGATAAATGGTGATATTGGACTGGCCTATTTTTTCCGGTGACGAGTTGCGGATCACCGAGGGTAGTATTTGCTCGTGAATGGGTATTTCAAAGCGGTGCCGGGGGCTGTTGCGAAACAATCGAAAACCCACGAAACTGGTGCTGGGCTGGTTGTTATAGAAATTTACAATATTTACCCAATAGCCCTGATAGTGGTCATCCTGGATCACTTCCCTCAATAAAGGAGCTGTTGCCGGCTCCAGCGCTTCGTCACAGTCCAAAAAGATAATCCAGTCCCCGATGGCGTGTTCCAGGGATTGGTTGCGGGCTAAGGCAAAGTCATCCTGCCAAATATGATGATACACTTCTGCTCCCAACTCTTCAGCGATTTCCACCGTAAAATCGGTGGACCCGGTGTCAACCACCACAATTTGATCCACATAGGGCTTGGCGCTGTTAATACAACGGGCGATATGTTTCTCTTCGTTTTTGGCGATCATACATAGGCTAACGGTTTTTGACATTTAATGAACCCCCTTCAACCGGGTATCTTTCTTAAATGTTTGATGCAACTCAATCAACCACCGGTTAAATTTAGGGTTATCCGGGTAATGACGCAGGGCCGCCAGCACCATCTTTAGGGTTTGCCTGCTATAGATGTTTTTTAACAGCTCTTGATAGTTGTTGGCGTCAGGCGCCATGTGGAGGGCCCGCTGAAGGATGGATTGGGCAGAATCCAACTGGTCATTATTATAAAAATACTTGCTCAAGGCAAAAAGACAGTCTGGTTGAACGGTACCCTTCTTCATTTCCAGCAACGCCAGTCGGCCGGCCATTTCTACCCTGTGGGCATTGGAATCGTCTTCCATTAAATAGCCTATTTTTTGCTCCGCCGACGCCAGCCCGCAGTGGGTAAAAATTGTGTCGACCACGGTAAAACCTTTTTTAGCCAGGATTTTATTAATGATATTGCCAAAGTAATAATTGTACACACTGATTTCTGCAACGGGCGGCCGTCCTAATAAGATTTCGTTGATACTTTTCAAGATTTGGCAGTACTCCTGGTCCAGAACAGTATCTTGCTCCAGGTAGGGAAGAGTATCCATTGGGGGAGTCGAAGTCCACTGAGCGATCAGTAATTCTTCAATAACCTTTTCATATAAATGAGGTTCCCGGATTTGCTTCAGATTTTGTAATGCCTCGTCAAAGCGTCCAGTCCTCATGCAGGCCATGGCCTTGTAATAAGCAACTTCCTTTTTTTTCGCCGGCAGTTCGCTGAATAACGTAGCTGCCAGATCATATTCTTCAATCTCATAGAGCATACGAGCCAGCATCATGCGTTCCGTGACTTTATCTTTATGTTTGACATTGGCCTTTAGAGTTTCATAAACCAGTTGACCGCTGCCAAGGGATTTTTTCAAAATTTGGGCCAATGTTATATATTGGTTCATATCGCTGTTTTTTCGTTTTAGTCCTTCAATTTGGTATTGAAGGGCTTTCTTTAGATCACCTTCATCTCTGTAAATCTCAGCCAGTTTAAAGTTCGGGAGAAAACTCCCTACCCCGGTACGGGATGTGTATTTGCCTGTTAGTTGCTCCCCAAGTTGGAGGCACTTTTCAAAGCAGGGGATGGCCCGACTGATATGTCCCAACTGGTGGTAAAACTCCCCTTCAACAAAATGAATATCCACATAGTCCGGGTAGTTTGCTTTGCATTGCTCCATATATTCCACCGCTTCAGCAAGTCGTCCCGTTTTCAAGAGGCAGGATATGAGGGATATAAAGATGCTGGGGGCATACATGGCCCGCAGATTTACGTGTTGCAGGGCTTTGCGGTAATGGGCGATGGCGCCCTCGAGGTCGTTTAAGTTAACACAGGACCCCCCCAGGCTGTACAGGTAAAAGGGATTGTTGGGATCGTCGTCCACCAAGCGCCGGTTGATACGATGATTCCGAACCGCCTTGTTCTTGGCCAGGAATTCTGAAGCAAGGTAGCCGTAGTGGATAATACAAATCCCGGAGTTAACCACCGGCTGTTGACTGCCTTTGGCTGTGATGGAACTGATAATTTGCTCGTGAAGTTTCCCTTCAAAGCGGTATTCCGGCTTGTTACGAAACATCCGTACATTAATATGTTTCAGAGGATCATTGCCGTCTGTCAGATTAATAATTTGGAAGAAGTATGCTTCATATAGGGAGGTTCTAGCCAGGGCCCTTAAACGTTCACAACAGTTGGGTTCCAGTTCTTCATCGGCGTCCAGATATAGGATCCAGTCCCCGGTTGCTTTGTCCAGGCTGTAATTACGAGCAGCGGCAAAGTCCTCATTCCATTGGTAATGAAAAATCTTGGCGCCAAATTGTTCGGCAATTTTTACAGTATTATCATTTGAACCGGTATCCACAATAACAATCTCATCAACACAGTCTTTTACGCTGTTTAGGCACCTAGGCAGGTTGCGTTCCTCATTTTTGACGATCATGCATAATGAAATCATGTCTTTCCTCCATGTGCTTTTCTAAGCCAGTATATGCCGAATGTCGGGTTGCTGTGAAAATAAAAGAGTCGGCAACCGGAGTTACCGACCGGGGTTTAGGTACAGAAGGTGGCGACGGGTATCCACTCTGCATGTTTAAATTCATTAACTTTGCTCCCCATACTGAAAGGTGCGCCGGTCTTGGTGGCCAGGTAAACCAGGACGCCGGTGGCAGAACTGCGTATAGCTCTGACCTCGAGATTTCTTTGCCCGGTACCGGGGATCGCTACTTCTGTATCCTCGCTGCAGCACGCCGGTATTGTGACCACTACCTCAGTTGAATCAACACTTGGGCAGTCTGTCAGGTTACGTATAATGAAAGTAACACTCTGGACCGTATCTGTGTTATTCAAAGCCTTCAGTAGGATGGTCAGTTCATCACAGTCTACAAAGAAAGAACCGGTGGTCAAGAAGGGGCTGGCGCCCTGGTTGGCCAGGATCTGGCTGATTTCTGACTTAATCTCCTGCAGACCGAAGGTCGTGCTGAAGATCGCGGTTTCAATATTGGAGACCTCTGCTTTAATTTCACTGATGCCGAAGACCGGGTTCAGCACAATATCGGTAACGATGGTTAATATATCGGATACTTCAGCTTTGATTTCTTCCAATCCAAAGGTAGGATTGTCAATCATATCCATGATGCCGCCAACAATGGTTTGTACCGTCGAAACCTCGGATTTGATTTCCGGCAGTCCAAAGGTGGGGCTGAATACACCCCGTTCAATATTGCGTACTTCACGCTTGATTTCTTTTAGACCAAACTTTGGATTGCAAAGAATTTCTTCACACTTTGCTATCTCCCGCTTGAGAATGCACAGGGCTTTAATAATTTTGTGCAGCAGGATAGAATCCTGGTCAAAGTCAAATCCATCATCATACGGGTCGCTGCCACAAGTGTTATCATGATCGCATTTTTTACCCCACTTGCCCCAGGGGTTGTCGTCGTCCCAGTTGTTCACAGGATAGACCTCCTTCAAACATTTTCTTTTACATAATATGACAAAGTATGATGATTGTTACTGAACTGCCAGAGAAAGATAAGATTTACCCCTGGAAAAAAGGAGAGCCGGTAACGGTTGTTACCGGCGCGGGAGACGATGGGTTATACGCAGATGGTACCCAGGGGCAGGAAGTCTGCGGAGAAGAATTCGGTTACTTTTGGTCCAGTTGCTGTTGCCCTGGATGCAGCATAGAGGAAGATGCCAAAGGAAGCGCTGGCTTCAGCGTTAATAATGACATTAATATCGGTTAATAGTAAATTGTTCAGAGTAAGCAAGGCGAAGGAACCGCAGCAAGGGGTAATATTTAGGAAAGCCACAGAGTCAATAAGCGAGAGTGGACAAGTGCCGATTTCAAATATCTCGAACGTTACGCTTTGGAATGTTGCGGTGGCGTTAAATGCTTTTACTTCAGCTACCGTCTCGCCCGCAGTTGCCAGGAAAGGTCCGGTGGTTAGGTTCTGGGCCGGGCCCTGGGCAGCCAGGAACTGCTCAAATTCAAACAGGAGTGTTGATACCTCGGACTTGATCTCCTGGAGACCGAAGGTTTCACTAAATATAGCGGATTCAATGGCAGATACTTCAGACTTAATTTCCGGCAATCCGAAGGTAGGACTAAAAATACCGCATTCAATACGCCTGATTTCCTTTTTAATCTCCTTTAAACCAAAGGTCGGGTTGAAGATCGCCTTTTCAATAAGTTCAATTTCCCTCTTAATCTCCCTCAACCCAAACTTACCATTTTTAAGTAAGCAAAGAATAAGCTTTAGCTTTAAACAGGTGAAGATAAAGCATTTCAGCCACTTGTCATCATTGAAATGTTTTTTGAATTTGGGTTTGTGGGAGGGCTTTTTAGGATGGCAGGGGTTTTCCCAATCACAGGGATCACTGAAACCACAACTGTCACTACTGCCGTAGCCATCGGCATCCTTCATACCGGCCCAATCAGTCAGTTCTCCCCACTCGTGGATGTTTCCCCAGTCATCTCCAAAACCATAGGTTGCTTCCAGCTTTTCCAGGGCATTGGATAGTTCTTCAATCAATTCTTCAGGAATGTCTTCGGAGGGATCTTCCTGGAAATCATCTGAAAAATAATCTTCAGATAAATCTGCCGTCGGATCAAATTCATTATAACCCGGCACTTTTTCCAGCATGGAATGAACCATAGCCTGGAGGTATTGTTTAAATTCTTTCTTATTCATAGGCAACCTCCTTGCATGTATTTGTTGTTAATTTATTCCTCTTTATGGTATTAGGTGACATTTTTCAACAAGAAAAAACACTCGAAACAAGATTTCGAGTGTTTTCTAAATCTAACCTATTAGACTCCGTTCGCGGGGATCACAACCTGCTGGTTCTGGAGAATCTTAAGGGTAAGGAAGAGAACCATTTTTTCTTCCAATTGCCGGAATTCTTTCTCTTCAAAGGGTAGAACAGCGGTTTTGGGGCGCCTGCGGTTAAGATACTCATCGAACTCCACGATCCTGGCGCTGATTAATTCGCAGAAAGGAAGCTCATTGAAGAATTCCTGACTGATCTGGTTAAACTCAGAGATGTCTCCTGACAACAGTCGATCCTTTTCTGCGAAACCGGGGCCTTTCAGGGGTTGGCTGCGGAAGAATTCAAACTCCTCCGAAGTGTTCAGCAACAGGGATGCCGGTGTAGCGCCGTTAAAGATGACGGGCGCCATACAGCTAAAGGGTACGTCAACGGTGCAGTGACGAATATCCCCGCAAACCCCTTCGGTATTGGAGCAAAGACGAGTGGAATAATCGATGTTCTTACGGACGAAACCTTTAATAGAGAGCGTGGCGGGTCCGGCTGGCATCATAGGATCTTGCAACAGCAGGCATTGTGTTACTTTCACCCGTTTTTTAATATCTTTGATCTCCAATGCCGGTTCCGGCAGTGTGATGGTGGAGTTAATATTCACCTGAAGAGTCAATTCTGCCAGTACAACCGGTATTTTTACTGTAGCCCCGGTTGCAAGCCCTATAATAGGTACTGTAACACTGGAGCATTCAGGTTGAACGCCGCCGGTGACGACTTTACCCTTTGGTTTCGGGGGTGGGAAGCATCCTGACATTGTAGCAATCCTCCTTTAAATATTTTACTGCATGTTATTCAGCTCCAACATTTTGTGTTACTTTTTATGGAAAAAAAACCATATAGAAGAATGGGCGATTTTACTTTCCTGAATTACCAATCTTGTAAAAATATTATCAAAATTTTCCTGCAGGGGTAGCAAATTACAGATGAATGGAATAGGATAAAAGTAAAATATGGAAATTATTGGAGATTATGCAACGCTATGGGCTGAAATAAAAGAAGGAAGTAATGCTACAGCCCCAGGGCGTGTAGTTACTTCCCCAAATTCTATAAACAAAAGGATTTTCCCTGAAAACTTGTAAATTCAATTTCCCGGAGAATATCGGTGAAATGTAAAAACCTAAAACAGGTCATATTTTTAGTCTTGCGAAGGAATGGTAACCTGCTGATTTTGTAAAATCTTCAGAGTGATAAAGAGAACCATTTTTTCTTCCACTTGTCTGAACTCTCTTTCTTCAAAGGGCAGGTTGGCGTGGTGCGGGCGTACACGATTGATTAACTCATCGAACTCAACGATTCTGGCGCTGATCAATTCACAGAAAGGAAGTTCATTGAAGAATTCCTGGCTAACCTGGTTAAATTCAGAGAAATCACCGGAAAGCAAGAAGTCTTTTTCTGCAAATTCACGGTCGGACAGATCCTGTCTGCGGAAGAACTCAAATTCATCCCGAGTATTTAGACTCAGAGTGGCAGGTGTAGCCCCGTTAAAGGTAATGGGTGTTGAGCAGCTAAAGGGAACATCCACGGTGCAATGACGAATGTCACCGCAAACACCTTCAAGATTTGAACAGCCACGGGTAGCATATTCAATGTTTTTACGGACAAAGCCTTTAAGGAAAAGCACATTGGTGTCCTGCAGCAGCAAGCATTGGGTCACTTTCAGGCGCTTCTTGATCCTCTTAATTTCCAATGCAGGCTCAGGTAAGGTAATCATGGAGTCCATGTTCACCTGTACGGTAAGTTCAGCCAGGACCACAGGTATTTTTACAGTTACCGGGCCGGTAATAGCCGTTAGGGGAACAGTTGTGCTTACACAGTCCGGTTGGGTTCCGCCGGTTACGTTAACGCAGGTTGCTGTTGCGTGGCTCTTGCTTTTTCCCCATTCGCCTTGGGGCTGATCGGGCAAGTCGTTTTTGGACATTTAGTTAATCCCCCTTTATAATTTTATAGTGCATGATATTCATTTAGCCTGATACCGGTTACATTTTTTGGACTAAAACCTAGTTTTTGCAGTTTCTTATTTAATCCAATCAATTAGATGTGCGTTTAAACGGACAGGTTATTGTGGGTGGGTCAAAGAATTTAGGTTGATGTTCTTCGTTTGAAGTGTCCGGTTGCAAAAAAGCCTCGGAATCTTCCTGGGCCGAGTTGGAAGTATCCTCAATGGAGGGTTCCGGTTCAGTGGTGTCCGGTTGCAAAAGATCCTGGAAACCTTCCGGGGGCGAATTGGAAGTATCCTCAATGGAGGGTTCCGGTTCAGTGGTGTCTGATAGCAAAAGATCCTCGGGGTTTTCCAGGGTTGAATCGGAAGTTTCCTCATGGTAGGATTCTAGTTCGGTGGTGTTCGGTTGCCAAAGGGGCAGAGTATCATTGGGGAATTCCTCGGCAGTCTCCTCTTTAGCCATGTCTGACCGTGACCACTCCAGGTCTTGAACAGGTAGATCAGACTCCTGCAATTCCGTTTGGACAATCTCATCTTTTTCACAACCAAAATCTTCTTCAGCCCGCACGTTGGTTGCTATATCTTCCAAGGGTTTGTAGAACGGATTTTCTTTGTTGACCTCCAGTACCTGATCTCTTTGCAATAGTGCATTCATAAAAGGCGGAATGCTAACCTGTTGTTTTTGCAAAACCTTTATTGTTAGGTAAATAACCATTTTGTCCTCTATTTGCGAAAACTCTTTTTCTTCAAAGGGCAAGTCGTTACCTGGTCGGGTACGGTTAATAAATTCATCGTACTCAATAATCCTGCTGCTGACTAGCTCACAATAGGGAAGCTCATTGTAGAATTCATATGTTACCTGGTTAATTTCGGAGAAGTCGCCGGAAAGTAGCTCATCTTTTTCAGCAAAATACCGGTTGAATAAAGGCTGCCTTTTAAAATATTCAAACTCATTCTCTGTGTTAATAACCGGTATTATCGGATCAGCACCATTGAATTCTACTTGTGTTGTGCAGGTAAAAGGAACATCTACAGTACAATGCCGTATATCGCCGCATACTCCCTGACTATTGGCACAACCCCTTGCGGCATAAGAAATATTGTTACGGACAAAACCTTTGAGAAAGAGCACCGGTGGAATTTGCTCTTCGGGGTCTTGCAATAGCAAGCACTGAGTGAGCTTTACCCGTTTTTTAATTTCTTTTATTTCCAATGCCCGCTCGGGTAACGTAATCGTTGAATGCATGTTTACCTGCACTGCCAGTTCCGCCAGAACCACCGGTATTTTAGCTATAACACCACTTGTAAGTCCGATTATAAATACGGGGGTGTTGGAACAGTCTTGTACCACTCCTTCGTTGAGGGTATCAATGCATACTTTGCCAGGGTGGTAAAAAACGTGAACACCAGAAACTTTTGACTGATCTCTTACTAATTCATTATCATTTTCCGACTCTTTTAAAAGGTCAGCATCTGGCTGATCTGGCTCTGGTATAGACATATTTTCATTATTTACTTCAGGCACAACAGGTTCTGAAAGGATTGTTTCGTATTCTTGAGGTTCCGGTTGTTGGTCTACTTGTTCTTTTTGTTCTATTGGTACAACTCTTCGTATATCGAAGAAATCCGTTTTAAACTGAAACAAGACTCATCCCTCCTTAAAAAATTTTTTTACTACATGCTATTCAATACAAGTTAATACGGTTATCAATTCAAGGGTAAAAATGCAAATTTATGTTTTTTCTTTGGGCAACAGAGAAATACGTCTTCTTATGGAGGGATTGCTTATAGGATGATGGAAAGTTGTATTGTTCTACTTACTTAAAAAATTCCCGGATGTTTTGTAATTGCTCATCTCCTGGATTATGTTGAATTGCTTCGGCGTAAATATAAGATAAGGTTTGGAACATGGCGGCGGCTATTGCTGGGTACTGTTCATAATCCTTTGTTGTGATTAACTTTTCTATAGCCATTTGCCAGAGTTCTAAACTTGCCAGCAGGCATTTCTTTTTATTGGCCACAACGGCTGCCGTACAAAGGTTACGGACGTTATCCAGGTTATTTTCTTTAAGAAATTCTAGCAACCGTTCGGGTTGAAATTGAGATAAAAATATATTTGTGAGAGGGGGGATGGCCATGTCTGCTCCGCCAATGATTTGCACGGCAGAGCGGTAATGTTCTAGGCTCTTATCAATATTGCCTTGTTGCAAGTGTATTTCTGCCAGCCGGCAGTGGGGCAGGAAACTACCCACCCCGGAACAAGTATCATACTTTTCCCAGGGAGCATCGCCAAGTTGTAGACATTTTTCAAAACATTCTCTGGCGGAGCGTAGAAAACCTAATTTTAAGAAGGAAAAACCATGGTAATAGTGGAGATCTGTGTAGTCCGGGTATAAGTCTATAGCTTTGTTTGCCAGAGGTAATATTTCATTGTATTTTTTTAATTTAAATAAGCATTTTATAATTCCGCAGAATAGGTTGGCCGGTATGTTTGTACCATATAAATTGTGGGCCGCCTGAAACTGTACTAAGGCGGCTTTATATTTTCCACTGTTATAAAATTGGAATCCCATTTCCTGTTGTAGCACGGGATTTTTACCGCGCTCCCTGACATCTTTAGCCAATAAAAATACATTTCTGCGAAATACTTCTTGTTTTAATTCTGATTTTACGTGGGGGCCATAATGGAAAACGGTAACAGGCAAGTAAGAAAGCGACATGTCCCCGTGCTTCTCAACAATTGAATGGTCAATATCTTCCATAATCCTGGATTTATAGCACAGGTCCTGTTCATTACGGATTAATCTGCATACAGCCTGATCCCGATAGTTGTCCCGGTTAACTGCGTCGTAAAAAGTTCTTTGCCGGATCTTGTATCCAATGAAAGTGGAGTTATTTAAACCTTCTACCAACGCAGCCAGATCAGCCGAATTTATTTCTTCATCCCCGTTTAAAAATAATACCCAATCCCCGGAGGCATTTCTTAAGGCAAAGTTTCTAAGTTTAGCAAAACTGTCTGACCAATTCAGACGGTAAAGGTTGGCCCCCATTTGATAGGCGATGTTTAGGGTGTTATCCGAGCATTCAGTAACGATCAGCAGAATTTTATCCGCTATCTCACCAACGCTGCGCAGGCACCTGGCAATGTTCTTTTCCTCATTTTTTGCCAAAATACAAACGCTCAGTTGAAATTGTTTTGCTTTTTGTAAAAGGAAAGGCTTTATTTGTGTTAATAATTGTTTGGGAGATTGGCTAAAGATTTTTCCTTCCACAGGGTATCTTGGATTACGGTCTGGCGTTTTTAAGAATTTTTCAATGCTATCGGCAGCCAGAGAAAAACGGCCACATCGAATATGACAGGCGGCTTGTAAAAGAAATAAATCACTGTAGTCCGGATAAACGCTTTGGAAATAGGCCAGTTGTTCTAAAGCATCCCGGTACCGGCCAAGCTCAATCAAGCAAACTAATAATTTATTGACTAACGGTGGAGCATAGCCGGAATTAGGATTGGTTACTTTTAATGCCTCAATAAAGTTTTCCAGCGCCTTTTGATATTGTCCTTGCCTGATGTATTCAATTCCTACATTATAAAGATAAAAGCCGTCCTGGCAGTTCTGATCTTTCCGAGATTCTTCCAGTAAACCTACGTTTCGTACGATTTTTGAGGGAATATTTACCCTTTCCGGGTTATAACCGTGGTGCAGCAGGGTCACATTAAGCCTGCCGATTCTACCGGATCCCGAATGTGTAAAAATAGAATCAGAAATCTGCTCGTGGATTTTCCCCTTAAACCGGAATTGAGGCAGGTTACGGAATAACCTGATAGATTGAAAGGTTACCTCGTGGTCCCCACCTAGAAGATTTCTGACATCGAGATAATAGGCATCGTAGTCCTTTGATTGAACTGCCTCTAACAAATGATGCCCCAGATTTGGGTCGATTTCCTCATCACAATCCAAAAAAAGAATCCAATCCCCCGTTGCCTTTTCCAGGGAATGATTACGGGCAGCGCTGAAATCATTGTTCCAGTTGTAAAAATAGACTTCAGCACCCAGGTTTCGGGCTATCTCCGGGGTTTGGTCTGTTGAACCGGTGTCCACAACAATGATTTGGTTTACATAGGGCAAGGCGCTTTTAAGACAGTTGCCTATAAAATCACTTTCGTTCTTAGCGATCATACACAGACTTATGTTTACTGGCAAAGTATTTCTTCCTTTCCGGTCAATTTCTTCTTAAAACGGGCTAACCCTGACAGGTGTTGATGTACTGTCGAAATATGAGGACAATTTACAACAAGATGTCTTAAGGATTGCTGGAAAAAATCAGTTAAAGCAGTTAATAAAGAAATATAGTTTTGGCTGTCCTTTTCCAAATTACAGGAATGCCGGATAAACCTTATCCCCTCTAATATATCGCCTGTAAAGATATTGATTAGACCAAACCACTTGTAGTTGATCACTTTCTTTTGATGGATCAGGGAAAGTGAAAAGAGTCTTTCCGCCAGGTTGTAGTTGTTACGGGTGAAGGCTTGCTGTCCCAGTTGGCTGTAAAGAAAGGACAAGTGTGAAGGATTAATGATAGTTTCTAAATACTTTACACTTTTAGACTCATCAAAGGTAACCAATTGGTAAGCAAAATTAAACAAAGACGGAGTAATAGGATCGTCTCCTGATAGGATTTCTTCCTGATTAATTAATTGTGCTAAGAACCGGTCTGACTGATCCATATGACAATATCCTGTTTGACCTATATCATTACTTAGTACCCGGCATATAGACGCCAGGATAGCGATTTCTTCGTTTGAAGGAGGAATTTGTGAAAGAAAATTCCTGGCCAATTGCCATTTTTTTAAATAAATAGCAGATTTAGCAGCAATAATATAGTTTTCAGGCGTCGGTTGCGGTAGATCGTTTATTTCTCGTAAAACAAGGTGATACTCACCCATGTCGAACAGCAATTTAATACGTTCCTCCGGACTAAGCTGAGGTAAGTGTAACTGCAAAAAGTTTATCGTGTCTTCCGGATTGTTATAATATTGTTTTGCCAGTAATCCCAATCGAAGGAATGAAGTATAGGAAGTACCCCCGGTTTGCACAGCCTTAACTTGATGTTGCAAGGCTTCCTCCCAGTCTTGCAGACGCATATAGATATCTGCCATCTGTTCATAAGCTAAAAAACTCTGTACACCTTCCATAGAGATATAATTCGGGTTAATCTTGTTATATTTCAGACACTGCCTAAAACGTTCCAGCGCAAGCTCAAAAAGCATGATTGCTGAATAAATTTGCCCCTGCAGATAGTAGAGGTCAGGGTAATCGGGAAAAAAAGACAATCCCTCTTGAGATAGTTTTAGAGCCTCCTCATACTCTCCAAGATCCACCAGGCAGACTGTAAAATTGCGATACAATCCCGGCAGGTAGTGGGAGTTTTTGCTCGCATACTGTTTGGCTAGATGGAAATGGTGCTTTGCATTTTCTAACTGGCCGCTCACGTAAAAACTAACCCCCAGATTATAATGAGTAAAGTCATCCTTGGGGTTTTCTGCCAGCATGCATTCCAGTATGGTGATGTTGCGCTGATTTTTTTGTGTTCGTTTCGGATGATCAAGGGAGTAACCATAGTGCAGTATTTCTAAACCCGAATATACAATGGAAGCGGAAGGATTGTTACGTAGAATGCTGGGTGCTATCTGTTCATGCAAGGCGCCCTCAAAGCAATATTTTGGGTTATTTTTAAACATTCGTATGTTTAAGCCACGACATTTTTGTACATTCGCAGCAGAAGTGTAATTAATAATGCTGAAGGTTAAGGCTTCAGCCTTGGTATGTTGAGCCAACTGCCGCAGCGACCGTCCGGTTTCCGGGGGCACTTCTTCATCTGCGTCCAGGTAAAAAATCCATTCCCCGCGGGCATGTTGCTTAATTTTATTTCTCGCCTTGGCAAAGTTATTTTCCCACCGGCCAAAGAAGACTCTGGCCCCTTGTTCTTGGGCCAGAACTGGTGTCCTGTCACTGGAACCGGTGTCCAAGATCAAAATTTCATCTACGTAATCCTTTACACTAGTTAGACAGCGAAGGATATTGGATTCTTCATTTTTCACAATCATACAGAGACTGATCAAAGGATGTTTTGTCCCTTTCATAATAAAGACCTCCGGTTTTAGCCTTTGTCTTTACCTTATGCGAAAAAAAGTGCTTTGGTGCGGTTTCTGTAAGTTGGTCAATACATGGAAAACCAAGTAACAATAGAAAAAATCACACTAACTGTAACAAATGTAAACACTTAGAATATAATACAGTAACTTATAATTAAGGGAGGTCTTTCTATGACTGTCAGAAAAATCTGTGTTCAGGAAATTACTACCTTGAACCGAACAGAAACCTTTACGGTTACCTGTACAACTCCTTCATATACACCAGTTGGTTTAGGTAGCCCGTCGGAGGCCAACGCAGTTCTCTACAATGTAGCGTTTACCATTAATCCGGTTCCGACAATTTCTTTCTCCTATGATGTTCAGTTAAAGTATGCTTTCTCACATAACGGCGGAACCTTTGAAGAGTTTTGTGATGTATTAGGTAATTCCGGTGCACTAACATTTAATTCCGGTGTAACGTCCTGCGATTGTCAAGATGCGTTTTCCATTACTTCGTCTATCACTACCGATCCTGCGGCAATAACTACCACCCAGAGTCCTAATACTGTTGCTGGTCCCGTAACCGTCAGTTTTACTCTGAACAATCTGTGTGCCCAAACTATTATCTGCGTAGAAGACACTACCTGTGTATAAGAAAAGAAAAAGCACAATTATATCCAGTCATTTGACAAATAAAGAAAAGTATAAAACCTGCAGCGTACATTCACTGCAGGTTTTTCCAAAATAAATGAAAACATTAGCTTTCCAAAGGAGTTAGAGAAATGTCAGAGAAAAAGCTTATCCTGAACAGGGGCGTAACAATCTGGTTAACGGGACTGTCCGGAGCAGGTAAAACTACCATCGGCCACTTGCTCAAGGAAAAGCTCAGAAAATGGGGGATTAAAGTTGAGGTCCTGGATGGTGATAAAATCCGCCAGCATTTAACTGCTGATTTGGGTTTTTCCAAACAGGACCGTGAAAAGATGCAAGTAAAAACAGATATATATTGTAGGATTCCCGTATCAGCAAATTTTTTATGAAGTTTTTTAAAGGAGAATTATTATGGGAAAATATGATTCAAGGTTCTTTGTTTACAGTGACCCCAAAGTGGACTTTATGATTTATGAACTTCCTCCAACCTGGTGGAGCAGGTACTATGAGTATGCATGGGCCAGTAAATTTACAGGCGCTGGGGATGTTGTTTTAGATGCAGGTTGTGGGATTTGTCATCCTTTTAAATTTTATCTATCAGATGTTTGTAAGGAAGTTCATGCCTGCGATCTGGATAAAAGAATACTGTCAACGGAAGAAATTGTAAATGACATACTAAATGACTGTGGGAATAAAGTTTCTATACCAGCTTTACTTGAATATTGTCAAAAGATTCACTTTAAACAATGCAATCTTACGTCACTTCCCTATGATGATAAAAAGTTTGATAAGATATTTTGTATATCTGTTTTAGAGCACATGAATCTTCAAGACATAAAAATGTCCCTACAGGAGTTTAAAAGAACCTTAAAGGAAAATGGTTTTATCGTTCTCACCTTTGATTATCCCAATATTAGCCTGGAGCAATTTATGGATACTGTCAATGAAATTGGACTTAATTTTGCCGGAAGGGTTTCTTTTAATATCCCCAAAGCTGCGGTTACATCCAATCTGTGGGGTAAACTTTACTGTTACAGAACGGTACTAAAGAAACGCCTGTAAACCCCAAAGAGGGGTAAAGAAGCCTTCTTTTCTAACCAGTTCATTTTTAGGAAATCAAAGAGAACTATATTTTGGCAGCGGTGAAAACCCCAATATCTGGATTACCAATATGACACCAGCTTTATAAAATATAACGGGATGACACCAGTCATCCCGCTATCATTTTCGTTAAGAGGTTTGACCCTGGAAGAAGATGTTCAGCGTTACGGCACTGGCGGCGTTAACAGCAGCATAGTATAACCTGGCGTACTTTAAGAATGTGGTGGCCACAAAGGTTGCCATAGAATTCTGGTTAATAGTTGTGTTACTGACTTCATCTATCCAGTTTATGCCGTCCGGGCTCAGTTGCAGCTTAACCAGCGCCTGTGCGTTGGCATCCAGGGAGTTGTTAACCACACCAAAGGTCCAGGTTGCAACACCCAAGACAGTGTAGGTTGTGTCGGGTGAACCAGCTGTATTGGTAACGCTTGCCCTTGTGGCGGATACATCTGTGGTTGCCAGTGTGTTGGCCAGCGTACCTGTAATCAGTAATCCGTTGGTGGGCGGTGTAATGGATAAACCGCCGGCCGGTGCAGTGATGGACAGGCCGGTTGAAGTAATGGTTAACCCGCCGGTGGGCGGTGTAATGGACAAACCGCTGGCCGGTGCCGTCACCGTCAGCCCGTTGGCCGGTGCGGTAATGGACAGGCCAGTTGAAGTGATGGTTAACCCGTTGGTTGGCGGCGTAATGGATAATCCGCCGGTGGGTGGGGTGATTGACAAACCGCTGGCCGGTGCCGTCACCGTCAGCCCGTTGGCCGGTGCGGTAATGGACAGGCCAGTTGAAGTGATGGTTAACCCGTTGGTTGGCGGCGTAATGGATAACCCGCCGGTGGGTGGGGTGATGGATAAACCGCTGGCAGGAGCCGTCACTGTCAGACCGTTGGCAGGAGCAGTAATGGCAAGACCGGTTGAAGTAATGGCCAGGTTACCGGAGGTGTCTGTGTTGAAAGCAACGTTGTTACTTCCATAGATTTTGATCCTCGCGTAATCTGGATTGTCTTGGAAAATTTTGAAGTTAGGCATAAGATTAACCTCCCGTGTAATTTATTAGCAATATATGCCTTTATATAGAATATTTTCAATTAGTGTGGAAAGTTACAGCTTTAATGCATAGTTTATAATAAAAAATGTTACAAGGAGATCACCTATGGGCAACCGGATTAGTTTATGTATGATTGTCAAAAACGAGGAAGGGAATATACGCAGATGCCTGCAAAGTGTAGCCGGTGTGGTTGACGAAATCATTGTGGTTGACACCGGTTCCACTGATGCTACACCTGAAATCGCACGGGAGATGGGCGCCAGGGTCTACTCCTTTGACTGGAATGATAATTTTAGTGATGCTCGCAATGCCTCCATCCAGCGGGCGACGGGGGAGTGGATTTTCTTTTTGGATGCCGATGAGGAACTGGCCCGTGAGAGCAGGGATGTTTTAGCCAGGTACACCGCCGAAAAGAATGTGGAAGGCTACTTTATCAAAATCATTAATTATATTGGAGCTGACGGCTGGGTGGAAACCTGTCCGGATGTGGTTTTTCGTCTTTTTAGAAACAGGCCTGAATACAGGTTTCGTGGTGCTATCCATGAACAAATTGCAGATGTCATTCTGGAGAAAAATAAACAGGCCTCCTACGGAATGGCCAATGAGATCGTGATTATGCACTATGGTTACTTAGATAGTCAAATAGATCAAAAGGACAAGAAAAATAGAAACCTGAAGATTATCGAAAAAGAGCTGGAAAGTCAACCCGGAAATTACCTACTGCGGTATCACTATGGTGTTGAGCTGTTTCGTCTTGAAAAGTATGCGGAGGCAGCGCAGGTTTTTGTTGAGACGGCCAATCACACGTCTCCCCAAACCATTTATTTCCCCAAATTATTACGATATATCGTCCTTGCCTACCATTCTGCGGGGCAGCCGGAAAAGGCCCTCGATACCATCGCCCAGGGGCTGCGGGTCTTTCCCGATTATGCAGATCTCTATTATTACGGGGGCCTTTGCCTTCTTGCTCTAAAGCAATACATGAAGGCAAGAGACCTTTTCCTGCATGCTGTTTCCTTACCGGAACAACCGCCTCAATACGCATCCTTCGGAGGAGTCAGGGGTTTCCGTGCCTTCTATTTTTTAGGTGATATTGCTGAAACGTTTTTAAATGATGAAGAAGCTTTAGACTATTACCTTAAAAGTTTACGGGATAATCCAAATTTCCAACCCGCCCTGGAAAAGATTATTAAAATACTGGATCCCCGGGCAAATCCTGAATATACCAAGGAATGCCTGGAGAAAGTATTTGATTTAAGTACTTCCCAGGCGAAATTAGTGCTGGCCAATATTTTCTTTCAACAGGGTGCCTACCAGTTGGCTTTAGATTTTCTGGAGCAAGTGATACAAACCGGCAATGGCACAGCTGAAATTTTATACCGGAAAGCCTTTTGTCTGATTCAGGAGAGGCGGTTTTTGGAAGCCCTCAGGATATTAAACGGCTACAGCTCAGACAGTTATCTTTATCCACTGGCAAAGCTTAATGAACTATTTTGTTTTTGGGTTCAGGGCAAAAGGAAGAAGACTCGTGAGATTGTAGAAGAAATGCGTGCAATGGGCTTATCTGAGGAGACAGAAAACGTGTTAAAACTTCTGGTGAGGGCTCAAGAAAAACGAAAGACTGTTCGCAAAATGTTCCTGGGAGAAGAAGGGATAGCTCTTCTGTTGGATCTAATCAAAAGATTACTTAATCTAAAGGAAACCGAGAAAGTGAACGAACTGTTAAGTCGGGTGGATCCTGAGTGTTTAGCAGATCATAGGTGGGATCTCATCTTACTTTACCATGAAGCCGGATTCCGGGAAAAAAGCGTGGCATTGCTAGAAGAATATTTAACCGTCAACCGCAGTGGGGAGGCCCATTTTCTTTTAGCGGAAGCTCACCGTGAATCAGGCAATTTTAAGGAAGCCGACCTTCACTACCGGCATGCCATAGAATTGGATCCCCACCAACCAAAATATTATTTAAAACAAATAGAACTTTATAAGAACTGGCGCCAAGGGATTGAACCAGAGTTGGTGGATGAGATTCAACGGAGCGGGGATATGGCAGAGGGGGTCCGACCGGAATGAACAACACTATTACTCTGGCTATGATTGTAAAGAACGAGGCTGCTAATTTGGCTGCCTGCCTGGAAAGTGCCAAAGACCAGGTGGATGAAGTCGTCATTGTGGATACGGGTTCCACAGACAACACTCTGGAAATTGCAGGCAGGTATACCGACAAAATATATACTTACCCCTGGCAGGGAGATTTCAGCGCCGCCCGTAACTATGCCCTGGCCAGGTCCAGTGGGCAGTGGATTTTATCCCTTGACGCAGATGAGCGGTTGTTTTGTGAACCGGGTCAATTGAGGAAGACGGTTGAAAAAGATGAACAAATTGAAGCCTATCTGCTGCCCCTGGACTATCCTGTAAACGAATCAACCGGAGAATATAATCGTTTTATGGTACTGCGGTTGTTTAAAAACACAAAGGATCATTATTTTGCAGGCCGTATACACGAGCAGGTTATTATCCATAAAAATGAGGCTGTTGGATTTGCCGAGGACATTATTATAAAACATCAGACAGTTTCACAGAAGGAGCGAAATCGCAAAAGAGGCCGCAATTTAAAGGCACTAAAGGAAGCATGTGCGGCAGACCCGCAGAACTTTTTTCTTCAATACTACTTGGGGGTTGAATGGCTTGGTTTGGGTAAACCTGCCCGAGCCCAGCCGTACCTGGAAAGTGCTTACCGGAACCTAACCGACAACCATTTGCATTTCCGCATGCCGGCCCTGCGCTACCTTTCTACCTGTTTAAATGCCTTGGGAAAATTTGATGAAGCCATTTGTCTGGGCCAGGAGGCAGCCCTTCGGTATCCCGACTACACAGATATCTATTACCTGACCGGGATTGCCCTGGAAGAGAAAGCGGAGTATAAATTGGCTGTCAAATGGTTTGAAGAGGCTGTCAAATGTGGCGTTCCCCCGGTCTTATACACACATATGCAGGGGGCAGGCAGCTTTCTTGCTTATTTTCACATGGGATATTGTTGGGAAAACATGGGCCGACCGGACATCGCAAAGGCTTGCTATGAGCAGGCCTTAGATGCAAATAACAGGTACTATTATCCGGTGACCAGTTTATTTTTATTGATGCTGGCCCATCATGGCCCCCGGTCCGCCTTTGCTTATTTTGAGAAGAAAGGTTATTTAAGCGATAGCCCCCTTGCTTTATGTATTGCAGAGTTATTTTTTACCTACGGCTATCCTGGTTTGGCAAAAAAGTGTTTGACGGGTTCCGAAGTTAGTCGGCATGTGACGGACGAAATTTTATACCACCTGGGACGTTACCGTATTTACGCCGGGGATTTCCAGGAAGGGTTAATTTCTTTAGAACGTATCCCCCCGGACAGTCAATTCTCAAACATGGCGGTAACCCACAGGTCCATGGCTCTCCTGTTAACGGGTTGTGTAAAGGAGTGCCGGAACCTGGCCCTTGCCATGTGGAAAAATAAGCAATTAAGGCCCACTGCCAGGGCACTGTTAAGGATATGTCGTTTCATGCTGCAAAACGGCGTGACAGCTTCGGGTAGGCAGGGGAGCCAGGAAGAAATGGTACAATGCTTTCTGGATCTGCTTAACTTGTGCCATCACTATCTACCGGATCGACCCGGTGATGAGGTCAAAAATCTAAAACAGGTGACTTCGATTTTGGAAAGGATCCTGAGTACATCTTCAAAAGGGATTCAAAAATTGGACCGATTTTATCAGGATAAAGTGAATCTTGTAGAGGAGTTGTTCAAATACAAATTCGGGGCCGGTGGAGTCGGCGTATGAATGAAAGAATGAAAGTAAGCCTGTGTTTGATTACAAAAAACGAACAGCACTGCATTTTGTCCTGTATTAATAGTGTTAAACACTTGGTCCACGAAATCGTTGTTGTGGATACGGGGTCTTCGGATAATACCGTTCCGCTTGCCCAAAAAGCAGGTGCCAGGGTCTTTCATACCGAATGGACCGGCGACTTTGCGCAGGCCAGAAATTTTGGTCTGGAGCAAGCGACTGGTAATTGGATTCTGATCCTTGACGCTGATGAAGTTCTGTCGCCCGAAGGCACAGAGGGGTTTTATCAATTGCTCAATGATTCGGAAGTGGAAGGTTACTTTTTAACGATTAAAAATTTTTTCGGGGACGGCCGGGAATTTACCACAGACAAAGTGCTAAGGCTGTTCCGGAATAAGCCTTCCTATCGCTTTACCGGCGCTATTCATGAGCAGGTGGCACCTTCGATTTTAAAAGCTGCGGGGGGGAAGGGGCTGGCTAGCGCGCCTTTGGTGATTTATCATTACGGTTATTTAGACACAGAGTTGGCTGGAAAGGATAAATTTAACCGAAACACTTCAATCATATACAGGGAACTGGCAAAGAAACCCGGGGACCCGTTTCTTTTATATTCCCTGGCCCTTGAACATTTCCAAAGGGGGCTAGTTGCCGAAGGTGTTCGCTGTCTGGATGAAGCTTTGTCTCAAATGAGGGGTTCGGAGGGATATTTTGAGGACGCTCTTGTCCATATGGCCGTCGGTCTATGGGGATTGGGGCATATGGAGAGACTTCTTGAATTTCTTAATAACTCACTGTCCATGTTGCCGGAACAAGGGGATTTGCTATTGATCAGGGGGATCACATTTCTAAATCTTAAACAATATTCGGAAGCTGCCGGGGACCTGGTACATGCCTTAAAAACCGGAGGCAGCAAGTTGTTCCCTGAAGATAAAATTCTATCATTGGCTCTGATTGTATTATTGCTGCAAATCCATCATTTAATTATAAAATCAGACCCCGAATCCCAACTATTCCCTTTGACCGGGCGGCTGGTTGCCTTGGTTCAGAAACTCGAATTCCTGCCTGCCAAGAAACCGATCCATGAATACATTTCTGTTGCCGCTCGGGAAATCCACGCCTATGCTTTAATGATTGATAATGGATACCAAGGGAAGTATTTTTGTGCCTTAGACAAGATGAAAGATCTGGTCACGCGTTTGCTTTTGCTGTTGATGAAAGAATGCCGCCCCCTGTGGGAGGTGATACCCGGGCACCGTCAATTATTCGTTCGTTGGAAAGGTGATATGGATGACAAAAAGGGTTTTGGTGGCGAGTCCTGTTAAGCAAAAAGAAGTGATCCTGAAAGAATTTCTTGAGTCCCTGGAGAAATTAGACAAATCAGGATTGCAAATGGATTTTGTTTTTATTGATGACAATAACGAACATTCTTTGTTGGACCATTTCGCCAGGGGAAAGAACAATGTACGGATTATTAAGATAAAGTCAGCTGATCAATATGTTTGTAACGAGCAGACCCATTACTGGCACGAGGAACTCATTTGGAAGGTAGCTGCCTTTAAAAATAAATTTCTCGAAATGGCTTATGAAGAAGGTTACGATTATTTATTCCTTGTGGATTCTGATTTATATCTTCATCCCAAAACCATCAAGCATTTGATTTCCCTTCAGAAAGACATTGTTTCCGAAGTCTTTTGGACCAAGTGGAAGCCTGACCTACAACCCCTACCCCAGGTTTGGGCAGCTGATCAGTACCGGTTATTCCAGGCCCCAAGGGGTCAGGAACTCACTGAGGAAGATGTAGAGAAAAGGACGCGGGAGTTTTTGGATATGTTGTCAAAGCCCGGTACCTATAAGGTAGGAGGTCTGGGGGCCTGCACCTTGCTCAGTAGAAAGGCCCTGTCCAGGGGAGTTTCTTTCAGCGAGATCTATAACGTCGGATTCTGGGGAGAGGACCGGCATTTTTGTATCCGGGCCGTGGCCCTTGGACTGGAATTATATGCTGATACCCACTACCCGCCTTTTCATATGTACAGGGAATCAGAGCTTGCTAAACTGACGGAGTATAAAAAGAAAATCCGTGCAAAGAGTAGAAAAACCGAGAATACAAAAGTCAGTGTTGGGAAGCACAAAAGAGAAGCAGGAAATAAAATAACACTGGCCATGTTAGTCAGAAATGAGGCAGGCAGATATTTGGACAGAGTTCTGGAACAGGCAAAACAATATATCGATAATGCCGTCATTCTGGATGACGCCAGTGAGGATGACACAGTAGAGGTCTGCAAAAAAGTCTTGGCAGGGTTTCCCTTAACAATAGCTATTAATGAAAACTCGTGTTTTAACAATGAAATTTTACTGAGAAAGAAACTCTGGCAAATGGCAGTTGATAGTCAACCGGATTGGATATTAATCCTGGATGCCGATGAAGTTTTTGAAGACAATGCTCCGGAAGTGCTAAAGTCTCTGGCAAAACAAAAGGATCTGTACTGGTATGCCTTCCGGCTATTTGATATGTGGACCGAAACCCACTACCGGGAGGACTCATACTGGTGTGCCCACAAAACCTTCCGACCGTTTATGGTCAGGTATGTTCCGGGATTTGCTTACCGCTGGCGGGAAACCCCCCTCCACTGCGGCAGGTTTCCCATAAATATTCTGCATTTGAAAGGTGAAAATCACCCTTTAAGACTTAAACACCTGGGTTGGATGAAACCGGAGGACCGGCTGTATAAATATTATCGCTACAAAAAACTGGATCCATTGGCTCGTTATGGTATTGCCGAACAATATGAATCCATTCTGGACCCACGCCCTAATCTGGTTCCATGGAGCCCGAAATGAGAGGGATAGTACATTTAAAGTGGGAGAAGAAGTTGTCTGTTCGGAATACGGAATACAGTCTTGGTAAAAAGTCACAGATGGTGTTTTTCAGACATATAGTACAAAAAAGACAGAGGTGCAGCCTTATGACACTTTTTACCATACGGGCAACGGAAGATACCTTTGTGATAAGTGATAAGGAACGCCGACCCCAATGTCATTCGCCCTGTTTGCCGGTGGGAAAAACAGGCCTGGGATATATGTGCTATTCTCGCTTTATTTCATATATTTTTTTTGACCTTTCCGAGATCCCAGGCCATGCTAAAATTAGCTCGGCTAAAATAAAAATCTCCCTTTATGACCCTCCTTGTTTGGGGCAACCGCCTGATTATATAGGTATCCAGGCCTTGAAAGAACCTTTTCGAGATTGTTACACCAACTATGGGAACAGACCGGCCGTAATATCCCATTCTTTAAGAAAAATTCCTACTCACAGTGCAACTAAGTTTGCCATTGATGTTACAGATTTTGTAAAGGCCTGGCATTCCGGTAAGTACGAAAACCACGGGCTGGCGCTTGTGCCTGTACAAATGGGTACCAACGGTGTCATCCTTTTTCATAGTTCTGACAGCTCCGATGTATCAAAGCATCCGGCGCTAAGAATCAATACCGTTGCCGACGGCACGTGCCAAAAACAATGCACAGCGAGTCAAGAAGAAACCTATGCCGTGAAGAAAATACGGGGCTTTAGCAAACCCTATGAGATTTGGAACTATACAATTTACAGTTATATTGTGAAAAATATTGGCGAAAAAAAGATAATGGTCCAATTACAGTTCAGCCCTAATAACGTTGATTACTTGGATGAGGAACCGAAAATTGAGCTGTTGCCAGGGCAGTCACGTATTATGATAAGCAACTTTTTTGCCCGTTACATCAGGCTTGCATTTCATCTTGCCCCGGGTGAGACCGGGGAAGGAACTTTAAAAGTTTGGTTGCAAGCCAGACAGTAGAGTGTAGATACAGTAATGGATCCAATCGAACCGTACAGGAATACCCTGCACCGTTCATGTACTTTTATGCAACTAAAATCCTCCTGCGGGGCAAAGAAAAATATCGGTTACGAGATAGATAAAGCTGCAGAGATTGAAAAAAAAGCTCCCTATTCTGGGAGCTTTGCAGGCTAGTTGGCAGCTGCCTGGGAAATGGCGGTATAGTGTTGCTGCACATAGCGCTCGGATATGCCGCTGCCATGGGGGCGGCTGTTATGTAAATAGAGATCAAAATGTCCCGTAACACCGTTGTCCGGAGTAGTATCAATGCTGTGGGGCATACCGGAGAGGGAACCGGCAATATTCCTGCCGTCTTTATGGATGACAACTGGGCGGGGCGACCAGGTCCACTGACCGAATAACTCTTTTATGGTCTTTGTATCCTCTGAGGTTGCCGGTTCAATATCACAGTGATTACCGGCGCTCAAGACCTTTAAACTTAGCTTCGCCCCGGTTTTGCAATCGGTAACGGAAAAAAATTCACCACTCTTGAATAATGCTTTTCCTTCAGTAAACCAGTTGACCAGTTCAACACTTTTTGATTGTGTTTTAGTTTGTTCAGGTTCAAGTTGCTGAATATTTTGTTGGAGATTGGGGTGATCCCGGCCGGATTGGTCCACCAACCAGACATGGGCGCGTTCCCCGCCCCTTGAGGGCATTGCTAAATTGGGAATAAGCAAGCGCTGCCCGATGGAAAGGTTATCACTTGTTAACCGGTTGACTCTTTTAAGTTCTTCCACCGTAGTGTTGTAGGTTCTGGAAATAACCCACAGACTATCTCCCTTTTTTACAGTATAAAAGGTGCTTGCAAAGGCAGTGCCGTTAAAAAATAAAACGCTGGAAATTACCAAACTGCAAACTGTTTTTTTGTTGAAAAGCATTACAGTTCTCCTTTTTCTACTTGCAGTACCATAAAAAGCTATTTATTTTAATTGTAACGACAGTAGACAAGCATATCAATGAGAAAAATGTCTCTTTATGGTCCTAATTTAACAACTAATTGCCCATGCAACATAATATCACATAAAATGCCAAAATGTGCTAAATACAAAAATATCCCGTACAACCATTCTCTGGATTCTAATAAAAAAATATCTGTTTTTTTACTTAAAGGGTTTTTGAAGCGCCTCTAGTGCATGACTTTTTTCTCTTTTATAATAATGAATAAAAAAACAGCAGGTGAAAAGCAATGGGCAAGATCAAAATAAGAAAAAACCTTAGTGATGAGGAGATGCTGGCTAACTATAAAGAGGAGATTACCTTTGAAAATGCCTGGGATGATGCCGCCGTTACCAGACCTGCCCCCAAACCGGTCAAGAAGGATTCGGAAAAGGAAGGGATTCATTCATTCTTTACTCCTGAGTTGCAGGAACAGGTAGGGAAAGCCCTGTTGGAGTTAAAAATTCAGTTATATAAGGAAGGCATCATTGACTATAGAATAGAGGTAAGCAGGGAAGGCCGCCAGGTAATTTTGACGGCAGTAAATGCTGTAGGAAAGAAAAAAACCGCTGAGAAGACAACCGGGAAGAAAAAGTAAGAAAGTAAAATACCGAAAATAGGGAAAACAAAAGACAAAGAAAGGACAAAATCAGTTCTCCGTGGTTGTTATAATAGAGTCCGGAATTGACCATATGGGAGGAATGGAACTTGAAAGGAATTTTCGGGGGAGCCCTTTATTTATCACTGGCCTCCAGTATTTGGGGCGGTATGTATGTTGTGAGCAAATATGCTCTGGATACCATTCCCCCTTTTACGTTGCTGTTTTTACGATATTTGATCGCCTCTTTCCTGCTGGGATGGATCTGCTGGTTGAAAAAAGAGGAACTGGTCCCCACCCGGGAGAGAGGGCTGATCTTCCAGGTTGGTTTTGTGGGCTATTTTCTTTCCATCGCTGCCCAGTTCGTCGGAACCAAGCTGTCCTCCGCTCACATGGGTGCCGTCATCACCACGCTATCACCGGTTTTTCTATCTGCTTTTGCCGTCTTTATCTTAAAGGAGAAAATTACGGTAAGACAGGTGGCTTCCATCGCCATCGCCCTGGCCGGTGTGCTGGTGGTGGTGGGAATGCCCGGCCTGCAGGGTGAAAAGTCGGCCCTGGCAGGGAACTTGTTTTTATTGGTCGCCGCCCTTTTCTGGGGCTATTACTCGGTAATCTCCAGAAAGGTTTCGGCTGTTTACTCACCGCTACAGATTACCACCTGGGGCATTGTTATTGCCACAGTGCTTACCTTTCCCTGCATTTTCTTTGAGCTGTCGGAGTGGTCCGCCGGGGATTTGTTTACGTTGCCCATCCTCCTGAGTGTCCTTTATATTGGCATCATATCCACTGCCCTGGCATTTTTCAGTTGGAACAAGGGGTTGGCCCTGGTGCCCTCTCACCAAGCCGGACTTTTCTTCTTTTTGCAGCCGGTGGTGGGGACGCTGCTGGGCTGGTTTTTCTTACATGAACATCTTAGCCGGTCTTTTTTCATCGGCAGTTTATTAATCATTGCCGGGGTCTACTACAATATGAAACAAACCGCTACAAATGAATAAACCAATTTAATAAAGCCCGGAGAATTTCTCCGGGCTTTTCAACGCGGTTGTAAAGGGGTTTATTCCAGGAAAAGCGAATTTTAAACAGGGAGTCTCGGCAAAGGAGGGAACAATGTGAGCCTTCGATTTATTATCGGCAGGGCAGGCAGCGGAAAAAGCCATACTTGCCTGGAGGAGATCCGCTGTGAACTGCGGCGCCGTCAGGACGGCCCCCCCATCATACTGCTGGTGCCGGAACAGGCCACATTTCAATATGAATATATGCTGGTGTCCACGCCGGGCCTGCAGGGCATTATGCGGGCCCAGGTATTAAGCTTCCGCCGCCTGGCCTGGCGGGTGCTGCAGGAAGTGGGAGGGGCGGCCAGGGCCCATATCGGGGAACTGGGCAAGCGTATGATACTGCGGCGTATCCTGGAACAGAAGAAGTCCGAGCTAAAGGTTTTTCACCGTGCGGCCAGGCAGCCCGGCTTTGCAGACAGCCTGGCCGGCGCCTTGACCGAGCTGAAATTGTACCGGATTAAACCTGGGGATTTGATCAAGGGTATGCAGCGGATGCGGCAGGACAGTGACAGCGCCATACTGGACAAGCTGCAGGATTTAAGCCTGCTGTATTCTCAACTGGAAGAGATGCTGGCCGGCAGGTTTACCGATCCGGACGATTACCTCAACCTGCTGGCGGAGCGATTGGGAAGCGCTCCGTCGGTGCAAGGAGCGGATATTTACATAGACGGCTTTACGGGGTTTACCCCCCAGGAGTTCGGGGTCATTGAGCAACTGTTTATGGCGGCTAGCAGAGTCAATATAGCCCTGTGTTTTGACCCCATTTACATAGAGGAACCATGCCATGAACCGGATGCCTTTTATCCCACCGTGGAAACCTATCATACCCTGCGGGAAATGGCGGGAACATTAAGAATTGCTATAGAACCGCCCGTATTATTGCAGGACGAAATACCGGCCCGTTTTCAACACAGTCCGGGCATCGCTTATCTGGAGAAAAACTATTTCCGCTACACGGCTGTGCCCGGCGAACAAACAGCAGGGGTGAGGCTTACGGCCTGTGCCAACCGCCGGGCGGAAGTGGAGGCCGCAGCCAGGGAAATCCTCCGGCTGAGCCGGGAAGAAGGGCTGCGCTGGCGGGAAATCGTGGTTATTTTACGGGATCTGGCCAATTACAGCCATTTAATCAGTACCGTTTTTGCAGACCATGGCATACCGCATTTTATTGACCAGAAAAGAACCGTCCTGCACCATCCTCTGGTGGAGCTTATTCGCAGCGCCCTGGAAGTGGTGACCCAGCAGTGGGCCTACGCTCCGGTCTTTCGTTATCTGAAAACCGATCTGGTACCGGTGCAGCGGGATGAAGTGGATAAGCTGGAAAACTATGTGCTGGCCCACGGTATCCGTGGGTCCCGCTGGACCGACGGCCGGGATTGGACCTACCGCAGGCGCTACACTCTGGGCGAAGAAGCGGAGTGCAATGAGTGGGAGGCCAGGGAACTGGCCTTGATCAACCGGGTGCGTTACTCGTCTACCCAACCGTTAATAAACTTTAGCCGGAGGGTCCATGAGGCCCGCAATGTACGGGAGATCACCGCCGCCCTGTTTGAACTGCTGGAATCCCTGGAGGTGGCGGCGCAACTGGAAACCTGGGCGAAAGAGGCGGAGCGGCAGGGGCGTTTGGTGGAAGCCAGGGAGCATGCCCAACTGTGGCAAAACATCATATTGCTGCTGGATGAAATTGTGGAGGCCATGGGGGAAGAGAATCTTTCCCTGGAGGAATATGCCCGGGTACTGGAGTCCGGTCTGGAAGGCTTGAAACTGGGCTTGATCCCGCCGGGACTGGACCAGGTGGTGGTGGGGACACTGGAGCGTTCCCGCAACCCCGATGTGAAAGCGGCGCTGGTACTGGGCATCAGCGACGGGGTGCTACCGGCGCGGCCCGGCGAAGAGGGCCTGTTCAGCGATTTTGAACGGCAGGCCTTACGGGAAGCGGGAATTTCCCTGGCCCCCGGTTCCCGCAGAAAAGTATTTGACGAACAGTACCTGGTCTACGTGGCGCTGACCAGGGCCAGCCAAATCCTGTGGTTAAGTTATCCCCAGGCCGACGATGAGGGGAAGGCGCTGGTTGCTTCCCAGGTCATTTCCAGGATCAAGGAACTGCTGCCCCGTCTGGAAGAACGGGTGGTTCCCGTGGAACCGCCCTGCCCTGATGGGGATCTGGAGTTTATCGCCTGCCCAGGACGCAGCCTGTCCTACCTGGCCGCCATGTTGAGGGAAGTCAAAGCGGGACGCAGGGTAGACCCGGTCTGGCAGGATGTCTACTCCTGGTTTGTGCAGCAGCCCGCGTATAAGGAAGCCTGCGGGCGGGTGCTGGCCGGGTTGTTCCATGTCAATCAGGAAACCTCCCTGCCCCCGGGGCTGGGGCGACGGCTTTACGGCAGCCGGCTGAAGGCCAGCGTGTCCAGGTTGGAACGGTTTACCGCCTGTCCCTTTGCCCATTTTTTGTCCCACGGCTTAAAGCTGAAGGAGCGCGGGCAGTTTAAACTGGCGGCCCCGGATCTGGGACAATTTTTCCATGCTGCTCTGAAAGAATTTGCGGATCGCATCAAAGAACAGGGAACCGATTGGGGACAATTGACCAGGATCCAGGCAGGAACCCTGGTGGGAGAGATTGTAGATGAACTGGCCCCCAAGTTGCAAAATGAAATTCTTCTCAGCACTGCCCGTCACCGTTATCTCATTGGCAAACTGAAGAGGACGCTGGAAAGGGCGGTGCTGACCTTAACGGAGCATGCCAGAAGGGGCGCCTTCCGTCCGGTGGCGGTGGAAATCGGCTTTGGCGAACAGGGGGAGCTGCCGCCCGTATACTTTGACCTAGGGGACCGGTGCGTTATGGAAATGGCCGGTCGCATTGACCGCATCGACTGTGCCATGGAAGGGGGCCGGCCGTATTTGACCGTTATCGATTACAAGTCCGGCCAAGCGGAACTGAAACTGGCGGATATTGTACACGGCCTGAAGCTGCAACTTCTTACCTATTTGGATGTGGCCCTGCGGTATGCGGGTCAACTGGTTCATCAGCCGGCCCTGCCGGCGGGTATGCTGTACTTCAGCGTCAAGGACCCCTTTGTCACCAGTACAGGTCCGCTGACTGCGGAAGAAGCGGAAAAAGGGCTGCTGAAGCAACTGAAAATGAAAGGCCTGCTGCTGGCAGACCCCCTTGTGATTGCCCAAATGGACAATCAACTAAACGGTCAGTCGGAGCTATTGCCGGTGGGACTGAAAAAAAACGGGGAATTTTACAGCAATTCCCGAGTGATCAGCGAAGAGCAGTTTAACCTGCTGAGAAGCTATCTGGAGGAAATCATGAAGTCTACCGGCAGGCGGATCATTAGCGGAGAAATCCAAATCAGTCCTTACCGGCGAGGAAAGGACAAAGCCTGTGGCTTTTGTATTTTTAAAGCGGTATGCCAGTTCGACCCCCTGCTGGAGGACAACCTGTATCGCCTGCTGTTTGACCGGGAGGAGCCGGTACTCTGGTTGTTGATCAAGGAAAGTCTGGGTGATAACCATGCGTGATAAAAAATGGACCGATGAACAATGGGCCGCCATTACCACCAGGGATAAAGCTCTGCTGGTGGCAGCTGCGGCCGGGGCCGGGAAAACAGCGGTGCTGGTGGAGAGGATCATTCGGCTGATTACCGACCCCACCCGGCCGGTGGATGTGGACCGGCTGCTGATTGTTACCTTCACCAATGCCGCCGCAGCAGAAATGAGGGAGCGTATCGCAGCCGCCTTAAGCAATGCTTTAAAGGAAAACCCCCATTCCAGGCGGTTGGCCAGGCAACTGACCATGCTAAACCGGGCCTCCATTACCACCCTGCATTCCTTTTGCCTTGACCTGCTGCGGCGTTATTATTACCTGCTGGATTTGGACCCGGGCTTCCGGGTGGCCGATGAGATGGAAGCGGAATTGCTGCGGCTGGAGGTGCTGGAAGAACTTTTTGAGGAACGCTACAACCGTCAGGACAATGAAACCTTTGCCCATTTGGTGGATGCCTACGGTGGTCAGCGGGATGACAGCAAGCTCCAGAACCTGGTCCTGGCCCTTTATCGCTTTTCCGGCAGTCACCCGTGGCCACGGTTCTGGCTGGCGGAAATGGCAGAAAACTTTGCCCTTTCAGAGGGTCAATCCCTGGATGAACTGCCCTGGATTTACCAGGTTAAAGAAGAGATCGGTCAGGAAATGCAGTCTGTGCTACGCCTGTTGAAACAAGCTGCCTGGTGGGCCAGGCAGCCGGGTGGGCCGGAGCCTTACTGCAAGAATCTGGCCGAGGATATCCTTCTTCTGGAACCCCTGGTTCACTGCGGGGAAATGAGCTGGGACAAGTTATACCGGTCCTTTGCCAACATCAAATGGAGCAAGTTAAGTCCCTGCCGGGGGGAGGTGGACGACGGTCTCAAGAACAGGGTGCAGACCCTCAGAAATAAGGCCAAAGACAAAGTAAAAGAAGTTACCGGCACCTATTTCTGTGCGGAACCAGGGGTGCTGTTGCAGGACCTGCGATCACTCCATCCCCTGATGAAGGAATTGGCTGCCCTGACCGCGGAGTTTATGGACCGTTATCAAAAGAAGAAGCAAGCCAAGGGTCTGGTTGATTTCGGAGATCTGGAGCATTACTGCCTGTCAATCCTGCTGGACAAAGAAAGCAAGCCCGGGGAAATGGTTCCTTCCGCTGTGGCACTGGAACTAAAAAAACAGTTCGCTGAGGTGCTGGTAGACGAATACCAGGACATTAACGAGGTGCAGGAGACCATCTTGCAGCTGGTGTCCCGGGAGGACAACCGCTTTATGGTGGGGGACGTCAAACAAAGCATCTACCGCTTCCGCCTGGCGGAACCCGGTCTTTTCCTGGGGAAATACCGGCAGTACGGGGTACCGGGCAACGCTGCCGGCTGCCGCATCGACCTGAGTAAGAACTTTCGCAGCCGGTTGGGTGTGGTCAATGGGGTTAACTTTATTTTCCGGCAGATCATGACCAGAACCGCCGGGGAAATCGATTACGACGAGGCGTCAGAACTCCGGTGCGGGGCTGAGTTTCCCGCACCGGAGGGGGTTACCACAGCCGAGGGCCCGGTGGAACTGCACTTGATCGACTGCAAGGATATGCAATCTGACGGTGTGGAACCTTCTGAAGCCGGTGAAGAGGATGTACTGCCCGACCGGGATGAGGAACCGGAGGAACTTGACGCCGATCAGGCCGAGGCCAGGCTGGTGGGGCGCCGTATTCTGGAGATGGTCAAGGGCTCGGAGTTGTCAACGGGACCGGAGTTTATGGTCTGGGACAAAGAGTTGGCCCAATACCGCCCGGTGACCTATCGCGATATTGTCATTTTGCTGCGGGCAACCACCGGCCGGGCCAATACCTTTTTGGAAGAACTGCGGGCCAGGGGGATTCCCGCCTATGCGGAGCTGGGTACAGGCTATTTTGCGGCGGTGGAGGTTGAAATCTTTTTATCCCTGCTAAAAATCATCGATAACCCCCGTCAGGATGTCCCCCTGGCCGGTGTCCTGCGGTCTCCCATCGTGGGGCTGAAGGGTGAGGAACTGGCAGAAATCCGGCTGTGCAACAGGGACGGAGACTTCTATGATGCGGTGATGTCCGCCGCCCGGTCAGATTTGGGAGATGTTTCCCGAAAACTAACCGGTTTTCTGACCAAACTGGACCGGTGGCGTTCCCTGGCCAGGCGGGGTCCCCTGGCAGATTTGATCTGGATGCTGTACCGGGAAACCGGGTATTACGATTATGTCGGCGGCATGACGGGCGGCACCCAGCGCCAGGCCAACCTGCGGGTCCTCTATCACCGGGCCAAACAGTTTGAGGCCACCTCCTTCCGGGGGTTGTTCAGCTTCTTGCGTTTTGTGGAACGCATGAAGGATGCCGGCAACGACTTCGGTTCAGCCAGGGCGCTCGGTGAAAGTGAAAATGTGGTGCGCATTATGAGCATTCACAAAAGCAAAGGGCTGGAATTTCCGGTGGTCTTTGTGGCGGGTCTGGGCAAAAAGTTTAACCTGCTGGATTTAAATAAAGATCTGCTAATGCACAAGAGGCTGGGTTTGGGCCCCCAGGTGATCAATCTGGCCACCCGGGTCTCCTATCCCAGCTTACCGAAACTGCTGATCCGGCAGCAGATTAAACGGGAAGCGGTGGCGGAAGAAATGAGGGTTCTCTATGTGGCCTTGACCCGGGCCAGGGAAAAGCTAATTCTGGTGGGCTCGGTGCGGGATTTAAGCAAATCCCTGGAGAAGTGGTGCGCCTCCGCCCACCAGTCCGGCTGGCCGCTGCCGGATGCCGAACTGATGGCTGCCAGGACCTACCTGGATTGGCTTTGTCCCGCCATTGCCCGTCACCGGGACGGACAGGCTCTTCTCCAAAGGGCAGGGTCCGAAGCACAGCCCTCATCCGATGTGGCAATGGATGCTTCAACCTGGAAGACGGTCTTTTACGATATGAATCAGGTGCAAAACCAGCTTGTGGACAACCGACATCAGGTGACGGAACTGCTGGAAAAGATAAAGCGATTGGCGCCCCTGGAAGATATGGGACAGGCGGCAGAGGTTGATCGGCGGCTCCGTTGGACCTATCCCCTGGCAGAAGTGACGGCAAAACCGGCCAAGGCAGCGGTTACCGAAATCAAAGGCCGGTTTGATGAACTGACCCGGCCGGAGGAAGATGTTCTGCCTTACCGCCCGCAAATCACCGGGCGGCCCAGGTTTTTACAACAAGACAAGGGCCTTACCCCGGCGGAAAGGGGTTCTGTCATCCACCTGGTGATGCAGCACATCAACCTGCAAAAGGCCCCGGATGAGGGGGACATTTACGCGTTGCTGGATCGTCTTGTGGCCCGGGAAATTTTGCTGCCGGAACAGGCCGCCGTGATTGACCCTGCTCAAATTACCGGCTTCTTTGCCGGCCCTCTGGGACGGCGGGTGCTGAAGGCCGTCAAGGTCCAACGGGAGCTGCCCTTCAGCCTGGCCCTGCCGGCAACAGAGGTTTATCCGGAACTATCCCGGGCCGGCGCCGGTGAGATTGTCCTGGTGCAGGGGGTCATTGACTGCCTGGCGGACGAAGGAGACGGGCTGCTGCTGATCGACTATAAGTCTGATGAGGTGCGGCCCGGACAAACCTCCGTGGCGGAACGTTACCGGGGGCAAATCAATCTCTATACCCGGGCGGTACAGGACATTCTGGGTAGACCGGTTAAAGAAAGGGCCATCTACCTGTTTGACAGCGGGGAGACCCTTTATTTCGGCCCTGGCAGTTAAACAGGCATTGTGCCGGTTGTTGAATTCAATAACCGGCAACCAAATAATAAATGGGAAAACAGGACGGTATTATGGACAAAAGGTTGTTACTAAAGGCCGCATTTCTTTCTCAAGCAGTCATTTTATTGACCGGGCTGGCGGCGCTGTGGTTCTTTTATGTGCGGCAGGGCGTCAACTGGGCAAGTGTATTTAGATTGGACAATGCAGGTTTGGTGTTTGGTTGCGGCACGTTGCTGGCAGCCGGTCTGGTGATGATGCAGATCCTGCTGGTTACCTTCGTGCCCCATGAGAAACTGCGGGATGACGGCACCAACAAAATCTTTTACACCTACTCTTATCCAATCCTCGCCCTGTTAATGAGTTTTGGGGCCTTTGCGGAAGAACTGTTGTTTCGGGCGGCCATCCAACCCGGTTTAGGCATTGTACTGACCAGTGCATTGTTTGCCGTCATCCATGTCCGGTATTTAAAAAAATGGATCCTGTTGCTGGGGACCTTTGTCATGAGTTTGGCCCTGGGCTGGCTTTATGAAGTGACGCAAATGATTTGGGCGCCCGTTTGGGCACATTTTCTGGTGAATTTCGTGATGATCTGCTTTGGGAAAAACGGGTTGTTTGTGCCAAAGGATGAACCAGAAGCAGGTGAAAAACAATAAGGTCACAGGGGGAATAAATGGAGAACCGGAACAAAAGATTCCGGCCATAGGAAAGGAACAGGGGAAGGTTCCGCTGCCGGAAAACTTATAAAACTGTCACCTCCGCGACAGGAATTTGTGCAAATTTGCAGAATATATATACAGAACTTTTCCGGTGTTGCCAGTCCTGTGTGAATGCCAAAACAGGGGCTGGCTTTTTTTTTAATTTGAATTAAGACGATAGAACTATAGTAATAAAAAAACAAAAATGGTATAATCTACATTAGTTAAGCAGCATAAAAAACCCGGATCCTTTGGCATCCGGGTTTTTATGCCCTGACATAAATCTTGACTAAAGGGGACAGCGGGATGAAAATTAAAGTTCTGGCATTTTTATCAATTCTAACTGTCTTTTTTACCTTCTCCAAGCCGGCCACAGCAGCCCAGGTTGTTATCGACGGGAAGCCGATGGAAGCCCCGGTGATGCTGGAAAATGGCACAACTCTGGTACCCTTAAGGGCAATTTTTGAAACCCTGAATGCCATTGTCCGCTGGGAGCCGGCTGACAAAACCATCACAGCGGTAAAGGACGACGTAACCATTGTGCTGCAGATTGGTTCCACCAGCGCTTACCGCAACGGCGAGCGGGTTTCTCTGCAGGTCCCGGGCAAGATTGTCAATAACACCACCATGGTTCCCCTGCGCTTTGTATCAGAATCCTTGGGAGCCGAGGTTCATTGGATTGATTCCACCCAAACGGTGGTGATTAACTCAGCGCCGGCGCAGCAGGAGACAGCCCTCATTATCCATGACAGTTATAAGGTGTTGGAGAACAGCGACCCTCTGTATAACCAAATTTTGAAGGGCCTTAGGGAAGCTGAAGAAAAGGTGGAATTTACGTCAACCGATCAAGGGAAGTACGGCGATACAGAGAAAATATTGTCTGTGGTACAGCAGGTCCTGCAGGACCATCCTTTTCTCAATTACATCGAGTCCCTGGAAGTGAAGGTCCGCAGCGGCAGCGTCGTTTTTGTCGAAATCCGTTTTCAATATTATTTCCCTGCCCGGGAAGTTAAAGAAATGATCCAGGCCGTTGAGCAAAAATCTGTGGAGATTATTAAAAAGGTCATTAAACCGGGCATGACCGATCTGGAAAAGGAAAAGGCCCTGCACGACTATATCGTGCTGAATACACGGTATGATTACGAAAATTATCAAAAGGATAAGATCCCCAAGGAATCCTATACCGCCTACGGGGTGCTGGTGAAAGGCGTAGGCGTCTGCCAGGGCTATGCCTCGGCAATGTCCAAGCTGCTGAACATGGTGGGTATTGAAAATCATTTTATCATTGGAACCGGCCGGGGTAGCCGGGGCACCGAAGCACACGGCTGGAACAAGGTTAAAATAGACGGCCGGTGGTATCACCTGGACACCACATGGGACGACCCGGCGCCAGATCAACCGGGGAGGATCAGTTATAAATATTTTAACCTCACAGACGATCAAATCAAGAAGGACCACAGCTGGGACGAATCAGAGCAGGGACTGTTTAATATAAAATAATGGTTAGGTCTGCACCCCACAGTCACGAGCTGTGGGATGCTATTTTTTGAAAAAATCAATTCCTTTTTCCAGTGCAGGTGGCCGCAGCGATGGCGGCGCCGATGCCGGAACCGTTCTTGGTAAGGGCTAGAGAGATCCGGTCTGCTTTGTCTTGATAAATCTCCTGCAGGACTTCCCGGACCTTTGTCCTGTAGCCCGGCATTTTCTCAAACAAGGAACCGTCCACTCCAATAACATGCTGTTGGGTAAGCTCCGGGTCCACATGCTGCAGGATACCGACGTAAGTGGCCCCAATCAGCCGGGCAGACCTGGTGGTAACCAGTGAGGCAATGGTTTTTAAAGCCTGTCTCTCTTCCGGTGTTGAAGTTATCATGTTTCCGTTTATTTTTAGCCAGTGGGAGATATGAATCAAATCCGGCGTATCATCTGCCAGCATCAGTGCCAGATCACCGGCGGAGATGCCATTTGCTGTGCTAACAAAACCAGGTTTTTTCTCTTGAAAAAGAAGCCCCTGCCGGGCCATGTCCTGCAGGATGAAACGAGCAATTTCACCGATATAACGGCCTGACACAGCCTTTTCCAGAAGTTGTTCCCCTGGTTTTTCACTGGCACGATCCAGGGACCGGTCATAAACCGTCAGGGGAAATTTATTAAAATTGCCCGATTCCATGTTAATGATCATGGGAGGTTCATTTGGTTCAAGATAGCAGGTATTATGACCGGTGCCGCAAATGGAGCCAATATCCGCGCAGGGGTTACAATAGGCAGCGGTGAGCAGTGTTCCTGTGGTGTCATTGATGATTGCCACAGGGTTGACATTGTGTAAGCCTTTCTTTGCCAGGGCTTTTTCCAAAAGACCGGTAATTTCCTGCCCTTCCACACCGGATGTTTTAAATCCCTTGGTCCAGTTTAATAATACAGCCCTGTTGGCTTCTATTTGCCGGCAGGGAAAGGAAAAGGTAAGCCCCAGGGGACAGGCGGCAGCATGCTCCAGTAAATTGGCAATTTGCTTAGCGATAAAATCAAACAGTACCTCGGCAGTGGCGTCCTGAGACGTATAATCATAAGCTCCGCTGGGGTCTTTCAGTAAGAAGGATTGCTGCTTTCTAATTGCAAAACGTCCTTGCCCAATAAGTTCCACCAACTGTAAACGAATGTTGGTCCCACCAAAATCAATGGCCAGGAAAGTTCCTGTTTCCCCGCCGTCAGGGGCTTGCAGAAAAGTGGGAAGCATTTTAAGAGAACTCTTTCCGGACAAACCCTCGGATATTTCTTTTTTAAACTTCATGGCGATATCCCAAATATCGGAAGCCGACAACCAAAAAACTTCTTCGATGCCTCGCAGTTTCTCCGCTAAAACTTTCGTCATTGTAAAGTCCCCCTATGGCATACCCTGGGTAAAAGACTTCAAAAAAGAGCAGGAAGGTAGGTCCTTCGCTGCTCCGGAATCTTTATGAAATTTACTCGGGCCAGGCAGCTTGCGGGGATTTGCTGAATTTTACATCCCACAACACATGCATTCGCAGGCTGTCATCCTGTTCAATATCACCGGATATTTTTTTGTTAGAGATCATGATGTCAAAAGGGTTTTTGACATAGTCGTCGAACAGCAGTTTCCCGGCTTCTTCCTTCCGAAAGGCAATGGGCAGTCGTACCCCGTTCTGCCACTTCACCAGCAGCAGATACATATCTGACTCAGGGTCATAGGCCCAGCTGGGAGGGGAGTATTCTCCAGCGGCCTTTTCCAGAGGTTCTGTCCAGGCAGGATTTACCAATACCATGGTGGTGCGGGAAAATTCCTTACCGTTTTCTTCATAATTGAGATCTGCCCAGGCGCCGAAATCCGGGCTAAAGGCAGTGCTGCCATACTCCTGAATTACATCAAACTTTGGTTCTTGTGCCATCTCCGTATTCCTCCTAAATTGAAACTTTGCTTATATTGGTCCTGTTGGACATTATTCCCTTCTCAAAAGAATTCAATCTGTTCCTGCTTATTTTTTACCATTTCATCCAGCAAGTTCTTGAGATCAGGACAACCTTCCTGAACCCATAACTTATAGCCTTGGGACTGCAGGACAGTCTCCGGGCGCTTTCCTGCCGTCATACCCACAAAGGTTCCGTCCAACTGCCAGATATACAAATATACTTTATCCGATGAAGGGCTGATTTGAACCTTGGCCACACACCACCGGCCTTTGTGTTTCCAATAGATGTATTGTTGATCGATGAATTTGATATCCACAATAGATCCCCCGTAATTGCCGATCCTATACCACAATTCGCCGTTCAAATGGAAAATCCTGTTTTGTGATGGACTGATCTTTTAAAATGGCTATGACCCATTATTTCTTGCATTTTTCTAACAGAAAAGGGTATGTATAATACTTTGTAGAAGTAACATTAAATTACAACAATATGGAGGTTTCGTCATGACCATAAAACAGGCAGTTCGGCAAGATAATTGGGGTGTTAATGTTGAAAGTCTGCCGGATTTTTGGGTAGACCCGGAGAAATTATCGGTGATACAGGACTTAATGTTTTCCGGCATTAATGTCATGCTCACCGGCGATCCCGGTACAGGGAAAACAGAACTGACCAAACGACTGGCCCGGGCCCATAACCTGCCCTTCCACCGGGTCAACGTGGGCGCCATCCGGACCCCCAGGGATTGGTTCGGCCACTGGGAATTTATCGGGGGCCAAACCGTCTTTATCCAATCCGAGTTTGTGGCAGCCATTCAGCGCCCGGGTATTGTGGCCTTGGATGAATTCAACCGGGTGACGCCGGATATTCATAACTCCATCTACACCATCCTGGACCACAACCGGGAAGTATATATTGAAGAAACCAAACAATACATCGCCGTCCATCCCCGCTGCATCTTCATTGCCACGGAAAACCGCGGCCGCAGCCATACAGGCACCTTTATGGAAGATACCGCAGTGGAAGACCGTTTTGAAACCATTGAGCTAACGCTGCCACCCGTAGAAGTGATGGCCGACCTGCTGGAAAAAGTCTACGGGGCCACCCCGGACCACGCCCTGCTGCTGGCCAGGATCACCCATAAACTAAACAGCCTGTACCACGAAGAAAGCCTGAGCCGTCCCACCGGCTTCCGCCCCGCCATTTCCGCCGCCGCGCTGGTAAAAAGGGGACAACCCCTGAATACCGCCCTCAAATACACCTTTGTAAACCGCTTCTCCCCCGAAGGCGGCGTAGACAGCGAGCAGACCACGGTACTGCAGGTGATACAGGCGTATTTAAAGTAACACTGAAGGAAGTGGAATCGGCAAGAGTTACGAAGCCTGGCACACCCGTAAGGTATGCCAGGCTGGATAACCTTACAGACTCACACCAATAAAAACAAACCTCAGTATCGGAGGTGAAACTCAATGGCCCTGCCAACCCAAGCAGAGTCCTGGAAAAACAAAAGCCTGTCCGACTTTTGGCTCACCGGCCGGGGTCTCGACAATAACAAAAACGGCAACGGGCAGCCATATGCCCTCTTCAGCCATAAACTCCTCGCCTCCGAAGACACCGACGCCCAGGCCATGGCCCTGACTGCCATTCTGGGGGCTGTCTCCCGGGTGGTGGACATCGTACACGGACGCAACAAATTCACCGTCAATTTCAGCTCCAAAGAAACCCGAACCGACTTTGTCGCCAAACAAATCGCCCTCAGTGCGGAACCTTTGTTTAACCCGCCTAGGGGTTACTTAATGCCGGACATCGTGGATGTGCTGACCGGCATGGCCCTGCATGAGGCCGCCCATGCCCAGTACAGCTCCCCGGAATACTACACCGAAATGCCCGGCAACCCCTTTATGGCGGTGATCCGCAACGTGGTGGAAGACACCTATGTGGAACACCTGACCACCCTGTACTACCCGGGTTACGCAGGCTATTTTTGGAAGTACCGTCGCTATGAGTTTGACCTGGACCCTGACAAATGGGCCCATAAACCCCGCAAAAACCTGATGGAAAACGAGCTTAATTTACGTGCCACAGACTTTCTGCTGGTGATGCGATCCACCAGGGACTATGTTTCCCGGGTGGCCAGAGTAAACCATGTGGCGGATATGCTCAAAAAAATGATCTACATTGATAACCCGGTCCGGTTGGAGAAACTGAACACCCGAACGGTGTCCAGAAGAATTTACGATGAACTCTTCGGCAACCTGGTGCAGCATGATATTGCCTATTCACTGCCCAGTTCCTTGCTTGATTACAACAACCGGGGCAAACACCAGGGGGAGCCCGGCAGCGCCGGCGCCAACAATAAAACCAATATTCCCAGTGACTTGCAAAACCTCATTCAAAACATGCGCCAGGAACAGCTGCAAGTTGCCAATATGAGCGAATTAATGGAAGCGGGTCTCGACCCCGATTACCCGCCGCCCCCGCCGCCCATGGTGGTTTTCCGCAGGCCGTTAACAGACGAAGGGGCTGCTGAAAGGTATGAACAGGCCCGCAGCGTGGTAAAACCCTTTGTTATTCGGTTGAGAAACCGTTTGAGCTGGGCCAACACCCGGCAGGTCATCAACCGGTATCACCTCCCCAGCGGCGAATTGGACGAAGATTCTCTTTACCAGGCCAGGTTTTCCAACAAGATATTTCGCCGTACGGAAATTATCGAAACCCGTACCCGCAAGTTGGACATCGGCCTGCTGGTGGACACCAGCGCTTCCATGGTTTACCCCGCAGGGGAAGGCATCTCCAGAGTTCAGTTGGCCCGCAACCTGGCAGCCCTGTTTGTGGAGGCTCTGGAGCCGGTTGATTCGGTGCAAACCTGGGTGTTTGGTTTTAACCTGAAGGGCGCAGTGAATATGTACGAGTTATACTCACCCGGATTAACAAACAAAGCCCGTATCGGCATGACCGGGGCGGAAGGAACTACGCCGGAGGGAACCGCTTTAAAATATGCCGCACTCCGGTTAATGTCGGAAGGCCGCCCCTTTGTGCAAAAGGTTTTAATTGTCATCGCGGACGGCAAACCCAATCCCGGTCCGGAGACCAGGATGGTGAAAGAACAAGTAAGGCGTTTGAAGGCCCTGGGTTGCAAGACCATTAATATTCTGGTAGGAGACCGCCCCCAGGAATATGGTTACGAATACGTCATCCCGTGGACTGATTATTATACTGTCACCACCGAATTTGGCCGGCTGCTGAAGAAACTGGTTGAGGAAGAATAGGATTTTAAATAAGAAATAACAAAACCTGCAGGTAGGAATAAATTTTGATTCCTATTCTGCAGGTTTTCTTTTCAAGGACAATGATTGGCTATCAAAATACAGATTGACAGGTAAGAATAAGATAAAATATTTTGTCAAGTCCTTCGCGAAAAATTTTTCTAAAATAAAAAAGCAATTTGTTCATAAGAAAAAATTCGATAATGGTAAGGGGTTTTTACTACATAAAAGTATATCTTTTTATACCGAAAGAGGTAATGACAAAAATATATTGTCACTGCATAAATAATCCGCATTTACGGCCAAACTTGTAATGATAAAGCGCAGATAAAGAAAAAGATTTTTTGTTTCAGTGTAAAAAAGTACTTGAAATCAAAAAAACCTTTTGATAGCATAACCGCAAATGGAAGATGACAAAGAATGTCTCCCCGATAAAAATTTATAGTGATTGCAATAATTTATTTATATACAATTGTCATAAAAAAACTGTTTTCTGTGAAAGCCGAGTCGTCAATCAATTGGATTATATTTAGCACTGGGTCTGGGGGGTGAAGGTTGTGTTTTTTCGCAAGATAACCACCAAGAAAAACGGCAAAGAGTATGTCTATGTGAAATTGATTGAGAACTACCGTCAAGACGGGAAGGTCAAACAACGGGTTATTGCCAATTTTGGCAGTGTGGAAAACCTGTCCGCCGAACGGATTAATTACTTGATTGCCAGTTTGAGAAAACTACACAATGAAATTGAAACCCAGGCAAAGGATCCCGGGACTTCTGTGAACGTCACTTCACAGGCCAATGAAATCAGAAGGTATTTAAATAACTCCCCACTTAAGCGGGCTATGGTTCAACTGTTTGGAGAGCAAGCCTACGGCGTAGCAGAGGCGCTAACCATTAAATCTTTGACAGCGGGAGAAATCAACAAGCCTGTGCAAGAGGTTTGTAAAAACATGGGACTCATTGAAGCAACCAGCCTGCAGTTCTATAACGTGATGAAAGTATTGGGCCAGGACAAAGCAAAGGACATTTTGCTGGAGAGCAGGCTTCCTGCTGCCGGTGGTAATGATAACATTCACAAAGTCGGCATCATCCATATTTTTAAAAGTATATTTGAAGGAAATTCCTTTGACGTTGATATGACGGGGAATATTTTTATGCCGCAGAGTTACCGGAAAGAAATTTTTCTGCTGGTGGCCTGCGACTGCCAGGGCGTTCCCGTTGATTTTGAATATGCGGAGGAGTCACGGGACGTCCCGGGGCAGTTGAATGTTCTGGTTAAAAGGTTGAAAAATCAATTGTCTGAAATCATGATTGTTTTGGATGAAGAAAATCTGCTCAACAACACCGTCTTACCGGTGGCAAAACCCGTACCGGTGGTACCCGGGGAAATCCTGGCATCACTGAAGGAGGGTAGTGTGCTGAAGGATAACAACTTATTCTTTCAGGTTGTCAGGTACAGTCAGCTAAGTGAAGGAAAGATCAAGGAGATCAAAGCAAAACTGGCCAGGGTCTCTGCCGGATTGGAGACCATCAAAGCAGATGTTTTACTGGGGAAATTAACCAAGGAGTCCAATGTGCGCAAGAAAGCTGACAGTGTTATTAAATCCAACCAGTGTGAGGGTTTGGTTACCTATAGCTTTAATGAGAGTGACCAGTCCTTCAGTTACAGCATTAATGAAGAAAACCTGAACCAAAAGAAGCAAGCCAAGTTTGTTACCACCTGGGTCATTTCCGACGCCGGTGTTGCGGAACTGCAGTTTGACAATGGGCTGCATGTCAATACAGATCGGTTTCGTTTGATAACTGACCAGTTAAACATACCGCCTATCAATTTATATGTAGACTACCATTATTCACCGGAAATCATCTCAGGCCATATACAGCTTGAGATTCTTAAAACCCAAATCCTTAACGCAATGAACACACCGTATCAAGGGGGTGAGATATAAAAAATCTGATTTTGTCAATACAAATTGACTCTTTTTCACTTTGATTTTAGCACCTTCGCAGTGAACATTCAATACGTTGGGGCAAACAATTTAGAAAATTTTTGTCACTACTTTAAGAGAAAATTTTAACCTTAAGCGCCTTATGAAGACTTGATTAAAGGGGGTTGCCCAAATGCGCGGATTGTATGAAGCCTTAATGTCCGCATCCAGGGCCCACGCCAAATGGGAACTGGAAATGTCCAATAACATTATCAGAAACAGAAAACACTTACTGATATTAGCAATTATGATGCTTCCTCTGATTATTCCGGCCATTGGTCATGCAGCAAATTTGCCTTCCTTCATCGGCGGTAAGAGCGCCTTCGGACCGTCTCACTATAACCCCACCATGTTCTACGGATCTATGGCTGTGGGTATCTGTGCCGGTCTGATTACCGGCTGCATCGGCGCCGGCGGTGGTTTTGTAATCACTCCTGCCCTGATGAGCCTGGGTGTCAAGGGGATCCTGGCGGTGGGTACCGACCAGTTCCATATTTTTGCCAAGGCCATTATGGGTACTGTTATTCACAAAAAACTGGGCAACGTAAACGTTCCTCTGGCCATTGCCTTCCTGGTGGGTTCCGGTGTGGGTGTTACCGCCGGCGGTACCCTGAACCGGGCGCTGTTTAACGCCAACCCTGTCTTAAGCGACTTTGTCATCAGTCTGGTTTACGTCGTTATGTTAGGTTTCCTGGGCTTTTACTCCCTGTATGATTTCTTCAAGACCAGACACCAGACCGGCGGGGATGCCCACGGCGGTCCGGTGGGTATGACAAAGCTGGCTGTTAAATTACAAAGCATCAACCTGGCCCCCATGGTGAAGTTTGACGAAGACATCACGCCCGGCGGTCGTAAGATTTCCGGCTGGTTTGTGGCTATTTGCGGCGCCGTTGTTGGTTTTGCCGCAGCCATCATGGGCGTGGGCGGCGGCTTCCTGACCTTCCCGATGTTTGTTTACGGTTTGGGCGTATCCTCCTTCACCACCGTTGGTACCGATATTCTGCAGATTATCTTTACCGCCGGTTACAGTTCCATCGCCCAGTACGCCATCTACGGTTACATCTTCTATACCCTGGCCATGGGTATGCTGGTGGGTTCCCTGCTGGGGATTCAAATCGGCGCAGCCACCACCAAGGTGGTTTCCGGTATCTACATCCGTGCCTTTTATGCCATTGCCATTCTGGCCGGCTTTGTGAACAGGGCCTTTGCCCTCCCGGAAAAAATGGTGCAGATGGGCTATATTCAAATGGATGCAGCTACCGGTAAACTCCTTGCGGATATTGGAGCCTGGATCTTCTTTGGTTTGGTCATTCTGTTCGCCGGCTGGATCACCCTGAGCTTTATCAAGGGTATTCCCACCCTGAGGGCTGAAACTGCCAAAGGCGCCATGGCATCCGGCGGGAAAGGAGTGAGCCATTAATGATAAGAGACAGCAAAGCCTTTTTTATCGGGCTCGTTATGATGGTGTCTTTCCTGGGCATTTACGCTTATATGATGAGCCCGTCCTTCGGCAACGGCAGAAACGGGTTGGAGTTTGCCGATGATATGTTCAACTCCATTTCCAAGGGTTCTGTTTATGATGTAATACAAGGTGAAGTTAAAAAGATCGATAAGTGGAACGGCACTGAAATTGAGGTTGTTTTAAAGTGTAAAGATGAGGCGCAGGCCGACAGGTGGTCCAGGGCTTTACAAAAGGTGGAGGGTTCACAGGTCAGCGTTGATGGGCAAAACGTTAAAGTCAAGGCCGACCTGGGCAAGTTACTGGCCAACATCTCCGAAGACTGTTCCAATATGTATGATAATAACGGCGATGCCGTACAGCAAAAATACGGTACCGACCCCAGGGATGCCACCAACCGCTGGTACAGCATTACCAAGGCCATTGTAAAAGAATTGGAAAAGCAGGAGAGGTTTAAAGAGTCCGTTGCCATCACCCAGTTCCAGAAAAAAGTTATTGAGCCTTCCTACAACTACTACGGGGTAGAAGCCAAGAAGGTCAGGGACAACAGCGGTGTGATGACCTTTATGATGGTGTTCTACCTGATCTACACACTGTGGTATGGCTTCGCCATCTACTACCTGTGCCAGGGACTGGGCATTACCATGAGTAAATCCGCTAAAAAGCAAGAAGCATAACAAAAAACACCCCGACCGGGGTGTTTTTTGTTGGTAGTAAGCCTGATAATCTTAGATAGCATTTTCTATTTTTGTCAATGCTTTTTATGAGTCTTACACCAAATAAATAACCTGTTAACATGCGCCGGAAAGTATGGACATCTTACAGAAAGGGGTAAAAATGTCTTTTTTTAAGAAAAGACAAATGACAAATTATATATGTCAGATCAGTAATTTTCTGGTCTGAAGCGTTTTTTTGTAGAGATAAAAATCTATATGCCTGGAATTTTTTTATTTTTGTGCAAAAAAGTACTTGCAATAATAAAACCTATTTGCTACTATTTGCGCAAAGTTAAGAGACAAAAAGCAAGGAGTTTAAATATTATTACACAAAAAATATAAGCATTAAAATACAAATTATTTATTAAAAAGGATTGGGGGTGAAGGCGTGTTTTTTCGCAAAATCACTACCAGGAAAAACGATAAAGAATATGTCTATATCAAGCTTATAGAAAATTACCGTGCCAACGGTAAAGTGAAACAGCGTGTAGTGGCGAACTTCGGCAGCATTGAAAACCTTTCGCCCGGCCGGATCAATGATTTGATCATCAGTTTAAAAAAGCTCTACAAAGAAATTGCAACACAGGATCATAAAAATTTGGATGGCAGTGAAATAACACCTCAGATCCCCGGGCTCAAGGATCTTTTGTATAAAACAAGAATCATACAGGAACTGCGCAACGTAATCCACCGGCAGCAGACCTGTCAAATTATAGAAGCGCTGATTATTAAGTCAATGCTTGCTTCGGAAATGAAGATGCCAGTTCATGAGTTCTGCAGGCAAACGGGATTGGCAGAGGCCAACAGCATACAATTCTACAATGCATTAAGAAGTCTGGGAGAAGAACCAACCCGGATTCCCTTGATTAAGGCGAGACTGCCGGAGATCTCCCAGGGGGAGAACATCCACAAACCTGTCTATATTCACATGGTCAGCAGTGTTTTTCAAGGACATTCCTATGATGTAGATATGGCCGGCAGCATTTATTCAGCACAGAATTACAGGAAATTATTTACACTTCTGCTGGCTTGTGATGAAGAAAGCAATCCTGTTGACTTTGAGGTTGTGGAAGACGACAATCTGATGTCGGAAAAAATGAATCTGCTGATTAACCGCCTGACCGGCTATTTAACAGGAAATATTGTTGTCCTGGACGGGAAAAACTGCCTGGACGAAAGTTCTGCTCCATATCCGGTGGCAAAGCAAGCCCGGGAGATCCCCAAAGAAGCTGACTTGTCCTTAATGTCACAAGGCCGGGCGGTTTATGAAGGTAAAATATTCTTTCATACCATCCGGTCAGAACAAAAGGATGAGGCGGAGATTAAAGAAATTAAAGCGAATCTGGCCAAGGTTTTTGCAGGGCTGGAAAATATCAGGGCAGATATTCTGCTGGGCAAATTAAATAAAGAGACACAGGTCAGAAAAAGAGCGGATGCAGTAATTAAAGCCAATCATTGCCAGGACTTGGTGGCTTACCAATTTAATGAAGCCGGCCAAACCTTTGATTACCGGGTCAAAGAGGAAGCGCTCAAAGAAAAAACACAATCTGTGGCTAAAACAACCTGGGTCCTTCCAGGAGAAAAACTAAAACAGGGGCAGATGATTAACAACGTCAAACTAAAAACTGACCGGTTTGATGTCTTAACCGATCAGTTGAATATCCCGCCCATCAATATGTTTGCAGACTATCATTACTCACCGGAAATAATCTCAGGGCATGTTGTCCTGGAGATTATTAAAAAACAGATAGCCGTGGCAGACAAAATACCACAGCAAGGGGGTGAGATCCAAATAAATTAATTTTGTCAATACAAATTTCCTCTTTTCAAAATTAATTTTAACATCGTATTTGGCAATAATCAATAGGCTTTGATCAGAATTTATTGATTTTTTTGTCATCACAGCAGGCTGAACGTTTAAATGTAAGCACCTTTTTTACCTAAAACAGACTGAAGGGGGTTGCCCGCATGAGGGGATTGTATGAAGCTCTGATGAGCGCCTCCAGGGCCCACGCCAGATGGGAACTGGAAATGTCCAACAACATTATCAGAAGCAGAAAACATTTGCTCATTTTATTCATCATGATGCTGCCCTTGATAATCCCGGCTATCGGCCATGCCGCTGATCTGCCGTCCTTCCTGGGAGGCAAAAGCGCCTTTGGACCGTCGCACTTTACACCCTTTATGTTCTACGGTTCCATGGCCGTAGGTGTTTGCGCCGGCTTAATTACCGGTTGTATCGGTGCCGGCGGCGGTTTCGTTATCACCCCTGCTCTGATGAGCCTAGGCGTGAAAGGGATCCTGGCTGTAGGTACCGACCAGTTCCACATTTTTGCCAAGGCCATCATGGGTACCGTCATTCACAAAAAACTTGGCAACGTCAACGTATCTCTGGTCATTGCCTTCCTGATCGGTTCCGGCATCGGGGTCACCGGCGGCGGTACCCTGAACCGGGCCCTGTTTAACGCCAACCCTGTCTTAAGCGACTTTGTGATCAGTACCGTTTACGTGGTTATCTTAGGTTTCCTGGGCTTCTACTCCCTGTATGACTTTATTACCACCAGGGGTAAAGTGGCCAAAGCAGCCAAAGGAGATGCCCACGGCGGCCCCATCGGGATGACCAAATTGGCCATCAAACTGCAGAGCATTAACCTGGCCCCCATGATTAAGTTCGACGAAGACATCACCCCCGGCGGACGTAAGATTTCCGGTTGGTTCGTAGCGCTGTGCGGCTGCGTCACCGGTTTCCTGGCCGCCATCATGGGCGTGGGCGGCGGCTTCGTAACCTTCCCGATGTTTGTCTACGGCCTGGGCGTATCCTCCTTCACCACCGTGGGTACCGATATCCTGCAGATTATCTTCACCGCCGGTTACAGCTCCATCGCCCAGTACGCCATCTACGGCTACATCTTCTACACCCTGGCCATGGGGATGCTGGTGGGCTCCCTGCTGGGGATCCAAATCGGCGCAGCCACCACCAAGGTGGTTCCCGGCATCTACATCAGAGCCTTTTACGCCATCGCCATCCTGGCCGGCTTCGTAAACAGAGCCTTTGCCCTGCCGGAGAAAATGGCTCAAATGGGCTATATTAAAATGACTCCCGAAACCGGCAAATTACTGGCTGATATCGGCGCCTGGATCTTCTTCGGGTTGGTCATCCTCTTCGCAGGCTGGATCATCATCAGCTTTATCCGCGGCATTCCTGCCTTGCGAGCGGAAACCGCAAATACCGTCGTAACGGAAGGGAAAGGAGTGGGCCATTAATGATAAGAGACAGCAAAGCCTTTTGGATCGGCATCCTCATGTTGCTATCCTTCTGCGGGATCTACGTCTATATGATGAGCCCGTCCTTCGGCAACGGCAGAAACGGGCTGGAGTTTGCCGATGACATGTTTAACTCTATCTCCAAGGGTTCCGCCCAGGCCGTTGTTTTTGGTGAAATCAAAAAAGCTGAAAAATGGAACGGCACCGCCATTGAGGTGAACCTGAAGTGCAAGGACGAAGCCCAGGCCGGGAGATGGTCAGCTGCCCTGCAAAAGGTGGACGGCGCTGAAATAATGGTGGATAAGGAGAAAATCGCCCTCAAGACCGACCTTGGCAAACTGCTGGCCAACATTTCAGAAGACTGCAAGGCCATGTATGAGAATAAAGGCGATGTTGTGCAGGCCAAATACAACACTGATCCCAGGGATGCCACCAACCGGTGGTACAGCATCACCAAGTCCATCGCCAAGGAATTAGAAAAGAAGCAGCAGTTTAAGGAATCCATTTACCTGCAAACCTTCCAGAAGAAGGTTATCGAGCCGGCCTACAACTACTACGGTGTTGAGACTAAGTTTGTCAAAGACAATAAAGGTGTGATGACCTTCATGCTGGTCTTCTACCTGGTCTACACCATCTGGTACGGTTTCGCCATCTACTACATCTGCGTAGGTCTCGGTATCACCATGACCAAGGCGGCTAAAAAATCTGAGGCATAGCGCCTTTCACAAAAAACACCCCTCTCTGCCGGGGTGTTTTTTTGCCTTTTCAAGGATGTAAGATGACAGGTTAAAATTGAATACAATACGTTTTAATTTGCTTGTTTATAGGGCAGGCCGGACCAAAGGATCTGGATCCGGTGCGATAGCTTGTAATAAGTGGCCATAAAGATGACCTGCACCAGGGGCATGATGGCCACCACCACCACTGTAAGGGGAGAGAAGAACAGCACCGCAATGGCCAGCGAGATGGCCAGGTTTTTCCCGGCAATGCTGAAGGAGACGGCTGCCATGTCCTGGTAACCCAGGTTCAGCAGGCGCGACAGCCCGGCTGAAAGGGCGAAAAGTGTCGGGTAAAAGAATAAAGCCGGTACAATCAGTTTTAAGAGATAATCGGGGTGCTGTACCAGTTGGCGTGATTGGGCGGATAACGAAATAAAAAATAACACGTACATACCAAGGGAAGAAACCGCCGGGAAATTCGGTTTGATCTGTAGAAAGAATTCCCGGCCATATTTTTTTAATATAATAGAACGGGTTATTGTCCCCAGCAGCATGGGGATCACAATAATGGAAACCACCGTTTTCATCATCCCCAACGGGTCGATAGGCACGTATTTCCCTGCCAGCAGCGTCATCCAGAATGGGATCAAAAAAATCCCCGTCAGGTAACTTAAGGTCGTTACCAGCAGAGCCACCGGAACGCTGCCCCGGGACATGCCGGTCCAGGTTACCACCATACCGGCACAGGGAACCGTACCGATTAAAATGAGTCCCACGGCAAATTCAGGGTAGGAAGACAAAAAGGTATTGGCCAGCAGAAAAGCCAGCAGGGGGGAGATGGTAAAGTTAACCCCAATGGCCAAGGCAATGACTTTAAAGCGTGTCAAAGCCTGTTTTAGTTCGGCGAACTCCAGGCCAATCATCATCGGGTAAAGCATAACGAACAGGCAGGCCGGGGAGAAGGGCTGCAGCACACGCCCCACACCGGGATAAAGGTAACCAAACAAGGTGGAAAAACAGATTACACTAACTAAAACCCTTATTACATTACGATTGATAAAATGAGTAAATGTAAAAAAAAGATTTGACATATCCTCACCGGCTTATATTTTTAGTATTCTAAACTTTATTGTACGATACATAATCAGCCTTGTGTAGTCAAATAATGGCACTTGGTACCTGAGTTATTAAGTTATTGAAGCGGAGGGTTAAAAATTTACAGCGCAGACGGTATTTGATAAGATGGAACTGTAGTTTCTATATATATTGTTTTTGAGGTGAATGTATGGATTTATTCAGTTCATCCAGAATGAGCTTGCAGGCGGCGCCCCTGGCTGAAAGGATGCGCCCACGGAACCTGGATGACTTTATCGGGCAGGAACATATCGTGGGCAAGGGCAAATTGCTGCGCCGGGCCATTGAAGCGGACAAGTTGGGATCCATCATACTCTACGGCCCGCCGGGGACCGGCAAAACCACACTGGCTACCATTATATCAGAAATGACCGCTGCCAATTTTGTTAAAATTAATGCCGTATCGGCTGGGGTCGCTGAAATCAGGACCGAGATTCAAAGGGCCAGAGATAACTTGAACTACTATGGCAAAAGGACCATCTTTTTTATAGATGAAATTCATTCTTTAAAACGAGGGGCCCAGCAGGACTGTTTGTTGGAAGCGGTGGAGAAGGGAGAAGTCATCCTGATCGGGGCCACCACAGAAAACCCCTATTTTGAGCTGAACGGTGCGCTGTTAAGCCGGTCGCGCATTTTCCGGTTGACAGAGCATCGTGAAGAGGACTTGCGCCGACTTATTCAGCGTGCCCTGGCAGACGAAGAAAAGGGTTTAGGGATGTACAAAGTAAAGCTGGATGAGGAAGCCGTACAGCACTTCATCAATATTTCCGGCGGGGACGCCCGAAATGTTTTAAATGCTTTGGAGCTTGCTGTTTTATCAACCGCCCCGGCCCAAGACGGTTTCCGGCACATTACCCTGGAGGTGGCGGAGGACTCCACCCAGCAAAGATACATCCGCTATGATAAATCAGGCGACAACCATTATGATGTAATATCCGCTTTTATAAAGAGTATCCGGGGCTCAGACCCGGACGCGGCGCTCCATTATTACGCCCGCATGACAGCGGCGGGAGAAGATCAGCGTTTTATTGTTCGCCGGTTAATTGTTCATGCATCCGAAGATATCGGTATGGCCGATCCCCAGGCCATGCTGATGGCCCATGCGGCATGGAACGCCCTGGAAACCGTCGGCATGCCCGAAGCCCGCATCCCCATTGCCCAGTGTATTATTTATCTGGCCACTGCCCCCAAAAGTAACAGTGTTATCTGTGCCATTGATAAAGCCCTGGAGGACATTAAAAAGAAGCCCATCGGCAGCGTGCCGCCTCACCTAAGAGACACCCATTACCGGGGCGCCAGGGAATTGGGGCATACCGGCTACAAATATCCCCATGACTACCCGGGTCATTATGTGGAACAGCAATATATGCCCGATGAACTGCAGGGCGTGATCTACTACAGGCCCGGCGACCAGGGAAAGGAAAAATGTATAAAAAATAATCTCCCTAAAAATGTCAAAGGAATAACGGGTTAAATGGAGAATTATTGCCATATAACCTATTACAACCTGAAGGGGGATGCGGGTTGAGCGAATTGGCGAACCAGGCAATTAAGCTGGCCAAACGGCAGGCCCAACTGGCCTATTTGGATATCACGGAGCGAGAAGTGCAGATTATGGTCGCTCATAAGGACCTGTTCACCAGGGAAGCGGACCGGACGGTGGATAACTTTTATAGACATGTGCTGAATTTCCCCTACCTGAAGGAACTGATTGCCAAATACAGCACCGTGGACCGTTTAAAAGAGACGCAGAAGCAATATTTTATTTCCCTGTGCGATCCCATTGACGAAGAGTACATTGCAAGAAGGCTGGCCATCGGCAAGAAACACCAGCAAATCGGACTGTATCCCAAATGGTATTTGGGGTCCTATCAAATTTATAACGCAGAAATCCAGCGTATCCTGGCTAACCATCACGGCAGCTGTGCCGAAGCCTACGCCGAGGCCTTGGTGGCCTTTTTAAAAAGGCTGAACCTGGATATGCAGCTGGCCATTGAAAACTATATTCTGGATCAACTGCAGCAATTAATCTCCTTCCAGCAGGACATTGGTTCGGTGGCTGAGATCATTGACGACATTGCCGAGCAGACCAACATGCTGTCCCTGAACGCCTCTATTGAGGCGGCCAGGGCAGGGGACCATGGCCGCACCTTTGCGGTGGTGGCTCAGGAAGTAAGAAAACTGGCCGAGAGGTCTTCCCAGTCTGCCAAAGATATCGCACAAATGGTCATTTCCAACCAGCAGGCCATTGAGAAAATGAAAAAATCAGCCGAAGAATAACGCTTGCTTTGTCAATCGGTTTGGTGTAAAAGGGACAGACCACGGACCTGTCCCTTTTTGGATCTGTTTTTCATCATGCCTCTTCCGTCAAATGTACCCACTCTTCCAGATAATGATCCAGATCGGCTTTCCTTTGATTTAATTCCTCACTCAGTTTTAAATAAGCGGTATAGTCCCGTGAAATTTCCGGTTTAGCCAGTTCTCCTTCTATAGAAAGGATATCCTCTTCGCGGCTGATGAGGCTCTCCAGTTCTTCTATTCTCTTTTGCCGCTTTCTTTCCTGCCTTTGCTGCTCTTTGCTCGCAAGATAATGCTGTTTCCCCGGTTGGGGTTTGAGCGGCGCCTTTTTCTCCCGGTCTTCTTCCGTTGATGTCAAAGGAAAAATGGATCTGTTTTTGTTTGGGCGCCGGAGCTTCCACTGATTCCATTTTCTCCAGCGCCTTCAGACGGCTCCGGGCACTTTTGGCGGTGGCAGCCCGAACCATATTGCGTTGAATAAAATCCTGGGCCCGGTCTATTTCTTCCTGCTGCTTGTTTAAGCAGGGCTTCCTGCTGCCGGGCCTTGAGGTCGATAAAGCCGGAATAATTGGTTTTATAGGTTTTGGCAGTACCAAACTCCAGTTCTATAATTTTGCCGGCAACTTTATCTAAAAAGTAGCGGTCGTGGGAAACCACCAGGACCGCCCCGGGATAGGACTGCAGATTATTACCTTAGGAGTACGAGCTATGGCACAGAAAAATCATTTTTGAATATCAACGCTATGTTGCCGGCCATTTTTCCTGGCGGAAAAAGGGCGGCGTTTTTTATTATAATATGACGTGGATGTTGATTGCCATTAAAAAATAATCATGTTGTATAATAATAATGTTACAAAGTATAAACCACAAGCGGGGTTTCTATCCAATACGTTGACGGAAAACCAGAGCCGCTAGCATTTTGCCAGCTGTTCCGGTTTTAGAAAACAATAAAGGCGGTGAACCTGTGACACATGTATTTGATGCCAAGAAAATGGCAAAATTAGACAACCCGCGCAGAAAGGAAATTATTCCTCCCGATAAAATCATTGAACTCTTACAGCTAAAGGAAGGGGAAGTGGTTCTGGATTTAGGCTGCGGCATTGGTTACCTCACTTTACCGGCGGCCCAAAAAGTAGGTCCCCGTGGATTTGTTTTTGGGCTGGATATTCAGGAGGCCATGCTGGTGGAGGCTTTAGCCCGGAGCAGGCAAAACAACCTGCATCATATCGCCTGGGTTCTGACCCCTCCCGACCACATCAGTTTACCGGCAGAAAGTGTGGACTGTGTAACCATGGTCATGGTAGCCCATGAAATACCCGACCTGGGGGCCATGCTGAAGGAATGCCGGCGAGTCCTGCGCCGGGGCGCGGGAATTGGCATTGTCGAATGGAACAACACCTTCACGGAGATGGGGCCGCCTTTGGAGCATCGGTTAAAAGCTGAGGCATTGATGCAAGTAATGCAACAGCAAGGCTTCACCTGCTTGGAAATCGTGGAACTTAGTGAGGCTGCCTATTTGTTCAAGGCAGTAAAAGGGTAAGGGATGGGAATAAAAACAAATCATAAAAGACATAAATTTTTCAGTAGAGCCGCCCGGCAGGGCGGCTCATGTTTAGGGTTCAAAACTTTGCGTCAATTGCAGTTTGCGAGCCCTGGTCATTCCTTTGATTACCTTCTCCCGGGACAGGGCCTGGCCCTTTGTATACCCTGCCTCGAAATAGACCAGCTTTACCGGCAACCTGCCACGGGTAAATTTGCTGGCCTTTCCCTGCCGGTGCATTGCCAACCGGCGCTTTAAATCATTGGTGATACCGGTATAAAGACATCCGTCGGAACATTCAAGCATATATACCATATATTCCTGACCTGGATTTGTATTGCACTCACCCAAATAAAATCACTTCTTTCTAAAAACTTGCCGTCAATTGATTTTACCAGATCACCAAATCACTGTGTTACATTTTATAATACGCCTGTTATAAAAAAACATGAAGCGATAAAAGACAAAACAAACAAAACCAAGGCCGGAGTTGTGTGTGCCGTCGGCCCTGGTTTTTTATAAGTCCTTTTTAAAATTTAATATCGTTATTTTTTATCTTTAATCAGGTGTTCCTGTTGAGGACAGGCGCCTTTACATTTTCTGTAAAAGTTGTAACAGGTGAAGAATAACCATCCGACTTGTTTTTGCCCGGTCTCATAGTCCATTTTAGGTTCAATGGTAATTTCTTCGTTGATTTTTTCACAGAATTTTTCCATTTATGTCACCTCCTTAATTAACTAACTATATATGAATTATATTCCAAAAACAGTTATAGCACAACATGGTTGTCAAATAGTTCTAAATAATCATATTAATTAAGGAAAAAATAATAGAACAGGCCATGATCCGGTTTGTAGGAGTGACAGGTTTTTCAAGTTTACAGATTTAGCAGGAACAAACCAGGGAGTCTAGAAAAACTATACTATTATTCATCCAGCAGAGAATTGTATTTGGTAGTTTTGTGTAAAATTATGGTAGATAACGGTGGAAAGGAATTGGCAGCATGATTAGAGTCTCAGGAATCAAATTAACCCTGGATCAGGACGAGTCAGACATTAAGAAGGGTCTGCTGGCTAAACTGAAAATAAAGGAAAAGGATTTAATTGAATATAACATTTTCAAACGGTCTGTTGATGCCAGAAAGAAAGACATGATCTACTTTGTTTACACGGTGGATGCCTTGGTGGTGAATGAAAATAAAATTTTAAATAAGTTTGCCGGAGACAAAGATGTTACACTGACTCCCAATCTTAAGTATGAATATGTGAAACCCGGTGCGGTATCGTTAAAAAACCGGCCCGTTATTATTGGCACGGGCCCTGCCGGTTTGTTTGCCGGTTTAATTTTAGCGACCATGGGTTACCGTCCCCTGCTGTTGGAAAGGGGGGCCGATGTGGACCGGCGAACCGAAGCAGTAAAAACCTTCTGGACCACCGGTAAGCTGGATACCGAGTGCAATGTCCAGTTTGGGGAAGGGGGCGCCGGTACCTTTTCAGATGGTAAACTGACTACATTAATTCGGGACCTCCGCTGCCGCAAGGTGCTGGAGGAAATGGTGGCGGCCGGCGCCCCGCCCGAGATCCTGTATTCCCACAAACCCCATGTGGGCACCGATATTTTACGTGACGTGGTAAAAAACATCCGGCAGCGCATCATCAGTCTCGGCGGCGAGGTTTGTTTTAATGCCAAAGTAACGGATCTTTTAGTGGAGCAGGGCGCTGTTGCCGGTGTGGTTGTTAATGACCAGGCAAAGATTGATACAGAAGCGGTGATTCTGGCCATTGGACACAGTGCCCGGGATACTTTTGCCATGCTCTACAACAAAGGGGTTAAAATGTCTCCCAAAGCCTTTTCCATTGGCGTAAGAATCGAACATCCCCAGGAATTAATCGACCGGGTACAGTATAAGCAGTTTGCCCGCCATCCCAAGCTGGGGCCGGCAGAATACAAATTATCCTATCACTCGCCCAACGGGCGATCCGCCTACACCTTTTGCATGTGTCCGGGCGGCGTTGTGGTGGCAGCGGCCTCCGAAGCGGGCGGGGTGGTTACCAATGGCATGAGTGAACACGCCAGGAACGCCAAAAATGCCAACAGTGCCTTGCTGGTGGGGGTGACACCGGATGACTTCGGCAGTGACCACCCGCTGGCGGGGGTGGAGTTTCAGCGGCAGTGGGAAAGGATGGCCTTTGAATTGGCCGGCAGCAATTATAACGCGCCGGCACAACTGGTGGGTGATTTCTTGCAAGACAGACCTTCCCGGGTCATAGGTCAGGTTGAGCCCTCCTATCGTAAAGCTGTTACCCTGGCAGAACTTAAACACTGTCTTCCTCACTACGTGGTGGAGACATTAAAAGAAGCCATCCTGGATTTTGATAAAAAATTAAAGGGTTTTGCCCTGCCGGATGCGGTTCTCACCGGCGTGGAAACCAGGAGTTCTTCACCGATCCGGATCGAACGAAATGAAAAGCGGGAGTCCAATATTACCGGTTTTTATCCCGCCGGTGAAGGCGCCGGTTATGCAGGGGGAATCGTCTCGGCGGCCGTCGACGGTATACGGGTGGCTGAGGCCGTGGCAGCCAAATTTAAGCCACTGGGAGATGGCATCTATGACTAAAGCAATAAGACCAAAGGTTATTGTAGTAGGTGGCGGGGCAGCGGGATTATTGGCAGCCATTGTGGCCGGCCGGCACGGGGCAAATGTTACTGTCCTGGAGAAGAACCAGAGGGTGGGGAAAAAGATTCTGACCACCGGTAACGGCAGATGTAATCTCACAAATATTGATATGCATATTTCACACTTTCATGGCAGCAATCCCAAATTTGCCTTCGCTGCTTTAAACAGGTTTAACAATATGCAAACCATTGAATTTTTTGAGCAGTTAGGCATCTCCCATAAGGTCGAAGACAAAGGAAAGGTTTTTCCCTTTTCTAACCAGGCCTCCAGTGTGTTAGACGTACTAAGGTACGAGCTGGAGGAACTGGGAGTGGATACTGTGGTTGAGGCAGAGGTTAAAGACATCAAAAAGATAAAAAACGGTTTTGAAGTACTGGTAAAGGGCGGGCGGCGGTATTTTGGCCACAGAATTATCCTGGCCACCGGGGGAAAAGCCGCTCCCAACCTTGGTTCCACAGGCAGTGGTTATCAACTGGCTGAAAAACTGGGTCATCGCATTGTTGAGCCCTTTCCGTCCCTTGTTCAGTTGAAGCTGGCAGAGCCCTTTCTCAAACAAATTAAAGGCATTAAATTTGACGGGGGGGCAGAGATCATTGTCAACAATAAAGTGATGGCCCGAGCCCGGGGAGAGATTCTCTTTACCGAGTACGGCATCTCCGGCCCGCCAATCTTTGATCTCAGCCGCACCGCAGCCCGGTGGTTACAGAAAAATCAAAGGGTTTGGCTTAAGGTGAGCATCATCAATCACTTATCCAGGGATGAATTGGCAGAGTATATCAAGAAGCGTTTTCAGGCGAACCCTACCAAAACCCTGGCCTTTAGTTTCGTAGGCTTTATTAACAAACAACTGGCCCCGGTCCTGTTAAAACAGGCAGGTATCCAGGATGTTCATAAAAAAGTGGCGGAGGTTACTGCTACGGAACGGGAAAAAATCGTTGAGATCCTGCAGGACTGGCGTTTTGAGGTGACAGGCACCAATACCTGGACCGCTGCCCAGGTCACTGCCGGCGGCATTGATGTAAGGGATATTAATCCCCGGACCATGGAATCCAAAATTGTACCGGGATTGTTTTTTGCAGGTGAAATCATGGACATTGACGGGGACTGCGGTGGCTACAACCTGCAATGGGCCTGGTCATCCGGTTACGTGGCAGGGGAGAGTGCGGCAACAGTGGGGTTACACCCCGGTGAAAGTGGTCTATAAAAGGAGATAAGGATGGCAAGGCTGAAGAGATTAAGATTAAAGATGCCCTTTGGGGCCAGGATGATTAAGACGGCCATAGCTGTATCGCTGTCTTTCTATTTGGCCCATAGATTCAACCTGAATGCCGTGGTGGCGGCGGTAACCGCCATTATTAATGTACAGCCCTCCCTGAGCAGATCCCTGAGAAATGCCATTGAACAAATCAACGTGCATATTTTGGGGCTTGCTGTTGGGCTAATTCTGGGTTATCTCTGGGCGCCGGGTCCGCTGGCTATGGGAGTGGCAACTCCTCTGGTGATCTGGTTGACACTAAAACTGGGCTTTGGTGACGTAGTAATGGCCCTGGTTCCGATGGTAATTATCTTAAGTTCACCGGAGGAAGCGTTCCTCTCCGAAGCCCTTTACCGGAGTTTGGTGATTTTTATAGGATTGGGTGTTGGGATGGTGGTCAACGGGCTGGTTGCGCCACCGCATTACCGGGACCGTTTGATCCACAGTTTACAGAAGTTAAATGATGTTACAGCGGAGTTTTTCTGCACGCTGGTAGAAGGATTTATACAACTGAAATTAATGCCCGATGAAGAGTATCGGCAAAAACGGCAGGAAGTGAAAAACCTCCTCAACGAAAGCCGCTTGTACCTCGAACTATGGAAAGAACAATTGGGCCAGGATAAGACGCCCTATCCCTGGCAGGACCAGCTGATTGAAAAATACATTGATTTTAATGCCAACCTTTACCACAAGAGCAAGGATATTTATGACACTACAATGGATCGTATTGCCTGGCGTCAACAAATGGGAAACCCTGAGATCAGCCCTGAATTTGAGGCCATTCTGGCCATGCTGCAGCATGGTAACAGGGATTTTGCCAGGTTAAATGTGGAACTGCGAAAGGCCTTGTTTGATGGGGAGCCTGCCAAATGTTACCCTGTGGATGATGCTTTCTGGCAGGAAATGAGCGACTTTGTGGATAAATGGCATGAGAAACTCACCGGCGCTTACTATATGCATGCCCTGTTGTTTCTTGCTGTAGTGGCCAACAACCTCAAGTTTGCCAATCGAACAGCCAAGGAGTACCTGAACATTATTCATGAAAACCAGGGCTTAACCGGTTGTGAATGGAGGGAAAAATTAGATACAGGACTGTACAATCATTAGAATATATATCCGGTTGCCGTGGTTCTGTGCTATAATGGAAGAATAATCCGGTAGGTTGGAGTGAGTTTTACCTTGAACAGTCTGGCCAGGGAGATCAGAAACAAACGATTAACCTTTACGGTTATTTTTATTATTCTTACTTTATTATTTGGCCTGGTTCAGTGGCAGTGGGAACAGGGCAATATATCTGAAGATGAACTAAAATGGATTCTCCTGGCCTGGCGGTTGTCCATAGGGGCTTTATGCCTGTGGTTTGGCTATGCCATTGGTCTGCACAAACAAACCACCTGGTTCATGACCATGCTGGCGGTACTTCACCAGGTGACCTCGTGGATGGCCCTGTTATATTTCTTATACAAGAGTGGCGTTATGCTGATTAATGCCAAAAAAGGAATAACAGTTCAAGGGGAGTCAAAAAGAAAGGACTCAACTGAAATGGGGTCCGGCAGTAAGTCCAAGAAAGCAAACCGAAAGGCAAAAAAGTAACAGTTAAGCGAAGGGTGGCCAAGGCCGCCCTTTCTTTCACACTGGTGGATTCACTCTGCATTTGTTCCACCAGTTTTGGTCGGAGGTTAAATAATACTTTAAGGGCCTTTGAATGTTTCGTCATAGTCCTTTGCTTTAAGTGGCAAAATAGTTGAAAATAGTTTATTGGGAGGAAACAGTGGTAAAATTAACGTACGATCAGATTTTTAAAGACCTGGTAAAATCCGCCTATGAAGGTAAGTTGGATGAAGGCATTGAGAAACTGAAAAAACAGGGAAACGGGGATGTGGAGCAATACATCCATTATGCCACCGGCGGCGGTGATCCGGGGAAGGTTGTTTTTAAAGTTAAGGAATGCAGTTGCGGCTGCGAGGAGGAGGGCTGCCAGGTTTCCTGCCTGATGGAGGCCATTGAGAGGGATGAAAACGGCAATGTGATTATTAAAGGCAGTCTCTGTTCAGATTGCGGGCAATGCGTGGGAGTTTGTAAACACGATTGCCTGGTAGACAAAAAGGAATTCATCCCCCTGGTGGAAGTGTTAAAAAACCGCAAAGTGCCCGTGTATGCTATCATAGCGCCGTCTTTTATCGGGCAGTTTGGGCCGGCAGTGACACCCGGCCAGGTGAGGGCGGCTCTCAAAAGGCTGGGGTTTTATGGCATGGTGGAAGTGGCCCTGTTTGCGGATATTTTAACCTTTCGGGAAGCCCTGGAGTTTGATGCCCATGTACAGAAGGAAGGGGACTTTGTGCTGACCAGCATGTGCTGTCCCATGTGGGTGTCTATGGTGAAAAAGGTATATACCAAGCTGGCGCCTCATATCACTCCATCGGTTTCTCCTATGGTTGCTTGCGGCCGCGCTGTAAAAAAATTACATCCTGATGCCAAGGTGGTCTTTATCGGGCCCTGCATCGCCAAAAAAGCCGAGGCCAAGGAACCGGATGTGCGAGACGCTGTGGACGTGGTGATTACCTTTAAGGAATTGAAGCAGATATTTGAGGCCGTGGGCATTAACCCGGCGGAGATGGAGGCAGATGAAAAGGAGCATTCCTCCACCGGCGGCCGAATTTATGCCAGGACCGGCGGTGTCAGCAAGGCGGTGGCCGATACCTTAAAGAGAATCAGGCCGGACAAAGAGATTCAAATTAAAGCCGTGCAGGCCCACGGGGTAAAAGAATGCAAGCAGATGCTGCAGGATGCCCTGGATGGCAAGATTAACGCCAATTTTTACGAAGGTATGGGCTGTGTGGGCGGCTGTGTGGGCGGCCCCCACGTTTTAATTGATCCCGCACAGGGGACAGAATTTGTAAACCGCTACGGAGAAGAGGCAGCCAGTTTGACTCCTGCGGATAACAGGTATGTATTGGCCTTACTAAAAAGTTTAGGCTTTGAAGAAATTGAAGATTTGTTTGATGAGGAGAAAGCAAAAATCTTCAGCAGGAACTTCCCAAAAGGGGTCTGACCCCTTTTGGGAGTTTTTGGTTAGTGTTTTTGATCTCTAAGATAATTTAAAATCCTGCCAAACTGCATACTGACCAGTTCATTGACCGGCACACCGGTCTCCTGGGAGCGCTTCTCTATAACATGAATTTGATTGCGCAGGAACTCGTAAATGATGTATTCCGCAACATCTTCCGGCGTTGTGCCCTTTTCTGCAGCATAATCCTCCAGCAGTTTTAAGGTTTCCTCGGACAGGTTTAGCTCAAATTCTTTATTTTCTTCCATTTGGTACACCCTTTCAAAGTTTTTAAGGATTTGCTTTAAGTAATTCTATATTTTTTATGATGTCCCTTCAGAAAAGTAAAAAGTATTTTGAGGAACCCTTTTTCAGAGGATTTTATGGAAGTATTTTTTAGCAGTCCCTGAGTGCTTATGAATTTATTAATTCATCTTAAAGATCAGTGGTATTGGATTTGACGCTTAATATTTTTCTCTGTGCCAGGGCTGGAGAGGCAGCGGAAAAAAAGCCTCCCAAGAACTTTCCGGGAGCAGCGAGAAACAGCCAGGAACAACAGCTTACCAGTGCCATTAAAATGCAGGAAGCAGCAATGGGGATCCAGGCTGGGAATGCAATTAATTTACACAACTGAATTTTCCATCCTTTGATCATCATACCACCCTCTTGTGATTTTGTTCACTAATCTTTTACTGTACTATATCATAAAATTCAATTAGGAACAGCGATAACTACGTTAGTTAAACTAGAAAGATTAGTATAACAATTGAGAATATTTTAAAATGACCTGTTAAAAGATTTATTGTTTTCGCTTTATTAACTTTTTCACAAGGTATTGTTTTTGTCGTGTCGAAATAATAAACCAGGTTTGAATAAGGGCAGTCTAGCTGCAGCGAAGGGAGTTTTACGATGTCTTATCACTATAAACAAGACCTTATGAAAAGGCTGGATGACGGATCGCTGCCGGGTATATCGCTGGATCACCGGTTTGCCTTTGCATGCAAGGCAGCCTGTATGGGTCGATGCTGCAACAGCATTACCATACTTTTAGACCCCTGGGATATCGAAATAATGGCCCGGCACCTGGGAATGCCGGGACAGCAGTTTTTGGCGCAGTACTGCAAAGTTGACCTTAGCCATGAATTGAAGTGGCCCTATGTAATACTGAAACATGCCGAGGACGGTCCCTGTATTTTTATGCTGGAGGACGGGCGGTGTGAGATTTATCCTGTGCGTTCCCGCAACTGCAGAACGTATCCCATTGGCCGGGCGGTACGTTTTGAACCGGACGGCACAAAAGTGGAGCGGATTTTCATCGTAGAAAAGATGGATTTCTGCCTGGGTCATAAAAGTGAAAAAACCTGGACCGTAGAAGAATGGTTCAATGATGCGGATTGTCAAAAATTCTATGAGCTGTCGGATTTGTATTTGGAATTAATCAACTACGCCACCACCCGGTTAAACAGTCAGGTTTGGATGAACAAAAACATATCTCAAATCATGATGCCCTTGTTGTACGGGCCTGACCTGTTAAGAAGAAAATTGGGGATCTCAGAACAAGAGGTGGATCACGAGGAATTTTACCGCAGAAGAATAAAGGCATTAAAGGTAATTTTAACGGAAGTGGCGGCCGGCTTCGGCTATGGTCCCCTGGCCCACCGGGCCGGAGAAGGCAACGTCTTTGGTGGCAGTATGATGGAAAGGATGAAGCAGGTACTGCTCACAGGACAAGAATAAAAAAAAGCAGCCCGGGTAGGCTGCTTTTTGTTTAGGCATGATGCTCGTCATGCCCGAGGATTCTAAAGTTCTCCACGATAAAGCAATAGGCCAGAACACCGATGGAGACTAGGCCGATGCTGACGGCCCATTCCCAAATGGAGGGGAAGTAAGAGGCGCCGGCAGACCCGGACATACCGGTGAAGACAACGTTCATACGGTTGAGAATAACTCCGCCGCTTACCAGCAGGCCGTAGATGAACAGGCCGGAGCGGGAAGCGCTCATGCCGCTGAACACGATGAGAATCGGCACAATCACGCCCAGGACCAGTTCCAGCAGGAACAAGTTGGCCTCCAGGTTCCCAGCGAATACCAGGTTCCAGACATTACGGTTGGATAAGTCGAAAATTTTGAGAATCAGGTAGAGAATCATAAACCAGCCGCCGATTCTGGCCAGGCCCCGCAGAACCTCCACCGGCACCTTGTGGTTGTAAGCATTGCCGGCCAGGGTAGATTCCACACAGATCATGGCGGGACCTACAAAGAAAGAAGAAATCAGGAAGAAGTAGGGGATCAGCGTTGACCACCACAGGGGATAGAGTTTATTAACAGCCACCAGGTACAGTCCGCCCAGGGAAGATTGGTGCAGGGTAGGGAAGATAATACCGATAATCAGCAGGAAGGGCATAGCAGTCTTGAAAGCGTTATGCCATTTCTTGCCTACTCTTTCTGTAAAGATTTCACCAAATTCGAGGACTTGCACGGTGGTATAGCAGGATACACACCAGAAAACTTCAAACAGCACTGAGGTATGACCCCAGGAAACAAAGGGACGCCAGAAATTAAACCATTGACCGATATCCAGGAAAAGCCCGGCCATCACCAGCAGGTAGCCCAGCAGAGAGGTAAGCATTGCGGCGCGGGCAATGGGAAGATATTTATCTCTGTGCAGTACATGAACGATAATTGCCGTAAAATAACCGCCACCGGCTAAGGCCACACCGGTCAGTACGTCAAAGCCGATCCACAGGCCCCATGGCCAGTCGTCATTTAAATTGGTAACCGTACCCAGCCCTGTTACTAAACGGAATACGACAACACCGAGGCAAAGGGCGGCCAGGAGAATTAATAACTTGCGAATGGGAGTCATTCGAAAACTCCAACCTTGAGCCGTCATGTGTTTCCCCCCTAATAATTATTCTTAATAAAACAGATCATTCCCTTACAATTTAACGTTCTTACCGGAGTCCTTGGAGATTTCATTGCGCCGCTTGGTGTAATGATAAAGTCCGGTTAAAATGATACCCCAGCTGACAGCCACCACAGGGGTGTACTTCAGGAAGTTATGGGAGTAGGTAGAAACGGGAACACTGCTGATCTTTGTATTAAAGCCAAGCTGCTCAAAGGGTACGTCAGAAATATACAGCCAGGAAGTGCCGCCGGCTTGTTTCTCGCCATAAACTTCTTGCACGTACTTGCTGTCCCTGGCGATGGTAGCCTTGGCTTCCTTCAGTATTTCATCCCGCTCACCGTATTTAAATACACCGGCGGGGCAGACGGAAACGCAGGCCGGAGCCTCCCCTTTTGCCACTTTGGTGGAACACATCTGGCACTTGGATACCAGCGGGAATGTCTTATCCCATTCGTATTTAGGAACATTAAAGGGACAAGCAATCATGCAATAACGGCAACCAACGCAAAGGTGGGGGTAATAAATAACCGGGCCGTCTTTGGTTTTTTGTAAAGCCTTGGCAAAGCAGGCCGACGCACAGGCGGCATCCTGACAATGCAGGCATTGGGTTTTGACAAAACGCCATACCTTGCCGTTTTCTTTCTTCACTTCATTAAAACGAACCACCGTCCAGTTGTTAGCGGAGAGTTTGGCTTCCGGACCCATGGTGGGTTCTTTTTCACTGAATTTCATATCGTTCCAAAGTTTGCAGGCCACCGTACAGCTGCCGCAGCCCACACATTTTGTAATATCAACCAACACGCCTTTTGCCATCTGTTTCACCTCCTACAATACATTGACTTAACCGTTTTTCTTGGCCGTTAAGGTCTTGCTGCGATCGACATATTCGGTGTGCAGCAGTTCTTCCGCTAAATGACTGTTGGGTTTCTCAAGAAACTTTTGATAGAGCATGGCTACTTCCTGGTTTTCATGACTCAGGCGCTTCTTATAAATCTTTGCGTCAATCTGATAAATACTGTTGAGGCGCGCCTGGCGGACCTGATCAGACGGGGGCAGGGAAGTTCTGGGCTGGCCGCCGCCGCTGATGCAACCGCCCGGGCAGCTCATAAATTCAATAAAATGATAGCGGGGCGGTTTACCTTGTTTCTTATCTTCGCGCAGTTGGTCTAAAAGCTTACGGGCGTTGCTTAAACCGTGAGAAATGGCCACATTCACCTGACCTACACCGGGAATTTCCAAAGATGCTTCTTTAACACCCTGCAAGCCGCGTACAGGTGTTAAGTTCAACAGAGCTTCCGGCGGGTTTTGTTTGGTGATCAAGAAGTAAGCGGAACGCACGGCCGCTTCCATAACGCCGCCGGTGGCGCCGAAAATAACAGCGGCCCCGGTGCTTTCACCCATGAGGGGATCATACTGGGCATCTTCCAGTTTGGTCAAATCAATTCCCTTCATTTTAATTAAGCGGGCCAATTCACGGGTGGTCAGGACTACGTCCACATCACGCAATTTTTCTTTACCGACATGTTTGCCGGCATCGTTCATTTCAGGACGATTGCACTCGTACTTTTTGGCGGTGCAGGGCATGATGGAGACGGAGAAGATCTTCTCAGGATCAATGCCCTTTTCTTTGGCGTAGTAGGTCTTTACCAAAGCGCCTAACATTTGCTGGGGTGATTTACAGGAAGACATATGCTCCAGCAGATCAGGATAGAAATACTCACAGAACTTCACCCAACCGGGACTGCAGGAGGTAAACTGGGGCAGTGGCTTAACACCCTTTAGATCACCGGCCACACGGCGCACCAGTTCAGTGCCTTCTTCCATGATGGTAAGGTCCGCGGTAAAGTTGGTATCAAACACAGCGTCAAACCCCAGTTTTTTCAGAGCGGCCACCTGTTTTCCTTCTACAATACTGCCCGGCGGCAGGCCGAACTCTTCGCCCAGAGCAACCCTGGTGGCCGGGGCGGTTTGTACCACCACGTGCAGATTTTTGTCTTCCAGGGCCCTAACAACCTTGTCAATCTCATCCCTTTCGGTAATGGCGGCGGTTGGGCACCACAGAGTGCACTGGCCGCAGTTTACACAGGTGATGTCATCTTTGATGGGGGTTTCGTAATACCCGTAAACCGTTTGAACCCTTTCACAGGCCTCAATGCACTGGCCGCACAAGATGCACTTTTTGTCATCTCGCACGATGGAAGGGTTGTTAGGGTCAATAGGAATACGACCCTTCACTTGAACGGGCCAGGAACTGGCTACTTGGTACTGTTGGGGTAGCCAACCCTTGCCCCCGGCGGGGTCCTGGCTGCAGCCGGCAATGGATGCTGCCACACCGGTCAGGCTTACGCCCCCAAGCATTTTGAGGAAGCCCCGCCTTGATACTGTTTTTGGCTTTGCAGTGCGGTTTTCCATATACTCTCCTCCCTTAGATTTATATGGGAAAATGTAATGATAAGACTGTTAAAATATTCTCAGTTAATATTATTAAGACAACGAATAAAATAGGTCAGGCAAGTGCGGAAAAAGTATGCCTGACCCAAGGTGAATTCACTCCGCAAAGAAAAGCATATGAAAGCGGTACAGTCCCCATAACCCCCGTATTGTTTGAGAAAACGGGTACATAGCAAACCATTAAATCAACCGCTTTTTACTATTGTTTATTCTTTGTTTATTCTTCGAAATATTGATAATTCCTTCAATTAAGAGAACATTTTGAAAAATTTTTAAAATGTGTTTGATTTCTTATTGGGTCTTTGTAAAGAAAAAGACCAAGAGGGTGCCTTGGCCTTTGGATGAGTGTCTATTTAATAAGACACTTTAGAGGTGTGTATTAATTTTTGAACATTTCCAAAACTTCTTCGGTGGTAATAAAGGAAAGAAATGTTTCACAAATGGGTGACAGGGGCTTATCTTTATTTAAAATGAGCGAGAAAAACCGCACAATGTTTACATTGGCAATCCTGCAGGTTTTAACGGTTTTAAGTTGAATTTCCTTGGTCACTGCCAGGCCTGATAAAATGGTCGCTCCCAGACCCGCCTCCACCGCGCCGATGACTGCCTGCGTATTTCCCAGCTCCATGACGGTATTTAACTCACCGGGGTCCAAACCTGCTTTTTTCAAGGCGGTCTCCATAACCACCCTGGTGCCGGATCCCTCTTCTCTTAAAACAAAGGGGAGGGTGGCCAACTCATTGAGGGTCAAATTTTTCTTAATGGCCAGGGGGTGATTATAGGGGAGTACAACCAGGAGTTCGTCCTCCATAAAGGGTTTGGCGATAATTTTTTCATGTGTAACAGGGCCTTCAATGAGACCTAAATCGAGTTTGTTTTCAAGTATATGGTCAACAATATGCTGGGTATTGGTGACCTCCAGGTGGATATCCACCTCGGGGTAGTCATGGTTGAACATCCCCATGATTTTTGGCAAAACGTTTTCGGCAATGGTGTGGCTGGCCCCCAGATATAAATTGCCGCTTAATTCCCTCACGAGGTTTTCGATATGTTTTTCGGACTGCTCCACTAAACTCAGTATTTCTGATACGTATCTTTGCAAGACCTGTCCAAACCTGGTTAACTTAATTTTTTTATTGGAACGATCAAACAATTTAGCGCCGTAATGCTGCTCAAGCAGGTAAATGTTATGGTTGATGGTGGGTTGAGACAATTCCAATAGTTTGCTGGTTTTCGCCAAACTGCCGGTCTCGGCGAGGGTATAAAAAACTTTAAAATGCGATAAATTCACAGGCATCACCTACAGTATCATTTTTTGCCTTTAACTTATATATTTTATGGATTTTTTAATAACTTATCTGCCGTTCCGCCGACAAGTTAAATAATTCCAGGTAGAATTTTTTAATTTGCAAATGAAACAAAATGCCCTGAATTGCCTTTTTTTAGTATATAATAAATATGTTCACTTTTATGTATACCAATCCGGGAGGTAATGGTGACAAACATTGTTCAACCAGAAGTTCAACGGTACATCAGGGGACTTCTGCCGCCGCGGGATGAAATTTTTTATGAAATGGAACAGGAAGCCAAGGAAAAGATCATACCCATTGTGGAACCGGAAGTAGGGCACCTTTTATACTGGTTAGCCTTTACCAAAAAGAGTACAAAGGTGCTGGAGATCGGGACCGCCATCGGGTATTCCACTCTGTGGATTGCCAGGGCCGTGTTACCCCTGGGAGGAGAGATCACCACCCTGGAAATTAACGCCCCGAGGGCGGAAGCTGCCGGCAGGTACTTTAGGAAAGCCGGGGTGGCAGACAAGATAAAATTGGTATTGGGAGACGCCAGGGAAATACTGTTCGAACTTACCGGTCCATACGACTTTATTTTCCTTGATGCGGCAAAGGGAAAATATGTGGAGTTTCTGGATAAGTGCATTGACTTATTACAACCCGGGGGCATTCTTGTGGCAGAGGACGTATTTATGCGGGGAATGGTTATTTCCGGGGAGATTGATAAAAGACGAAACAAGACGGCGGTAGCCCGTTTAAGATCCTATCTTGAAGAGGTGATGGAGCATAAAAGTATAGAAACCATTATTGTACCGGTGGGAGATGGCATAGCAATCAGCACCAAGAAAGACATTACAAATCGCTGTGAAAACAGGTAGTGTATTATTCCAAAAGCGGGAGCTTATCTGGTAATTGGCTGTTGGCCGTTGACCATTAGCCTTTAGCTTTTCGAACCAAAAGGCCAATGGCTAACGGCCAATGGCCTTTCAAATAATTCTATAGCAAAGTTCATGTAGAAAATTTAACAAAAAACATGTTATAATGTTACTTATGGGCTGTAGGTTATCTGTCAGGGCTTATGCAGGTGACATAATATGCTATTATGACCGTCTATTTTATATTGATTAGTCAACTATAATTGTCTATAATTACCTTGTATATTTGTCGAATTTTATAGAATTTGCATAACAATTTTATGTTGGAAGGAGTGAGGAGGCAGTTGGGCTCCGCCGGGGAGGAGGACAAGCCCTAACAAATTGCTAACAAAATTTTTTATTTTCCCATTCAGTACGGATTTTTGTATCTTCTCCTCAGGCTGCCTTACAGCAAAGGGTGACAAAGACAGGCCAGGGCCCCGGTTGCAGTTCCTCGGAGAGATACCCCAAAATTATTTTAATCAAGGAGGTATGTTAACTTGTTGCTGACGGTATTTGTTTATGTTTCCATCCTCGCTTTCATCGGTCTCTCACTTTATAAGGCCTATCAGTATGCCAAGATGCCCATGCACGGTCGCTGGGAGCTGTACCCGGTTCCCAAAGAGCCCGGCGGCAAGGGACATTACGGTGGCTCTTATTACGAGGATTTGGAATGGTGGAACAAGCCCAGAGAAGTCTCTCATGCCGGCGAAATTATTGATATGTTAAAAGAAATGCTGTTCATTAAAAACCTGTTTATTAACCAAAGACGCCAGTGGTGGCTTTCCTATGCACTGCATTTAGGTATTTATCTGTTAGGTTTATGGACTGTTTTACTGGCCGTTGGCGCTATTACTGAATTATCCGGATTGACCTTAAGCACCCCTGAGGGAGTCAGCAACAATGCTTGGGCCTCTCTGGTTTACTACGCCACTTTTATTTCCGGTGGTGCAGGAGCCCTGCTGCTGGGTTTTGGATCCCTCAGCCTGTTTTTAAAGAGATGCTTTAACAATACCTTTGCCAAATACACCACTCCTCAGGAATACTTTAACCTGTTCTTCCTGTTTGCAGTGGTGGCTTCCGGTATGGTTGTATGGAGCGCTGACCCTGGTTTTAACTATGGTCGGGAAATTATGAAAGCGTTATTTACCTTCTCACCCATTCAAGCGGATACCGCTTTAACCATCCATATTTTGTTGTTGGGCGCGGTGATGATTTATATTCCTCAAACCAAAATGAGCCATTATGTAGGCAAGTATTTTGCATTCCACAAGGTACTGTGGGATAACGAGCCCAACTTGAGAAACTCCAAGATGGAAAGTATTGTTAAAGAGGCCATCAGCTACAAACCCAAAGCCTCCTGGTCGGCCCCCCATATCAATCCTGCAGCACAACAGGAAAAGAAGTAGATTAATAATGTAAGATAGGAGGTAACTTTTAATGGGCGATATTAGACCTCAGGATATAAGTAAACCCTCTGAACAACTGGTGAAGGTTGAAAATCTGATGCCCTTACCGGCGCCTTACGATAAACCGGGCATGGAACCCGATTTTAAAGAGATTAAGGACTCCTGGAAAGAGGATTATTGCGCCTCTTTGGACGGATTTGTGGGCAATGAGGCACTGGTCAGACCCAAAACCAAAGAAGAAGAAGAGGCCCTGGTTAAGGGATTTCTACGTGGTTTGGAGAAACTCTTCTCCGATGAAACCAACAGAAACTACCTGCAGCCTTTCCTTCTGAGTTTTGAGTATTGTGCCAAGTGCAACACCTGTTCCGAAGCCTGTCATGTGTTTAAGGCCAGCGGAGAACAGGAGATCTACAGACCTATCTTCCGTTCGGAAGTGCTCCGTAAAATTGCCAAGAAACACTTTAACGGCGACAGTTTTTGGAGCAAATTTACTGGTGGCGATATCGACATCAATGCAGAAACCATTCTCCGTCTGGGTGAATTAGCGTATCGCTGTAACCTGTGCCGTCGTTGTGCCCAAACCTGTCCGTTAGGTTTGGACAACGGTTTGCTGGCCAGGGAAATCAGAAAGCTGTTCAGTATGGAACTGGGGATTGCTCCCAAACCCCTGCATGAAAAGGGCACCATGTTGCAATTAAAAACCGGTTCCAGTACAGGTATTACCAAAGATGCCTTCCTGGATATGATTGAGTTCCTGGAAGAAGACATATACGAAAGAACAGGTAAAAAATATAAGATTCCGGTGGATAAAAAGGGGGCAGACATCCTCTTAACCCACAACGCCGGTGAATATATGGCCTGGCCCGAAAACCCGGCTGCTTTCGTAATTCTTTTTGAAGAAGCCGGTCTGGACTGGACCCTGAGCAGTGATATGATCGGGTATGATAACGTTAATTACGGACTTTTCTATGACGATGCGCAGACCAGAAAAATCGGTCTGGCTCAATTGAAAGCAGCCAAGGAGCTGGGCGTAAGAAGAATTGTAGTTGGTGAGTGCGGACACGCCCATAAAGCTGCTATGGTCTCTATCGACCGGGCTATGGTAGGGGAAGATAATATCCCCAGGGAAAGCTTCCTGCCCCTGCTGGCCGACCTGATTAAAAAGGGAGTTTATAAACTGGATCCCAGCAGAAACGACTTCCCGGTTACCATGCACGACCCCTGCAACGTAGCCAGGATGATGGGCGTAATTCAGCCCCAGCGTGATATTATTAAAGCTGTGGCGCCCCAGTTCAGGGAAATGTATCCGCATGGCGCTAAGAACTTCTGCTGTGGCGGCGGCAGTGGATTTGCCATTATGAAGTCCTTTAACTTCCCTGAATTCAGGAATAAGATTTCCAGCCGCATGAAATTCAAACAAATCCTCGAGGCCTTCCAGGGTGTCATGGAAGAAGATATTCCCAAGTATGTAGCAGCGCCTTGCTCCAACTGTAAAGGCGCCATCAGGGATATTCTTGAATACTACCAAGCCACTGCTAAATTCAACGTGCATTATGGTGGTTTGGTTGAATTGGTGGTTAACGCCATGGTTCAGTTTGACAGACCCTTCTTGGAGTTCCTTGATGAAGAAGAATTTGTTGCCAAACATGTGAAAAAATAAGTACGTTAGTTGGTTTATATCAACCCGGTCAATGCTGGCCGGGTTTTTTATTGTATAACATGGTCCGGAGATTCCACCAGGGACGCCATTTTATGGGCCAGCAAAAGCAGGGATTGGGCAAAATCCATCAAAGGAGCGGATATTTCCTGACCAAAGGTTCTTATTAGGTAAGGAGTGGCAAACAAATAGGTGTCTGCCAGTCGAATGGTCAGCACACTGGCGGCAATTAACTCTCCTTCTTCAAGGGCCCTGTTGATGATATCCGTCAGTTCTTCTATGGCTTTAAAATAGCGGCGGTAGTCATCGGTATGGGTCAAATGAACCATGGCCTGGGTGCCCATGGAGTCAAAGGCTTTTAAAAAGTGAAGCAGGTAATCATAGAAGACCATTTCTCCTTGGGCGGTATAGCGTACACCGGCCGAAGCCCTGTCTCCAAAAATGTCCAGGGCATGGCTGATACAGTAATAGGCCGTTCTGTTCTCTTTGGGGTCCAATACTTTCATGTTTTGAGCTTTTTCCAAACTGGCCTGAATTTTAAGATCGGACTGAAGGGTAAAGTGATTAAAATTATCAGTTTCCCGGCAGGAACTACAGGAATGACCGGAGGTGGATGAGCAACTGCATTTGTCCTTAGTGGTAAGCAATTGTTTGGCGTAGTGACGGGATGATTCTACCTTCATTGCCAGTTCCATTTCTTCCGGGGAATTAAAGAATTGGTTGATTCGGGAACTGAATTTTTGATAAAAACGGTAAAAATGATTCATATATAAAAGTTCCAAACCATAACACACGGCCTTTTTTAACTGTTCCAACGAGGTGGTCAGTTCCTGGTTTAGAGGTATATGTAATGATACGGTTTTTTGTTCCCGCCAACCGGGTGTTTTCTTTGCCAGGACGCCGTGAATATATTCCTGGATCAACAGCCAAAAGGCTGATTCTTTAGCGGTATCAACGACAACCAGAATCACCGGCTTGCTGGCTCTGTCCGTATAATATTTTAGCTTATCACAGTCCATAGCAAGACAAATGGCATCACTGTCAATACGAAGGGAAGTAGGGCATACAATGTAAACGGCAAAAGCAATCCCTCTAGGGGTACCGCTGTCCAGGATTTCAACGTCATAATGGAGAAAGGCTTCATTGGTTGGCCGTGGCGTCCACGACCAGGGTAAAGCATTAAGAAAAACATGGTGACCTTTAAGAACAGTTGGCTTCGAAATCCCGGAGGAGACATGACACATTCGATTCGCTTTATTGTCCAAAGAATCGATTGAATCGATCACGTTAATGACCTCCTTATCAATACACCGTTTTTGGAAGCATCAACAGTCTTAAAGGCTGCCGGAACGTGACAAATTTGTTTGGGGTGCATTTAATATGCAAGAAAATAAATTGTGCCGGTTTAGAATATTCTTAACATATCGGAGGTAATACACCCATTCCTTTAGTCAGTTAACGTATGACAACTTAAAGGGACAACTGCCCAGGGTGTTTGCAAAACCTATGCAACCGTTACGCTATAATTATTAAGGATATGGTAGCATGTCCCAGGTAAAATTTCAATAACATTATGAAAATAATTAAGCCAATAATTTAGATGGCATAATGATATTAGCCTCCCAGTGTAATATCCTGTTTCTCATACCACCTGAGGGCTTCAAAGAAATGATCCGGGTGAAAATCCGGCCAGTATGCATCCACCACGTAAAAATCCGCATAGATTGATTGCACCGGTAAAAAACCGCTGAGTCTTCTTCTGCCGCCCCAGCGGATAATTAAGTCAATTCGGGAGATATCCCGGGAGGCAATCCTTTCATGAAGTTGTCCTTCATAGGGGTCCCAGGAGTTCAGGGCAAAGCTTAAATCCCATTTCCAGCCGTAATTGACCAAAAAGTTTATCTTAATCCGGTCGCGGCCAAAGGTTTGCCTGGTGGTATAAGGAAGCAATTCTTTGGGAAAGAGGGGGGATTCTTTGTTACCTATCACCAGCAGGGACGCGTCACGGTTGGCCAGCGCCTTCACCGCATCTACACAGGCCTTTTGAAAAGCTTGTTTTTGGGCAGCCGGGCGTTTGGTATTGTCCTGGGTAAAACCATAAAAGGTGACTTCGGGGATCCCCAATGCGAGACATAATTCGTAAAGGGTAAATCCGGGTTCAATGCCATGCTGGTAACCGTCTTCTTTGGGCAAACCTTGTTGTTGAGCCCATCGCCTGTTGCCGTCCGGGATAATTCCAATATGTTTGGGAAGACGCTTAAATTTTGGGATCATTTTTACACCTCAAGAGAATTTACTCTTAAGGTAATATTTGCATAATCTTCAATTTATATTCATTTATGACAAGTCAACCCTCCCATAGCCTGTCATAAATCTGGGTAAAGATATCATAAAAATTATTTATGGGAAGTGTTTAAAGGTTTAGATAAAAACACAACCATGTACCAAAGGATCCATGGAATCAAATGGAATCAAGGCTTGACATCTATTGCCAAAAGGTTTATTAATTAGTTAAAAGACTGAAAATTTATAAAATTTGGCGAAAGGGGGGATGCCATAACAAATAGGCCTTAACTGCGTTGTCATAAACTAGGGTTAAGGAGGGATCGTATGATTCATCAAGACACCAATGCTTCTGTCAGCGGCAAAGTACCAATGTTGAAGAACGAAGACTGGTGGGCAGTGTGGCTGGGGTTGTTTATCTTTTTGCTGGGCCTGGGCCCCATCTTTGGTTCCGACCTGCTGGGGTGGGTGGTCAAAGTTAACACCTGGACAGACATTTCCAAGTCCTTCGGGCCGCTCTCCAAGACTTTCAAAGACATGTCCGGATTTACATCGTTATTCTTAACTTATCTTTTCCTGCTGGTGCTGACAACCATTGGAGCCAGAGCAATGGGCGCCAATATCAAAAGGTTTGTCATTGGCTTTACTGTTATTTTTGCCATCACCGTTCTCTGCTTGATCATCGGCGATAACGCATATATTGCTGCAAGTCCCGACAAACAGGTCAAGCTGGGCATTAGTTGGTCACTGGGGTTGGGTGAAATGGGCTTTATTATTGCGATGATCGTGGGCCTCATCATCGGAAACTTTTTCCCCGGGGTTGCCAAATATCTTGAAGAAGCAGCCAAACCGGAGTGGTTCATTAAGACCGGTATCGTCATTTTAGGTGCGGCCGTGGGGATTAAAACCCTGGGAGCCGTGGGCCTGGCCACCACCGTTATTGTACGGGGGCTGTGCGCAGTGGTGGAAGCCTATTTAATATACTGGCCTGTTGTTTATTTTATAGCCCGTAAATACTTTAAATTTACCCCCGAATGGGCTGCGCCCCTGGCCTCCGGTATCTCCATCTGTGGTGTTTCGGCGGCCATTGCCACCGGGGGTGCCATCCGTTCCCGTCCCATTGTGCCGGTGATCCTGTCAGCGGTGATTATTGTTTTTGTGGCGGTTGAAATGCTGATTCTCCCCTGGTTTGCTTCTGCGTTCCTTCATGAAGAGCCCATGGTGGCCGGGGCCTGGATGGGTCTGGCGGTAAAAAGCGACGGCGGCGCGGTGGCCAGCGGCGCCATTACCGATTCCATGATCAGAGCCAAGGTTCTGAAAGAAACAGGTGTACAATATGAAGAGGGCTGGATGCTAATGACAGCCACCACCACCAAAGTGTTCATCGATATTTTCATTGGTGTGTGGGCCTTTATCCTGGCCATCATCTGGTGTATGTTTAATCTGAATAAAAAGGGCGGAGGAACTTCAACCGACACGAAGGTTTCAGCCGGGGAGATTTGGGACAGATTTCCCAAATTTGTCATTGGTTTTGCACTGACCTTCCTGGTACTGCTCCTATGGGGTCTCGGCGATGCCAGTATCATCAAAGCTGCCAAGGTCGGTATCGATGAAGCCAATGGCTTTAGAACAATTCTGTTTGCCCTGTGTTTCTTCTCCATCGGTCTTATCACCAATGTGCGCAAGCTCTGGGACGCCGGCATGGGACGCATCGTGGCGGTTTATGCCGTATGCCTGTTTGGTTTTATCCTCTGGGTCGGCCTGTTTATTTCCTGGATCTTTTATCACGGTATCCTGCCGCCCATTGTCAGCAGTTAGATAATAATGGAATAAGGGAGGTCTGAAGCATGGCGGAAGTGAAAATTCGGGATGCAGATCAAACATTGGTCAGGGCCCGGCAGGAAGTGGATTACCAGGACGAGTGGTTTGAGTTACAGCCCATTGAGAAAAAACTGATCTCCTATTCATTGGCACTGGGAATCGGATTGCTGATTATCTTTATTTTAGTATTTAAACCCTTTTAGTTGGGGAACCTGCACCCGTTGTCCGTTTGGGCAGCGGGCTTTTTGTTTCTTAAAAATGAGGTGGAACAGTTTAATTTTTCATTAAAGATATTGCATAAATTGGTAATCAATGGTACGTAAAGAGTAAGGAATAATTTTCTTTGTCAGTTCATTTACAAAATGTTTTAGTTGGAAAAAAAAGGAATTCGATTATTGGGAAGCGTATATAATGAAAAGTGTTCCAGTAAAAGGAAAACATTTAAATACAGAAAGAGTGGTGAATGTAATGAATACGGGCCTGAGTGACCAAGATTTGTATTTGTTTCATGAAGGATCCCTATATAAAAGCTACCAAATGCTGGGCGCCCATTTGACAGAACAAAACGGGATGCAGGGGGTCAGGTTTTCCCTGTGGGCCCCCAATGCCAGGGAGGTCCGTGTGGTGGGTGACTTTAATCAATGGCAGGGCCACCGGCATGTCATGGAAAGGGTGAAACAGTCCGGCATTTGGTCTCTTTTTGTCCCCGGACTAAAACCGATGGACTTATACAAATATGAAATTCATACACACCAGGGGGAAGTGTTGTTAAAGGCGGATCCCTATGCTTTTTATTCCGAAATCAGGCCCGGCACCGCTTCCAGAGTTTATTCACTGGCCGGCTACCGATGGCAGGACCTGGCCTACCTGGAACGACAGAAAACAACCCCTGTCTATGAAAGCCCGGTCTTCATCTATGAAGTACACCCGGGTTCCTGGAGGAGAAGGGACGGTGGGTTTCTGACCTACCGGGAGCTGGCTGACCAATTGGTTGATTATGTAGCAGACATGGGTTTTACCCATGTGGAACTTCTCCCGGTGATGGAACACCCCTATGATCCGTCATGGGGATACCAGGTTACCGGTTATTACTCTGTCAACAGCCGTTACGGCACTCCCCACGATTTCATGTATTTCGTCGATTGCTGCCATCAACGGGGGATTGGGGTCATTTTGGATTGGGTACCGGCTCATTTTTGTAAAGACAGTCACGGGCTTGGTCGGTTTGACGGAACAGCCCTTTACGAATCGGCCAACCCGTTAAGGGCGGAAAATTGGCAGTGGGGCACGCTGAATTTTGATTTTGCCAAACCGGAAGTGGTCAGCTTCTTAATTTCCAACGCCCTTTTCTGGCTGGATGTCTATCATATTGACGGCCTGCGGGTGGATGCAGTGGCCTTTATGCTTTATTTGGATTATGGCCGGCAAGAGGGACAGTGGGTTCCCAATCAATACGGCGGCAAAGAAAACCTGGAAGCGGTGGCCTTTATGAAAAAGCTCAATGAGGTGGTCTTTCAGTATTTTCCGGATGCCCTGATGATTGCCGAAGAGTCCACAGCCTGGCCCGCCGTCACCAAACCCACCTATTTAGGGGGACTGGGGTATAACTACAAATGGAACATGGGGTGGATGAACGATTTGCTTCGTTACATGCAGATGGACCCTGTGCACCGGAAATGGCATCACCACCTGCTGACCTTTTCCTTTATGTATGCCTTCTCGGAAAACTATATTTTACCCCTGTCCCACGATGAGGTGGTACATGGAAAAAAGTCATTGCTAAATAAAATGCCCGGGGATTACTGGCAAAAATTTGCCAATCTGAGAGCGTTATACGGCTATATGACAGCCCACCCGGGTAAAAAGCTCCTTTTTATGGGCGGCGAGTTCGGCCAGTTTATCGAATGGAATGAAAATCAAAGTCTGGACTGGCACCTGTTGCAATACGATATGCACCAAAAACTGAACCGGTATGTGAAGGAACTGAACCATTTTTACAGATCTGAAAAAAGTTTGTGGGAACTGGATCACGAGGAAAAAGGTTTTCAATGGATTGATCCCCATGATTACAGTCAAAGCATTATTACCTTCCTGAGACAATCCCGGGACCCGGATGATTTTTTAATCATTGTTTGCAATTTCACCCCGGTGGTACGGGAAGGATACCGGATCGGCGTGCCGTGCCCGGGGGAATACCTTGAGGTTTTTAACAGTGATTTACACATCTACGGCGGGTCCGGACAGGTCAACAGCTTGGTGGTGGCGGAAAACCGGCCCTGGCATAACCAACCCTATTCGGTGGAGATTAAGGTACCGCCGCTGGCGGTGGTTTTCTTCAAGGCCCTTAACAAGAGATGGCAGTAACAGAAATCATCACCGGTTTGCCGGTTATTCCAGGTAATAGGGGGGAGGAACATGCAGAGTAAAGAATGTGTTGCCATGCTCCTGGCCGGCGGGCAGGGAAGCCGGTTGGGAGTCTTAACCAAAAAGCTGGCCAAACCTGCCGTTCCCTTTGGTGGGAAATACCGCATCATAGATTTTACCCTCAGCAACTGCAACAATTCCGGATTTGATACGGTGGGGGTCCTGACCCAGTATCAACCCCTGGCCTTAAACACCTATATCGGTATCGGCAGTCACTGGGATTTGGACCGTAAAAACGGCGGCGTCACCGTATTGCCGCCCTTTGTCAAAGAAATGGGGGGGGAATGGTACAAGGGTACCGCCAATGCCATCTATCAGAATATTGAGTTTGTGGATCAGTATCGTCCCAAGTACCTGCTGGTGCTCTCAGGGGATCATATTTATAAAATGGATTATTCTTTGATGCTGGACTTTCATAAGGAAAAACAGGCCGATGCCACCATTGCCGTCATTGAAGTTCCCTGGGAGGAAGCAAGCAGTTTCGGCATTATAAATATAGCCCGGGATGCCCGGATCATTGATTTTGAAGAAAAACCCGCCGTACCTAAAAGCAACCTTGCCTCCATGGGTGTGTATATTTTCAACTGGGAGCTGTTAAAAAAATATTTGGAAGAGGATGAACAAAATCCCCGTTCCAGCAATGACTTCGGCAAAAACATCATACCCATGATGCTGAAGGTGGGACAAAGAATGTATGCCTACCCCTTTAAGGGCTACTGGCGGGATGTGGGTACCATTGAGAGTCTCTGGCAGGCCAATATGGACTTGTTGTCCGATAAGCCCAAATTAAACCTCAACGATCCCAAATGGACCATTTACTCGGTAAATCCCAACCACCCGCCACAGTATATCGCCCCCACCGCCAGGGTTACCGGTTCTTTGGTGAATGAAGGGTGTATGGTCTACGGGGAGGTTAATCATTCTATTTTATTTCCCGGCGTTTATATCGGTGAAGGGGCCAAAATCAATGATGCCGTAATTATGCCCAATGCCAAAATCGGAGCCAACACAGTCATTGAGAGGGCCATCATTGGTGTGGAGGCGGTCATCGAAGACCGCTGTCAAGTCGGTTGTCTGGACGAGGCATGCGGCCGGTGTTCCGAACCCTGTTCCAGAATAACGGTGGTGGAAGGCAATATCGTTGTAGCCGGCGGTTCGGTGTTAAAAAGCTGCAGCCTGGCGAAAAATGAATTAACTGTCCGGTCTTCATAAAGGGGTGATCGCATGAAGAATGTCATGGGGATTATCAATCTTATGGAAGATGAGGAATTTTTAAAGGAAATCAGTCACCATCGCCCAGCGGCTGCGGTACCCTTTGGGGGCCGCTACCGGATGATTGATTTTGTCCTGTCCAATATGGTAAATTCAGGGATCCGCAATGTAGGCATCATTGTGCAGCATAAATACCGGGCCCTCATGGATCACCTGGGCAACGGTAAAGAATGGGATTTGGACCGGAAGAGGGACGGGTTGTTTTACCTCCCCCCGGGCCAGGGCTGCCAACAGGGAAGTTACAGGTGGGATTTGCGGCATTTTCACACTCACCTGGATTATCTCCAATACAGCCGGCAAAAATATATTCTCATTTCCGGCAGCAATATGATTTGTAACATAGACTACCGGGATGCCTTTCAATTTCATCAGGCCATGAATGCGGACATTACCATTCTATATAAGGATATGGAAAACACAGGTGAGGATTTATCCCGGTGTCACATGGTGGAAACGGCGGAGGACGGGCGCATTATTGATCTGGAAATAAACCCGAACAAAATGAGGGGTTCAAAAATGTCTATGGAAATGTGCATCATGGAAAAATCGCTGCTGGTTGAGTTGATTCACCGGTGTTACTCCCGGGGGGAATGCGACCTGGTGAGGGACGGGTTTATTCGCAATCTTAATCGTTTGAGGATTTATGGTTTCCCCTACCAGGGTTATCTGGCCCATATTGATTCCATTCAAAGTTATTACAACCATAGCATGGAGTTACTGAGGCCGGAAATTTGGCAGCAATTGTTCTTTGATAAAGGACTTATTATAACCAAAGTGAAAGACGGGGCCCCTACCAAATACAGCAAGGGCTCCCGGGTTCACAACGCTCTCATTGCCAACGGTTGCATTATTGAAGGTACGGTGGAAAACAGCATCATTTTCAGAGGGGTTAAAATAGGGCAGGGCGCCCACATAAAGGACAGCATCATCATGCAGAAATGTAAGATTGAAGAAGGGGCATTGGTGGAGAACGTCATTGCGGACAAAGAGGTAACCATTACCAAGGGAAAACATTTGAAGGGAGAGAAAAATTACCCCATGGTCATTATGAAAAAAACCGTCATTTAAGTGGGAGGTGAAGAGGACGATGAAAGTGCTGTTTGTGGCCTCCGAAGGGGTTCCCTTTGCGAAAACCGGGGGTTTGGCAGATGTCATCGGTTCCCTGCCGAGGGCCTTGATCAACCAGGGGCTGGATGTGCGGGTGGTTTTGCCCAAATATGGCGTTATTCCGTTACATTATCGGAACAGTATGGTTTGTAAAAAAACCTTCACAGTGCCCCTGGGGTGGCGAAATGTCTATTGCGGCCTGGAACAACTGGAACATGAAGGGATTACCTATTACTTTATCGATAACGAGTATTATTTTAAAAGACAGGGCCTTTACGGCTTCCGGGATGATGCAGAGCGGTATGCCTTTTTCTGCCGAGCGGTGCTGGAGTCCTTGCCCCACCTGGGTTTTGTTCCCCGGATTCTCCACTGTCATGATTGGCACACCGGTATGATCAGTGTTTTTTTGCAGGCCCATTACGGGAATCATCCCTTTTATAAAGACATCCGTACGGTTTTCACCGTTCACAATTTGCAATACCAGGGGGTATTTCCTAAAGACATTTTAGGAGACATTCTGGATTTAGGCGAAGAATATTTTACCCTGGACGGGGTGGAATTTTACGGCCAGGTCAGTTTTATCAAGGGCGGTTTAAATTATTCCCATATACTGACCACCGTCAGTGAGACCTACGCCCGGGAAATTCAGACCCCCTATTATGGCGAGCAATTGGACGGGTTGCTCAGGCATCGCCGTGACCGTTTGCATGGGATTGTGAACGGCATCGATACGGATTACTATAATCCTGCCACCGACCCGCATATTTTTGTCCATTATTCATGGGAAACCCCGGAAAAAAAGCAGGATAATAAAAAATATTTACAGGAAATCCTGTGCCTGCCGACACGGCATGACATTCCGCTGCTGGGACTGGTTTCAAGGCTGGTCAGCCAGAAGGGTCTGGACTTAATTGCCTGTGTATTGGAAGAAATCCTGTCCATGGATGTACAGCTGGTGGTGCTGGGTACGGGAGAAAAACGATACGAGGAATTATTTCAACATGCCGCCGGAAGATATCCGGAGAAAGTGTCTGCCAACATCATGTTTGGCAACACTCTGGCCCATCGTATCTATGCCGGTTCGGATCTCTTCCTCATGCCGTCTCTCTTTGAACCCTGCGGCATCGGGCAACTGATTGCCTTGCGCTATGGTTCCATACCGGTGGTCAGGGAAACCGGGGGCTTAAAGGATACGGTACAACCCTATAATGAATACACCGGGGAAGGAAACGGTTTTAGTTTTACCAATTATAATGCCCATGACTTCCTTTATACCCTGAAAAGGGCAGTTCATTTTTATCACCAAGGGCCGGTTTGGTCAAAAATCCTGGTAAATGCTATGAAAAGTGACTACAGCTGGTATAAATCAGCCCAAAAATATCAAGACTTGTATAAGAAACTGGTCATGGATGCCGAGGAGTCCAAAACCCAAGATAGGCAGATGATATGAATGAATCATCAGTGGATTTTTCACGATTCCCATCAATCATTGTTTCGCAGCCCCTTTGGGGCTGTTCCTTGTCATGCAAAAATCAGGCTGGCCGTTGCAATAAATTCCAGAGATCCGTTGGACAGTGTCATTTTGCGCTTGTGGAAGTATGGCCGTGAGGAAGAGAAGATTCCTATGCAGCCGGTGGAAGATGTCGGGGAGAAAAAGCTTTACCGGGCGGAAATAATGGCCCCACCCAGGCAGGGGCTGTTGTGGTACTACTTTATCATTGTTCAAAGGGGTAGGACCTTTTACTATGGCAACAACCCCCGCAACCTGGGAGGGGTAGGCCGGATTTATGATCATGAACCGCCCTCCTATCAGGTTACGGTGTATAAGGAAGATAACGCCACCCCGCACTGGTTCAAGGAAGCTGTCATGTACCAGATCTTTGTAGATCGTTTTTGCAACGGTCATGAAGAAGGAAAAATTTTAAACCCTAAGAAACACTGTATGATTTATCCCAGTTGGGACGCCGTGCCGCAATACGGCCGGGACCCGCTCACCGGCAAGACAATATGTTTCGACATCTTCGGAGGGAATTTACTGGGCGTCTTGAAAAAGCTCCCGTATTTAAAGGAACTGGGCATCAGTGTTATTTATCTCAATCCCATCTTTGAGGCTGCCAGCAGTCATAAATATGACACCGGGGACTATAAAAAAATTGATCCTATGTTCGGCGACAACCGGTTGTTCCAAGAACTGTGCGCCAAAGCCCGGGACATGGGGATTTCCATTATCCTGGACGGGGTTTTCAGCCATACCGGCAGTGACAGTGTTTATTTTAACCGGGAAGGCAATTATCCATCTGTAGGGGCCTACCAGTCCAAGGATTCTCCCTATTACCCCTGGTATCGCTTTATCGAGCACCCCCACAAATACGAGTGCTGGTGGGGTATCGAAACCTTGCCCAATGTCAATGAACTGGACCCTTCCTACCAGGAATTTATCATCACAGGAGAAGACAGTGTTATTAAATACTGGATGAAAATGGGGGCCAAAGGTTGGCGGCTGGATGTGGTGGATGAGTTGCCCGATGAATTTGTGAAAAAGATCCGTGCCACCATGAAACAATTGGACCCCGAGTCGGTGCTGATCGGCGAAGTGTGGGAAGACGCTTCCAATAAGGTGAGTTACGGGGAAATGCGGCAGTACCTGCTGGGAGAGGAATTGGATTCCGTCATGAATTATCCTTTCCGCAGCGCCTGGTTGGACTTTATGACCGGCAGAAGTAATGCCCAGGAGCTTCATCTTCGTTTGATGAGCCTGTATGAAAATTACCCGCTGGAGCAATTTTACTCCGCCATGAACTTAATTGGCAGTCATGATGTGGAGCGGGTTCTCACCCTTTTAAGCGGGGCACCGGCGGAAGAAACGCTGTCCAAAGAGGAACAGGCCCGGTTTACGTTAAGCAATGAGCAAAAGAGGCTGGGCATTGCCCGGTTAAAACTGCTTTCTCTGGTTCAAATGACTTTTCCGGGGGTGCCCTGTATTTATTACGGGGACGAGGCAGGCATGCACGGGTACAGGGACCCCTTAAACCGCGCCACCTATCCCTGGGGCAAAGAAAACCAGGAACTGCTGGCCTGGTACAAAAAAGTGATCGGCTATAGAAACCGGTATGACGTGCTGAAAACAGGTCGCTGGCTGCCGGTCTATTCCCAGGGGCAGGTTTACGGCTATCTAAGAATTATCAGCCAGGGGAAAGACGTATTCAACCGTCCCAAAAAAGACAACGTTGCCCTGGTTATGGTAAATGCCGGTACGGAAAGGGAGGTCAACCTCTCTGTCAACCTGGGCTGCCGGTGCAGCGGCAGTCTGTTTGATTTGCTGCAGGAGGGCCGGCAATATCCCGTCAAAGACGGGTACCTGCATCTTACACTGGGACCTCTGGAGGGGAAATTATTCATGGACGGGGGATTGAAATGACGTTTAAAAGGCAAAGTGGCATTCTGCTCCATCCAACCTCATTACCGTCCCCCTACGGAATCGGGGATTTAGGAAAGGAAGCCTGTGCATTTGTGGATTTCCTTAGCCGCAGCAGGCAGAAGCTCTGGCAGGTGCTTCCTTTGCATCCCCCAGGGTACGGTGAATCTCCCTTTCAGAGTTTTTCCGCCTTTGCGGGAAATCCCCTGTTGATCAGTATTGACCGGCTAAGGGAAGAGGGGTTGCTAACACAGCAGGATATCGACCCGCTGCCTGGCTTTTCTGACAACAGGGTAGAATTTGCCCGGGTAAGGGAATATAAAGACGGTTTGCTGAGAAAGGCCTTCGCTGTTTTTCATAGTGGCCTAAAACCTTACGAATACCATGAGTTTATCGCCGGAGCGCACTGGCTTGCGGACTATGCCCTATTTATGGCTCTTAAACAGTATTTCGGCGGGCTCCCCTGGAACCGCTGGGACCCGTCCATTGCACTGCGGCAAAGGGAGGCCATGGAACATTTCCGCCAACTGCTGCAGGAAGAGATTGCCTACCAGTGTTTTTTGCAGTTTACCTTCTTTACCCAGTGGATGGAGTTAAAGAAGTATGCCAATGACCGTGGCATAAAAATAATCGGCGATTTGCCCATATTTATTTCTTACGACAGCAGTGATGCCTGGGCCAATCCCCGGTTGTTTGAACTGGACGAACTGGGGAACCCGGCCAAAGTGGCCGGTGTGCCGCCAGACTATTTCAGTGCAACCGGTCAGCTGTGGGGGAATCCTCATTACCGGTGGACGGAAATGGAAAAGGATGACTACCTCTGGTGGAGACAAAGGTTTAAACTATTGTTAGAAACGGTGGATATCATCCGTATCGACCACTTTCGGGGTTTTGAGGCCTACTGGGAAATCCCCGCCGGGGAGGAAACGGCCATCAACGGTAGGTGGGTAAAGGGCCCAGGCAAAAAATTTTTCTCCACCATCATCCGGTACCTGGGGGAAATTCCTGTCATTGCGGAGGACCTGGGGATTATCACGCCGGAGGTGGTGAAATTAAAGAACCACTTCAACTTCCCCGGCATGAAGATCTTGCAATTTAACCTGAACCAAAATGAAAAAGAAGAGTTTCTGCCCCATTATTATGAGCCCAACTCGGTGGTCTACACGGGCACCCACGACAATGATACCACCGTCGGCTGGTACAAGAAACTGCTGCCGGGGGACGTTGAATTTCTGACAGAGTACCTGGGCCTGGAGCCGGCCATGAGGGCAGAGGAAATTTGCTGGCGGCTAATTGAAGTAGCTTTCCGAAGTCAATCAAACATGGCCATCATCCCGCTGCAGGATGTCCTTTGCCTGGACAGTGAGGCCCGCATGAATTATCCCGGCACCGTGGGCGGCAACTGGCAGTGGCGGTTTAAGCAAGGGGACATCACTCCGGACATAGAAGAGAAATTGGCTGCCCTGACCATGGCCAGCGGCAGGTAAAAGAAGGGTGCCGGTAGTTTAATTCAACAACCGGCGCCCTGGTTAATTCTCACCTAACAATTTCTTCTTTAATTCCCGGTATCGCCTGGTATAATAGGCTCCGTTTTGGGCTTCCCTGTGGTCGAAGCCGAAGGCTCTGCGGCTGACGGCCAGGATGGGCGGGGCCTGGATTCTTTTGGCCACTCCAATGCCGTTATAGAGATTCCACCAGCGTTCCAAATCGGCGATAAATTCTCCGGGGGTGGGGAACAGTTCCTTCACCAGTCCCGGCCTGCAGCCCAGTTTTTCTTCCAGCACGCCCTCGTCATACCAGTGGAGGATGTCTTCCGGGGTGGCCCTGTCCCACCACTGGACGAAGGAGCGGAACAGGTAATCATGGTACGGGTAGGCGATGGGGTCCCCCTTGCCTTCATCAACTGCCTGTTCAAAACTAAGTTCCGCACTGGGTACAATATCCATAATGCCCCGGGGGATGACTTCCCGCCGGTACACTTCATCGTTCAGGTAGCGGGCCAGAGCATAGACCTGGTGCTTCCAGAGGTCGGCAATGGCTGCCAGAAATCCTGACTGGTCGCCATACAGGGTGGAATACCCTACGGTGGTTTCCGCTTTGTTGGCGTTGCAGGTGAACCCCCCGCCAAAGGCGGCGGCCACTGCCGCCAGGATCCTTGCGGAGCGGTCCCTGGCCTGAATGTTTTCCGACATGAAGGGAGTTATCTTCAGGTAAAACTCCTCCCCGGTCACGGGGTTGATCACCGGAGTGCTTTCGATTTGTTTGATGGTATAATCCACCGAATCCTGAATCGGTAATTCAGTATAAGAGCAATTTAAATTTTGCGCCAGCTGCCGGGCCAGGTTGCGGGTGGTTTGGGAGTTGTACCGGCTGGGCATGTTGACCAGCAACAGGTTTTCCGGCCCTATGGCCTTTGCGTACATGGCGGCGGATACGGCAGAGTCAATGCCGCCGGAAATGCCGATGACAACCTTTTTCATGCCAATGGCGGCGGTAAACTTTTTAATGCCGTAGTGCAGGGCCCGGTAGATAAAACCAATATCGTTGTCCTCCGGCACTTCCAGAGGGGGCGAGGCTGTGCCGCCGGAGGCCAGATCCAGTTCAACCATGCCCAAACTTTGTCTAAAGGCTGGCTGACTGTAATAAATAACTTCCCCGTTTTTGTTGTAGACGGTGCTGGAGCCGTCAAAGGTATAAACGGTCTTGCCGTTATTTTGAATTCCAACGTTATTAACATAGATCAAGGGGACGCCTGTTTCCCGGGCCTGTTTGGAAAAGACCCGGTTCCGTTTGCTGTTTTTGCCCAAGGTAAAGGGAGAGCTGGAGATGTTGACAAACAGGTTGACGCCGCCCCTTTTCTGAATGGCGGCCATGGGCTTGGTAAAGTAGTCCTCAGCCCAACCGTCTTCACATAAAACGCAGCCTAAACCCACCTGTTTGCCATGTACAGGCAGATAAACAGGGGTTAACAGATCCTCCGGCGTTTTTCCCAGCTCCTGGGCCAGTTTCCGCAGGCTGTAGAAGTGGCGGTCATCATCAAATTCCCGGTAGTTGGGCTGCAGGGTTTTAATTCTGAGAGGGTAGGGGAAGTTTTCGCCGCCCCATAATTTGCCGTCCCGGGCGATAAAAAAGGCATTGTATTTGCGAACCCTGCCGTCGTCTCCTTTTTTCTCCCAGTCAACCCCCACGTTGCCGAAAAGGACGGTAAGGTGGGCCGAAGCATCGATGATTTCTTTGCCGTATTCCTCACAGTCCCTGAGAAAGGACCTTTGTTCCCAGGTATCTCCCAGCAAGTAGCCGGGGATGGACATTTCGGGAAAGATGATCATGTGGGCCCCTGCGTCCCGGGCTTGTCCAATCATTTCCAACATAGTCCGGGTATTCAAATCCGGGCGGCCGGGGACGATCTCCATTTGGCCCAGCGCTATTTTAAGTTTCAAAACCATCGCCTCTTTTTGTTATTAAAGTCTGGTTATAGCTTGCCCTTATGGCAAGGATTAAATTAAAGAATGCCCGGTCCGGGCGGCACGGGCATTCTTTGAAGTTCTCTTGACGGCTACGCCACGTCAATTCCCACTAAATAAATAGGCAGCCGGAAGTCGGTTTTAAAATGCCGCAGGTAGCGATCCGCTTTTTCAAAATTCATGGCGCCGGCCCAGTTATGGTGATAGATGTTGTACATTTGTTTTTGGAATTTCTTTGTTGTAACGATAAAAATGCCTACATCAATTCTATCTGAATGATGGGAGGAAGACAACTGGAACTTAAGGAGGTTATGTCCCATGAGGGAGGCGTGGCGAAAACCGATTTCCAATCCTATATTGTGTTTTGTTAATTCTATTGCAGCAAAGGGATTAACGGGTTCATGAAAAGGTGAAGGGGAATGCTGCCAGCCGTAGGTTTTAAACAATTCTCTCAGAATATGGTTATAGTGAGAACGTGACAGAGAGGACAGATCAATGTCAGAGCTTAATAAAATCTCCTCAATTTCCTTTAAAAGGGGGCTGTTTGTTAAAATTTCATTGGCCGACCGGTAGGAATTTTTTTGTAATTGTAATCTCATGACCCTCACCCGACCCTTCGATATATTTTTTATAATAATTTCCATAGAATTTTAAATTTTCCTTCTATTATAGCGAAAAATAATAATAGTTTAATAAAAATATTTTTGGCATGTTCCCCCTAGAACCGAAATAGGAAGGCACGGGCCTTCCTTAACCTTTCATGGCTTTATTGATCTTTTCTACCTTTTGTTGCAGTTCCGTTCCGGACTTGACCTTATGTTCCTTGATTTGTTTTTCTATTTGCTGCAGTTGAGAAAATAACTTCTTGTCTGAAGTGACATAAACTTCATATTCGTCGCTGCTTAAAAGAATCTTCTTGTGTACTTCTTCCTTAATGGACTGCAATTTTAAACGGTTAAAACCGCTTACTTTAATGGCGGTAGAAATGTTTTTGTCAATGACCACGGCGACGGCATCCTCCACACCCTTTACGGACATGGCGGCCTGTTTGGCTTTCTCAGCCAGTTCCGGGTTGATTTCCACCTGCTTTGCACTTTGTTTGCCCTCAGGTTTTTTCTGAGGCTGTGTTTGGCAGCCGGTCATTGACAGGATGAATATAATCATCAAAATGACCTTTAAGATATTTTTCATATGATCACCTTTTTCTCTTTTACCCCCTGGGTCGGACCAACAGGGAGGCCAGAAATCCGAAAATAATGGCAGCGGAGATACCTGCGCTGGTTACTTCAAAGATGCCGGTCAGGATACCCACCAGTCCGGTGCTTTCGGCTTCTGCCAAGGCCCCGTGCACCAGGGAATTGCCAAAGCTGGTGATGGGGACTGTGGCGCCGGCGCCGGCAAAATCGATCAGGGGCTCGTAGAGTCCCAACCCCCCCAGTACAGCCCCCACCACCACCAGCAGACTCATGGTGTGAGCAGGGGTCAGTTTACCAACATCCATTAACAGCTGTCCTATGACACAAATGAGCCCGCCCACCACAAAGGCCCAGAGATAAACTTCCAAAGAAATCACCCCTACCCGTTATACTCGATGGCCACAGCGTGCGCGATACAGGGAATACTTTCCTTCTGCTGGTAAGATAAAGGAGACAGCAGAGCGCCGGTTGCTACAATAAGGACCTTTTTAAGTTCCCCCTTTTTCATTCTGTTCAAGATGTGCCCGTAAGCCACGACGGCTGCACAGCCGCAACCGCTGCCGCCTGCCATGACCGGCTGGTCCTCGCCGTAGATCAAGATGCCGCAGTCCGTAAAAATTTCCTCCGGAATCTCAAGTCCGTGTTTGATTAACAGGTCTCTGGCAATTTGATGTCCCACCCGGGCCAGGTCGCCGGTGGCAATGAGATCGTATTCTTCCGGGGAAATGCCGAGGTCCCTGAAATGGGCCGTCAGCGTGTCCACCGCTGCCGGCGCCATGGCTGCACCCATGTTAAAGGGATCGCTCAACCCCATATCCACAACCCTGCCGATGGTGGCCGAAGTTACCTTTGGCCCGTCTCCTGCAGGGCCCAACAGGGCTGCGCCCGCCGCGGTGGCTGTCCATTGGGCTGTGGGGGGCTTTTGGGCGCCATACTCCGTGGGATATCTGAATTGTTTTTCCACCGCCGGATTGTGACTGGCGGTGCCGCATAACACATAATCGGCGGATTTGCTGTCAACCAGGAGCGCTCCCATGGACAGGCTCTGCATGGAAGTTGAACAAGCGCCGAACAGTCCTATGTAGGGGACGGCCAGGCTTCGCGCGGCAAAGCTGCTGGAAATGATTTGGTTTAACAAATCACCGCCTAGGAAAAATTGGATATCCTGTTTTTGCAGGCCGGCCTTGCGGATAGCAATTTCAAAGGCTTCTTCCATCATCTTTTTTTCCGCCTTTTCATAACTGTCCTGGCCCAGCCATAAATCACCGTGGACAACGTCGTAGTCATCGGCCAGAGGACCCTTACCCTCAAAGGGTCCCACCACGGTACCGGTGGACAAAATGGTAGGCTTGCTAGGGAAGACCCAGGTTTGATGTCCTTTCAGCATACTAGGCTCCCCCTAACATGGTGAATAATGTTTTGATTAATGCCACCACAAAGGCGGCAAAAACACCGAAGGCAATCACTGAGCCGGCCAGCTTAAACATATTGCCGCCCACACCCAGTACATAGCCCTCCGTACGGTGTTCAATGGCAGCGGAGGCAATGGTATTGGCGAAGCCTGTCACAGGAACCGCTGTGCCGGCGCCTGCCCACTGGGCAATATGGTCATAGACCCCTAGGGAGGTTAAGACAACGGAAATTAGGATCAACACGGCTACCGTGGGGTTTCCTGCTGTTTTCTCCGTAAAGTCAAAGTTCCAAATGAAAAAGTCCGCTATCCCCTGGCCCAGCAAACTGATAAATCCCCCGACAATAAAAGCCTTGAACACATTGGCCAGGACAGGACGTTGCGGTTCCCTGGCCTTGGCAAAGGCCTGGTACTCCTGCTGTACCGGGGTCAGTTTTTTCTTTTTCTTGTTTGACATTTGGTCACCCCTACCTTTTAAGCAAAGGTTTCAGTTCTGCGATTACCGTATCCAATTGTTCGGCACATTCACTGTATATTTCCTTAGCCTTTGGTTGTTTGGTGCCAAGGGCGTACATTTCACAGTCAGCCTGGCATTTTTTCAGCGTGGCATAGGCCAGTTCCTTTGTTTTAGGCTGTGGGACTTGTATGGCATCGTTGAACAGATCCAGATAAAGCTGCCCTACTGAATCAACCTGGGCAATAAATACGTTCTCAGGAGCCACACCGGCTTTCTCCAGTTCAGTATGCAGCCAGTTCCTGTTTAACCCCATGGCCGTCAAAGGTTCATCCATGATGACCCCGTCCAACATTACGGTTTGGGGCACGCTTTCATGGTTTACCTGCAGGCCCAGGGAAGCGGGAGTAACCGGTTGATTTTGTTTTTTGAGAAGGACGCTGACCTCGCCATTGGGTTCCAACATGGCAAACTCCACATCTGCCACCTTAAAGGCATTTTTTTGACGTAATCGACTTAACAGGTCTTCGGGGGTAAAACGGGCATCCAATAACTTATCCTCTAAAACTTTACCGTGGTTAATGAGGACCGTTTCCTTTCCCTGGATAATATCTCGGACCGTCTTGTATTTCAGGGCCATCAGGTATATGCCGATGGGAAGCAGGGTCCAAACCGCCAGGGCTGCCAGTCCGTTGAACGGATTCTCAATGAGGTTTAAGGATATGGCGGCGGCCACCACGCCAATGACGATAACGGTGACCAAATCAAAGAGGGTAAGTTGTGAGGTTTGTCTTTTCCCCATCAGACGGACAAGCAGCAGGACCAGGGCAAATAAACCCAGGGAACGAATAACTACGACTAACCATTCTGGCATCAAGACGCCCCCTTACAAAGATTGCCTAAAGGCCCTTATATTGTGGTTCTTCATATTCCAAGGCCCTGACCCTTTTTTCCAAATTATCAATGACTTGACTTATTCGCCGGGAATTTTTTTCTAACAACTGCCTGTTTTCTTCATTTTGCTCGATTTGATAAAAGGTATCCAGGGTTGCTTTGGTTCCTTTCAGACTGGCTATGGTTTGCTTTACCTGGGAAGCAACGGTCAAACCGGATCACCTCTCGTGGCTTATTTTGCTTAGTTATAGGCGCTTATATACAAGAACCGGGATCAGATGACCCGGTTCTTGTTTTTAGAAACCTTGATATTGGGGTTCTTCTTTTTCCATTTGTTTAATTCTGGGTTCCAGGCTGTCAATGATGGCTTGGGTCTGCTGAGCGGCCTGAGTATACAGATCTTTAGCTTGCTGGTTTTGGGTCTGCAGGGCAAAGGTTTCAAAGCTGGATTGGGCGGCCTTTAGTCCTGCCAGGGTTTGTTTAACTTGGGAAGCAACAGTCATTTGTTTTTACCTCCTCCGGGTATTTAACAATCAATTTCAAAACTATCATGTCCTCCAAGTACCTTTTTTACTCATACTTAAAAAGAGAATTTAACTAAAAGCCGGAGCCGGTATTCGCTTGAAATGTTATGCATAATATGGATTTATCGTGAAATAATTGAAGTCATACTGTGGTATGGGGTGAGTTTATAAATGATCCTAACATTAATAAGAACATTAATTTTATTTACCCTGGTGGTGGTTGCCTTACGGTTGATGGGGAAGCGGCAGATCGGCAAGCTTCAGCCCTACGAGTTGGTCATTATCGTTATGATTGCGGACCTGGCTGCCGTTCCCATGGAAGACATCGGAATTCCCCTGATCAGCGGAATTATTCCCATTCTTACGCTGCTCTTTGTTGAAGTGACCATTTCTTTTCTTTCTTTGAAAAGCGAGCGGCTGCGGGGCGTGGTTTGCGGGACTCCCAGCGTACTGGTGGAAAACGGTAAAATAGTGGAGCCAGAACTTAAAAGGTTAAGATACAACATTAATGACCTGCTGGAACAGCTCCGGGCCAAAAATTTTCCCAACATTGCCGATGTAGAGTTTGCCATCCTGGAAACCAGCGGGGAAATCAGTGTTGTACCTAAATCCCAGAAAAGGCCGGTGAACCCGGCAGACCTTAATATTCCGACCAAATATGAAGGGATTCCCATGACACTGATTATTGACGGGTATGTATTTGATAATAATTTAAACAAAATTAACCTTACCAGGGAATGGTTGAAAAAGGAGTTGCATAAATTTGGCGTTTCTGACTTCAAGCAGGTTTTGTTGGCTAGCCTGGATACCGAGGGCAATCTTTTTTACCAGCTAAAAACCCGGACAGTTTAAACAGCTAAAATATTTTTTAAAGAGGGGGTCCTATGAGGTTATTTTCGGCTTTGTTCATCATGATCGTCCTGGTGGTGGCGCTGGGGCTATGGATAAATCATTCTTTGGAAACCGCCGCCCAAGAGTTATCCGCTAATGTCCGGCAGGTCAGCGAGGAGATAAAACGGTCCCACTGGCAGCAGGCCAACCGGCATATTGAGGTCCTGGAGAAAAACTGGCAGCGAACCGGCAAATGGTGGCCTGTGGTTTTGGATCATCAGGAGATAGACAATATTGAATTTTCCCTGGCCAAGGTGAAAGAATATATTGCATCAAAGGATAAAGTGCAGTCCTTGGCGCAACTGTCTGAATTAAATTTAATGATTTTGCACCTGCCGGAAAAGGAAGCCCTGACCCTTAAAAACATTCTGTAATGGTTACCACAGTCAGCTTACTTTGACTAATTTAGCAAATGGTGATCTTTTTTCAATGACTTGAGCAAGAAAGTCAAGGTAACACAAAGAGCCGGGGGCAGCCCCGACTCCTTGTATGTTATCTCAAATAAAACAGCAGCAGGTAGACCGTACTTATGACAATGGACAAAATCATTAAGGGGAAAGCCACTTTCATAAAGCCAAGAAAGCTTAAGGGTGTTCCCCTTTTTTCAGCCATCCCGGCCACAATGACATTGGCGGCAGCCCCCACCAGAGAACCGTTGCCACCCAGGCAGGCCCCCAGGGCCAGAGACCACCAGAGGGGATCCAGGTTGCTGATGCCGCCCATCTGGCCCATTTGCTGCAGCAAAGGAATCATGGTGGCCACAAAGGGGATGTTATCCACAAAGGCGGAGGCAAGGGCGGAAAGCCATAGAATCAGTAAACCGGTGGAAAGAATTTCCCCGCCTGTTATATGCAATGCGGATTCGGCAATCCAGTGAATGACACCGGACTCTTCCAGCCCGCCCACAACGATAAACAAACCGACAAAGAAGAAAATGGTGGGCCACTCCACAGTCTCTAAAACGTGCTCAGGCTCCTCCCTGGTCATGAGTAGCAGCAAAACTGCGCCGCCCAGGGCGATGGTAGCCGTTGGCATGTGAATGACGCTGTGCAGGGCAAAACCGGCGATGGTTAAAGACAGCGCTATAAGAGACTTCTTTAGAAGCTTCGCATCTTTAATTTCTTCTTCCGGGTTAAGGGCGGTGATTTCAGCCATCCGCTTGGGGTCCGCCTGCAGATCTTTACGATAAATGAAGCGCAAAATGGCAATGGTGACAATGAAAATGACAATTGCCACGGGGGTCAGATTATAAATAAAATCCATGAAGGACAAACCGGCCGGGCCGCTGATCATGATGTTCGGCGGGTCACCGATCAATGTGGCCGTTCCCCCGATGTTACTGGCCATGATTTCAGTGATTAAAAAGGGAACGACATTTACCTGCAGCTGGCGGCAAATGGAAAAGGTAACCGGAACAATCAGCAGCACAGCTGTCACATTATCCAGCAAGGCAGAGGCCGCTGCTGTGATGGTTGCCAGCAAAACCAGCAGTTTTAAGGGGTCTCCCTTTGCGGCCACTGCAGACTTCACTGCCAGGTATTCAAAGACGCCGGTTCTTCTGGTAATGGACACGATAATCATCATGCCCACCAGCAGGCCAATGGTATTCCAGTCAATATAGTGAATGGCCTTTTCCTGCGTTACGATGCCGGTGAAGAGCACCAGCACTGCCCCGGCCAGGGCCACCACGGTGCGCGGCAGTTTTTCCGATACAATGAAGGCATAGGTTATAACAAAAATGATTGAGGCCAGAATAAATTGATTATCCATATTGTACACTCCTTTCAAAAATACTGCATAAATTGGCTGGGAACTATGATTACAAGGTGCTTCACCTCCTGTTTTTGGGCAAAAAAGAAAGGAGGGTAGCCCAAAAAAAAGCTACCCCCCCCGTTAGCTTAAAATCCTTGTGCCAAAAAGAAACAAAAATATCTTGGCACAACACGTCGAGGACATTATTTAGTTCAATAAAATTATAACAAAAGGGAAAAAGGTTGTCTATGAAAAAGACTGGAATATCTATATTTTATTTAAAAAAATCCATATAATTAACTGTACCAGTTCGTTTGGACCGATACCTACGAGAAACTTAACAGTGCCGAATGAGGGGGATGGGAGACCGTCCCTTTTGTTGTGGCAGGAAGGTAGCAAAGTTGACAAGGAAAATTCACACATCTATATTATTTAATGGGAACATTTCACCACTTATCAGTGCAGGAGGTAGGTAAAGAAATGACAGGGCAAGTGAAGGATGAAAGGTTCGAATTTCAAGCCGAAGTGAAGCAGTTGCTGGATATTGTCATTCATTCCCTTTATACTGATCGGGAAATTTTCCTGCGGGAGTTAATTTCAAACGCCGCCGACGCACTGGAAAAACTCCGCTACCAAAAATTAACCAGCCAAGAAATTGTGGATGGGGATCTTCCCCTGGAAATATCCATTGAGTTGGATGAGAAAAATCATACCTTGAAGATCTCGGATACCGGTATCGGTATGACCCGGGACGAGTTGGTGACAAACCTGGGCACCATTGCCCACTCCGGCTCCAGGGCCTTTCTCAAATACTTGGCCGAGGGAGACAAGAAAGATGTTAACCTGATTGGCCGGTTCGGTGTAGGGTTTTATTCTGCCTTTATGGTCGCAGACAAGGTGACAGTGGAAACCCGTTCCTATCAGCCGGGGGCCGCCGGCTGCCTCTGGTCTTCGGAAGGGACCGGCAGTTATACCATTGCTGAAGCAGAGGGGCTGCGCCGGGGAACCAAAATAACGCTGTATTTGAAAGAAGATGCTCGGGAGTTTGCTCGGGAAGCTACGGTTAAAAGAATCATTAAACAGTACTCCGGTTTTGTGCCGTTTCCCATCTTATTAAACGGCGACAAGGTGAATACCGTTCAGGCCATTTGGACCAAAAACAAAAATGAAGTTACAGAAGAAGAGTATAACGAGTTCTACAAATACCTGGCCAATGCCTATGACGAGCCGCTGCTCCGGCTGCATTTTTCCGCAGATGCGCCCCTGACCATTAATGCCCTGCTGTTTGTGCCCAAAGACAACTTTGAGCGCTTTGGTTTTGGCAGGCTGGAACCCGGTGTTAACTTGTACTGCAGAAAGGTGTTAATCCAGCAGCAGTCCAAAGACATCCTGCCCGAATGGCTGCGTTTTGTCAAGGGTGTGGTGGACAGCGAAGAACTGCCGCTGAACATTTCCCGGGAAACCATGCAGGACAGCGCTCTCATGGCCAAGCTGCGTAAAGTGATTACCTCACGTTTCCTTAAATTCCTGCAGGAGCAGGCCAAATCCGAGCCTGAAAAATACAAGGAATTCTGGAAAAATTTCGGGATGTTTATCAAGGAAGGGGCGGCAACTGACTTTACCCACCGCAAAGAATTGGTAGGCCTGTTGAGATTTTCCTCCTCCCGATCCGGCGAGGGGGAACTGGTCTCCCTGAAGGACTATGTCGAAAGAATGAAGGAAGGGCAAAAGGATATTTACTTTATTAACGGGCCCACCAAAGAAGTCATTGAATCCAGCCCTTACCTGGAAGTATTCCAGGATCAGGATATAGAAGTGTTGTTTACCCACGAACCGGTGGAGGACTATATCCTGAGCCAGTTAGGAGAGTTTGAAGGGAAAAAATTGGTATCCATCGACCAGGCCGCACTGGAATTGCCGGGGACCCGGAAGCCTGACGGTGATGCCCTGAACCCGGAGCAGGTGGAAGAACTGACCCGGTGGTTGAAGGAAGTGCTTGGTGATAAGGTCACTGAAGTAAGAGAGTCCAGGCGTCTTTCCACCAGCCCGGCCATCGTACTGAATCCCGATCACCTGACCGGCAGCTTACAGAGAATGATGCAGGTGATGAATAAGGACATCAATGCCATCGGCCCGAAGGTGTTGGAGATCAATACCTCTCACCCGGTTATCAAGCGCTTATGCGAGTTAAGCCGGAAGGACGATTCCTTCGCCAGGTTGGCGGCTGAACAATTATTTGACAATGCCTTAATTTCCGCAGGTTTAATTGTCGACCCCAGGGCAATGGTCCACCGCATGAACCAGATTTTAGAGAAAGCATTGCAATAGACTTACCCAACCCCCCTGTACAGTGAAGTGCGCAGGGGGTTTGGTATGATCTGCTATGATTTTACAAATATATCAATTATTTTTTAAATATCTTCCAAGGCATAGGAGAAGGGTTATCCAAAAGAATGAAGAAGTACCGTATATTATATAATATAAGCTGTTGAGGTGACCGGCGGATGATTTTCCTCAAAGAGTTAAGAGTAAAAACCAATAACCGGCTGGCGTTCATTGATATTTCCGGTCCTGTTTCTCAAGCGGTGGCTGAAACGGGCGTCAGGGAAGGCTCCGTGCTAATATTTATCCCCCATACCACAGCTGCAGTAACCCTTAACGAGAATGCAGATCCGGATGTGATAGAGGATATTAAGGAAATTATTCGGCAACTGGTCCCCCGGGAAGGCCCTTACAGACACCGGGAAGGGAATACAGCCGCTCACATGATGGCCAGTCTCATGGGAAGTTCGCAAAGGATTATCATTCACCAGGGAAAATTACTGCTGGGCACATGGCAGGGCATCTACCTGGCGGAATTTGACGGTCCTAGGGAGCGGCGTGTCATCCTGCAGGTGCAAGGAGATGGTTGACCATCAAGTATAAAAAGTTTCGGGAGGGGTTAATCAAATTGAAAAAGACATTGTCCGGTATTACCGTGGACTGTGTAAAGGGGGACATTGCCGCCCAGAAGGGGTATGATGCGGTGGTTAATGCCGCCAATGCCTGGTTGAGACCGGGAGGAGGGGTGGCCGGTTTTATTCATGCGGCGGCCGGGCCGGGACTGGTGGAAGAGTGCCGGCCGCTGGCGCCCATTAAGCCCGGACAGGCTGTCATAACCAGCGGCTGCAACCTCCCCAACCGCTATGTGATCCATTGTCTCGGGCCGGTATATGGCAAAGACGAACCGGCCGATCAATTGCTGGCTGATTGTTACCGGAATGCCCTCAAGCTGGCAGAACAGCACAAGGTGGTATCCATAGCCTTTCCGGTTATATCCACGGGGGCTTTTGGTTACCCCTTTAAAGAAGCCGTTCAGGTAATTTTAACAACCCTTAAAGAAATGATGCCTCATTTAAAGTCCGTTAAAAGAATTACCTTTGTGACGAGAAACGATGAGAAATACAATATTTTAAAGAAAGAGCTGGCCAATTTTTACTAATACGAAGGGGGTTGGGGCGAACAAAAGGAACCGGCTCCGGGGAGCCGGTTCCTATCAAATCTGCTGTGGGCACAGTTACTGACCGCCGCCCTGCTGGCCCTGTTGACCGCCCTGTTTTTCACTGTCGTCGGCCTGTTCAATCTTTTGAATTTCACCCTCCACTTCCACTTCCATGACCTTACCTTCCTGGGTGACGATTCTTAACTTGGTTTTCTTCCCTTGCTGCCCCTGGCCACCCTGGCCGGAGCCTTCCTGGGATTGACCTTCCGCAGATTGTTCTCCCGCAGAACCTTGCTGCTGGTTGTCCTGCTGTCCCTGCTGTTGTTTCTGCTGTTCCTCTTCTTTCAGTTTACCCCAGCGAGCTTCCAATAAGTGGACCTGACTCTTGTCAATCAAACGCACCGGAATAATTTTGGCAGGGATATCGAAATTGCCGTTTTGTACGCGGGTATCATTGTTCCAGGTGCCTTTGTTGGCCAGGTCCAGGGCTGCCTCCAAGGCGAAATTCGCCAGCAGTTCGGGCATGATATCTACTTCTGCATCGTGCTGACCGGCCGCAAGGGACTGGGAATTTTTGTGATCCGCTCCTACCCCCACCGTGATAACGCGTTTCTCCAACCCTTCACTTCTGAGAACCGAAACTGCTGCGTTTGCCATCGGGCCGTCTGTGGCCAGGATGGCGTCCACAGCACCGCTTTTAAGAGTGTTCATAACTGTCATTCGAGCCATTTCCGGGTCCCCTTTGGGATGCTCAATGACTTTAATCTCTGCAATGTTTTTACTTTGCTGCAGCACGTCCTTGGCGGCGGTGGCAATTAATTGGGATACCGTATCATGGGGATCACCCTTAAGGATTAAAACTTTTACGTTATTTTTAGCCGCTGGACTTTGTTGCTGGTTCTGTTGTCCACCTTGCTGGCCTTGACCGCTCTGCTGCTGACCACTGCCCTGACTGCCCTGCCCTTGACCGCCTTGCTGCTGCCCGCCCTGGCCACCCTGTTGCTGGCCGCCACCCTGGTTGCCCTGGCCCTGACCGTTCATTTGGTTCAAAACAAACCGTCCTTCTAATTCACCGGCCCTGACATGATCGGCGGCCACATAACCGTCCAGAGGCGCGTTAAAAGGAAGCGTTTCTAACCCCACCACTTTAATTTTGGCTTGCATAATTTTGTCCACCAGCTTTGCCCCTTCCCGGGGGTCAACGGTCTGCAAGATAATAGCCTTTACCTTTTGTTTTATTAACTTGTCAACATCCTTTTCCTGTTGGCCGGGATCCATTTTGGCATCGGTAAAGACGAGTTGAACTTTATCCTTTTTACTCCTCTCTTGCATGAATTTTTTGATGCTCTGGTTGCCGTCAAATTCCATGGAGGCCAGACTGACTCCGATTTTTACTTTATTACCGGTTTCGGGTTTTTGCTGAGCTTCTTGTCCGGGACAGCCGGTTATGAAAGTAAAGGAAAACAATAAAAGGGACAACAATACTACCATCCGGGTTGGTTGCTCCATGATTGTCACCTCTTTAAATCGTCTTACATCTATTATTGCTGAAAAGAAAAGAAATATTAGGTTTTTAAAAAAGGTAAAAGGAAAAATGACCAGGATCACAATACATCAGGGCTTTTGTACACCGAACATAAAAAGACCAGGTCGCTTATCTGCGTGCGATCTGGTCTTTTTCCGTTAATCCTCTTTTTTTTTCTCGTGTAAAACCTGGCCCAATCACCGTCGGATATGTTAACCTGTGTTCCATTTAGCGGGTAATTGTATATCTTGTAATCTTATGATTCGGAAAATGGGTGGATTTTAGGTAATGCCAGACAAATATACAGCCGCCAACGGTTAATATGATATCACCGATGCTGAAAACTCTGGTCACCAGAACCCAGTCGGGCATGCGGAATATATCACACAGGTAATAAAATTTTGTGTCAGGTCCGGTAAGGACATAGTTAAAGGCAGGTAAACCCTGGTTAATTTTTTCCAGATCTTCCGCCGTGGCAACAATATGCAGATATTCACGCTTGACCGGCATATACCCGCCGTTAAAGCCAATTGCTAGGGCATTACAAATGAATCCTGTGGCAACCAGGCCAAAACCGCGCAGGCGAAAGTTCAGTAATAAAAAAAGGGCAATTAAAACCAGTGAGATAATATAAAGATAAAAAGCCAGGTTATCAGAGATGCCAAACGTATACCGGAGAGGGGTATGAGTTACTAATTTTATTGTTACTGCAACCACAGGAAGCCATGAATGGCGAATATTTATTTGTTTAAGGTTTTGCAAGGTTCCGCCGGTCATTAATGCAAGAATGATGGTAATAAATACGATTAACACAAAAATCATGGCTTACCTCCCGGAGATTAACTCTTTCTCCTTTTCCCGTTTTAGGATATTGATAAAGGCTTGTACAACCACAGGGTCAAACTGGGCCCCTGCATGATTGATTAATTCGTTGATGGCTTGATCAGTGGTCATTGCTTTTCTGTACGGACGATTTGATGTCATTGCGTCATAGGAGTCCGCAACGGCCAATATTCTTGCTCCAAGTGGGATGTTCTCTCCCTTTAAACCCTGTGGGTAACCTCTGCCATCGTACCTTTCATGATGAAACAGAACCAGTTTTGCACCGGATTTATAAAAACGCAGGTTATTGACGATATTGTAACCCACCTGTGAATGGCTCTTTATTACCTCTCTTTCCTCTGAGGTTAAGGGCCCGTTTTTTAATAATATTGAATCCGGTATAGAGATTTTTCCAAGATCATGAACCCTGGCGGCAGTAACGAGGGTTTCAATTTTATCGGGAGGAAGTTGTAATTCTTCTGCTATTAGTTCGCAATATTTTGCTACCCTGTAAGAATGTTCGGCAGTATAGGAATCCCTTTTATCAATGATATCAGCAAGGACTTCAATGGTAGTTTTGATAGCCATCCTTAATTTGATGTAGTTCTCAAAATTGAAGTGAGCCATAGACAGCGGTAAAATAACAAATACTATGGACAGCGGTTCCACTGTATAACAGACAATAATAAGCAAACTAACTGTAACCAGGGTTACAATATGTAAAGCTTCCAGTTTAATGTCACTGGTTAATACTTTGTAGAATTTCTTTCCCTGGGCTAAAGAAATAATTCCAGAGACCAGTATGGAATTAACAATGACATATGTCAGGCAGCTAAGAAGCATGGCAGGAAAATATTCTTTGCGAAAGTTTAAGTGACCTGCCACTGGTACCAATAGTTCGTAAACAAGCCAGGAGACGTAAATGGTTATTGCAATTTGACTTATATTAAAAATTATTTTTTGTAAACCACGCTTTATATCTACTATCATGTTGGCAACTGTAGCGATCAAAACTGCCACAGGCCAACCAAAGAGAATTAGGGATGAGATGTGTACGGCACAGGATACTGATAACTGAATGTTGGATGGCATTGTTATTGGTTTAAGCTCAGCAGCAGTACAAAAAAGAATCCAAAAGAAATAAACCCATATAAATTCCAATCTCCAATGCGGTGCGGCGTTAAGAATTAAGCATAAACCCAGTAAAGCAATAACAATTTGGTATAAAATAAACGGCGTCAAGACTTTTTTTATTACAGTCATGTTCTGACTCTGACCTACATTTCCTTTCGTGTTTTAAGAAATAATTCTTAGTAAAATGCTAAAACCCTTCAAGCATGACAAATTTTTCTATAATATGTAGAATAAATAGAAGTTATGTCATAAATTCTTATTGTTTTTTTATGGACAAGTCTTTAGTTATTGATATAATAACTAGTAGGGAGAGTAACCATATTATGCCAAATAAGGGGGTATTGTTTTATGATGCGTTGGTTTGCTTATATTCCTTATTCTGTGCTTGTTCTTCTTTCATTAATTTATGCTTCAGGCGCTCCGAAGAGATGGTAATTCATTTTTAAAAAGCGTCTTCCTGCTAGATAGCATAATAGCAGTAAGACGCTTTTTATTTTTATTTTTCCATAACATTATGGATCATTGTACCCATTTCTGTAAAATTATTGTATAATTACTGTTAAAATATTGAAATATAACTACAAACCAACAGGGGGCGTAAGTTTGTCTACCGGGAGAAGGATTTGTGTTTTAGTATCTTTATTCTTACTTTTTTCCTTTATCAGTGGTTGTGGTGAAAAAAATCAACCCTCAGCCTTACGGGCCAAAGAGCAAGTAATAAGATACAACATTTGTGCCGAACCCAAAACCCTGGACCCCGCCAAAGCCAACGGAGTTCCGGAGGCCACTGTCATGTTGCAGTTGTTTGACGGGTTGACACGTTATGATGCCAATCAGCAAATTCAACCCGCCATGGCAGAGAGCTGGCAAATTTCGCAGGACGGGTTAACTTATACCTTTAAACTCAGGGATGCTAAATGGAGCAACGGGGAACCCGTAACAGCCCGGGATTTTGTTTATAGCTGGCTGAGGGCGCTGGCCCCGGAGACGGCTTCTGAATATGCCTATCAACTCTTTTATATTAAAGGAGCCGAAGAATATAACAGCGGCAAGGGTAAGAAAGAAGATGTGGGGGTGAAGGCCCTGGATGACAAGACGCTGCAGGTGGTTCTGAGGGCGCCGGCGCCCCAGTTTCTGGGCTTAACATCCTACATGACCTATTACCCGGTCTACCGAAAAAATGTAGAGAATAATGACAAGTGGTTTACCGATCCAAAACAGTATGTCTGTAACGGTCCTTTCAAGATGGTCAGTTGGGAACATAACCAGAAAATCACCCTGGAAAAGAACCCCTATTACTGGGATGAGAAAAATGTTAAGTTAAATAGACTGGAAATATACCTGATTGAATCCCTGCAAACCGGTTTTACCATGTTCCGGAGCAATCAACTGGAAATGCAAAACGAAGTGGCGGTACAGGAACTGAAATCTTTGCAGGGAAGCAAAGAGCTGCTGATTGTGCCGGATGCTTCCATCGATTACTACCAGTTTAATTTATCCCGTAAGCCCTTTAATGACGCGAGGGTAAGAAAAGCCTTGGCCATGGCCATCGACCGTAACCAGATTGTCAAATATATCTTACAGGCGGGACAGAAACCTGCCTATGCCTTTGTACCCTATGGCATGGCCGGTGTGGAAGAAAAGGATTACCGGCAAGAGGGCGGCGATCTTTTTAAGGAAGACATTGAGACAGCTAAAAAACTTCTGGCAGAAGCCGGTTATCCAGATGGGAAGGGGTTCCCCAAAGTAACCCTGCTGTATAATAATAACGAAAACATCCACAAAGTGGCCCAGGCCGTTCAACAGATGTGGAAGAAAAACCTCGGCATCGAAGTGGCTTTACAGAATGTAGAGTGGCAGGTCTATTTGGACCGTCAAGCACAACAGGACTTTGACATTACCCGGACAGCCTGGAGTCCGGACTACCTTGACCCCATGACATTTATCGATTTATTTGTCAGCAACGGTGGCAACAATAATACCGGCTGGAGTCACCCAGCGTACGATAGACTGGTGAGCGAGGCCAATTCCACCGGCGACCAGAAGACTAGAATGGAAGCCATGCACAAGGCCGAAAAAATCTTGATGGACCATATGCCGGTGATGCCGATCTTCTTCTATACCCACCCCGTATTGATAAAAGAAAACATTAAAGGGGTTATTACGCCTTCCTTTGGAACCTATGCTGATTTTAAATATGCTTATGTGGAATAACGGCATGAAAAAAACCTTACCCAATTTTACAAAGGGTAAGGTTTTTTACTTTATACTTCAATATCAACATATTCCGTATGGCTATAACCTTCCCCGTCACATTGGAACGCATAACACAAAAAATCTTCTACATTGTCAAAGAGTTTTTGGTCTCTGTTTCTCACTACAACCTTCTCATGGCCGCTATAATGGAACTCTTCCGGCCTGCCGAAGATGGGAATGGCACGAAAGTCCAGCTCTCCATCGCCTATGTTTTCCAGGTACTGGGCAAACTCCTCTAATGTTGTGAAGCGAATGCGTTCCCTTTTTAACGTTGCAGCACTTCGTTCTTTCAAAGTGTAGGACCTCCCCCGGGGGTTCAGTGTTTCAAATTTTAGCTTTATAAAATAATTTAGCCATAAGGATAATAAATCATTCAACCGGGTTATGAAAACAAAAATGGCATTAAAGCATATGGTCAGAGACAGCAAATACCGGCACCTATTATAAAGGATGAGCGCGCAGGACTCGGGAGTATTCCCGGGGTTTTTTATTTTGAAATTTAAATAAATTTAAATAAAAATTTTCTAAAACAGCATAACGTTAAACTGTACAGTTTACTGGTAATAATGTATAATAATGGGGAGGTGATTAAATTGGGGAGGTAAAGAAATACAGGATTGGGGAGATTGCGGAATTGGCCGGGGTTAGCAGAAGAACCATCGATTATTATACAAATCTTGGTCTCCTGAAGCCCCTGAGGTCAGAGAGTCACTACCGTTATTATACCGAAGAGTCCCTCTGGCGCCTTAAACTAATTGAGGGGATGAAGAAGCAGAGATATACGCTGGAGGAGATAAAACAAAGACTCGACCTTCTGGAAAGCGGGAACCAGCCCAAAGAAACAAAACATCAAGGAACCCTCGACATTAATTTTTTAAAGGAACAGTTTAAAATGCTGGAAGGGCAGCTGGCACAGCTGCAGCCGCTGGTAAACAGCACGGATGTCAACCAGGCTGCTCTTATAACCAAGCAAGTAGTAATGCAAAGCATGGCGGTTATTCAATCGTTAATTTTATATATTAACGAAGCAGTGCCTTTTATTTAGAAAATTTTTTCTAAGAAGGAGTGTTCGTGTCCCATGTTTAAAAAACTGATGGCCAGCCTTGGTGTGGGAGCCGCAAGGGTCAATCTGGTACTGGACAATGAACAATGCCGGATCGGCGAGAAGTTGACAGGAAAGGTCTTGATCGAGGGCGGAAATGTAGACCAGGGGATCCATGCCCTGGATGTTGACATTGTCATGAAATTTACCGTCAGGGGTAAAGAGTTTACCCGGACGGTGGATACCGTAAGGGTAGCCCGGGATTTTCGCATCAAAGCCAGGGAAACCAGGGAAATCCCCTTTGAGCATGCCATACCCATTTTCTACCCGGTTTCTAAAGGATCTGTGTCCTATTCCCTGGCAACCAGGATGGATATTGCCCAGGCTGTGGATACCGGCGACACAGACAGGCTGGTTGTGCTGCCGAGCCGGGAAATGACAATGGTATTTAATGCCTTGGAAGCCCTGGGATTCAAAGAAAAAATCGGCTCGGGGAAAATCGGGAAACTGGGGCAGCAATTTGAGTTTTATCCCTCAACCCTGTTTGCCGAACAGCTACAGGAGCTGGAACTTAATTTTTATTTGGAAAACAACAGTATGAAGCTGTTTATGGAATTGGAATTGACCGGCGGCTATATGAGAAACGGTCTTGAACACCATGCCGAACTGGATTTGCCTGCCGAGTTGTTGTCCGGCGGTTCCGTACAGGGGATTGCTGATTTCATAAGGGAGTTCCTGGAAAATGAATTAAACCGGGTCTCCATCCAGGGCCCCCGGATGGCGCCCAGTTATCATAACGTTCAACCGCATACCCATGGCCCCGGCTTTGGCGGCTTTATGGGCGGCATGGTGGCCGGTATGCTCGGCGGGGCGATGCTGGGAAGCCTCTTCGACGGCGACGAAAACGAGGAAGCCGGTGACAATGGCGCTGGCGAAGAAGGTTCGGAAGATGGGTTTGACTTCGGCTTGGGGGATTTCATGGACTTTGGAGACGATGAATTTTAGAGAATATATTCATCTTTAGGGGGGAGTGGAGATGAACACCTTAAAAGTATGGCTCTTAATGGGCACCCTTTCAATTTTGCTTGTTTTGATGGGCAATGCCATTGGCGGTAAAAGCGGCGCCATTATGTTCTTTCTGATCGCCATGGCCATGAACTTCTTTGGTTACTTTTACAGTGACACACTGGCCATAAAAATGACCGGTTCTTACCCGGTGTCCGAAGCGGAAGCCCCGCAGCTTTATGCCATGGTTAGGAAGCTGTCCCAGCGGGCCGGCTTGCCCATGCCGAAGATATATATACAACCGTCCCATCAACCCAACGCCTTTGCCACCGGGCGCAATCCGTCCCATTCGGCGGTGGCGGTCACCGAAGGTCTTTTACAGCTCTTAAGCCCCTCGGAACTGGAAGGTGTTTTGGCCCACGAACTGGCGCATATCAAGAACCGGGACGTGCTGGTGGGAACCATCGCAGCCGCTCTGGCCGGGGCCATCAGCATGATAGCCAATGTCCTGCAGTGGGGTGCTATCTTCGGGATGGGAAGAAATAATGATGAGGAAGAAGGGGGCGGCATGGTCGGAGGGCTGATTATGGCCATGGTGGCTCCCATTATCGCCATGATCATTCAAATGGCCATCTCCCGCTCGAGAGAATACATGGCCGATGCCACCGGCGCACAGATTGCCGGCTCAACGGAAGGATTATCCAATGCCCTGTTAAAATTAGAATCAGCGGCACACCGGATACCGATGGCCGTTAATCCGGCAACTTCCCACCTCTTTATCATCAATCCTCTTGCCGGGGCGTCTATAGCCAGGCTTTTCAGCACGCACCCGCCCATTCAGGAAAGGGTAGAAAAGCTCCGGAGATTAAGGGTATAGAATAAGAATGATAATCCCCTGGCTGGATACCCGGCCAGGGGATTAAATTCTCTCTAACGTTTTACTATCCACAGCAAGGTAAAACTAATCGTAGAGTAATAAACATTGAGCCGCCGGGAGCTTTGCTTTTATAGGAAAAGAGATAGTACCTGTTAAAAAACAGTAAGCGTCAAACTGTACCCACCTGGTTTTATGTTTCTTTCATCGGCAGTATCGTTACCGGGGCGGAGGCTGCTTTCCTTTGTAGTACCGAATGGTTTGCAGTCCCAGGATGCACCCCACCAACCAAAAGCCTCCGGCGGCAAAACCCGCCAGCACATCGCTGGGGTAATGGACCCCCAGGTAAATCCGGCTTATACCGATGGCCACTACCAGTAAGGCAAAGGCAAGGGTTGAAACCGTTCTAAGGCAGCCGGACGTTAAATTAATCCAAATGAGGTAGGCCAGCATACCATACAAAGCAAAGGATACCATCGCGTGACCGCTGGGAAAACTGTACCCGGTTACCTCCACTAAACGAGCCGCGTCAGGACGAGTGCGTTGAAAAAGCCCTTTTAACAATTCGTTCATGAGCCAGCTACCTGCTAGAGCCGTCCCCACCATCGTGGCGTCCCAGATATGTTTTTTCACCAACAACAGCACAACCGCCACGAGTGCAAAGCCGATCATCACCGGCGGGGAACCTATGTTGGTAATGACCTTCATCACCGTAGTCATGACGGGGCCCTGGAGGGTATGCACAATCCCAATGACGATCTGATCAAAAAGTTTTAATTCATTGTCCAGCAAATCCTCTGCCAGCTTGGCAAAGAGCAGCATAAAGCCAACACCCAGCGCCAAACCTACGACTAAAAAGTTCCCAAAGGCCCCCAGGGGCGAGATTTTCTTTTTATAAAATTCTTCCACTTTCTTCCTCAAGGAAAGCCACAGCGTTTGAAAATAGTTTACCGTTTTAGTATGCCGAAAAACCAGGTACAAAAGGAGAATGAGGACAGTGACGGAGATGGTGATGATTTCCAAATAGGAGCTAAGCAGGGTATTGGCCGCAGACCCCAGGAAATAGATAAGAAAACCCTCCAAAAAGAAGCGGGCACCCCGGCTAAGGAGGGAAGCCAGGAGGAACACCCCTTTGTTAATACGGAACAGCCCGGCACCAATGGTAAACACCTTGTAGGGAATGGGAGTAAAACCGGCGATGGCCACTGCCCAGCCGCCGTAGCGGTGGAACAGTTTCTCCATTTTCCGTATCCTTTCGTGGGCCACCCAGCGGTCCAAGAGGGGTCGGCCAGCCTTGGTGCCAATGAAATAGCCAAAGACTCCTCCCAGGACCGAGCCAACGGTGGTCACCAGGGCATACCACGGAGCCAGTCTTGGCTCCTGTAGGGACATGGCGATCAGCAAGACATCCGGCGGCACCGGAAAAAAGGAGGATTCTGCAAAGGCCAACAAAAATAACCCGAAGGGTCCGTAAACCAGGAAGGTCTCCGCCGCGTAATGCAGCCACTGGCTAAGCATGATGATCCCCCTTCCCAGGCAGCAGACTGGCGGCCACCGCGCCCAGGGCAAAGACCAGGACCAGGATGCCCCAGAGGACACCCAGGACCGGGAAATTAAAAAGGGCCACCAAGAACAAAGACCCGATGAGAACTTGGTAAAGGGGCTTCTGGCCCCAGGCAAAATTTTTTAACAGCAGCTCTCCGGTGAGAAGGCTTAAAGCCGAGAGCCCCACCGGCAGCAGGGCCAAAAGCAAAAGCCCCAGCAAAAGAGCCAACGGGATGCCCCAGACGGTTACCACCAGGGCCAGGAAAACCAGCCCCAGACCAAGAGCACCAAAGAAGCCCAGGAGGCCCACTTTGACGGTGCCGCTCTGTAGAGCGCCTTTGGCCCGGTTCATTCGGTTTTTTAGGACAAAGAGAGAAATCAGACTGGCCAGGAAAACATACAGGGCCAGGGCCAGCTTCGCCAGTTCCAGCAGCACAAAGGCCCCGGCCCCCAGCAGCAGACTGTTGAGATTTTCATTGGCCAGGTTAATGTGAAAGATGCCCTTGCCGACAGCGGCCCCCGGCTCCTGGTTCAACTGCCCTCCGATAAGAAAAATCCGATCCTGGATGCGGGCGGTTTTGGTCAGGGTCAGGTTGCCGTTAATGACAACCACTTCATCCTCCACCACCCCGGCGATAATACCGTCTTCCCCATAAAGAAAAACATTTTCCACCCGCTGCCCTTCCTGCACAACTCGGTTCAGGTGATAAAAGGGCTCATCGGCCCGGGCAGGGGCAGCGTGGGTTCCCGATAAAAATAATAGCGTTACTAAAACCATCAAGACTTGCTTCATGAAATCAACTCCTCCTGGGACAAAGTGGCATAAATACGTCCAAAACCATAAAACGCAACCAACGCTCCTGCCAGCAGCGCCAAACCCGTCACGCCGTTAACGGCCCCCGGAGGCACCTGGCGGCTGATTTTTACCACCAGGGAGGCAAGGAGGAAGAAATCCTTTACCACCACCGAGAAAAAACCCAGTATGACAGGGCCAAAGAGAACAAACAACGCTCCAAAGGCCAGAAGGCTCAAGAGCCCCCAGGAGCGGAGCAGCCGGGTTAAGGGCAGGTCGCTGACGGTTTGACTTGCCTGCAGGCGGTCCATAATTTGCGCCGTAAGCCAAGGGTTCACCGACGGGCGGGGGAGTGCCTGAACAGCCCCGGACAGAGCTTGTAGTTGGTTTAGGGACTCCCGGCAGCGGGCACAGGAGCGGAGATGTTGTTCAAAGGCCAGGGCTTCCTCCGGGGGCAGTTCCCCGTCCAGGTAGGCCGATACATTTTCTTCGCAGCACATGACATCGACCATTTTAGCAGCCTCCTTCGATTAATTTCTTCGACAACAGTTTGCGGGCACAGTAAATCCGGGACTTTACCGTTCCCAGTGGGATGTCCAATACCTCGCTAATTTCCTGGTAGGAATAATCCTCCCATTCCCGGAGGATCAGGGCCGCCCGGTACTCGTCCGGGAGAGTTTTCAGGGTTTGGGCCACGTGTACCTGCTTCTCCTTTTTTAAGAGGAAGTATTCCGGACCCTCGGTTATGCTGCACCCTGCCGCAGGCAAGTCTTCCAAAGGGATGGTTTTAAACCGCCCCTTTTCTTTGGCACGCCGCAAGGCCAGGTGGGTGACAATTTTGCCAAACCAGCTTCGAAAGGTTTCCGGTGCCTTCAGTTGCCCGATATGATGATAAACCTGTAAGTAAGCCTCCTGCAGAATCTCCTCAGCATCCTGCGGGTCCTGCAAAATACCGTAGGCAATATTCAACCCCCGCTGCCGGGTGCTCTCTACCAGCTTTTCAAAGGCTTTTATATCGCCCCGTTGTAGCTGCTCGATAAGTGAAACTTCGACCAACGGGTAAACCTCCCTTAGACCCCGGCAGACCTACGGGTGAAACCTTCCACTAGGGCAATCACTTTATCGGCTGTGCCGTCCATATAGGGCCAAAGTTTGTTGGCCAGATGACTTCCTAAAAGACCGGTGGCAACTCCTCCCACAACGTCAAGGGGGTAATGGGTCCCGCAATAGACCCTGGAAAAGATTATAATTAGGGATAGGGGTGTCAATAGTATGCCCCAACCTTTATGGACCCTCATGATGCTGGCGTTCACCGAAGATGCCCCGGTGGCATGGTCACTGGGAAAAGAGGGATCCGGGGACCGATCCAGCAGCAGAGTCACCTCATGGGTGGCAAAGGGTCTGGGCCGAAAGTAAAGCAGGCCAATGAGTTGGTTCAGCCCCAGGGCGATGGCGGCGCTAAAGCATACTTTCAGCACCCCTTTGCGGCGGAGGCCCCTTTGCTCGGGCCGGGTCCTCTGGAACCACAGGGCTGCCAGGGCCAGACCATAGAGGAGAAATCCCCACCTGGTAAATGCCAGCATGAAAACGTCCAGTAGGTGGACATGACCCGCCAGGCTGTTGATTTGGACAAAGAGATGGTAATCGAAACTCATTTGATCAACCTCCTTTCATTTATTCCACTTATAAAGAGACAAATCAAGCTCCAAAAGTTCGCGGAGATATAAAAAAATTAAGGGTCTATTTATGAACAATCTTTCTCTCCTGTAACCGCTGAAGTGAAAAGCCCGAAAGCTGATGGGATTGCCTGTCCAGAAGTTGAGGGATATAATGACCATATTGACATATGACCCAGGGAGGCGGAAGACCGTGTTTGAGTCATTCTATGGATTGTGTGCCATACGCCGTTCTCCCGGGATATTCCCACAGACCAATTATATCCCTCGGTCATGCTGGAGGAAACACTGGGAAGACTGGAATATGCTGCACAGTGTCAGTTATTTGCCGTTGTAACCGGCGACTGCGGAACAGGGAAAACGACGACCATTCGCCGATTTGCGGAGAAACTGGATCCTGCGAAGTTTAAGGTGCTGTACCTGTCGGGTTCCAAGCTGACGCCACGGCACTTTTAGGGCCTGTTGAAGCAACCGGGGTGCGAGGCCATTCAGGAAACTTTGCTGGCCGGCTATGTATGCAAAAAGCCCAATAGCCGTTTCCCGGTCTTTGCCTTCCGGCTTCATGCCTTTATCAGCCGCGGCGATACCGTTTATGCCTCATTGGAACCGGCGGACAAGCGCTATATCACCCTGGATGGCCAGCAATTTGTGCCGAATGACCGGGAGAAGATCTTGCTGCCGCTGGCCTTTTGCCGGGCATGCGGTCAGGAATATTACATGGTCAAGGTCGCGAAGGATAAAAAGTCCGGCGAAACCGTCTCCACCATATAGATACCTGATTGTTTGCGAAGGGAAGGAATCAGAACCGAATTATTTTGAAGGCATTAAAAGAAAAATCAATGCAAAGTACACCCAACGTATTATAAGGGGTGATCTTGAGCAAGCAATCAAATGGAGCGAAAAACTCCTCGAAATGCATGAAGAAATGGGGAACACATATTCAAAAGCAAAGATGAAGCCAGCAACTACTGTGTTTGAATTGGTAAGAGAATTAAGCCAGTATTTTTGAGGGAGATTTGTTTACTTATAAGCAAAATCTCCCTTTTTTACCAATAATACTTTTAATTTCAAAAAACCGATGCTATAATGGACTTCTGAAATGGATGCGCTCAGCTTAACGGGAACCAGAAGAAGGGATGGACCAAACCTATTATGCTCAGTAAAAATATACCACACTGAGCATTAGAGATATCTGGGCCGGAGAATGAGGTGGTTTAGGGAAGGCTGTGAACAATATTTTCCTCTATCTAATTCATTGTAAAAAGTGGTAAATTACCGGGGTGATTACTAATGCGGCCAGCCGGAAAATATTCCCGGAATTAAAATACCGATGCGGGAGAACGGTTAATTCATTCTCTTCCAGCATCGGTGTTTGTATAGATGGGATTATGCAAAGCTTAGCCTAATCCTCCCTGCGGTGTGCCTTCATCTGTAGCAAATTCCACCCCTTTTTCCATGTAGCCAGCCTTTAATATTTTTCTGATTAGGCGGTGTATGGACAGTCCAAGCAGTTATGGTATGTTGTATTTTCTAAATAAACATTCAGCATCTTTTTTCCCTTCCGACAACTGGACGCAAACTTTGCTGATTTTCTCACCTCCTTGTCTCTAAATAACTAATTATAAACACAGTAATATTACAGACAATAATATTTTTGCGACACAATCATTCTCCTTTTCTATTTTTTCGCCTTGCGACAATTAATTTGATTGCCTCGATTTCTTTTTCTGTCAGGCCTTCATCGTACAATGTTTTCGCTAGTTCCAGGTAAGGCACTGCCTTATCTAATACAAGGAAGTTTTTTATTTCTTCTGGCAGGTGAGTTGTTGTGATTTTATCTGGCGCCACTACGTTGTCTTTAGCGAAGAAATATGATTCATCAACGCCCAGCGCTTTGCTTATTACTCTTACAGCCTTTAGGCTGGGCATGATGAAGCCGCCTTCCAGCCTGGAGATGTAAGACTGGCTGTGACCCGTCCTATCTGCCAATTCTTCCTGCCTTATTCCTCTCTTTATTCTCAATTCTTTGATTTTTTCTCCTATTTTCTCAACCATTAAAATGCTTCTTCCCATTTTTACACCTCCTCTCTTTAAAACTTTAATGATTATTACTGTAATGTGCAAGCGTTGTAATTTTAAAAAAAGGAATAAAACCTGTTGACTATTAGACACTTTTTTGAAGTTGGGATTGTTCCAACGGCAGAGGTATTGTGTACAGCCAGGCTATGAGTGTTTAAGTCGGGACGTGGGCGAAATCAAATAGGAGCTTAAAAAACAGGTAAGGGGGCTATTTTATGCGGGAGAAGCCTGTTATTGTGTTGGATCCCGGCCACGGTGGGAAAGACCCCCGGGCGGTTGCAAGAGAACCACGGCAGGGTGCGGCCAGGACCCAGAGGAGAGGCCGATCCCGGAGGATGATTCGCAAGCAGCAAGCTGCCGAAAGTTATCGACAGGTACAGGAGTATTACAAATAATAAAATTATCTTCTTAATCGAGCAGTTCCGACAAATTATCCAAAGGAATTAACGGCTGGACAAAGAAAAAATGAACAGCAAAAACTTAGGAGGATGTCATGGTTGCCCGTTTAGTACATCAGGATGATGGAATAAGAGAAGAATTCCTGAAGCGAATAAAGGCGAAGGTACAGGCTGAAAGAGAAGCAATGAAAGGAAGGCTTGAGGAGGCAGTTCCTTCTCTCCTGGCAACTGTTTTAAAGCCGGTTTTCGGTGTAGCCTTTGATATTTCCAGGGGGATAGATAAATTCAAAGGCAATAGTGGAGAGGTTAACGTATCTGTTAAATTAAGGCTGGGCCTGTCCGACGAATGGGTACTGATGAATGATGTTATTGTGGGACCGGAACCCGAGGTCTTTGCCCAGACTGATCATGTTTTGATTGGACCGCCGGGGCTTTTCATTATTGAGACCAAAGCCTGGCAGGGCGCCTTTTCTGGCTATAAAGATTACTGGAAGCGAAAAGAAGGCAATCAGTGGGTGAAGTGTGAAAGCCCAACCAAGCAAAACCAGCGGCATGTACGCCTTATCAGAAAATGGCTGGAAGGGACCGGATTGTTGAAAATTAATGAACTGCCGGAAGGATGGATTCAACCGGCGGTAGTTTTTACTAACGCATCATGGCTCAAGGTAACTGAATGTTCCATGCCGGTTTTTGACGGGCCGCTTCAGTTGCTGGGTTATCTCCGGCAACAGAAAACAAGAATTCTAACCCCGGAGCAAATTGATAAAATAGCTGGGCTGCTGGCATACCCCGCCGTGGCCAAAGCCTTTACCAACAAGGAAATACAATTGTTATATGATGAACAGGCAGTGACCGAACTGCAAAAAGGTCAGCAGTCAATAGCAAATCTCTCAGCGGAGCAGCCAGTGGTTGAGGAAGGAAAGAATAAAGATGGTCGCAAATTTGTGAGGATTACCGGCACAGTGGAGCAGGCCAAAGAAATTAGGCAAAAGTATCTCCAGGAGGGTCAAAACCCCGGAAAGTTAAGCAAAGATAGATACAAACAGGGGATTTTTTATTTTATATTGAGGCGTAGAAAGCAAGTAGGGATACAATGTTTCAGTCCTATAGTCGCTGAAAACCCAAGTTGCAATTCGCATTTTCACAGCAAATTATTAAAGTACTGAGCAGCTTTTTAGCTATTTAGTTTTCGCAAATATGTCTGTTGTAAAAAATACAATAGGTAAGGTTAACGGTGCCTTCATTGAAGTGAATTTATCAGCCGAAAGTATTGAAAGCTTTTGTTATCAGGTGTTGCAGGCTGTGGAGTTATCGACCGAAGATTGGAAAGTGGAGGTTGCCTGACATGACAACCTGTTACCACGCCAAATACCTTGTCCACGCCTAAACCTGTGAGCCTCCTCCGATTACCTTGACGAACTGCCCCATACAAATGCCAACACTCGGGTGGATTTAAATTCCCACCAGGTGGATGCCGCTATTCGCCCTGCGCTCCCCTTTATTCCAGGGGGTTATACTAGCGGATGAAGTTGGTTTTGGTAAGACCATCGAAGCGGGGCTGGTTCTTTCCCGGCGCTGGGCTGAGCGAAAACGCAAAATCTTATTGATTTTAACGGCTACCGCTGCCCGGCCCACAACCGGGCGGTGGGCGGTGCCGCTAATTCTTACCATTTAAAAGGCATGGCGGCGGACATCCGGGTGCTTGGTTTGGCGGCTGAAGAAGCAGCCAGCCTGGCGGAGCAGGCGGGCTTTGACGGCATCGGCTTTACCAGCAGCAGGGTCCATGTGGACGTGCGGAGCTGGCGGGCCAAGTGGCAGGGGTAAAATAAAAATCATTTCAAACCAACTTTCACGTCAGTGGGTTGTTTTTTTTGTTACCGACAAACTGAATTAAATCAAAAACCTGCAAAGAAATGATGCTTAAAACATTTTAACGCTCATACAGGTATCACAAACAACATGCAGAATAATAAAAACATCAACAAGTGTCAATTGTCCAGTCAAATCAATTGGCAATAATTGGTAACAGGAGTGGTCAAATGGAAACGGTTTTTCAAACTTGCCAACCCCGCCAGGAGGTACTGGAAGGGCGGGTGGAGGCAGACATTTTTGCTGCCAAACTATCCGACGTGATGCATAACAAAGCTCCGGATGTTTACGGAAACCCGGAAAAATTCTTTGCCCAAACCTTTCCCACCGGTGGCCTTACCACGTTAATAGAAGAAGTATTTGGCCGCCTCAGCGGAGTTCGTTCCAGCAATAACCCTATCATTCGGCTGGAAACATCTTTTGGTGGTGGTAAAACCCATAGCCTGATTGCTTTGTACCATTTGGCCAGGCAAGGGCGGAACATACAAGGCATAGAACAACTGGCTGATCCGGGGGTTATACCCAACAACGCAACCGATGTAGCCGCTGTGGTGGGCAGCGACCTGGATCCCCAGAATGGTATAGAGCATGCTGACGGCATCGTTACCTACACCATGTGGGGGGAGATTGCCTACCAACTGGCAGGACCCACCGGTTATAAAATTATGGAAGAAAACGATCGCTCAGGTATCGCTCCCGGTACCCAGCGGTTAGATAAATTAATCGGCAACCGGCCCACCTTAATTATGATTGATGAAATTGCCCGCTATTACCGGGCCGCCAATGGAAAAATGGTGGGTCAGGATACCCTGGCGGGGCAGACTGTGGCCTTTATGCACACCCTTCTGGAGTTTGCTGCCAGCAAGGAAAGGGTAGTGGTGGTTTATACACTGGCGGAAACCAGTGATGCCTATGCCTCCGAAACCGAGGATTTGAAGACTGCTTTACGGGAAACCTCCCGGGTTTCCGCCCGCTTGGAAAAGGTACTGCGGCCCACTGCGGAGACCGAGATTGCCGCTATTGTTAAACGTCGCCTCTTTACCCGGGTGGATGAAAGTGCCGGTGCAGCAGTGGCGCAGGAGTTTTTTGACTATTATCGTAAGGCCCATGAACAAGGAGTGGCACTGCCACAAAAGGCTATGCGGGTAGAATATAAAGACGAGTTATGCCGCAGTTACCCCTTCCACCCTGAACTGCTGGATACCCTGAACCGAAAGACAGCTACTATCCAAAATTTTCAAAAAACCAGGGGTGCCCTGCGTCTCCTGGCCAGCGTAATTCTAAACCTCTGGCAACAAAAGGAAGCGGATACATATCTGATCCACCCCCATCATGTGGAACTGGCAGTGCCCATCATTCGGGACGATCTGACCAGCCGTTTGGGGCGGGATGCCTTTACTTCCGTCATTGAAGCAGATATATTTAGTGAAAAGCAAGATACCCACGTCCAGGAAATCGACCAGGACTGGCTGTCCAAAGACAAGCCTCCCTTGGGTAAACGGGTGGCCCAAACGGTTTTTCTGCATAGCATCACCCAGGGCGTTGCCTCCGGTGTAGAACCGGCTTTATTAAATTTGGCGGTTGGGCAGCCGGGGCTGGATTACCAATTTATCAGCAAAGCCCTAACAGACCTGGAAAAAACCTGCTGGTATATGGAGTTTGACGGGGCCCGCTACCGGTTTAAAACCGAACCGTCCATCAACAAAATAGTCGCCGACGAAACCGACAACTACACCAAGGCAGTGGCTAAACAGGAACTGGCTGCCCGCATTAAAAACTATTACGCTGAAAAGCATTTCAAACCGGTTTTCTTTCCTGAAGGGCCGGAAAGTGTGGACGATGATACCGGCAAGCCTAAACTGGTGATTATACATTTTGACAGTGAAACGGTCAATGCCAGCCAGAGCCAGGCTTATGATGATCCGCCGGTGCTGGTGGACCGCATTTACCAGAAGGCCGGTGCACAGCAGGCCTTCCGCATAAACCAAAATAACTTGATTTTTCTGGTGGCCAACGCCAACGAAGTAGCCCCGATGATCGAACAAGCCCGCAAGTACAAAGCCCTGGCGGCCTTAACCGATAAAGAAAGGCTCAAGGACTTTACCAAAGAGCAGCGAGAGGAATTGAAAAACCGGGCGGCGGCCGCCGAGCTGGACCTGAAAGTCCGTGTGGCTTCGGCCTACCGGCACCTGTTCTATCCCAGCGGAGAGGCCGGTGCGGTGGCCGGCCTGGCCCAGCATGTGCTGCCACCCCAGGATGTGGGTCAAATCAATAATACCAACCAGCAGGACTTGCTGCTGCAGGTATTATCGGAACTGGGCAAGACCCTGACCTCCCAGGACAAACCCCTGGCGGCAGCCTACGCCCAGAGCAAGATTTGGACCGGCACCAAAGAAGAAATGACCACCGAGGAATTCCGGCAGGCTTTCTGCCAGAAGCGGGTATTGCCCATCCTGTTTGATCCGGAACAGGTGAAAGAAACTATTAAAGAGGGCGTGCAAAAGGGCCTGTGGGTTTATTATAACGGCCAGAAGGCCTTTACCCGGGATAATGCCGCTGGCTTAATGGTACAATTAACCCCCGGCCATAAGCTCTATACCAGAGAAAAGGCGTTACGAGACGGCATCCTGGAAAGGCCAAAACCAGCCCAACCGGCGACCGGAGGCGGCGGTACGACGGGCCCCAAACCTCCCAAACAGGTGTGTCCTCTCTGCGGCCAAAACCCCTGTGTTTGTCTTAATTCCGGTGGGGGTGAGGGGTACTTCCATGAGAAAAAGCCTCTGGTGGCTGCCGGGGTTCCCAACAAAGCCTTTGCAGATTTAAGGGACCTCTGCGAAAAGGAAAAGGTTGAGGCATTGGCCAGCCTCACCATTAAATTAAAGGATATCAAGTCCGTCCAGGCGGTAGCCTTGATGCTGCCCCAATACCAGAAGCAAAATCCGGTTATCGAGCAGGACTTTACAGTGGAACTACCCGATGGCAGCCTGGAGTTGAAATTTAGCGGTGGCTGGCAAAATTACCGGGAAGTAAAGAACTTTACCGAGCGGCTGGCCAAATCAGCCAGGGAAACTTATGTGGAAACCAGGCTGACCTTTGAGTATCCCGAACCGGTTTCTCCGCATGGGGAAGAGCTGGCCAAGATGAATGAATCGCTCAATACCTTTAAAGTGGAAAAAATAGAAATTGAGGCTAAAGAGACAAAGGATGAATAGTCAATGCAGGTTTTCACACTACAGGTGGAGCAGTTACCGGATAACGACTACCAGGTGACCTTATACCAGGTACCCTATCACCTCAAGGGCCAAATGCCCCAGCTGCCGATGAAAATTGAGACTCTCGCCGGCTGGCGGCTGCAGGCTGTGCGGCCGGTGCTGCTGGAGGAACTAAGGAAAAACGGCTACGACCCGTCTACTTTGAAGGCCGGACGCCGGGCCCCTTACAATATAAAAGAAATCAGCGGCATAAAAATCGGATTAATTTTCCTGGCGGTGAAACCGCTGCAAAAAATCCAGCGGGTGGAGGAAATATACCTGGGCATCAGCCGCATGAGTGATGAGGAGGCCTATTACTGGTTTGCCAAGTGCCGCAACGGTGAACGACAGCGGGCCTTACGAGCCCTCAGGATTTTACTTTCCGAGGAGGAGAATTAAGTGACCAAGGAGAAGCGACCGGCGGTTTTAATAGAGAAGTGGTTTCCGGTGCAGGAGTTGGGCATTGAGTGTCAAAGGGAGAATAGTAGCGGAAATCACCCACCGCCAAATAGATTACATGTTTGGTGGGCCAGGAGACCCCTGGTTGTCAGTAGTGCAGCCATTCTAGGCAGTATCTTAGGTTGTAATACAAACCCCGACTGGTTTAAAAAATTCATTGGCATTTTAGGGGATCCCATCGCAGCTCAAAAAAAAATTGAGGAAGCTAAACAAACCAATACCAGAGTATCTAACCCTTTCGGATATGATAGAGCGTTTAAGTACGTCCCAACCGATGAACAACTGGAAGAATTTAAAGCTAAACTTATAGAAATGTGGGGTGAAATACCTGTCGTTCTCGATCCTATGGCCGGTGGGGGAAGTATTCCTTTAGAAGCAGTAAAATACGGTTTACCAACCTACGCCAATGACCTTAACCCGGTAGCCTTTGTAATAGAAAAGGCTACCTTTGAATACCCGGCTAAGTATAAGGATTCCCTAGCTGATGACATTGTCAGGTGGTCTAATGAGATTTATCAACGGGCTAAAAAGGAGTTAGAACCTTATTTTCCTAGTCAGGAAGGGGAACAGGTATTTTGTTATATTTGGGCCAGAACAGTGGTATGTCCGGAATGCGGTTTGCAAGTGCCACTTAGCCCTAATTGGTGGTTGCAAAAGAAAGACAATAGTAAAATTGCTGTAAAAATACATTACACAACGCAGTCCAATCAATGCACCTTTGAATTAGTGGAAAACGTAAAGATGAATGAATATGATCCGGATGAAGGAACTGTGGCCAGAGGTGTCGGTAAATGCCCGAGGTGTATGGGTACTATTCATGGTGATTACATAAAAGAGATGGCTCAGACTGGAAGAATGGGCCAACAGTTATATGCACTTGGTGTGCAGAGATTAGTAGGGAGGAGAACTAAAAAGTCATTTCGTATACCTAACGAAGCAGACTTGGCTGCTGTAAATAATGCATCCAAGATAGTTGAGAACAAGTTACCTGATTGGCAAATAAATAATTTATTTGCAGATGAGTTAATCCCGGATGGGGAGAAAACTAAAGAGCCACGAAGATATGGTTATGATGCTTGGAACAAACTCTTTAGCCCCAGACAAAAATTATCTAACCTAACACTACTTAAACACTTTAATGATATAAAACAAGAAATATTGGATAAAGAAGAGCCGGAAAGGGCAAAAGCAATCATAACTTACCTGGCATTTATTTTAGACAAGTGTTTTGATTATAACTCTTACCTGGTTAGGTGGGACGGTACAAGAAATAAGATCGCTAATACCTTTGATAGACATGATTTTAGTTTTAAGTGGTCCTTTGGGGAGATGAACCTGATTAGCCCCGGGCTTGGTTTCCAATGGGCAACGGAAACTGTATTAGATGCTTACAAAGGATTGGCTGAAATAATCCACCCAACTGAGACTCCGTTATTTAAGCAAGCTAAAAGATTAAATACAGAACAAATACACATAACCCAGGGCTCCGCAGCCAACCTGCACCACATCCCAGACAACACCATTCACGCCATTGTCGTGGACCCGCCCTATTATGACAACGTCATGTATGCCGAACTAAGCGACTTTTTCTACGTCTGGATGAAACGCACCCTGGGAGATATTTATCCCGAGGCCTTCTCTGACGAGTTAACCAACAAAGACGACGAAGCAGTGGCCAACCCGGCCCGTTTCCGGGGCTTCGATGTCTCACCGGCGGAACTGGCCAGGCAGGATTATCAGCAAAAGATGCAACTCTGCTTCCAGGAAATGTACCGGGTACTGCGCCCAGATGGTGTACTTACCATCATGTTCACCCACAAAAAGGTGGATGCCTGGGACACCCTGGCCACCGCCCTCATCAGCGCCGGTTTTGAAATCACGGCTTCCTGGCCGGTGCATACCGAAAGCGAGCACAGCCTGCACCAGGCCCGGAAAAATGCCGCTGCCAGCACCATCCTGCTGGTTTGCCGCAAGCGGGAAACCGACGGTTCCGGCGGCTGGTGGGAGGATATCCTGCCGGAAGTACGCCGGACCGCACTGCAAAAGGTGCAGGAATTTATGGCAGCGGATATCACCGGTGTGGACCTTTACCTGGCCACCTTCGGTCCGGTGCTGGGAGTTCTTTCCCGCCACTGGCCGGTACAGGACCGCAGCGGCGAAGCCATCAGCCCGGACAAAGCCCTGGACGAAGCCCGCCGGGTGGTCACCGATTACCGTGTGCAGAGCCTGCTGCAGGGGCGGCGGGGCCGGTTTGACCCGGTGACCCGCTGGTACATCCTGGCCTGGGATATCTACCAAGCACCCCAGTTCCCCTTTGACGAGGGGCACAAGCTGGCACTGAGTGTGGGAGTGGATATCGATGCCCTGCGCACCCAGAAACAAATTTATAAAAAGGACGGCAACTTTATTGTTCTTACCAGCCCCAGGGAACGCTCCCGCCGAGGACAGGTAGACGTCAATGCCCAGTCCTTTACCAGTTATATTGACGCCATCCACACCGCTCTTTTGATTTATGAAGAGGACGGGGCGGCAGCCGTTCGCCGCTTTGTCCAGCAGGCCAATCTGTTACAGAGCGATGATTTTCTCTCAGCTTATGCGGCCTTGGTGCGGGCCATTCCGGCAGGGCAGCCCGAGCACCTGCAGTTGAAGGATATGGCCCTTGCTGCAATGGATGAGAAGCTGGATCAATTGTCTTTATGGTAGGTGAGTAAACCATGACCCACCTGAACTTACGGGAATATCCCTGGCGTCACCGCTATAGCTGGGAAGTGAGTAATCCGGTAAAAGATTTCTATGTGCCGGCTCTCTCCCGCAGTGTACTGTACCAGCGCAAGGCCGGTTATTTCAGCAGTACTGCGCTGGCGGTGGCTGCCCAGGGGGTGGCCCGGCTCATTGCCAACGGCGGACGCATGCAGCTTTTAGTTGGCTGCCAACTGTCACCAGAGGATGTTCAAGCCATTCAGGAAGGATATGATCTGAAAGAAAAGGTGGCCCAGAACTTACTGGACAAGTTCAACCAGCCGGTGGATCAGATTATGCAAGACCGGTTGGCCGCCCTGGCCTACATGGTGGCGAAAGGCACGTTGGAAATCAAAGTGGCCTTACCCACCGATGGCAACGGCCAGGTGGTAGCCAGTGACGGCGACGAAGGTATTTTCCATGAAAAGGTAGGCATCTTTACCGATGCCCTGGGTCAAAAGCTGGCTTTTAGCGGCAGTATCAATGAAACCAAACAGGGTTGGTTGAAAAACCGGGAGAGTTTTCACGTGTTTAAATCCTGGTCACAGGATGCAGCACACCTGGCAGAGGAAGAAGAGGAATTTCGTCTGCTCTGGCAGGGGGCCGGGCGGTATACCCTGGTGGTGGATTTTCCCCAGGCGGTAGAGAAGGAACTGCTGAAATACAAGCCGGAGGAGGAACCCCGCCAGGACCCGCTGGAAGTTAGCGAACCGGAAGAAGTGAAAACCGGTAACCCCGGTCTCCTCTGGCAGTTTATTAAAGATGCACCTTACCTGAAAAACGGGCATGCCCTGGCGGAGGCTTTCAGTACGGTGGACCCCTGGCCCCACCAGCGGCAGGTGGTCAACAAAGTGGTTGCCAATTATACCGGGCGGTTCCTGTTGTCCGATGAGGTAGGTTTGGGGAAAACCATCGAAGCTGGTTTGGTGCTCAAGAAGCTACTGCTTACCGGGCTGGTACGGCGGTGTCTCATTTTAACCCCCAAGTCGGTAATACGCCAGTGGCAGGAGGAATTGCGGGAGAAATTTAACCTGCATATTCCCCGTTACGAGCAAAATGCCTTTTGGGATGCGCAGGGACGGCAAATACCGGTGCCGGGGGGCAATCCCTGGGACAGCACGGATGTGGCATTGGCTTCCTGCCAGCTCATGAAGCGTGAGGACCGCTGGAGCGAACTGCTAACAGCTGAGGATTGGGATTTAATCATCCTGGACGAGGCACACAACGCCCGCCGCAGCGGGGTGTCTAATAAGTACAGCGACCGCAACAAGTTGCTGCAGTTGATGGATCAGCTGGAGCGCAAGACCCGGGGGTTGCTGCTGCTGTCGGCAACACCTATGCAGTTGGACCCGGTGGAGTTATGGGACCTGCTGGTAATTCTGGGTATGGGCGGTTTGTGGGGAGCCCGGGCGGAGGATTTCAAAAGATACTTCCTGGAAGTCCGAAAAATGCCGGAAGCCGGAGAAATTGATTTTCTCATTAAGATGCTGAAGGATTACCAACGACTGGCGGGTCCGGAGGCTGATCTCTGCCGACTACCTGGCGACGATAACGTGGGGTTAATTACCAGGCGCAAGCTGGCAAGCCTGTTCCAAAGCAATGTTCCTGCGCTGGAATATAAATCTCTTAATCAGAAGGATAAGGAAGTCTTAACTAAAATCCTGTCAAGCAACACACCCATCAAGCATTTTATGTTGCGCAACACTCGCAATGTGTTGCGATATTACCAAAAGAAAGGTTGGCTGGACCAGAACATTCCCAACCGGGATGTAAAAGATGTGTTTATTGATCTTGATCCGGTGGATGAGAAACCCCTTTACGATCGGATTGAGGAATACATCAGCAAATATTACAAAAAGGCGTTGGAAGAAAAACGAAGCGGCCTGGGTTTTATTATGACCATTTACCGCCGGCGTCTAACCAGTAGTTTTTTTGCCATTACCAAAAGCCTGGAGCGCAGGCTGGCGTTTCTTAAGGGAGATGACACGGCTGCTCAGGAATGGCTGGATGAACTGGAAGAATTGTTTGATGATGAACGACAAGAGCTCAGCGAGGACAGTAAAAAATTACTGGATCAGAGGGGAAATGCCGATGAGGAAATTGAATTTCTGGAGAATTTCCTCTACGACCTGCAATCTTTAGGCAAAGATTCTAAATATGCGCAACTGGATAACCACTTGCGGGACTACCTTAACCGCCATTCTAAAGTAATTATTTTTACCCAGTACACCGACACCATGAGGTACCTAAGGGAGCAATTGCAGTCCTACCGCAACCGCCTGGCCTGTTATTCAGGCGATGGGGGTGAATATTGGGACGGCCATAGCTGGCGGTTGACCACCAAAGAAGATATTAAGGAAAAGTTCGCCGCCGGGCAATACCAGATTCTTCTCTGTACGGACGCTGCCAGTGAGGGTTTGAACTTACAGACTTGTGGTCTCTTGATCAATTACGATATGCCCTGGAACCCCATGCGGGTGGAACAGCGCATCGGCCGTATTGACCGCATCGGCCAGCAGTTTAAAACAGTGGAAATCCTCAACTATTTCTACAAGGATACGGTGGAGGAAACCATCTACCAACGCCTTTCACACCGCATCGGTTGGTTCAACCAGGTGGTGGGGGAACTGCAGCCCATCCTGTCCCTGGGTTCCCTGGCGGCCAAAATCCCGCTGGCCATTAAAAAGGTGGCCATGTCCGGGGGAGAGGAAAAGGAAGCGGTGTTGGCAGAAGTGGTGGCCGACCTGTTGGAAGAGGCTGAGAAGGCGAAAGATAACGCCATTAATTTGGATATTTATGCCCAGCAGCTCAGCGTTGTACCAGAGAAGCAACGACCGCCGGTGACCCCTCTGGAGTTAGAAAGAATTTTTACAGCCACACTTTTGCCGGAGGGAGTATCCCTCCAGCCGGGGCAGGAAAAAGGTGTTTACCTTCTATCGTTTAAAAACCAAAGCTATAGAGTTACCTTTAATCCCAGGGTGTACGATCGAAGACCAGACAGCGTAAAACTATTGGCCTATGGGGAACCGCTTTTTGAACAATTGCTAAATGGGATCTCTTTGGAACAGACAAATCCGTTACCAGTGGTCAGGATAGAGGCAGCACAGGATCCACCCCTGGTGGGATATTTCTATAAAGACGAAGCAAACCAGTGGCAGGAGATCACCAATGCCACACAATACCAGGAACTGGTCAATGGTAACGGCCAGGTAGAAATAACAGAAGAGGAAAGAGCGGAGTTACAGAACCGTTTGATCAGAACCAGAGCCAGTGAGCTTCAAGTTGCAGCACAAATCCCGGCAAAACGCAGGCAGGAGCGTCTGGCAGCGGTCCGGGAGAAGGCGCGGCAGATTTTATATAAGCTGCTGTGTTATGAAGCGGTCCGCCAGGATACCCTGAATGTGCAAAAAATACTGGGGCCCAAAATTCAAAGGGGAGATATTCACTATGGTCCTTTGCTCAAACTGGCGCAGACATCTCCGGCCAACATCAAACTCAACGCTGCAGAGGTGGCCGGGTATAAAGGAATGAAACCAGAAGCACTGTCAGCTAAAACCGGTGCCCTGTACATAGAGGCAGAGAATCTGGTGAAGGAGTACAAGTATTTAACGGGGAGTTTTTAAGAGATAACCATTGTACCAAAGTATCCCGGTCATTTTGGGCCGGGATACCCTTTATGATTAATCTACTCATCAAGATTATATCAATATTAGTAATGAATAGACATATATCGGTTCTACCGTGATTGTCGGAAGGGATAACCCAAAGGTTAATTACTTTATTCAATAAAAAAATGACCAACTGGAAATTATTTGTTGGTCAATATGATACAAAGGGGTTGGATCATGCCTCTATGTGTTTATTGTGGTCAAGAAAAGCCTGCTGAACAATTTTCGCGAGAACATGTTATCCCTAGGGCCATTGGAGGTAATTTAAGACCTTATAACCCTTTTACATTAAATCAGGTATGTAAAAGGTGTAATAGCATATGTGGTACGTACATCGATGGTCCCTTTGTTAAGAACTGGTTGACCCAGAACTACAGGGCCGAAATCGCTAAAAAATACGTAAACATTAATAGTAACCCCATTCTACCACTAATCTACTTTGGACCAGTTAATGGACTTGTCTATAAAGAAAAAATATGTGAATTGTGGTTAGGGCCCACTGGTGATACAATTTATCACTTTCATGAACCTTACCCGGAAGAACCTGATGTTCCCCCAATGGTAGGAATACCTACCTATGCCCGGACTGATCAAATCGATCATGGCTTTGCGTTTCTTTTTGTCCGCTCCAATAATCCGGTTTGGCATCCTACCATCCTGCATTCCTTTAATGAACAATTCAAACAATCTGTTATATCTACGAAACACAGGCAGCGACTATTATAATATCCTCCGAACCGGAACATTGGGAGGGTATAATTAAAGAAGAAGGATTAGTCTATGTCATATCTCCTGGCTTACAAAGATATGTAGGTCCTAAAAACATAGGAACATTTATAGCACATAAAATTGAAGGAGATTTTTCTGACCCTGATTTGGCTGAACTGGAAAATGAAATGAGCAAAAATAATGGTTTGCCACCATTTATGATCTAAGGGATTGGTCTTCCACATTCTAATCTCAGCTAATGTAAAGACCAGTGGCAGCCACACAGTGCAGAATATTCATGATCTGCTAATGTATGTTTAGCAGATTTTTATTGTCTACAGGCAGGAAAACTCTTCCTGGTGTAGAATTGATATTGTACTAAAAAAGTAACAAATTTTTTATTGAGTGAATAAATAAATATATTACAGGCAATATTTTGCCTGTACGATTAATTAAAAGAGGGCGATAATTTGTCCGAAATCAAAGATTTTTTCCGGCAAGAAAGTGAGTTTTTGCTTAATCTTTGCCAGCAATTTGCACCTGAATATCACGAGCAGGTGCAAAAATCGTTTATCCAGTCCCCGCTGTTGCCCAAGGGCTCCTTTAATTTATTGTTAGCTGGCAAGGGTAAACCGGATAGCTCTTTATATGAGACACTGGCCTTTGCTGCCTATGACAGTTTTGTTAAAGCCTATCTGGAGCAGTTGTGTGCTTACGTCTCAATGGTGATTCGCGAAACCGCAGTGGAAGCAAAATTGCCAGAGAGTAAAGATAAAGAAATATCCCTGGATCATGTGCTTAACTACCTGGAAGTATTGACATTGGACGATCCGGTACTGGAGTGGTTTGTGGCTACAGGTGCACCTAACCTAAACCAGGTGCGAAAGCAACTAAGTGTTTTAAACATTGAACAACTGAGTGATTTGGTGCGCCAGCTTGAGTATTATGTGCAGTATTTTACAGATGACCCGGAGAAGTGCGAAAGCTTTAGCTTTTTAGTGGACATTCTGGAAAGATTGCCTAAGGATATGGAGGAGTTGGAACTCCTGCGGATCGACCAGGTATGGATGGAACTACTTAGGTACAAAGGTAGAGAAACTGAAGTTGTTTTTCCGTCAGTTAATCAGATAACCATTAGGCTTTCTGTAACTGTTGAAGAAAACAACCAATCATTACCTGATTTCAGGCAAGAATGTCTTCCGTCTGATAGATACGGTACAGAAAAAAGATATATGACATCATCTTACGGCAACAAATGGAATAAAGAAGTTACAATCAGAGATTTAAGCAAAGTAATACCAGGGAGTGGCAAAAATGAAGAAACAAGTAGTTGCCCACAAAGTCCAGCTGCTTGATGTTTTTATAGAAAAAATTAATTGCCAAAGGGTAGCAGACTTCCAAAGTGGTATCCCTTACGATGTAGTTTTTAGTGTAAAGGCCAAGACTATTAATAATAATTTGGCATACGGTTACTTTAGAATAAAGATATTATTTAACAAGGAACCGAAAATTTTTAACTTGGATATTACAGTGCGTGGTGAATTCAAGTGTGAGAAAACAACAAACCGAACAGAGCTAAAGAGATTTGTGGAACAACAGGGTTTACCTCTATTACTGCCTTGGGCTAGGCAGGCAGTAGCTTCATTAACCTTGTCTATGGGGCTGCCCCCGTTGCTTTTACCTTTAATTGATGTTTTTGCCACGATTCGTTCCAATGAACCAGTAAAAGAAGAAAGTAAGGGGTCAAAGGGATGAAGGTCAATTTTATTCATACAGATGAATATATGGACTACGTACACAGTCAGCAGGAAATTCATGATCTTGCTGACTTTTTACTTTCAGAGCCGGAGTTCTTGCCAGAGGTTGCAGCGGCTGTATTAAAAAGCTATAAATTAGGAGAGTTTGAAAAATGGCGAATGAGTTATTTAAATCTAAATAATCTTGCCAAGGCGAAGGCCAAGAGAGCCAAGCAAGAAAGGTTTGCCACCATGCTAAAAAAGGTTTTTGATCTGGCACTAACCCCACCGGAGGGAGAGAGTGAGGAGCAATTTTTGAAAAAGCTGCGTGGTGGCATACTGGAGGTATTAGTAAGCCGATTTCTGGTTGAACGGTACTGTTGTCTTAGCTCAAACTGTCTGGTTTGTGTTGATGGCCAGGTGCTGAAGGCTAAGCCGGAAGACACGGCAGGTAAAACAATGGACGTAGCAGGAGTAGACAAGCTGGCTGATACTCAAATTGGCGAATGGTACGAGTGTAAAGTCAGCAGTAGATTTACCAGTGAAAAAACAATAGCTTTTATTCAGCAGACACGGCAGCTGCTGGCAAGCAAAGGGGCCAAGGACCTTTTAGTGTCACTGGTATCCTTTGAGAATAAAACTTTATGGAGCAGCCTTTTTAAAAAATACGGCTATGCCGAACAGAAAATGATTGGCCAGAACGAGTTGGCTTCTCTGATTAGTTATGACAAGGTTAAACGGGTGCTAATATAAAGAATATTTTGTAGCTAATCACCTAATTTGACGGTGAATTTCTCACTGTCAATGACGTAGGAAATATAACGTCAACCTGCCAGGGTTCTGTGGCCAATAACGAGCAGTTTCACAGGTGGCTGGTGGAGGGGGTGGATGTTCTCTACCAGCGGGCTGGCAGGCAGGTGGGGGACAAAGTCTGGCTGGTTGATTTCCACCGGCCGGATAACAATGAGTTTCTGGTGGTGAACCAGTTTACGGTCATTGAGCAGCAGCAAAATAAACGGCCAGCCCCTGGTGGTGATGGAGTTAAAAAACCCGGCGGCCGAGCAGGCCACAGTGCGTAAGGCTTATGACCAACTGCAAACCTATAAGGGGACCATTCCTTCCCTGTTTACCTACAATGCCTTTATGGTGGCATCGGACGGGCTGGAGGCCAGGGCGGGCCCCCTGTCTGCCGGCTACTCCCGCTTTATGGCCTGGAAGACCAAAGACGGTTTGCGGGAGGCCTCTCCCTTTGTCAGTCAGCTGGAAGTGCTGATTGAGGGCATGCTGAAGAAAGAAACTCTGCTTGATTTAATCCGGCACTTCATTGTTTTTGAACAAGTGCGGCAAGAAGATCCCCAAACGGGTCTTACCATGATGGAAACGGTGAAGAAACTGGCGGCTTATCACCAGTATTACGCGGTTAATAAGGCGGTGGCCAGCACCCAACGGGCAGCGAGTCAGACTGGTGACCGGAAAGCCGGTGTGATCTGGCATACCCAGGGCAGCGGCAAGTCTCTGTCAATGGTTTTCTACGCCGGCAAGCTGGTGCAAAGTTTGGATAACCCCACCATTGTAGTGATAACCGACCGCAACGATTTGGATGACCAGCTTTTTGATACCTTCGCCTCCTGTACCCAGGTATTACGGCAGGCACCGGTGCAGGCGAAGGACCGGGAACACCTCAAGGAACTGTTGAAGGTGGCCTCCGGGGGCATTGTGTTTACGACCATTCAGAAATTCCTGCCGGAGAAGGGGAAGTCTGAGTTTGACAGACTATCCGATCGCCGCAATATTGTGGTAATTGCCGACGAAGCCCACCGTACCCAGTATGGTTTTGAGGCTAAGCTGGTGGAGGAAAGGGACGAGCAAGGCCAGGTCATTGGCCAGCGTATTTCCTATGGCTTTGCCAAGTACATGCGGGATGCCCTGCCCAATGCCACCTATATTGGTTTTACCGGTACCCCCATCGAAGGTACGGACGTCAACACGCCGGCTGTCTTTGGTAATTATGTAGATATCTATGATATTGCCCAAGCGGTGGATGACGGGGCTACGGTACGCATTTACTACGAGAGCCGCTTGGCTAAAGTAAATCTTAGCGAGGAAGGGCGGCAACTGCTGGAGGAATTCGACCGGGAGCAAGTAGATACGACCTCCCTTCGCCAGCCGTAGAATAAAGATTCTTCACAGCACCATTTTCATCCTTCTGCCGGTGCCGCGCAAGCGGCATGGGGGTCTATGAGGAATTGAAACAGATTAACCGGAAGGAGTTGGTAGGTTGAGAAAGGTTGTAGCTGGATTATGTTTGGCACTGGCACTTAACGTTTACGGCATACAGCACTGTGATGCGGCTTCTTCGCCGGAATTTTACACTGTCGCCGAGTATTCTTTGCCGCAATCGGAAGAACCCGGGGCGCAGGTCAATATTATTCTTTCAGCCAATTTCATTAATAATAAAGTCATTAACCCCAGGGAAATCTTCTCTTATAACGAAACCGTAGGGCCGAGAACAATATCCAGGGGGTTCACATATGGTTCCTCGGTCGCATGGACAGGTAGGGGATATCGGCTGGTCCCGGATGTAGGGGGCGGGGTGTGCCGTACTGCGACAGTTTTGCACCAGGCTGTTAAAAAAGCCGGATTAATGCCAATAGAAAGGCACAACCACTCCATCGAAGTGCCCTATGCAAAGCAAGGCGAAGATGCGGCCGTATGGTATGATAAATGGGACTACAAATTCAAAAACACTTTGCCTTATCCGGTGAAAATAGTGGCATCTGCCGATTCAGAGAAGGTAGAGGTAAAAATCGAGGCGTATTCGCCGGTTAAGGTTCAACTAAATAACCGACTGTTTAACAACAAAACAGCCCTCTTTATAAAAGAGGGGACAACAATGATTGCCTGGCAGGACGCAAAGGAGTTGTTTGGCATACCGGCTGAAATAGACACTTCCCTGCAATCAGTTGTTTTTGAGTTGCCAGAAACAGAGGAAAACAAGAAACAACTTAACTTCATCAACAACAGCAACATAGCTTTTCTTGCTGATCAAACCATAGAACTACCAGTTCCGGCTGAGATAAGAGACGAAAATATATATATTCCACTGCGGACAATATGTGAGGTGTTAAATTGTAACGTCACCTTTAACGAAGCAGAAAACAAATTGGTTATCACAAAAATTTAATAGAAAAGGGAGAACGCTTTATGATGGCCCCGGCTCATATGGCGGCGGGACTGATTGCCCATGCCGCCTTTAGCCACAGGAATTGCGGTTGTGGCATCACTGGTGCCGGATATTGATACGCCTAAAAGTACCCTGGGAAGGATATTCCCTTTCATCAGCTACCCGTTGCTATATGGAAATTGGGAACAATTAAAAACCGCGAACACTTAAAAGCCTTTACCTGGGCAAGGACTAACAAACATAGTTCTAGAACTAAATCCGCAAGTAGATTTGGACGGGCAGTTTTCAATCCCGAAAAATAAAAAACGCGCCTATCGCGGGAGGCTGAAAAGAAGGTGAGGGAAAATGCCGCGCATTAAAAACGAATTTGATGAATTAAAAGATCTCACTGAGGATTACTGGAGTAAACTGGAGAATAACCTGGATGATCAGGTAACGGTTATGCTTAAAACCTATATCCCCAAACTGCTGCCCCGGGAGATGGAGCAGATAAAAAAGAACAGCCCGCCGCAGCAGGCAAAAACACTGGTTTTGCTGGTGGGCTTTTCCTGGGAACCCCTGCTGCAGGCCGTCTGCCACTACCGGCCGGAAAAGCTTTACCTGCTGTTGAATGCCAAGTACGGTGGAGAGAGTGCGGGAGTCGTTTTCCAGAAGCTTGAACAACTGATAAACAAACTTTCTGAAAGCAAATTGATAGAAAAAAAGCCGGAGATAAAGCCCACGGAAATTGATGCGGCCGGTGCCGGACCGGTGGAAGTCTTTCACCAGTTGACCCAAATAATTAAGGAAGAGGGAGAGCAGCCACCGGTCAGGGGAAAAGAAAGCCTGCCGCTGGTGCTGGACATTACCGGGGCCAAGAAAAATATGGTGGCGGCTGCCTTTTTGTTTGCTGCGCTGTCGGGGACGGCGGTTTCTTACGTGGACTTTCCAGACGATGCCTATAGCCCTGAAAAACGCCGTCCTTACGGGTACCGCAGCAAGATTGCCTTAATTGACAACCCCTATACCTTTTTTGCCATGGGCAAATGGCTGGAAGTGCGGCAGCTTTATAAGCAGTATAATTTTAACGGCGCGATTAAACTGGTGGATGAAATTAAAAAATCTATGGATAAAGGGGATGAGTGGTCGGGCCGGAAGTATTTCGGCGAAACGGGGGAAAAGGCCGTGGACAGGCTTTTGCGCGTGCTGGAGTGTTATGAATGCTGGGAAAGCGGTAATTTTAACCGGGCCAGCGAAATATATGAAGGTATAAAAGGTGAAATACCCGGTTTCAGGCGGCCTCCCGATGCGGTGAAAATCCTGGGCGGCATCTGGTATGAGGTGCAGGGGGCGAAATTTGTTAAAAAACCGGGGCGTTTTTACCTGGAACCGCAGCTCTTCGATACCTATATCTGTGACGAACTCCGCCGCATCGAACGGATGATTGAATATAAAGAAGATTACCGGGCGGCCTTTTTGCGGGCAGCCGGCTTGAGCGAGGTGGTGCTCAACCTGTGGCTCCTGTCCCTGCTGGACGGCGAGGAAGACAGAAAAAAGGCCCTGGATTTCTGGGGCGAGGCGGACGGGGAGGATGGCCGGTCGCCCAATGCCTCTAAATCTTTTAAGAAACTTACGGCAGGGGGAACTTTCAAAATGAAAGATCTTGGCGGAAAAAATCCGCCTGATATTACCTTCAACAAAGGGTCAAAAAAAATCCCTCGCTGGTGGAATAGCACTGCCTTCTTTAAAGATCGGGGAGACAGAAAAGGCTGGAAGATTTTTCTCGACTGCCGCAACAAGATAGCCCACCGCTACTACTCTATTCCAGAGGAACTGGCCAAAGACGCCCTTTTATTTGCCCGGCTGAATTACGAGAGTTACCGTCAGGATAACCGGATGCCGGATTCCGCAGTTTTTGCCGAGATAATCCCTTGGCCGGAACTGTGCGGGCTATGCGGCCTTAAGGAAATTCTGCCGCCCCCGGTAACCGGGGATGAGTAAAGAAATGGAGGGGTGCTGGGATGGCCGGAGAATACCTGCTGGCAGCCGAGGCCGATAAGATCCAGGACTTCATCTTCCGCGCGTCGCAACTGCAGGAAGTGGTGGGGGGCAGCCAGATTTTAAGGCGTTTTTGTGAAGAAGTGCCGGAGTATTTGCGTCCCAGGCCGGCAGAGGTGGTGGTGGCCGGCGGGGGCAGCTTCCGCCTGCTCTTTAGCAGCAAGGAAGAGGCAGAGCAGTACGGCGAGCGCCTGGCCGAAATTTACCAGCGGGCCACCGGCGGGAGCCTGACGGTGGCCGATCCTGTTTCTGTCGACGGCAATTTCCCGGAGGCAGCCAGCAAGGCTGAAAAATTGTTGCGCCGGGCGAAAAACCGGCGCGGCGGCGCCTTTTCGCCGGTGCAGATGCCCTATGTGGCTTTTTGTTCCGTTTGCGGCGTGGGCCTGGCCAGGGCCTGGAGGCAAGAGGGGAAGGGCGGGGCGCGCTCGCAGTACCTCTGTGCCTCCTGTCTGAATAAAAGCAGGGAGCGAGAAGACGGCAGGGGGGAATTTTTGAGTAGCTTTTACGGCGGGGTGCTGGATGAAAAAGATCTTTCCCGCTACCGCTGGCCGAAGCAGGCTAAGGATGTGGCCTGTTTTGACCAGCGGCGCCACCTGGCCTATCTCGTTGCCGACGTCAACAACATGGGCCGGCTCTTCAACAGGTGCGACCGGGCGGAGATGAAAGAGCTGTCGCAGAACATGGAGCGCATCTTTCATGAGAGCCTGCGGGAGCCGGTTAAACAATTGATGGAGCGCGCCGGCGATGATGGGAAAAAACTGAAAGAAAATTTTATCCCTTTTTTGCCCCTGATCCTGGGGGGAGACGACCTCTTCGCTCTCCTGCCCGCTCCCTGGGCCCTGGACTTTACCGGGAAATTTGTCAAGAATTTCAACGAGAGAATAAGAAAGTTCGTCCAGGACGGGCTCATGATGGAAGAAGCGGCGGCTCCGACCATCAACGCGGCCGTGGTCATCTGCAAGGAAACCTACCCCTTTTCCCTGGCCCACCGCAGGGCCGAAGAGTTGCTGGGAAAAACGAAGCGCCTGGCGGTGTCCCTGCAGTACGAAGAAGGCATTAACTGTTCAGCCGTGGATTGCGAGCTGATCAGCGGCAGTTTCGCCGGGGAGGAAGTAGAAGCCGGGAAATTCCGCCCCTCCCTGCGGCCGTACCTGGTGCCCGCGGAAGGGGCGAGGGGCGTTCCGACCGGTTGGGGTGCGGACCTGGCCGATCTGATTCAGGCCAGGTATGATCTGGCGGATTTGCCGCAAAAGAGGCGGGCGCGGTTGCGGGAAATTTTCCACCTGCCGGTTGCGGGCAGCAGGGAGGTAGAGAAAACAATCAACCGGGCGCTGCGCGAGTTTGTCGTCCGCACGCAAGAGGTAATGCCTGCAGGGTCCGGAAAGGAAAATGGGCTGGCCGCCAATTTATGCAGGGCTTTAAAATCGCTCGGCGGTGGGGCGGAAGACCGGGAAGATGAGTTCCTGCGGAAATTCGGGCGCCTGCCGAAGGAAAAGGCCGAGTTCGGACACGGCATGCCGGACCTGCTGCGGTTCTGGGATTTTACCTTTGCTCTGGATAAAAAACGCAGTGATTATGAAAGGGGGCGGTAGAGATGGCGGTGGAGCTGACTTTTGAGCTGCAGTTACTGAGCCACTACCATGTAGGTTCGGGATTTGCCGGGGAAATCGACTCTTTTTTACTGCGCGATGGTGACGGTGTGCCGGCAATCCGCGGCACGACCCTGGCCGGTCTTTTGCGGGACGGGCTGGAGCGGTTGCTGCAGATGCCGGCGGTGCGGCAACGGTACGGGGAGGGCGCGCGGCATCCTTTGGGCGGCGGATACTGCAGCAGCGGCGCTTCCTGCCCGGTATGCCGCCTTTTCGGCACGCCTGCCGGACCCGGGCTGTGGAAAATTTCTTCGGCGCGGCCCGGAGGTCTGGAAAGGCCGGCGATGGAAATAAAGGACCGGTTTGCTGCCGTCCACCGGGTGCGGATAAATTACGCCGCCCGCCGGTCCCAGCCGCGTTCCCTGTTTTCACTGGAGCGGGGCGACCGCCGGCTGGCCTTCGTTTTTACCGCGCAGAGCGCAGCCGGCCGCGAGGTGAACGTGGAAGACGTGGCCCTGCTGGTGGCTGCCGCCAGAAATGTGCGGCACCTGGGGAGTTCCCGCCGGCGCGGCTGGGGAGAGTGCGTGATCGGCCTGCGGGGAATACAGGGCGTGGAAGATGCTGGTTTCCCGGCAGAACCGGCAAAGGTACAGGAGCACTTTTGGGAACGAATTCTTGCTTTCTGTGCCGGGGAAATTGAGCGGGATGTGCTGTTGACGCCGGTTAACAGGGCCGTTGAGAACAAACGGTCTTTGCCGGACCCGGTCTCCCTGCTGAAAGAGGCCCTGCGGCAGCCGGAGGAACCGCAGGTGATCAGGTTGCTGGCCCGGGCCGCGGAGCCCCTGGTGCTGGCCTGCCGGGCAGAAGCGGGAAACATGTTTGAAAGTGTGCAGGCGGTGCCGGGCAGGGCCATTTTCGGCTCCCTGATCCGGCGGGCGGCAGAGCAGGTGGGAGACAGTTTGCTGCCGGACCTGATCAAAGAGCTCTTTTTTACCGGGGCGGTTGTCTTGTCGCCCCTCTGGCCGTGTTTGAAAAAGGATACCCTTGTTTTCCCCGGCCTGCCCGTTCCCAGGGATACGGGCATGTGCAAGTATTTCTCCGGATATAACGGCCATGACAAAGAAGAGAGGGGGTTGTTTCTGCTTGCTTCAATAGACGGGCCGGGGGATGAGTACTGCCCCCAATGCTATGGAATCTATGAATTACGAGATAGCAAGGTTGAGACGCCGCTTGTGGCCGGCACCGGTTTTGTGGCGGTTCACGAAAAACCGCGTAAAATAGAAATCACCCTGGCACCGGAAATGCATGTGAGTATAGACAATGGGACCGGCCGTGCCCTTCCGAGACAGCTTTTCGGCTACACCGCCCTGCCTGCCGGCACCTGTTTCTGGGGCGAGATCTGCTTCCGCAGCAGGGCGGTCTGGGAGTGCTTTGCAAAAATATTCAATCTTGGCGAGGACAGGGCCTTTTCGCTTAAAGTGGGCAAGGCGGCCGGGCGGGGTTACGGCACCCTGCGCTTACACGCCGGCAGGCTGCAGAGGGCGGAGGAGCGGGAGGGCTTTAACAGTCCCCTGCGCGAGAGGGTGAAAGAAGGAGAAGAAAGAATCAGGTTCACCTTTATCTCCGACACCGTTTTCGTGGATCAGTGGGGGCGCTATTGCTGCGAGCCGGATCAGCGCTGGCTGGAAAAAATCCTGGGCTTTCCAGTGGAAGTGGAAGATGAAGATGTTTTTGTCTGTGCAACTGAGCGGGACGGGTTTAACCGGCTGTGGGGCCTGCCGGATCAGCGCAAGGTGATAATCCAGGCAGGGTCCACCTGGCGGCTGAAGGTGCCGGGCGGTGTGAAGAAAGAAATGCTGGACCGGATGTGCCGCCTGGAGGCGGCCGGGGTGGGTGAATACCGGTGGGAAGGATACGGCCGGGTGGCCTTCAACCTGCTGGAGGAAAAGATCCAACTGCCTAAAACCGGCGTCTCTTTACCCGAAGAACTGCTCACAGAGCTGCTCACCGATACGACGGATCATTTTATGCGGCGGGACAGCGCATGGAGCCGGGAAGTTAATGAACTGCTGGATAAAAGATTGGACGAGGTTGTAAAGGAATGGCCGGGGGGAGAGAGAAAGCAGCTGGCCCTGCTGGCCCGCTGGCTGTACCGGCAGCGCCATTGCCCTGTGGAAGAACTGGAAGAAAAGCTTTCCTCTATGGGCTGGCCGTCTGAAAATATCATTAAGTATTTGAAAGATTATTGCGATCCCGGGCGGGAGAACAAGATCTGGCCCCCTGGCAAGGGACAAGACCGGCTGAAGCGGCTTCAGGAACTGCTAGAGGAACTGGCCGGAAAATCCAGAAACAGCTGTGAGTTTACCAGGGCAGTGGAAGCGCTGGCCGGCAGGCTGGCCGGCATAGGTGCCGATGTAAAGGAGGAGGTATAAACGGTGGAGGCTTATAAAGTGATTACTGCCGAACTGGTTATATCCTGCGCCCTGCACCTGGGCAGCGGCGAGGCCGGCGAAGTGGCGGATGCCCTGTTGATCCGCGACGAGCGGGGAGCGGTCTACCTGCCGGGAACCGCCTTGGCCGGTGCCCTGCGGGAGAAAATGACCAGGCTGGCCCCCGGGCTGGGATGGGAGGCCTGCCGGACTTTGGCGGGCGGCCGCGGCATCTGCGGCTGTCCTGTCTGCCGGCTGATGGGGGAAATCAATTCCGCTGAAGAGGAGGAAGCCGGAAGTCCTATGGATCGGGCAGGCGGCCGGGGGCCGTCAGCCTCCCGGCTCTACGTTTATAATGCCTTTTTGAAAGAGGAGAGCCTGCCAGCCGCCATCCGCGACGGGGTGGGCATTGACCGGGTCACCGGCACGGCGGCCAGGGCGGCACGGGCTAAGTTTAACCTGGAGGTGCTGCCGCCGGGGGCGGTCTTTTCCCTGCGTCTGGAGCTGCGCGGTGTGGACGAAGCAGGCGAGCTTCTGCTGGCGGCGGCCCTGGCCGAATGGCAGGAAGGGCGCGGCCGGCTGGGCGGGCGGGTGACCAGCGGCTTGGGTGTTTTTCGACTGCGCTCTTTGGAAATGCGGGAGCTGGATCTGGGCAGGGTGGAGGACGTGAGGAAATACCTGGCATCAGACCGCCCCTGGGAGGTGGCCGGAGTGCGTAAAGGCTGGCTGGACGTTAGCCTGGAGAGTGCCCGCCGGAAGGTGAGTTCTGCCGGCGGCGCCGGCAGGGATGGCGGTTTGCGCCTGTGGTGCTCTTTTGCGGGCCGGCTGCAGTTCACAGAAGGCATGGTGGTGAGCGACCCCCAGGCCGTGCTTTATGGTTTTGACCATGTTCCCCTGACCATTGCCTGGGACCAGTGGGACCTGCCGGTGCTGCCCGGTTCGGCGCTGAAAGGGGTGATCCGGGTACGGGCGGAAAAGATCCTGCGCACCATCTGGAGCATTAAAGCACAGCAGAAAAACCCCGGCAACCGCCAGAAGCAGGCGGAATATTTTAAAGCCTTTTGCCCGGCCTGCGACCCGCTGCAGAGATTGCCGGAGAAGCCGCTGGCCGCCTGTGATGCTCTGTTGACAGAAGCCGGGTTCTCCGGGCTGGATATAGCGGAGGAAGAGGACCTCTGCCTGGCCTGCCGCCTCTTCGGCAGCACCCGCCGGGGCGGCCGGCTGTTTGTTTCCGACGCCCTTTTTAGCCAGACAGACTCCCGGCCGGAGGCCGTATTGAAGCTTTTTGACTTCCTGGCGGTGGACCGTTTTACCGGCGGGGGCGCCGGGAAATTGAAATACGATGCCGTGGTCCTCTGCCGGCCCCAGTTTGAGCTGCACCTCTATATTGAAAACCCCCGGCCCTGGGAACTGGGCCTTTTGGCCCTGGTCCTGCGCGATTTCGCCTGCGAGAGTGTCCGGGTCGGCTATGGCGGAGGGAAGGGCTTTGGTCTGGCCAGGTTGACCGGCGGCGAACTGACCGTGGGCTATCTCCAGGAAAAGGATCTGGGTACTATAAATTTATCTTCGGCGCAACAGCCCACGGCCCGGAAGACCTGCAGGGGCATTTTCAACTGCTTTACCCTGCACGTGCCCGAAAGCCTGCCTCTTTTCCTGCCGGCGGTTAATGGCTGGATAGAAGACCTGTACCGGCAAGAGGTATCCAGGCAGGACAGGGAAGAAAAGCGGCTGCCGCCTTTGCTGAAAGATTACTATTTTGACCGGGAAGAACTTTGGAAACTCTATCCACTGGAGGTGCAGTTATGAGGCAAGGGAGAGTGGATTTCCGGGAGCTGGCCGGAGGTGTGATGCGTGAAGGAGCGGAGGTGGGTGAGGAACAGTTGACCGTGTGCGGAAGTGAAATATCGATGGAAGGCTGGCGGGCCGCCTGGCCGGATCTGCGCAGGGTGATGGGGTTTAAATATGCCGTTCTGGCCTGCCTGGAAGAGATAAAGTTTTTAAAGGCTGGGTCTGTTGACCGGTGGCCGGACGACCTGCTGTGGGCGCGCGTATTCGGGCCGGGAGGTGATTTTTACTGCTGGAGAGACGGCCCGGGCCGGCTCAGGTGGCGGGTGATCGGCCCGCCGGGGCTTGAGCTGCCCGGGAACCTGGGACCGGGGAAAAGTTTGTGGGAGGAGGAGAAGAAGGCAAAATTTTTCGTAAATGAAGAAGCATTTCTTCTCTGGGGACAGTATGATGGGAAAGCGGAAGCGTGGCAGGAAAGGCGTGTGGCGGCGGCCGACCTGAAGTATCCGGTTGACTTTAAAGGGCGGGTGAAACTGCTCTGCCGCGTCTACAGCCGCAGGGGCCGTGTTGAACTGGTATGGTACTGCGATCTGGTTGAGGAGGGAGAGAAAAATGCCGCGGGGTAAGATTATCAATTATAGTCCGGGAAAGAACAGGGGCAGGCTTAAGGATAACCTAACCGGCGCAATGCTGGATTTTAAACTAATTAACGTGGACAGATCCTCCCGCGCCTTTCTTTCCGCGGGGAGGGAAGTGGAATATGATTTGAGCCCGGATGGCCGGGTGTGCCGGGTCAGGGTGGTTGATCCGTATGTAAAGAAAGAGCAGCCGGAAAGCGCCGGGGCTACAGACAGAGGCGGCAGAGAAAAAGGCAAACCGGAAATTGCGCTGCCAGAAGCCGGGCCGGTTTTTTCTGTTTGCGGAGGGGAAATGGAAGGAATGCTGTCCGAAGAGAAAGCAATGGAATACCTGAAGCGGGCCGGCCTGGGAGATATACTGGCCGGGCAGGCGCAGAGTGCCGGGACACAGGATGGAAACCAGTTTTTAAACCCCTACAATTTTGTCCGCTACCTGGACCAGCCGGCGGAAGCCGCAGGCGGGCCGCATCTGTTCTGGCGCTGCCAGCCGCCGCCGCACGACCGCTTTACCGGGCTGTCCGGCCGGATTACCTGCCGCCTGGTCAATATAACGCCGCTTTTTATTTCTGATTCCCACGGTATCGAGGAAGACGGGCAAAATGACGGCCACAAAAAATACCGCTTTTTCCAGATCGACGGCCGCAAACTCATTCCCGGCAGCAGCCTGCGGGGGATGGTGCGCTCGGTTTACGAAGCTGCCACCAACTCCTGTTTTGCAGTCTTCGATGACAGGAGGCTTTCCTACCGGAATAACCGGTACTCTGCCTGGCTGGTGCCGGCCAGGATCGAGGGAAGCCGGGAAGAAGGTTTTAAGCTGAAACTTTTGCCCGGGCGGGAAAACATGATAATTTATCCTGACCCCAGGCGGTATTTAAATGAAAATTATCCCAAAAGCAAAACTCAGTATGCCGGCTGGCTGTATTCGTTCTGGCCTCTTGAGCCAAGCAAGACTCTAAAGCAAAAGAACGACGAATTCGTGCACAGCCGGAGGGGAAAAACACCGCCTGCACTGCCGGAAGACACCGGCCACGGCAGTGAATGCTGGGCTATTTTAAAAAAGAGAAGACACAGCCACCCCAATATAACTTTTTACGACGTGGTGGAGATTGAAGCTCCGGATAATGAGCAGGCCATTAAAGAGAAATATAATGAGCTTAAGATGGGAAAAGGCGATTTTATATTAACGAAAGGTTATCTATGCAAAAACAACCAAAACATCGAGTCCAAGCATAGCGAGCGCTTTTTTTTCGATAATTCCGGGCAAAATTCCGGGCAAGAAATAAATCTGCCGTTAGAAAAAGTAAAAGAATTCGAAAAGTTGATTGCCGAATATGCAGACAGGCACTGCGAGCGGATTAAAAAGCTGCAGGACCCGCAAAAGCCGCTTGAATCAAAAAAAGAAGGCGAAGGTAAACACGCAGCGTACAGCCGGTTTATCGTGAAGGGGTGTTCGAAAGGATATAAGGTTCAAGACGGCGAGCTGGTCTACGCTCTGCTTGCCGGATCTGCCGACAGTCCGGATGTGGTTTTCCTGGCACCGGTGCTGGTGCCCCGCGTTTTTCACGAAAAAAGTATGCGCGAACTGCTGCCCAAATACTTGCACAAGTGCAAGAAAATAGAAGTACTCTGCCCCGCCTGCCGTCTTTTCGGCTGGGTTGGCGGTAATGATAAAGACCGTCCAAATGAAGGCCACCCGGCGGACAGCGCTGTTGCTTTTGCCGGCAGACTGAGCTTCAGCAGCGGCAAGATGATTTACGACAGCGGTGAAGAGGGGGAGATAACCCTGGCCATCCTTTCTTCCCCTAAACCCACCGCCACTTCCTTTTACCTGTTGAACAGGCAGAGCAAAAAGCCTTCCGGGGATTTAAAATATGCTGAAGAGGCCGTTTTAAGGGGGCGGAAGTTTTACCTACACCACGGGGCCGGCCCTTCCAGGCACCCAGACGGTTACGAATATGAGCGCCCTGAAGGGAAGAAGGATAATCAGAACCGTACCGTGCGCAATGCCGTAAAACCAGGCGCCGTTTTTGAATTTACCGTGGATTTTGAGAGCCTGGCCCCTGCGGAGCTGGGTGCCCTGTTGTGGTCTCTCCAGCTGGAAGAAGGCATGTATCACCGCCTCGGCTATGCCAGACCGCTGGGCTTTGGGTCGGTAAAGGTAATTGTTGAAAAAGTCGAGGTTTTTGACCTGAAAAAGAAGTACCTTTCGTTAACTGCTTACGAGCAGTATGCGCTGGCTTTGGACCGGAAGCAGATCAACGAAAAGATTGACCGCTTCAAGTCTGAAATGAAAGATTTATACGGCAGAGAATTTGGAGAGCTGGAAAACATCAAAGATCTGCAGAAAATTTTAAGCACGCCTCCCCTGCCTAATATCCATTACCCGCGGCTGGAAAGAATTCCTGATCCAAAAGGGGAGAACTTCAGGTGGTTTATAAATAAAGGTAAACAGAAACAGCCCTTGCCGTTGGCCGGGGAAGACAGGGGATTGTGTTACTGATTGTCGAGCGGCCAACCCACGTCCAGGTCTTCAACTTCTTTGGCGGTGTGCTCCACAGTATTATCTGCGATAATCTTAAAACCGCTGTTTACAAGGTACTGCAGGGCCATAACCGCATTGAACAGCAAACCTTTTTTTGCCTTCCGCGGGACACCAGTGTGGGGACGATGCGTTAAAACATGTGGCCAGGGCAATCAAGATGAGCATTCGCCAGGGTGACGTGGCCATCCGCTACGGGGGTGACGAATTTGCTATTCTCTTTCCCTACAAAGGGCCGCGCCCTGGAGACTTTGCAGGCGCGGCTGCAGAAATACATGAAAGCAACCTGCCCTGATAAGGATGTTTTTTTAAGTCTTTCGATAGGACTGGCACGGTACCCGGAGGACGGAAAAAGCTTGGACGAATTGATCAGCGTGGCAGACGCCCGGATGTACGCAGCTAAAAAGGCGAAGGGGAGTTGTAGGAATTAATTATTTTTCTTTGAAAACTCCAAGGAATGGCGGCAAAGAATGGCGAAGAAAAACAAGGGGAGCTGTTATTTATTCCTAATTTGTCAACCCTTTGACAACTTAATTCAGTTTAAGTAAGTGCTTAGGGCATTGCCGCCAATAATTCCATTTGTCCTGCTGGACAAGGGGGTTTTATTGATTACGGAATTATAATCTTCAGGTGGTATTCCTTTACTGCGGCAGTAGTCGACCGGGAAAATATGGTGAATATCAATGTTATCGTTGTAATATGTCTGAAGGTCAATAGGAACCCCCGATAAAAAGTCTTTACTACCCTCCCGCATAAGTAAGACGTGAACACCTTTATATGCAGCACTGTTTCTGGTTCTAAGACTCAACAGTCGGTTGGGATCAAAGTATGCCTCGGTAATTGTGTCCGGTAAGGCACCTCCCTTAATCCACTCAACCACCTGTGGTAAGTCCCGGGCAAACCGTGTTTCCACGGCACCTCCATATAGTTCTCCAAAAACGCCACACCAGTACCAGCGGGCAATCATTTGCCTAACTGTTTGGTTATGTGCCAGTGTTCCTAACTCCACAAAGATGGCAGCCAGGGGTATTAGCTGGGTGGCATAAGGTAAATCGCGGTTGGAAAAGATTTTTTGCTCCATCAAAAACTTGGCGGCATCGTAGAATCCCTGTGTAACCTTGTCCGCCCATGTTTTGTAATCTTGTAAACTCAATTTTAAAATATCCTTACGTTTGCAACTCACTGCAGCTGAAGGGTTAGCTTTCTTCCGTTGATATGTTACCAGTAACGTAATGGCCTGTAAAAAATCAGTGTTGCTGAGTCTTCAAATGTAGTTCAAAAATGGATGGTTTGAGGAAAGTGAGGGTCCATGTATTTAAAAATCTGTCCTGTGTGCGGAAAGAAATCTTACAGTGCTTCACCTGAAAAGCAATGGATTTGTCCCTACTGTGGTAGTGACATAAGTGACATAACTGAGGAATCATCTATATTGGCAGATTAATACAAGGAGTGGTTTAATGAAACGGATTGAAAGAATTACTGGCGGTATGCTATCTGGTGTTTTGATACTCTGCTTACTGCTGTGAATCTGGGAGAGGACACTGATACCGGCCGATTTAGGAAGATTCTCTCCGAAAAATGTCAGAGTTGGAGGAAAAATTAAAAAGTTTGTAGAACAAGTTTATAGCAAAGCATTCAATTATTTTCCAATAGATATAGTTCGGGGGGAACGTATGATCTCAAAAGCGGTTTTTTTTCAACCCTCGGGTCTTGAAAGCTGGCGAAGTTTTTTAAAAGATCTGCAGGTAGAAGGTACCTGTGGGATTTTTTTAATGGTGGCAGAGAACACCCTTTTTGATTATGAAATGCTTCGTCCTTTGTTCAAGGAGTTTGATGCGCTGGTTTTCGGTGGGATTTTTCCCGGAGTCATTTTCGAAGATGTTCATTATACAGAAGGGGTGGTTGGCTGCAGTATAGAGCAGCCCATTCTCTTAGATGTTATCAAATCATTAGATGATTTTTCAGGTTTTCCCTGCGAAACAGTCGCCTCCAACGACTCAGTGCTAATATTAGTGGATGGACGAACCGGCAACATATCTGCATTTTTAAACAATATCTTTGAAACTTCCGGCAGTCGATGGGGTTTTATCGGAGGCGGAGCTGGGAGCCTTTATAACCAGCACAAGCATGTCTTGTTTTCTCAGGAAGAATGTATTGATCAAGGCGCTATCATTGTGAGGGCGAAAAGTTCCATAGGGGTGGGTGTCACCCACGGCTGGCAGCCGATGTATGGTCCTCTGGTGGTGAACAGTGCTAAAGGGAATGAGATAAAAGAAATCAACTGGCAGAAGGCCTTTCCCTATTATCAGCAGATTCTTTTGGAGAAAGAAAAGGTTCATGTAGAAAAAGCTAATTTTTTTGATATTGCCAAAAGTTATCCCTTTGGTATGGTGAAGTTGGACGGAAGCATCATCGTCCGTGATGCTATCCAGGCCGGAGAGGAAGGCTCCATGATACTAATAGGCGAAATTCCGCAGAATTCCATCATCGTACTCTTACACGGGGACAAATCGCAATTAATTGATGCAGCGGGGGATGCCGTTAAACAGGCCTTCCAGAGGTATCGTGAACTTACAGGAAAAAGGGGTGGACATACCCTGCTGGTGGATTGTATATCCAGAGCTCTTTTCTTGGGGGAGGACTTTAAAAAAGAATTAAGGGTTATTCGGGAGCATATTCCCGACACCATCCCTTTATTTGGTTTCCTAAGTTTTGGGGAAATAGCTTCCAACGGCGACAGATACCTTGAATTCTATAATAAGACAACTGTGGTGGGTGTCCTGTAATGATGAACAAACACATAATTAATATGACAAAAAAATTATCTCTGTCCTACGAAATAGCTCTCTCCATTGGCGGTAGTTTGGATCTTCACGAAATGCTGAAAAAGTTTCTGGAGACAGTGGTCAGAAAAGGGGAGGCTTACCGGGGATTGGTCTGGCTATTGGAGGATGAAGAACCCACTATGGTAAGCGCCGTGGGCTCATTCACCCGGGGGATGGATTATAGCGCTATCGCAAAAAACTTAAAGGTTAGCCTGGAAAATAGCCTGAAAGCGGGTACCCCCTTGCTTAAAACCGAGGATGATTTAGATTTTCTTCAGTACTGTATGCCATTTACTGGCAATGAAAAAGAAGTTCTTTTGGTGCCCATTGGCAGTAAGACTGTTTTACAGCTCTTTTTCACTTATAAGGGCGCTGCAAGTCAAGGGTTGGCCGGCGTCCTGGAAGAGCTTATACCGCAGCTTTCTAATGCCATAGCAGCTTGCCAAACCCATCGAAAATTATTGGATTTGGAGAAAAAAGAAAAAAATAGTTTGCAAATAAAATATTTCGACCTCATGAATAATCTTGATGTAGGGATTTTTATTTGTGGCATGGATTACTATTTTTTAGATGCCAACCCCGCTTTCCTCAGGCTTTTGGGAGTAGAATCAATTAAAGAGCTACAGCAGAAATCCTTTGCCAGTTTCTGTGAGGTTTGCAATGAAGAGTTAAAAGAAATCATTCAAAGGAAGGGGTATATCAAAAATCTGGAGGTTCGCATAAAACAGGAAAACGGCAACTCCTTCTGGGCTACCTTAACTGCAGTACTTCGCCCGTTACAGGATGGACATTATATCATGGGGATCCTGGACGATATCGATGAGCGAAAAAAAACAGAGAAAAAACTACAATATCTTGCCACTCATGATGCTATAACCAATATCCCTAATCGTTACTCTTTGGAGGAAGCCCTTCGGTTGGCTGTGAAAAAAGCTAAAACAGGTCTGGAAAGTGCCCTGCTGCTTATTGATATTGACAATTTCAAGCTGGTTAACGATACCCTGGGACATACGGCAGGGGATGAATTATTAGTTCAATTTACAGAAATCCTTCAGAAAAATATTAGGGAAGGGGATTTTGCAGCTCGTTTTGGCGGCGATGAATTTGCAATTATTATTGAAGGAATAGAGAAAAATGAAGTTTTGGACATGGCGGATAGAATTAGGAATGCAGTCTATGAAAACGAAGTTATTGTTGGTTCTACCAGGCTTAACCTGTCTATTAGTATCGGTATTGTCTTAATAGATGGTACCTTAGACTACCAGAAAATTCTTTCCAAAGCGGATATAGCCCTTTATAAAGCCAAAGAAGAGGGCCGCAACAGGGTAGCTTATATTCATCATAGTGAAGACGCTTCACTGGAATTCCTTAAAATAAATCACCGAATTAAAGCAATCAAACAAGCCCTTAGGGAAGACAGGTTGGTTTTATACTATCAACCAATCGTTTGTTTGAATAAAGGAGAAATCCTTCATTATGAAGCCCTGGTCCGGTTAGTGGGTGATGATAATAAGCTTTTATTACCGGGCGAATTTATACCTGTGGCCGAACGTTTTGGTCTGATGGCGGAGATTGACCGTTGGGTGATACAAGCTGCCTTAAGGAAATTATCTGAAGTCCCGGAAATTAAGATATTTGTAAACTTATCTGCTGTGAGTCTGTTAAATAAAGGTTTACTGGTTAGTATTGAAGAGGATATTTTAAACAGCGGAGTTGATCCGAGTAGGATAGGTTTTGAAATAACCGAAACCTCAGCCATGAAGGACTTGGCTGTCACCGAGAGATGGCTCCGTAAGCTACAGAAGATTGGGTGCCGTTTTGCCCTGGATGACTTTGGTATTGGTTTTTCTTCCTTTTCTTATCTGCTTAACCTTTCGGTAGACTACATTAAAATAGACGGCTCCTTTGTTAAAAACATAGACAATAATTCTGCACATTTTACACTGGTTTATGCCATGAATAAAGTGGCTCATGCCTTCGGTAAAAAAACCATTGCAGAGTGTGTGGAGAATGAGAGCATAGCCAATACGTTACGGGACCTCAAGGTCAATTGTGGGCAAGGTTATTATTTCGGCAAGCCCACCGGAAACCTTGAAGAGATTAGGGCCGTACTTTGGTAACCAAGCCAAACTTAAAAGCAATTTTTCCTTCTAACCAAAGAATGTCCCACACCATATAGTAGGCTGGATTGGTGGTTATTATACGAATTCGCAGATTTTGTTCAAAAAAACCGAAAATACAAAGAAAAAGGCCTTCTGTTCAATTGACAGAAGACCTTTTTCTATAAAGATTTTTGGTGTCGGAGGCGGGACTTGAACCCGCACGGTTTCCCACACGCCCCTCAAACGTGCGCGTCTGCCGATTCCGCCACTCCGACATGTGACAATCGCAAGTGTTATTATAGCATGACCGGTATGCAGAGGCAAGAACTTTTGGATAAGAAATATGTGTAATATGTTAAATTTTTAGGATTTGTTTACAAAGGATGAAGATTGCTCTGTTCCGGTGATTACCAAATGTCTGCCGGGTTTATATACGGTAAATTAGGCGAATGCAGCAGGTTTTTTCCTGCATTTTTTTATTTTGGTCTTATTTAGATATTGAAATCTTAAATAAAATAGTTCACAATGAATATGTTTGCTTAAATGAATTTTCTCAATAGTAGGGAGTGAGACCATTGAAAAATTATGATGTAATTGTGGTTGGCGCCGGCCCTGCTGGTATTTTTACTTGTTATGAACTGGCGTTAAAAGCTCCTCATTTAAAAGTTTTATTAATAGATAAAGGACGCGACATTTACAAGCGTCAATGCCCCATTCTGCAAAAAAAACTGACCAAGTGTCCGCCGCCCACTGTCAAGAAGGAGACCGCAGGCTGCATGCCCGCCTGTTCGGTGACCAACGGGTTTGGCGGAGCCGGCGCCTATTCTGACGGGAAATTTAATATCACCACGGAATTCGGCGGCTGGATGACTGATTATTTAGCCCCCTCTGAAGTTTTGGCATTGATCAAGTATGTGGATCAAATTAATTTAAAACACGGCGCAACAACGGTGGTTTCCGATCCCACCACACCCGCGGTAAAGAATATTGAAAAACGGGGTCTGGGTGTCGGTCTGAAATTGCTCCGGGCAGAGGTAAGGCACCTGGGTACCGAGCAAAACCTTGAGATCCTGAAAAGTATCTTTGAGTTTCTTAAAAAGTATATCGATATGATGTTTGAGACCGAGGTAGAAGATATCATCGTAGAGAACAAAGATGATAGTAAATATATTAAAGGTATTGTCACCAAAACGAAAGAGGAATTTTATGCCAATAAAGTTGTCATCGTGCCCGGCCGGGACGGCTCTGAATGGTTAACCGGCGTCTTAAAGAAATACCACCTGGAAATGATCAATAACCAGGTGGACATCGGGGTGCGGGTGGAGACTCTGGATACCATTATGGAAGAAATTAATGAAAACCTCTATGAAGGAAAATTCATATACCGCTCCTCCACCGGCACCACCGTGAGAACCTTCTGCAACAACCCGTCCGGTCACGTGGTGATTGAAAACCACAGCGGTGTTATGCTGGCCAACGGCCATGCCTATAAAGACAAGAACCTGGGCAGTAATAACACGAACTTTGCCTTACTGGTTTCCCACAAGTTTTCTTATCCCTTTGACAAGCCCATTGAATATGCCAAATCCATTTCCCGGCTGGCCAATGATTTGTCCAACGGCAGCGTGTTGATCCAGAGCTTTGGCGATATCTTAAAGGGCCGCAGGTCAACGGATAAGAGAATTAAAGAAGGATTTGTGGAGCCCACTTTAAAAGAGGCTGTGCCGGGCAACCTAGGTCTGGTATTACCCTATAACACCATGAAAAGTATTATTGAAATGATTCAGGCCCTTGACAGTGTAACCCCCGGTATAGCATCCGAGCACACCCTGCTTTACGGGGTGGAGGCAAAGTTCTATTCTTCCCGCCCGCTTTTGAATGACCGGTTTGAAACCCAAATAGCAGGGTTGTACTGCGGTGGCGACGGCGCCGGCATTACCCGTGGTCTGGCCCAGGCCGGTGCTTGCGGGGTACGCATCGCCAGGGATATTGTTGAAAAGTTAGTGTAACGTGAAAAAGTCACCTGAAAGGGTGACTTTTTATCATGCAGGCGGGGTCAACCCCTGGGATTTTTTAAAAATATTCCTCTGTGATATCTTTTCCTTGATCACGCAGGGTCTTGATCATGTCTTTGATGACGTGGTGTTTATAGGCATAGATGGCCGGCCCATCGTTGCATGCCAGGGCATCATTTTTGGCCAGGCCCACCATGAAGTGAATGCTGTCCGCTTTTTTCAGCAGGGCTGCCAAACGGCTGGCCCCGTCTCTGGCATTTTTTAATTGCTTTAAATCGGTATTTGCCTTAATATGTTCCAGCGTTTGCACCAGGGTAACAGCTCCTTCTGTCACCAGGTCAATCCCCGGCAACATGCCCACAGGGGGGACCCCTTCGGCCACGGAGGACAGGTCAATAAAGACTTTGCGCCCCAAGACCCGGCCCACAATTTCCCCGGTGGTACCACCGCAGACCACCCTGGCGCCGGGAGCTTCCATGAGTTTTCGCACCACCAGCCGGTCGTCTTCTTTCCTTTGGGGCGGGCCGATCAGCATGGTGACGTGCATCGGCCGGCGCACCTTGACCACCACGACGGTTACGTCATCCCCCGGTTTTTCACCGTATAAGGTATTGCAAAGACCGGCAATTTCCTCGGCCCAATCCTGGGCGCTTTTATCCTCGGCATAGGAATCCTCAATAAAGCTACCGATTCTTTTCCAGTCCCAGCTTACATTCATACGGCCGTTGGTGCCGGCGTTTAATACTCCGTCGGAGGTTAACACCAGCCAGTCCTGATCGTCCACTTCAAAATCATACTCGAAGATTTTCTTGCCGGCGATCAGTTGCTCCACCCGCCGGGGTGTAAACAGTTTGTTCCTGTTGCCGATGAATACGCCGGGGTTATCATACTCCACCAGATAAAGTTTACCGTTATTTTGAATATGCAAAATGGAGAAGGTGCTGTAGGCGGCATTAATTGTCTTGTCGATGGGAAGGGTCCTTGCCACAGTGTCGATGACTTCATCGATGTCAGCGCCCTGCCGCAGCATCGTGGCAGCGGTTTTTGTGGTTAGGCGGGAAAGGATGTTGGCTTTGACGCCGCTGCCCAGGCCGTCGGACACCACCACCAGGTCGGCCTGGCCGGTGCGCACGATTTCCACACTGTCGCCGCACAACTCTTCTCCATACTTTTTTAGCTGGGCCACGCCAATGTCTAAACAGATTTTCACAGGCGGCACTCCTCTCTAAAGGGTATCCTGCCGCATCAATTTAATCAGTTTACCCAGTTGAACCTTGGTTTCTGCGGTGGCCTCTCCCAGCAGCCCGGCGATTTCCTGGGCCACCATCATTTGTTTTTCGATGACTTCCTGGGCCTGCTGGATGGTCTGGCTCTTAATCAGTTCGTACTGCTCCTTCCGGCGGTTTTCAGAGGTAATATCCACAAAGATCCCCACCACCGCATCGGTCCCTTTCACCGGGAAGATAATCTCCCTGGTGATAATGCCCAGTTCCGGGTAAGTGCCGGTGGTATTGATCATTTCGCCGCTCTGGATTACCTTCAGGAAATTGGTGGCGGGCATAAGGGCTAGAATTCTTTGGCCCACCACTTCCGAGGCGGAACATTGAAACAATTTTTCTGCTGCCGGGTTAATTTCCAGGATATCAAGGTTCTTACCAACCACGATAATGGCGTTGGGCATGGCTGAAATGATCAGGTTAGACATGGATTCCGCCCGTTTTCTCATATAGGGAATGCACATTTCCACCTCTGCCTTACCCTGGTAAACCGCCACCGCCTTATCCCGACAGGAGTCGTAACCGCAATTGCCGCAGTTAAATTCCTGGTCCGGCGTATGCTTGCCGGTGCGGGCCAGGATGGCTTTGATTTCCGCTTCCGTGGGGATGGGGAGGGTTACTTTTCGATTGGTGAAACTGCGGGAAAGATCGATTTCCGGTAACTTATATTCATCTATTTCAAAGGCACACTCACCGGATGAGTTATAATATTCCAGCAGCTTGCGCTGCCGTATGAAGAGGCTTTCTTCCAGGCAGAGGGAGAGGGGGCCGTTAATGCAGCCGCCCTTACAGGCCCACAGCTCCATCAACTTGGGTGGGTTGATAATTTCATTGTTGGATAAATGCTTAATAAATTCGATACAGCTATCCAGTCCCGACATGGTGATAAAGCTTTCCCCGGCTTCCCTCAGCTCATCCGCCACCGTCCAAATCATACCGCCCTCCACCGGGTAGATCCGGTTGTGACAGGGGGAAAATTTATGAAATCCCGAAGGGGAGAGGTTGTCAACGTCAATTCCCTTGTCCTGCACCCAATCCCAGAATTCGTTAAAACCCAGGAAATAATCAACGGTATCTTGCAGCCCCAGGAGCTGCGCCTCGTCCCGCTTGGCCGCGCAGGGGCCGATGTATACCACCCTGGCATAGGGGTTAATGGATTTAATGACCCTGCCATGGGCCACCATGGGTGAAACAACCGGCGCCAGCATGGGGATCAACTCGGGATAATGCCGCTCGATGAGATTGACCACCACCGGGCAGTAACTGACGATCATCGGCTTCTCAAAACCCAGCTCTAAATATTTTTGGGTCACCAAACCGGCCCCAATGGAAGTTTCCTGGACCTCCGCAAAGCCCAGTTCCTGCAACAGGGTTGGTAATATATCCGGGTTTTTCAAGGGCAGCGCGCTGACAAAGGAGGCTGCCACCACGGCCACCACCGGGGTCCCTTCGGAAATCAACTGCTGTACCTGTTTTAAATCAGAGACCGGTCTCCTGGCCCGTTGGGGACAGGCTAAAATACACTGGCCGCAGTGGACGCAAAGTTCATCGATCACCTGGGCGTGCAGCCTGCCTTTGGCGCCGTTGGAATTCATACGGATGGCTTTTAAATGGCAGATTTTTACACAACGATAGCAGTCACGGCACTTGGCTCCGGTATAAATTAACCCCATGGTCACACCTCGCTTTTCGGGTATGCTTTTATTATTAATGATTTATTCAATTTTGGAAAGTGTATTTCCTTTTGAAAGATAGAATATAACAAACAAAAGATCTTGCTGTATCTTACCTTGAATGGCATGCCGGCGGACGTGGTCTTTGAATAGAGGGATGGCCATGGATGAGGCGGAGCTTTGTAAAAAAAGTGGGTTTTATAAATCGTGGCGGAAAACGCTAATGCAATATCTGGTTCCTTGCGGAGGTAAAACAAATCCCCGTCCGGTAGACGGGGATTGCGTATTGTGCAACGGTTTCTTACCGTCGCCGTATAAATAGTGATAGACCTTGTAGTTCCAGAGGACCCGGCGTATGTATTGCCTGGTTTCCAGAAAGGGAATCTGGTCAATGGTTTTGCGTTCACCGGTCCAGTGCTGCTCATTCAACCAGTTTCTTACGTTGCCCCGGCCGGCGTTATAGGCGGCGATGGCCAGCACCGGGTCCCCTTTAAACTCATCGAATAAATCCGCAAGATACCATGTGCCCAGACTGATACTGGTTTCCGGGTTAAAGAGTTTCTCCGGGGGGACAGGACCGCCGCCCATTTGCTGGGAGATCCAATTGGCGGTGTCCGGCATAATCTGCATCAGCCCTCTGGCTCCCTTGGGGGAAGCGGCCCGGGCGTTAAAATTGCTTTCGGTCTTAATCACAGCGGCCACCAGCAGGGGGTCCAACTTGTTGACTTCAGCATAGTGATAAACTAATTCCTGGTGTTGAAAGGGATACCACCAGCGGCCGATTTCCCGGTAGTTAAACCACAGCAAAACCAGTACGATAAGCAGCAGGAGCCTTCTTTTAATACCCCTGGTTTTTTTTCGTCGTAAGATCAATACAATCACTCCTGCTATCAAGGGTCTCTTAACAAAATATATGCCAATAAATGTAAATCAATGATTGGCATGAAGGGCTTGCCATATTTCTTGCACTTGCCTTTTTAGTTCCTCCGGTGAGCCGGTATTATTGATGACCACATGGGCAAACCTCTTTTTTTCTTCCTGGGGCATCTGGCTGGCGATTCTTTCCCGGGCCTGTTCAGGTGAAATCTTGTCCCGTGCCATCAGGCGCCGAAGCTGTACCTCCGGGTCCACGGTAACCAGCCAGACCTGGTCCACCTTTTTGTGCCAGCCAACTTCAATCAGTAAGGGAACTTCCAGTACCAGTATGCCACCGGGATCGGCCTTTGTAAAAGCATTTATTTCCCGGTTAATTTCCTCTTCAATCCGAGGGTGTGTAATTTTCTCCAGCCTGTCCCTGGCCGCGGCATCATGAAAGATGATGGAGGCCATTTTTTGGCGGTTGAGCGTTCCATCATCGTGTAAAATACCCGGTCCAAAGGAGTCAACAATCTCCTTCAGGGCCGGGGTATTGGGTAAAACCACCTGCCGGGCCACCTGGTCCGCGTTAATGACTTTAGCGCCCAGTTCCCTTAAGTATTTTGCCACAGTGCTCTTACCGCTGGCGATATTTCCTGTTAAGCCGATAATCATGAACGACAACTCCTTGCCCCACTGCTATCGAATTTTTAAAATACCCATGGCAATCAAAATACAACCGGGCAGCATGGCGATCTGACGGCCAATGCCGGTGCAGGCAAAGTATTTGCCCAGTAGCAGCCCTGCATAGGTAAGGAGAATATGACCAATGCCCACCACGGCTGCGGTCAGGATGGGACTGAAACCAAACATGGAGACAGCAAAACCGGCGCCAAAGGCGTCCATGGCCAGGGCGGCGCCCAGTAACAGGGCCTCCCGGGCGGAAATAACACCGGACCGGTCCAGGTCTGCCATGGAAGGTTCGCGCAGCACCTGAATGACCAAACCCATGGATTTAATCCGGATTTGCATTACAGTCCGTTCAAGTTCCCGGCCATCTTCCCGGTCTTCCCGCCTGGCCTCTCGAATGGATTGGACTAAGATCCAGATGCCCACCAGGAGTAAAAGAATGCCGCCCAGCCTGTGGGCAAAGCCTGGCGAAATAAGTTGTGCCACCATGCGGCCTGCCGTCATGGAAAACACAACCGTTAAAACAGACATACCGCTGATGATCATGAGAGATGAAAACGGGATGCGAATTTTCCGGATCCCATAGGCCACCCCGGTGCCCAGGGCATCCATGTTTAATGCCAGGGCAAAGGCAACCAGCGTCAGTAATTCCATGTCTTTCCCCCCACTCGACATTGTCTTTCATCTACAGTCTATGAGGGGAATGACACAGGAGTGCTTTCCACTATTTTGGTTTTTGACAGGACGGACAATAGTAGGAACTTCGCCCGGCCACTTTTATACGCTCAATGGGTCGGCCGCAATGGGAACAGGGAAGGCCTTCCCGGTTATAAACCTTGAGGTGATGCTGAAAACTTCCCGCACGGCCTTCACCGTCCACATAATCCCGGAAGGAAGTTCCCCGGTGTTTGATGCCCCCGGCAATGACTTCAATGATGGCCTTGTGCAGGCCGGCGGCTTCCCGGGTTGTTAAATCAGGGGCCAGGCGTTCCGGGTGAATTTTGGCGCGGAAAAGGGCCTCATCGGCATATATATTGCCCAGACCGGCCACAAAACACTGGTCCAGCAGCAGGGACTTAATGCGGGTCCGGCGGCGCCGCAGCTCCTTCTTTAAAAATTCCCGGGTAAATTCCTTGTCCAGGGGTTCCGGACCTAAATCTCTAATGCCGGGCAGTGCGGATACTTCGGCGGTGGGCGCCAGCTGCAGCCGTCCGAAGCGGCGGGTATCGGCAAACCTTAAATGTTTCCCGTTATCCAGGTGGAAAATCACGTGGGTATGTTTCTCCACGGGCAGATCCGCCTCACAGTAAATCAGGCGCCCGGTCATGCGGAGGTGAATCACCAGGGTGAGGCCGTCGCTTAAATGAATAAGCAGGTATTTGCCACGGCGGCCAAGTTTCTTTTGAAATTGCTTACCGGTAATCTGTTCAATAAACTGATCCGGTTTGGGAAAACGGATGACTTCCGGCTTAAACAGGTCCACGGCGGTAATGGTAAGGCCGGACAGCTTTTGCTCCAGGGAACGGACCACGGTTTCTACCTCTGGCAGTTCAGGCAACCGGTGAACACCTCCATCACACAGGGAAAGGGTTAAATGGGTTTTGTTTCATACCAATTGGGTCCCAGTTTTATATCAACCACTAAAGGAACATCCAGGGTCAAAGCATTTTGCATGCAGTCTCGCACCAGCACGATGAGGGGCTCAATTTCCGCTTCCGGGGCGTCAAAGATGAGTTCGTCGTGCACCTGCAGCACCATTTGAGTGGCGAAATCACGTTCCTTAAGTTCTTTACTGATTTTCACCATGGCCAGCTTGATGATATCGGCGGCGCTGCCCTGGATGGGAGTGTTCATAGCCGCCCGTTCGCCAAAGTTGCGAATGTTGAAATTCTTGCTGAACAACTCAGGCAGGTAGCGGCGGCGGTTGAGCAGGGTGGTGACATAGCCCCGTTCTCTGGCTTCCCGAATAACCCGGTCAATATAATGCCGCACGCCGGGGCAGCGGGCAAAAAAGTTTTCAATATAACTTTTGGCTTCCTGACGGCTTACCTTGAGGTCCCGGGCCAGGCCGAAGTCACTGATGCCGTAAACAATCCCGAAGTTTACGGCTTTGGCACGGTTACGCATCTCCGGTGTTACCTGGTCCAAGGGCACTCCAAAGACCTCGGAGGCCGTGCGGGTGTGAATATCCTGGCCCTGCCGGAAGGCATCCAGGAAACTCTTATCCTGGGACATATGGGCCAGAATTCTTAATTCAATTTGGGAGTAATCCGCCGTAAGTATCAGGTTGCCCTTTTGCCGGGGAATAAAAACCTTACGGATGCGCCGGCCGGATGCCAACCGGATGGGAATGTTTTGTAAATTGGGCTCCGCACTGGACAACCTGCCGGTGGCTGTTACCGTTTGGTGGAAGGTAGAGTGCAAGCAACCCGTCTGCGGGTCCACCAGCGCTGCCAGGCCATCGGCATAGGTGGATTTTAATTTCGCCATCTGGCGGTACTGTAAAAGAAGATCTACTATCTCATGTTCTTCCGCCAGTTTTTCCAGCACTTCCGCATCGGTGGAATAACCGGTCCTGGTTTTTTTATAGACCGGCAGCTTCAATTTATCAAACAGGATCTGTCCCAATTGCTTGGGGGAATTAATATTAAAGTTTTCGCCAGCCAGTTCATGTATTTTAGCTGCCAGGGCTTCGGTACTGTGGTGCAGTTCGGCGGATATTTCCTTCAGTTCCTGCTTGTCAACCGCAACCCCGGCCATTTCCATTTCGGCCAGCACGGCAACCAGGGGCAACTCCACCTCAATGAAGAGCCTGTCTTCTTCCCTTTGTACCAGTTTTTTGAACAGTTCCTCCGTCAGGCGAAGAATGGCCTCTGCCCTGGCGGCCATGGCCGTTTCTCCCTCCGGAGGCAAAACAATCCCCAGGTGTTCCAGGGCGATGTCGGTTAAATCGTAATGGGAGGCCGCAGGGTTGAGCAGGTAGGCCGCCACCATGGTATCAAAGGCCAGACCCTGCAGTTTGATTCCATGGTGATGCAGCAGCCAGATGGCGTCCTTGGCATCGTGAAAATATTTTTTGATGGCCTCATTTTCACAGAGGGCCTTGAGAGCACTTAAACTCCCGTGGGAGGAGTCATCTCCCGGTTTGACGGTGAGCAGGTACACATCTTGGCCGGGCACTGCCAGGTAAACCGCCCTGATTCCCTTCCCCCGGACCCCGTCCAGGAAAACTGCTGCCCTGCCGGCATGGCTGGCCTGCACCAGTACTTCATCAAAGTCTTCCTGACTGGTAACGGTTTGGTAACCTGCTTGATAGGTTTCCAGGGGCGGCAGGTCACTTTCGAATTTTTTCTTGCCTTCCCTGGACGACTTGGCGGTTCCCTGTTCAGAGGTAAGTTGTTTGATTAAACTTTTAAATTCCAGTTCCTTAAAGATTTCCAAAAGCCTTTGATGGTCCGGGCCCCGCCAGGAGCATTGTGATAAGTCCAGTTCCATGGGCACATCCCGGATAATGGTGGCCAGTTTCTTGGAAAGGATGGCCTGATCCTCCTTACCCCGCAGAAGCTTCTGGAATCTGGGGGGGAGGTGTTCGATTTTTTCAATAATCCCTTCCACCGACCCGTAATCTTTGAGCAGCGCTACGGCGGTTTTTTCACCGATGCCCGGGACTCCCGGGATATTGTCCGACGGGTCTCCCTGGAGTCCCTTCAAGTCCACGATTTGGCCGGGGGTCACACCAAACCTGTCCCAAACCTTTCCTTCATCGAAAAGCTCAATTTCCGTAATGCCCTTCCGGGTGAGCATCACTCTGGTTTTGGGTGAAACCAACTGCAGGGCATCCCTGTCGCCGGTCAGGATCAATATGTTCAGCCCGCTGGCTTCCGCCTGGTTGACGATGGTGCCGATTAAATCGTCCGCTTCATATCCTTCCAGTTCAAAGTAGGGGATACGCATGGCTTTAAGAATCTCTTTGGCCAGGATGAATTGGGGCCGCAGTTCATCCGGCGTGGCTTTGCGGGTACCTTTATAGTCGGCAAAATCCTGGTGACGAAAAGTAACCTTGCCTTTATCAAAGGCCACAGCCACCAGGCCGGGATCTTGCTCCTTAAGGACCTTTAAAATCATATTGGTAAAACCGTAGACGGCGTTGGTAATAACCCCTTGACTGTTGGACAGCAGGGGAATGGCATGAAAGGCCCTGTGAATCAGGCTGTTGCCATCGATAACAATCAACGTATCCAAGGACAAAGTAAGCACCTTCCTTATTTAGCATCTTTAGTATTTTCAGCAGGCATGCGCAAAATACCTTCAGGCATTGTAAATTTACCTCCGGATTGTCACCAAAGGAAGGACTTTACAAAGTCCTCTCGAATTTATCAAAGATATTATTAAAACGTTATGAGGTGATCAATTGTTTAAAAGACTTCTCTTAATCTTGGTTTTTGTTTCTTTTTCCTGGTCTGTGCCTGCCTTTGCCGAGGAAGACAAGGCCCTGGAGGGGGCTTCCACCATTGGCGAGGTCTTTGGCTATATCAGCCGGTACCATCTGAAGCAGCCGGATATTGACCAGTTAACCAGAGCAAGTATAAAGGGTATGCTGGACCAACTGAACGATCCCTATACGGTTTATTTTTCCCCCGGGGAACTGGAACAGTTCAGCGATGAATTGAACGGCGACTTTGAAGGAATTGGCGCCGAACTGGAAATGAAGGATCAGTACCCCTGTATCGTTCGGGTATTACCGGGCTCTCCCGCCGAGGCAGCCGGGCTTAAAAACGGGGATGTCATTGTGGCGGTGGACGGCAAGGATGTGGCACGGAAGGCGCTTTACGATGTTGTTACAATGCTGCGAGGAGATAAGGGAACCAGTGTCAACCTGACGGTGAGAAGAGACGGCCAGCCGGACAGGCAGGTGACCATCACCCGGAATACCGTGAATCTCCCCACCGTCCATGAAAAAGTCCTGGGTAACGGGATCGGTTATATTGCCATTGAAAGTTTTGGCATGGAAACCGGAGCTGAATTTGCCAACGCACTGGTTGAACTGAAAGAGTCAGGTATTGAATCTTTAATCATTGACCTGAGAAATAACGGCGGTGGCTATGTGGATGCTGCGGCGGAAATCGCCTCTTACCTGCTGGGTAAGGATAAAACAGTATTTGTCACCGAGGACCGGGAGAAACATAAGGATGCCTTTATCACGGAACTGGACCCTATCATTAATGAGACGCCGGTGGTGGTGCTGGTGAATGAACAGACTGCCAGCGCGGCGGAAATCCTGGCCGGGGCTTTGCAGGATTATCAAGTGGCAACTCTGGTGGGAACTCATACCTACGGCAAAGCCACTGTGCAGGATATCATTCCCCTGAAAAACGGCGGGGCGTTAAAACTGACCACAGCCTTTTATACCACACCCAGGGGGCGTCTCATTGACGGGACCGGCCTGCAGCCGGACCGCTATGTCACCGTGCCGGAACTTCAACTGCATGCTGCCAGACAACTGTTGCATCCAACCAGACAGGTGATTCAATTTACCGGGGGTAATTCCAAGGTGATCATCAATGATGAAATCTTTCATGTGCCCGGTGGGATGCTAAAGGAAAAGGGAGGGGCCTTTGTTCCCCTGCGTTTTACCCTGGAGGCCCTGGGGTATCAGGTGAAATGGGACAGTCAATCCCAGGGTATTCTGGTGACCGGCAAAGGACAATCCTGGATGCTGCCCATGAATCAGCAAAAAAGTATCTTGAACGGAGCGACTAAACAACTTCATCAGCCGTTAAGGGAAAAGAACAATACCGCCTATCTCTCGGTGGCAGACCTGCTCTCCCTGGGAGTTCAGGCCACCGTACTGGATAATAAAGTGATCATTAGTAGTATGTAAATTGTCTATGCGTCGGAGGGTTCGTCCTCCGGTTATATTTTTGGGAAATGATTAATATGTTTTAAAGACGATGAAGGGAGGGGGAACTTGACTGGATTTTTTGGAACCTTTTTTGCACTGGGTCACTGCGGTCATTGCTGCTCTGGGATACTGGGGTGTCGGCATCGGTATGGCCATTGAAAGCGCCAATATTCCGCTGCCCAGCGAAGTGATCCTTCCCTTCGGGGGATACCTCGTTTATACCGGGCGGTTGGATTTTTGGTGGACCGTGCTGGCCGGCACGGTGGGCGGTACCCTTGGCTCTGTCGGGTCCTACTACCTGGGTCTCCGCGGGGGTAGGCCCTTTTTACAGAAATATGGTCGCTACCTGGGCATCAACCAGCAAAAACTGGCCCTGGCGGACCGCTGGTTTGAACGTTACGGGGAGGCCACCGTGTTTTTTACCCGGTTGATGCCGATTATCCGTACTTTCATATCACTGCCCGCAGGAATTGCCCGGATGAATTTTAAAAAATTTGTTATCTATACTTTTTTAGGATCATTACCCTGGAGCATTCTGCTGGTTTATGCCGGTTATGCCCTGGGGCAGAACTGGCAGACCCTGAAACCATGGTTTCACCGGGCGGATGTTTTGGTAGCCATGTTCATAGGGGGCTTCTTCCTTTACTGCCTGTGCAGCAAGTTCAAACATAAAAGGTAACCCCCGGATCAATTTCCCGGGGGAATTTTATGGGGAGGGTTATTTTTGTTGTACTTACCGTTGACTTCATTGCCCGGTGTTTTTTTTAGTCTTCTTGAGATAAAGGGCCAGGCCAGCAGGGTTAGCAGTATCAGCAATAAAGTTACCTTTGTGGCCATTCCTTCCGCAACAATGAAACTGTGTCCGAGGGCTGTGTAAATAATGATTTCGGGCAGTTTACCGACTGCGGTTGCAATAAAAAACCCACGGAAGGTCATTTTACTTAACCCTGCAACGTAGCTGATGATGCTGGAAGGAATAACCGGTATTAAACGTGCCATAAAGACCATCCAGGGTCCCTCATGGCAACTCATTTGGTCAACCCTGGCCATGTAAGTTTGTTTGAGGCAGCGGGAGACCAGGCCCCGGCCGAACCCCCTGGCCAGGTAGAAGGCAATGGAGGACCCAATGATGGAACCGGTTAACGTAATTAATGTCCCATACCAGAACCCAAAGATAAAACCGTTGGCACCCGCCAGCAGGAACAGCGGCAACGGTGTGAACAATGTTTGCAGCACCATCAGCAAAAGGCTGACAACAACCGTCATGGCACCAAAGGAGCGAAGATACTCCGCCAGGTGTTCCGGACTGGTAAAATGTTGTGAGTCCCAAACAGGGTGCAAATGAATATCCCAGGCATAGAATAGGATGGATGCCACAATAATGCAGATCATTATAAATAAAATTTTTTTAGACTTTATCATGCAAATAACCCCTAGCCTAAAAGATTGTGGCACAGATTTAATATACCAGAACAAGGGAACTTTGAAAAGGAGAAGGCGTTCCTTACAGGGTTATGATATATTATTAAATCTTATTTTGAAAGGTATAAGGGATAGCAAACAAAAAAGGATTCAGGTTTAATTGCCCTGAATCCTTTTGCATTTCTAATCAATGGTACCGGGACCTATTTTCAGTAATTCAGATACCGTGACCAGTTGGTAGCCCTGTTTCTTCAACCCTTCCAGTACCTGGGGCAAAGCTTCCGGCGTTTGCAGGCAGGTGTCGCTGGCATGCATTAAAATGATGGCTCCCGGTTCAACCTTTTTTAACACATTGCTGGTAATGGCTGCTACGCCGGGTTTTTTCCAGTCTAAGGAGTCAGCGCTCCACTGGACGACCTTATAGTTTAGTTCCTCTGCGGTGGTTAAAACCATGTCATTCCAATCGCCGTTTGGGGTGCGTATGAGGTTGGGTTCTACGCCGGTCACTTCCTTGATTTTTTGGTGGGCGGTCAAAATATTTTTCTTTACTTCTTCCTTGGAATATTCACTCAAATTTACGTGTTCTTCACCGTGGCTGGCAATTTCATGTCCCTCAGCCACAATCCGCCTAGGGAATTCGGGATGCTTGACAGCCCAGGGACCGGAAATAAAGAAAGTGCACTTTACATTATATTTTTTTAATGTATCAAGCACCGGCCCGGGTACTTTGGTACCCCAACTGATATCAAAGGTTAAGGCAGCTACTTTTTTATCTGTCTTAACCTTATAGATGGCATATTTTTTCCCTGTGGTGGTTACCACCTGCTGCTGGTAAAACAGGGCCCCAAAGAACGCCGCGCAGACAAAAACGGCCCCCAGCAGCAGTAATTGTTTTTTGAATTTCCGGTAATCAAAGATATATACCTTCAATGATATACACCTCCCCTGTAATCAATCTATAAATATTTACCGGTAATGAAAGATATGATATTTATTTAAAAATCTTACCATAAAATATAATTTTTTCCTGTTATGTGGTTGGTGGATTAGAGAAAAAATAGATCGGGAGGAGGATCAAGAGTGATATTGAAAAAATATAAAAAATATATAGTCATCATTTTACTTTTTTCTTGTTTTAACTTTTTATTTCCCCGGACAGGAGCAGCGGACCCGTTGCCGGACGGCAGGCCACCCAAGATAAAAGCCTCGGCCGCCTGTTTAATGGATGTAGCCACCGGCCAAATCTATTATGAAAAGGAAGGGGACAAGCGGAGGGAACCAGCCAGTTTAACCAAAATCATGACTGCCATCTTGGCCATTGAAAAGGGCAATCTTAAAGACATCGTCACGGTGAGCAAAAGGGCCGCCGCTGTGTCCATGGGCCAGGACATCGGGCTGCGAACCGGCGACAGACTTTATTTGGAAGACTTACTCAAGGCTGCATTGATGTATTCCGCCAACGATTCCACCGTAGCCATCGCAGAACACATTGGCGGCAGCCATGAGATGTTTGTGAAGATGATGAATGATAAAGCCAGGGCCCTGGGGATGATAAATACCCATTATGCCAATACCAACGGGTTCCACCACCCAAATCACTACACCACAGCCAATGACCTGGCGATTCTTACTTCCTATGCCTTAAAGAATAAAACCTTTGCTGAATTTGTCAAAACCCAGGAGGCGACCATTACCTGGCTTCCTAATGGGGAAGACGTAAAAACAGCGGGGGACGCCAAAATGAAACCTATCAAGCAGCGTGTCCTGCACAACACCAACCGTTTGCTCAGTTCGGACTTTGAGGGAATTGACGGTGTAAAAACCGGCACCACGCCCAGGGCGGGCAACTGTTTGATCGCCTCCGCCACCAGGGAAGGGCGGCAGCTGGTAGCGGTGATCCTGCACAGCAGCAATCGCTGGTCCGATGCCACCGGCCTTTTGGAGTACGGGTTCACTGAAGTAAAACCGGTGGTGCTGGCCGAAAAGGATGAAGTAATTTCGGAATTGCCGGTGACGGATGGGGTAGATAAGAAAGTTACTCTGATTGCCGCCCAAAAGACAGAAGCTTATGTTCCCAGAACTAATGTAGATAAAGTGGAACGAAGAGTGAATCTGGCTCCCATACCCACCGCTCCGGTGGAACAGGGATCCAAACTGGGAACCGCCACCTATTTCCTAAACGGAAAAGAAATTGCCTCGGTGGATCTGGTGGCCAACCGGCACATTGAACGGGTCTCTTGGTTCAAGCGCCTGTTTGACTAGTCTTTTATCAACAAAGAAAAAGCACCGCTGCGGGGTGGTGCTTTTTTAATTTTACTCTTGACTTTTTGTCTGTCTTTGTGCATAATAAGTTATGCAACTGCGGCGGGTGCTAAGATGCCTTTAAAAATAAGCCCAATATGGGACGTTAGCTCAGAAGGTTAGAGTGCTGCGTTGACATCGCAGAGGTCACTGGTTCGATTCCAGTACGTCCCACCAACGGCCCTTAAGGGCTTTTTTTATTGAATTCTAAATTAAAGAAGGACGTTCGGGTGTTTGCTGCCGGACGTCCTTCTTTCATCAGAGTTTATTTAATTTCCTCCTTTTCACCGTAGGGGAGAGGGATATACTGCACTGACGGTCTTCTTTGCGGTGGCTGGGGATAGAGGTCCATGATGGCAAAGACTTCCGGCGGCAGGCTTGTGGAAACCGGTAATCCCAATTGTTGCAAAAACTCGCAACTGATGGGATAATCATGGGTCCAGCGGCCGTTGCTTAAAATTACGGCGATTTCCCTTGCCTTTTCCTCTCCCAGGTTATCAGATAAAAGATACGTGATAAAATCTTCTACCTGTGCCATGGCCTTGGCAGACATATCCGCCAGAATGAGAGTATTGTCATCCACCCTTTGGGGGCCTTTCAACCTGACCGCTTCTAAAATGGAGGCCGCAGGAAACTGGCCAATCTGAGGGTCAACGGGTCCCAGTACGGCATTACAATCCATGACGATTTCGTCTGCGGCTAGGGCAATCATGGTGCCGCCGGACATGGCATAGTGGGGGATAAAGGCTGTCACTTTAGCCGGATGATTTTCCAAGGCCCTGGCAATTTGTTCAGACGCTAGCACCAGGCCGCCGGGAGTATGTAAGATGATGTCGATGGGCATATCCGGCGGTGTAAGCCGGATGGCCCGCAATACCTGTTCGGAATCTTCAATATTGATATACCTGGAAAAGGGAATTCCTAAAAAACTAAAGGATTCTTGCCGGTGGATCAAAGTAATCAATCTTGAGCCGCGACGTTTTTCAAACCTTCTGGTCAAATGATATCTTTTTTGATTCAGTTTTGTCTGCTGCCACATGGGACCCAGGGCCATTAAAAGGAAAAAGATCCATATCAAAGCGCCCAATGAAAACTCCATCGATAGTTCCTCCCCTGCTATATTTTTAGCCAATTCCTCTGTTTTTCTACCATAAGTTTTCTCTACAAATCAGTTTTTACCTGCCGGAAACAAGTAATGTAAGATATTATTCATCCTTTTGTAGTTTGTTGTAACTGCACAAAAAAACACCCTTCCGGGTGTTTGAAATCTGTACCCACGGTACAGTTTTACCTGCAGCCTCAACCACCTTTGCCAATGATTCTAAAAATTAAAAAAATGATAACGGCCAGGGCCAGAAATGAACCGATGCTTGTCAGATCCACAGGGTCAACCCTCCTTTCTTTATACTAAAATTCGATAATACACGCCTATCTCCTTTTCTTTATATTGATATCCGGCAAATTAATCTTTATTATATTATTTTAATAGGAGGGGGTGTTGTTTGGATGGTAAGTTTATAATAGGCATTGGGTTCCTGCTCATGGCAGTCATCATTTATTTTACCCGGGTGGTTTAAAGACCACCGGGGGTCAGGATTGTTTTTTCGGTACATAAAAAACCGCTCAAAATCGGCCCTGCCGGTTTTTAAGCGGTTTTTATGTTTTATTCTTTTTTATCCGATTCTGCCCGCATATTTATTTTACACCAATAATTTCTTTGATGTCATTTACCACCGGAATCATTTGTTCTGTCAGGTTCTCTAACTTGACTAATAATTGCTGGATCTTTTCCACCTTCTCCTCCGCCTTCTGTATGGTGGCTGCATCCCAACGGGGGAAAAAACCACCCCTGGCCGCCAGAATCTGGCGTCTTAAGGACTTGATTTCAGCTTCACATAATTGTTTTAACTCCTCAATCTCCTTGAGCATCGAAGAAACACCTGCCTTTTTTCCCATAATATTACTCATTGATTTATTTGGTGTTTCTTAGTATAAAGAAAAAATTAAATTTACCTGTCTGAAAATTTTAAAAACGAAAATCTTTACAGGACTTGATTAATATACTGTTTTAAAAATGTTAAAGGCCAAAAGAAAAGGGGTGGACTTTTTGGCTAAGAAAAGAAAAAGAAATGGGAAGATATGCAAGGACCAAATCAGGAGAAATAATAAAAATAATAAGAAAGAGATTATATTATTTACAGCAGCCGGTGAGAAAGTGATGGTCTCGGATTTTACCTGCCTGTCTAAGAAGAGACAAAAACAAACCTGTGAGGCCTTCGTTCATACAACTTGCATTCAGGAACAACTTTCCCTGCCGTTGACCCGGGGGGCCTGTACAGTTGCCCGCAGGGAGATAAAGGTAAAAAGCCCGGGTAAACATGAATCCTCTCTGAAATCAAAGAAATTGCATAAAAGAAGAAGGTTCAGCGGAAAAACAGAGTTTGTCCCGGCAAGCTGTATCACCGGTCAGATTTCCCAGGGCTATCCCAATAAACCTCCGGCAAAACAAAACAAACCGGTACACCCTATGATCTCCGGCCAGGATTCTTCCTCTTATGAAATTATTTTGGAAACCGGTAGAAGACGTAGAAGAAAAACAAAACCGGTGGAATTTGTTCCTGGCAGTTGCATCACTTTGCATACTGCTCCGGTTTATTCCTTTGCAGTACAACCCATAACACAGGAGTTTGTCAATCCCTATCCGGCTTTGCCGGATTTGGCCCCGGACATTACAGGCGGCTGCCGGACCGGCCGTGCAAGACCAATGGCCCCTTTCCCGTTCATACCTGAAAGCTGCATTACCGCCGATGTGTCCAAACCCTATCTCCCCGTTGAAAAAACAGAGGAAAAACCTGAAACTGTTCACCGATATATAGACCGCCCCAATAGTCCGGACATCCTGGGCCCGGCAAGTAAAAAATTCAAAAGAAAGAGAAACAATGTAGTTCCTTTCGTTCCCAAGAGCTGTACCATTGACACAGAAAAGCCGGCCCCGGGGACTTGCCAAAGAAGTGATGTGCTGGCAAAACCGGCTCCGGCTTCCTTGCCGTTCAAAACCATCACCAAGCCCTGGCTGCCCGCGGCGGTCCTTGTACTGGTTGTTTTAACAATAATAGGATATTTATTGTATAAATAATTTCAATGCTGCAGTGCCTGGGCGTTAAAAAGAAAAAATCCTCAATTACTCCAGTGTAAGGTTTCAACTATATTTTTTACATGGGATAGCAACATTGGTTTCTGCTTATACTGCAAATAGACCAAGATAACTTTAATTTTTCGCCATTTTTGCCCCAGTATACGAAATAATGCCTCTCATATACTAATAATAAAGGAAGGGGTGATAGAGGAGATGAATCAATGCCTCTCCATAGGAGCCACCCAGCATATCGACTTGTTGAAGGACCTGCTTGGCAGAGAGCTGCGCATAAACGAAGGCGACCATATAAACATTAAACTTATGGAAAACCCCGCAGGCAATATTACGTTTTTGTCCTGTAACTTCAACGGAACGCTATGCGGTGGCAGCCGGCTTGATGATGAACTGTTGTTCAGGCACTTTGTGGCCGATATTATTTCGGATCTCATAATAAATCACTGGGAGAAGGCTATTTTAGCAGACATCATTCGAGAGAACTATTACTTTTTTAATGAAGAAGAGAAAAAAATCATCTACCAATATGCCCTGGATTACGCCAATGGCGAAAGGGTCTTTCCCGGCAGAATGGACCGGCTGGACAGAAAAAACTTTATCATCAAAAAACTGGTGGAGTTTCTGGAGCAAAGTGACAGTATTGTCATTGACGGCTTTATCAATTTTCGCCTTAAAGAATATTTAAATGAAATAAAAGAAGCTTTGGATCAAGCAGTGGACGATTACTTAATGGAGCGTGAGTATCGGGAGTTTATTCAACTTCTTAAGTATTTTGTGGAGATTCAGGAGCCGAAGGTTGAGCTGGTCAATGTTTTAATAAATGCAAGGGGATCCTATAAACTTCTTGATGAACAACACAACCCCATCAGCAGTGAATTCTTGGAAGGATTTATTTTGGATGTAATGGACCATGAAATTAATTATGAGGATTTACTTATCAGCGCTTTGATTACCATCGCTCCTAATAAAATAGTTTTTCACGGTGGCAGCCAGAGTAAAAACGGGACCACCGTCAGTACCATCAGGCATGTTTTTGAAGGCAGGGTAACCGAATGCAGTGGCTGCAAATTATGTCAGAAGCAGCAGCAATAACAAAAGGGTGCCGGTTGTTGCATGTAACAGCCGGCACCTTTTACTGCCACTCTTGCGCCTCCCGGGACATTTTGATATAGTAAATGTCGTCAATTGACGAATGGAGGTAAGTTGCAAGATGCAGTGGTGGTCGGCAATCTTGATACCTGTTATCGGGGCCTTTATCGGCTGGGTTACAAACCTTATTGCCGTTAAGGCAATTTTTAAACCTTACCAACCCGTGCGCATTTTTGGCCTGCCCTGGGCTATTCAAGGCGTGGTGCCCAAAAGAAGGACGGAACTGGCCAGAAGTATCGGTGAAGTGGTGGAAAAAGAACTGTTGAAAGTAGAGGACCTGATGAACCAGATGAAATCCCCCGAGGTTCTCAATAAAATTGTGCTTTCGGCCAACGATTCCATCCGCTGCATGGTGGTGGAGCGCATTCCGGCCTGGGTTCCCGCCACCATCAAAACGGTGATTCTGGAAATGATGGGGGACATGCTGAACAAACAAATGCCCCAGGTGATTAATCAGATTGTAGACCAGGCCGGTCGCAGTGTCATTGAAAAGGTGAAGCTGGCCCAACTGGTGGAAGACCGGATGAACGCCTATGATATAAAACACCTGGAAAAAATTATTTTATCGGTGGCGGCCAGGGAATTAAAACATATTGAAATTATCGGCGGCGTACTGGGTTTTGTCATCGGCCTGGTGCAGGTGGCCATTATATACTTATCAACTTGACAATTCTGATAAGTGTCACTATAATTATGCCGTAGCTTAATAGGTGCAATGAAGAGGAAAAGTAGGTCAGTACGGTCGTCCAGAGAGGAAGCGCCGGGGCTGTAAGCGCTTCCCGATGCAGCTGACTGAAAAACCACCTTGGAGCAGCTTGCTGAACTTCAGTAAGTAAGCCGGCCCGGCGCCGTTACAGCCGATGAGGTGGGAGATTGTTTCTCCAACCAGGGTGGAACCGCGGAAATATCCCGTCCCTGATGATTGCAGGGGCGGGTTTTGTTTTTATCTATTGTAAACTGAAAGGAGAGAATTGGCATGATTAAAGTTACCCTTAAGGACGGCTCCGTCCGGGAGTATCCCGCCGGCACCACCGTACTGGAAGTGGCCAGGAGCATTAGTCAAGGACTGGCCAGGGAAGCTCTGGCCGGCAAGGTCAACGGTAAGACTGTTGATTTGAGCTACCCGCTGCAGGAAGATGCTGCTGTAGAACTATTGACCTTTAATGACGAAGAGGGAAGGGCGGTTTACCGGCACAGTACTGCCCACGTACTTGCCCAGGCCGTTAAAAGGTTATTCCCGGAGGCCAAATTGGCCATCGGACCTGCCATTCAGGACGGTTTTTATTATGACTTTGATGTGCCGCAGCCCTTTACACCTGCCCAGCTTGCGCAAATTGAAGAGGAAATGAACAGGATTATTAAGGAAGATCTACCCTTTAAGCGGGTGGAACTGTCCCGGGAAGAGGCTCTGGAGCACTTTAAAAAACGCGGTGAGCTTTACAAAGTTGAGCTCATCAATGACCTGCCGGAGGATGCGGTGATTTCTTGTTACCAACAGGGGGATTTTGATGACCTGTGCGCTGGCCCCCACGTGCCTTCCACCGGTCGCCTCAAGAGCGTAAAACTGATGAATATTGCCGGGGCTTACTGGCGTGGCAGCGAGAAGAATAAAATGCTGCAGCGCATTTACGGCACTTCCTTCCCCAAGAAAGCCATGCTGGACGAGCACCTGTTCCGCATTGAGGAAGCCAAACGCCGTGACCACCGCAAGCTGGGCCAGGAATTGGATTTGTTCAGCATCCAGGAGGAAGGACCCGGATTTCCTTTCTTCCATCCCAAAGGGATGATCATCCGCAATGAACTGGAAAATTTCTGGCGCCAGGAACATAAAAAGCGGGGCTACCGGGAGATCCGCACCCCCATTATCTTAAACCGCAGCCTGTGGGAGCAGTCCGGTCACTGGGCCCATTATAAAGAGAACATGTACTTCACCAAGATTGATGATGCTGATTTTGCAGTAAAGCCCATGAACTGCCCCGGCAGCATCCTGGTGTATAAAACCAGTTTGCACAGCTACCGTGATTTGCCGCTGCGACTGGCCGAACTGGGCTTGGTACACCGCCACGAGTTGTCCGGCGTTCTGCACGGGTTAATGCGGGTTCGCTGCTTTACCCAGGACGACGCCCATATCTTTATGCTGCCCGGTCAAATCAAGGATGAAATTATCGGGGTCATCGACCTGTTTGATTATTTCTATAACACCTTTGGCTTAAGCTATCATGTGGAACTGTCCACCCGTCCGGAAAAATCCATGGGTTCCGATGAAATTTGGGAAATTGCCACCAACTCCCTGCGGGACGCCCTGGAAGCGAAAAACATGTCTTACAAGGTAAACGAAGGGGACGGGGCCTTCTATGGTCCCAAGATCGACTTCCACCTTACAGACAGTCTGGGGCGGACCTGGCAGTGCGGCACCATTCAATTGGATTTCCTGATGCCGGAAAAATTTGACCTCACCTATGTAGGGGAAGACGGTCAGAAACACCGCCCGGTGATGATCCACAGGGTGGTCTTTGGCAGTATTGAACGTTTTATCGGCATCCTGACCGAGCACTTTGCCGGCGCCTTCCCGGTTTGGCTGGCTCCGGTTCAGGTACGGGTCATGCCCATCACCGACAGGCACCACGCTTATGCCAGGGAGTTGGTAAAGAAAATGGAAGCCCTGGACATTCGGGTGGAACTGGACGCCAGGAACGAGAAAATCAATTACAAGATCAGAGAGGCCCAGACCCAAAAAATTCCCTACATGCTGGTCATCGGCGACCGGGAAATGGAGCAGGGCGCTGTGGCCGTTCGCCGGCGCGGTAAAGGGGATACAGGCGCCATTGCAGTAGATGAGTTTTTGGTTAAGATTCAAGAAGAAATCAAAAATAAAACTATTTTCTAGCATCAGCTCAAAGCCACAGGCCAAGAGCCAAAAGCCAAAAGCTGACTGCTAAAATGAGGGCCGAAAACCTTGACTCATCAGGTAGAGTATGGTATATTGATTCAAGTGCTAGAAATTAATAACTTTTGTTTAAAGAAGAAGCATCCGCTTCTCACCTTACAACTGCGGTTCGTAAGGTTGCGTGTTATACAATAAGTCTTCCTTGTTGTATTGCGTCTGCAAGCGGGTGTTTTGTGCCCGCTTTTATTATTTGCCATTTTATAATTATGGAGGTGATTATGTATTTCCAAAGAGCAACGCATTAATGAAGAAATTCGAGCTCGCGAGGTACGGGTGGTAGACTCTGACAACAACCAGCTGGGTATTATGTCTGTGAAAGAAGCCCTGCGTATTGCCGAGGAAAGGCAGCTGGATCTGGTGGAAGTGGCCCCCCAGGCCAAGCCCCCGGTTTGCCGTATTATGGATTATGGCAAATTCAAATACGAGCAAAGCAAGCGGGAAAAAGAGGCCAAGAAGAAGCAGCGTATTATCCAGGTTAAAGAAGTCAAGCTGCGTCCCCGTATTGAGGACCATGACTATACAGTCAAAGCCAAAAATGCCGAGCGTTTCTTAAAAGATGGTGACAAGGTTAAGGTTACCATTATGTTCCGAGGCAGAGAAATCGTTCATACAGACCTGGGGAAAAACTTGCTGGACCGTCTGGCTGAAGATTTAAAGGATCTCTGCATCGTGGAAAGGCAACCTAAGCTGGAAGGCAAGAATATGATTATGATCTTAGCACCAAAAAATGATAAGCAGGACTAGAAAGGAGTTGCCCTAGATGCCCAAAATTAAAACCCACCGCGGGGCTGCTAAGAGATTTAAGAAAACTGCCACTGGTAAAATTCGTGGTTGGCACGCTTTTCATAGCCACATTCTTGGCAAGAAGACTGCCAAGCGTAAGCGTAACCTGCGCAAGTCTTTAATTATCAGCGAGGCAGATGCCGGCCGTCTGAGCAGACTGCTGCCCTATTAATAGCTGGAAATTTTGTTCAAGTAGAAGGAGGTCATTATCATGCCACGGGCTAAAAGCAGTGTGGTTTCCCGTAATAGACACAGAAAAATTCTCAAGCTGGCCAAGGGCTACAGAGGTTCCCGCAGCAAGCTGTACAGGGTAGCCAACCAGGCCGTTATGAAGGCCCTGTTCTACGCTTACAGAGACCGCCGTCAGAAGAAGCGTGATTTCCGTAAGCTCTGGATCGCCCGTATTAACGCCGCTACCCGTATGAACGGCCTGTCCTACAGCCGCTTCATCAACGGTCTGAAAAAGGCCGGTGTAGAAGTAAACCGCAAGATGTTGGCTGACCTGGCCGTTAACGATGCCAGGGCCTTCAGCCAACTGGTAGAGGTGGCTAAAGCCAATCTGGCTTAAGTGTTGGTATAAAAACAGCATCTCGATGAACACTAAAGCATGGTCACAGCGCCATGCTTTTTTAATTATCCCCCTAGCATAAAATATATGATTTGTTATAATTTATCCGTTACCATATGATTGGGAAGAGGCGAATCACTTGCAAACCAGGAACGGATTTCTCAGCCATCCGCCCAGGGTGCTGGTCACCGGCTTTGCCGCGGTTATTTTAGTCGGCGCCATACTGTTGACTTTACCCATTTCATCCGCCACCGGACAGCCCACGGACTTTCTGACGGCGCTTTTTACGTCAACCTCCGCCGTCTGTGTCACTGGTCTGGTGGTGGTGGACACCGGTACCTACTGGAGTACCTTCGGGCAAACGGTGATCATCTGCCTGATACAGGTGGGCGGCCTGGGGTTTATGACCATGGCAGTCTTGTTTTGGCTGATCATGGGCCGTCGTGTCACCTTCAGGGAACGCCTGTTAATTCAGGAATCTCTCAATGTGATTGAACTCAGCGGGTTAGTCAGGTTGACCAGGCAGGTTATTATTTTAACTTTTTCCATTGAATTTCTGGCTGCTCTGGTTCTTTCCCTTCGCTTTATTCCCGACCTCGGGGTTGCCAGAGGCATCGGGTACGGTCTGTTTCACGCCATCTCCGCTTTCAACAATGCCGGTTTTGATCTCTTTGGCGATTTTCGGAGCCTGACTCAGTATGTGGAAGACCCCGTTGTGAATACCGTCATCAGTTTGGACATCATCCTGGGAGGGATCGGTTTTACGGTATTGGCGGACCTGCTTCACTACCGTAAAAGAAAAAAAGTAAGTTTACACACCAAGTTAACGCTTTTAATGACCGCCCTTTTACTGTTGCTGGGGATGATGGTTATTTTTGTGTTGGAATTCGATAACACACTGGCTCCCTTAAGTGTAAGCGGCAAGTTATGGGCCAGCTGGTTCCAGTCCGTTACCCCCCGCACTGCCGGTTTTAACACCCTTGATGTGACGGCGCTGCGTCCGGCAACGTTGTTATTCATCATCATATTAATGTTTATCGGGGCCTCCCCGGGTTCCACCGGGGGCGGTATTAAAACCACCACCTTCGGCATACTCAGTTTAGCCGTCATTTCCCTGGCCAGAGGCAAGGAAGACGCGGAAATCTTTAAACGGAGAATACCCAAGGAGCAAATATATAAAGGGCTGGGAGTTATCTTTCTGGCCCAATGCTGGGTGGTCTTTGCCACATTAATTCTTGATGCGGTTGAAAGGGCAGATTTCTTGAAAATCATGTTTGAAGTGGTGTCTGCACTGGCTACGGTAGGACTTTCCGCAGGACTGACGCCAACCCTTTCCGATACAGGAAGGCTTATTATTATTCTCACCATGTTCTTTGGGCGACTGGGACCCTTAACCATAGCCTATGCGCTGGCCACCCGGCAGCAGAGGAAACAGCAATTTCGCTATCCGGAGGAACGGATTATTATTGGTTAGGAGGCTTTTTATTCATGAAACAATTTGCCGTCATCGGACTGGGCCGCTTTGGCTCCAGCGTGGCCCTGACCCTTGCTAAAATGGGTTATGAGGTTTTGGCCCTTGACAGTGATGAAGAACGTGTTAATGAAATCATTGAGGAAGTGACCCACGGGGTTCAGATCGATGCCCTGGACGAGCATGCCCTCAAGGCGGTGGGGATCCGCAACTTTGATGTGGTTGTGGTGGCCATTGGCCAGGATGTACAGGCCAGCATACTGGTTACCGTTATGCTGAAAGAAATGGGTGTGAAATACGTGGTGGCCAAGGCCCAAAATGCCCTGCACGGCAAGGTGCTGGAACGGGTGGGGGCAGACAAGGTCGTCTTTCCGGAACGGGATATGGGGGTGAAGGTGGCCCATGCCCTGGTTTCCAAAAATGTCATGGAGCAGATCTCCCTGTCACCCGATTACAGTCTGGTTGAGATGCTGGCGCCGGCCCAATTTGTTAATAAAACCCTGGCACAGTCCGGCGCCAGAAATAAATACGGTGTCAGCATCCTGGCCATCAGAAGAGGCGATGAAATGATCATATCCCCCGGTGCCAACCAGATGATTCAAGAAGGGGATATCCTGGTTGTCATCGGCAGGACTGAAAAACTGCAAAAGTTTGAGACGGTGGAGATATGATGATTACCTCATCCCAGAACCCGAAAATCAAGTACATACGAAAATTGTCCCAACGGACTTTCCGTCAAAAGGAAAGAAAGTTCCTGGTGGAGGGTATCCGCCTGGTGGAGGAGGCTTTAAACAGTCCCTGGCGCACCGAGTGTTTTGTCTACACCTCCCGGGGCATTCAGTCCCACCGGGGGGGCTGCCTGTTGGAAGCCGCGGTACAAAAGGGAGCCCAGATCTTCCAGGTACCCGACAGTTTGATGGCTGAACTGGCGGCCACTGAGACCCCCCAGGGTGTACTGGCGGTGCTCTGGCAGCCGGATTACACACTGGCCGATGTATTGGCTCCGGGGCAGCCGCCGCTGGTTGTGATGGTGGACGGTGTACAGGATCCGGGCAATCTGGGGACCATCATCCGTTCCGCAGATGCTGCCGGGGCCGGCGGGGTGATTTTATTGAAGGGAACAGTGGATCTCTACAACCCCAAGACCCTCCGGTCCACCATGGGGTCTTTGTTCCACCTGCCGGTGGTGACGGCGGAGGATGTAACAGGGGCCCTGGACTACCTGGCATCGGCGGGGATAACGCTGGTGGTGGGAGACCCCGCCGGCGGACAACCGGTCTTTCATGCTGACCTGAAGGGTCCCGTGGCCTTTGTGGTTGGCAATGAAGGAGTCGGACCCCGGCCGGCAATATATGGATATAAGCACCGAAAAGTTACCATTCCCATGCCCGGACGGGCCGAATCTCTCAATGTGGCCATGGCCACGTCCATCATGCTGTACGAAGCTGTCAGGCAGAGGACATAAAATTCAGTAAACTTCCTTGTTTTGCAAAAACCCTTATGATATAATCAGTGTCGAAAGGTCCCCAAAAAAGCATGAAAGGTTGTGGTTACATGTTGTTAACCGCCGAATTTTTTTGGAGGCTGTTCGAAGCAACCGGTTCTGTAAATGCTTACATGATTTACAGGAGATTGCTTTTACACTAAATATTGTTTAAGGGTTATGACGGGGAGAAGTACGTTGATTTTTTCTTTGCAGGGAGAGAGGGTCGTGACTGGAAGCCCTCTTAAAGAAACTCTTCGGAAAGTTCGCCCCTGAACTGCCATCTGAACGTATGGGATTCATACCAGTAGGGTGCGCCGGTCCTTCTACCGTTATCAGAAGTGGATAAATTGCTTATTTATCCTCTGAGTGGTTCTTTACAGCTTTTGTAGGAACAAATTTGGGTGGTACCACGGAGACATTCCGTCCCTGCTTTCAGGGGCGGTTTTTATTTTAATAAATGTTATTTAACAGGAGGTTGTCATGGAACAGAGGTTAAGAGAACTGGCCCGGGAGGCCCTGCAGGCCCTGGAGGTGGCCAATACTCCGGAAGAAATCAATGATATCCGGGTTAAATACCTGGGTAAAAAAGGCGAAGTTACACAGGTGCTGCGGGGGATGGGCGCATTGTCCGCCGAGGAGAGACCCCGCATCGGTCAGGTTGCCAATGAAGTAAGGGAACAGATTGAAACAGCCCTGGCAGCCAGGAATCAACATGTGAAAGAAGTCCAAAGGTCTCTCCGGTTGGCGGCTGAAACCCTGGATGTGACTCTGCCGGGCGTCCGGTTTGACCTGGGCAAATTGCACCCGCTGACCCAGGTGCTAAGGGAAATCGAAACCATTTTCCTGGGTCTGGGCTTTAAGATTGCCGAAGGTCCGGAGATTGAACTGGATTACTATAACTTTGAAGCCCTCAATTTACCCAAAGACCATCCTGCCCGGGATATGCAGGATACCTTTTTCATTAATCCGGAGGTGCTGCTGCGGACCCACACCTCCCCTGTACAGGTGAGGACAATGGAAAAAACAGTCCCCCATGTGCCGGTGAAGGTGATTTGCCCGGGCCGAGTTTACCGCCGGGATGATGATGCCACCCACTCTCCCATGTTTCACCAGGTGGAAGGCCTGGTGGTCGACAAGCATATTACCTTCGCTGATTTGAAGGGCGTACTGGCCACCTTTGCCCGTCAGATGTTCGGGCCGGATACCCGGACCCGCCTGCGTCCCAGTTATTTTCCCTTTACTGAGCCCAGCGCCGAGGTGGACATTTCCTGCTTTAATTGCAAGGGCAACGGCTGCCGGGTTTGCAAAGGCAGCGGCTGGCTGGAGATTCTGGGTTCCGGCATGGTGCACCCCAGGGTGCTGGAGATGTCCGGCTACAACCCGGAGGAGGTTACCGGCTTTGCCTTTGGTATGGGGGTTGAACGGATTGCCATGTTAAAATTCGGCATCGACGATCTCCGCCTGTTGTTTGACAATGATTTACGGTTCCTGGAACAATTCTAAGTTTACCATCGGGAGGTCTATGGAGGATCATGCGAGTTTCCTATCAATGGTTGAAAGATTATGTGGATGTTGATATAAGTCCCCGGGAGCTGGCCGAGCGGCTGACTCTGGCCGGGCTGGCAGTGGATGCCGTGGATGAACCGGGGGCAGGCATCGAAAAAGTGGTGACCGGCCGCATTCTGAAAATTGAAAAGCACCCCAACGCCGATAAGCTGGTGGTGTGTACCGTTGATGTGGGCCAGGGGGAACCCCTGCAAATTGTCACCGGGGCCACCAACGTCCGTGAGGGGCACGTGGTGCCGGTGGCGCTGGAAGGGGCCAAACTGGCTGGCGGACTTCAGATCAAGCGCTCCAAATTAAGGGGTGTGGAGTCCAGGGGCATGCTATGTTCCGGTCAGGAACTGGGGATGGAAAGCAAACTGCTTACGCCGGAAATGGCCCATGGCATTCTCATTTTAGCGGATGATGTGGCCGTCGGGCTGGACGCCAGAGAAGTGCTGGGACTCAATGATGCCGTGTTGGAACTGGATCTAACCCCCAACCGCGGAGATGCCTTGTGTATTACCGGTGTAGCCAGGGATGTGGCCGCCCTGTTAAATAAGGAATTAAAAATACCGCATCCCCAATTCACCGAGGGTGAGGAAAAGATTGAGGACCTGGTTAAAATCGATATAGAAGATCCAGACCTCTGCCGCCGTTATGTGGCCCGGCTGATCAAAGGAATTAACATCGGCCCGTCTCCCATGTGGCTGCAAAACAGGCTGCGGTCAGCCGGTATCAGGTCCATTAACAATGTGGTGGATATCACCAACTATGTTATGCTGGAGTTAGGCCAGCCTCTGCACGCCTTTGATTATGACAAAATCAAAGACCGTCATATTATTGTCCGCCGGGCCGGGGAGGGGGAAAAAATTGTCTCCTTGGACGGCGTTGAACGCACCTTAAATGCCGATATGTTGGCCATTACCGATGAGGCGGGGCCGGTTGCTGTTGCTGGCATAATGGGTGGATTGGACAGTGAAGTGACTGAGGATACAGTAAATGTTCTCATTGAATCGGCCTACTTCCATCCCATCAGCATTCGCCGTACTTCCAAAGCCTTGGGGTTGCGCTCGGAATCCTCCATTAGATTTGAGAAGGGTATTGATATCAACGGATGCCTCAGGGCGGCCGACCGGGCTGTGGAATTAATCCAGCAGTTAGCCGGGGGAACCGTCGTATCCGGGGCTATTGATAATTTCCCGAACCCCATTACAGAAAAAACCATCCTCTTGCGACCCCGGCGGGTCAACTGGGTCCTGGGGGTTGAAATCTCCCGGCAGGACATCATTGACATTATGCGGCGTTTGCAATTCAGGGTTCAGGAGCAGGGAGAAGATTTACTGGTGACCATTCCCACCTTCCGGCCGGACATTACCGGGGAATGGGACCTGGTGGAAGAAGTGGCCCGGTTGTATGGCTTTAACCGGATTCCCGAGACCCTTCCCTTTGGCGCCTCGACCCAGGGGATTCGTACAACGGAACAACAATTAACCTGGGACATTCGGGACGTTATGACCGCCTGCGGGTTCCATGAAGTCATTACCTATAGCTTTGTTCATCCCAGGGTTTTTGATTTGATGAATTTACCGGAGGACAGCAGGTTCCGCAGCGCAGTGAGGCTCCAAAATCCCCTCAGTGAAGAACAATCCGTCATGCGTACCGTGCTGGTGCCCAGCTTGCTGGAAGTCCTGCAGCGCAACTTGAATCGCAGGGTGCAAAAGGGCGCTTTGTTTGAGATTGCCCGGGTATTTTACCCGGTGGAGGGCCAGCCTCTGCCGGAAGAAATACCGGTCTTAGCTGCAGTGGCCATCGGCAATATGCCGAAGACCTGGAACCAGCCGTCCCGGCCCATGGATTTCTTCTTTATGAAGGGTGTGGCCGAACAGCTTATGGATTCCCTGGGCGTTCCAGGGGTGGCATTTACCCGTCACCAGGACCCCAGTTTTCACCCCGGACGCTGCGCCAGGATTGAGGTAAACGGTCAACTGCTGGGTGTTGTGGGCGAGCTTCATCCCGACGTCATTGAAAATTACGACCTGGGCGGCAGGGCAGTGGCCCTGAAGCTGGACCTGAAGGTGCTGGCCCAGGTCAACCGCCCGGTTAAGCAATACCAGGGCCTGCCCAAATTCCCCATGGTGGAGCGGGACCTGGCTGTCCTGGTCAAACAGGATGTACCGGCGGCAGAGATGCTATCCATCATTAAAAAGGCCGGCGGCAACCTGTTAAAGAAAGTAGACATCTTCGATGTTTACCAGGGTTCCCAGGTACCTGAAGGATACAAGAGTGTGGCCTTCAGCATGAAATTCCAGGCGCCGGACAGAACCCTCACCGACGAAGAAATCAATGATAAGATGCAGCGCATTACCAATTCCCTGACGGCCCAAACAGGGGCGGTGTTAAGAAAATAAGGCTAGCACAAGACACCGGTAGCCAAGAGCAGGCTAGCCGGTGTTCTTTTTTTGTACAGTGAAAGACATTACCATTTGTATGAATACAATATACATTCTAAAAATTATTACAGTGGAGCAGGAAAAATTTCAGTTATAGTGTAATTAATTTCAAAATATCATAATTTTAAGTCATTAACTCGAAATCATTTTAAGTGGCAGCAGGAGGACAACGAATGGAGGAAATTTACGAAAAAATTCGGACGTTGCGGGTTCAACAGAATTTAACGTTGAAGGAACTAAGCGAGAAAACAGGGTTATCCGTCAGTTTTCTTTCACAGGTGGAAAGGGGCACTTCCTCTTTAGCCATCACCTCTTTAAAAAAAATAGCGGATGCCTTTAATGTTCCCATCACCAGCTTTTTTGACAGTGAAAACAATCAAAATTTCCTGGTTAAGGCCGAGGAGCAAAAACCCTTTCGGATTGAGGGATCAAAGGCAGAGTACACCAGATTGGGCGGGGAATTTTCCGGTAAGGTATTGGAACCTCTGCTTGTTACGCTGGATCCCGGAAAAACCCACGAAAATGTTTTCAGTCATCCGGGCGAGGAGTTCTATTACGTTTTAGAAGGGGCTGTCATTTTTAATGTGGATGGTAAGGAATATTTGGTGAAGAAAGGGGACTCCATCCACTATCCATCGGAATTGCCCCATTTTTGGCTTAACCCGTTGGAACAAAAGGCGAAGGTTTTGTGTGTTTTGACACCGGTCATTTTTTAAGTCGACCGGAATCCTATAAAATTTTTAAAGGAAAGGTGGTACTTATGCGGGTTGCAACTGACATCGGGGGAACCTTTACAGACCTGGTTTCCGTTGATGAGCAAGGAAGAATCAGTATTGCAAAAAGTCACACGACTCCTCCCAATTTTGAACAAGGGGTCATTGACGTCATCCAAAAGAGTGGTATTGAACCCGGGGAAATTGAGGCATTTATCCACGGCACCACGGTGATCATTAACGCCCTGACCGAGCGAAAAGGAGCCAAAACAGGCCTGATTACAACCAAAGGATTTCGTGACGTTTTGGAAATCGGACGGGGCAACCGGCCCGATTTGTATAACGTTCGCTATCAGAAACCCACACCCTTTGTTCCCCGCTACCTTCGTCAGGAAGTGGAGGAGAGACTGAATTATAAAGGAGAAGTCCTTACCCCTTTAAACAAAGAACAGGTTAAGGCTGTGGTTGAATATTTTAAACAAGAAAAGGTGGAAGCCATTGCAGTAACCTACCTGCATGCCTATGCCAATCCGGTTCATGAACAGCAAACCGTAGAAATCATTAAGGAACTCTGGCCGGAAGTAGCCGTTACAGCCTCCCACGAAGTAACCAAGGAATGGCGTGAGTATGAACGCACCAGTACCTGTGTTTTAAACTCTTATGTCAAACCCATCGCAGCCTTATACATCGATCGATTGGAATCAAAACTCAGCGAAATAGGTACCAAAGGCAAAAAATATATCATGCAGTCCAATGGCGGGACTACCACCTTTGCCCAATCCAAGATCACGCCCATCAATATGGTGGAATCCGGTCCGGTGGCCGGTGTTTTTGGCGCCGCAGTATTGGGCCAGATGCTGGGCGAAAAGAATATCATCGCCTTTGATATTGGCGGAACCACGGCAAAATGCTCCTTGATTGATAATGGCGAGGTTAAGGTCACGACAGAATATAAGATTGAAAAAACCGATCGCACCGCCGGTTACCCCATCAAGGTGCCTGTGGTGGATATTGTGGAAATTGGTAATGGCGGCGGTTCCATTGCCTGGATTGATGATGCCGGTTCTTTAAAAGTAGGTCCCCAGTCCGCCGGTGCCCTGCCGGGGCCGGTTGCCTATGGACGGGGAGGTATGGAACCTACCACCACCGATGCCAGCCTAATCACCGGCCGGCTCTCACCCAAAAACTTTGATAATGAAGTGAATATGGTGCAAGTGAGCAAAGCTATCCACGATAAGGTGGCGCAACATTTTAATTTATCCGTTGACGAAGCAGCATTAGGGATTATCCGCATTGCTAATTCCAACATGTTAAATGCCCTGAAATTGATTTCTGTCAGAAGGGGCTATGACCCCCGTGAGTTTACGATGGTTGCCTTTGGTGGCGGCGGCCCCATGCATGCACCAGCCCTGGCCAGGGAATTGGGGGTTAAAAAGGTCATTGTACCGGTGGCAGCCTCGGTATTTTCTGCCTGGGGCATGTTAATGACCGACCTCCGTCACGACTATATTCAAACCTTTATTCGCAGGGTTAATGAAGTGGATCCTAAAGAACTCAATCAAGAGTGGCAAAAGATAGAGGAACAGGCCCTGGCGCAATTCCGGGCCGAAGACATTGAGCCCGGCAAAGTTGTTTTCTCGCGTTTTGTTGATATGCGTTATTTAGGTCAGGAACATACTGTGAAGGTACCGGTTCCCAACGGAGGATGGGATCAAGCTGTGGTGGAAGAAGTGATCAGCCGGTTCCACAAGGTGCACGAACAGCATTACACGTTTAAATTGGAAGGGGCTGCAACGGAAATCGTCAACCTGCACCTGGTGTCCTTTGGCACCGTTAAGAAGCCGGAAATGTATAAGATGGAAATGGTAGGCGGTTCCGCCGAAGATGCCTTATTGGAGACCCGGCCGGTACTTTATGAAGGTGAAGGCTGGATCGAAACCAGGGTCTATACCCGTGAAAAACTGGCAGCTGGAGTAATTGTCGAAGGACCGGCCATTGTAGAGGAACCCTCAGCATCTACCGTCATTTACCCGGGACAATCTTTAACTGTTGATATCTATGGCAACCTGATTATTCGGACGGGGGTGTAATCTATGAGTCAATCCGTTAACCAACAGATAGATGCTTTTACCCTGGATATTGTCAAGGACTCCCTTATCGCCATCGGCGAAGAGATGTTCTACGCCTTGGCACGTACCTCTATGAGTCCCATTATCTATGAAGTATTGGACTATGCCAGTGGCCTGACAGATGTCAACGGACAACTGCTTACCCAGGGGAACGGGGCCACGGGGTTTATTGGCTTACTGACCTTTATGGTGAAGGAAACCATTGCCAAGTTTGGTAAAGAAGGTCTGAAACCGGGCGATATTATCATTATCAACGATCCCTACGTCGGTGGTGGTTCGCACCTTTCTGACGTGGGTCTGGTGCTCCCCATTTTCTATCAGGGAGAACTGGTGGCCTTTTCGGCCAACAAAGCCCACTGGACCGAAGTGGGCGGCAAGGATCCCGGTTCCTGGACCACGGATTCTACGGAAATATTTCAGGAGGGTCTGCAATTCCCCTGTGTCAAGATTTATGAAGAGGGTAAATTGAACCAGGCCTTGGTGGATATTATCGCAGCCAATGTTCGATTTCCGGATCTCTCCCTGGGCGATATGTGGGCTCAGATTGCTGCTCTGCGTACCGGAGAAAGACGGTTTATCGAACTTTGCGACAAGTACGGTAAGGATGTTGTGATGGCTTCCATTGATCGCTTGCTGGAGCACGGGGAACAGATGACCCGCAAGCAGTTGGCCCTGCTGCCCAAGGGAACCTTCGAGGCGGTTGATTATATTGACGACGATGGGGTAGGCAATGGCCCCCTGAAAGTGCAGGTTAAGGTTACCATTACAGATGAAAAATTTATCTGCGATTTTCGTGGCAGCCACCCGCAAGTGCTGGGCCCGGTGAACTGCTCCTATGCAGCGCTGGTTTCCGCTGTTCGCATCATATTCATGGCCATTACTAACCCGTCACAGGATGTCAATGACGGCATTTTCCGCCCCCTTGAGGTGATTTCTGATAAGGGATCCATTTTCTCCTGCGAGCGCCCGGCAGCAGTTTCTACTTATTGGGAAACCATGAATTACGGGGCCGACCTTATCTGGAAAGCCCTGGCTCCGGTGCTGCCCCATCGTCTTACAGCAGGTCACCTGTTGTCTGTATGTGCCGTCATCGTTTCCGGTATGCACCCGGATACCAATGAACCATTTCTGATTGTTGAACCATCGGTGGGCGGCTGGGGTGCCGGTCAAGGAAAAGATGGTGAACCCGGGCAATTCTGCATTGGTGACGGTGAAACCTTTAACGTACCGGTTGAGGTTGCGGAAACTCGCTATGGTGTTATGGTTGAAGAATACAGCTTCCGGACTGACGGCGCCGGTGCCGGTGAGTTCCGGGGTGGTTCCGGTTGCATCCGTACTTACCGGGCCCTAACGGATAACCAGTTTGTCACTGCTACTTTTGGCCGACATAAATATCTCCCCTGGGGATTTAACGGGGGTAAGGACGGTTCCGAAAACTCCTTCACCATTATTAAAGCCAATGGGGAGACCGATGGTCCCTTTGGTAAATATGCCCGCTATCCCCTCAATAAAAACGATGTTGTTCGCCTGGTAACCGCCACCGGTGGGGGTTACGGGGATCCCTTTAAGCGGCCGGCTGAAAAGGTGGCCATGGATGTCAAAAATGAATTTATCACTCTGGAACAGGCCAGAATTGACTACGGAGTCATTATCGATCCAGAAACCTTTGCAGTGGTTGGATTTACCGAAGAGCGTTTACAAAAGGAGAGAAAGTAATTGGAGATTGTAACCATTAAAGATGCAGAGGCCGATCAGAGCTCCGATGTCATTATGAAGACTTTGTTTGGTGACAATGTAAATGATGGGCGTACCCGATTTGGTACTGTTATGATTCCACCGGGAATTAGAATCCCCGCCCAGGGAGCGAGTTCCCATGATGCAGATGAATACTCTGTTGTCCTCAAAGGCTCTATTGTGACCATGAGCGGCGGGAAAGAATACAGAGTGACCAGTGGCCAGGCAACCTTTATACCTGCCGGTGAAGCCCACTGGTGCCTTAATGACGGGAATGAAAACTGCGAAATTATTTGGGTTTTGGTGAAACGTTAGGGTCTTTAGGGAGCCTTACCTGATTTGGGGCAAGGCTCCCTCCCAATAAACCATGTCAAAGGAAGGTGGTATATTGAGTGTACACCTGCAAAGATTTATAAAGGCTCAAGGTCTGCTCTCAGGAAATGAACTGGGAGCGGTGGTGGTAACATCTCCTCCTAATTTTTTCTATTTCAGTGGTATGTGGCTGGATTCAAAAGAAAGATTACAGGCCATTATCATTCCCAAAACAGGCACACCAAAGATGATTGTGCATGAAATGTTCAGGGAAGAAGTAAATCCCCACGCAGGTGTGGAGCCAATATTTTGGTCCGATGGGACACCTGCTCTGGAGCTATTGGCCAATGTTTTACCCTCAACCGGAATTGTCTCCATTGACAACCAGTGGCCCAGCGGCAATTTAATTCAGCTGATGGGTCTCAGGCCGGAACTTACTTTTGTTAACAGCACACATATTCTGGGGGGTCTCCGTTTACAAAAGGACGAAACAGAAATTAAATTATTGAAAGAGTCTGGAAATTGTGCTGACCAAATTATGGACAGAATTATTCAGTTTATCAAACCTGGCTTTACGGAGATAGAAGTGGCAGAAGAAATTAAACGACTCTTTAAAGAAGAGGGGATCTATGAGCTTTCCTTCGAACCCATCGTAGCCACCGGCGGCAATGCTGCTATCCCGCATCACACTCCGGATGATACCGTTCTGCGGGAAGGGGACACTCTGGTGATTGATATGGGAGGGATTAAAAATCATTACTGCTCCGATATTACCCGGACCATTGTGCTGGGAGAAGCAACCCCGGAGATTAAAAAAGTATACGAAGTGGTTCGCTTGGCACAGGAAGAGGCGGTGAATGCCATCCGACCGGGGATTCCCATGCAAGAAATTGATCAGACAGCCAGAAGGATCATTACTGAAGCAGGGTATGGCCCCTATTTTACCCATCGTACCGGACACGGTTTGGGGATTGAGGTTCATGAGGAGCCCTATCTAGCACCGGGAAACCAACAGTTATTGGAAGAGGGAATGGTCGTCAGCGTAGAGCCTGGAATTTACCTGCCCGGACAATTTGGTATCCGGATTGAAGATATTGTTGTGGTCACGGCCAGCGGTGCTGAAAGACTGAATCATTTTCCCCGCCATTTGATTTGTACTGAGGTACAAAAGTAAAAATTTAAAAAGGGGGATCGAATGTATTATGGAAGATAACGTATTAAACAAGAGTATCGAAATGGATGAAGCCTTATCGGCAATACCCGAGTCCGAGCGACAACACTGGTTGACACCGGCGATGATTTTTGGCGGATTGGAATTTACCATTCCGGTGCTCATGGTAGGAGCCATGTTGACCGCCAGTTTTAGTTTATCTCAAATTTTTTGGATTCTGGCAATTGCGTTGTTCACTTTTCAATGGGCCGGCAATGCTATTAACGGGTACATTGGGGCAAAAACGGGCCGAGCTTCTTCGGTGATTGCCCGGACCGGTTTTGGTTCAGCCCAGGCCAAAGTGATAGTGGCTTTAACTATCTTTGTTGTATCAACCTGCTGGTGGGCCCTGCAAACAGCTGTGGCCAGTAATGCAATCTCTGCTATGCTGGGCATTGATTACAAAACGGAATGGTTTACCTGGGCTATAATTACTGTGATTATCGGTTTAGTCTTTGCTCTACCATCCATCATTGGGTATTCATCCATGAAATGGACCGACTACTTAGCCGTTCCTTCCGGACTTATACTGATCATAGCAAGTATTTATTTGGCTTTTAAAAACATTGGTTGGGAAAAAATATCCTCATGGTCTCCTGAACCCACCATGACATTTCTGGCTGCTGTAAGTTTGATTATTGGCGTGAACGTTTCCCAGTGGGTCATTTCGGCTGATTATACCCGGTATGCCAAACCCCGAATAAAAGACAACATACTAATCCCCCTGGGGATCATCCTGGTTGGTTTTCCGCTGTTTTATGTTGGCGCTATCATGTCTGTCGGCGTTGGCAATGCTGATATCGTGCAAGTCATGGTTAATCTGGGTTTTCCGTTCTGGGGCTTCTTAATTTTGTGGTTGGCAACATGGACCAGTCAATTGGTTAACAACTACAGTATGGGCCTGGCCCTTTCTAATTTACTGAATGTAAACTCCGGCAAAGGTCGTGCTTTCCTTACTTTTATTGGTACATTAATTGCTATAGGTATTGCTCTGGCCGGCATTTTAGATTATTTTATGGATTTCTTATATATGACGGCTTTGATTTACCCGGCCATTGCAGGGGTTGTATTTGTTGATTTCTTTTTCCTACGGAATCAACAGTGGGTGGATAACCCCGGTTGGAACTGGATGGCCACCATTGCCATCGTCATCGGAACCTATTGCGGCTATTACACCCAATATGTCAACCCCTTCGGTCTGCCAGCAGTACAGTCATTGCTTGTGACAGGAATCTGTTATTATGCCTGCATGAGAATTAAGGCGAAGATTTCACCGGATCATTTTACACCTGATCATTGGAAGGATCCTAATTTTTCTAAAGGCATACAGGAAAGCGTGTAAAGGACGCGAAAGGCACTACCCGGAATAGGGTTAGTGCCTTTATGCTTATTTTTTGCAGCCCTGGTCAATCCCGGGGCTCTCCATTTTAAATCGAAAAAATATCTGTAAGACATTAAATTATTGAAATGTTATATACTGTTAATTGTTAAAACATGAAGGATTTTGCAGGTTGACAGCGAATAGACATACAGCAAAGGTTTGGGAGGTACGTTCCATGTCCGATCAGACAAACAGGGTGGAGGTCGAAATTTTTGGTGAGTACTACACCTTAAAGGGCAATGAATCCCCGGAATATATGATGAAAGTGGCACAAATTGTTGATAAAAAAATGGTTGAGGTAAGCCAGAGAAATACCAGATTGTCTACCAATAAAGTGGCTGTCCTGACGGCTGTCAATCTGGTGGATGAACTTCTGAAACTGCAGGAGCAGTACAATAACCTGTTGCGAATGATGGACCCGGAAAATGAAAACTCCAGCAACTCATGAGCAATCATGAGTTTTATTTTTCACCTTGAAAGCAAAAAAGCCATGGCTGCTGCCTGCGCGGCGTCAGCCGGGTCATTCTAAGCGCCATTTATAAGATTTTTGTAATTTGTAAAGTATAGTAGTATAACAAAAACGGGGCGGTGTGCATGCAAAACATTGAGATTGCCTGGATTTTCAGCGAGCTGGCTGATTTGCTGGAAATAAAGGGTGAGGATTTTTTTAAAGTAAGGGCCTACCGCCGGGCGGCCCAAGTCTTGGCTCATCTGGAACAACCAGTGCAGGAATTGTACCGCCGGCACATGCTGTCCAAAGTTCCAGGCATTGGTAAAGCCATCGAAGGGAAAATAAAGGAAATCCTGGAGACAGGGAAACTGGAAAAACATCAGGAACTTTTAAGGGAAATACCGCCGGGGGTTCTTGCCGTTAAACAACTGCCCGGCATCGGCCCGGTCCGGGCTAGGGTGTTGTTTAAGGAACTGGGTGTCACCAATTTGGCTGAACTGGAGCAGGCCGCTAAAGAACGCCGGGTGCGCACCCTTAGAGGTTTCAGTTCCAAGATGGAATGGGATATCCTGAACGGCATCGAAATGGTCCGCCACCGCCAGGGCAGGACCCGCCTGTCGGTGGCCCGGGAATTAGCCGCTGAGTTGACGGAGTTTATCAAACTGCTGCCTGGCGTCAAGGAAGTGTCAGAGGCGGGCAGTACCCGGCGCTGGAGGGAAACCGTCGGGGACCTGGATCTGGTGGCTTCCGCTGCGGACCCGGCACCGGTATTAACCGCTCTGGCCACCCATCCCAGGGTGAAAGAAGTCACCGAGCAGCAAAGCAATCGCATCCGTGTCTATACATGGTGGGGGTTGTCCGTGGACCTGCAGGTGGTTGCCCCGCAGGAATACATCGCAACCCTGCACCGTAATACAGGTTCCAAAGCCCATTATGCCAAACTGCAGGAAGTTGCGCAAAGTCAAGGCTTTAAACTGAACCACCATGGCTTGTTCAACCAGGGAGGGCAATGCCTGCCCATACAGCATGAAAAAGACATTTATGAAGCCCTGCATATGGAGTATATACCACCGGAACTGCGGGAGGACCGTGGTGAGGTGGAGGCAGCCCTTGCCGGAAGCCTGCCGTCCATCATTCAGCTGGCAGATATTAAAGGGGATTTGCATATCCATACCACCTGGAGCGACTCGGTCATGGAACTGGAGGATGTGGTGAAACGCTGCCGGGAAAAGGGGTATGCCTACGCGGCCATCACCGATCATTCCCGCTCCCTGAGGATCGCCAACGGCCTGGAACTGGACCGGCTGCAGGAGCAGCACCGGATCATCCGGGAGATGAATGAGCAGCTGGAAGATTTTACACTGCTCACCGGGGTGGAGGTGGATATCCTGCCAAACGGTGATTTGGACTACCCGGATGAAATTTTAGAGCCGATGGATGTGGTCATCGCCTCGGTGCACAGCGGCTTCAAGCAGAGCAGAAAGGAAATCACCGAGCGCATTACAAAGGCCATGGAAAACGAACATGTGGACATCATTGCCCACATGACCGGCCGCGTTTTGGGAAGAAGGGAATCCTATGACCTGGATGTGGAAGCGCTCATTGAAACGGCGGCCAAGACCGGCACCATCCTGGAGATTAATGCTTCGCCGGACCGGTTGGATATTAACGATGTTTATGCCCGTATGGCCAGGGATGCGGGTGTAAAAATATGCATCAATACAGACGCTCACGATGCCAGAAGGCTGGACGAAATGCCCTACGGGGTGGCTGTGGCCCGCAGGGCCTGGCTGGAACCACGGGATGTCGTCAATACGTTGGATATCGAGTCATTGCGTGAGGTGCTGCGATAATGTTACGACCGCTCCCCGTGGAATTTTATGCCCGGGATACCGTCCTGGTGGCCAGGGAATTATTGGGTACTTTACTGGTCCATGTTACGGATGAAGGAACCACCATAGGAAAAATTGTGGAAACCGAGGCCTACCTGCAGGGGGATCCAGCTTGCCATGCTGCCAGGGGCATGACACCCCGCAACAGCGTCATGTTCGGCCCGCCGGGTCGGGCCTATGTTTATTTCACCTATGGCATGCATTACTGTTTCAATGCTGTAACTGCCGCCGAAGGGGTGGGCGAAGCGGTGCTCATTCGGGCTGTGGAACCCCTGGAAGGGCTGGATTTAATGAGAAAACGCCGGGGTAGGGACCGGTTGCATGAGTTGTGTGCCGGTCCCGCCCGGCTGGTACAGGCCTTTGGCATCACCGGGGAGCACAACAGAGCTGATTTAACCCGGGGACCGTTATTTATTGCTCCTGCCCCAGAACCGCCCCCGGAGATTCATGTCACCACCCGTATTGGCATCAAAGAAGGAGCGGATTTACCTTTGCGTTTTTACATAAAAGGCAATAAATTCATCTCCAAGAAGTAAATGATAAGTAAATAATATAACCAGAGAGGGGAAACGATTACGATGAAATTAAAGGAAATCTATGATTTAATTATTAAAATGGGCATTGAACACGACCCCAGGGGAACCGAAGCAGTGCAAAAGCAACTGGCAAAAGAGAAAAAGAAAATCGAAGAAATGAAAGAGGAAGAAAAGAAAGAAGTGGACCAGGACCGCTTGTTTAATCCCTACACCGACACCAGGGTTCTGTACGGTGATCCGGAGCGGCAGGTCAAGCGAATCCTGGCAGGCATTGATATGGAAGTGGGAGAGGTCCTTCTGGCGGATCGGCTGGGTGAAAAGGGCCGGCCTGTTGATTTAATGATGGCCCACCACCCGGAAGGAAAGGCAACCGCCGGCCTGTATGACGTGATGCACCTGCAGGAGGACCTGCTGGCCCGGCTGGGTGTTCCCATCAACGTTGCCGAGGGAATCATGGCCGGGCGCATCGCCGAAGTGCGCCGGGGATTGTTGCCCCTGAACCACAACAGGGCGGTGGACGCGGCCAGGCTGCTGGATATTCCGCTGCTGTGCTGCCATACACCGGCGGACAATATGGTAACGGAATTTGTACAAAAGAAGATTGATGAGAATAACTGTGAGACCCTGGGGGATATTATCAAGGTCCTGAAGGAAATACCGGAGTATGCAGAGGCTGTTAAAACCGGCGCCGGTCCCACCATTGTGGTGGGTTCCAAGGAACGCCGGGCAGGCAAGGTCTTTGTGGACATGACCGGCGGCACCAGCGGTTCCGAGGACGCCTATGCCAGGCTGGCCACTGCCGGCGTGGGGACCCTGGTGGTCATGCACATCAGCGAGAAACACCGCAAGGAGGCCGAGAAAAACCACGTCAACGTGATTATTGCCGGGCACATGGCCAGTGATTCCCTGGGCATGAACCTGATCCTTGATGAAATCGCCAAACAGGGTGTGGAGATCCTGACTTGTTCCGGCTTAATCAGGGTACAAAGATAATTCCCGATAGGAGGTACCCTCATGATTCAAGGACCCGAGCTGCTGGCCCCGGCGGGTAGCTGGGAGGCGCTGGTGGCGGCCGTGCAAAACGGGGCGGATGCCGTTTACCTGGGCGGGAAGATGTTTAATGCCAGGCAATCTGCCAACAACTTTGATCACGATGAACTGGCCCGGGCGGTGGAATACGCCCATATTCGTGGGGTTAGGATTTACGTCACGGTCAATATCTTATTGGCGGATCACGAGTTGGAGGAAGCCTTGGGCTTCCTCCACTTCCTGCAGAATGCAGGTGTGGATGCGGCCATTTTACAAGACCTGGGGCTGGCCAGGCTGGCCAGGGAAGTGATCCCGGAACTTTCCATCCATGCCAGCACCCAGATGACCGTGCATAACATACCGGGTGTCCGGTTGATGCAGCAGTCCGGGTTTGACCGCATCGTCCTGGCCAGAGAAATGAGCCTGGAGGAAATCGCAGCCATTAAACAGGAGACAGGAGCTGATTTGGAGGTCTTTGTCCATGGCGCCCTGTGCGTGTGTTATTCCGGCCAGTGCCTGATGTCCAGCCTGATCGGCGGCCGCAGCGGTAACCGGGGCAAGTGTGCCCAGCCCTGCCGGCTGCAGTACCGTTTGGTGGACGAAAAAGGCAGGACCCTGGCGGACCCCGGCCGGGTGGGCGAATACCTGCTCAGTCCCAGGGATATTAACACCGGCGCCTACATCCCGCAGTTAATTGACGCGGGCATCAACTCCTTTAAGATCGAAGGACGTATGAAACGCCCCGAGTATGTGGCCACGGTGGTTCGCATCTATCGTAATTTGATTGACCGGGCCCTGGAAAATAAGAATCATTACCGGGTGGAGAAAAAAGAGGCTAGGGATTTGGCACAAATTTTTAACAGGGATTTCAGCCCCGGTTACTTGTTTGGCAACCCGGGCAGAGATTTAATGAGTTTCAAGCGCCCCAACAACCGGGGGGTGCGGCTGGGCAGAGTAAAAGGCTATAACCCCGGGAATAAAACCATTGAAATTATGTTGGAAGAACCCCTGCGCGTCGGGGACGGTATTGAGGTATGGGTTAGCGAAGGGGGTCGTAGCGGGGTAGAGGTCAACAGCATCTTGGTTAACGACAAACCGGTGGAGTTTGCCCCGGCAGGAACCTTGGTGGGTCTGTCCATCCCCGGCAAGATCAGACCCGGGGACCGGGTCTTCAAAACGCATGATGCGGCATTGATGGAAAGGGCCAGGGAGACCTTTACCTCACCCCGGGAAACCAGAAAAATACCCCTGCAGCTTTGGGTCCGGGCCAGAGTGGGAGAACCTATGTACCTGCGGGTGGTGGACCACCAGGGGTTTACTGCGGAGGGCTACAGTGATGAAATATGCCAGGAAGCCCGGAAGCGCCCGTTAACCGCTGAATTCTTAAAGGAACAGCTGGACAGGCTGGGCAACACGCCCTTTGCCCTGGCTGACCTGGAAGCTGATCTGGAGGATCGGGTCATCTTACCGGTGCGGGAAATCAATGAACTGCGGCGCCGGGTACTGGCTGACCTGGAACAAAAAAGGGCCGGGACCTTCAGGCGGCCCGGCTTAGCGGAACACCTTTTCAAGCAGCGTTTACGGGGAGCCTTCAGTAGAATTCATAAACATGAACCGCCCCGTACGACGGAACCGCTGCTGGCGGTCAATGTAACCGACATCACTTCATTGCAGGCGGCGGTCAGCTACGGCGCCGATATTGTTTATTTCGGCGGGGAAAGTTACCGTTCCAAGGGGATTGTCACCGAAAAAGACTTGCAATACGGTCTGGAGTTTTGCCAGAAAAACGGCGTGTCGCTGGTGCTGAATTCCCCCAGGATTTTGCACGACAATGAGCTCAGTAGTTTTACCGGCCTGTTACAACGTGTTGTCGATCTGCCCCTCAACGGGATTCTGGTGGGCAATCTTGGCTTATTAAAAATCATCAAAGAGTACACCGATAAACCGGTGATTGGTGATTTCACCCTTAATGTCTTTAATACCGCCACTCTCCACTATTTAAAGGAACAGGGGGTTGCCAGGGCGGTCCTGTCTCCGGAATTAACCATCAAACAAATGCAAGAAATGGCCGCAACCACCCCGCTGCCCCTGGAGGCGCTGGTGCAGGGGGCCCTTCCCCTGATGAACTCCAAGTACTGCCCGGTGGGAAGCGTGCTGGGGGATTTTTCTACCGGGAAAAAATGCACCGGCCCCTGCAGCAGCAAAAGGTGCGGTCTCAAGGACAGGATGGGTCTGGTCTTCCCCATTGAGGTGGACCGGTACTGCCGCATGCACCTGTTTAACGCCAAGGACCTGTGTGTCATTGAAGACGTGCCTGTCCTGCTGGCTTCCGGCATTACGGTGCTGCGTATTGAGGCTAAAAAGGAAAACCATGAGTATGTGGCGAGAACGGTAAACCATTATCGTAAAGCCATTACAAGATACAAACATGGAATGCGGGACGAACGAAAGGACCGGGAAGCCAAAGAGGACTTGGAACAACTGAGCGCTGCCGGCATTACCAAGGGGCATTATTTCAGGGGAGTCATTTAAGGAGTTTTACGAATGGAACGAACCATAAGACGTTTGGAATTTGACAAGGTTTTAGAACGACTGGCGGCCTGTGCCCAATCGGATTTAGCACGGGAAAAAATTAAGGCGCTGGTACCCAGTACCGACCCGGTTCTCATCAAGCGCTGGCAGGCGGAAACCACGGAGGGCAGGGAATTATTACGGTTGGACCCCATGGCAGAACTGTCCGGCTGGCATGACATCCGGGAGGCCCTCACCAGGGCGGCCCGTTTTGCCGTGCTTGCGGCGGAGGAATTGTTTGCCGTGGGAGAAACCCTGGCAGCATCCCGCCGGATTAAAAAGTTTTTCAGTGAAAAGAGCGACCGCTACCCGCTACTCTCGGAGATTGCGGCATCCCTGACCAACCAGGCCCAATTGGAAAAAAATATTCTGCAGGCCATCCTGCCGGGCGGCGAAATGGCAGATGATGCTTCACCGCAGTTGCTGCAAATCCGGCGGGGCATCCTGCGGGCCCAAAACCGCATCCGGGAGCGAGTGGAAAGCATCATTCGTGCGCCTGAAAACCAGAAATACCTGCAGGAACCCATCATTACCATCCGCAATGATCGCTATGTGGTGCCGGTTAAGCAGGAATACCGCAGTCAAATCCCCGGCATTGTTCATGATCAGTCCGCCAGCGGCGCCACCCTTTTTGTGGAGCCCATGTCAGTAGTAGAGGCCAACAACGAGGTACGCCGGCTGGTGGCGGCGGAGAAACAAGAAATACAAAGAATTCTGGCGGAACTCTCGCACGGTGTCAGCGCCGTTGCCGAGGAGATCTCCATTGCTCTGGAGGCTTTGGGTGAACTGGACTTTATCATGGCCAAAGCCCGTTACAGCCACAAGCTGAAGGCCTGGAGCCCTAAAATTATCGAAGGGGCTCTGATCGACATCAAAAAGGGACGCCACCCCCTGTTGCCCGGGGATGCGGTACCCGCCACCATTTCACTGGGGAAAAACTTTAAAACCCTGGTGATTACCGGTCCCAACACCGGGGGCAAAACCGTGACCCTGAAGACCGTAGGGTTATTTACTCTCATGACCCAGTCAGGGTTGCATATTCCGGCTGAATCAGGCACCGAAATGGGAGTCTTTAAAAAGGTCTTTGCGGATATCGGGGATGAGCAAAGCATTGAACAATCCCTCAGTACCTTTTCCTCCCACATGACCAATATCGTGAATATTTTGGAGCATGCCGGCGAGGACTCCCTGGTACTGCTGGATGAACTGGGAGCGGGCACCGACCCCACCGAGGGGGCGGCGCTGGCCCGGGCCATCCTGGAAGAACTGCATGGCCGGGGCGCCTGTACCATCGCCACCACCCACTACAGTGAATTAAAAAACTATGCCTATACAACGCCCGGGGTAGAAAATGCCAGTGTGGAATTTGACGTGGAGACCCTGCGTCCCACCTACCGCCTGTTAATCGGCCGACCCGGCCGCAGCAACGCCTTTGAAATCTCCGCCAGGTTGGGTTTGCGGCCGGAAATTGTCAGCAGGGCCCGGCAATTTCTCACCACGGAACAGGTTCAGGTGGCTGATTTGATTAACAAGTTGGAAAAAACCCAGCAGGCAGCGGAAAAGGATCGGGAGGAAGCGGAGGCCCTGCGGCGGGAAAGCGAACAGCTGAAGGAAAAATACCGCAAGCTGGCAGAGGAGTTAAGGGCTAGGAAGGAAGAGATTTTAGCCAAGGCCCACGAAGAAGCCCGCAGGCTGGTCCGCCGGGCCCGCCTGGAGGCGGAGGAAGCCGTCAAGGAACTGCGTGCCAAATTGGCCGAAGAAAATACCAGGAACCGGGAAGAGGCCATTCAACAGGCCCGCAGCAAGCTGCAGCAGGTAACGGACAAAGTGGCGGCCAAAGCGCCGGAGCCCGCGGACACCGGTGAAATTCCCCGCCAGGTCAAGCCCGGTGAGGAAGTTTTTCTGCCCAGGTACAATCAGAAGGCTTATGTGCTGGGTGTGTCCGATGACAACGTGCAAGTCCAGGTGGGCATTATGAAAATGTTTGTACCCATCAAAGAACTGCGCAGGGTCAAAGAGCCCCGGGTCACCACCGGTGAAACCAGGGTGGGCAAAGTTCTGGCGGATAAAGCCCGATCCGTCGCTACCAGTCTGGACCTCAGGGGCATGACCGGAGACGAAGCCCTGCTGGAAATTGAAAAATACCTGGACGATGCCTTCCTGGCCGGCCTCAACAGTGTCATTTTAATCCACGGCAAGGGCACCGGCGCCCTGCGGGCCGCGGTGCACCGGGAATTAAAAAACCACCCCCGGGTCAAATCCTTCCGCCTGGGCGAAGCAGGCGAAGGCGGCGCCGGGGCCACGGTGGTTCAGTTAAAGTGAATTCTATAATAAGCAGATGGAATCTTCTAATAACCCTGCAGCGTTGCAGGGTTTTTATATTCTGTTGCCATTATGATGATTTTAAGTTTGCGGAGAAATATGAAAGTAATAAGAGGAGACAGCCAGATCTTGCCAAGCATTTGTAAAACACATTTCAAGGTTCGTTTTTTACCCGGGTCCGTTATTAACCAATTTACGTAATAAAAACGCAAGAAATTTGTAATTGACATCAACCAGTAAGTACGTTATAGTTTCCTTAAAAGTACACTAAAATAGTATACTTTTGTTATTACATTTTTCTTCTTTTAAATTACAAATACATGAACTTTTACAAACAAAGCAGCCACTGCAGCAAATTTTTTGTATACTTTTGGAAAGGGGGAGGAGTCAGCATACCTCAGACTAAGATTTTGCCCGGGCCAATGACGAACTTATTTATGAGGATGATAGAAAAAATGAGGGGGGATATTCATGACTGAACTTTTGCTGGCCAGGTGGCAGTTCGGCATCACCTCGGTGTATCACTTTCTGTTTGTTCCTTTAACACTGGGGCTGTCCGTGCTGGTTGCCATCATGCACACCATTTATGTCCGGACAGGTAATGAAACCTATAAAAAGATGACCAAGTTCTGGGGCAAATTGTTTTTGATTAACTTTGCCATGGGTGTGGTCACCGGTATCGTTCAGGAATTTCACTTTGGTATGAACTGGTCGGAATATTCACGGTTTGTCGGTGATATTTTTGGCGCGCCCCTGGCCATTGAAGCGCTGCTGGCTTTCTTCCTGGAATCCACCTTTCTGGGCATATGGATCTTTGGCTGGGATAAATTGCCCAAGAAACTTCATGCCCTGAGTATTTGGATGGTGGCCGTCGGCAGCAACCTTTCGGCCCTCTGGATTCTGATTGCCAACTCCTTTATGCAGCAGCCGGTGGGTTACGCCATCCGCAACGGGCGGGCTGAAATGACTGATTTCTTTGCCCTTATCACCAATCCCCATGTGTTTTACCAGTTTCCGCACACCGTCCTAGGCGGATACGTAACCGCCGCCTTTTTTGTTATAGGCATCAGCGCTTACCACCTGCTGCGTAAAAATCACCCGGACTTTTTCCGCCGCTCCTTTAAAATTGGTCTGGTTTTCGGTCTCGTCAGCATCATTTTGGTCACCGCCGTGGGTCACTTCCAGGCCCAGTATCTGGTTAAAGCCCAGCCCATGAAGATGGCTGCGGCAGAGGCCCACTGGGAGACCGCCGACCCGGCGGCCTTTGCGGTGGTGGCGGCGGTGGATGAGAAAAATCAAACCAACACCTTTGAGATTGCCATTCCCAGGATGCTGAGCTTCCTGTCTTATAACAGTTTCAGCGGCGAGGTCAAGGGGCTCAAGGATTTACAGGCGGAAGCGGAAGCCAAATACGGCCCCGGGAACTATATACCGCCGGTCACCTCGGTCTTCTGGAGTTTCCGCATCATGGTGGCGGCCGGTGCATGGTTGGTACTGATGGCCTTTGTGAGCCTGTACCTGTGGAAGTCCGGTCAGTTAGAAGCAAAGCCGTTGGCCCTCAAGGCCCTGTTCTGGAGTATTCCTGTGCCCTATATTGCCAACTCCACCGGTTGGTACCTGGCGGAGGTTGGCCGCCAACCCTGGATGGTTTACGGTCTGCAGAAGGTGGAAAGCGCTGTTTCACCGTCGGTATCCACGGGAGAAATTCTTACCACCTTGATTGGCTTTACCTTGGTTTACGGGATTTTAGCCGTGCTAGATTTATACTTGCTGGTAAAATTTATTAAGCAGGGGCCTGAAGAAACGCCCGTGTCCATTGACCTGGGGACATCCGGCAAGGAGGTGTCATTATGGACTTAAACATTCTCTGGTTTATTCTGGTCACTGTCCTGTTCATCGGCTTTTTCTTTCTGGAAGGTTTTGACTACGGGGTGGGGATCCTGCTGCCTTTTTTGGGAAAAAACGATACTGAACGCCGGGTGGTCATCAATACCATCGGACCGGTTTGGGACGGTAACGAAGTTTGGTTGATTACGGCAGGGGGCGCATCCTTTGCAGCTTTCCCCAACTGGTATGCCACCCTGTTCAGCGGGTTTTACCTGGCCCTTTTCTTAATCCTGCTGGGCCTCATTGTCCGTGGTGTGGCCTTTGAGTTCCGCAGCAGTGACAGAAATCCCGCTTGGCGTAACCTGTGGGACTGGATGATTTTCGGGGGAAGCTTTGTCTCCGCTCTGCTGTGGGGTGTGGCGGTAACCAACCTCCTGCAGGGGGTTCCCATCGATGCCAACATGCAGTACGTCGGGACCTTTTTCGACCTGTTGAGTCCCTATACCCTGGCGGGGGGACTTACCACCTTACTGGTATTTACCCTGCATGGGGCCCTTTTCCTGACCCTGAAAACCGAGGGGGAGATGGAGGAGCGGGCCCGCGCTATCGCTGGCAAGACAGGGGCGCTGGCCATACCGGTGGTTCTTTTGCTGGCAATTCTTACTTACACCCGGACCGACCTGTTTAGTAAGACCGGCGCTGCCGTGGTTTTTCTGGCATCTGCTGCATTCCTGGTGCTGGCCTGGCTGCTCCTGCGGGCCGGCAAAAACGGTTGGGCCTTCATTGCCAACAGTTTAACCATCGTCCTGTTTACGGTGTCCATGTTCTGGGCCCTTTTCCCAAGGCTGATGGTATCCAGTCTCAGTCCTGAATGGAGTCTGACGATCTATAACGCGTCTTCCAGCCCCTATACCCTGAAAGTGATGACGGTGGTAGCTCTTACCATGGTGCCCATTGTTTTGCTGTACCAGGCATGGACCTACTGGGTATTCCGCCACCGGGTCACCGCTAAAGAGTTGCATTACTAGAATAAAAAACATGTTTAAGAAATGATGACAAAGGGCTGGCCAAATAGGTTATAATAGGTAACGGCGAATGGAGGCGGGGCAAGGATGTAAACTTTGCCCCGTTCCGATTTTTTATTAATGAGGGGTAAACGGTGATGATTGATAAACGGTTGTTGGGTGAGGCCCGCAAGGTCCGTCTTTTTTTAGCCTTTACCGTTGGCCTGGGGCTGGCTGCCGGTCTGATTGTGGTGCTGCAGGCGGCTTCCCTGGCCCGGGTGGTGAACCAGGTTTATCTCCAGGGTCGCAATCTTAAGGAAGTGTGGCCCCTTTTAATCATGCTTTTAGGGCTGATTTTTCTGCGGGCGATTCTGGCCTGGGGAAGCGAGGTCTTGTCTCACCGGGCTGCCGCCCGGATTAAGGGAGACTTGCGCCGGCAGTTGTTGCAGCGCCTGTTTGCGCTGGGCCCGTTGCATGTTCGGGGGGAGCGTACAGGAGAGTTGGTCAACCTGATGACGGAGGGCATCGAGGCGCTGGAAGATTATTTTGCCCGTTATTTACCCCAGTTGGCCCTAGCTGCCATCATCCCCCTGACCATCCTGGTCTTTGTTTTTCCCATCGATTTAACCTCCGGACTGATCCTTTTCTTGACGGCCCCGCTGATTCCTTTCTTTATGATTTTGATCGGTAAATGGGCAGACCACCTGACAAAACGGCAGTGGGGTCACTTAAGCCGGATGAACGCCCATTTCCTGGATGTTCTGCAGGGACTTACCACTTTAAAGCTGTTCGGGAAGAGCAAAGCCCAAATTACAGTCATCGCCAGAATCAGTAACGAATTCCGGAAAACCACCATGGGGGTGCTGCGGGTGGCTTTCCTGTCGGCCCTGGTGTTGGAACTGCTGTCCACTATCAGTACGGCTCTGGTGGCGGTTGCCTTGGGGCTGCGCCTGGTGTATGACCGTATTTCCTTTGAACATGCCTTTTTTCTGCTTTTACTGGCGCCTGAATTTTATTTACCCCTGAGGCTCCTGGGAAACCAGTTCCATGCCGGCATGGCCGGGGTCACAGCAGCCAACCGCATCTTTGCAGTTTTGCAGACGCCTTTGCCGAAAACCGGTGACAGGCAGGAAGGGTTGCAGCCGGAAACTCAACTGCTACGCATCTCCTTTAAAGAGGTGGGTTTCACTTACCCGGGTGGCGACCGCCCGGCCCTGCAAGGGGTTACCTTTGATCTGCGGGCGGGAGAACGGGTGGCTCTGGTAGGGCCCAGCGGCGCCGGGAAAACCAGCATAGCCAACTTGCTTTTACGATTTGCTGATCCCGGGGAAGGTATCATTGAGGTGAACGGGATACCGCTGCAGCAAATCCCTGCCGATCAGTGGCGCAGGTTGATTTCCTATGTGCCCCAGCATCCTTATCTTTTTTATGGATCGGTGGCAGATAATATACTGCTGGGTCGACCCGGCGCCTCTATGGACCAGGTGAGGGAAGCGGCAGAGCTGGCCGGAGCCCATGAATTCATTATGAAATTGCCCCGGGGTTACGACACGCCGGTGGGGGAATTGGGCCTGCGGCTCAGCGGGGGGCAGGCCCGGCGTTTAGCCCTGGCCCGGGCCTTTTTAAAGGACGCGCCCCTTTTGATTTTAGATGAGGCTACGGCCGGGCTGGACCCGGCCAGCGAGCAGGTTATACAGGAGGCGCTGGAACGACTGATGCAGGGGCGCACCGTTCTGGTTATCGCCCACCGGTTGTCCACTGTTTACCGGGCTGACCGTATCCTGGTGTTGGCCGGCGGCAAGGTGGTGGAGCAGGGGCGTCATCAGGAACTGGTGGATATGAAAGGTCTGTACTACCGTTTGGTGACTGCTTACCGGGGTGAGGCTGTATGAAAACATTTCTCCGTCTGCTGCGCCTGTTGGCCCCCCATTGGAAAATGATGCTGTGGGCAGTTCTGTTAGGTTTCTGTACGATTGGCAGCAATGTGGGATTAATGGCCACATCGGCCTATCTGATTGCCTGGGCGGCACTGCACCCGCCGATACTTAATTTGATGGGGGCCACTGCAGCTGTACGTTTCTTTGGCATTGCCAGAGCGGTGTTCCGTTACCTTGAACGTTATTTTTCCCATCACGTTACCTTCCGGCTGCTCAGCCAGCTCCGGGTATGGTTTTATCAGGCCCTTGAGACCCTGGCTCCGGCCCGGCTAATGGATTATCGCAGCGGGGATCTTTTGAGCCGTATTGTGGCGGATGTGGAAACCTTAAAGAATTTTTACCTGCGGGTGCTTTCTCCACCGCTGGTGGCCCTGATGATACTTGGGCCGGTATTTGCATTGCTGGCCCATTTTCAAACGAAGTTTGCTTATGTAGTGATATTTTTCTTCCTTCTGGCAGGCGTGGTGGTTCCGCTGGGCATCAGGCTTCTGGGGCGCCGGGTGGGGCGGCAAAGGGTAGAGACCAGGGCCCGGCTGCACGCTCATCTGGTGGACAGCATTCAGGGCATGACCGAAATTGTGGCCTTTCATCAGGCGGAACAGCGGCTGACAAAGATGAACAGCTTAAACCGAGAGTTGCTGCAACTGCAGGGCAGGATGTCCACCCTTGCCGGACTCACGGGTTCTTTAACCGGGTTCGCCATGAATTTGGCCATGTGGACAGTGCTGGTCCTGGCCATTCCAATGGTAGAAAGCGGTGAATTGAAGGGGATCTATTTAGCCATGTTAGCCCTGGCTGTGCTCAGCAGTTTCGAGGCTGTGGCGCCCTTACCTTTAATCTTTCCCCATTTAGAGGAGAGCATGGCGGCGGCCAAACGGCTTTTTGATATTACCGATGCCGAACCTGCCGTCCAAAGCCCTGCGGTTTCAGCCGGCAGGCCGGAAAAATATGATCTACAGGTGACAGGTGTAAGTTTCCGTTATGATGCCGAGAGTCCCTGGGCATTGAAAAATCTTGATTTCTGCTTGCCCCAGGGCGGGCGAGTGGCGGTGGTTGGCCCCAGCGGAGCCGGCAAGAGCACCCTGGTCAACCTGCTGCTGCGCTTCTGGGATTATGACCGGGGTTCCATTTGTTTAGGAAGTAGAAGCCTTAAGGAATACAGCCAGGAGGATATCCTGAGTTTGATCGGAGTGGTGACACAGCGTACCCATCTCTTTAACGCCACCGTCCGGGAAAATCTTTTGCTGGCCAGGCCCGGCGCCGGCCAGGAGGAAGTCATCCAGGCGGCCCGGCGGGCCAGGATCCATTCCTTTATTGAAAGTCTGCCGCAAGGCTATGAAACTTATATCGGGGAGGGCGGGTTTAAACTTTCCGGCGGCCAGCGGCAGCGCCTGGCCATTGCCAGAGCGCTCCTTAAGGATGCTCCCGTCCTGATCCTGGACGAGGCCACGGCGGGACTTGACCCGGTCACTGAAAAAGAGGTGATGGAAGACATTTACGAATTAATGAAGGGACGGACCACCCTGGTCATTACCCACCGGTTGACGGGGCTGGAGGTTATGGATGAGATCGTGGTTCTGGACAGGGGGCAGGTGGTGGAACGTGGGACACAGGAGGAACTTCTCCGGCAGCACGGGCTCTTCCGGAAAATGTGGGATCTTGCACACCAAATAATAAGTTAGGTACCGGGTAGCCATTGGCTGTTGGTCATTGGTTATTGGCTATTGGACAAAAACCAATAGCCAACAGCTATTTTGCTTTTATGTGCCGGTGTTCTTCCTCAACCGGCACCACTGACAGGAAATTCTATTGGATTTAATTATTTGTCGAAACAGGAAGGTGTACGGGTATTATTTAGCTAATTAATTAACAGTCTAAGTGTTGTCCAAATGAAAGGATGGTGACCATTTTCCCTTTGAGTAAATTTAGAAAATCACTGGTATCTCTTTTATGTGGAGGAATACTGCTTTTTGCCGCGGCACCGGCAGGAGCCACCATGACCCATGAGGCTAACATCGTGATTAATGGGTCCCCGGTTGTCATTGCCGCCGGAGATCAACCAGCGATGATCCTGAACGGGAGAACCTATGTACCTTTACGGGTCATTAGTGAACATCTGGGTATCAGGGTGCAGTGGTTGCCGGCAACCAAACAAGTGGTTATCGCCACCGCAAATAACTTATCCTCAAGTCTGCCTGAACGATCGGAGAAGCCCAGGGATATACAAATCGTTATAGACGGTAAGGTGTTACAAGTGTCTCCGGAGCTTGGACAACCCTTTATCACTGCCATGAACCGAACGGTGGTCCCTTTGCGGGTGGTTGGCGAAGCACTGGGATGTGAGGTGAGCTGGCAACAGTCCAGCCGTACGGTGGAGATAAAAACAAAGCCGTCAACCCCGGAACCTCCCGGCCAGCCACCGGCGGACAGCACGCCAAAGTCATCTCCGGCAGACCTGTCATTGCTGCAGGAACTGGCCGGATATAAGACAAACCTGCGTTTGGTAGATAAAACCGTCATCAACTCCGAGGAACTGCTTAAAATGGACCCGGCAAGCTTCAGTCCGGAACAAATGCAGTTGTTTAGGCAGTACAGGGATCAACTAAGCAAATATGATGCTAAAATTAAACTGCCCGGCGGCACCGTGATAAATACGGCAGACTTGACCATTATGGGATCGTCAGTGGCTACGGCTGACCAGTTAAGGGCCTGGATTGCGGCAGAAACGCCACGCATTCGGGCCAAGATGGAACAACAGTTGAAACGTAAGTTTATTCCCATACCGGATTTGGCCGAACTCTATATAAAAATTGGCGCCGAATATGGCGTCCGGGGTGATTTGGCCTTTGCCCAGGCTGCCAAAGAGACCCATTACTGGCAGTTTACCGGGGATGTACAACCCTGGCAGAACAACTTCTGTGGGCTATGGGCCACCGGAAGTCCCTGTACCGGACAGGAATCCTTAAACGGCGCTGACCCCACACAGGTCCGTTTTGAGCCGGGTGTTCACGGGGCCATCTTTGTGACGCCCGAGGCCGGAGTGGAGGCCCATATTCAGCACCTGTACGCCTACGCCACCAAAGACCCGCTGCCACCGGGCAAGGTTCTTATTGACCCGAGATTTACTTTGGTGAACCGCGGCATTGCTCCCACCTGGCAAAAATTGAATGCCCGCTGGGCAGTTCCCGGCACAACCTATGGGCAAAGTATTATTCACGATTATTGGAAGCCTGCCCTGGCAAAATAATCACGGCAGTAAAATCCCGAGGGGAGTCCCTCGGGATTTTTTACCGGAGCTTTCTGATGACCCCGCAGGTCAAACGTTTCCCCGCGTCACCCGCCGGCTGGGTGCGGTAATCGTCCGGGTTCTGGTGAATAATAACGGCCTTTCCTATGGCCTGAGCAACATAAAATTTGTTGGTAAAAAGTTAGTTAAACAATATTAATTCAATATTTTGTAGATATAACAGATAAGTAGGTAATAGCAAAATCACATGCAATGATTATTTGCATTTAGTGTGTGTCTTGTTATATCCTGGTGTAAACAGATATTGTTTTTGTATAAATATACCGCTACACGATTGAATATTAAATCACTTTTTCAGTTGACTTATCAATAGGGTTGTTATACTATTAAGATTGGAATTGAATATTATGCCTCATCTTAGTTTTATCAAAGGTGAGGTAGAGGTCGCGGGTTATTAAGAGTACTTGAGATGAGACTGGGAGAGTCAATGAATTTCAAGGAAAGGAATACCTGCCGAAGCATTTAGAGTTTCCCGCTCTAAATGCTGGGGTTGTGCCGAACAGGTACAACACTGTCACAGGAAATATTCCCTTCATATTTCCTGTGGAGCACTATCTTACTATTTGGAAGGAAAGGAGGAGGCATGGGTATTATTAAAAACAACTGGTGGTAAGCCCTGGTTGTTTTTGTTTTTTAATTTTATTGTAAAGGAGTCGTGTTTTATGGAATATCAATGGCTATCGATCATACCGCCTGTGCTGGCCATTGGTTTGGCTTTAATTACAAAGAGAGTTCTTCCTTCTCTTGCTTTAGGAATTATATCCGGCGCTTTTATTCTCAGCAGTTACCAGCCTGTTGCTACCGTTACCAAGGTCTTTGGTATTATGAGTGAAAAATTGACCGACAGCTGGAATTTGTCAATCTTATCTTTTCTTGTGATTTTAGGCATCCTGGTTCACCTGGTGACCATTGCAGGCGGTTCCGCCGCCTATGGCAAATGGGCTGCATCTAAAATAAAATCAAGGGCCGGAGCCCAGTTGGCCACCGTATTTCTGGGTATCATGATCTTTATCGACGACTATTTTAACAGTTTAACCGTAGGGACTGTAATGAGGCCGGTAACCGACAAATTTAACATTTCCCGGGCAAAGCTGGCATACATTCTTGATGCCACTGCGGCACCTATCTGTATTATTGCACCTGTTTCCAGCTGGGTGGCAACGATTTTGTCAACCATGGGCGATAAATTTAAAACCGCAGGTATTGGCATGGAGCCCTTTTCTGCCTTTATGATGACGATACCCTTTAATTTTTATGCCTGGTTAACCATTGCCATGATGCTTATCATCTGCTTTTCAAAAATTGAATTTGGCCCCATGGCCATCCATGAGGAAAGAGCCCTTACAAGCGGCGATGTAGGTGGCTTGAGCATGGGAGAGAACGTCTACCGGGAGGCCAGCAGCAAAGGGACTGTTTGGGATTTGGTGATTCCCATTGCCGGCTTGGTGGTATTTGTCTTAATTGCCATGACCTATACCGGCGGTTACTTTGATGGCGGGATCTCTGTTTTAGATGCCATCAAAAATACCGATGCTGCCAAATCGTTGCTTTATGGCGGTACCGCAGCTTTACTGCTAAGTTTGCTGATCTTCCTGCCCAGGGGTGTTGTTTCCTGGGGACAATTACCTAGGGCTGCCTATGGCGGTTTCATGGCCATGCTGCCTGCCAACCTGATTCTTATTTTTGCCTGGACCATTGGCGGTATCATCAGTGAGTTGGGTACCGGTGTGTTTTTGGCAAACCAGCTGGGGGATAAACTTCCATTCTGGGCTTACCCTGCCCTGGCCTTTATTCTTTCCGGTTTTATGGCCTTTGCAACCGGCACCTCCTGGGGAACCTTTGCCATTATGATTCCCATTGCCATTGATCTGGCCTTGGTGGTGGATCCCCAATTGTTAATCCTGCTGATGGCCTCTGTACTGGCAGGGGCGGTTTATGGAGACCACTGTTCTCCCATTTCCGATACAACCATTTTGTCTTCCACCGGCGCTGCTTGCAAGCACATTGACCATGTAAGCACGCAATTGCCCTATGCCACACTGGTGGCCGGTATATGCTTTATAGGTTATGTTATCTCAGCATTCCTAACCAAAGTTACCGGCAGCCTGCTGCTAAATGCTGCTTTCACGATGACAATTTCTTTAGGTCTTTTAGTTTTCTCCTTAAATTTCCTGAATCGCTTACGCGTTGCCAGAGCGTCAAGAAGTAAGGTGTCTGTGGTATAACAAAACCAAGATGCCCCTGCCCAAAAAGGTAGGGGCATTTTCCTATATGTATACATAATTTTTCTAATGCTGAATATTGTAACTCTAATGAAAGAGGTTTAAAATTAGCTTTATGAAGGAATAAGAAAAGGGAGTTTTTAATAATGTCTAACACTACTCAGGTCGGTCTGGCAACGCAAACCTCCTCCAACTGGGTAGGTTTTTTTCATTTGCTTGTGGTCTACATTGTTTGGGGCAGCACTTATCTTGCCATCCGTGTTGCAGTACGCGAGGGGTCTGGATTTCCCCCTTTTACAATGGGAGCTTTGCGGCTGCTGTTTGCCGGCTGCATTCTTTTACTGGGGGCATTTTTGTTCAGGCAGGCTCTCAAACTGTCCTGGCAGGAATTTAAGATTCTGGCGGTATCCGGAATCTTTCTATGGATAGGCGGTAACGGCCTGGTTATGTGGGCTGAACAATTTGCGGATTCCGGATACGCAGCCCTGCTGGTGGGCACAACCCCCATGTGGGTGGCATTGACGGAAGCTGTACTGGATCGCAAATCACCATCCAAACTTTTTGTGGTCTCGCTGTTAATTGGTTTTGCCGGAATTGCTTTACTTACGACGCCTGTGCTTAAAGAGAGCTCCCGGGCGGACGTTTTAAGTGTCATTGCCTTATTAACGGCGCCTTTAAGCTGGGGTTTAGGATCGCTGCTGCAGCGCAGGAAACCGGTTTCCTTAAGCCCTATTGTCAGTTCAGGTTATCAGCAGGTTTTCGGCGGCATCGGGTTTGCAGTACTGGCCTTTGTTCTGGGCGAACCCTCGCCCACTCCTACCGCTGAGGCCTGGTGGGCCTTTGGTTATCTGGTTGTCTTTGGTTCATTCCTGGCCTTTACTTCTTTCATTATGGCGCTCAGGCTGCTGCCCACCAGCATCGTTATGACCTATGCCTATGTCAATCCGGTGGTAGCGGTGTTTTTGGGCTGGCTTATTTTGCACGAACCCATCAATATTTGGACCTTTGCGGGCACAGCCCTGGTGCTGCTTGGAGTTGCAGGTACCTTCCGAAATCAAAAAACAAAGCCCAGAGTTCAAGACAAGACGGCAGATTATTCCTGATCAAAGGCGTTAAAGCATCAAAATACCGGTTCCCTTTAAGGGCACCGGTATTTTTGCTCTAGTTATACTCTCTGATTTTTTCCCTTAATGCCTCTCTGATTTTAGCAGCTTTACGGATGTTATTGCCAATTTCACCCTCCGGTTGACGGCTGCCGGTGGTGCCGGGGAGCCAGCTGTCGCCGTTCCCCGGTTCAGTTGGTAGTTCACCTCTGTCACCTTGATCATCGTTGGACTGAGGTATATTAGGATTAGGTAAAAAAGTAGGAATTTTATATTTTTCCGCTGCGGCGGGGTCAATACCATCTGCAGTATGCAGGGTGCAGGTATTCAACGGTGCCCGCAGGGCATAGTCTGCCACAGTGGGAGGAACTGTATAAGGCAGTTTAATGACCACCTTGGTAATACGGTCCGGGCAGTAATCGTTGGGCAGTTCACCGGTGGTGGCACAAATCTCCATCACCTGGTGCAGGTTATCCACTTCTTTAGGGACCGTTCCTTCAGCAAACAAGTCTGTCACCATGTGATCCGAAGGGGTGTTGGGACCCGGTAACAGGCCGGATTTACTGTCCACGGTGGCGGTTACGATACCTGCAGGTCTGGAAAATTGGCGAATCGGTACATCGGATAAAGCCTTGCTCATTATTTCCCGCCAAATCATGGCCGGGTAAATACCACCGTAGGCCTGGGGCATTTTCTTCGGAGAATCATGACCGATCCAGACGGCGCCAACCAGTTCCGGGGTATAACCTATAAACCAAATGTCTTTTCCGTCATCCGTGGTACCGGTTTTTCCGGCCACAGGCCTTGCTCCCAAATTCGCCCTAGTGCCGGTACCGGATTGCACAACGGAACGCAGCATATCGGTAATTAAGTAAGCAGTGGTGGCCTTCATGGCCCGTCTTTTCTCGGGTTTAAACTCGTCAATCAAGGTTCCGTCAAAACTTTCCACCCTGGTGATGGCATGGGGTTTCACATAGATACCCTGGTTGGCAAAGGCGCCGTAGGCCCCCACCATATCCAGCGGTACCACACCGGAACTGACACCGCCCAGGGCCATGGCCAGACCGTCCCGGTTGGCATCCAGGGTGGTAATGCCCAGTCCTTGAGCAAATTTTACCGCCTTTTCCAGCCCGGTTTGCTGCAGAAGCTTAATGGCCACGATATTAACGGAATGTGTTAAGGCAGTCCGCATGGTAATTAATCCCCTGAAAGTACCATCGGAGTTTTTGGGGCTGTAACTGCCAAAGCTGGTGGGTATATCATCAATGACCGAAGCAGGACCCATGCCATTAAATTCTATGGCCGGACCGTAAGCCACGATAGGTTTAATGGCGGAACCCGGCTGGCGTCCGATTTTGCGACCGTCTGCCAGTACCTGGTATTGGGTCGCCCGGTTAAGTTGTCGCTGTTGTTTATGTTCGCGCCCCCCCACAATGGCCCTTAGATAACCCGTCCCGGGTTCCATAAAGACGGCAGCTCCCTGGGGTTGGGGCAAGCCATTTTTATCAGGCGGGTAATTGGGAAAGTTTTTCGGGTTGGCCAGTGCCATTTCGGCAATTCTTTGAATTTTGGGGTCCAGGGTGGTATAGACCTTAAGACCACCCTTGTAAACCATGTCCGGACCGTATTTTTGAACTAACTTTTCCGTAACATAATCAATAAAATAGGGGTAGGGATACCTGGTGGCCTGCATCTTACTGCCGTCCGGCAGGGGCTTGGCGGCCGCCTCCTGACGCTGCTGTTCAGTAATTTTGCCCGCTTCTTTCATTCTAAGTAATACCGTATTGCGTCGGTTTAAGGCCAACTCATAATCCCTTTGCTGTTTTTCAAGGTCTTTTTGTTTGTTCTTGTCAGATTTTTGCTTGTTTAATTCACCGTCTATGGATGCCGCACCATCCAGGTAACGGGAATAAGTAGACGGAGCCTGGGGCAGACCGGCCAAAAAGGCAGCTTCCTCCAATGTCAGTTGATCTTTCTTTAAATCTTTGCCAAAATAAGTTTGGGCTGCTGATTGAATGCCATAGGCGCCTTGCCCAAAGTAAATCTTGTTCAGGTACATTTCAAAGATTTCATCTTTGGTAAAGTGCCTTTCCATCTGCAGAGTCAGTACGATTTCCTGCAGTTTTCTTTTTATACTGCGTTCAGGGGATAAATAGGACAATTTAACTAATTGCATCGTAATGGTACTAAAACCTTCACGAATTTCACCGGACGCAAGGTTTTTAAATAGAGCCCGACCTAAGCTGCGAAAGTTGATGCCATGGTGGTCATAGAAACGCTCGTCTTCGGTGGCCAGGAAGGCATCTTTCACCACCTGCGGTACTTCGTCCAGTTTAATGGGCTCTCTGTTTTCTGTGCCGATTCTGGTTACCAGATTTCCGTCCTTATCATAAATGGAGGTCGGTACCATATTTTCCAAAGACACAGGATCAAAGGCAGGCATGTCCGACAATGCATAGGCGACATACCCCAGTGAAGCAAAACCACCAATCAAAATAAAAAAGACTGCTATCAGAAAAAGTAAGCGTCCGGGTCTAAGCCTTCGGCTTTTACGTGTGGCCAAAAGTATAATCCTCCTTTATGAAAAGTAAAGGTCAACGATAACAGAATTATATCATAATTGCAGGAACTCATAACAGCGTTTTTAATTTTCTTGTCACATACTGCTAGCTCTGGTATAATTATTAAGATTTTGATAGCCTTCATCTATTATTACGTATTACGCTAAGCTAGAGCTTTTTGAGTCGTAAGGTTTTTCGAAAGGAGTTCAGTCGATGCTAGACGTCCAAAAACAGCTGGAAATCATTAAAAGAGGCACTGCGGAGATTGTTCCTGAAGAGGAACTGGTTGAAAAATTAAAGAAATCCATTGCCAATAATAAACCCCTCCACATAAAGTTGGGTCTTGATCCCACTGCACCGGACATTCATTTAGGCCATACGGTTGTGCTGCAAAAACTGAGACAATTCCAGGAGTTAGGCCATCAAGTTACGATTATTCTCGGCGATTACACCGGCCGTATCGGCGACCCCACAGGGAAATCGGAAACAAGAAAACAATTAACCGAAGAAGAGGTGCTGGCCAACGCCCGGACCTATGAACAGCAGATTTTTAAAATTCTTGACCCTGAGAAAACAAATGTGCGGTTTAACAGCACCTGGCTGGCCCCGTTAAAGTTTGAAGATGTCATCAGGCTGGCGGCCACCACCACCGTTGCCAGAATGCTGGAAAGGGAGGATTTTTCCAAGCGCTTTAAAGAAAACCTTCCTATCAGTATTCATGAATTTTTCTATCCCTTAATGCAGGGTTATGATTCCGTTGCCCTGGAAGCAGATGTAGAACTGGGAGGAACAGACCAAAAGTTTAATTTGTTGATGGGTCGCACTCTGCAAAAAGAATTTGGGCAGGAACCCCAGGTTGCCCTGATGATGCCGATTCTTGAGGGCTTAGACGGGGTAAATAAGATGAGTAAGAGCCTGGGGAATTATATTGGCATTGACGAAGCGCCCCAGGAAATGTATGGTAAGACCATGTCCATTCCCGATGAACTGATGGTGAGGTATTTTGAACTGGTTACCCCTGTTCCTCTGGAAGAGGTCAGAGCCATTGCCAGGGGTTTGGAGGAGGGAACCCTCCATCCCAGGGATGTTAAAATGCGCCTAGCCAGAGAAATCGTAACCTTTTATCATGGTGCAGAAGCTGCCCGACAGGCTGAGGAGCATTTTAAGAAGGTATTCCAAAAACGTGAATTGCCGGATGAAATTGATGAATTTGTTGTCACCGAAGACCTCTACGAAGAGGGATTGGTTTCCCTACCCAGGCTGCTTACCAAGGCCAAGCTGGCAGCCAGCAACAGTGAAGCCAGGCGGCTCGTAAAAGAAGGCGCCGTAAAGATCAACGGTGAAAAAGTATCCGACCCCAACCTGCGTTTCCAACCGGAGGATGGCATGATTATCCGGGCAGGGAAGCGCCGTTTTGCCAGACTGACACTAAAAAATTAGACAAGTTCCTATAGTTTATCACCTTTTGCTTCACCTCCACATATAGATATCATGTGGAGGTGAAAGTTTTGTTTAAAAGAAGAAGACAAGTGCCCCGGAAATTCTTTGTGTTGTTATTTCTGCTGGGCTTTACAGCCATGTTTGTATTTATAGATCGTTGCCTGCAGCCTACTTTGTTTGCCATCGCCAGGGTCAAAGCCATTCATGTGGCTACCGAGATCATGAATAAAACTGTAATGGACCACCTAGCTAAACAAAATATAGAGTATAAGGACATTGTTCAAGTTCATAAGGATTCGCAAGGTAAGATTGTCCTTGTGCAGGCGGATACCATGAAAATAAACAGGATCTCCAATGAAATAACTTTAAATATTCAGGAACAATTTCGTAATCTGGATAATGAAAGTATAGGGATTCCCGTTGGTCAACTTCTGGGTATCCGCTTGCTGGCTGCCTTGGGACCGGAACTTAATGTCCGTATGATTCCCCTGGGAGTTTTACGAGTGGACATTATCGATAAGTTTGAAGGGGCAGGGATTAACCAGACCAGACATCTCATTTGGTTGGATCTCAATTCGGAATTTCAAATTGCTATTCCTTTATATAAAGAAGTATTTAAGGTGCACACAAAGGTACCTTTGGCCCAGGACATCATCGTAGGCGATGTGCCGCCGGCCCTTGTTACACTACCCGGTGGAGTTTTAGGAAATTAGACAGGTTTGCTTGTACATTCTTGAAGGATAATCCTCCTCCTATGTGGAAATTACCGGAAGTCTCGAGACTTGATTTGTCAAAAAGATTAGTATTATTACAAAGCAATAGGGAGGAACCCCATGGTAATCTGGTATTTACTGCGGCGACTGTTTACTATGGCCGTAGCCCTGTGGCTGATTATCACCATTACCTTTGTGATCATGCATGCTGTACCGGGAGGACCCTTTGCTTCTGAGAAAAAACTGCCTGACGCCATAAAAAAGAACTTGGAAGAACGATATCATCTTAATGATCCCCTGTGGAAGCAGTATATCGATTATTTTAGCAACTTGTTGCAAGGGGACCTGGGACCGTCCTTTATTTATGAACACCAAACAGTGAACAGTATCATTAAGACTTGTTTTCCGGTTTCAGCAACCCTGGGATCCTTGGCCATCTTTTTTTCCTTAATGGTTGGGCTGTCGGCAGGCATTATGGCAGCCCTCAAGCAAAACCGGTGGGTGGACTACCTAACCATGTTTTTAGCAACCCTCTGTTTTTCGGTGCCAAGCTTTATACTCTCAGGCATATTAATGTATGCCTTTGCCTATCAACTGGGCTGGCTGCCTGCTGCCATGTGGGGGACCTGGCAGCAGGCCGTTTTACCTACCATCGCTTTATCGGCATTCCCTACAGCATTTATCGCCAGGTTGATGCGTTCCAGTATGCTGGAGGTATTAAGGCAGGATTACTTAAGAACAGCCAGGGCGAAGGGACTGTCTGAAACGACCGTTGTCTTGCGGCACGCCGTACGAAATGCTATTCTACCCGTAGTCACTTACATGGGGCCGATGGTCGCCACCATTTTGACCGGCAGTTTTGTGGTGGAATCCATTTTTGCTATTCCGGGATTAGGGCGCTGGTTTGTTTTAAGTGTGATTAACCGTGACTATACTGTCATTTTAGGCGTCACGGTGTTTTACAGTGTCCTTTTAATGCTGATGAACTTACTGGTAGACCTTGCCTACACCTTGATTGATCCGCGGATTAAAATAACGGGCAGCAAGGAGGTCTAAGAGTGGAATTATCACCAGAGCTTTTTAAAGAAAACCCGGAGGACATTAAGGAAACGGAAGAAGTAAGCATGGGATATTGGCGGGGGACATGGCACCGGTTAAAACAAAACAGATTGGCCATGGCCGGTATGGTAATCATTTTGTTTCTGATTATTCTGGCTTGCTTTGGACCCTTTTTTTCCGATTATCGCTATGACCAACAGGACTTGTTAAGCATTAATCAGGCTCCCGGCCTTACTCACTGGTTCGGAACCGATTCCCTGGGCCGGGACCTTTTTGCCAGAATAGTGTATGGAGCCAGGATTTCCCTTGCCATTGGCATCATAACCAGCCTTATTTGCCTGGTGGTGGGTGTTGCTTATGGTGGGATCTCTGGCTATGTGGGTGGCTGGGTGGATGAGATCATGATGAGATTTGTCGAGGTTCTCTCCAGCGTACCTTTTTTACTCTACTGTATCTTGTTACTGGTATTGTTGGGACCAGGGCTAAAAGGGATCTTTATTGCCCTGGGAGCAGTGTACTGGCTCAATTTAGCGCGTGCGGTCAGGGGACAGGTACTGATGCTTAAGGAGCAGGAATATGTTTTGGCGGCCCGCATGATGGGGGCCAGCGCCTGTCGAATTTTATTAAGACATATCCTTCCCAACGCAACAGGTCCCATTCTTGTAACCATAACCCTTTTAATTCCCGAGGCAATTTTTACAGAGGCTTTTTTGAGCTTTTTAGGGCTGGGGGTGTCTGCGCCTATGGCCAGCTGGGGTGTGTTGGCCAGCGAGGGACTGGAAGGCATACGTAACTATCCATGGCAGTTATTCTTTCCGTCTCTTTTTTTGTGTTTGACCATACTGGCCTTTAATTTTGTCGGGGACGGGCTGCGGGATGCTTTGGACCCCAGGGCAGAAAACAGAGTCCGGGTTGGTAATAACAACGTGAATTTAATCAAATAAAGATTGAATTATGATATAATATTGCTGTTGGTATTTTAGAAAAAAATTAAGGAGCAGAGGCATGGGCAAAAGTCTAAAGTTAGAGGACAAATTTTCTTTCTCCTGTCATGAAAAACTGGCCTGTTTTAAGAAATGCTGCCGGGACATCAATATCTTTTTAACTCCCTTTGACGTGTTACGAATGAAAAATGAATTAAAAATAACCTCAGGCGAATTTCTGACTAAATACACCCATGTCTTAAGGGCTCCACATTCGGGTTTTCCGGTTGTTATTCTTAAAATGAGGGAGGACAATCTGGTCTGTCCTTTTATTACCGATTTCGGCTGCCAGGTTTATCATGTGCGCCCGTGGTCCTGCCGCATGGCGCCGTTGGAAGTTAGAGGGGTGGGGGAGTATGGAATTGCCTTTGATAAATCCCGCTGTCACGGGCTAAATGAATCAAAGGAATGGACTGTGAAGGAATGGATGGACAACCAGGGATTGACTGCTTACGAAGAACCGGAGAAACACTTCGGTCAAATACCTTTAAAGATCAAGCTCACCGGAGATAAAGGGCTGGATCAATTTATGATGGAAATGATTTTGATTGCCTGTTATGACCTGGACAGGTTCAGAACAATACTAACAATACTAAAGAAGCACCCCTCTTTGACAGAAAACGAATCTGAAGAAAAAATAAAGGATGCCATGGATGATGACGTTGCTTTAATGAAATTTGCCTTTGAGTGGTTACCCATTCAACTAAGTAATTCTGATAAGGTTCTTAGGCTCAAAAATACAATTGTATCTTGTATGTCTTAATTAAAGAGGGCTTGCATTTAGCAAGCCCTCCGGTTTTTCTAGTGATGATCTCCGCTGGGCACTTTATCAGGCAGCCCTTCGGGCTTCCTGTAAACGCCGCGCGGTACATAATAGGTGTGCAGCAGCTTATGGGATTTTTCGCCCAGGGGTTCACCCAGGAACTCTTCGTAAATGGCTTTGATGGCCGGGTTCTCGTGCGATTTACGGATCGGCATTGCTTCGTCGGCCTTATAGATACCACCGATACGCTTGAGCCGTACTTCCAGGTTGGTTGGGATGGGCTGGCCGCCGCCGCCGATGCAGCCGCCGGGGCAGCACATAATTTCAATGAAGTGGTAATCCGCTTCACCGGCCCGGATCTTATCCAGCAGCTTGCGGGCGTTGCCCAGGGTATGGGCAACGGCAACTTTAACGTCCAGATCGCCAACCTTCAGGGTGGCTTCCTTAATGCCTTCCATACCACGAACCGGGGTCAGGTTGATATCCGGCATCGGTTCCTTAGTTATAACTTCGTAAACGGTACGTACAGCAGCCTCCATGACGCCGCCGGTGGCGCCAAAGATAACCGCGGCGCCGGTGGAGAGGCCCATGGGAGCATCGTAATCTTCTTCGGGCAGGTTTTCCCAATCGATACCGATTTCACGCAGCATACGGGCCAGCTCACGGGTGGTCAGCACAACGTCCACATCCTGGTAGCCGCTGTCTTTCAGCTCATCCCGCTGGGCCTCGAACTTCTTGGCGGTACAGGGCATGATGGATACGCTGACGATGTTGGCAGGATCAATACCTTTCTTTTCAGCATAGAAGGTCTTGACCAGGGCCCCGAACATTTGCTGGGGAGACTTACAGGTGGACAGGTGAGCCAGCAGATCAGGATAGTACATTTCAATGTACTTAATCCAGCCGGGGCTGCAGGAAGTAATCATTGGCAGCACGCCGCCTTCGGTGACGCGCTTGATGAACTCATTGCCTTCTTCAATGATGGTCAGGTCGGCCGTGAAGTCGGTATCCATGACACTGTCAAAGCCCAGACGACGCAGAGCGGCAACCAGTTTGCCGGTGCTGACGGTGCCGGGTTCCATACCAAATTCTTCGGCGATGGCTACACGAACGGCAGGGGCGGTTTGCACCACAACATGCTTGTTCGGGTCATCCAAGGCTTGCCATACTTTGTCGGTGTCATCTACTTCGGTAATGGCGCCGGTGGGGCAAACCAAGGAGCACTGGCCGCACATGGTGCAGTTTACATCCATAAGACCCTGATTAAAGGGAGGAGCAACGATGGTTTCAAAACCCCTATTCACAGCGCTGATGCACTTGACGCCCTGTACCTTTTCACAAACGGCCACACAACGGCGGCACAGGATGCACTTACGGGGATCACGGACAATTGAGGGCGAAGAGTTATCAATATCGTCCTTGCTGTGGCTCTGGGCCGGTCTGACAAAACGGATTTCCTTCAGGCCCATGGCTTCGGACAGGGATTGCAGTTCGCAGTTATTGTTGCGCAGGCAGGTATTGCACTCCTGCGGGTGGTTGGATTGAATCAGTTCCAGGGTCATTTTGCGGGACGCCCTGACTGCTGCGGAATTGGTTTTAACAACCATTCCTTCAGCAACGGGGGTAACACAGGCAGCCTGGAGGGCCCGGGCGCCTTGTACTTCGACCACGCAAATACGACATGCTCCAATGGCATTGATATCCTTCATATAGCAAAGGGTGGGAATATTAATGCCAATTTTTTTTGCAGCTTCTAAGATCGTTGAACCCTGTTCAACCTCAACTTTTATATTATCAATGGTTAGTGTTACGGTTGCCATGCCTTTTCCCCTCCTATCCACTAGGATTTTAGGCCTTTGCGGGGCATTTTACAAACGCCGGCCGGGCAGGTTTTATCCTTAATGTGCGCTTCATATTCATCACGGAAATAACGCAGGGTGCTGAGGACGGGGTTCGGAGCGGTTTGACCCAGGCCGCACAGGGCAGAAGCCTTGATGGAGTTGGCTAGTTCAATTAACAGTTCCAAATCGCCTTCCTTGCCTAACCCCTTTGTGATGCGCTCAAGAATTTCCAGCATTCTCTTGGTACCGATACGGCAGGGGGTACATTTGCCGCAGGATTCGTCCTGGGTAAAGCCCAGGTAGAACTTCGCCAGGTCAACCATACAGGTTCCTTCATCCACAATAATCATACCGCCGGAACCAACAATAGAACCAAGGGCTGCCAGGTTTTCATAATCAATAGGAGTATCCAGATAAGCTGCCGGAATGCAGCCGCCGGACGGACCACCGGTTTGGGCAGCCTTAAAGGCTTTACCGCCTGGGACACCGCCGCCGATGTCTTCCACCATTTCCCGGAGCGTAATGCCCATTGGCACTTCTACCAGACCGGTATTGGTAATCTTACCGGCCAGCGTAAAGACCTTGGTGCCTTTACTCTTTTCGGTGCCCATGGAAGCATACCAGTCGCCGCCGTTAATAATGATGGGGCAAATGTTGGCCCAGGTTTCGACGTTGTTAATAACGGTAGGTTTACCGAACAAACCGGAAACAGCCGGGAAGGGGGGGCGTGGACGGGGCTCGCCGCGCCGACCTTCGATGGAGGCCAGCAGGGCGGTTTCTTCACCGCATACGAAGGCTCCGGCACCTACACGGATTTCAATGTCAAAACTAAAATCGGTACCCAAAATGTTGTTGCCAAGCAGGCCAACTTCTCTGGCCCGGTTGAGGGCTTTGGTGAAGTGCTCAATGGCCCTGGGATATTCCAAACGAATGTAAGCGTAACCTTTGTTGGCGCCAACGGCGAAACCGCCAATGGTCATGGCTTCGATGACGGAATAGGGGTCATCTTCCAGAACCGAGCGGTCCATAAAGGCGCCCGGGTCGCCTTCGTCGCCGTTGCAGACGATATATTTCTGGTCAGCCTTTTGATCCAGCACAAATTGCCATTTGACCCCGGTGGGGAAGCCGGCGCCGCCGCGACCACGCAGACCGGATTTCTTAACTTCATCCACCACCTGCTGGGGAGTCATTTCCTGCAGGACTTTGGCCAGCGCTTTATAGCCGTCCATGGCAATGTATTCTTCAATGGAGGTCTGGTTGATCAGACCGCAGTTGCGCAGGGCATTGCGCTTTTGCTTTTTAAAGAAAGTCATGTCGGACTTGCGGGGCTGAACAGACCCGTCAGCCGCATGGTAGCAGAGGCGTTCTACATACTTACCCAGCTTCAGGTGGGAAGTAACAATTTCTTCAGCATCCTCGGGTTGTACGCGGCAGTAGTAATATCCTTCGGGGAAGACGGTGATCACGGGACCCATTTCACAGGTACCCATGCAACCGGTTACGACGACCTTTACGGTGTCCTGCAAACCATGGCTGTCAATGGCCTTCCGGAGAGCTTCCAGGGTATTTTGACAACCAATTGATATACATCCGGTACCACCGCAAACCAGCACATGGTATTTATAATTGTCGGAGGGCTCTTCGCCCAGGCGTAATTTAATAGCTTCCTTAGCAGTTGCTCTTAATAATTCGAGTTCAGCAAAATTCATATATTTCACCTCCCTGGAGGTTTTATTCGTATTTAGCCAGTACTTCAGCTACTTTTTCGGCAGTCATGCGCGGATAAACTTCGCCGTTTACCGTCATAACCGGCGCAATACCACAGGCGCCCAGGCATCTTACCAGATCCAAGCTAAAGCGGCGGTCTTCTGTGGTGTTGCCGGCTTTAATGCCCATTTCTTTTTCCAGCATGGCTTGCACTTCGGGAGCGCCCTTCACGTAGCAAGCAGTTCCCAGACACAGGTTGACGGTATGTCTGCCTCTGGGACGGAGGCTGAAGGCTGCATAAAAGGTGGCCACCCCGTATACGTCACTGAGAGGAACACCTAATTCCTCAGCTGTTTTAATGAGAAGGTCCTTCGGCAGATAACCGTGAGTCTCTTGGATGGCGGCCATTACCACAATCAGACCGTTGGGATTGCCCTTGTATTGAGCAAACAGGGCATCCAGTTTATTATCCTGTTCACAATGGCATTTGCACTCTGCACCCATGCGATGGTTCCTCCTTTCGTCGGAAGCGCATATTTTTTACAACTACCTGTTTGTACACCTTGGCTTGATGGATTGCGAAGGCCTGTACTGCTAATTCGTGGAAAGAAAGGTAGCGTGTCTTTGTATTTCTTTTGCTACCCCCATCAAACCCCTGAAAACAATTGCAAATCAAGAAGAGTCATAAATTATTTTTGATACCACCACCTTCCAATAAATACCTGGATTACCTAAACTATAACGAAATTAATTAGCGAATAAAAGAGGACAAGCAAAAAAATTATGGTCTGGTATTGAAAATTTATGATAAAAGATTTAGAATATGACCTTTTCGTGTAGAGAACTTTTGCTGGTTGAACAACATTGAGGGTGGATTGAGTTAAGAAATGCTGATCAGTTGACCGTATAGATCAAAAGAGGGTTTTAATTCCGGATATTCCTTGGTAATCATAAAAATAAGTTGATCATAAGCATCGACACATGGTTCAAACTTTGGTAAATGAAAGCTACTTTCGTTGGTAATGGAGTATTTGGCAATACTTGAGATGATCATTTGCCCGTTGACCAGTTGTTGTGTACCCAACCGTCACACCTCCATTCCCTGCATAATATTCTAATGTTTTCCTACGGTGAAAACCGTCTGAAATATGACATAATTGAAAATTTAATTAGACAAGTTTAATTACTTAAAACATTATAAATATTCAAACAATTAACTACAATAATTCTAACCTAGAACGTTCGGGAGCGTCAAGTGGTTTTAAGGTGATTTTAAAGCAATTTTTCGACAATAAACAATCCCGGTGAAGAACCAAATCATTAAAATAAGAATGAGTAAAATAATAAATGGTGGAGTTAAAAATACTCCACCATTACCTTTTTACCTTTTTTCTTGAGCAAATCCACCAGTTCCCTGGCAAACCGGCTCTTCACTATGGGTTTTGCCGGCAAACTGAGGCTTCGCTGTGATTTATTGAACGCCATACCAATTAAAAAGGAGATGGAGTCAGCCTCTAACAAAGCGGCCACCAGCAGGCCGGCATCCTTATTATCAGCGGGCAAGGCCTCTAAATGGTCCTTTAAAAGGATGTCCAGCGCCTGGCTTAAAATTAATGTGCCGTCTGTAACCAGCACCAGGCCTGTAACATCGGAGAGTGTTTGGCTGTTGGGCAAGTAGCGGGAAACCATATTGGCCGTACTGGCGCCGCAAATGATTTTTTTACCCGGCTCGGCTAAAAACATGGACACCATTCTTTCATCATCTTCTGGATATTTTGCCGGTCCAATGAGCAAACAGAGATGTTTTTCCATCATTTATCATCACCAAATGTATTTTAACATAAAAAAGAAGGTGCTAACCACTGTTAGCACCCGGAAACAATCATTTTTTGCAGGTTACAAACAGGTACTGCAGTTGCAACCGCAGTTTGCTTTAATGGCTTCCATGACATTCTCTGCCTTTACGTTTTGGATCTGGCTGTTCACCTTCACGGAAACACCGTCGCCGCAGCTTTCAAGACAGAATACACCCTTCACCTTGACAGGCAGGGCAAGGAGTTTTTCCACCACTGCCAGAGAGCCTTTCTTTAAGCAGCCTTCGCCCAGGCAAACGGTAATTTCGGGGCCTTCACCGTCTTTAATAAGGATTTCGTTGCCGGCAATGCGTTTTTTAGGACGGTAATGGGTATGCAGATCATGGTGTGTTTCATGGTTGCAGCAACCGCCCCAGTACTTTTCGAAAATCTTATCCAGGTCCTCGTTGTCCTGGGCCTTGTGCAGAACCAATTTAGCATCAATATTATAAATCTCCCTGGCCCGGGCTTGACGGCGTTCACCGTCGTTCTGGAAAGGCTGTCCGCCGCCGCCGACGCAGCCGCCGGGGCAAGCCATGACCTCCACGGCATGAACCGTCAGTTCGCCGGACTGGATTTTCTTAATCAGTTCTTCAGCTGCTGCCAGGCCGTTGACCACAGCCAGGGTTAACTTGTTGTCACCGACATTGATGCTGGCTATCTTGGTATCTTCCATACCCCTGGTAAACTCTACGTCAACCCGTCCTTCAGCGTTAAGCAGTTTGCCTGCTACATATCGAACCACAGACTCCATGACGCCGCCGGTGGTACCGAAAAGGACGCCGGAACCGGTGGTCTGCTGCATGGGTTGGTCGAACTCGGAATCTTCCAGAGCATCGAAAATGATGCCGGCTTCTCTGAACATACGGGCTGCTTCCACGGTTGTTAAAACAGCGTCTACATCATAGGAGCCTTCGGTCATGAATTCCGGCCGCCTGGCTTCGTATTTCTTGGCGGTGCAGGGCATGATGGAGACCACAAACATGTCCTCCGGTGCGATACCCAGGTCTTTTGAGTATTTCTTCTTTAATACCGAACCGAACATCTGCTGCGGTGAGCGGCAGGAGGACAGATTATTCAACAGTTCGGGATGGAATTCCTCGGCATATTTTACCCATCCGGGGCAGCAGGAGGTAAAGAGCGGCAGGTTTTCACCCTTGACCAAACGTGCTAAGAATTCATTGGACTCTTCAACGGTTGTCATATCTGCGGCGAACGCTGTATCAAAAACCTTGTTGAAACCGATTCTGCGCAGGGCAGCAACAATCTTACCGGTGACATCAACGGAACCCAGGCCGAATTCTTCGCCCAGAGCAGCCCGGGGTGCCGGGGCAATTTGGCAGACTACGGTCTTCTTGGGATCGCGGATGGCTGCCCAGACCTCTTCAATAGCAGAAGAATTGGAAGTCAGAGCGCCACAGGGACAGACGGCAATACACTGGCCGCAGTTAATGCAGGAGGATTCAGCCAGGGGCTGGTCCATGGCGGCCACGATTTCGGTACGGGAGCCGCGGTTTTTGAAGTCCCAAACGCCGATGCCCTGTTTTTCCTTGCAAACCCGCACACAGAGGCCGCACAGGATGCATTTGTTAGGATCGCGGACCACCGACAGGCTGGAAGTATCCAGCGGAGCCTTAACGGTGCGGCTGGGATAACGCAGCCGTTTGATGCCGTAGTCATTGGCATATTTTTGGAGTTTGCAAGCGCCGCTGGAGTCACAGGTGGTGCACTCACGGTCGTGGTTGGCCAACAATAATTCAAGAACCATTTTACGTACTCTGTTAACCCGCTCGGAATTGGTATAGACCACCATGCCGTCGACAGGAGCGGTGGAGCAAGAGGCCTGAATGCCCATCCGTTCAATTTCCACTACACAGAGGCGGCAAGCGCCGGCAATGGTCAGTTCCGGGTGGTAACAAAGGGTAGGGATATCGATACCGGCCTTACGTGCTACAGCCAGAATATTTTTCTCATCGGTAAAATCTATTACTTGTCCGTTAATGGTTATTTTACCACTCATCACGTCACGCCCTTTCTCTCAATATTCAGGTACTACCTGATCATGATGGCTCCAAACTTACATTTCTCCATGCAGGCGCCGCACTTGAGGCAAAGCTCTACATTGATAACGTGGGGCTGCTTTTTGTCACCGGTAATGGCACCGGCAGGACATACTCTGGCACAAACAGTGCAACCTTTGCATTTTTCAGGATCAATGTAGTATTCTTTCAGAGCCTGGCAAGCACCGGCAGGGCACTTTTTATCCCGGACGTGTGCGATGTACTCATCACGGAAGTAACGGAGAGTGGTGAGGACCGGGTTAGGAGCAGTCTTACCGAGACCGCAAAGGGAGCCGTCTTTAACATTCTGGGCCAGTTCCTCCAGCAGAGCCAGGTCTTCCTCGGTACCTTTACCCTCGGTAATCTTGGTTAACAAAGCCAGCATTTGCTTGGTGCCCTCGCGGCAGGGAACACATTTGCCACAGGATTCGTTTTGTACAAAGCCCATAAAGAACTTGGCTGTCTCAACCATACAGGTATCGTCGCCCATCACCACCAGACCGCCGGAACCGATCATGGCGCCGACCTTCATGAGCTCATCATAATCCAGGGGCAGATCCAGTTTTTCTTCGGTTAAGCAGCCGCCGGAGGGACCGCCGATTTGAACGGACTTGTATTTTTTCCCCTCCCGCAAACCGCCGCCGATATCAAATACGATTTCCCGCAGGGTCATACCCATGGGAACTTCCACCAGACCGGTGTTTTGGATCTGACCGGCTAGGGCAAAGGTCTTTGTACCGGCGCTGCCAGGTGTGCCAAAGCCTTTGAACCATGCGGCGCCGTTCATAATAATGGCGGGCAGGTTGGCCAGTGTTTCTACGTTATTAATAACGGTAGGACAGCCCCACAGACCTTTAACGGCAGGGAAGGGAGGACGGGGACGGGGCATACCGCGCTCACCCTCGATGGAAGCGATCAGGGCAGTTTCCTCACCGCAGACGAAAGCGCCGGCGCCCTCCTTAATGTGAATCTTAAAGTTGAAATCTGTGCCTAAAACGTTTCTACCCAGTAAGCCCAAGGCTTCTGCGTCGGCAATGGCCTTGCGCATGCGCTTGATGGCTAGCGGATATTCGGCGCGGGCGTAAATATAACCTTCGTCCGCTCCGATGGCAAAACCGGCAATCATCATGCCTTCCAGCACCGAGTGGGGGTTGCCTTCCATAACGGAACGATCCATGAAAGCGCCCGGGTCGCCTTCGTCACCGTTGCAGATGACGTATTTTTTGGGGCCCGGTTGGGCAGCGGCAAAGGACCACTTGCGACCGGTGGGGAAACCGCCGCCGCCACGGCCGCGCAGACCGGAATCAGAAACTTCTTTAATGACTTCTTCGGGTTTCATACCGGTTAAAATTTTGGCAATGGCCTGGTAACCGCCATGGGCAATGTAGTCATTGATATTATCGGGGTCGATACGACCGCATTCTTTCAAAGTAACCCTTACCTGGCGCTTATAGAAAGGAATCTCGTCCTGGGTTTTCACTTTTTCCCCGGTGTTCGGATCCACGTAAAGCAAACGGTTAACAATGCCGTTATTCACAATTGTTGTTTCAACAATTTCTGCACAGTCCTCTTGCTGAACTTTGCAGTAAAGCAAACCGGAGGGTTCAAAGCGTACCAGGGGACCCATCTGGCAGAAGCCATGGCAACCGCTGATGCTTACGCCTATGCCTTCATGACTGACTTCTTTCACCAGGTCAACTTCGGCCAGCAGACCTTTTTCAGCAATAAGATTTTTTAAACTTTCATATACCTTCAGCGACCCATTGGCTACACAGCCGGTACCGGCACAGACCAAGATGCGCATTTTTTGGTCGGCCAGTGCAGCTTTGGCTTTTTGTTGCAGCTTTAATAAATCTTCTCGTGACTTAAGCATCTATGGTCCCCCCTTAGTTTTCACTGGCAGCGTTTGCCAATTTTTTAATAATTTCTAAGATTCCGTCCGGCGTCATTTGCCCGTGAACTTCCTCATCGGCTACGACAACCGGGGCCAATCCGCATGCCCCTAAGCAGGAGACAGTCTCAACGGTAAACATGAGGTCGCTGGTGGTGGGATTGTCCGGCGTAAGGGATAACTCTTTACGGAGCGCCATCATAATCGGTTCGGAACCCCGCACGTGACAGGCGGTGCCGTCACAAACACGGATCACATATTTGCCTTTAGGAATAAGGGAAAACTGGGCATAGAAAGTTGCCACACCCAATACAGTGGCAGGGGAAATACCCATGGCAGTGGCTATGTACGTCAGCGCTTCTTTTGGAAGATATCCATATTCTGCTTGGGTCTCCTGAAGTATGGCGATAAGGTGAGAAACCTTACCTTCATGTGAATCGATAATTTGCTGTAGTTTTAAGAATTTTATATCTCTGTTCTCCATCATAAACCCCCCTTTGGTGTAGGAAACCACTTGAACATCTGCTAAAAATTCAACGACGCAACCTGAAGCAAATTCTGGAATATCACCTCTTTTCTAAAAAATAAAAACTAGTTTTAGAAAAGGAAAGTTTTAATTTTCTTAAAATAATTTAACTATTTAAGGTGAAAATTTGACTTTCCCTAAATAGCAACAATTTATAATCTTGTCTTTATTTTTAGACAATTGGTTAGACAGTTAGAAAGCTTCTTAGAAAAGCGGGTTTATTATTCAAAACCCTAACATAAACTTCCGGAAACCAGTAAAATCAAGGTATAATGGATGTAGGCGCAGGGTTTTTGCCTAAATTTTTACTAAATCTCAAAGATTCTGAATATATTATAGGCTTGCAAATAATTCCTTGTCAATTAAAGATTCTCATTTCTTGATGAAAACCGCTTAATAAATTGTACAAATAAATAAAATAGTATAACTTAATTAACTAGTGAAAATATATGAACAAGTCAGGCAATAAAAAAAATTAATACAATTCAAATAGCTTCTGTTTGTGAAGTTTTTCTTCATTTTGTTTTGGTTTGCGCCCGGCGTGACGGATATGATATTATGAATTTATCAATGGCCTAGGGGGGCTTGTCTATAGTGATGAAGGACTTAGCAGACAAACTGACACTGTGGATAAAAGAAGAAGTACAAAAGGCGGGTGCCCAAGGTGCAGTTGTTGGATTAAGTGGTGGTATCGATTCTTCCTGTGTTGCTGCACTCTGCAAAAGAGCTTTTCCGGATCATGTTCTGGGTGTGATCATGCCTTGTTACAGCAATCCACAAGATGCAGAAGACGCCAAGTTAGTGGCGGAGACCTTATCGGTTCCCTATGAAGAAGTGGTCCTTAATGAACCCTTCGATTGGTTTGTCCGCCGTTTTACCGGACAAGACTATGACTTGCATAGCTGTGATTTGGCCATTGCCAATATAAAGCCCAGGTTAAGAATGATTACCTTATATTACCTGGCGGCCAGGCATAATTATTTAGTCGTGGGAACAAGCAACAGGGCCGAACTGGTGGTGGGGCACTATACCAAATATGGCGACGGCGGGGTAGACCTCCTGCCCATTGCCAATCTGGTTAAATGCCAGGTGAAGGAACTGGCCAGAGAGTTGGGAATTCCCCGGCGGATCATTGATAAAGCACCCTCCGCCGGTTTATGGTTTGGTCATTGCGACGAGCAGGAAATGGGTGTCACCTATAAAGACCTTGACCGTTATATCCTTACCGGAGAAGCTCCCGAACCCGTTAAGAAAACCATTCAGACATTGGAAAAGAAAAGAGCGCATAAGAGGTATATGCCGCCAATCCCGCCAATGTTTTAAACGAATAGAAACCTAATGAAAGCTGGGTGCATCCAGGAGAGTCTGGTATGAACCGGGCTTTTTTCGAGAAAGAGGGGTTTTTTCATGTCAGGACATTCTAAATGGTCAACCATTAAACGTAAAAAGGCCAAAATTGATGCTCAGAGAGGAAAAATCTTCACCAAAATATCCAAAGAAATTATCATTGCCGCCAGAAACGGCGGACCGGATCCGGTGGGTAACATGCGTCTGAAGGCCGCCATTGAAAAGGCCAAGGCTGCCAACATACCCAATGAAAATATTCAGCGGGCCATCCAAAAGGGCGTCGGCGGTGGCGAAGGAGCTAATTTTGAAGAATTCACCTATGAAGGTTACGGGCCCGGCGGTGTTGCCATATTGCTTTATGTAGCCACGGATAATCGCAACCGCACTGCCGGAGAAGTTCGGCATATTCTTTCCAAACATGGCGGCAACCTTGGTGAAACCGGTTGTGTGAGCTGGATCTTTAAAGAGAAAGGCGTCATTATCGTTGACCGTCTGGAGGCCAATATCAGTGAAGATGATTTAATGCTGGCGGCCCTTGAAGCCGGTGCAGAGGATGTGAAGGCGGAAGAAGACAGTTTTGAAATTACCACCGCACCGGAATACTTTGAAAATGTGAGATCCGCCTTGGCTGAACAAGGTATTCCCATCGCCGATGCGGAAATCACCATGGTGCCCCAGACCACCGTAAAGCTGCAAGGCGAAGAGGCGGAAAAGATGGTCAGGATGATTGACTTGTTGGAAGACAATGACGATGTGCAAGCCGTCTATACCAATTTTGAAATGGAAGGATAAGATGGTTAAAGCCGGGGTTACACCCGGCTTTTTTACGTCATTTCCCAGGTATAATCAAGCAAAAAGTGGCAATACTAACCAACTGAAGGAGTGGTTAGTATGATAAGCAGGTTCCTGTGGATCGGTGTGGGGGGATTTTTAGCGGTATTGTTATTCTGCATCGCCATGGTGGGCGGTAGGGTGACCGGCGATGGTACAAAGGCCGCCATGTCAATTTTGCAGGTCTTTGCCCAGCAGGTTCAGCCGACTCTCGCCCCGGATTTGATCATTAGAGAAGAGAACGTTTATCTGTGCGGGGATAGTGAAGAGATAGCCAGAAAAACGGCAGGTTCTTTGGGTGTCAAGACCGAAAAGGAATTGAAGGAAAAATATCATGCCCCGGGCTTTTCGGTGGAGGTCCGTAACGACGAAGTGCTGGTCCGGCAAAAGGTCAATGAATTTTGCAGCTACCACCGTTCCTTCAGGCATTTAGGCATTTATGACAATAAGCTGGCGGTTTACCAGGGACCCCTTGGCTATCACCAAAAACTGCTGAAGGTAGAGGAGTCAATTCCCCTGAACAGCCTGTCTGCGGCCTTTCAGGTAAAACTTCAACAGGTCATGGATTTTTACCACATGACACCGGAGACCCAGGCCAAGCTTCGTTATGAGTTGGAATTTTCCAATGAGGACGCACTCAACGCCATCTTGGAAAACTTGGATGAAATGCAGGACTAAGGACCCGGGATGAAGAGCCGGGTCTTTATTTTTATATTGATGAATTTATAACCCAACAGAACAGAGGTTTGTAGTATAATATTGGCAGTCAGGTAAAAATGGGGGTTCATATGATTATTTTGGGCATAGATCCGGGCACCGCCATTACCGGTTTTGGTCTGGTGGAATACCTGGGAAACCGTTATAAACCCATCGCTTACAGTTGTCTGAGGACCGACCCGGAACTTCCGCTGGATTTACGACTGCAAAGACTTTACCAGGGTTTACAGGAGATTATTGGAACATACAAGCCCGATTTTATGGCTGTGGAACAATTATTCTTTAATAAAAATGCCCGCACGGCTCTGGCAGTGGGCCATGCCAGGGGGATTGCCCTGCTGGCGGGGGCCAATGCCGGTATTCCCGTGGCGGAATATACACCTTTACAGGTTAAGCAAGCAGTGACCGGGTACGGCAAAGCTGATAAACATCAGGTTCAATTTATGGTAAAAACACTGCTCTCCTTAAAAGAGATTCCCAAACCAGATGACGTGGCAGATGCCCTGGCCGTTGCCATTTGCCACGCCCACTGGAGTTCAGACCCGGGAGGACTTATGAGATGATTGCTTATATTTGCGGAAAGCTGGCCGCCGGTGGTCCAGGCTGGGCGGTGATTGACGTGCAAGGCATCGGTTATCATATCCACATTCCATTAACAACCAGGCTGCCCGGCGTCGGGCAGGATATTAAACTCCATACTCATATGGCTGTAAGGGAGGACGGCATTCAATTTTACGGCTTTTCCGATGAAGAGCAGCGGGACTGTTTTTTAGCGCTGCTGGATGTGGCAGGGGTTGGTCCCAAGGTGGCTCTGGCGGTGGTTTCCCACCTGCTACCCGACCATTTGCGGGCGGTCATTGCCGGCGGAGATGTTAACCAACTGGTGAAGGTGCCGGGAGTCGGCAAAAAAACCGCCCAGCGTATTTTACTGGAGCTGAAAGATAAACTGTCCGGACCCGCCATATCCTCCGGTGAGGTTGCTTACAATGACACTGCTTCCCATGGCATGGCAGAGGATGCTGTGATTGCGTTGGTGTCGCTGGGTTATTCTCAGACTGAAGCCAGGGATGCTGTTGGAAGGGCACAAAACAAGGCCCCGGCGAAAGACGTGTCTGCACTGATTAAAGAGGCTCTGAAAGAATTGGCGCCAATGAAGTAGCCTGGGAGGTAACCATGACCGAAAGACTGTTATCTGCATCCGTGCAATCCGAAGACAGTGATCTGGAGACCAGCCTGCGTCCCAGAAGATTAAATGAATATATCGGGCAGCAAAAAGTGAAAGAAACCATCTCCATCTTTGTGGAAGCGGCAAGACAAAGGGGTGAGCCCCTGGATCACGTGCTGTTGTTCGGCCCGCCCGGTCTGGGAAAAACCACCCTGAGCAACATCATCGCCAACGAAATGGGGGTGAATATTCGCATTACCTCCGGGCCTGCCATTGAACGGCAAGGGGATTTGGCGGCCATTCTCACGAATCTCGCCCCGGGAGATGTGCTTTTCATTGACGAAATACACCGTTTGAGCCGGTCGGTGGAAGAAATATTGTACCCGGCCATGGAAGACTTTGCTTTGGACATAGTGCTGGGGAAGGGACCCGGCGCCCGTTCCATTCGGCTGGAACTGCCGAAGTTTACACTGATCGGTGCCACCACCCGGGCAGGCATGCTGGCCTTGCCCCTGCGGGACCGTTTTGGTATTATCAGCCGACTGGAGTTTTATAACACCGAAGATCTCACCAGGATTGTCAGCCGGGCAGCCGGCATCCTTCGTGTTTCCATTGAGAAATCCGGCGCCGAGGAAATTGCCCGTCGCTCCCGGGGGACACCCCGGATAGCCAACCGCCTGTTAAAACGGGTGCGTGACTATGCCCAGGTGAGGGCGGCCGGGGAGATTACCGCGGCAGTGGCGGCAGAAGCCCTGGAATTCTTTGAGGTTGACCCGCTGGGACTGGATCATACCGACCGGCGGCTGCTGCGTACCATTATTGAAAAATTTAACGGCGGACCGGTGGGTCTGGATACCCTTGCGGCGGCCATCAGTGAAGAAGCCGATACCGTGGAAGATGTTTTGGAACCTTTCTTAATGCAGTTGGGCTTCATTGCCCGGACGCCCCGGGGTAGAATAGTGACACCTCTGACTTACCGGCACCTGGGAATTCCTTTAAAAAATGATTCCGAAGGGAATGTTGAACAAAAAACATTGTTTTAGCGGTAAGCATGGTGTAAAGTGGTAATAAAATAACCGATGAGAGGGATCCTAAGTGAGTGAAGAACGCCTGGAACGTTTAGAAAACTTAATGATGGATTTACTGAAAATGGTAGGCGCTAACAATGCTGTGGTGGCAGAGCTGAAAACCGATGTTGCGGGGCTTAGAACCGAAGTTGCAGGGCTTAAGACTGATGTTGCAGTGCTTAAGACTGATGTTGCAGGGCTGAAAAGAAATCAAGAGTTATTCCGGGAAGAATTATTTACCCTATCGGCAAGAATGGATGATATTCAAAAGGACATCAGGGAAATCAAAGAAAGGCTGTTTGATGTAAACATGAATGCCAATTATGCAGTTAGTATGGTCATCAAGCACGACAAAGAAATATTTGCCCTGAAAGAAAGGCTTTCACAGTAAATCAGTAAGAATAACGGAATAGGATATACTATAGAAGGTAGTCCATATTAATCACAACAAAGGGAAGTCATATGAAAAAAATCCTGCTGCATACCTGTTGCGGACCCTGTTCCATCTACCCGCTGGACAGTTTAAGAAACAAAAATTTTGAAGTCTACGGTTTGTTTTATAACCCCAATATTCATCCCTATACGGAGTTTAAGAAAAGACGGGATCAATTGGAACAGTATGCCCGGCAACAGAATTGGAAAGTTATCTTTGACGATGAATACCGGCTGGATGAATACCTGCAGGAAGTGGTTCACCGGGAGGCCCGGCGCTGCCAGATGTGTTATAACATGCGCCTGAGAAAAACGGCCCAGGTGGCTAAGAAGGGGAACTTTGATGCCTTTTCCACCACCCTGCTGGTCAGTCCCTTTCAAAAGCATGAGTTAATCAGGGAGATTGGGGAAAATTTAGCGGAGCAGTACGGGGTACCCTTTTACTATGAAGATTTCCGCCCCGGCTTTCAAGAGGCCGTAGCAAAATCCAAGGAATTGGAGATGTACCGTCAGCAATACTGCGGGTGCATTTACAGTGAAAGGGACCGCTACTACCGGCCCAAGAAAAATGCCAGGGACAAAGGGGGGGGTAAAAATGGCACCCTTTGAATCAATGGCCAAAATGCTTCTGTTTGCCGGGGTTTTTATGGCGTTTATAGGTGGACTCCTGCTGCTGGTCGGTAAAATTCCCGGCATTGGCAAATTACCGGGGGATATTTTTGTCCAAAAAGGAAACTTTACTTTTTACTTTCCGGTGGTAACCTCTATTGTTTTAAGTATACTTCTGACCCTGGTATTAAATTTATTGTTTAGACGCTAATGAAAGCCAAACCCTTGACGAGGCCCTGTTGATACAGGGTATTTTTTGTTGCCGCCCGGTTGAAGATGGCAAGTTGAAAGCCAATAGCAGGAATTTGCCTAAACGTGTCGAACGAGAAATAAAACGCAGTAACGGAAACTTCCTTAATATTTAAACAGAACGCCCCCTGGGCCGGGGTCCTGACCGCAGAGGGTTATAACCACCGAAAAATTCTGGAATACTATTAGACAGATGTTGGGAATAACCCACCCGGGGAAGTCACAAAGGAGTCAAAGCTTTGAAGTTATCGGATTTTGATTTTCATCTGCCGGAAGAGTTGATTGCTCAAGAACCCATCGAAAAACGGGATCAATCCAGGCTGATGGTGGTTCACAGGGACAGCCAGGCAATTGAACATAAAACTTTTAGAGATCTTATTGAATACCTGCGGCCCGGGGACGTGCTGGTTATGAACGAGAGTAAAGTACTGCCGGCTCGGATCTTTGGCACCAGAATCTCCACCGGGGCCAAAATTGAAGTGCTGCTGCTCAGACAGACTTCCGGCAGCCGCTGGGAAGCCCTGGTGAAACCGGGTAAAAAGGCCAGGATTGGGGATGTCCTGGATTTCGGCAACGGTTTGTTGACAGGTATCATCGTCGACCACACAGATGTGGGCGGGCGTATCATAGAATTCAGTTACCGGGAACCTTTTCTGCAAGTGCTGGAGCGGATTGGCACCATGCCGCTGCCGCCTTACATCAAGAAGCCACTGGAAGACCAACAACGCTACCAGACGGTTTACGCCCGGCAAGAGGGATCTGCAGCAGCTCCCACCGCCGGGCTTCACTTTACCCATGAATTATTAGAAGAAATTAGGGCAAAGGGAGTTAAGACGGTAACGGTACTGCTGCATGTAGGACTTGGCACCTTCAGGCCGGTACAGGTGGAAGACATTGAACTGCACACCATGCACAAGGAATACTTTGAAATTACCCCCCAGGCCGCCGAAGAGATTAACCGGGTCAAGGGCCGGGGGGGACGGGTCATTGCCGTAGGTACCACCAGCGTAAGAACCTTGGAAACCTCCGGCAATGAAACCGGGCAGGTTTTGCCTGGCTCCGGGATGACCGACATCTTTATTTATCCCGGTTATAAATTTAAAGTGATCGACGGGCTGATTACTAACTTTCACCTTCCCAAGTCCACACTCCTCATGCTGGTAAGCGCCCTGGCGGGCCGGGAGAAAATACTGGCTGCCTACCGTACTGCAGTGCAAGAAAAATACCGCTTCTTCAGTTTTGGAGATGCAATGTTGATTATTTAGGAGGAATCATGCCAGTAAAAATCGTCATTGAAAAGGAAGAAAAACATACCAGAGCCAGGCTGGGTAAACTTTACACCCCCCACGGGGTGGTGGAAACCCCCATCTTTATGCCTGTGGGCACCCAGGCAACCGTAAAAACCATGACCCCCGAAGAAGTATGGGAAACCGGCGGCAGGCTGATTCTTAGCAACACCTACCACCTTTACCTGCGGCCGGGACATGATTTGATCCGGGAAGCCGGGGGACTCCATAAATTTATGAACTGGCAAGGTCCCATTCTGACAGACAGCGGCGGTTTTCAGGTTTTCAGTTTAGGGCCGCTCAGAACCATCACCGAAGAAGGGGTTGAGTTTCGTTCCCATATTGACGGGTCCAAGCACTTCTTTACGCCGGAAAAGGTGATGGAAATCGAAGAAGCCCTGGGGGCGGACATCGCCATGGCCTTTGATGAATGTGCTCCTTATCCCTGCGACAGGGACTATGCCCTGGCTGCGTTGGAGCGCACCACCCGCTGGGCGGAACGTTGCAAAAAAGCCCACAAGAGGGACGATCAGGCCCTTTTTGGTATCATCCAGGGCGGTGTTTTTAACGATCTCAGGGAACGCAGCGCCCGAGAATTAATTGAGATGGACTTTCCCGGTTATGGTATCGGGGGGCTTTCGGTGGGAGAACCGAAGGAACTGATGTATGATGTTTTGGACCACTTAATTCCTATCATGCCGAAGGACAAACCCCGCTACCTGATGGGAGTGGGTTCCCCTGACTGCCTCATTGAAGGAGTTATACGGGGTGTGGATATGTTTGACTGCGTGCTGCCCACCCGTATCGCCCGCAATGGCGCCGTGTTTACCCATAAAGGCCGGCTTACCATACGCAACGCGGAATATGCCAGGGACTTCCGGCCCCTGGATGAGCAATGTGATTGCTACGCCTGTCGCAACTATACCAGGGCCTACATACGCCATTTAATAAAAACCGACGAAGTCCTGGGGATCCGGTTGACAACCATACATAATTTGCATTTTATTCAGCATTTAATGGGAAAGATAAAAGAGGCCATCCGGGAAGACAGGTTGTTGGAGTACAGGGCGGAATTTTTGTCGCATTTTAATGCAGGTTAAATTTTGTTAGGTTGGCAGGGAAAACCTGTCTCTAAGAAGAAATTGTTTTTATGCCAGCAGAAAGGAGGGTTTACATTGAATTTAGGACCACAAACGGCTTCCATCATCTATATTGTCGCATTGTTTGCCATTCTTTACTTCTTGATGATCAGGCCACAGCAAAAAAGACAGAAGCAGCATGCTGCCATGATCAAAGCTTTGAATGTCGGTGACAACATCATTACCGTTGGGGGACTTCTTGGCTCCATTGTTAAGATTAAGGATAACACCGTTGTCTTAAGAGTGGCAGATAAAGTGCACATTGAGGTATTGAAAAACGCCATTGCCCAGGTGTCCGAGAAAAAAGAAGCCGAATAAGGAACCTGATTCACTTAACAGAAGCTTATTTGTAGTCTCAGACAACAGGTTTTAATGCGATGCACGATAGAGTAGGCAAGTCCTACTCTATTTTACACTTGAATAAATTCCTTTACGTTGTAAATAGGAGTGAAGAAAGCGTGAGCATAACCCTTGAAGATGTCAAGCAAAATCCCGTGGTGGATGCCTGTATACGGAAGGGAAATGAATACCTGGGAGTCATGGGATTTACTGAACACAGCTACAGGCACATCAACCTGGTTTCCAGCATCGCTAGGAATATTTTGGAAAAGTTGGGACGGCCCCAGAGAGAATGCGAGTTGGCAGCCATAGCAGGCTATTTGCATGATATCGGCAATGTGATCAGCCGTAACGATCATGGGATCTCAGGGGCCAATATTGCCTTTACCCTGTTATTAAATATGGGAATGCCTCCGGAAGAAGTCTGTACGGTGGCCTCCGCCATTGCCAATCATGAAGAGCAATACGGGTATCCTGTTAATTCCGTGGCCGCCGCCCTGATTGTGGCAGACAAGTCCGATGTTCACCGCTCCCGGGTGCGCAACCAGGATTTTGCCACCTTTGACATTCACGACCGGGTCAACTACGCGGCTTCCCATGCCTTTGTTTATGTCAATGATGACCGCCGTACCATCACCATGGAACTCAGTATTGATATTGAGATTTGCCCGGTCATGGAGTATTTTGAAATATTTCTCACACGAATGATGCTGTGCAGGAGAGCGGCGAACTACCTTGGTTGTAACTTTGAATTAGTAATAAACGGCGCAAAATTGCTATAAAGGGAACAAGAGTTTAATTGACAGGAGATTTTTGCAGGTATATAATTAATTTTGTTTATTTGCAGTATAAAAGGGGGAAAATTGGTGATGAAATGGGGCAAGGTACTCAGACTGTTCGCAGTTATTATTGCCGTAGCTGTTATTGCTGTCGCCAGCACACAGCCCATCTTCCCAAATGTAAAATGGTTACCGTTAACTAAGGAAATACCGCTGGGTCTGGATCTGCAGGGTGGCGTGCATGTAACGCTGGAGGCCAAGGACACCCCGCAGGCCAAAGTAAATGATGAGACCATGAAGCAACTCCTGCAAACCATTGAGCGACGGGTGAATGCCTTTGGTGTTTCCGAACCAATCATCCAGCAGGAGGGTAAAAACCGGATTATTGTGGAACTGGCCGGTATTAAAGATCCGGAGAAAGCTGTTAATGAGATAATAAAGACTGCCTTTTTGGAATTTAAAACCGAGGACGGTAAGACCATTCTTACCGGCGCTGATTTGAAAAATGCCGTTGAGTCGAAGGACCCTGTGTCCGGCGCTGTGGAAGTAGACCTGGAATTTAACAAAGAAGGAACAGAGAAATTTGCTTCTGTTACTTCTACCAATGTTGGGAAGCGTATTGCCATTCTGTTGGACGGACAAGTTCTGCAAAACCCCGTGGTACAAGAACCCATTACCGGGGGTAAAGCCCGCATCACCGGTTACAACAGTTTGGAAGAAGCCCACACCATTGCAGTACTGCTGAAATCCGGTGCACTGCCCCTGAAAGCAGAGGTCATTGAGAAGCGTACCGTAGGTCCCACCTTGGGCGCGGATTCCCTGGATAAGTCCATAAAAGCCGGTATCATTGGTGTAATTGCCATTTTAGCTTTCATGTTAGGTTATTACCGTGTCCCGGGCTTGGTTGCCAACTTTGCTCTGGTGGTTTATGCCCTGATTGTTTTAGGCATCTTTGCTGCCATGCATGTGGTGCTGACCCTGCCGGGTATTGCGGCCTTCCTGCTTTCCATGGGTATGGCGGTGGATGCCAACGTCATTATCTTTGAACGACTGAAGGAAGAACTGAAGAGCGGCAAAACCCTGCGCTCCGCCATTGATGCCGGGTTTAAGCGGGCCTTTGTGGCGGTGCTGGATTCCAACGTTACCACGTTAATTGCCGCCGCCGTATTGTTTTATTACGGTTCCGGTCCCATTAAGAGCTTTGCCGTGGCCCTGTCCGTGGGTATTTTGACCAGTATGTTCACGGCCATTACCTTTACCCGGTGGATGCTGCACAACACCGCCGATACCGGCATCAAGAACACCAAACTCTATGGGGCGTAAGGGGAGGTAGAAGCATGTTTCACATTATCAAAACCCGTAAGATTTATTACATTCTCTCCCTAGCCATTATCATCCTTGGTATAGTCTCACTGTTGACCCGGGGCCTTAACCTGGGCATCGATTTCACCGGCGGGAACCTCGTAGAACTCCGGTTTAAAAATCCTACCACGGTAGAGAATGTGCGGGCAGCTCTGGCTGACTACAATCTGGAAGACAGTAAGATACAAAGCAGTGGAGAAAATACTTATCTCATTCGAACAAAAGTCCTGTCCCAGCAAGAAAGTGACAAGGCCTTTAACGGTATCAGTGAAAAACTGGGCGGCGCCACCATGCTGCGCAATGAGCTGGTGGGACCGGTCATCGGTAAGGAACTGACCCGCCAAGCCCTGCTGGCCCTGGGAATCGCCTCTGTACTGATGGTTCTCTACATTACCTGGCGGTTTGAGTTTTTACAGGCCATCGCCGCCATCGGCGCCCTGCTGCATGACGTATTAGTCATGGTCGGGATGGCTTCCCTGTTACAAATCGAAATTGACAGTTCCTTTGTGGCTGCTGTATTAACCATCATCGGTTATTCCATTAACGATACCATTGTTATCTTTGACCGCATTCGTGAGAACCTGCGGCAGAACCGCAAAGAAGAACTGGCCGACCTGGTCAACAAGTCTCTGTGGCAAACCATGGCCCGCTCCATTAATACCGTGTTAACTGTGGTGTTTGTACTGTTGGCTCTGTTTTTCTTTGGCGGCACCACCATTCACAACTTTGTGACCCTGCTGCTGATTGGTATCATCAGCGGCGCCTATTCTTCGATCTTTAATGCCAGCCCCATTTGGTATGATTTAAGACGCCTGCAAAGAGAACGCAAACGTTCCGTAAAGGCGGCAGCTTAAAAATAAAAATATCGCGCGGGGAAATCCCTCGCGCTAATTTTTTATTTTGACGAGGAGGAAGAATATGCTGGATCAAATCAGAACCGAACAGTCCCGCAACCGCATCATTGTTACAGTCATCGGACAGGATAGGGTTGGTATTATTGCCAGGGTTTCCACAATACTGGCAGACAACCATATTAATATCCTGGACATCAGCCAGACCATTTTGCAGGAGTTCTTTGCCATGGTGTTGATTGCGGACATGGAGAAAAGCGCCATTGAACTCAGCGCCTTGAAGGAAAAACTTAGTCAACTGGGTCAGGAACTGGGAGTGAAAATTGAAGCCCAGCATGAAGATGTATTCCGCTATATGCACCGTATATAAACGCATATAAAGTAGGAGACGCATTAGGAGGGTCATATGTACAGCATCAATGAAGTTCTGGAAACCATTCGCATGGTACAGGAAGAAAAACTGGATATCCGCACCATTACCATGGGTATCAGCCTGAGGGACTGTGCGGACTCCGATTACAGGAAGTCCTGTCAAAAGATATATGATAAAATAACCACTCGGGCTGCCAACCTGGTGCAGGCCGGCGAAGAAATTGAACGTGAGTATGGCATTCCCATTATCAATAAACGGATTTCCGTTACCCCCATCTCACTGGTGGCGGAAAGCAGTGACGCTGAAAACTATACAGCCTTTGCCAAGGCCATGGACCGCGCTGCCAAAGAAGTAGGCGTCAATTTCATCGGCGGGTTCTCTGCCCTGGTCCATAAGGGTTTTACCAAGGGCGACCGTATCTTAATTAATTCCATTCCCGAGGCCTTGTCTGCCACCGAAAGGGTCTGTTCATCCGTGAATGTCGGCTCCACCAAGGACGGCATCAACATGGATGCGGTTTACCGCATGGGACAGGTGATTAAAGAATGCGCAGAACGTACAGCCGATCAAGACGGTCTGGCCTGTGCCAAACTGGTGGTATTCTGCAATGTGCCGGAAGACAACCCCTTTATGGCCGGCGCCTTTCACGGCATAGGAGAACCCGAGTGCACCATCAACGTTGGTGTCAGCGGCCCCGGCGTGGTGAAAAACGCCGTAGCAAAGGTGAAGGGCAGCGACTTCGGCACCCTGGCGGAGACCGTTAAAAAGACTGCCTTTAAAATCACCAGAATGGGAGAACTGGTGGGCCGGGCAGCGGCCAAAAAATTGGGGGTTCCCTTTGGCATTGTTGACCTGTCCCTAGCGCCCACTCCCGCCGTGGGGGACAGTGTGGCGGAGGTTTTGGAAGCCATGGGACTGGAAACCTGCGGTACCCACGGCACCACAGCCGCCCTGGCGCTCTTAAATGATGCTGTGAAAAAAGGGGGGGCCATGGCTTCCTCCTACGTGGGGGGGCTTTCCGGCGCCTTTATCCCCTTAAGTGAAGATGCCGGCATGATCCGTGCCGCCGAAAAAGGTGTGCTGACCCTGGAAAAGCTGGAGGCCATGACCTGTGTTTGCTCGGTGGGGCTGGACATGATTGCCATCCCAGGCGACACACCGGCTGAAACCATTGCGGCCATCATTGCCGATGAAATGGCCATTGGCATGGTGAACTTCAAAACCACAGCCGTGCGCATCATACCGGCCCCCGGCAAAAAAGTAGGGGATCATGTGGAATTTGGCGGCTTGCTGGGACACGCGCCCATCATCCCGGTCAAAGCGGCCGGAGCCGCGGAATTTGTTTCCCGCGGCGGACGCATACCGGCGCCCATTCAGAGCCTGAAAAACTAAATGTAAGCATTAAACAAAACTATACTTATATTGGTATAAATTAAGGCTTAATGATTCTTACGAGCTTGTCGAAATCATTAAGCCTTTTTCTTTTCATGCAAAGTAGAGAATAAAATCAAAACCCCGTTCATAAAATTTCGCTCTCCAACGGTTTTATGCTATAATTTTCTATATCTTATCCCCGAGGTGTATTTGTGCAATCCTATACCTTTAAAGTTAAACAGGAAAACGCAAAAACCCGGTTGGACGTCTTTTTAGCCAGCCACTGCCAGGACATAAGCAGGTCCTACATACAAAAACTGATCGATGAGGAACTGGTTACAGTTAACGACCGGCCTGTCAAGGCTAATCATAAACTAAAAACCGGGGAAGTTGTCCGTATTGCAATTCCCCCTGCGGAAGAATTAAAGGTGGAACCGGAGAATATTCCCCTGGATATCTATTATGAGGACAGCGATGTCATTGTGGTAAATAAACCCAGGGGAATGGTGGTTCACCCGGCGGAGGGAAATACCTCCGGTACGCTGGTGAACGCCCTGCTGTATCATTGCAGTGATTTATCCGGTATTAACGGGGTGCTGCGTCCGGGTATCGTGCACAGGCTGGACAAAGATACCTCCGGCCTCATTATGGTGGCTAAAAATGACCATGCTCACAATGCTCTGGCCCAACAGTTAAAGGACAGAACGGTGACCAGGCGATACCGTGCCCTGGTACATAATAATATTAAAGAGGAACAGGGCACTGTCAATGCACCCATCGGCCGGGACCCCAGGGACAGGCAAAAGATGGCAGTCATTGAGCGCAACTCCAAGCCGGCCGTCACACACTACAGGGTTTTGGAACGTTTTGGCCGTTACACCTTCATTGAATGCCGCCTGGAAACCGGACGAACCCACCAAATCAGGGTCCACATGGCCTACATCGGTTTTCCTCTGGTGGGAGACCTCAGGTACGGTCCCAACAAACCCCATTTTAATCTGGACGGTCAATTACTGCATGCCATGGTCCTGGGCTTCCATCATCCTTCCAGCGGGGAATACCTGGAGTTTACAGCTCCTTTACCGCAAGTTTTTGAAGACATTTTAAAGCATTTGAGGGAACGTGGAAAACCCTGATAAGTCCTGAAAATGCTGTTAAAAGCCATAATAGGATGTTCTTTATGTTTTCCCAGCAGCTCACTGAGCTTCTGGGTTACCTTCAGACCCCCGTATCCTGCCCCTAATATAACAATGTTTTCCTCCGACACAATAATACCTCATGAATTATTGTGACCGGAAAGTCTGCGGATCATGAAAGGTTTGCCCATAAAAAAATTTTCCCGGGGTACAATAAAAACCGGGAGGGTTTTTTATGGAACAGGTTAAAGGAGAATTATGTTCATTGAAGGACAGAATCGATGTGCTGGCCAGGAACATGGAAAAAATGAAGCTGGCCGAGTATGTGGCGCTGTTGGAGGATACCAGGCGTCTCCTGTGGGTGAACTTTATTTCGGGCATCGCCCGTGGTTTGGGGATTGCCGTGGGTTTTACCGTTTTAGGGGCGGTGATACTGTATTTTTTGCAAAAATTATTGCTGTTAAACCTGCCGGTCATCGGGGGGTTCATTGCCCAGATAGTACAAATGGTGCAAATAAAAATGTACTGAACTTTATCAACGAAACCAGTTCAGCACTTCGATAAAAAGGGCGGCCACCCCGGCAGCCATCAGAGGACCCACCGGTTGACCGTTAAAGAACAGGATACCGATTACCGAACCCACAATGAGGCCGAAGATAATGCCCGGGTCTATTTGCATGAGCTTTAGCCCTTCACTGTTTAGATGGGTGGCCAGCGCTCCGGAGATGATGGCCAGCAGGCCGGGTAAAGAGGTGACATTATAAAGGAGTTCCCTGGTTGTCACCTTGTCTGTGGCAATGGGGACAAGGATGGAAAGCAGAAGAAAAAGCAAGCCCAGTTCCAACCCGTGGGTTTCCAAGTAGGGAAAAAGAACATCCAGCTTGCTGAACTGCAGGATCAGCAGGATACAGGCACAGGTGGAAATAAGGTTTGACCTGGCTGCAAGTCCAATTAACAGCAATATGACCATGGTAGTTTCGCCGGAGTGCATTGTCATGGCTCCTTTACGTGGACAGGATTACTTACAGTATATGCGTCCATGTCCGCCGCTAGCACGAAGGGGTAAATCAGGTCCGGCATCATGATTGGTTGATACATATGCGGGCTCCTATCCTGGGATCCATGTCTTGGATCTCATGTAGGAGCCTTTAAATAATTAGTTTCTGTTTTTTCTTTGCAGCACAGCCTTTAACGTATCCGCCCTAAGTCCCACCCGCAGGGCTTCCAGTGCCAATACTTCATGGGGGTTAACATTGCCGATATTGACATTGGCTCCAAACCGGAGAATCAATTCCTGCTGCTGCTCTTTGATGGGAGCCTCCCAGATTAATTTGGTGGCATCATTGATGCTGTAGACCAATTCTTCCAGTTCGGACATAATTAAGTTACCGTCCTTGTCATAGAGTCCCACAGCTTTTCCTGATTCCCGACCCTCTACAATCACGTGGGAAGCGCCGCAGGACAAATCATGGTTAACCAACTGAACAATTTCTTTTATTTCGAATTCGTTATTGGGGTCCTTTTTGCCAACCTCAGAGAGAACTTTAAAGCCCATTTCACAGGCCGTGGTAATAGCTTCGGCACGAAGCTTCAGGCTCATGTCAATGGTGCCGTCTGAGACTTCGACAGCGGTAAACCCGAAATCCCGGGCCATTGCCAAATATTGCCTGAGCTTGTCCTGGAGAACCGCCACTTCTAAAAAGGTGCCCCCCGGGTAGATATCCACCCCGTGCGAGGTAACCAGGTGAATTTTTTCCTCCAGAACCTCATTGTAGTACAAAGCAGAGGTGCCAAAGCCAAGTTTGAAAAAGTCAATATAATCTCCTGCCAGGTTCAGCAGGTCCCGGGTTTCACCCAGACCCAGACCTTTGTCAATGATCATGGTCAGACCTGTGGTACGTGGCTTAGCGGACCGTTTCCCCATTGGAAATTGCAGCAGCTCCTGCCACGTTTTTTTCGCCCCGCTTGTGGTCATCAGGCTAACAACTCCTTTCACGGGCCCCTATTTTGAGCGAGGTCCGTCTCACACCTCCTGTACATTCCCGTGTATAACGGAGTGTTCCACCTGAGTTTAATCTATGCGAACAGTAATCAAGAGGTCACTGGTTTGTGGTACCGCCATTATTTACCTGTCCACCCCCATTTCTCCTTCGGTCAGCAGGTAAAGGTTTGCGGGCCACCACAGATGCATTGGGCCAGCAGGCTAGGCTGTTATAAATGTAGGCAGGCTGTGCAACGGGGTCAACCACGGTTTGTTTGGCTTGTGTTTCCCGGGCCTTTTGATTGCCTTCTTGCTGGGAGGCCTGCAGCGCTTTCACCTTGATAAAAAAGAACGCCAGGACCGCTGCTACCGCTGCCAATCCTGCGGAGGCCCAGAACATGACATCCGGCCCGATGCCCACCAGCCAGCCGAACAAGGGAGGTCCCGCAGCCACACCGAGAAAACGAACGCTGCCGTATAAGGAGGTGACCAGTCCCCGTTCATCCTTGTCCGTGGAACTTGTAATTAAGGTATTTAAACAGGGGAGTACCAGGCCGGTACCGATACCCGCAAAGGAGATACCGGCGAAAAAGGCATATATATTATTAAATATGGGGAGTGTCACCAGGGAGGCGGCAATTAAACCATGCCCTATTACCACCAGCCACTTCATGACACTCACTTGCTTCTTAATTAAAGCCCCGGTGATATAAGAAGTGGTACTCATGAACAACACCGGTATGGCCAGGGCGGCGCCTTTAAGCACACCGTCCATGGCGAATTTTTTCTCCAGATAATCTGACAAATAAAATAAAACACCAAAAAGGATTAAAAGAGCGGCCGAACCTGCAAAAAAACAGCTGAGCAGCAGAGGCGACTTCTTTTTAAAGATTTTTTTAATAGAGTTAAGATATTGTTTGACTCCTTTTGGTTCCTTTTGAGCATCGGGCTCTTTAGTAATAAACCAGACGCCCAAAATCACCACTGCAATCACAATGGGAAAAAAGAAGAAGATGGCCCACCAGGCAATGAGTCCCAACAGGGAACCCAAAATGGGGCTGGCCACTTTGCCCATACCATTGGAGAACTCAATAACCCCCAGGGACTTGGCCCTTTCTTTCCCCTTCCAGAGATCGCCGCAAAAAGCCATGGCAATGGGGGCGGTACCGGCAGCGCCAATCCCCTGAATGATTCTGCCGCCTAATATCAAAGGAAAGGCCTTCTCTTTTAAAAACAGGGCCGCAGCCCCTGCCAGCAGGCCTCCCAAGCCATAAAGGAAAAGACTGGGAATAATAACTTTTTTGCGCCCATAACGATCAGACAGAAACCCGGCTAAGGGGATAACCAGCCCTGCCGGTACAGAAAAAAGGGTTATAACCAGGCTGATTTGCATTTGGGATACCTTGAGGGCCTCTGACATTTTCGGCAGTACAGGAATCAGCATGGAATTTCCCAGTACCATGATCAAAGGGACTCCGGCCAGTGCTGCCAGGGTAAATTTATTTACTTGATTCCCCTTATTTCCTGCTGCGGCTGCCTGCGACAAGAGAATCACGTCCTTATCAAAAGATGGGCAACATGTATTTTGTCTCTTCGAACTTTTTGCTATGCATTTCAGCCAACCTTGCCGCATATCTAAGTAAAGGAAAAGATGGTAAGCGGAGGGGTATTATGTTTTTTGTTACAGATAGAATTGTCTTTGCCATGGCCCTGCTGCGCTGCTTTTCAGCCAGTATTGAACTTACGGCAGCCTTTTTAATGTTGAAATTTGGCAGGGTGGAAACGGCTTTAAAAATAAATGCCGTGCTGGCCATGGTTGGCCCGAGCATTATGGTACTGGTGACCACCCTGGGGCTGGCAGGATTGGCAGGGAAGGTCTCCTTCAGTAAACTGGGGATTATCTTTTCCGGCGTTGTACTAATTTTCTACGGCATCAGCCGCCCCTAATAGGTTTTTTCTTATTTCTTACCTCATTTCCCACATCTCAATTGACAGTGTTGTCTCCGGGTGGTAAACTTATACCAGCTAACCTTTAATTTGGTCCAGTGAGGCCGGTAAGGAACATAGAAAACCTCATTTAAGGTTAAACTATGCATGCTTACCGTAACCGGTAAGCATTTTTAGCGTGTTATCTTCTTGGAGGTGTCCTTCATATGAACGAGCGGGATCTCAAGGAAAAAGCCCAGATACTGGATGATAAGGGTATGAGAAGGGCTCTGGTCCGGATCGCCCATGAAATTATCGAACGGAACAAAGGCGTGGAAAATGTGGCTTTAATCGGCGTGCGGCGCCGCGGGGTTCCCCTGGCCCAGCGTCTGGCCAAGTATATCAGCGACATTGAAGGAACCACTGTGCCGGTGGGCATTTTGGATATCACCCTGTACAGGGATGATTTGACCACACTGGCCAATCAGCCACAGGTTCATCAAACGGAGGTTAAATTCCCGGTCACCGGCAAAAAGCTGGTGCTGGTGGACGATGTGCTTTATACCGGTCGCACTGTCCGGGCCGCTTTGGATGCCATTATGGATTTAGGCAGACCGGAAGTGGTACAACTGGCGGTTTTAATTGACCGGGGCCACCGGGAGATTCCCATTCGGGCTGATTATGTGGGGAAAAATGTCCCCACTTCCCGCAAGGAGGTTATTTCCGTCCGGTTAACGGAAATTGACGGCGAAGAAAGAGTAGTCATTTTAGAAGGAACAGAATAATGTCCCTGAAAAACCTTTAAAAACGGTCCAGAGAGGCCGGCAAGGTGATCCCCCCGGGTTAGGGATTCAGGCAGAGATGTACCTTATTCGCTGGGTAAGCAGCCAAATTGCCGGCCTCAGCCAGGTTTTCAAAACCTGGTTGGGGCCCTTTTATTTAAAAAAAGTGCTACTTTAATAAAAAAAAGGGAACGGATAATACAAAGGAGGGCTGAGGTATGTTTTGGCAAAGAAAAGACCTGTTGGGACTCAGACAACTGACACCGGAGGAAATCAACCTGGTGCTGGATACCGCGGTGCCCATGAAAGAAATTATTGGCCGAAAAATAAAAAAAACACCCACTCTGCGGGGGCGCAGCGTGGTGACCCTGTTTTACGAAAACAGTACCAGAACCAGATCCTCCTTTGAGCTGGCAGCCAAGTTTCTCAGCGCTGATACCGTGGGGCTGTCTGCCTCCGGCAGTTCGGTGGCCAAGGGAGAAAGCCTGCGGGATACCGGCCTTACCCTGACAGCCATGGGCGTGGATGTGGTGGTTATGCGGCACCCGGCCAGCGGTGCGGCCGAGTACCTGGCCAGGTGTATTCCGGCGGCGGTCATCAATGCCGGGGACGGCACCCACGAACACCCCACCCAGGCCCTGCTGGACATGTTTACCATCCGGGAAAAGAAGGGGAGTTTGGCGGGCCTTAAAGTGGCCATCGTAGGAGACATCCTGCACAGCCGGGTAGCCAGGTCCAACATTTGGGGCCTGACCAAGATGGGAGCCGAAGTGAGGGTGGTGGGTCCTGCCACCTTGCTGCCGCCGGACATTGAGCAAATGGGAGCCAGGGTGTATACCGAAGTGGAGGCTGCCCTGGAGGGGGTTGATGTGGTCAATGTATTGCGCATCCAATTGGAAAGACAGCAGCAGGGATTATTCCCGTCCCTCCGGGAATACAGCCGGCTCTTTGGCATAAACCAGAAGAGGTTGGAATTAACAGCGCCGGACGCTTTAATTATGCATCCGGGCCCCATGAACCGGGGTGTCGAAATTGATCCCCAGGTGGCCTACGGCAACCGATCGGTGATTAACGAGCAGGTCACCAACGGTGTAGCGGTTCGTATGGCATTGTTGTACCTGTTAACGGGAGGTGAACATAATGCGATTTCTCATTAAAGGCGGAACAATTGTAGACCCTGTGGCTGAGACCCTTACAGAATCAGATGTTTTAGTGGCAAACGGCCTTATTGTGGAAACAGGCAAGGAATTGAAAGATCCGGAGGCAGCCGTCATCGATGCCACCGGCAGGTATGTCTGCCCGGGGTTGCTGGATATGCATGTCCACCTGCGGGAGCCGGGCTATGAATATAAAGAAGACATACAAAGCGGCACCCGGGCTGCGGCCATGGGCGGCTTTACCGCAGTGGCCTGCATGCCCAATACCAACCCGGTGGCGGACAACGCGGCAGTGATTAGTTTTATAAAACAGAAGGCCCGCCATGCCGCTGTCGGGGTTTACCCCATCGGGGCGCTGACCAAGGGTTCCCAGGGGAAAGAGTTGACCGAAATGGCCGATTTAAAGGCCGCCGGGGCGGTGGCCCTGTCCGATGACGGCCAGCCGGTGATGGATGCCGGCACCATGTACAGGGTCATGCAGTATGCAGCGATGCTGGGGCTGACGGTAATCTCCCACTGTGAGGATTTAAGCCTGGCCGCCGGCGGCCAGATGCATGAGGGCGCTGTGTCCACCATGTTGGGTCTGAAAGGGATTCCTGCCGCTGCCGAAGAGGTGATGGTGGCCAGGGACATCCTGCTGGCCGAGGCCACCGGTTGCCGGCTGCACCTGGCACATATCAGCACCGAGGGCAGCGTACGGCTGATCAGGGAGGCCAAGGCCCGGGGCATTAAGGTTACGGCTGAGGTCACACCCCACCACTTTACACTGACAGATGAGGCGGTGCAGGGTTTTAATACCAACGCCAAAGTAAACCCGCCCCTGCGCCGGCAGGCGGACGTGGAGGCAGTGAAAGAAGGGCTGAGGGACGGCACCATCGATGTCATTGCCACCGATCATGCACCCCATGCCTACTACGAAAAGGATGTGGAGTTTCAATATGCGCCCAACGGGCTGGTCGGACTGGAAACCGCCGTGGGACTGGTCTTTACCCGATTGGTACAGCCAGGCATCCTCACCGTACCCCAGGCGGTGGCAAAGCTGAGCTGGCATCCCAGGCAGGTGCTGGGACTCCCCGGGGGAAGACTGACGCCCGGTGCGGTGGCGGACATCACCGTCATTGACCCCAACTTGAGTGAAGTAGTGGACCCGGCCAAACTGCAAAGTAAAAGCAAGAACACTCCCTTTGCCCGGTGGAAATTAACGGGGCTGCCGGTTATGACCATGGTAAATGGCAATATCGTTATGCAGGAAAGACGGCTCCTGGTGTAGAAATAAACAGTAGATAATTATACAGACTAATGTATAATTATACAAAGAAGTAACAAAATGACGGAGGTGTCTTTGCATAATGCAAGCATATTTAGCGCTGGAAGATGGAACCGTTTTTACCGGCAAGGCCTTTGGCGCCACCGGCGAGCAGTGGGGAGAAGTGGTTTTTAATACCGGCATGACCGGTTATCAAGAGGTTTTAACCGACCCGTCCTATTGCGGGCAAATCGTGGTCATGACCTACCCGCTGATCGGCAATTACGGTATCAATAAAGACGATTTTGAGGCCAGGAGTTCCTTTGTCCGGGGATTTGTGGTGAAAGAAGCATGCGACCGTCCCAGCAACTGGCGGGTCAGCAACAAAATTGATGAATTTTTGGCCCGGGAAGGTGTCATTGGGATTTCTGGTATCGACACCCGGGCCTTAACCAGACGTATCCGCAACCACGGTACCATGCGGGGCGTCATCAGCACCGGGACGGTTGACCCCCGGGAACTGGTGGAAAAGGCCAAAACCTGCCCGTATATTTCCGGGCAGGAACTGGTGCCCACCGTAGCCACCAAAGAAATTTACACTGTTCCCGGCAGCGGGCACCGGGTGGTGCTGATGGATTTTGGCGCCAAGGCCAATATTATACGCTGCCTGAATAATCGGGGTTGTGAAGTGATTGTGGTGCCGCCCACCACCGGTGTGGCAGAAATCCTGGCATTAAATCCTCAAGGTATTATGTTGTCCAACGGCCCCGGGGACCCCACCGATGTACCCTATGCCATTAAGACCGTAAAAGAACTCATTGGCAAGCTGCCTGTTTTCGGCATCTGCCTGGGCCACCAAATTATCGGTCTGGCCGTGGGAGGCAAAACCTACAAATTGAAGTTTGGCCACCGGGGAGCCAACCACCCGGTGAAGGACCTGGCCAGCGGCCGGGTATACATCACTTCCCAAAATCATGGTTTTGCGGTGGATAAAGAGTCGCTGCCCCAGGACATTGCAGTTTCTCATATCAATTTAAATGACAATACCGTCGAGGGGCTTTGCCATAAGCGCCTGCCTGTCTTCTCGGTGCAATATCACCCGGAGGCAGCCCCCGGTCCCATGGATTCTGAATATCTGTTTGACCGCTTCCTGGTGCACCTCAATCAATATGCAGCGCAGTGAAGGGAGGTAACCCATGCCCAAAAAGCAGGGGATTAAAAAAGTACTGGTAATTGGTTCCGGACCCATTGTCATCGGTCAGGCGGCGGAGTTTGACTACGCCGGCACCCAGGCCTGTCGTGCTCTGAAGGAAGAGGGCCTGGAAGTGGTGCTGGTGAACTCCAACCCCGCCACCATCATGACAGATGCCAACATGGCCGATAAAGTTTATATTGAACCGCTGACGCCACAATTTGTCACCAGGGTGATCCGGCAGGAAAAGCCTGACGGCTTGCTGCCCACCCTGGGAGGGCAGGTAGGGCTTAACATCGCCCTGCAACTGGCCGAGCAGGGGATTTTGGAAGAAGAAGGCGTCACTCTGCTGGGGACGCCTCTGGATGCCATCCGCAAGGCGGAAGACAGGGAAATGTTTAAGCTGATGATGGAACAGATCGGTGAGCCGGTTCCCGAAAGCACCATCGTTTGTTCGGTGCGGGAAGCGGTGGAGTTTGCGGATGCCATCGGCTACCCGGTCATTGTGCGACCGGCCTACACCCTGGGCGGCACCGGCGGCGGCATTGCCCAAAGCCGGGATGAACTAAAGGCAGTGGCCGTCCGCGGCCTCAAGCACAGCTTGATCGGGCAAATTCTGGTGGAACGCAGCGTGGCCGGCTGGAAAGAAATTGAGTATGAAGTCATGCGGGACAGCGCGGACAACTGCATCACCGTTTGTAATATGGAAAACATCGACCCGGTGGGAATCCACACCGGGGACAGCATTGTGGTGGCCCCCTCGCAGACCCTCAGCGACCGGGAGTACCAGATGCTGCGCAGCGCATCTCTTAAAATCATCCGGGCTTTGGGCATTGAGGGAGGCTGCAATGTGCAGTTTGCCCTGGACCCGCATAGCTTTAAATATTATGTCATCGAAGTGAATCCCAGGGTATCCCGTTCCTCGGCCCTGGCCTCCAAGGCCACCGGCTATCCCATCGCCAAGGTGGCGGCCAAAATTGCCATCGGCCTCACGCTGGATGAAATACGCAACGCCGTGACCGGCAAAACCTATGCCTGCTTTGAACCAAGCCTGGATTATGTGGTGGTAAAGTTCCCTCGCTGGCCCTTTGACAAGTTCACCGGAGCCGACCGGTCCCTGGGGACCCAGATGAAAGCCACCGGGGAAGTCATGTCCATCGACCGCACCTTTGAGTCCGCCCTGTTGAAGGCCATCCGCTCCCTGGAGGTGGGAATTTACGGCCTGCATCTGCCGGAAATGGCCGAGTTGCCTATGGAAGAGCTGGAAAACAAACTGGCAAAGGCAGAGGATCTGCGGTTGTTTGCGGTGGCGGAGTTCTTCCGGCGGGGGGGCAAGATAAAACGGGCTAATGAACTCAGCGGCATCGACATGTTCTTTCTGGATAAAATCCGGGACATCGTTGACTTTGAAAGAAAACTTCAACAGACAGCGGCGGGGGGCTTGAGCAAGGAGATATTGCTGCGGGCTAAAAAATACGGGCTGTCGGATCAATACATCGGCCGGTTGACCGGCCTGTCGGAAGAGCAAATAAGGGAGGCCAGGCAGTCCTTCGGCATCGAGCCGGTTTATAAGATGGTGGATACCTGTGCCGCCGAGTTTGAAGCGGTAACTCCCTATTACTATTCCTGCCACGAGTCAGAAACCGAGGCAATCCCCACCGGCCGGCCCAAGGTGGTGGTGCTGGGTTCGGGTCCCATCCGCATCGGCCAGGGAATTGAGTTTGATTATTGCTCGGTACACTCGGTATGGGCACTCCGGGAAGAGGGAATCGAAGCCATCATCATCAACAACAACCCGGAGACCGTCAGTACTGATTTTGATACCGCGGACCGGCTGTATTTTGAACCCCTGGTGGCGGAAGACGTCTTAAATATCCTGGAAAAGGAAAAGCCCCAGGGAGTCATTGTACAATTCGGCGGCCAGACGGCCATTAACCTGGCCAAACCCCTGGAGGCCGCCGGTTATCAAATCATCGGCACCTCGGTGGAAGCCATCGATATGGCGGAGGACAGGAAACGGTTTGATCAATTTCTTACGGAGTTGAATATTCCCAAGCCTGCGGGACGAACTGCCTTTTCGGTGGAAGAAGCGGCCGGCATCGCCGAAGAAGTGGGTTTTCCGGTGCTGGTGCGTCCTTCCTATGTCCTGGGCGGGCGGGCCATGGAAATCGTTTATTCCCGGCAGGAACTCCTGTCTTATATGGAAAGGGCGGTAAAAGTCACGCCGGAACACCCGGTGCTGGTGGACCGCTATATGGTGGGCCGGGAATTTGAAGTAGATGCTGTTTGCGATGGGACCGCGGTCTTAATTCCCGGCATTATGGAACACATCGAACGGGCAGGGGTCCATTCGGGAGACAGCATCGCGGTGTACCCGGCCCAGACCCTGACCCAATCTCAGACAGAGCAAATGGTGGACTACACCCGGCGTATCGCCCTGGCCCTGGGGGTCAAAGGGCTGGTTAATATCCAGTATGTGCTGCACGAGGGTCAGATATATGTCATCGAAGTCAACCCCCGTTCCAGCCGAACGGTTCCTTATTTGAGCAAAGTCACTGGCATTCCGATGGTTAACCTGGCCACCAAATGTGCCCTGGGCAAAACCCTGGCAGAAATGGGTTATCAGGGGGGTCTGGTGCCGGATGCCGGTCTGGTGGCTGTCAAGGCGCCGGTATTCTCCTTCGGCAAGCTGCTGGATGTAGATGTTTCCCTGGGGCCGGAAATGAAGTCCACCGGCGAGGTGCTGGGGGTTGACAAGGACTTCTCGGTGGCCCTGTACAAGGCCCTGCTGGCCGCCGGTACCGAGTTTCCCAAGCAGGGGACCGTGCTGGCCACCATTGCCGACCGTGACAAAGAAGAGTCTCTGCCCGTGATCCAGGGCTTGTTGGAACTGGGGTACAAGGTTTGCGCCACCCGTGGCACTGCAAAGTTTTTAAAGAAACACGGCATTGAAGTAGAGGTCGTCAACAAAGTGGGCGAGGGTGGACAAACCATTGTGGACCTTATCAAAGCCGGCAAGATCAATCTTGTCATCAACACCATCAGCCGGGGCAAGGAACCCCGGCGGGACGGCTTCAAAATCCGCCGGTCGGCGGTGGAACACGGCGTCCCCTGCCTGACCTCCATGGACACCGCCTGGGCCATGGTGGAGGTGCTCTACGGTATTCAAGAAGGGGAAATACCCGATTTAATCCCCCTCCAGAACTATATCGACAAGCGGCAGCAACCCTGATAATTTCATATGAAGACGGTATGTTCGGAAATTTGTACAGGCAGTTGAGGTGGCCTTTAGCCGTTAGCCATTGGCCATTAGCCCAAAAGGCCAAAGGCCAACAGCCAAAGACTAATGGCCAGATGAGTAACAAGGGACGGTCTTTGCCACGATCCCTTGTTTGGTTAGAAGTCCTTGCCAAGGCTGGCATCAAGAGGTTAAACTTAAGACATATTGTTGAGAAAGTTCAACAAAAGGTTTGGAGGGGTTGTTTATGTCCAAGGTGCTGGATGCCAAGGTAATGGCGGTTTTACCGGTGGCGCCGGAAACCTACTATATGGAGTTGGAGGCTCCGGAGATTGCCCGGCTGGCTGTGCCGGGCCAATTTGTGCATGTACGCTGCAGCAATTCTCAAGACCCGCTGCTGCGCAGGCCCATTTCCATTCATATGGTCAGCCGCCCCAAAGGGATCCTGGCTCTGCTGTTCCGGGTGGTGGGCAAGGGTACCGAACTGCTAGCCCAAAAGCAAATTGGCGACGTGATCAATGTAATGGGCCCCCTAGGTCGGGGCTTCACCTTGCCGCTGCCGGGTTCCCGGGTGGCGGTGGCGGCCGGCGGCATCGGGGCGGCGCCCCTGGTATTCCTGGTGCAGGAACTGGCCAATATGAAGTGCCAGGTGACCGTGTATCTGGGGGCCAGGGACAAGAAGAACCTGCTCTGTGACGGCCAGTTTGTACAAATGGGAGCGGAAGTGGTGATTGCCACCGACGACGGTTCCCTGGGCTTTAAGGGAACAGTGCCGGAGATGATGCGTCGTCACAACGACTGGCGGCGGACGGCCATGACCTACGTGTGCGGTCCCAAAGGAATGATGAAAGAAATCTCGGCTATGCTGGCCGAAGCCGATGTACCCGGGGAAGTGACCCTGGAAGAACATATGGGCTGCGGGGTGGGCGCCTGCCTTTCCTGCACGGTGAAAATTGCCCACCATGGGCAGATCACCAACAAGAGAGTTTGCGCCGACGGCCCGGTATTTCCATCCTGGCAGGTGGTGTGGGATTGAAACCGAATTTAGCGGTAACCATCGGCGGCGTTAACATGAAGAACCCCGTCACCACGGCCTCCGGCACCTTTGGTTTTGGCCGGGAGTACGGGCCCTATATCGATATTAACAGGCTGGGCGCCATTGTGGTAAAGGGGACAACCCTGGAGCCAAGGGAAGGTAATGCCACCCCGCGGCTGGTGGAAACCCCTGCCGGCATTTTAAATTCCATCGGTTTACAAAATCCCGGAGCGGATTATTTGGTGGAGCATTATGCTCCTTATTTTGCAACACTGCAAACCAGGGTCATCGTTAACATCTCCGGCAACACCGTAGAGGAATATGCCCGGCTGGCGGCCAAGCTGGACGGCGTGCCTGGCATTGCCGGGCTGGAGGTCAATATCTCCTGTCCCAATGTGAAAAAGGGCGGCATGGCCTTTGGCAGCCACCCAGCCACCGCAGCCCAAGTGACAAAGGCCGTCAAACAGGCCACTGCTTTACCGGTGATTGTGAAACTGTCCCCCAATGTCACCGATATTGGGGAAATCGCCAGGGCGGTGGAAGCAGCCGGGGCGGACGGGTTATCAGTGATGAATACCCTGCTGGGCATGGCCATTGATGTGCGCAAGAGAAAACCTGTTTTAGGCAACATTATGGGCGGTCTGTCCGGCCCGGCGGTAAAACCGGTGGCAGTGAGGGCGGTCTGGCAGGTATACCGGGCTGTGAAGCTACCCATCATCGGTATGGGCGGCATTACCACCGCCGAAGATGCCCTGGAATTCATCCTGGCCGGGGCCACTGCAGTGGCGGTGGGAACTGCCAACTTTGTCAACCCCCGGGCCACCCTGGATGTGCTTGAGGGGATTGAGGCATATTTAGTGGAAAACAGTATAACAGATATTAAAGAACTGGTGGGAGCGGCTCACAGGTAAAAAACACCCTCTCGTTAAGGGTGTTGAATGTATATACTCATTGTATAGCAACAAGAAAAAAATGTAGATATTTACTGGGGAGGACCTATGAATAAAAAATTACATTTGGCAAAGGAAAAACTGATTGTTGCCCTTGATGTGAATACAACCGAGGCCGCCCTGGAATTAGTAAGAAAACTGTCCCCCCGGGTGGGCATGTTCAAGGTGGGTATGCAGCTCTTTTACAGCGCCGGGCCCGATGTGGTAAGGCGGATTAAGGAAGAAGGGGTCAGGGTATTTCTGGATTTAAAGCTGCACGACATCCCCAATACCGTGGCACAGGCGGCCCGGGCCCTAGCGGGCCTGGGGGCGGATATCATCAATGTGCATGCCGCCGGCGGCACTGCCATGATGCGGGCCGCTGCCGGGGCAGTGAGGGAGAGGGCGGCAGCCCTCGGTCTGCCGGCCCCTCTTGTTATCTCCGTCACGGTGTTGACCAGCATCGACCAACCGGTCTTTCAACAGGAATTAGGATATTCCGGCGACATTCAAGGAAAAGTTCGAGCCTGGGCCATCCTGACAAAAGAAGCGGGTTTGGACGGTGTGGTGGCATCTCCCAAAGAAATTGCTGTCATTCGGGAAGCCTGCGGTGATGATTTTAAAATTATCACCCCCGGTATTCGGCCGGCCTGGTCGGTTTCCGACGACCAAAAGCGCATTATGACGCCGGCCGAGGCCATTGACCAGGGGGCCAGTTACCTGGTGGTGGGCCGTCCTGTCACCGGCGATGCTGACCCCTCTGCGGCTGCCCAAAAAATACTTTCTGAAATGGCCGAGGTATTGTAACATGATTCGGTTTATGATTGTCCTTGTGGTCACGGTTTTTATCGACCTGTATGCAAAATTTATTGTTATGAACAAAATGGTTGAGGGAGAATCCATCCCCGTCTGGCCCAACGTGTTTCACCTGACCTACATTCAAAACCCCGGCGCTGCTTTCGGCATGCTGGCCGGTAAAACCTGGTTCTTTGTGGGCATTACCCTCCTGGTGCTGTTGGGAATGGCAGCCGGCCACCGCCGGATCCGCCAGGCCGGCCCCTTATACCAATGGGCCCTAGGGCTGGTGGCGGGAGGAGCCATCGGCAACCTAGCGGACCGCATTCGCTTTGCCAGGGTTATTGATTTCCTGGATTTTCGGGTCTGGCCGGTTTTTAACCTAGCGGATACCGCCATCTGCATCGGCGTGGGGTTGATTTTGCTGGACGCCTTCCGGGAGTTCCGCAGGCAGAAGGGTTAACAATAATAATAATTATGTAAACTATCAACTTCCCGGGTGGCATTGATGGTAAGGTGTTATCCTTTTGTCACAGTCTGACAACATTGTTTATTGGCAGGATCCATCCCATTGATGTAAAATCTGATTTGAATCATGGAGGGCGATATGACCAGAGAAGAAATCCTTGATATCTTTACCAAAACCGGGGCTATGTTGACAGGACATTTCCGGTTAACTTCCGGCAAGCACAGCAACCGCTACTTCCAGTGTGCCCAGGTGCTCCAATACCCCCATTACACAGAACGGCTTTGTCAAGAAATCGCTCAACGTTTTGCGGGTCAGGGTGTGGAGACTGTCATTGGCCCGGCCATGGGGGGCATTCTGGTCTCTTATGAGGTGGCACGGGCACTGGGGGTTCGCAGCCTGTTTACGGAAAGAGAAAACGGTAAAATGTTGCTCAGGCGCAATTTTACCGTCGCCCCCGGTGAAAAGGTGCTGGTGGTGGAGGATGTCATTACCACCGGCGGGTCCGTGGCTGAAGTGATCGAATTGGTGCGTGGCCTTGGCGGCGAAGTTGTGGGGGTGGGGGTTTTGGTGGACCGCAGCAATGGCAAAGCGGATCTTGGTGTAAGGACCGAAGCCCTGCTGACGGTTTCAGTGGAAACTTTTGAGCCCGATCACTGCCCTCTCTGTGACCAGGGCATTCCGGCCATAAAACCCGGCAGCCGCCAGGTGTAGCCGAGAAACAGAAAATAAAACTCCCCGTATCGGCACAAGCTATAGGGGAGTTTTTGTTTTTATATTTTGGAGGGGCTGCCATGCCAAAAACCAAAAGGGTTCTCTATATTATCATTGATTCCTTTCACCCCAGGGCATTGGAATACTGTCGTCAACAAGGCAAACTTCCTGCCTTGTCCTTTCTTATAGAAAACGGTACCCTGGATCATCGTTGTGTTTCTAATTTTCCCACCATGACCCCCGCCTGTACCTGTACTCTGTCCACCGGGGCGCCGCCTTCGCTGCATACCATCCCCGGCATTGTCTGGTATCACCGGGGAGAGAGAAGAATTGTGGATTATAATGCAAAATGGTTATCCCTTTTTAAAAGGGGGCTGCGGCAGGCTGCCCAGGATTTTGTATTTAACTTGAACCTCAAGCATCTCAGTTGGGAAGTACGGACCATCTATGAGGACTTGGAAGCCAGGGGTCTCTACACCGCTGCTGTGAACCAGTTTTTTTACCGGGGGAACACGGAATATTCGGCCCACATTCCTTTTTTTCTAAAACTTCTTACCCTTTTTGAACTGGAAGACATGAGAATCTACGGGCCCAAAGGTTTTTGCCTGGGTCAGGTGTACCAGCCGCCCGGAGCATTGCGGCAAACCGTCAAGGATATACGGTACTGGCGAAAGTTTGGCCTTAATGATAAGTTTTCCGTCCGGGCGGCAGAATGGTTTTTGCATCAAAAACAGCGTCCCGATTTGTTGACAGTGTATTTTCCGGACACCGACGACGTAGCACATGCTCAAAATGCGGACTGCTGTGACCCCTGTTTAACCAGACTTGACAAAAAGATAGCCGAGATCCTCAACTGTTTCCCCAGTTGGGAAAGGGCCCTGGAAGAATACATGATTATTGTGGTAGGGGATCATGCCCAATCAACGCTGGAAAAAGGCAAAAAAGCGATCATAAAAATACCCAGACGGCTAGCCATGTACTCCCAGGCCAAAATCGGTGATGAGAACATCGAAGAGAAAGACATTGCCATTTGTTCCAATGAGCGGATGGCCTACATCTACATCCTGAGATACCGACCGGGCATGAGAAGAAATATGGTGAAGTGCCTGTTACAGGAGTCGCAGGTTGATCAGGTGATTTGGAAGGAGGAAACCTGGTACCATGTAGAAACGGGAAAGGGAACGCTATCCTTTCGTAAAGGCGGGAATATCCGGGATGACTATGGGAACCGGTGGGATATAACCGGGGACGAGGCAGTGCTGGATATAACGGTGGAAGGGGAGCAAATTCGGTATGGCTTGTATCCCAATGCCCTGGAACGCATCAGCCATTGTCTGGACAATCCCCATGCCGGAGAACTGGTGGTGACAGCGAAACCCGGTTATGTTTTACAAGGTGAGGGGAACCTGGGGCGGCCCGGCAAGGGCAGCCACGGCTCCCTCCATCAAGAAGACTCCCTGGTGCCCCTGATTATCAGCGGTACTTCACATAAAATTGAAAAGCCCCGCATTGTCGACGTAGTCCCCTTTATTAAATCCCTCTTACCAGCAAATAAATAGTATGAAAAAGGTTGTTGACTAAACTGTGTTGAAAAGCTATTGGCCAAGGGCCATTGGCTATTGGCCATTGGCCCTTGGCTGTAAACTGCTTCTCACTTCTCCAGTTTTTCCACCAGTTCCTCACTGGGGGTTACATACAGGGTCCTCTGGTTGTCATACAACACCATGCCCGGCTTGGCGCCTTTGGGCTTCCACACATGACGGCGCCGGGTGTAATCCACCGGAACCTTGCCGGACTGCCGCCCTTTGCTGAACCAGGCTGCCAGGGTAGCTGCCTCCAACAGGGTTTGGTCGGGGACATCAGGGCCCCGGTCGCACCGGATAATGACATGGGAACCGGGGATATCCTTGGTATGCAACCAGAGGTCCTCATCACCGGCCAGCCTCAGGGTAAGATAATCATTTTGCTTGTTATTCTTACCCACCAGGATGGTATACCCGTCAGAAGACATGAAGGACAGGGGCCGGGGACGGCTCTGTTCTTTTTTCGCTTTACTCCGCCCCTGTTGGACTTTGGGTTTCAGGTAGGTTTGTTCTTCCAGTTCGCCGCGTATTTCCGTTAAGTCCTCCATATCCGGCGCCTGCAGCACGGCGGTTTCCACCGCCTCCAGATAGGACAATTCGGACTCCGCCTGTTCCAACTGATTTATAACCGCATCCCTGGTGTTTTTTGCCTTGAGATACTTTTTGAAATAAGCCTGGGCATTCTGAGCAGGGGTTAAGGACGGGTCCATGGGGATCACCGCTTCTGTGCCCTCAGGATCATAAAAATTTTGCACCTTTGCTTCGGGTCCCTGTTCGATTTGATAAAGGTACGCTGTCAAAAGTTCTCCGTAAATGCGATATTTTTCTGCCTTTTCGGCAGTAGCCAGAGATTTTTGGTATAAAGACAATTTCTTTTTCAGACGGCTGATTTCCTTGCGCACCGTTTGCAAAAGGGACTGGCGGTATCCTTCCAGCAAGCGCAAGTTATTGAGTTTTTCATAATACCGGTCTAAGACACTGCTCATACCGCCCTTTTCTCTACGGTGTGCCTTTATATGCGTAATATCCAGTGCGGCAAACTCCAGCGGCTGTCCCCGACGGTCCAGCAGCAGGGTAGGTTCAAAGGAACCTTCCTCCAGCATTGTACAGACCCATTGCACCTGCCTCCAGAGCTGGGTCAGCTCATAGTCCCCGCAGTGTTCCAGCCGGTAGTCCAGGGGCAATCCCGCACGGGCCACCATTTCCCGGCAGGTCTGGGGGCCTACCCCGGCAATCCTTTGCAGCAGGACGTCGGCCACCCGGGCTGCCAGATCACTGTCCATGATCTCAGTTCGGAACTGTTCTTCCGAGAAGGTACGGGGGTCCCGTTTGCCCTGCTCCGGAGGGGACAGGTAGGGACGGTTGGGCAAAACCTCCCGGTAGCGGGAAACCGCATGAGAGTAGCGGTGAATCCCGTCTACAATGGTATTGTTGTCCGGATCCACCAGCAAAATATTGCTGTGTTTGCCCATCACCTCACAAATGAGAAGCTTTTCTCCGGGGCGGCCCAGTTCATCCCGGGAATCGATGGAAAATTTCAAGATCCGTTCCAAGCCCACCTGTTCCAACGAGCGAATTCGTCCGCCTTCCAGATGTTTGCGGAGGACCATACAGAAAATCGGCGGGGCCAGGGGGTTGACATAGGAGCCTTCGGTTAAATGCACGCGGGCATCCCGGGCATCCGCCGAAAGCAGCAGTTTTTGCCTGCCTCTCTCACGGGTATGAATCACCATTACGATTTCACTGGGTCCGGGTTGTTGAATCTTTTCTACCCGGCCTCCTGTCAATTTATCTGCCAGTTCCCGGGCCACGGCAGCCATCACCAAACCATCAAAGGCCATAGCATCTTCTCCTCTCACTCCTCTTATTTTAACGAACCGGACATCCTGTGTCACTCTTAATTCTCGGGGGAAAAACATTTCAGGTGCCAATATGACGGGGGAGGTACTGTCGTTATTCCCCATTCACTCCTGGGAATAACGACAGTACCTTGCAAATTCAAAAAGATGGTACATCAAAGGAGTTATTTTCAGAAATACCTCTTACAGAATTGTTTATCTAAATCTTGGGTCTTTTTTCAGGACAGACAGAATAAATTTTTAAAGAGGTACAAGCATAATCTATTCTACCTGGCTGACGGCTGACTGCTGAAGGCAGCTAATACAAACTTGTTTTTGGAGGGGTGACACCATGACCACGCGTTGGTTTGCAATGACAAGACGGGAGGTAACGGACAAACTGGCAACTTGTCCCGACAAGGGATTGGACGAGCAGCAGGCCAGGGAGAGGATGGAACATTTTGGTCCCAATAAATTAATCAGCGCCCGGAAAACGCCGCCCTGGAAAATGTTTTTGGACCAGTTCAAGGATTTTATGGTCCTGGTTTTAATTGCCGCTACCCTGGTGTCCGGTTTTTTGGGTGAATGGGCCGATGCCATTACCATTATGATTATTGTGGTGGTAAACGCCATTCTCGGGTTTATTCAGGAATTTCGAGCTGAAAAATCCATGGAGGCCCTGAAGGCGCTGACAGCCCCCGAAGCGAGGGTCGTCAGAAACGGACTGGAAAGAAAGGTGCCAGCCGCCGAGTTGGTGCCCGGGGATGTTGTCTTGCTTGACACCGGGGATAAGGTGCCAGCGGACATGCGGTTATTGGAAGTTTCCAACCTGGAAGTGGAAGAATCTGCCCTTACCGGAGAATCAAACCCGGTCAAGAAGCGGGTAGCCAATATGGCCGGGCAAGAAGAAATCTGCCTGGGAGACACCCGGAACATGGCCTACATGGGGACCGTTGTTGTCCGGGGCAGGGGCAGGGGCGTCGTGGTGGCCACCGGCATGCACACTGAAATGGGACACATCACCAGAATGATCCAGGAAGCGGAAGATGATCAAACCCCTTTGCAGCGTCGCCTGGAACAGTTGGGCAAGGCACTGGTGATTTTTTGTTTACTGGTGTGTGCCCTGGTGGTACTGTTGGGGGTTATGCGAGGAGAACCCCTCTACCAAATGTTTTTGGCCGGTGTCAGTTTGGCGGTGGCAGCCATACCGGAAGGACTGCCGGCCATTGTCACCATCGCTCTGGCCATCGGTGTCCAGAGAATGATCAAACGAAACGCCATTATTCGCCGCCTGCCGGCAGTGGAGACCTTGGGCTGTGCTACTATTATCTGCAGCGACAAAACCGGGACCTTAACCGAAAATCAGATGACTGTGCGCCGGGCCCTGGTGGGCAATACACAAATCAAAGTGTCCGGGGAAGGATATGACCCCAAAGGGGATTTTCGCTTTGACGGAACGAAGGGACCGGAATTTCACCTGTTTCTGAAATGTGCCGCCCTCTGCAATAACGCTCGATTAACCAAGGGAGAAATCTCTGTGGGTGGCATTTTCCGCAACCTGAAATCCGGCAAATTAACCAGCGTATGGGGAGTGGCGGGAGATCCCACCGAAGGGGCCTTGATGGTGATGGCAGCCAAGGGAAAGATCTGGCGCAGAGATTTGGAAAGGGAAGAAAAAAGGGTTTTGGAGTTCCCCTTTGACAGTATGCGTAAAAGAATGTCCGTCGTTTATCAAAAGGAAAACGGTCAGTTAACAGCCTATGTCAAGGGCGCTCCGGATGTTATACTGGAATTATGCACTCACATCTACCGGGACGGTCGCATGATCCCCCTCACTGAAAATACCCGGCAAGAGTTGTTGAAGAAAAATTCGGACATGGCCAGGGAGGCCCTGCGGGTACTGGCCCTGGCTTATCGTGATTTAGGCTGTTTGGATTCCATCGAAGAACTAAACGAAGATACAGTGGAGCAGCGGTTGATTTTTTTAGGTCTGGCCGGCATGATTGACCCGCCCCGACCGGCTGCCGTTCAGGCCGTGCAAGCCTGTCGCCGGGCCGGTATTCGGACGGTGATGATCACCGGTGATCACCAACTCACCGCCCAGGCCGTTGGCAAAGAACTGGGGCTGCTGTCCAAGGGCGCCAGGGTGTTGACCGGAGCCGAACTGGACCGTATGTGTGATGAAGAGTTACAGGAGGCGGCCGAAAATACGGCTGTCTATGCCCGGGTGACCCCCAGGCATAAGCTGCGGATCGTTCGGGCCCTGAAAAGGAACGGGCACGTGGTGGCCATGACCGGAGACGGGGTTAACGATGCTCCGGCTGTAAAAGAAGCAGACATCGGGGTGGCCATGGGGAAGGCAGGGACGGACGTAACCAAAGAAGCATCGGCCATGGTCCTGGCCGACGATAACTTCACCACCATTGTGGCAGCCATTGAGGAAGGAAGAGCCATCTACGATAACATCCGTAAATTCATTCGTTATCTGCTGTCCTGTAACGTAGGGGAAGTATTGACCATGTTCCTGGCTGTGTTGATGGGCATGCCGCTGCCCCTGCTGCCCATTCAAATACTCTGGATGAACCTGGTTACCGACGGGCTGCCGGCCATGGCCCTGGGGGTGGATCCCGCAGAAAAGGACATTATGTACCGGCGTCCCCGGGACCCTCAGGAAAGTGTTTTTTCCCACGGTTTGGGCTGGCGCATTGTCAGCACCGGTACGGTCTTTGCCCTGGGGACCCTGGTGGCTTTTGCCATCGGGCTGATGATGGGGCAGGTGGAACTGGCCAGAACCATGGCTTTTAACACGCTGGTGTTCTTCCAACTGTTCTTTGTCTTTTCCTGCCGCTCAGAAAGACATTCCATTTTGGAAACCGGCTTATTGGGCAATCCCCAACTGGTGCTGGCAGTGACGGTCTCCGCCTGCCTGCAGTTGGCTGTCAACTACATCAGTTTCCTGCAGCCGATTTTTCATACCGTACCCCTGGAGCTCAAACACTGGGCGGTGGTGCTGACCATCGCCGTGGTACCCCAGCTTTTGGGAATCGCAGGCAAGGCCGTCAAGGACAGGGCAAAAGAGCGGATTATGTATATTCGTGCATAATCTTCGAAATTCGAAGTTCGAGGTTCAATTTCGAAAGAAAAAGACCCACTGGTTGGAAGAAACCTTTGGGTTTTTCCTTTTTTTCTTATCACTCCTAAAAGCTGACGGCTGACAGCTGACCCAAAAGAAATGCCCCATAGCCCACAGATATACAATGTACAATAAGGGATCAGGCAGGAAATGTATACAATAAGTAGAAATCTATCGATCACAGGACATACTACATGAAAACCGACTGTTGCGTAAAATGATATAAAGGACACTAAGGAGGTAACTTATTTGTTTTTTACCAAGGTACATGGCTTAGGAAACGACTTTATACTGGTAAATGCCGGTACCGGCCAGGGATTGCCGGATGACTGCAGTACACTGGCCAAAGAAATGTGTGATCGCAGGTTTGGTATTGGCGCCGACGGCCTGGTATTGCTGCTGGACTCCGGGGTTGCCGATGTCCGGATGAAAATTATCAACTCAGACGGCAGTGAGGCGGAAATGTGCGGCAACGCCATTCGCTGTGTGGCCAAGTATTTATATGAACATGATATTGTCAGGAAAGATGAAATTAAAGTAGAAACACTGGCCGGTATCATCGTGCCGCAAATCATCCAAAACAACGGTGTGGTGGAAGCGGTAAGAGTGGATATGGGCGCTCCCAGGTTGGAACGTGCGCAGATTCCCATGGTGGGACCGGCAGGACAGGTGATTCATGAGCCCCTGGAGGTGGACGGCCAGACCTTTTATATTACCGCTGTTTCCATGGGCAATCCCCACTGTGTCATATTTGTTCCGGATGTCTCGGCCATCCCTCTGGCGGACATCGGCCCCCGGATCGAGACTCACCCGGCTTTTCCCAGAAAAACCAATGTGGAGTTTGTCCAGGTGATAAGTCCCAGGGAAGTCCGTATGTTGGTGTGGGAGCGGGGCGCCGGTCCCACCATGGCCTGCGGTACCGGCGCCTGTGCGGTGGCTGTGGCCGGGGTGTTAAACAATTTAACCGAAAGAAACGTAACGGTACATCTGCCCGGCGGACCTTTAGCCATTGAGTGGTCGGACAACGGCAGCGTATACATGACCGGTCCGGCCAAGGAAGTCTTTACCGGTGAATATACAGTATACAACCGGCGGTAAGGTTGCAAATGACCGGTTGTCATTGTTATACTTTGCACGAACCGTAGTAAAAAGGAGGAATTTATTTTGCGCTTTGAAGAAGCTCAAAGGATAAAGAACCTGCCCCCCTACCTGTTTGCCCGTATTGAAAAAGTGATTGCTCAGAAAAAGGAAGAGGGCGTGGATGTTATCAGCCTGGGCATCGGTGACCCTGATATCCCCACCCCGGAACATATTATTAAAGAAGCTCAGAAGCAGGTGGCCGTCCCGGAAAATCACCAGTATCCATCCTCCGTGGGCATGCTGTCCTATCGCAAGGCGGTGGCAGATTTTTATGCCAGGCGTTTCGGCGTTGAGCTGGACCCCAAAACAGAAGTGGTTTCTTTAATTGGTTCCAAAGAAGGTATCGCTCATATCTCCTGGTGCTATCTCAACCCAGGTGATACCGTGCTGGTTCCCGATCCGGGCTACCCGGTATACAGCGGCGGGGCCATTTTAGCCGGCGCTGAACCCTACTATATGCCCCTGACTGCCGAAAAAGGCTTCCTGCCGGATCTGGCTGCCATTCCGGAGGATGTGGCCAGGAAGGCCAAGATGATGTTTATCAATTATCCTAACAACCCCACCGGCGCAGTGGCCGATGAAAACTTTTATAAGGAAGTCATTGATTTTGCCAAACAATATGAAATCTTAGTATGCCATGACAATGCGTACTCCGAAGTAGCCTTTGACGGTTATAAACCGCTTTCCTTCCTGCAGATCCCCGGCGCCAAAGAAGTGGGCATTGAGTTTAATTCCGTGTCCAAGGCCTATAACATGACCGGCTGGCGTATAGGCTGGGCCGCCGGCAACCCGGACGTTATTGAGGCCCTGGGACGTTTTAAAACCAACATTGATTCCGGCCAGTTCCAGGCTGTTCAATACGCCGCCATTGCCGGTCTCAACGGCCCCCAGGACACCGTGGCGGCCAACAACGAAATTTACCGGGAGCGCAGGGATATTGTGGTGGAGGGTCTCAATGCCATGGGGTGGAATTTAGAGAAACCCAAGGCCACCTTCTACATCTGGGCGCCGGTGCCCAGGGGCTTCACCTCGGCTTCCTTTGCGGAATTTGTCATTGAGAAGGCCGGTGTGGTCATCACCCCCGGCAACGGCTACGGCCAGCAGGGCGAAGGATATTTCCGCATCTCTGTCACCATCCCCAAGGAGCGCATTGTGGAAGCCCTGGAGCGGATGAAGAAGAATATCGGGAAAGTGGAGTTTTAATACCTAAATTTTGATTTAGTTGGGAGAGACGATGATGAGATTGTCCGAACGCGCATTGGGCATCAGCCCTTCACCGACCCTGTCCATCGATGCCAAAGCCAAGCAGATGAAGGCATCCGGCATAAAAGTCATCAGCTTTGGCGTCGGGGAACCGGACTTTGATACACCCGACCATATTAAAGAGGCTGCCATTGAAGCCATTAAAGCAGGGGAGACCCGCTACACACCTGCCGGCGGCACATTAAAACTAAAGCAAGCCATCGTGGACAAATTCCGCCGGGAAAACGGCCTGGAGTACCAGACCAATCAAATTGTTGTTTCCGTGGGTGCGAAGCATTCCCTGTACAACGCCTTTCAGGTCCTCTGCCAGCCCGGCGACGAGGTCATTTTACCGGCGCCCTACTGGGTCAGTTACCTGGAGCAAATTAAACTGGCCGGCGCAGAAGCGGTCATTGTACAAACCAGGGAGGAAAACGGCTTTAAATTAACCCCCCGGGAGTTAAAGGAAGTCATTACCGCCAGGTCCCGGGTCTTCCTGTTGAACAGCCCCAGCAACCCCACCGGCGGGGTGTATACCAGAGATGAACTGGCCGCCCTAGGAGAGGTCTTGCTGGAGCACAACATTACCATCATTTCTGATGAAATTTATGAAAAACTGCTCTATGACGGCCTGGAGCATGTCAGCATCGCCTCTGTCAGCCCGCAGTTAAAAGAAAATACCGTGGTGATCAACGGGGTCTCCAAGGCCTATGCCATGACCGGCTGGCGTATTGGTTATGCAGCGGCTCCCGCCCCTGTGGCTAAGGCCATGGCGGACCTGCAATCCCACTCCACCTCCAACCCCACCTCCATTGCCCAGGCTGCCAGCGTAGCGGCCCTCAACGGCCCCCAGGATGCAGTGGCGGCCATGGTGGTGGAATTTGAGAAACGCAGAAATTACATGCTGGAGCGGATTAACGCCATTCCCGGCATCACCTGCCCGAAACCCGGCGGCGCCTTTTACCTGTACCCCAACGTCAGCGCCTACTTTGGCAAGTCCTATCAGGGCAGGCCGGTGAACAACGCCACCGACCTGGCCAACCTGCTGCTGGAAGTGGCTGAAGTGGCTGTCGTACCCGGCATCGCCTTCGGCGGCGATGACTTTATCCGCCTGTCCTACGCCACATCTATGGAGAATATTAAAGAAGGCATGGACCGGATCGAGAAGCTGCTGGGTGCGTTGGAATAAAAAACAACTTCGAGTAATTTCCCAAGGACCTGGGCAAATTATAGTTAACTTTGCCCGGGTCTTTCTTTTTCCCCGGGGTTTGATTTCGCGAAACGGGGGGTTTATTTTGTTAACACAACAACAAACCGAAGAATTTAAACAGCGCCTGCTCAATATGCGAGAACATATGCTCAACCGAATTGACAACTACAACAACGACAACAACGACGAAAGAGGCGGCGGCCTGGGTCTTTCTATGGACGAGTCCATTGAAGAGCTTTCTTCCTATGACAACCACCCAGGAGACATCGGCACCGAAGTGTTTGAACGCAGTAAAGACCTGGCCCTTAAAGGAGATGCCATGCTGACCGTCCGGGCCATCGATGATGCCCTGGCAAAGATGGAAGCCGGCCGTTACGGAGTTTGCGAAGTATGCGGCAAGGAAATACCCGTTGAAAGGCTGGATGCCGTACCATACACCACCCAGTGCATCCACTGCAAGTCCCGGGATGAACACCTGCCCAAGTCCCATGAGCGGACGGCAGAAGAAGACGTGCTGGAAGACCCTTTCAGCCGCTCCTGGAAGGACAATGAAGATTACAACGGTTTTGACGGCGAAGACGCCTGGGAAACGGTGGCCCGCTGGAATGAACACGCAGACCGTGCCCAAGCGGGTTCCTATTACGGGGACGAAGAAATGATTACAGAAGAACACCTGGAGACCTTTGAAGATCCGGACAGTATTCCCTATGAAATCGGGGATGACGGGGTTATCTACGAGTCCTTCCGAGGCTTCGACGACGAGAGCGCACCCTTTGAGAAAATCGCTACCGGCTACCAACACGGAGAATTCGAGAAAAACAATTTTTAACCTAATACGATTCTAATTCAGGGCCGGTCCGGGCATAACTATGAAATAAAGAGTTATGGTTGGGAAACGGCCCTTTTGCTTTAATATCTTAGTTTTTAAGCCAAATTTAGAGGATAATCTAAAATTAGGTAGAAACAATATACTGTCGATCAAAAAATTATGTATGAAATACTAGGTGGTGGGGTTTTGATCAAAAGCATGACCGGTTATGGCCGGGGGGAGGCCTGCGCGGAAGGACGCAGGTTTACGGTGGAACTGAAATCTGTCAATAACCGTTTCTGCGAAGTAATCCTCCGTCAACCCAGGTCCTTAAGTCAAATCGAAGATAAAATTAAGAGACGTATTCAAGAGCGGGTGACAAGGGGTCGTGTGGACGGTTATATCTCCATTGAGGAAACCGGGGAGATCACTCCCACGGTAAAAGTTGACAAAGCCCTGGCAGTGGCGTATCATAAGGCAATGGAAGAACTGAGGGAGTCTTTGTCTATTTCTGATACAATCTCCATCAAAGACATCATTTCTTTACCCAACGTCATTTCCTTGGAACAGCCGGAGGAAAACGTAGAAGAATGGTTGGCAGCCATTGAAGAAGCAACCGACCAGGCTTTGGACGGTCTGCTGACCATGCGACAAAATGAGGGCGAACGGCTGAAAACCGATATCCTGCAAAGGGCCGCACAGATTAAACGTCTGATTCTGGAGGAAGTTTCGGAAAGGGCGCCCCAGGTGGTCCGGGAACACCGTGAAAAGTTATCCCAGCGGTTAGCCGAATGGCTGGAAAACGGGGTCATCGACGAAGCTCGCTTGGCGGCAGAGGTGGCCATCTTTGCGGACCGGGCAGATATCTCGGAAGAAATTGTACGCCTTAACAGTCACCTGCAACAACTGGAACAAATCTTGACAGAGGGAGGACCCGTAGGGCGTAAACTTGACTTCTTGGTTCAGGAAATGAACCGGGAAATTAATACCATAGGTTCAAAGGCCAACGATCTGGTGATAACCAATGCTGTGGTAAATGCCAAAAGCGAACTTGAAAAAATAAGGGAACAAGTTCAAAATATAGAATAATGTATTAGGGGGAACTGTATATGGATATCAAGCTTATCAATATTGGCTTTGGCAATATCGTTTCGGCGAACCGCATTATTGCCATTGTTAGCCCCGAATCTGCTCCCATTAAACGCATCATCACCGAGGCCAGGGACAGGGGTATGTTAATTGATGCCACCTATGGCCGCCGCACCCGTGCAGTGATTATTACCGACAGCGACCATGTGATTCTCTCGGCTGTGCAGCCGGAAACCGTGGCCAATCGTTTGGTAAGCAAAGAAGCCGCTCAGGTTGATGAACCTACGGACTAGGTGTGTGAAATGACCAGGCAAGGACTACTTATCGTTATATCAGGACCGTCAGGTGCGGGAAAAGGCACCGTCTGCCAGGGATTGCTGCAAAGAAATAAAGAACTGTGCCTGTCCGTTTCATGTACAACCCGGCCTCCCAGGCCCGGAGAGCAACATGGTGTAAATTATTTCTTCGTAGATAAAACAACCTTTGAACAAATGATTGCCAATAACCAACTGCTGGAATATGCAAAGGTTTATGATAATTATTACGGAACCCCTCAAAAGTATGTGGAAGAGAAGCTGGCAGCCGGCAGGGATGTTATTCTGGAGATCGATATTCAGGGCGCTCTGCAAGTTAAACAAAAATACCCCCAAGGGGTATTGATTTTTCTGGTGCCGCCGTCCTTATCCCTTTTAAAGGAGAGACTTACCAACCGCGGCACTGACTCAGCAGAAAGTATTGCCAGTCGTTTGAAATGCGTGTGCGATGAACTTTCAAACACCGGACGGTATGATTATCTGGTCATTAATGATACGGTGGAAAATGCCATCGATCAGGTTGAGGCCATCATTAAGGCGGAAAAATGCCGGCCATCACGCTTTGACTTTGATATGAAAAAGTTTTTGGAGTGCTGATGAAAGATCATGACTAGTGGGGGGTAAGCGACCATGATGAATAAACCTACGCTGGATGAATTAATGACCAGGGTAGACAGCCGTTACACCCTGGTTGTTGCTGCCGCCAAAAGGGCTCGTATGCTGACCGAAGAAGAAATGAAAACAAACCAGCCCTTAAAAGCAAAACCCGTCACCCTGGCCCTAGAGGAAATTGCCAAAGGGCTGGTAACCTATCGACGCACCCGCTCGGGTCAAAAATAACGGAGGTGCAACATCATTTGCCGGCAGGAAAAAGCGTTACCGTTGGCATCACCGGTGGTATCGCGGTTTACAAGGCCGCGGAACTGGTCAGTTCCCTGGTAAAGGCCGGGGCGGATGTTCATGTGGCCATGACATCGTCGGCCCGGGAATTTATGACACCTCTTACTTTTGAAGTTCTCACCGGTAATCCGGTTCATACCCAACTCTTTCAGACAGGTTCTGAAGGTGGGGTTTTACACATTGATTTGGCTCAGAAAGCCGATGTTTTGGTAATAGTTCCTGCCACAGCAAACATCATCGGTAAAGCAGCCAGCGGTATCGCCGACGATTTGGTTTCTACTTTGATCATGGCTGCCTCCTGTCCGGTTTTGTTCTGCCCGGCCATGAATGCAGTCATGTTTCATAATCCCGTTGTTCAGCAAAATATTACAAAGTTAAAGGAATTAGGCTACCATTTTGTTGAACCCGGTGAGGGCCGTCTGGCCTGCGGTACAACAGGCAAAGGCCGGTTGGCGGATCAGGCAATCATTTTCCATAGCATTGAGAAACTCTTAACCCCCCAGGACCTGGCGGGGTTAGACGTTCTTGTCACCGCCGGCCCCACCAGGGAACCTTTGGACCCGGTGCGCTACCTGTCTAACCGGAGTTCGGGCAAGATGGGATATGCCCTGGCCCGGGTAGCAGCCCTGCGTGGCGCTAGGGTCACACTGGTCACCGGTCCCACCAGCTTGATACCGCCCCCGGGAGTGGAAGCCATCCGGGTAGAGACAGCCAGGGAAATGTATGATGCCGTACTGCAGCATTTTGAACAGGCAGATCTTGTCATTAAGGCTGCGGCGGTGGCGGATTACCGGCCACAGGATGTCAGTTCCCAAAAGATTAAAAAGCAGGGGCAGGATATGCAGCTTCAACTGACCCGCAATCCTGACGTCCTGGCAGAACTGGGGCGCCGCAAAAAAGATCATCAACTGCTGGTTGGTTTTGCGGCAGAAACCAATGACCTGGAACAAAATGCTCTGGCCAAACTGACCCGCAAAAATCTGGATTTACTGGTTGCCAACGATGTTACCATACCCGGGGCGGGCTTTGACTATGACACCAATGTGGTCCGCATTTTTGGACGAGACGGCGAGGTTGAGTCATTGCCTTTAATGGATAAAAACAGGGTTGCCCAAAAAATTCTGGACCGGGTAGCAAAACTACTGACCACCCGGCGGGGGGCAAAGTAGATGCAGTACGCAGAGGTGGCCGTGTCGGTTCCCGTCCGCTTAAACCAAACCTTTCATTACCGGGTACCGGAAGCCCTGAAGGGTGAACTTAAAGTGTTCAGCCGGGTTGAGGTACCCTTTTCCGGCAGGACGGTGCAGGGGTTCGTTATTGGCTTTAGCCAACCTCCTGATCTACAAAAAATAAAAGATATTAAAAGGGTGATTGAAAAGGAACCCTTTTTAAATGAAGACCTTTATGTTACAGCCCGCTGGATGGTCCGGCGCTACCTGTGCAGCCTGGGGGATGTGTTGCAATGTATGGCGGGTTCCCCGGTTGGCAGTACCCGGTCAAGTCAGGAAAAGGGACTGGCAGTTGTAGAAAACCATCTTGACCTTACGGGTCTGGTGAGAGCTCCCAAACAAAAATTGGCCCTGGAGGTGGCTCTGGCCAGCCCCGGTCTTAGAAAAACCGAATTGGCGGAGAAGGCAGGGGTATCTTTATCAGTCATTAACACATTGTTGGCCAAAGGGCTTCTTAAGGAAGTTGACGCCGGCTCAGGGACGGAGAATTACCCGTCCCTGGAGGAATTGCCAACTTTGACGGCTGAACAAAGGCTGGCTGTCAGCAAGCTGCAGCAAGCCCTGAGGGAAGCGAAGCCCTCCGCTTGGCTGCTGCATGGTGTGACCGGCAGCGGCAAAACAGAAGTCTATCTCAGGGCCATTGAAGAAACATTAAAAATGAACCGGCAGGCCATCGTGTTGGTGCCGGAAATCTCACTTACTCCTCAGATGGTTGAAAGGTTCAGGGCCCGGTTTGGCAGCCGGGTGGCTTTGTTACATAGCGCCCTGTCCCAGGGGGAAAGATATGCCGAAAAAGCACGCATTCAATCGGGCCAGGCCACTGTGGTACTGGGGGCCCGTTCCGCCATCTTCGCCCCGGTGCCAAACCTGGGATTAATCATAATAGACGAAGAACATGAACACTCCTACAAGCAGGAAGAAAATCCTAAGTATCATGCCCGGGAGGTGGCCCTGCAAAGGGCTGCCCAGTCCAAGTCGGTGGTAATTTTAGGCAGCGCCACCCCGGCCATTGAAAGTTATTGCAGGGCCCGGCCCGGCGGTCCCTATCAATTGATTACCCTGACCAGTCGTGTGGATCAAAGGGAACTCCCCAAAGTACATATTGTTGATCTTCGTAAGGAACTGGCTGCAGGAAACACAAGCATTTTCAGTTCTGCCCTGCAAGCTGCCCTGGCCCGGCGCCTGGCGAATCATGAAAAAAGCATTTTATTTCTCAATCGCCGGGGACTTGCCACTGTGGTGGTTTGCCGGCAGTGCGGCCAGGTCATGAAATGCCCGCGTTGCGAAATCTCTCTTACCCTGCACAGCGATGGCTGGCTAAAATGTCATTATTGCGGTTACGGCGCCCGTGCGCCCGGGGTCTGTCCCCACTGCGCCGGTAAAACCATACGAAGTTTCGGTGTGGGGACCCAGCGGGTGGAAGAGGAAATGAAAAAGCTCTTTCCGGGCTGCCGGGTTTTACGAATGGATGCGGATACCACCACCCGGAAGGGTTCCCACCAGAAGCTGTTGGATGAGTTTATGCACGGCGAGGCCCAGGTGCTGATCGGTACGCAAATGATCGCCAAGGGTCTGGATATTCCCCAGGTAACTTTAGTGGGTGTCATCAGCGCCGATATTACTCTGCATATGCCGGATTTCCGTGCGGCGGAAAGAACCTTTCAACTGCTTACCCAGGTGGCCGGCCGGGCCGGTCGGGGAGAAAAAACGGGGGAAGTCATTATTCAAACCTATGACCCCGGGCATTTTAGTATTATAACCGCTCAAAGACATGATTACCTAGGTTTTTATCATAAAGAAATGGCTGTCCGCAGGGCCTTGCAGTATCCGCCCTTCAGCCATTTAATCAGGATTTTGTTCACGGGTTTAAATGAAGGAGACGTCATTAGTGCAGCCCAGTGGTGGCAGGAACGTTTATATTCCGCCAGAGAGGAACTGGTTGACCAGAGTATGGAAATACTGGGCCCTGCCCCGGCAGGGATTCCCCGCATCAAAGACCGCTATCGCTGGCAACTGATCCTGAAGGGCTTTGTCAGCCGTGAAGTACGCAAAGTCGCCGCTGCGGTTTTAGAACAAGCGGGAACAAGATTCAAGCAGGTGTCTGTAAGTATTGATGTAGACCCGATGAGCTTATAGGTATTCCTATCGGGTCTGGTCATCAGCCTTCAGCCGTCAGCCATCGGCTTTTTATAGTATAATAAAAGCTGAAGGCTGATAGCTGATGGCTGGACCCTAAAGATTTACCCCAGAGAACAGGAGGGCTATTCAAAAATGGCTGTATATAAAATCGTAGAAATCGGTGATGAGGTGCTGCGGGAAAAGGCGAAGCCCGTTAAGGAAGTGACCACGAATATTCTTAAACTTCTGGATAACATGGCGGATACCATGTATGCTGCCAGGGGTGTTGGCCTAGCGGCGCCGCAAATCGGAGTTTCCAAACGGGTCATCGTGGTCGATGTGGGAGAGGGATTGGTGGAGTTGATCAACCCGGAAATTTTGGAAGCCTCCGGTTATGTGGTGGATACCGAAGGATGCCTTTCCGTACCGGGAATGATCGGTGACGTGGCCAGAGCGGACAAACTGACAGTCAAGGGATTAAACCGCAAGGGTGAAGAGGTGGTTTACCGGGTCAAAGGATACATGGCCCGAGCCTTTCAGCATGAAATCGACCACCTGGATGGCATTATTTTTGTAGACAAAGCCAGTAATCTACGCAAAGTAGAATAATCAGGGTTAGAGGAGATAGGTTCATGCGCATAATTTTTATGGGAACACCGGATTTTGCGGCAGCCTCCCTCAAGGCCTTGTTGGATGCCGGAAAGCAGGTGGTGGCTGTGGTTACCCAGCCGGACAAACCCAAGGGCAGGGGGAAGCAACTGCAGCCACCGCCGGTAAAGAAGCTGGCAGAGGAATTTCATTTGCCGGTGCTCCAACCAACCAGCATCCGGACAGAGGAATTTTTCCGGACACTGCAGGGGCTCCGGCCGGACTGCATTGTGGTGGTGGCCTACGGTAAAATTCTACCCCCGGAAATCCTTGAGCTGCCCCCCAAGGGCTGCATCAACGTGCATGCTTCACTGCTGCCCTATTACAGGGGATCCGCCCCCATCCACTGGTCTGTTATCAATGGCGAAACAGAAACCGGCGTTACCACCATGTTTATGGATCAGGGGATGGATACCGGGGATATGATTTTAAAGAAACGCCTGGCCATCGGCCCCGATGATACCGTGGGGGTGGTTCATGACAGGCTGGCTGTATTGGGAGCGGAACTGTTGATAGAAACCATCGATTTACTGGAGAAAGGTCTTGCCCCCAGGACCCCACAGGACCATACCCTGGCCACCTATGCTCCCATGCTGAAAAAAGAGCATGAAGTGATTCGCTGGGATCAATCGGCCAGAGATATACACAACCACGTCAGGGGCATGAATCCATGGCCCGGAACCTATACCACCTGGGAGGGTAAAGTTCTTAAAATTTGGCGGACCCGGGTGCCGGAGGCCCGCCCGGTAAAGGCGGCGCCGGGTACAGTTTTAGAAGCGGCCTCTTCTGGTATACTAGTACAAACCGGACAAGGTCAGATTTTGATCACAGAATTACAACTGCAGGGCAACAAACGAATGGAGGTTGAACCCTTCCTGCGGGGAAAACAAATCTCCCCCGGTACAGTTTTTGGCAGGGAAGGAGCGGAGCAACAATGATTTCTCCCAGTCAAATACAGGTGCCCCAGGTTCGTAAAAGATTATTTTTGGGGCTGCTGACAGCCAGCCTGGTGGTCGTTGGATTGCTAATTTTCACCGTTTGGTATTTGCTTTATCATCCCACAACCTTACTGCACCAGGTGATCTTAATCGGTTTGGTTTCTGTGGTGATCCTGGCCATCCTGGCGGTGGCCTTTGGGATTGGAGGGATTGTTTTAACCATCTGGCTGGCCCAAACCATTAAACCGCTGCAGCCCCTCATGAGAGTGGCCATGTCAGCCCTGTTTCCCTTCGCCATCGGGTTGGGTCGTATTTTTAAAATCGACATTGATAAAATTAAAAACTCCTTTATCGAAGTGAATAACGAACTGGTGCGGACCAATCAGCAGGCGGTGCTTCCTGATCAAATACTGTTACTGGCGCCGCATTGTTTGCAGGAGAGCAACTGCCCGCACAAGGTGACCAACGATATTAACAACTGTCGTCGCTGCGGAAAATGTAAAGTGGCGGACTTGCTGGCACTGCGGGACAAGTACGGCATCCGTGTGGGGATTGCCACCGGGGGAACCTTGGCCCGTAAGTTTGTCAAAGAATACCGTCCCAAAGCCATTGTGGCCGTTGCCTGTGAAAGGGACCTGGCCAGCGGCATTCAGGACTGCAGCCCCATCCCGGTTTTGGGTGTGTTAAATGATCGACCCTTTGGTCCATGTTTCAATACTTCCGTTCACATACCCGGGGTGACCAGGGCCATTGAATTTTTCTTGGGCAACAATGGTGACCGGAAAGAGGAAGGGATGAAAAATTGAAAAGCATCACCGCCAGGGAACTGGCGCTTCTGGTTGGTAAAGCGGTGGAAGAAGAAGGCGCTTACGCCAACCTTGCCCTCAATAAGGTACTGGAACAATATCAGCCCGGCAAATTGGACCGGGCTTTTGCCACAGAATTGGTTTATGGCGTGCTGCGCCATTTGAATACCATTGATTGGGTGCTGGCTCATTTTCTTAAACAACCCCTGGCATCGCAAACCATATGGATTCGTAATATCCTGCGCATGGGCACCTACCAGATTATGTTCATGCCCAGGATTCCGGATTCCGCTGCCTGCAATGAGTCTGTGAATTTGGCCAAGAAATACGGCCATGAAGGCGCAGCCAAGTTTGTCAACGGTGTGCTGCGGAATGTGGCCAGGCAACAGCATAATTTGGATTTTCCTGACCCCAAGAAAGACCCGGTTGACTTCATCGCCCTCAAATATTCCCATCCCACCTGGCTGGTGGAACGGTGGTTGAAAGAGTTCGGCTTTGATGAAACCGTTGCCCTGTGTCAGGCCAACAACCGCCCGGCCCCCAATACGGTACGCACCAATACATTAAAGACCACCCGGGAAAACCTGATTGCCTGCCTGCAGGAGGAAGGAGTAAAAGCCGTAGAGACAAAATATGCCCCCGAGGGTTTAAACCTGAGCGGCTTTTTATCCTATCGCTCCCTCAAGACCTTTCAAGCAGGTTTGTTTCAGGTTCAGGACGAGAGTTCCATGCTGGTGGCCCATGTTTTGAACCCGGCCTCCGGGTCCAGGGTACTGGATGTAGCATCGGCTCCGGGTGGCAAGACCACCCATGTGGCTCAACTGATGGGTGATACCGGGCAAATCCTCGCCTTTGATTTATACGCCCATAAACTGGACTTAATCATGGACAACTGCAAACGCCTGGGAATTCAATCGGTGCAGACCAAAGTGGCCGATGCCAGGGACATTTATAAAGAGTACCCGGGGTGGGCTGACTATGTTTTGGTGGATGCCCCTTGCTCCGGCCTGGGCGTATTAAGAAGACGGCCGGACGCCCGCTGGCGTAAAGACCCCAGTCAACTGCCGGGCATTGTCAGGCTGCAAAGGGAGATATTGGAATCCGCCGGCAAGTGCCTGCGCCCCGGTGGTGTTCTGGTCTACAGCACCTGTACCATCACCCGGGAAGAAAACATCGGGGTGGTGGAGGACTTTTTAAGGGATCACCCGGAGTTTATTATGGGTGACCTGAGACAATTTCTCCCTCCCGGGTTGGACCGGGAAGAAACGGCAGCGAAGGGTTATCTGCAGTTACTGCCCCATATCCACGGCATGGACGGGTTTTTCATCGCACGGCTGAGAAAAAAAGGATTTGAGTAGAAATGCGTAGAAATAGCAACCAAAAAGTGAATTTAAAAGACTTAAACCTGGCAGAGATCAAGCAGTTTCTCACGGAACTGGGGGAAAAACCTTTCCGGGCGGAACAGCTCTGCCAATGGATGTTCGCCAAAGGTGTAACCGGCTTTGACGAGATGACCAACCTGTCCAAGGAACTGAGAACAAAACTGGCTGAGCTGGCCTGTTTAAGTTCGCCCCAAATAGTGGCCCGCCAGCAATCAGCCAGAGGAGATACCATCAAATATCTATTCAGCCTGGCGGACGGGCATGCGGTGGAAAGTGTCTTGATGAAACATTCTTACGGCAATGCCGCCTGCGTGTCTACCCAGGTTGGCTGTCGCATGGGCTGCCTGTTTTGCGCCTCTACCCTGGGGGGCCTGGTGCGCAACCTCAGTCCTGCCGAAATCTATGACCAGGTGCTGGGCATCAAAAGGGACAGCGGGGAAAGGGTCAGTCACATTGTCATCATGGGCACCGGGGAGCCCCTGGACAATTTTGACAATGTGATAAAGTTTCTCGAAAATATCAACGCCGAATACGGCTTGAACATCGGCTACCGCCACATCACCCTGTCCACCTGCGGCCTGGTACCTAGGATGAAGGAGCTGGCCCTGAAAAAACTTCCCATAACCCTGGCGGTTTCTCTCCATGCGCCCAATGACCGATTACGGGATCAGCTGGTCCCCATTAACCGCCGTTACAAGCTGCCTGAGCTCATGCAGGCCTGCCGTGACTATATTGAAATTACCGGACGACGCATCACCTTTGAATATGCTTTGCTGGCTGGAGTCAATGACAGCGAAGAACATGCCCGCCAACTGGTAACCCTTTTAACCGGGCTCATGTGTCACATTAACCTGATCCCGGCCAACCCCGTGCAGGAACGCGGTTTTAAGCGATCCTCCCCGGAAAAAGTAGAAAAATTTCGTACTATATTAGCAAGGGGCGGACTGAATGTCACCGTCCGCCGGGAACTGGGAACGGACATTGACGCCGCCTGCGGCCAATTAAGGCGCAGGTATGAATTTGAGAAGCTCGGAGGTGATTGACGTGCGCCTGTTCTCGGGACTGGAAAACGGTTTGGAAAAATACATTGAAGGTTTTTTCAAAGACAAATTTGGCTCCGGCGCCCGCATACAGCCCACGGACATTGCCAAAAAGCTGGCCCGGACCATGCGGGACAAACGGAGGGTCAGTGTTTCCAATGTATACGTTCCCAATGAGTACACCGTCCTTTTGCACCCGGAGGACTACAAAACCATCAGCCCTATGGCCTCCCTGCTGTCAGAGGAATTGGCGGACTACCTTATGCAAAAAGCGGCCGAAAAAAAGTTCACCCTGGTGAGCCGCCCCCGCATTGCGTTTACCGAGGGGGAAGGGGTTGCACCGGGTGACATTCTGATAGAAAGCAAATTTGGCGTGGCGGAGCCCGGTGAAGGCAAACCCGTAGTCGGCAGACAGCAACCGGACTTCCAGGAAGACAACCAGGATACCCGGGACTACCGGCCTTTATCCGACACCGCTCCTTTACCCAATTTAAAACCCAATTACTCGGCCGTCTTGCTGGTGGAGGAGGGAAACGACGCAGGCAAGGAATTTCCCCTTGCGGATTACCGTACCAGCCTGGGCCGCCGGGATACCTGCGACATTGTTCTCTCGGACAACAGCGTGTCCAGAAGACACGCGCAAATTGAAAAGATCGGCGGTCGATTCTGGTTAACCGACCTGAACAGCACCAACGGAACCTACGTAAACGGATTGCCCGTCGATAAGATTGAACTCACCACCGGGGATGTCATTACGGTGGGGAATACAGTCCTCATTTTTAAGGAGTTTTAACGTGCTGTCTATTGGTATAACCATTTTAAGAAGCCTGTTTCTAATCCTATTATACCTGTTCATCTTCCGGTTGACTGTCAGCATGATTGACCAGTTAAGACAAAGTGCCCGGGAAAATGAACACCCAAAGGACGACCCGGTACTGAAACCGGTATTCCCGGGAGGGGACGGCGCCGTTTTACAGGTCATTACGTCCGGGGATGAGGAGATGATACCCGGTGAGACTTACCTCCTAGGGGACGTAACCAGGCTGGGTCGGGGCCGGGGCAATCATATTGTTTTCAGCGGTAATTACGCGTCCCAGGATCATGCCCGGATCTTGTATAAACAGGGACAGTACTGGTTAGAGGATTTGGGCAGTTTAAACAACACGTACTTGAATGAAATGCCGGTGACAAAACAAACCGTGCTGGCAAACGGAGACCGCATTCGCATTGGCGAAGTAATTTTTCGATTTGTGAGGTGGGCGTATGAAATGGAGTCAAATAACTGATGTCGGACGGGTAAGAGCCGGCAACGAAGACAGCCTGTGCGCCTGCCCCGACATTGGTCTGTTTGCTGTGGCCGACGGCATGGGAGGCCACAAAGCAGGAGAGATCGCAAGCAGCACAGCCCTCAACTACCTGGCAGAAAATTTAAGGGAGGTTCTGCCGGGAACCAGGGACATTCAATCTTCTTTATTGCGTATTCTGGAAGAAGCCAATCTGCGGGTTTACCGGCTGTCTACCGAATTTGAACAATATCGCGGTATGGGAACAACAGTCACCGCCGGTGTATTTATGGGATATCATCTGGTGATCGCCCACATTGGAGATTCCCGTGCTTATCTCGTAAGGGGCAATGAAATAACGCAGCTCACCGAGGACCATTCCCTGGTGGGGGAAATGCTTCGTTATGGTGGTATTACGGAAGAGCAGGCCCTCAATCATCCCCAGCGCAATGTACTGACACGGGCCATGGGAACCGCACCGTCAGTTAAATTTGACATCTATACACAGAATTTACTTCCCGGGGACAAAATTCTGTTTTGCAGCGACGGGCTGGTGAACCACCTGCGGCCCGAGGAAATAAAAGAAATCATTACATCTCAAAGGGATTTAGACCTGACTGTGAAGATTTTATTGGATACCGCCCTGGAACGGGGAGGCCTTGACAATATTACCATGATCCTGGTTGAAATGGAGTAACCACCGGAGGTGTGCTGCCAATTGACGGCCAACCTGCGCAAGGAAGAACGAAGTTTGCTTTACTATATCTCCGCTTACCTGGCTGTAGGGGTTATCACCCTCTATCTGGGAGAACCGGAACTTAACAGGGTCTACCAACTGTCCCTCGGCGGGGGTATCAAATTACCCTTCTGGTGGTTTGTCATCATTTTAAGCATCGGTACCATGCTTGGTTTTTGGCTGATCAGTGTCTACTGGCGGTTGGCAGGATTCAGGTGTGACCCATTTTTAATGCCCATCACCGCGGGTTTGACCGCACTGGGATTAATTTTTTTATTTCGCCTGCGCCCCCAGTATGCAGAAAGGCAGTTCGCCTGGTTGTTGATAGGTTTACTGGCGCTGGTCCTTATAACAACCCTGATGAGAGAATTGGACTGGCTGGCTGATTACAAATATATTTACGTTGCTGCAGGGGCATTGCTGCTGGTATTGCCGATCTTTTTCGGCCAGGAGCAGTACGGCGCCCGCAGTTGGTTAAACCTTGGCATATTACAAATTCAGCCTTCTGAATTTGTCAAAATATTACTGGTGTTGTTCCTGGCCAGTTTTTTAGCGGAAAATCGGAGAGTCCTGGCCACCGGCAGTGACCAAATCCTTGGCATCAGTATTCCGGGGATTCGCGAATATGGTCCCCTGGTGGTCATGTGGGGGATCTCCCTGCTGATCCTGGTTTTTCAAAAGGACCTGGGAACCGCTCTAATTTATTTCTGTACCTTTTTGGCCATGGTCTATGCCGCTACCGCCCGTATGCTTTATGTACTGATTGGCCTGGTCTTGTTTTTCCTCGGGGGAACCGCGGCCTATCATATCTTTGACCATGTCCGGTCCCGGGTGGATATTTGGCTGAATCCCTGGCCCTTCCTGGAAGGTAAAGGGTATCAAATCATTCAGTCCCTGTTTGCCCTGGGATCCGGTGGGATCTTTGGCAGTGGCCTCGGGCAAGGGATGCCAAACTTAATCCCCGCAGTTCATACGGATTTTATCTTTTCCGCCATTGTTGAGGAATTGGGTCTGCTGGGAGGCTGTGCAATTCTGGTATTGTACATGTGCTTTATCTTCCGGGGATTGATGATCGCCCTGGCAGCCCGCAATGATTTCGCGGCGCTAACAGCCACCGGCTTAACGGCGCTGATGGGGTTACAGACCTTTATTATTATCGCGGGAGTGATTAAACTGCTGCCCATGACCGGCGTAACGCTGCCTTTCATCAGTTACGGCGGCAGTTCGCTGGTGGCCAACTTTGTGTTATTGGGAATGCTCCTCAACATTTCCCACGAGGTAAACGGTGGAAATGAAACATAATATTAAAAAACTTGGTTACTTCTTGCTGTGTATCTTTGTTTTATTAATTTTATATTTAAGCTATCTGGTTTTGCAGCAGGGCGAGGAACTGGCCACTCACCCGCAAAACCGTCGCATGGCGGCCAGGGAAGCCGGGATTATCCGGGGGACCATCTTTGACCGAAAGGGAGTCGTACTGGCCGAAACAAAATGGTTGGGTGAGCGGGGGAAGAGGGTCTACCTGACCGAAAACCATGTTTCTCCCTTTGCCCATGTGGTTGGGTATGTTTCTGAAAAATACGGTTCTGCGGGTCTGGAGGCTTCCTTCAGCAAAGAATTGCTTGGCTTAACCGATGCCGATGCCCTGGAAAACCTGCTGGACAAAATATTTAACCGGACACCCCGGGGTCATGATCTGGTACTTACCCTGGATGCCTCGCTGCAAAGAACCGCCTGGCAGGCCCTTAACGGCAGGCGCGGCGCAGTGGTGGCTCTGGATCCCAAAACCGGCGCGGTACTGGCCATGGTCAGTTCGCCGGCCTTTGACAGCAACGCCATCGATCAGGCCGGTGTATGGAGCCGCTTAAACCGTGATGAAGAAAATGCTCCTTTACTGAACCGCTCCACCCAGGGAGCTTACCCGCCCGGTTCAGCCTTTAAAATTGTTACCGGGTCCGGCATTTTGGCCCGACAAACTGCCCGGCCCGCTGATACCATACAATGTCCCGGATATGTCGTTGTTGACGGGAACAGGATTGCCGATAACCGGGCCCACGGGAAAGTGGATTTTATAAAAGCCCTGGCCCTTTCCTGTAATACTTACTTTGCCCGGGAAGGATTAAAACTGGGCTGGGATGGTCTTGTACATACATTTAATCAATTTGGATTAAATCAAAGCCCTGCCCTTGGAATACCGGTGCGACCCGGCACATTGGCAGTAAAGGAGCGCCGTAACCGGAGCCAGTTGGCGGAGTCCTCCTTTGGTCAGGGAGACACTTTGATCAGCCCGCTGCATATGGCGCTGGCTTGTTCCGCCATTGCCAACAACGGGGTGATTATGAAACCCTTTCTGGTAAAGGAAGTTTGTAAGCCGGATGGCAAGGCTGTGCGGGTTACGGAAAGCAGTATTTGGTTGACTGCCACCAGCCCGGAGGTGGCCGCCCTGGTAAAGGAAGGAATGATCGCCGCTGTCAATTGGGGCACCGCAAGCCCTGCCGCCATCCGGGGAGTGGATGTGGCGGGCAAAACCGGCACTGCGGAAACCAAAACGGATCGGCAGCCAAATAGCTTGCCCCATGCCTGGTTTGTGGGATTTGCACCGGCCAACGATCCCAAGGTGGTAGTGGCTGTTGTTGTGGAAAAATCCGGTTCCGGGAGCCGGGTAGCGGCCCCCATCGCCAGGGAAGTCATGGCAGCGGCCCTGTTTAGAAGATAAGAGGCCTTCAGGAGTATTAAGGAGTGAGACAGTCAATGATAGGCAAACTTCTGGGTAACCGTTATGAAATATTGGAACAATTGGGCGGCGGAGGAATGGCGCTGGTTTGGAAAGGAAAGGATACCTTTCTCAACCGGCTGGTCACCATCAAAGTTCTCAGGCCGGAGTATGCCAGTGACCAGGACTTTGTGCGTCGTTTCCGCCGTGAAGCCCAGGCTGTGGCCAGCCTGTCCCACCCCAATATTGTCAGCATCTACGATGTCGGTCAGGAAAACGGTAGTCATTACCTGGTCATGGAGTATGTGGACGGAGAAAGCCTGAAGGAACTGATTCGTCGGGAAGCACCCCTTTCTCCCACCAGGGTCATCCAATTGGGGCGGCAAATTGCCGAAGCCCTGGAACACGCCCATGAAAACAACATCATTCACAGGGATGTAAAACCCCATAATATTTTAATTACCCGCAGCGGCCGGGCCAAACTGACAGACTTTGGCATTGCCCAGGCCAGCGCCTCCACCCTGACCCATACCGATACCATTGTGGGTTCAGTGCATTACATCTCCCCGGAGCAGGCCAGGGGGGAACCTGCGGGTCCGAAATCGGACATTTATGCCCTGGGTGTGGTGCTGTATGAAATGCTTACCGGCCAGGTCCCTTACCAGGGTGATGGAGCCATTGGCGTAGCCTTAAAACACATTCAGGAGCAACCCCTTTCGTTAAGGGAAATCAACCCCGGGGTACCGGAAGATTTAGAAAAGGTTGTGCTCAGGGCCATGGACAAAATACCCGAGAGACGACACAAGAGCGCCCGGGCCCTGGGGGAGGATCTGGTCTCCATCAGTGAAGAAACCAAAAATATGGCGCCTTACGATCAAGAGGACGAGCATACCCGGGTATTGCCCGGTCCCGGCCTGATCAAGGAAGAGGCCAAAGCCAGGGCCGCCGGAACCCCACATGCCCCCGCCAAACGCAAAGGGCTGAAACCTGCCGCCTGGGGTATGCTGGCCCTGCTGGTTGTGCTGTTAATCGGCGGCGCACTGTTTGCCCTGAACAGCTACCTCAATGTGGCTGAGGCGGAAGTACCGCCGGTGGTAGGGATAAAAAGGGAAGACGCCGAGAGAATCCTCAAGGAAAGAGGTTTTAATCATATTACTGTCAATGAGCGGTTTGACGAGAAGGTGGAAAAAGGTGTCGTCATACTCCAGGATCCCAAAGCACATGAAAAGATTAAAACAACCCGCACGATACTGCTGGTGGTAAGCAAAGGTCCGGACCTGGTAGAAGTGCCGGATGTAATTGGGCGTTACTTTGACGAGGCCAAGTTGACGTTGGAAAACGAAGGCTTTCTGGTGGAAGCTCCGCAACCGGTCTACAGCAAAGACATTGAGGCAGATAAGATAGCGGCACAAGAACCCGCAGGAAAGACCAAAGCGCCCCGCGGTAGCCGCATTAAACTGTTTATCAGTAAGGGACCTGAGCCGGCAGTGCAAAAGGTGCCCAATCTGGTGGGATTGACCCAGGAGGCGGCCCGGGCAGAACTAAACAAAGTGGGTCTGGAACTGGGTGATGTGATCAGCCAGGCAGAAAGCTTCGATTATTTAAGCGGTCAGATTATTGCTCACCAACCCGGCGCCGGTGAAGAGGTGGAACAGGGCACCAGGGTGAACATTATTCTGAGTAAGGGCCCGGGACCGGCAGCCAGGGATGTAACCGTGCGTATTACTGTTCCGGATGACGGACAAACCCATGAAGTTAAAATTGAGACCGAAGATGTCCGGGGGAAATATTACCCGTATATCAGCACGCACCAGCCGGGAGATCATGTAGCTAAAAGTATCCGTCTCTATGGCAAGGGGAAAGTAAGGGTCTATATGGACGGGAATTTGGTGGACGAAAAGGACGTATGACAACCAAAACCAAGGAGAGGGTCAATGAGTGTTTGAAGGGGTTTTAATACGGGCCTACGGTGGATTTTACTACGTAAAAAAAGGTGATGAAATCTGGCAATGCACCTTACGTGGCAAGTTCCGTCTGGGCAAAGGCTCTGCGGCCCTGGTGGGAGATCGTGTCAGGGTTACGCCTGTGCGGGGCACTACCGGACGCATTGATGAGGTGCTGCCCCGCAAAACCGAACTGTTCCGCCCACCGGTGGCCAATATTGACCAGGCGGTCATTGTCTTTGCCGTGCAAGACCCGGAGCCAAACCTGGCTCTCCTGGACCGGTTTTTGGTGTTAGCCGAAAATGCCAACGTTTCCCCGGTGGTATGTTTGAATAAAGCGGACCTGCTGAGCGGTCGCAGGGAACACGAGTGGCTCAGGTTGTATCGAAAAATTGGCTACCCCACGGTCATTACCAGTACAAAAAGCAGTGAAGGCATCGATGAACTGCGGCAACTGCTGGTTGGAAAGACCTCCGTATTTGCGGGCCCTTCCGGTGTGGGGAAATCCAGTCTTTTAAATGCGGTGCAGCCGGGTTTGGAACTGAAAACAGGGGAGATCAGCAGCAAGTTAAAAAGGGGGAAACATACCACCCGTCATGTTGAACTGCTGCCCCTGGCCGCCGGAGGGTTGGTGGTGGACAGTCCCGGCTTTTCCAGTCTGGATTTACCTGAAATGGAAAAAGAGGACCTGGGTTATTATTTTCCGGAGTTTGCCAGTTTTACCCCTGAATGCAAATTTAAGGGCTGCCTGCATCGTCACGAACCCCAATGTGCCGTTAAAAGGGCTGTGGAACAGGGGTTGATTCATCAGGACAGGTACAAACATTACCTGAATTTTTTAGAGGAAGTTATGCAGCAAGAGAGGAGATACTAAAACATGGTTAAAATCGCTCCCTCCATTTTATCAGCAGACTTTGCCCATCTTGCCCAATCCGTTCAAGCGGTTGAAAGGGCCGGGGCCGAGTACCTGCATATTGATGTGATGGACGGTCACTTTGTTCCCAACATTACCATAGGACCCCCGATTGTTCAGGCGTTAAGACCGCACAGCAAAATGCTCTTTGACGTACATTTAATGATTGAATCACCGGACCGGTATATTCCTGATTTTATAAAAGCCGGGGCAGATCTGGTATGCATCCATGCCGAGGCCTGCACCCACCTGCACCGCTGTGTCTGCCAGGTCAAGGAACTGGGGGCTAGGGTGGGGGTTTCTTTAAATCCCCACACTCCTTTGAGCCTTATCCAATATGTTCTGCCCATGCTGGATCTGGTCCTGCTGATGACGGTAAACCCCGGTTTCGGCGGGCAAAAATTCATACCCGAGGTGCTGCCCAAGATTGAAGCCCTGTCCCGCTTGATTAAGAGAAAGGGACTGGCCGCTGAAATCGAAGTAGACGGGGGCATCAATACCGAGACAGCTCCCCTGGTGGCCCGGGCCGGCGCCAACGTGCTGGTGGCGGGCTCCGCCGTTTTCGGAGCTGACGATCCTGCCCGGGCGGTGCAGGCAATTCGGCAAGCAGCCGAAAAGAAGATGGCCATTGGCCGTTGGCCGAGGTGATAGCAGAAAATAGATTATTTTAATTAAATCCGAGGATCATACTAAATCAAAGGAGGTGGGTCAGAATGGCGGTTTGGAAATGTCAAAAGTGCGGGGCCACCAAAGAAGGCCGCTGCCGTCCTCAGAAATGTGTTTGCGGTGGTACGAAGGAAGATTTTGTGAAGGACGAAGCAAAGTAGCTGTTAGCCTGTGAGGTATTTCTTAAGGTTCCTGTTGTTAGACTTATGGGTATGTTTGCGGGTCCTGTTGTTAATAGTGGTTTTTTCTAAAATAACTTCAATAATAACAGGACCCGAGAGGAATGCCCTTTAGTCTCGCAGCAGGACCCAAAAGGAATACCCCATAGTCCAACAACAGGACCCTTTAGCTTGACCCCAACGTCAAAAGCCAACGGCCAACAGCCAACAGTCAACGGCTAATGGCCAAAAAAAGCCGCCAGCGATAATCACTGACGGCTCTTCTTATGCAGTTTAATTCATCTCCTCAGCGCTCTCATTCAGCATGTCCGCCACCAGACGCAGCGTTGCCACTGTGTTTGTGAGCAATATCTCATATAGCATAACAGGCAAAACATCTTGTATGGTGGCCCCCACTTCACCGGACTGAACCTTTTTGGCCACGATATCTCCGGCCCGGTTCAGGCTGTTGTTGACCAGGGTGATGATTTTATCCTGGTGTTCCTGTACAAATTTGTCAACATTCACAGTCAATTTAAATACACGCCCTTCAAGCATTTTGATTTTATTATACTCCTTGCAGCAGGCGTTTCCAATCAAAACATTTTTTGTTTTTATTGCTAATCCATATTGACCAGTTTGTGATATAATATACAATATGATTAAGGACGAGCCCATTATAAACTCAGGAGGGATAGTTGTGAATTTATTAATTATGGGACCCCCCGGTGCCGGTAAAGGCACCCAGGCTGAAGTACTGGTTAAGGAATTAAACATCACCCACATTTCCACCGGTGATATGTTCCGTGCCGCTATCAAGGAAGGTACCGAAATGGGCAAAAAAGCCAAAGAATATATGGATAAAGGCGCACTGGTTCCTGACGAAGTGGTTATCGGCATGGTAAAAGACCGCCTATCTCAGCCGGACTGCAAGGAAGGCTTCCTGTTGGACGGTTTCCCCCGCACCGTTGAGCAGGCTGCTGCTCTGGACGCCACCCTGCAGGACATGGGCATTAAACTGGACGGCGTCATCAACATTGAAGTTCCCCTGGAAAAATTAATGGCACGCTTGACCGGCCGCCGGGTTTGCAAAGGTTGCGGCGCTTCCTATCACGTAATTTTCAACCCGCCCAAAGAAGAAGGTAAATGCAACACCTGCGGCGGAGAACTCTACCAGCGTTCCGATGACAACGAAGAATCCGTGGGGACCCGTTTAAATGCTTACCTTGAAAAGACCAAGCCCTTGATTGATTACTATGAGGCCAAAGGAATTCTGAAAAACATCAACGGTGATCAGGAAATCAGCAAGGTTCTGGCAGACATCCTGGCCGCTGTAAAATAATTAACTAAAGAACTCTCGCTAAACAACAAAGAACCCTGTTGACCGGGTCTCCCGGCAACAGGGTTCTTTCATTACCAAGCAGCGACAACCTGGTGTCAGCGTGCTGTACACAATATTGTTGTTTAAAAATCTTATTTTTTAAAATACTTCTGAAGGAATTCATCTATGACTGTGGAATATTCTTTTCGTAGAAATTTTTAATCAACTTTGTCTTTTTTTATGGCGGGAGGTGGTTAAAGGACTGACAGGTGTAATGGTACAGGACAAATGTGTATCAACCAAAGAACCGGAGGAGGATTAAAATGAAAAAGTTTCGTTTCGTTGCCTTATTGGCAGCAATGGCCATGCTGGCGGCTCTGGTAGCCGGTTGCGGCGGCGGTGGCGCCAAGGAAGAGAAAAAAGCTGCCGATGCCAATGAAATCGTAATCGGCGGCAACTTTGAATTAAGCGGTAACGTAGCTACCTTTGGTACTGCCGCAGCAAACGGCGCCCAATTATATTTTGATGAAGTAAATGCTGCCGGCGGTGTACTCAATAAGAAAATTAAGTTTGTTAACCTGGACAACAAATCCGACGCCACCGAGGCTGCCAACGTAGCAACCCGTTTGATCACTCAGGACAAAGTCGTAGCCATTCTCGGGGCAACCACCTCCGGTGACACCCTTGGTTTCATTCAAGTGGCCACCGACAATAAAATCCCCGTATTGACCAGTTCCGCCACCAACCCGGATGTCACCGTGGACCCCAATACCAAACAAGTTCGTGAATATGTGTTCCGTGCTTGTTTTATCGACCCCTTCCAGGGTACCGTAATGGCCAACTTTGCCTTGAAAGACCTCAAAGCCAAGACCGCAGTTATTTATGTTGATAACAACTCCCCTTATTCCAAGGGCCTGGCTCAATTCTTCAAAGAGTCCTTCACCAAACAGGGCGGCAAAATCGTTGGTGAAGAAGCCTTTGTACCGGAAGATCAGGACTTCAAAGCCACCCTTACCAAGATTAAAGGCTTGAATCCTGACGTTGTATACTGCCCCGGCTACTATGAGCAAGTTGGTAAAATCGTCAAGCAGGCCCGCGAAGTGGGTATCACCGTTCCCTTCCTGGGCGGCGACGGTTGGGATTCCCCCAAACTGGCGGAAATTGCCGGAGCGCAAGCTCTGAACAATACCTTTTTCAGCAACCACTACTCCTCTGAGCAGGATGATCCTAACGTAAAGGCTTTCGTAGAAAAGTACAAGGCTAAATACGGTCAGGTTCCCGACTCCATGGCTGCTCTTGGCTACGATGCTGCCGTACTGATCGTTGACGCCATCAAGCGTTCCGGCGACGGTTCTCCTGAAAAAATTAAAGAAGCGCTGAAGGCTACCAAGGATGTTCAGGCCGTAACCGGAAAACTGTCCTTTGACGAGAACCACAACCCTGTTAAGGGTGCCGCTATCCTTGAAATGAAAGACGGCAAACAGGTTTACAAAACATATGTAAATCCTTAATCTCCAGGTTGCACTACAACAAATGGTGAGGGGGGATACCCCCCTCGCCTATCTTCAAAACAACGGATAGGGGTGGCATCTTTGGAAGTCTTTTTACAACAACTGATTAACGGTATATCCCTGGGCAGCATCTATGCGCTGATCGCCCTTGGTTATACCATGGTTTACGGCATCGTTCAATTAATTAACTTTGCCCATGGTGACGTCTATATGGTGGGCGCTTACCTGGGTTTCTTTGCCACGGCCATCCTTGGTTGGCCGTTTTTACCTGCACTGCTGTTGTCTATGGTTGTCTGTGCCATCCTCGGTATGGTGATTGAAAAACTGGCCTACACACCCTTGCGCAACGCCCCCAGGATTGCGGCGCTGATCACCGCCATTGGTGTTTCGCTGTTCCTGGAATACGGCATGATGCTGCTTGTTACGCCGCAGGTGCGGACATTTCCCCAGGTCCTGCCTGAGGTACAATATAAACTTCTTGGCAATCTGGTCATTACCAACCGCCAGATTATTATCCTGGTTGTAACCATTGCCTTGATGTTGCTGCTGCAATACATCGTTCACAAAACCAAAATCGGCAAGGCCATGCGTGCTGTTTCCCACGACAAACAGGCCGCTCAATTAATGGGTATCAACGTCAACAAAACCATTTCGGCCACCTTTGCCATCGGTTCCGCCTTGGCGGCGGCGGCCGGCGTGCTGGTTGGTATCTATTACAATGCCATTAACCCCTTGATGGGTATTATGCCTGGTTTAAAAGCCTTTGTAGCTGCCGTTCTGGGCGGCATTGGCATCATCCCCGGAGCGATGACCGGTGGTTTTTTACTGGGGATCGTGGAGGCCATGGTGAGCGGTTATGGAAAATCCCTGTACCGTGATCCGGTTGCCTTTGTTATCCTGATCATCATTTTGATCGTCAAGCCGGCCGGATTGTTTGGTAAGAACGTCCGGGAGAAAGTGTAGGTGATGTCAATGTTTGAGCGCAAGATTGGCAGACAAATCGGTATTTTGCTGGTTCTGGCGGCAGTTTGGGGCGTCATTGATTTTATGATTAAAGGGGGCATCCTGAACCCCTACTACGAACTAAACCTTATCTTAATCGGGATTAACATTATCCTGGCAGTCAGCCTTAACCTGATTAACGGTTTTAACGGTCAATTCTCCATCGGGCATGCCGGTTTTATGGCGGTGGGAGCATACGGAGCCGCCATGATCACCATCAAAGCCCACCTGCCCTTTGTCATTGCCCTTCTGGTTGGTGCGCTGCTGGCGGCAATTTGCGGTATTCTGGTGGGCCTGCCCACCCTGCGCCTGCGTGGTGACTACCTGGCCATCGCCACCCTTGGCTTTGGCGAAATCATCCGAGGTCTCATAGTAAATATTGATTATATCGGTGGTGCCTATGGCCTTTCCGGCATCCCCAAATTAGCCAACTGGACCTGGATTTTCTGGTTAACCGTTCTGACCGTACTGGTTATCTGGAACTTTGTCAACTCCACCCACGGTAGGGCAACCATATCCATCAGAGAAAATGAAATTGCCGCCGAGGCCATGGGCATTAATACAACCAAGTACAAGGTAATGGCCTTTACCATTGGTTCGCTGTTTGCCGGCTTGGCCGGTGGTTTGCATGCCCATTACTTTTATACTATTCAGCCCAATACCTTTAACTTCCTGAAGTCCTTTGACATTCTGGTCATGGTGGTTCTGGGGGGGCAGGGAAGTATCACCGGTTCCATTATCGCAGCCATTGCTCTCACCATTATCTCAGCTTCGTTGCAAAAATTTGCTGCTTTACGTCTGGTTATTTATGCTTTGTTGCTGATTATTATCATGCTGTTCAGGCCTCAGGGTCTCATGGGAACCAAGGAATTCAGCCTGAAAATGTTCCGCAAAAAATCGAAAGATAAGGAGGGAAAACAGCATGGCACTGCTATCGGTCAATGACCTGTCCATATCTTTCGGGGGTTTGAAGGCTGTATCAAATTTTAATATGCAGCTTCATAAAAATGATTTGGCAGGACTGATCGGACCCAACGGGGCCGGCAAAACAACGGTATTCAACATGTTGACGGGCGTGTATTTGCCCACCTCCGGAGACATTCAATTGGACGGCAAAAGTCTGGTGGGGCTGAAACCCTACCAAATTAACCACCGGGGAGTGGCCCGGACCTTTCAAAATATTCGTTTGTTCAATGACTTAACGGTGATTGACAACTTAAAAATCGCCTACCACAGCCACGCCAGGTACGGGTTGCTGGGGGCCATCTGCCGGCTGCCGGGATTTTATGCCGGGGAAAAAGAAATCCATGAGAAATCCATGGAGCTTTTGAAAATCTTTAAACTGGACCATAAGTATGACGAACTGGCCAAAAACCTTCCCTATGGCGAGCAGAGACGGCTGGAAATTGCCAGGGCCATGGCCACCAAACCCCGCATCCTCCTGCTGGACGAACCGGCGGCAGGCATGAATCCGCAGGAAACCCATGAATTAATGGAACTTATACGTTGGATACGGAAAGAATTTGATTTGACCATTCTCTTGATTGAGCATGATATGTCGCTGGTAATGGGGGTTTGTGAGATTATTTATGTTCTTGATTACGGTCAAATCATTGCTATAGGAACACCGGATGAGATTCGAAACAACCGCAGGGTGATCGAAGCCTATCTGGGAGAGGAGGCCTCCTAAATGCTGAAAGTGGAAGATGTTCATGTATATTACGGTGCAATCCATGCCATCAAAGGCATTTCTCTGGAGGTTCCCCAGGGACAAATCGTTACACTGATCGGCGCCAACGGCGCCGGCAAAACCTCCACTCTGAATACAATCTGCGGTTTAATCAAGCCCAAGAGCGGTCGCATCACCTTTGAAGGCAAGGATATCACCGGCATGGCTACCCCGGAGATTGTTAAAATGGGGTTAACCCAAGTGCCGGAAGGACGGAGAATTTTTGCCAATATGCCGGTGTACGAGAACCTGGAATTGGGCGCCTTCCTGAATAAAAACAAAAAAGAAGTGGCGGAAGCTATGGAAAATGTCTATACCAGGTTCCCCAGGTTACGGGAGAGAAAAAACCAGCTGGCGGGCAGCCTGTCCGGCGGTGAGCAGCAAATGCTGGCCATGGGGCGGGCCCTCATGTCAAAACCCCGCCTGCTGCTGCTGGACGAACCATCCATGGGCTTGTCTCCTATTTTGGTGAAGGAGATCTTTTCCATTATCAAAGAATTAAACGAGCAGGGAACTACCATCCTGCTGGTGGAGCAAAACGCAAAAATGGCGCTGTCCATTGCCCACAGGGGTTATGTGGTTGAGACAGGGCGTATCGTACTGGCCGGGGATGCCAAAGAGCTTCTGGAGTCGCCTGAAGTCAAAAGGGCCTATTTGGGAGGCTAAAGAAAAAACAGACGGCATCTGCCGGTTGAAGGACATGACATGTCAATTAGTTGTACATTAGTTGACACTTGTTCATAAAAAGATTCAAAAGTATGCAGGAATTTTTACTGCAGGTGTGGAATTTAATGAACTAAGGTAAAAAATATAACCTGGATGTGATGGGCTATGGGGAGGTATCATAAATTTTACCCAAGAGCCTGCGATTTGCACAATCTACCTGTCCAGGAAGTTGATGAGTCAATCTCTGTAAAAGAAGGACAGAGGTTGCTGCAATCAGGTCTTTTGGGTGGATTATTATTGCGTGTCAATGAACAATATATGGTTGTTTTATCCTCTGACTTAACATATGCCGAAGAAAGCGACCTATTGAACGCTGTGGCCCGGCGACCGGCTTTATTTATCTCTGAGCAATTAGCGCCTGCTGAACTGTTTAAACAATGGATGAAAAACCCGTCTGCGGTTCCTGTTATGAAGGATGCTTCTAATAAACCGACGGGCATGCTTGAACCTTTACATGTGGCCAATGCTCTCCATGCCGAACTGGTGAAAATTCGGAGTTATTTTGAAGCGGTATTGTGCCAGGTCAATGAAAGTGTTTGCGGCATCGATAAACAGCACCGGGTGGTTGTTTGGAACCCCAAGGCAGAAGAACTTTACGGGGTCAAGGCGGAAGAAATTCTGTCTGCACGCATTGAAGATTTTTTCTCTAACCTGAGGGTCAGCAACTGTATGCATGAAAAGAAAGAATTAAAGGGCCATTACCACCAACCCTGTGAAGGAACCCATGTACTGATTAATTCAGCGCCGGTGCAAGCAGAGGATAAAGTAATCGGCGGCCTGTCCGTAGAGAAGGATATTACCGAGCTGGTGCAGCTGAACCAGGAACTGACCAAAGCCAGTTCCCAGGTGAAATTGTTGGAACAGGAGATTCGTAAAATATCCGGTCAGGATTGTGCTTTTCGCAAACTGATCGGTCGCAGCCAGGCCATGCAAAACCTGATTGCCTTTGGCAAAAAGATCAGTACCACGGACGCAACGGTTTTGTTAAGAGGTGAAAGCGGCACCGGCAAGGAACTTTTGGCCCGTGCCATTCACCAAAACAGTCCCCGTCACATGAACCCCTTTATCGTGGTTAACTGCGGGGCCATCCCCAACAACCTGTTTGAGAGTGAACTTTTCGGTTATGAGGGAGGGGCCTTCACCGGGGCAGACCGTAAAGGCAAACCCGGCATGTTTGAATTGGCCAACGGAGGAACCCTGTTCCTGGATGAAATTGGCGAAATGCCCGTGGAAATGCAGGCCAAGCTGCTGCGGGTGCTGCAAGAAGGGGTCTTTTACCGGGTCGGCGGCTCGGAACCTGTTCAGGTGAACGTAAGGGTGCTGGCAGCAACCCACCGGGATTTGGAGGCCATGATCAATCGCCGACAGTTCAGGGAAGACCTGTATTACAGATTGAATGTGGTGTCCCTGGAAATCCCCCCGCTGCGGGAACGGCGGGAGGATATACCGGAACTGGTTCACCTGTTTTTACAGGAATTCTGCCGGAAATATGATAAATCTATTAAAAAGATTGAGCCTGCCGTTATGACCTCCTTTTTGGATTACACCTGGCCGGGCAATGTACGGGAGTTAAAGAATGCCGTGGAAAGGCTGGTGGTTCTTACAGACGGGGATGTCATTGACGAACAATCCTTGCCGGAGAACCTGCGGAGAAATACCTATATTTCTTTGGTGACAAGTCCCGTCTCGCAGGGTAAACTGATGAATGTGGCGGTGGAAGCAGAAAAACAGTTAATTCTGAAGACCCTGCAGCAAGTCAGGGGTAACCGGTCGGAGGCCGCCCGGGTACTGGGAATTCCCAGAAGCACATTGTATTACAAACTGCGTCAACTGGGCATTCCTGCAAAAGGATAAATATTCTTTTATTAACAGGAGGTGAGTATGTCCCATTAGTCGAATATTTACCAGTTAGAAAAAATAGAGAATGGAGGCAGATTAGAGAGATGAAAAAAGGTAAATTATGGAAATTAATATCCTTTATGGTTATCACTGCCATGTTGCTGGCCGGCTGTGGCGGTGGCGGCCAGGAGAAAAAGGCTGCGGAAGGGGATAAAGCAGCGGCTGGTGGCGACACCATTAAGATCGGTTTCTTGGGCGCTAAGACCGGCGGTCACGCAGCCTACGGCGTGGAAACTCTCAAAGGGATGAAAATGGCTGCCAAGGACATTAACGACGCAGGCGGCATCCTCGGCAAAAAGATTGAAATTATTGAAGAAGATCATGGCAGCAAAGTTTCCGAGGGTACTAACGTTACCCAGAAACTGATTACCCGTGACAAGGTTGTAGCCATCGTTGGAGACCCCACCACCGGTATTACCAAAGCAGCTGCGCCCATCGCCCAGCAAAATAAAGTTGTGCTGCTGTCCGCCGGCGCTGTAGGTACCGGTGTGGTTGAAATCGGCGACTACATTTTCCGTGACACCCTGCTGGATGCTGTGGCTGCTCCGGCTGTCACCAAATACCTCAATGAAAAACTGGGCTGGAAGAAAGTCGCAGTTATCACTTCCATGAACAACGACTACAGCGTGGGTCTGACCAAGCTCTTTAAAGAAGCTCTGGCCGCCAACAAGATGGAAATTGTGGCTGAACAAAGCATCCAGGACGGCGACCAGAATTTCGCCGCCCAGGTTACCGCCATTAAAGACAAGAATCCCGACGGTATTATTTTCACCGGTTACTACACCGAGGGCGGCCTGTTCATGAAGGAAGCCCGTAAGCAGGGTATGAAAGCCGTTATGGTAGGCGGCGACGGCCTGCTGTCCGATGTGCTGATGAAGATGGGGGGCGACGCTGTAGAAGGCAGCATGGTTTACTGCGGTTTTGCTGCTGATGAAGCCAAAGCCGGCGAAAAGACCAAGAAGTTTATCGAAGCTTATAAAGCAGGCAACAACGGCGCTCTGCCCGATATGTTCTCCGCCCAGGGCTATGACGCTGTAATGCTGATTGCCGATGCCATCAAGGCTGCCGGCAGCGACAACCCCGAGAAGTTCCGTGCTGAACTGGCCAAGACCAAAGATTGGATCGGTGTGTCCGGTACCATTACTTTCCGGGAAAACCGCGAACCCATCAAGAGCCCTGTTTACCTGCTGGAAGTGAAGGGCGGCAAGTTCGTGGTAAAAGATACTGTTGACGTGAAATAATCGATCACAGTTAATTGAAAATAAACGGGTTGCAGCCATTCACGTTTCGTAATGGCTGCAACCATTGTTTAAATACCCCGCAGGAAGGAGATGATAGAATGCTGTCGCAGCAGTTATTGAACGGAATAACATTGGGTGCAACCTACGCTCTCATAGCCTTGGGCTATACCATGGTATACGGTATTATTCAATTAATTAATTTTGCCCACGGAGAAATCTATATGGTAGGAGCCTTCGTCGGGGTGTTGATGGTTTCAGTGTTTCAGCAGGGACTGCTGGTTTCATTGGTTGCCGCCATGCTGGCCTGTATGATCATGGGGGTCACCATTGAGCGTATCGCTTATCGCCCGCTGCGCCGGTCCACTCGCCTGGCTCCTTTAATTTCCGCCATCGGCGTCTCGATCTTTTTGCAAACCCTGATGACGAAAATTAAGGGACCGCAGCCCGTTGCCTTTCCCCCTGTCATAAATGATGCCCTTTATAAATTGGGTCCGGTTGAGATCAGTAAGGTCCAAATTATTATTTTGATCGTTGCCAGTCTGCTTATGGCGGGACTTCACTTCATTGTCAAATATGTGAAAATCGGTAAAGCCATGCGGGCAGCATCGGAAGATTATGATACCGCTGCCTTAATGGGGATTAACGTCAACCGGGTCATTTCATTTACCTTTGCCATTGGCTCCGCACTGGCTGCAGCGGGTGGTGTGCTGGTAGGGATCTACTTTAACTCGGTATCTCCTTTTATGGGTGTTTTAGCCGGTCTCAAGGCCTTTTGTGCCGCCGTTTTAGGAGGGATTGGCAGCATTCCCGGAGCCATGTTAGGTGGGCTTTTCTTGGGGGTCGCGGAAACCCTTGGTGTTGCCGGCGGCTTTGACCTGTATAAAGACGCCATTGCCTTCACTTTATTGATTATTGTATTGCTTTTCCGGCCCACCGGGTTGCTGGGACGACCAATCCAGAGGAAAGTGTAGGTAGATATTCATGGATAGCATTTTCAGCATGTTTTTAAATGACTATTATATTCAGGTACTGACAATGTTGGGTATCTATCTGATCGGCGCCTTGGGGCTAAACCTGATTACAGGTGTCACCGGACAACTCTCCTTCGGGCATGCGGCTTTTTTGAGTATTGGCGCTTACACGTCGGCTATTTTAAGTCTTAAACTTCATACGCCCTTCGGGTTGGCTATTTTAGCCGGGGGCCTGATGGCAGGTCTCTGGGGAGTATTATTGGGTTATCCTACCTTACGTTTAACCGGAGACTATTTAGGAATTGCCACCCTGGGTTTTGGTGAAATTGTTCGGGTTGTTTTTTTAAACATGACCATTACCGGCGGCGCTTTAGGATTGGCGGGCATACCCCGCAACACAACGCTGACCGTGGTGTTGCTTGTGGTCATTTTGAGTGTCTGGGCTATGGTTCGATTGGAAAATTCTCGCTTCGGCCGTTCCCTGGTGGCGATTCGTGAGGACGAGATCGCTGCGGAAGCCATGGGCGTTAATATTACCACCGCCAAAATCACCGCCTTTGCCATCGGCACATTTCTGGCAGGCATCAGTGGCGGATTGTATGCTCACTTGATCCAATACCTGAATCCCTCTGATTTTGGATTTCTTAAGTCTTTTGAATTTCTGACCTTCATTGTGCTGGGTGGATTGGGCAGTATCCCCGGTGTAATTCTCGGCACCAGCGTCCTTACCCTGGCGCCTGAATTTTTACGCTTTATCTCAGATTACCGGATGCTGGTTTATGGTTTGTTGATGGTATTTATGATGATTGTTCGTCCCAGAGGTTTGCTGGGCGGCGTGCAGTTAAGACGCCTTTTCGCCAAAAAGAATGTTCAACAGACCGGCACCTCCGCTTCCGGCGGGGCCAACTGATGGGGGTGAAATACATGACAAAGACAATTTTGGAGTTGGACAACGTTACCATCCGTTTCGGTGGCCTCACTGCGGTGGACAGTGTGGATATGAAAATAGAAGAAGGCACCATCCGTGCCTTAATCGGTCCCAACGGGGCGGGAAAGAGTACCATCTTTAACTTGATTACCGGTATTTATGCCCCCACTGCCGGAGAAATTCGGTTTATGGGAAATAAGATTAACGGTCTGAAACCCCATGTGATTACCAAAATGGGAATTGCCAGGACCTTTCAAAATATTCGTTTGTTCGGTGAAATGACTGTCCTGGATAATGTTAAAATCGGCATGCACTGCAGGACATGCACCGGTTTTCTAGGGGCCCTTGTGCGCAGTCCCCGGGTAAAGGCAGAGGAAAGGGCCATTACGGAAGCTTCCATGGAAGCGCTGAAATTAATGGAACTGGATCACAAGGCGGACGAGTTGGCCATGAACCTGCCCTATGGCGAACAGCGCCGCCTGGAAATTGCCAGGGCGCTGGCCAGCCGGCCCAAACTGATTTTACTGGACGAACCTGCTGCAGGAATGAACCCGCAGGAAAAGCAAACCCTTATGAGTATGATTCGAAAAATACAGGCTATGGGCCTTACCATATTTTTAGTTGAGCATGACATGAAGTTTGTCATGAGTTTGTCCGATCGCATTGCTGTTTTAGACTACGGCAGAAAAATTGCAGCAGGTTCCCCGGCAGAGGTCCAGCGGAACCCGGCAGTGATTGCCGCCTATTTGGGAAAGGAAGTGGTTTAGCCCATGCTGCTTGAAGTCAATGACCTGCATGTTTCCTATGGGGCTATTCGGGCGCTGAAAGGTATTTTCTGCCAGGTAGGAGAAGGCGAAATTGTGGCGTTAATCGGCGCCAACGGCGCCGGAAAAACCACTACCCTGCGTACCATTTCGGGGCTTATTCGCCCCCAATCGGGTACTATTACCTACAAAGGACAACCGATCACCAAAATGCCCCCGCACCAGATTGTCAGCTTGGGAATTTGCCAGGTGCCGGAAGGCCGCCGGGTGTTTACCAGAATGACCGTTTTGGAAAACCTGGAAATGGGGGCATACACCCGTAAAGATAAAGCAAATGTAAAGGCGGATATTGAAAAGGTCTTTCAACGTTTCCCGAGGTTGGCGGAACGGAAGTCTCAGTTGGCCGGCACCCTTTCCGGCGGAGAACAACAAATGCTGGCCATGGGGCGGGCCTTAATGTCCCGACCTACGGTCTTACTGATGGACGAACCCTCCATGGGTCTAGCTCCCATGCTTGTGCAGGAAATATTTTCCATTATTAAAGAGATTAACCAGGCCGGTACCACCATTTTGCTGGTGGAGCAAAATGCTCACATGGCCTTATCCATCGCCAACAGGGCCTATGTATTGGAAACAGGGGAAATCGTGCTGTCGGGTCCGGCCAGGGATTTGGCCAATAATCCGGAAGTACAAAAGGCCTATTTGGGTGAATAATAAAGTAAAACCTGAAAGTAGGAAAAGGTCCTACTTTCAGGTGTGTATACAATATAATTTATGCTTGTTGCTTTCTAAGTACAAGCTTGAGATACGTCAGGGTTAAAGGACATAATTTTTTATCTAACCCTCTAACCTCTCACATCTCACTTCTCACTTCTCACTTCACAAAGACTGGGGTGATCGCATGCACAAAGGATTTTTGACAGTCAAAGACATGTTGTATAAAGACCTTCTACCTGTTACTCCAGAGACTACAATTGGCGAAGTGAGGGAAAAGGGAATCCCTAACCGCCCTGTGGTGCTGGCCATGGAAGGGGACAGATTGGTGGGGGTTTTACTCTGGAAGGATGTCATAAACCGCAAGTTAGAATCAGATGTACAAGTAAGACAGGTTATGAAAAGGGATTTTTCCTCGCTGGATGAAGAGGACATGGAGAGGGAAATACTTGCCTTCCTGCCTGAATTACGCTACCATGCCCTGGTTTGCAGAAACAGCCAGGGTAACGTTCTGGGCGTTTTATCCTATGACCAGGTCTTTCACGATCTGGCCCTGCGGGTCTGTGAAACTGAGGCGCGTATTAATGCAGTGGTAGAGACGGTAGACGAAGCCATCTGCATTGTTGACAGTTCAGACAGAGTGATTACCTGGAACAGCCGGGCGGAAGAGCTGTATGGCATCAAAGCCCAGGACATCGTGGGAAAGCCCATTCACCAGTTTTTTTCCAACCTGGTTGTCACCAGAGTCAATAAAGAATGGGAAGAAATTCGTTCCCTGCATCACCAGCCGGTGGAAGGCACCCATGTATTAATTAACGCCACCCCTGTCCGGTTGGGACCCAAGGTGATCGGCGGCGTTACCGCTGAAAGAGATATTACCGAAATTGTCCAACTTAACCAAAAGCTAAACCAGGCCAGTTCCCAGGTGAAGCGTTTAGAAAATGAGATTCACAAGATTTCCACCGGCAGAAATCCCTTTGCAGCCATCAAGGGGCATCACAAACGGTTGGTGGAACTCATCAACATCGCCAGAAAAGCGGCTTCCACCAGTGCGGCAGTCCTATTAAGGGGAGAAAGCGGCACAGGAAAAGAGCTGTTTGCCAAAGCCATTCATGAGGCCAGTCCCAGGGCAGATAAGAAATTTTCTGTCATTAATTGCGCTGCCATCCCTCCGAGCCTGTTTGAGAGCGAGATGTTTGGCTATGAAGGCGGCGCCTTTACAGGGGCGGATAAAAGGGGCAAGGTGGGTGTCTTTGAGATGGCGGACGGCGGAACCCTGTTTATGGATGAAATTGGCGAGCTGCCCCTGGACATGCAGGTGAAACTTTTAAGGGTCCTGCAGGACGGAGTATTCTACCGGGTAGGCGGTTCCACACCGGTCAAGGTGGATGTAAGAATCATTGCCGCCACCAACCGGTCTTTAGAAGAAATGATGGCCAACGGCCAATTCCGGGAAGACCTTTATTACCGGCTAAATGTTGTTTCTCTGGAGATCCCGCCCCTCAGAGAACGACGGGAGGATATTCCTGAACTGGTTTACTTGTTCCTGCAGGAGTTCAGCCAGCTATATAACAAACAAATCAGCAAACTGGAACCGGGCGTGATGGCCACCTTTTTGGCTTATTCCTGGCCCGGCAATATCCGACAACTGAAAAATGTCATCGAACGCATGGTCATCCTGACAGAAGGAGATACCGTGCCGGAAAGCGCCATTCCCGACTCTTTGAAGCTCAGTTCCCGCCAGGATCAGGTAACTACCACCGTTGGTCTGGCTTCGGTGACCGAACAAACGGAACGGGAACTGATCATCCGTACGTTAAAACAAGTGAACGGCAACCGGTCCGAAGCAGCCCGTATGCTGGGCATTCCCAGAAGCACCCTCTACTACAAAATGCACCAACTAGGGATCATGTAACAGGTTTATTAAAGGACTGTTCAAACAACTGTGTCCAATGTCACCGGGTTTTGTGCAAAAACTTATACAATTTTACTGTGGTTTTCAGAAAAAACACGTATGTACGTGTTTTTTCTTTTATAAATTTCTTTTTTAAAAAAATTTAATCTATTCAAAGAACAAGTAAATTCAACCCTGGCAGCGCCTTTGTCAGGCTGTCCTGTGCATCCCGGGAGGAATGTTGTCTTTTTAGGCATGGATTTTGCTATAAATAACTCCATGAGGAGGTATGGGCCCATGCGTATAAGTCAACATCCCATATTGGAATTTAAGACCGGAACCAAAGTAAAATTTACCTTCGACGGCAGGGAATTGGAGGGTTACGAAGGCGAAACCATTGCTGCGGCACTCCATGCCGCGGGGATTCGCGTTATGCGGGAAAGCGGGCATTTGCACCGTCCCCGGGGATTGTTTTGTAATATCGGGAACTGTTCATCCTGCTTAATGGTGGTGGACGGGGAACCCAACGTAAGGGTTTGTGTGGAACGCCTGCGCGAGGGAATGGTGGTTGAAACCCAGAAGGGGAAAGGTGAGCTGAAGTGAAACATACCGAAATTGCCATTGTCGGGGGCGGCCCGGCGGGCTTGGCGGCGGCTCTCAATGCAGCCAAACTGGGAGCCAGGGTACATTTAATTGATCGGAACGACTATTTAGGAGGTCAGTTAATTAAACAAACGCACCGTTTTTTTGGCTCCAAGGAACAACGGGCATCCGAGCGCGGCATTGATATTGCACGGGAATTGGCCAACCAGGTAACTGCCAGCAAAAATATTCAGGTGATGACAGAGGCCACCGCTCTTGGTTACTACGAGGACGGAGTTTTGCTGGTTGAGCAGCATAAAAAAATTTTTGCCATTAAACCCGAGCGACTGATCATTGCCACCGGCGGGGCGGAAAAAACCCTGCTGTTTCCCAATAATGACCTGCCCGGGGTTTACGGGGCCGGTGCAGTACAAACCCTGGTCAATGTGTTCGGCGTCAAGCCGGGAAAAAGAGTATTGATGGTGGGCGCCGGTAATATCGGCGTCATTGTGAGTTACCAGCTGCTGCAGGCCGGTGTGGAAGTGGCGGCGATTATTGAAGCAGCTCCCCGCATCGGCGCCTATTGGGTCCATGCGTCCAAGGTGGTGCGAGCCGGCGTACCCATCTATACCAGGCATACCATTCAAAGGGCCCATGGCCATAGGGAAGTGACCGGTGCCACCGTTGTCCAACTGGATGAAAACTGGCAGCCGGTACCGGGCACCGAAAAGGAATTTGATGTCGACGTTATCTGCTTGTCTGTTGGTTTGACTCCCTTGACGGAATTGTTATGGCAGGCCGGTTGCCGGATGGTGTTTGTTCCTGAACTGGGCGGCAATGTTCCTTTGCGGAATGAGCATTTGGAAACCTCGGTGCCTGGGATCTATGTGGCCGGGGATGTGGCAGGCATTGAAGAGGCCTCGGCAGCCATGATGGAAGGTGCGTTGGCAGGCTTAAACGCCGCCGCCAGCCTGGGATACACCACTGAAAGTTTGGGTTTGGACCGGCGCAATATCCTGGCACAACTGGAGGGCCTACGTTCCGGTCCGGTGGGAGAGAAGATTCGCAAGGGCCTGGCCCAGGCTCTTTTATAGATAGGAGTGATGCACATGCTGGCACAAAACGGAATTCCCACACCGGAGGACCTGGCCGGGGTTCTTCCCCCGGAAGAACGGTTGGCTCGGGGGCCGGTGGCCATCGCCGAGTGCTTTCAAAATATTCCCTGCGACCCCTGCTACCACAGCTGTAAACAGGGGGCCATCAAAGAATTTACGGATATTAACCAGCGTCCCCAGGTGGACTTTGAAAAATGCAACGGCTGTGGTTCCTGCATGAGCCGTTGTCCCGGTCTCGCCATCTTCGTGGTGGATGCCACCTATTCCGACAGTGAAGCGTTAGTAAAAATCCCTTACGAGTTTCTTCCCATACCGGAGGCCGGTGAAACCGTCACAGCCATTAACCGAGCCGGCCGGGAAGTGGGGGAGGCTAGGGTTATTCGGGTACAGAATACCAGGGCCCAGGACCGTACAGCCATCGTTTGGCTGGCGGTTCCCAAAGATTTGATGATGGAAGTCCGCCACTTCAAAGTTAAGGGGGTGCGGTAAATGTGTGAAGCAAACCAAAAAGACCTTACCATCATATGCCGCTGCGAAGATATTACCGTGGACGAGGTACGGGCCTACATCGAACAGGGAGTCACCGACCTGGAACAGTTAAAGAGACTCCTCAGGGTCGGTATGGGACCCTGCCAGGGCAGGACCTGCACCCCCTTGATCGTTAACGAACTGGCCAGGGCCACCGGGCGGCCCGTCCGTGAGATTCCCCTGACGGTTTTCCGCCAACCCACCACACCGGTGAAACTGGGTGTCCTGGCAGGAGGTACCGACCATGAATAGAACGGCAGATTATGTTATTGTGGGGGGCGGCGTCATCGGCTGCTCCATTGCCTACAATCTGGCCAAAAAAGGCGCCAAAAACATTGTCTTAATCGAGAAAAAATACCTTACCAGCGGCGCCACCGGGCGCTGCGGCGCCGGCGTCCGCATGCAGTTTGGCACCGAAACCAACTGCCTGCTGGCCAAGAACAGCATCGAAATGTTTGAACACCTGGAAGAAGAACTGGATTATCCGGGCAGCATTGAATTTAAACAGGGCGGCTACCTGCTGCTGGCCTATACCGAGAAGATGGTGGAACAATTCCACAAAAACCTGGGTGTGCAGCACAAGCTGGGGATTCCCTCCCGCTGGGTGACGCCCGAGGAGGCCAAAGAAATCGTGCCCCATTTGAACACCCAGGGTTTGCTGGGGGCCACCTTCTGCGGCAAAGACGGCCACTGCAATCCCTTTAAGACCACCGATGCTTACGCCAGGGCTGCCCAGCACCTGGGCGTGGAAATTATGACATACACTGAAGTCACCCGGCTGCTGGCCCGGGATGGTAAAATTACCGGCGTGGAAACCAGCAAAGGCATTATTGAAACCCCGGCGGTTGTCCTGTGTGCCGGCGCCTATTCCCGGGACCTGGCTGCCACCATCGGTATAGATTTGCCCCTGACACCGGAACGTCACCAGATCCTGGTTACGGAACCGGTGGAAATGATGCAGGGTCCCATGGTCATGAGTTTCTACCACGGTCTCTATTGCCAGCAGGTGCCCCACGGCAGCTTCATCATGGGCCTGGGGGACCCCAACGAACCCAAGGAGTACAACCAAAACAGCAGCTGGCAGTTCCTCCATGAGATGGCGGCCAAAGCAACCTTTATTCTGCCTCCCCTAGCCAACCTGCGGGTGGTCCGCCAGTGGGCCGGCCTCTACGATCTGACACCGGACCGCCAGCAAATCCTGGGCAGCGTTCCCGGCATTGAAGGCTTCCACCTGGCGGCAGGCTTCTCGGGCCACGGCTTCATGATTGCACCCATGACCGGTAAACTCATGGCCGAGCACATATTGGGAGAGGAAACCAGCTTCCCTATCAGCATGTTTGATTTCACCCGCTTCGAACGGGGAGATCTGTACGTAGAACCTTCGGTCGTGTAACAGGAAAATTTATTAAGTTTCTCTGCAGGTCATCATCAACCAATCAAATAATTTAATAATAGAAATACCATAGCCATAGGAGCGTGAAAATCCTTGAAAATTGCATTAAACGAAGCCCGCTGCTCCGGCTGCCGCACCTGCCAGGTGATCTGCAGCCTGCACAACTTCAACGAAAATAATCCGAAAAAGGCAGCGGTCAAAATTGTCGGTCATTTCCCGACCCCCGGCCACTATGAAATCAAGATTTGTGACCAGTGCGGCCTTTGCGCCGCCGTCTGTCCGGCGGAAGCCATTAAAGAAACAGACGGGGTTTACCGCATTGACAAAGAAAAATGCACCGGCTGCGGCGAATGCATTGAAGCTTGCCCCTCCGAAGCCATGGTGCAGCATCCCGCCGAAAAGGCTCCCATCAAATGCGTGGCCTGCGGCCAGTGTGTCGAGTTATGTCAGCGGGGAGCCATTTACGATGCAGATACCAGGGAGGTGCAGTAATGTACGGTTACGGCGGCAATATCCTCAGAATTAACCTGACCACCGGAGAAATGAACATACAACCCCTGTCCCAGGACATGGCCAGAGAATGGATTGGCCAGCGCGGCTTTATTGCCAAGATCCTCTGGGATGAACTGAAACCCGGCATCGATCCACTGGGACCGGCCAACAAACTGGTCATGTCCACCGGCCCCCTGGCCGGCACCTTGGTGCCGGCGGGCGGCAAGGTAAGCTTTGGCGCCAAATCGCCGGCCACCGGCATTTACGGCGAAAGCTGCATGGGCGGCCATATTGCCGCGGAGATGAAATATGCCGGCTACGACGTCATCATTCTGGAGGGCGCATCCAGCAAACCCTGTTATATTTATATTAAAGACGACCAGGTGGAGATCCGGGATGCCTCCCACCTCTGGGGCAAAGGCGCCATCCAGACCGAAAAGGCACTGAAAGATGAGCTGGGTGAAGAATTCCAAATTTGTACCATTGGTCCCGCCGGCGAAAAGCTGGTCAAATACGCCTGTATTTCTCACGACTTCGGTCGCCAGGCCGGGCGTACCGGCATGGGGACCGTGATGGGCAGCAAAAAAGTCAAGGCCATCGCCATTTGCGGCCATAACAGCATTCCCCTGGCAGACCTGGAGGCCACCGTGGTCAAAGGCAAGGAAATGCTCAAGGGTTGCTTTGCCAAGGAAAACCTGGATGAGTGGCAGAATTACGGTACGGCCGGCGTACCGGTCTGGGCCAACAACATTGGCGCTTTTCCCACCAAAAACTTCCAATCCTCCTACCTGGAGGGTAATGAAAACCTGGACGGTAAGATTATGAGGGAGAAGATGGTGGTCAATGACAAAGGCTGCTTTGGCTGTCCCAGCCCCTGTGGCAAATACTGCTACGTCAAGCCTTATAACGTCTACACCGAAGGGCCGGAATACGAGACCACCGCGTTGATCGGCGGCAACTGTGTTTTCACCGACATTGAACAAATAGGCTATTTAAATTACCTGTGCGATGAACTGGGTCTGGACACCATCTCCGCCGGTAATGTCATTGGCTTTGCCATGGAATGTTTTGAAAAAGGCATTCTGACCAGGGAACAGGTGGGAATGGAACTCAAATTTGGCGACCTGGAAAGCTTCAAGTACCTGGTGGAGAAAATTGCTGCCAGAGAAGGCATTGGCAATATCCTGGCCGAGGGTGTCAAATATGCAGCGGAACAGTTTGGCGGCGATTCCATCAAGTTTGCCATCCAGGTAAAAGGTCTGGAGTGGAGCGGATATGAATCCCGCAGCGCCCCGTCCAATATGCTGGCCTACATGACCTGCGACCTGGGGGCTCACCACAACCGGGCCTGGTCGGTCACCCACGATATCGCCGTGGGCAGAAAGGTGCTGGAAGGTAAGGCCCGGAAGGTCATCGAACTGCAGCACATTCGTCCCTTCTTTGATCTGATCGGTTGCTGCCGCCTGCAGTGGGTGGAAATCGGCTTTGAATTAGAACATTATCCGGAAGTCCTCCGCTATGTCACCGGGTTTGACTACAGTCAGGATGATTTAATGAAGATTTCCGAAAAGGTATGGAACCTGACCCGCGCCTTTGCCTGGAGAGAAATTGAGGACTTTGGCAGAAAGTATGACTACCCGCCTGCCCGTTTCTATGAAGAGACCGTAACCACCGGCCCCAATGCCGGAGATGTTCTGTCCAAAGAAGAGCTGGACTTCCTGCTGGACGATTACTATAAACTGCGGGGCTGGGACCTAAACGGCCTGCCCACCCGAGAAAAGCTGGAGCAAATGGGTCTGGGGTTTGTGGTCCGCCAGTTGGAATCCTACGGCCGTAAAATAAGCTAAGCAATTAAGTTAACTACAATACAACCTGGCCATCAGCCATCGGCCTTCAGCTTAAAAAACTGTAGCCGGGCCGATAGCAGATGGCCAGGGATTCATCAGTTCTTTAAGTCAATAGCTAAGGGTCAATAGCTAATGGCCAATGGCTAGGAACTTACTCATAACCAACAAGGGAGTGATAACTTTGCAAATCAAAGTAAGAGTGACGGGACTTTTGACAGAATACTTCCCCGCCGGCAAAGGAATACTCCCGGTTTCTTTGGAAAAACCTTTAACGGTAAAAGAGATTCTACAGCAAATTAAGGTGAACCACCAACTGGTCATGACGGTGGTGGTCAATGGCCAGCGCCGGGATTTATCCTACGTGCCCGGTGATGGTGAAGAAATTGTACTGATTTCCCCGTTAGCCGGAGGCTAAGAAGGTGACAGCGTGACAGGGAGCCATACCCTGTCACGCTGTCAAACCTGCAGTTTACAGAACTCATAACCATGGAATGTTAACTGCTGTCGTAAATGTGGACAGTTAGCATCGGACAATACGTACATCTTCTGATTATTCTTCTAAATATACTTAATAGTATAAAATATCACCATTTTTAGGCACGTAGCATAATCACCCTCGGCGGCAAGTGCTTTGACTTATTTTAGCTCAGGCATTACTCTATTCTTAATTATCTAAATAATCAAACAGAATTATAGAAACCGTGAAGTGCTTTGCTTGGTGTGAAGACACATCCGGCAACTCACAGGCTCAACGATTGCCAATAGGGATCTTTTACCAGATTGGGGTGTAACATCGTGACAGACCTCTCATCGGTTCCCAGGCTAAGACCCGCCGCGGTGGTCATCAACCAGGCCTGGTGTAAAAAGTGTGGTATTTGCATCGCCTTTTGCAACAAAGGGGTGCTGGCTTTTGGAGAAGGAAACAGGGTGGAGGTTGCCCAGCCGGAAAACTGCGTGGGATGCGGCCTTTGTGAAAACTTCTGCCCGGACTATGCCATAAACCTGGAGGTGGCGGACCAATGAGCAGTGAACCGCGTCTGGTGCAGGGGAACGAGGCCTGTGCCGAAGGGGCCATTTACGCCGGTATGAGATTTTATGCCGGCTATCCCATCACACCTTCCACCGAAATAGCGGAAATCCTGGCCAAACGACTGCCCCAGGTGGGAGGCAAATTTATTCAAATGGAAGATGAAATCGCCAGTATGGCGGCGGTGGTGGGAGCTTCCTTAACCGGTGTAAAAAGCATGACCGCCACCAGCGGCCCGGGCTTCTCCTTGAAACAGGAGAACATCGGTTATGCCTGTATGGCGGAAATCCCTTGCGTGGTGGTAAATGTGCAGCGCCTGGGCCCCAGCACCGGCGTGGCCACTGCCCCGGCCCAGGGAGATGTGATGCAGGCGCGCTGGGGCACCCACGGTGATCACCCCATCATTGTCCTGACCCCATCCTCTGTCAAGGAGACCTTTGAACTAACTGTCAGAGCCTTTAATCTGGCGGAAAAATTCCGGGTTCCGGTGATTCTGCTCATGGATGAAGTGGTGGGACATATGAGGGAAAAAGTAATTCTGCCCGAACCGGGCGAACTTCCCGTTTATGACCGCCTAAAACCAAACTGCAGCCGGGAGGATTATTATCCTTACCGGGCAGATTGGGATAAAGCTCCGCCCATGGCCTTTTTCGGGGAAGGCTATCGCTATCACGTAACTGGATTATTCCATGACGAAAGCGGCTTTGCCACCGAAAAGCCGGAAGTCATTGACTTGCAGCTGCGTCGCCTGCACAACAAAATTTACCGCCACTTGGATGAAATTATCACCTATCACAGCGAACAAACAGAGGATGCGGAACTGGTGGTGATTTCCTACGGCGGCACCGCCCGGGCGGTCTCCCGGGCGGTAAAGTTAGCCCGGCAGGAAGGCCGCAAAGTAGGTATTTTCCGACCGCAAACCCTCTGGCCTTTCCCGGAAGAAGCAGTGGCGGAGCTGGCCGGGGCAGGGAAGAAACTGCTGGTGGCAGAAATGAATTACGGGCAGCTGCTGCTGGAAGTACAACGGGTAGCCGCCGGACGCTGTGCAGTAACCGGCTGTCTGCAAACCAACGGCGAACTGACCCAACCGGAAACAATCCTCAACAAAATCAGGGAGGTGTATGAACATGCTCCCGGAAATTGAACAGTACTTTCGCCTGGAGAAATTACCCCATATGTGGTGCCCCGGCTGCGGCAACGGCATTGTCCTGCATTGCCTGGTGAAGGCCATTGATAAATTATGCCTGGACCAGGACCGCACCGTCATGGTCTCCGGCATCGGCTGTGCTGCCAGGGCCTCCGGCTACCTGGATTTTGATACCCTGCATACCACCCACGGCCGTGCCCTGGCCTTTGCCACCGGCGTCAAATTCGCCAAACCGGAACTGAATGTTTTTGTTCTAACCGGTGACGGGGACTGCACCGCCATCGGCGGAAACCATTTTATTCATGCAGCCCGTCGCAATATTAATCTTACCACCATAGTATTTAATAACAACATTTATGGCATGACCGGAGGGCAATACTCCCCCATGACGCCCAATGCTTGCCGGGCCACCACTTCTCCCTACGGCAACCTGGAACGCCCCTTCAACCTAGCGGAACTGGCCATCGCTGCCGGCGCAACCTTTGTGGGGAGGGCCACCACCTATCATACCAAGCAGCTGACGGACTTGATAATAGAAGGCTATAAAAATAACGGTTTTTCCCTCATCGAAGTGGTAACCCATTGCCCCACTTCCTTTGGTCGGCACAACAAAATGGGTTCACCGGCAGACATGTTAAAGTGGCAGCGGGATCATGGCGTCACGGCCATGCGTTATGAAAATCTAAGCCCCGAAGAACGGTCCGATAAATTTATCGTGGGTGTGTTGCACAGATGCGAGGCACCCGAATATACGGCGGAATACCAGAAATTGCAGGAAAAATTCCGGGGGAGGTAGGGATTATGCCAGGAACATGGGAAGTAAGACTCAGCGGGTCCGGCGGCCAGGGACTGATTCTAGCCGGAATCATTCTGGCCGAAGCCGCCATCATTGACGGTCAAAATGTGGTGCAGACCCAGTCCTACGGTCCGGCAGCCCGGGGTGGCGCCAGCAAGGCAGAGGTCATTATCAGCCAGGAAGAGATTGATTACCCCAAGGTTGATCGTCCGGATATCTTTCTGGGGCTAAACCAGGAGTCGGTGCTCAAATACATGGATGGCTGCAAAGATAACGCCCTGGCCATTGTGGATGCCGGCCTGGTCAATCATATTCCCCCCAGCAAGGCCAGGGTTTACGCCCTGCCCATTACCGAGACCGCCCGCAAACAGGTGGGCCGTGAACTGGTGGCCAACGTGGTGGCCCTGGGAGCCCTGTCGGCCCTGTCCGGCATAGTCAGCCGGGAATCCGTCACCACCGCCCTGCTGCGCCGGGTGCCCAAAGGCACCGAGGATATGAACCGCAAAGCATTGGAACTTGGCTTCAACCTAGGGGAGCAGGCCCTGGCCGGCGCCCAAGCGGGCCACAACTGATCCTTTTAATGTATCCGTGTAAAATCACAGTTTGGTATGAGCTGTGGTTTTTCTTTTTCAAGAAAGGAAAAAGGCGCGCTTTTAATCACTTCCCTTGGCGCGCCATCGGAATTAAATTCTTAAAAGTGTAAAAAAAGTGTTTGCATTCTTATAAAGACCATAGATAATATATACAAACAAAGAATGACTTGGTCATAATTCCTTGAGGTGTTTATGAAAAAAGCTATTGTTTTTAATATACAGAAGTTTTGCATTCACGATGGACCGGGTATAAGAACCACCGTGTTTTTTAAGGGCTGCCCCCTGCGCTGCCTGTGGTGTCACAACCCGGAGAGCCAGTCTTTTAATAAAGAAATTCTTTTTAACCCGGAGAAATGCACCGGGTGCGGGCAGTGCCGGCAAAGGTGCCCCCGGGGGGCCATACAAGCAACCCCAAGGGGCTGGATACACGATAACACTAAGTGCATCTTCTGTGAAAACTGCATTGATGTTTGCGTCAACAATGCTAGGGAAATGGCCGGCCGCGCCTACACCGTCAATGATTTAATGGAAGAAATAGAAAAGGACCGCCCCTTTTATGAACAGTCCGGCGGGGGTGTTACCCTTTCAGGCGGGGAAGCCATATGTCAAATTGGTTTTGTGGCTGAACTGGTAAAAACCTGTAAGAAGAGGAGTATTTCCGTCGCCATTGATACCTGCGGCTACGTACCCTTTAGCAGTTTTGAAAGGATTTTAGGGGATGTTGATGTCTTTCTCTATGACATAAAACTGATGGACCCGGTCCTCCACGAAAAATACACCGGTAAAGACAACCGCCTGATCCTTGACAACCTGCAACGGCTGGTGGCCGGAGGGGCCAGGATTAACCTGCGAGTCCCCTTGATTGAGGGCATCAATACAGACCGGTCCCATATTTTAGACCTTATCGATTTTGTCAAAGGGTTAAATATTTCGCTCGTTAACTTACTGCCTTACCACGCTACCGGCAGTTCAAAATATCTGAAGTTGCATAGAGATTACCCGCATCATTTACTGGCCCGGCCATCTGATGAAAAAATGGAAGAAATCAAAAACCTGTTTGAGGTTCACAACCTTAAGGTAAAAATTGGAGGTTGATATAATGGAAAGGGGTATGAACGAACGAATCCGCAAGCTCAGGCACCAGAGTGTTACCGTTGAACCAAGGATTTCCATGGAAAGGGCGGCGCTGGTCACCGAGGCCTATCAAAAATATGCCGGAACGGTGGAAATTCCCATCTTGCGCGCCTTAACTTTTAAACACATCATGGAAAATAAAACCCTTTGCATTCTCGATGGGGAACTGATTGTGGGCGAGAAGGGGGAGGGACCCCAGGCCGCACCCACATATCCTGAACTATGCTGCCATACCCTTGAGGACTTTGAGATCATGCACAAGCGAGAAAAAATATCCTTCAAGGTCAGTGAGGAAGCGAAACGGATACAGGCTGAGAAGATTATACCCTACTGGCAGGAGCGCTCCTTGCGCAAAATAATCTTTAACCACATGTCCCCCCAGTGGAAGGACTGCTATGAAAGCGGCATCTTTACCGAATTTATGGAACAACGGGCGCCGGGCCATACTGTGGCAGACGGCAAGATCTATGAAAAGGGCTTTTTAGACTTTAAGCATGACATCCAGCAAGCCATTGATGCCCTGGATTTTTTAAACGATGAAGAAGCCTACGAGAAAAAAGTTCAGTTGGAAGCCATGAAAATATGCTGTGATGCCATTATGATCTATGGCCAGCGGTATGCAAAGTACGCCAGAGAACTGGCGGCAAAGGAGACAGACCCCCGGCGACAAAGGGAGTTACTGGCTATTGCAGCGAACTGTGACGTGGTACCCGCCCATAGGCCGCAAACCTTTGCCCAGGCCATTCAGATGTACTGGTTTGTGCATATCGGAGTTACTTCGGAGCTGAACAACTGGGATGCCTTCAGCCCCGGCAGGTTGGACCAGCACTTGTATCCTTTTTATAAAAAAGAGATCGAAGATGGAACCCTGACGGAGGAACAGGCTAAAGAATTGCTGTCATGCCTGTGGGTTAAGTTCAATAACCAGCCGGCGCCCCCCAAGGTAGGCATTACCTTAAAAGAAAGCGGCACCTACACAGACTTTGCCAATATTAACAGCGGCGGAGTGAAGCCTGACGGCTCAGACGGGGTCAATGATGTGACCTACCTGATACTGGACGTCATGGATGAACTGAAACTCCTGCAGCCCAGTTCCAACGTCCAAATCAGCCGCAAATCACCCCACAAATTTGTCCAAAGGGCCTGTGAGATTGCTCGCAAGGGCTGGGGGCAGCCGGCCATGTATAACACCGATGCCATCATTCAGGAACTTTTAAGGGCGGGCAAAGACATTGTGGACGCCAGGGAAGGCGGCGCCAGCGGTTGTGTGGAGACAGGGGCCTTTGGTAAAGAGGCCTACATCCTGACGGGTTATTTTAACCTTCCGAAAATTCTGGAACTGACATTGAATAACGGTTTTGATAAACTCACGGGTAAACAGTTGGGACTCCAGACAGGCTACGCCGCCGACTTTCAGAGCTATGAGGAATTATTTGAGGCCTTCAAAAAGCAAATCAACCATTTTGTGGACATTAAAATCGCGGGCAATCATATCATTGAAAAAATTTACGCCACCCAAATGCCCTGTCCCTTCCTATCCATCATCATCAGCGACTGCATCAAAAAGGGCAAAGATTACAACGCCGGCGGGGCTAGGTACAACACGTCGTATATTCAAGGGGTGGGTATCGGCACTCTGGCGGATTGCCTGTCCTCGATAAAATACAATGTATTTGATAAAAAGAGGTTCACCATGCAGGAGTTGCTGCAGGCCCTGGATGCTAATTTTGTCGGGTATGAACACATTCGTCATCTAGCGCTGAATAAAACACCGAAATACGGTAATGACGACGACTATGCTGATCAGTTAATGATTGAGGCCTTTAACGCTTTTTATGACGCAGTGAACGGCAGAAAAAACAGGAAAGGCGGCGTCTACCGCATCGATATGCTACCCACCACCTGTCATGTTTACTTTGGTTCGGTGACGGGAGCCACGCCCAACGGTAGACTGGCCGGGAAGCCCCTCTCCGAAGGGATTTCCCCGGAACAGGGCGCTGACAGGCGAGGACCCACTGCTGTGATTAAATCTGCAGCCAAAATGGACCACCTGCGCACCGGGGGGACCCTGTTAAACCAAAAGTTTAATCCTTCGGTGGTGGCCGGTGATGAAGGTCTCGAAAGCATGGTATCTTTAGTCCGAACCTATTTTAATATGGACGGCCACCACATTCAATTTAACGTCATTGATCGCAAGACCCTGCTGGATGCCCAGCAGCATCCTGAGGAATACAAAGATTTAATCGTTCGGGTAGCCGGCTACAGCGACTATTTCCATAATCTTAACAAAGAACTGCAAGACGAAATCATCGCCAGAACAGAACATACCTGTATGAGATGACCCTTCACAAATTGTTTTAACACAATAAACAGGAGCGGCAGGAACCACCTTTTTTGTACGGTTCAGGCAGTAAGCCAGGAATGTAAAGCTGCACAGGCCTCGTGCAGCTTTTTAAAATTTATAAATCCATTTTTAAAACAGACCCGCATTCAACCACCGGCGACGGCACATACTTAGGATGATTTAATCATAAGGAGGAATAAATATTATCTATGCTGTACGAAGTCGGGGGTCAATTTTTCTACTCATGAAACCACAGCGGATGAAGGAACTGCTGCCCGCCGGTTACGTAAAACCTAAAGAATAGGGTGATCATCAAATGCATTATGTAATTTATACGCTGCTGGATTGGGGACTGATTTATTTTTTTGTGGGGAAACGTTTTTTTCTATTGTGGAAGGCAGCTTTAATCGGTCTGGCCATTGCCGTCATTGTGGACTACTTTGGGATAAAGTACAATTTGTACTACTATACCAAAGGCTATGTTTATATCGGCAAGCAGCCGGTGTTTGCACTGATCAATGTCTTTGCCAATGTGATCCTGTATATGAATTGGCTGCCCCGGCAGTGGCATAAACGATTTCTCTATACTGCCTATGTCAGTGTTTTATTGCTGGCGGTGGAGGCCGCCATGTACCGGGCAGGGGCCATTCAGTATCCCAATTGGCAGCTATGGTACAGTTACTTTTTATTGAACGCAGGTTTACTGCTGGTGGCCTTCCTGTCGGATTTATTAAAAGTAACCCCCCCAACCAAGTTAACTTAGAGAAACCCTGGTGGAGCGCTGAACCCGCCGGGGTTTACTGTTCCATTAACTTGATCAACTGAAAGATGCGGGATAATCTGGCGGTATATGGTCAAACTAATAGCGGTGATGATCATGAACTGGTGGAAAAAGATTGTTAAGACATTTCAATACAGTCCCAATATGGACCGGGAAGGTTTTGTTTTAAAGGAAACCCCCGAAGAAAAGGAAAAAATCCAGGAACAGAAGAGTGACAAGGAGCCAAAAGACAATAGTGAACAGGAAAGCATCCGGGATCATGATGAAAAAAAAGAGTCCGGATACCGCAGCAGGTTAAGGAAAACCGGCAGGGTTTCCCGGCAAGAAAGGTCTGAGCAAGAAGGACAAAGGGGAAAGACAAAGGTTTCTCAAGGCGAGAAAAATGCCGACAACAAAGAAGAAACTGACTCAAACGGCAAACAAGAGCACGGAGACCGCCGCCCGTTAAAAAAACCCTTAAGGGTATACGAGGCCCAGGAGCATCAGAACCCGGACCGGGTGAGTCCATACCTGGAGGTCAATAAAAAAAGGATTTTTGAAATTTACGGGTTGCCGGAAAATAAGGATTTTATTATCCGGGAGTTTACCATCGCCATAAACCCGCCGGTCAGGGCCTTTGCGTTATTTATGGAGGGTTTAAGCGACAAGGCGGCGATCAACCAGTATGTGCTGCAGCCTATGATGCTGTTTTCTAATTTTCATGAAGAAGTGGACGGCTACCTGCTGGATTACATTGAAAAGCGGGTATTAATTACCAACCAGATCAATCAACATGACAAATTTGAGAAAATTGTGGGCGGTGTCAACTACGGTTCCACAGCCATATTTATTGAAGGCTGCGACAGGGCACTGGTGGTGGAAACCAAGGGGTGGGAACACAGGGGGGTAGACACTCCCACCAACGAACCGGTGATCCGGGGATCACAAGAAGGCTTTGGGGAAACCCTGCGTACCAATACCGCATTGGTAAGAAAACACGTCCGCTCCTCCCAATTAACCACCGAAATGTTTAAAATCGGGGATGTGGGCCAAAATGACGTGGCCATTATGTATCTGCGTGATGTCGCCAATGAAAAACTGGTAGAGGAAGTCAAGCGTAGAATAAAGTCAATTAAGACAGCCGCCGTCATAGACAGCGGGATTTTAGAACAGTTTATTGAGGATCACCCCTGGAACATTGCGCCGCAGGTGATGGCCACCGAAAGGCCCGACCGTGTGGCTTACATGATTCTACGGGGCAAAGTGGCCATCTTTTTAGACGGCAACCCGTACGTCCTGGTGGTACCCACCACTATGTTTGACCAGTTGCACAGCCAGGAGGATTATTACCTGCGCCCCCTTTACGGGACGATGCTGCGGTTGATAAGAGCCTTTGCCTTCTATATGGCATTTTTAACCCCCGGCGTGTATTTGGCCATCGTATTATTTCACAAAGAAATGATTCCCACAGAACTGCTGCTGGCCATCTCCGGGAACAGGGAAAGAGTACCTTTTCCCAGCTTTGTAGAGGTTGTTATCATGGAAGTTTCCTTTGAGTTAATACGGGAGGCCGGTTTAAGGGTGCCCGGCATATTGGGCAGCACCATCGGCATTGTGGGAGCATTAATCCTGGGCCAGGCAGCAGTTCAGGCCAATCTTGTCAGTCCGATTCTGGTCATCATTGTCGCCGTAACTGCACTGGCCGGTTTTGCCATACCTTCATATTCACTGCAATTTTCCCTGCGTATTGTCCGCTTTGTCTATATCCTGCTGGGGACCTTGCTGGGGTTCGTGGGCATTGTCTTTGGCCTCTTTGTCCAAATGCATATGATGGCATCATTGAAATCCTTCGGTGTGCCATATCTATCCCCCATGGCGCCTGCCACCAAAACCACCGGTGATGTTGTGTTCCGTGTACCGGTATTCTCCTGGGAAAAGCGTCCCGATTACTTAAATACCCGGGAGGAGGAGTTCCAGCCCAACGTCGCCCGGGGCTGGGTGAAAGAAGAGACAAAGAAGCCAGGTAACCAGAAAAAGAAAAGTCAATGAAGCGTTTTCCGGGGGCGCCTGGAAAGAGGCCGGCGCTGGGACTAATTATGGTAAAGGAGAATTTCATTTTGCTCAGGGAAGGGAAAATAGGCTTTGCCGAAGGTTTCTCATTGCTCTATATATCCAGCCTTACCAGCCTTTTCTTAACTTTGCCGTCTAAAGTGATAGAAGATGGCAAAAACATGGCCTGGCTCCTGTTTTTAATCACTATTATCATGGTACTGCTGGCCTTCTGGATTGTTTCCGAACTGATGAGAAGACAGCAAGACATGACCCTGATTGAGGCCACCGAAACGCTCCTGGGGCCCTATGTGGGAATGCTGGTGAACACAGTGTTTTTCATTTATTTTGTTATTCGGGAGGCCCTGCTGTTCAGGGAGTATGCCGAAGCATTTTTAGTGGCGGCTCTGCCAAGAACTCCCATCAGTGTGGTTATCGCCGTCCTGGTTGTGGCAGCCTTTACCAGCGCCTACTACGGCCTGGAAACCATCGCTCGAGCGGCCCGGGCAGCGCTGCCCTTTGTTGTCGTGGGTCTGGTTACTCTTTATATATCGGTACTGCCCTATGTTGATACCAGCTTTTTCTATCCGCTATGGCTGGACAAGCCGCTGTTCCTGCTGGGAAAAGCATTTCTGGATTATACGTCCACCAGTGAACTCATCGCCTCGGCCGTCATTATTCATTCCTTCGGCGGTTGGCAATTCTACCGCAGGATCGGGTTTTTAACGCTGGCGGCAGCAGGGGGTACTATTTTAATTACCACTGTTTTAATACTTTTTGTATTTGGAGTTCAGGGGGCATCGGAATTAATATTACCATTCTTTAATTTGAGTCAAATTATCAGTATTGGACGTTTTTTTCAGCGCTTGGAATCCGTCTTTCTGTTAACTTGGGCTATGGTGGGCTTTTTTAAGATAGCCTTATTTCTTTATATATCCACGGTGATTCTTGCCCGCATGTTCCGCCTGGCGGATTACCGCCCGTTGTTATGGATCGTTACCCTGCTTTGCCTGGTTTTAAGCATCTTACCGCCGGATTTGCCAACCACCCTGTTGCTGGACGGCATCCTGATCGGAAACTTGGGATTGATCCCCACTGTATTACTACCTTTTGTCTTATTACTGGTTTCATGGGTAAAGCGGGGTGTAAAGGAATGAGTATATACGGACATGCGGTTTAATCCCCAAGGCAGGGCAGCCGCTGTTGTGGCCGCTGGTTTTCAAACTGAGAAAGGCAGGAGAGTTGCAACGAGATGATGCGAAAACCGACTAAATTTTTCCTGCTGGCTAAGACCGTCATCCTCATCATGGCGGCCTCGCTCTGTACCGGCTGTTTCGGCGGTCGGGAAACGGACGAAGTGGCCATTATCCTAGCGGTGGGCATTGACAAAGGAAAAACAGCGCCCCTGGAAGTGACCGTAACAGTGGCCAATCCCAAAGCCTTTGCTGCCGGCGAGAGTGGTGGAGGGGGGCAGGAGGACCCCTTTTTGACAGCCAGCGTGGAGGGGCCGTCCATTTGGGAATGCTACCTGTTGTTTAACTCTTTCGGCGCCCGGGAAATGAGTTTTCAGCATACCAGGGCTTTTATTTTCGGTGAAGAGATCGCCCGGGAAGGTCTGTTAAAATATATCAATGCCCTGCTGCGGTACCGGGAGGTGCGCCGGAACAGCTCCTTGTTTGTTTGCCAGGGAACTGCCAAAGAATTTATGCAAAAGAACAAGCCCCGGCTGGAAGCTTCCCCCGCCAAGCAGTATGAATTTATGCAACGGATGTCGCAAATTACCGGTCTGTTTCCGGATAGTGATATCCACCGTTTTTATATTACATTGAAATCCCTGCACAGCAGCCCGACAGCGGCCCTGGTGGGCATCACCAGGGGTGAAAAGGCTGAAGAAAAGACTGTACAACCCCTGCGGGTTCCCTATTATGCCGGGGAAGTACCGCAAGCCGGCGGTAAGTCCAATGCCGAGTTTATCGGTACAGCGGTCTTCCGAAAGGACAAAATGATAGGAAAATTAACCGGTGATGAATCACGAACCATGTTATTATTATCAGGGCATTTTGATTTGTCTACCTTTACCCTGGAAGACCCGCAACATAAAAACAATGTTATTACATTAAGATTGAGACAAGGCAAAAAACCGGACATAGAATTTAAGCGGCAGGGAGACAAACTGCTGATCCATGAAAAAATTTACCTGGAAGGGGAATTCTGGTACATTCAAAGCGGAGAGAACTACGAGGATCCAAAAAAGAAAAAAATTGTGGAAGAAGCCTTTGACAGGCAGATGGAACAACTGGCCCGGCAGTTGGTTAACAAAACCAAAGAAAAGGATTACGGTGATATTTTTGGGTTCGACCGGTATTACCGCAAACAACTGAGCAGCTGGGAGGAATGGGAAAAACTGCCATGGAAAGAAATTTATGATCAGGCGGACATTGTTATAGATTTTAATACCAATATTCGTCGGACAGGATTAATGAGAAAGGAATCCCTTACTAAGGAGTAGTGACGATGAACTATTTATTAGCCCTAGGGGCGCTGGCCGTCGGTATTTATACCTTGTCCTTTGCTACCTGGTTGTGGAAACAACAGAACAAGCGGGGGGCCGTGGGCACCTTTCTATTGACGGTGATCACCCTTGCGGTATCTTTTTACTCCATCTTCCTCCGGCAACCCTTTTAAAAGGCGCCAGTTTCAGCCTCCGGCAAATTATTTTTATGGGAAGGCCAATGGGAAATTGCCTGTAAAATTAAAGCATTTACTTCAAAATAACAGGATAATTATAATATCATGTGGAATACTTACCCTGGATTTACTTGGGGGATGTGATTGGCCATGGATATTAAAGTACAGCCCAGGCCCGTGAACGGAGAAGGGGATTTGGCCCTCGGATTGGAAAAGATATTTACCGAGGAGTGGGGGGGACCGAAAAGCGCCTTGGCCCTGGCTTACCTGCGGGATACCGTGATTCCGGACTTAATTTACTGCCTGAAAAAAAATTGGCACTTTCTTGATAACCCCTCCTTTCGGGAGATTCTGACTGCCAAGCTGAACACCCAGTTTGCTTACCCGCCGGCCTTTGCCGAAGGCCTGGCCGGGGATATCCTGGCCTGCGCCAAGGGGGTGCTGGGTGTCAGCCCGGTGGCCAACAACCACCCCTGGCAGCCCTGGGAAATCATCCTGCGCATGTTTACCATCGGCTACCGCCTGCCGGAAATTGTCCGGAAGACCGGCTATCCGGAAGCTTACCTGGATGTTTTTCGCAAAAAATATTTAAAACTGCAGGAGATTGCGGAGGGGCTGGGCAACGCCTCCGAGGAACAACTGCTGGCCCACCGGGAACTGGCCGGCGCCGGGGTTCACCTGATCCGGTTTGTGGCGGATTTTCGCAACAGGTTTACGGTGTTTAAAAATTACTACGAACGCCTGCAGGCGGAACAAATCATCATGGACATGGAACTGGAACTGGACCCCGATTGTTTGATCAAGCTATTTGAGGGACTGTTCCAGGTGGAAAAGCAGCTCAGCCCCGCCCGCTTTGCCGATATTTTAAAGGGCGCCAAAACTGCCTGGTTAACCGGCGAGAGTTATTATACCAAAACTGCCGGTTACGGTTTGCTGGCGGACTGGCCCAGGAAGCAAATCACCACCCTGCTGGACCGCTTGCTGGCAAGCAACCTGATCATCCATGACACCGGTCATGACAGCGTCCTGAGCCTGTCGGAACAGGCCGCCCGGCTCATCGTGCCGCTGGTGGTGCCGGCCCTGGCCGATGAAGTGCAGGCCATTATGCGCAGCAAAGCCCGGGATAAAATATCCCGCAGCACCGCCGTGTTGCTGGGAAAAAACCCGGAGATCACCGTTCATGTGATCCGGGAACTGGTGCGCCGGGGGGATCCCGCTGTGGTGCTGTGTTTTAAAGCCCTGCAGCGGCGGGTGCCCAAAAAGGTGTTTTTACAAATTGTCTGGGCCTGCGGGCAACTGGGGGGGAAAGATGCCGTTAACCTGTTAAGCAAAACCATTTTGGACCGGGACAGCCTGGTGAGGGTCCGCACCTGCCAGGCCATGGGACACATGGCGGACCCCTCCTTTTACTTCGCCCTCATTAATGCCCTGGAGGACCCGGTGGCCATGGTAAGAGAACAGGCGGCCTTGGCCCTGGGCAGATTAAAAATGCCCAGCGCCCTCAAACATATGGAGCGTATTCTGGAAAATCCTGCAGAGGAACCTCAGGTGCAGCGGGCAGCCAGGGAAACAAAGACCGTTTTATTAAAGGAAAAGGAGTTAAGGGAAAGTGAGTAGCGCTTCCCGGATGGCCGAAAACTGCGTATCCTTAACAAACCCAATTGCCGGAACGCTGGCGGCAGTCCCCGTGGGGGACTTTGTTTTTTTTATTCCCTTGCTTGACGGACTATTTTGTCAAATGAGATAATATTAATTGCAGTATGTTATGGAGCTTTTGTAGTATTTTGTTTATTGGTGGAGGTGCTTTTTTTGCTGGAAAAAGAACTTGTGATTATCGGCGGAGGGCCAGCCGGATATGCGGCCGGCTTATATGCTGCCAGGGCTGACATAAATGCCGTCTTAATCGAACGAGGCATGCCCGGAGGGCAGGCTGCGTCCACCGAATGGATTGAAAACTATCCTGGTTTCCCCGGTGGCATCGGCGGCCTTGATCTGGCGCTGAAAATGGACGAACAGGCCCGTTCCTTTGGTTTGGAAATCATGAACGCAGACGTGGAGAAGCTGGAGCGTCAGGGCGACGAATTTATTGTCTATACCGCTCAGGAACCCGTCAAAGCCAAAGCAGTGATCCTGGCCACCGGTGCCAAGCCGCAATTTTTGGGTGTTGAAGGTGAAAGCAAGTTCCATGGTCGGGGTGTTTCCTATTGCGCCACCTGCGACGGCGCCTTTTTCCGGGATAAAACCGTGGCCGTGGTAGGGGGCGGCGATGCAGCCGTGGAGGAAGCTATCTTTTTAACCAAGTTCGCCAGAAAAGTTTACATTATCCACCGGCGCGGGGAATTAAGAGCCACCAAGCTGATTCAAAAGCGGGCCATGGCCAATGAGAAAATTGAATTCCTCTGGTTTTCGGTGGTAGACCGGGTGCTTGGTGAAGATAAGGTAGAAGCCGTGCGGATTAAGGATGTGCGCACCGAGGCCATGCAGGATGTGCCGGTGGACGGCGTCTTTGTGTATGTGGGCACCAGGGCCAATTCCGATCTGGTGCAGGATCTGGTAGAAACCGATGCCCGGGGCTACATTGCCGCCAATGATAAAATGGAAACCGGTGTTCCCGGCTTGTATGTGGCGGGAGACATTCGTCAAAAACCCCTGCGCCAGGTGGTAACCGCCGTGGCAGACGGTGCGGTAGCAGCCATGGAAGTGGAGAAGTATTTGGCATCTCGCGAGGAATAAACGGAAAAAAAGCTGTATCTGGGTCAGATACAGCGTGAAAGGGAGAGGAGATTAGGTTGAGCATTTCAACCTGTTTAAGTAGTATCTCCAAATCCGTAAAAAATATATGGATTTACTTGGGATTTTTACAAACTCAAAGTTTTCCAATGTCAGGTTGTTAACCATAACGGGTTAACAACCTTTTTTATGCGCTAAGTGCCGCGGCACTGCCTTTGGGAAAGTGCATTTGACAGGAGATCCTGCTAATTGAAAGGTTGTCAATTCGAAATAGTTAGATTATAATACTACCAAACATATGTTCCGGTAAAGGGAGTGAAAGGTATGTCTGCCATGGGTTGGCACAAAATTTTAGAACTCAGGGTACTGGGTGGTTTTTTGGATGGCCAGGTCATCACCTTTAGCCCTCATTTAAACTGCCTGGTGGGAGGCCGGGGAGCCGGTAAAACCAGCGTTATTGAATTAATTCGCTTTGCCCTGGACGCCTACCCGGAGGATTACCAGATAAGAAAAAGGTTAGAACAGCATATCACAGGGATCCTGGGAAACGGCAGGGTCAGGCTGCTGGTGGAAACAGCCGGAGGCCAGAGGTATGTGGTGCAGCGGTCGGTGGGGGACCGTGCCCCACGGGTTACCGATCAGGAGGGAAGACTGCTGGCACTGGATTTAGCCCGGGGGCTTAATTTCGGAGTGGTCATTTTTAGCCAGAGTGAACTGGAAAGAATGGCCGAAATGCCGGAAGCCCAATTGTCTCTCATCGACGGCAAATGTCCCTCGTACCCCTTCCTGAAAACTGAAATACAAGCCTGCTTAAAGGAACTGCAAGCCAAAAGGACGGAATTAAGCAGGGTCATTCAGGAGTCCCTGGAACTGGCGGAAAGGTTGGCCGTTCTTCCCGAGGTAAAGGAACGCCTGCAGGCTTTGGCCGGGGATCAATTGGACAATTTATTGCAGCGGCAGCGGGCAAGGGAACGGGAAAAGACCTTGCTGGACCAGTTGGTGCGGCTGGTCAAGCAACAACTGCAGCAGGATAAATGGATGCTTGCGTCACCCGGCCTCAACCCGATTTTTTATGACGGGGAAAATCCTAACGGGGACATTCTGGAACAGGCCCTTGGGATCTTCATGGAAACAGATGCGGAGGTCAGTGAATTGGCAAGCAAAGCCGCCGCCCTGTGGGAAAATTCCTTAAACCGGTTGGAGAATCTGATGGCGGGTCTGGCGGACAGGCACCGGGCCGAGGAGTGGGAAGATGAAAGAATACAGGAGAATTTACCGGTAAAGGGATTACGGGAAGCCATGCGGGAAAGAAGCCAGCTGTCTGCCATGCTGCTGGAATTGGAAAAGTTAGTTGACAGACTGGCTGATAAGGAACAGGAGCAAGCGGCGCTGGCGGAACAAAGGCAGCAAGTAAAGAATAAATTGAAGCACTTGAAGGACAGTTTATATGAACAAAGGCTGCGGGCCTGCCAGGAGTATAACAACGTTCTGCTGCCGGATCTTCAGGTAAGTCTCATCCCCGGGGGAAACACCCGTAACTACCGGGAATTTCTGGCGTCAGCCCTCAGTAAATCAGGCTTGCATTATAACCGGTTGATTGACCAAATTATTTCCCGAGTACATCCCGGAGAACTGGCTGACATCATCCGCCACCGGGATGACCGGTATTTGGAACAGTGCTCCGGCATCGACAGGGACAGGGCCCAACGGGTTGTTCAGGTTCTGGCTGCCCAGCTTTCGCCGGGTGAGCTGCTGGCTTTGGAAGACATCGTCATGGAAGATTTGGTGGAAATCCGGTTAAAGGACGGTGAGGAATACAAAACCACCCAGGTGCTGTCCAAGGGCCAGAAATGCACAGCCGTATTACCCCTGCTGTTGCTGGAGGATTTTCGTCCCCTGATTATTGACCAGCCGGAAGACCATTTAGATAACTCCTACATCTTTCATACTGTGGTACCCTCCCTGAAGAAAGTCAAGGCCGGGCGTCAAATAATCTTCGCCACCCATAATCCTAACATTCCGGTTAACGGCGAAGCGGAAAATAATCTGGTCTTGACAGCGGACGGCTGTCGCGGCAGGGTAGCATTGCAGGGGGACCTGAGCAATCGGCAGGTTAAAGATGCCCTGAACCGGCTGCTGGAGGGAGGTCCTGAGGCTTTAAAAGGCCGTCTGGAACGTTATGAGAACTAATTTACCTTTAGACAACCTGACCAAACAATTGGACCTGCCCTGCCGGCAGAAGTGGACAAGTGTAGCCCCTTACCTCCTGCACCCGGACCCCTGGTACCGGCGCCGGGCGGCCATGCTGTTTGAACATGACGGGGGACTGCTTTCCCTGGAGGAGGTGCTGCAGGGACTGGACCGGTTTCCCGAGGACATCTTGCAGCAGGCCCTGGACTGGCTGCGGCAGTGGCAGTGGCCCGCAACAGAAGCGCCCGGCAGCAGCAGTTTGAAATTGTGCATAAAACTGGTGGACAATCCGGATGCCCGCATCGCCGCCGTGGGCAGAGAACTGCTGGGCAGGTTAAATAAACACAAGTGGCCGGGTCCTCTGAAAGAAGAGGCCATACCCTATCATACCGGCCCCGGGGACTTTGTTCAGGTCCCCCTCTTAACCATCCATCTTGCCAAATCTGAAGTATGGCTGGGCCACCAACAGCCGGAGCTGACCCGTGCGCAAAGAAGGATTCTTTTCCGCCTGGCAGAGGCCAGGGGGAACTTCCTGGAGGGGGAAATACTCTATTATGCTGTTCAGGGAGAAACCGCTGTCTATGGTTACTCGGGAGATGTAAAGTCCCATATCAAATTGCTGCGCCAAAAACTGGGTGACGATGCGAAGCGTCAGCTTTACATTGAAAGCAAGCGCTCTCGGGGGTATCGGCTGAATCTAACTCATGTGCAAATACGAGTATAAATACGGCCCGTTGAAGCGTCCCTCCTTGCCTGGCAAGGACAAGACAATTTCGCCCGGAGCAAATCTTAGTGTACCCACGGACATAAGACTGTCGATGCAAAGACCTTAAGTGAAGGGGAATAACAGAACCACCCCTCGGGTTTGTCAGCACCCTGGAAAGCCTTGAAGCAAGGCTTTTTCTTTTTGCTTATTTTTCACCTATAAATCATCTGGTTTACACCGTAGCCATCCGGATTTCACGTATATTTTACCAACGGACTATATAGTGGTGTCAAAAAGCCAGAAAGGAAGAGACAGTATGACCAAAAACCGTTGGAAAGGTGACTTTGATCAAATAGCCTATTTTTGTCCCGTATACCTGCCGGAAGGGGACGGTACAGAAATTGCCGACAACCAGGGGAATCTCTACAACGATGCAAGAAATGTACGGAGTGTGCGGAAAGCGGTCTGCAGACACTTTGCCTTGGATTATACCGCCCTACGTAAGATTTTTCGTGAGCAGGGCGGTGCCGGATTGCCTCCGCTGACACTGGCGCCGGGCTATACCCTGGTGGCTGTAAAGACCCGCACTGCCCGGTGTACGGGAGATCCTTGCTATGGTTTTATTCACCTGCAGTTGATTGACTCGGTCACGGAATCGGCACAGCCGGGGGAGAAATCCAGGATACTGCTGAAAAACGGCCTGAGCATAGGGGCCGTCAGTACAGTGAAAACCGTCAAGCATGCCATAGCCCTGGCCAACAGCATGGCAAGAAACTGTCAGCATATTGAACAAAGAGATCGTTATCTCGCCGACTTATTCTATCGAATTCTTAAACTGTTAGAAAAGGAAAACAAAGGCGAATCTCGAATATTTAAATTAATGTGACTTTTTTTGAAGGGGGACATGGCTTGAAACTCTACGAGTATATGGGCAAGGACATTTTTCGCAGGGAAGGAATCCCCGTGCCCCGGGGAAAAGCTTTCTTTTCCCCGGAGGGTGTGGCTGACTTTGTGTCCGGTTTGCCATCCGCTGTGGTAAAGAGCCAGGTGTTATCCGGCGGTCGGGGGAAGGCCGGGGGTATCAAGTTTCCCGGCACACCTGCTGAGGCAGAAGCAGCTGCCGGAGAATTGTTGTCAACGGTCATCAAAGACCTGCCGGTTCATGCGGTACTGGTGGAGGAAAGACTCCAAATTGATAAAGAGTACTATGTGGCCATCACGGTAGACGGCGCCAGACGTAAGCCGCTGGTTATCGCCTCGGCCCATGGCGGGGTGGACATTGAAGAAGTTGCAGAAGAGCATTTGGTTAAGATGCATGTGGATGTGCATGCAGGTCTGCAGCCTTACTTCGGCCGGGAAGTGGCCAGAAGAATGGGTTTGCCGCCTGACGAGGCCAGGCAGTTATCTCAATTGTTGGTAAAGATGTACCATCTGTTCCGCACCTATGACGCGGAACTGGTGGAAATTAATCCCCTGGTGGTCAGCGGCAATCAACTGGTGGCTGCGGACGCCAAGATTACCCTTGACGACGAAGCGTCCTTCCGGTTTCCGGATTGGCTGCCCAGGGTGGAGGAACGGACGGAAAAAGAGCAAAGGGCCGCCGAGATCGGCATCTCCTTTGTGGAACTGGGCGGCGACATTGGGGTGATGGCCAACGGCGCAGGCATTACCATGGCTACCCTGGACATGATTCATCACTTTGGCGGCAGTCCCCGCAACTTTATGGATGCCGGCGGCGGCGCGGGTACCGAAGCCACGGCCAGGGCCCTGGAAATCCTGCTATCCACCAACCCAAAGGCCATTTTGGTGAATATTTTCGGCGGCATCACCCGCTGTGATGATGTGGCCAGAGCCTTTGCCAGGGTAAAAGAAACGGTGGGTATTCCGGTACCCATTGTGATTCGGCTGGTTGGCACCAATGAAGAGGCAGGGGTAGAAATATTAAAGCAGCAAGGCATCAACGCGTACCGCACCGTTCAGGATGCGGTGGCTAGGGCAGTGGAGCTGGCGGCAGGCAAGGAGGCAATATAGATGGCAGTTATTATCGATAAAGACAATGTAATCCTGGTGCAGGGGATCACCGGCAAGCAGGGGAGCTTCCATACCGCCCAGATGCTGGCCTATGGCGCTAGGGTGGCCGCCGGGGTCTCACCGGGCAAGGGAGGCTGGGAGGTACACGGCGTGCCTGTCTTTGACACGGTGGCCGAAGCAGTAGAAAAGCACCCCATTACCTCATCCATCATTTTCATACCGGCCCCCGGCGTGAAGGATGCCGCTTTGGAAGCCATGTCAGCAGGTATTAAAACCTTGGTTATTATCACAGAGCATGTGCCCCTGCACGATGAGCTGGATATCATGGCCTATGCCGAAAAACTTAATGTTACCGTGATCGGTCCCAACACCTTTGGCATTATCTCTCCCGGACAGAGCAAAATGGGGATTATGCCCAACAGCATCTACACCCCCGGTCCGGTGGGTGTGGTGGCCCGCAGCGGCACCTTGAGTTATGAAATTGCCTACAACCTCACCGTCAACGGCATCGGCCAGTCCACCGTGGTGGGTTTGGGCGGCGACCGGGTGGTGGGCCTGTCCTTCACCGATGTGCTGGAAAAATTTGAGCGGGACCCCGAAACCAAAGTCGTGGTAGTGGTGGGCGAAATCGGTGGCAATGCCGAAGAAGAGGCCGCCCTCTATATTCGCCAAATGACCAAGCCGGTGGTGGCTTTCCTGGCCGGCAGATCCGCCCCTCCGGGCAAACGTATGGGACATGCCGGGGCCATTATCGAGCGGGGCAAAGGAACCTTTGCCAGCAAAGTGGCAGCCCTCACTGCCGCCGGCGCCAAGGTGGCCGTCCTGCCCTGGGAAGTAGCGGAACTGGTCAAGGAAGCGCTGGAAGGCTAGGGGGTATTCCTCTCTGGTCTGGCCATTAGCAGTCAGCCCTCGGCCATCGGCTATAAAAAAGAACCAATAACTTGATAAACGGGTACCGGCTACCATGGGTTAAGTTATTTTAGGCTAAGAAGCAGCACCGGGGCTAGCCTTCAGCTATCAGACTTTGGCTAAAGTATGCATATAAGGCAAGTAGGAGGCCCGTTGATAACCCGGATGCCTGGCGTATGAAATGTTTATTTATTTTCATTGAGGTATAAGCTAAATAGTGCCGGTTATTGAATTCAAACGGAATCAATTATAGGAGTTGATACCATGCGTCTTACCTTTTTGGGACATGCTGCTTTTTTGCTGGAAGCGGAGGGGGTAACCATCGCCATTGACCCCTTTATTACCGGCAACCCTGCGGCTCCCGCCGGTGTAAATATTAAGGCCGATTATATCCTGGTCAGCCACGGACACGGGGACCACGTAGGAGACGCCGTGGCAATAGCGAAGCAATCCGGCGGCACCATTGTGTCGGTTTATGAATTGGCCAACTACTGTGCCCGCCAGGGAACCAAGGTCCATCCCATGCATATCGGGGGCGCCTGTGATTTCGGGCCCTTTAAGGTAAAACTAACCCAGGCCTTGCATGGCAGTTCTGCCGGCGGGGATACCGGTCCTGCGGAATATCTGGGGAACCCCTGCGGGTTTCTCGTCACTGTCGGTGGCAAAACCATCTACCATGCAGGGGATACCGGCTTATTCGGTGATATGGCATTAATCGGTCGTTTAAACTCCATTGATGTGGCCCTGCTGCCCATCGGGGATAACTTCACCATGGGACCGGCAGACGCCCTGGAGGCCGTGAAGATGCTGAATCCCCAACAGGTGGTTCCCATGCACTACAATACCTGGCCCCTGATTGCCCAGGACCCCGCAGCCTTTAAAAAGGCCGTGGAAGAACAGACTGCTGCCAGGGTGACCATTCTTCAGCCGGGCGAATCTTTAAAAATGGGATAATATACAAACAAGCCTGCACAGTCATTGAACTGCCAGGCTTGTTTTATTGTATAAACGCCTATACACCGTCCAGGGGATCTTATTTATTCTTCCCAAACCTTCACTTCTTTCATCTTGTCACCGGGTTTAATTTGGTCAACATATTCCATACCCTCAACCACTTTCCCGAAGACCGTATGTACGCCATCTAAATGGGGGAACGCGTCATAGCAAATGAAGAACTGGCTGCCGCCGGTGTCTTTGCCGGCATGGGCCATGGATAAAGCGCCTCTTACATGCTTGTGCGGGTTGCCCTTGGTTTCGCACTTGATGGTGTAGCCGGGACCGCCGGTGCCGGTGCCGTAAGGACACCCCCCCTGGGCCACAAAACCGGGGATAACGCGGTGGAAGGTAAGTCCGTTGTAAAACCCTTCGTTGGCTAATTTTTCAAAGTTAGCCACGGTTCCGGGGGCTGCTTCATCAAAAAATTCAATCATAATTTTCCCGCCCTTTTCCAGTTCGATACTGCCCTTCTTCAAAAGAGTACCCTCCTCATAAATAAACTCCAATTCATTCTACTACAGAAACCATTCCCAGGCAAATAACAACAAGCAAATTCAAGTCGGGGACGGTTCTTGACTTGAATTTGTCTTTTTAAATTCTAGTCAAAGAACGTCCCCGACTTGAATTTATTTGGATTGTAAGTTTTTCATTTGATGAACAGCAGACTGCCAGTTTGCAGGGTCTTTAAGCTTGTCTAAAATTTCCGGGTATAATGGGTGGTTGGCAAGTTCCTTTAAGGATTCACCCAGCTGCAGGGTTTCCTGGACCCAGCGGGAGCGGGGCAGGCTGCCGGTGAGTTCCACCAGCGCCAAATCTTCCCGGGTCTTATACCACAGTAAAACCAGCGGGTGCAGCCCCGGTGCCCCTTCCGGGTTCCAACCGTTAATTTTATGAACTTCTCTTTTAATCAGGTCCGGTCCTAGGGCCCCTTCCAATAGGCTCAGGGCTTCCCTGAGCCGGTCAGTTTCTGTGTTCATAACAGAATCCTCCCATATGTAAAAGTAATCCTTCCTCAATTATACCAAATCTCATCAATGAAGCTTCCCTATGGTTTACACCTTCGGTATAATTATTTTGTTTAGGCAGGAACTCCGATTCCGTCAATCGAAAATGGTTGTTAGCAGAAGGTTGGGGGTAATGATGGTATGTTAACCTTTGTGGCATTGGACCTGGAAACCACCGGTCTAAACTGTTGGAGTGACGATATCATTGAGATTGGGCTGGTAAAAGTCATTGACGGCCAGGAAGTGGATCGCTTTCAGTCCCTGGTTCGTCCGAAGGGTTCACTGCCGGTGAGAATAAAACGCCTGACGGGCCTGCGAGATGAGGATTTTAGCGAAGCGCCGGCGTTAAACGAAATCTTGTCCGGGGTTTTATCCTTTATTGCCGATTTACCCCTGGTGGGGCACAATATCAAATTTGATCGGGACTTTTTAGCCGCCGCAGCCAGGCGTCCCCTTGCTAATGACCTTTATGATACCCTGGAACTGGCCAAATATTTACTTCCTTCGGCCGGTAACCACCGGCTGGGTGAATTGTGTAAAGAACTTAATATCGCAATGAATCACCGGCACCGGGCACTGGATGACGCCCTTGGCGCCGCCCGGCTGCTGGTGACTTTGCTGGAACGCTTGGAGAAATTTGAAGCGGATTTAGTCTGGCAGTTGAGCCAGCTGCTCAAGCAGGCAGGTTCCGCCTGGTACCCGGTATTAGAGGCATTGAGCGGCAGAATCATCAAACAGTTTCCTGACAGGAAAATAACCCACCGGGTGCCGGGCGCCCGCGTCGAGGAGGTTCCCGTCAAAGACAGGCCCCAGCAGGAAAAGAAACCGGTCTCTTTCGAGGAGTGCATGACTGTCCTGGGACCGGACGGGGCCCTGGCAGCCACGCTGCCGAGGTTTCATTACCGTCCCCAACAGTGTGATATGGTAGACCATGTGGTAAAGGGTCTTAATGAGAATAAATTTGTCCTGGTGGAGGCCGGGACAGGCACCGGCAAATCACTGGCTTATCTGGTGCCGGCCATCCGATGGGCCAGGCAGAACGTCGAACGGGTTCTCATCACCACCCACACCATTACCCTGCAAGAGCAGCTGTGGAATAAGGACCTCCCCCTGTTGGCCAATCTGCCGGACTTTGAGTTCACAGCCGCTTTAATGAAGGGCCGGAACAATTATTTATGTCTCCGCCGCTGGTCGGCTTTAATGTCGGAAGCTTACCACCAGCCGGAAGAAGCCCAATTCCTGGCGAAAATCCTGGTTTGGCTTTATGAAACCACCACCGGGGACAAAAGCGAGCTGGCCATTTCCTACCAGGAACTGGAATATTGGACAGCTGTGTGCTGCGAAAGTGACGGCTGTTTGGGCAACCGCTGCCGATATTTTAAAGAACAGTGTTTTTTTATGGCGGCCCGGCGCAGGGCAGACAGGGCGGATATTATGGTTGTCAATCATTCCTTGCTGCTCAGCGATGTCAACGCCGACAATAGGGTTCTGCCGGGCTACGGTCCTCTCATTATCGATGAGGCCCATCATTTAGAGGACTGCGCCACCGAGCACCTGGGCAGAACAACCGGTCGCACGGAAGTGATCCGGTGGATCTCGGTGGCTGGGAAACAACTGGGGAAACTGGACAGTTTTACGGTGGCTTATGACCACAACGGTTGGCAAAACCTCATCAGCCAGTCTGCCGAAACAAGACAGAGATGCAGGGAAGCAGCCGTCACCTTCTTCGAAATGTTATCCCGCTGGATGGAAAACAGCGCAGGAGGCGGTGAAGGTCGGTACACTCTGAGATTCGGTGCGGCAGGGAATTCAGAGGGGATTCCCTGTTTGCCGGCGCCATTGGATTCTGAACTGGATAACCTGCTGGTCAACCTGCGTTCCCTGTGTCAACTGATGGTAAAGGTCGGCGACCGGCTGGCAGAAGGAGCCGCCTTTGCGGAGGATGTACCGGGTCTCGCCAGGGACCTGATGGCCTGGGCCTCCGTAGGTGAGGATTTAGCCCATAACCTTGAATGGATCTGCCGCCATCATGAAGAGGATAATGTTTACTGGGTGGAGGGGGGCGGCGGCGAACATTCCGAAGTGGTTTTACGGGCCGCGCCCATTGATGTGGGTCCGCTGCTGCAGGCTAAATTGTTTTCGGAACCACGCCCGGTTATTTTGACCTCTGCCACCATGACGGTTGACGGAAGTTTTAAGCATTTTATAAAAAGCATCGGGTTAGATGCAATCCCTACAGACAGGATTATTGAAAAACAGTTGGATTCTCCCTTTAACTATGCAGAACAGGCCCTGTTGTGTGCCGCCAGGGATATCGCACAGCCCGCACAAATGGGCGACAGCCCCTATCACGATGAGCTGGCCCGGGCTATTTACAGTATTTCACTGGCCGCCGAGGGCCGCACGCTGGTTCTCTTTACTTCCCACCGCTCCCTGCGGGAGGTTTACCACCGGTTAAAGGATCCTTACGAAAGGGCAGATATTTGTTTGCTTGGACATGAATTGGACGGCAGCCGGCGTCGGTTGGTGGAACAGTTCATGGAAGGGAAGCGCACAGTGCTCTTTGGTGCAGCCAGTTTCTGGGAAGGGGTGGATATCCCGGGGGAGGCGTTATCCTGTGTCATTATCGTTAAACTACCCTTTGCGCCACCAAACCACCCGGTATTGGAAGCCAGGCTGCAAAAAATTGCCCGGCAGGGGAGAAATGGCTTTCAGGATTACCAAATTCCCCAGGCGGTAATCAAATTCAAACAGGGTTTTGGACGATTGATTCGGGACGCCCGGGATAAGGGAGTGGTGGTGATTTTGGATGGCCGTTTGGTAGAAAAAAAGTACGGGGCAAAATTTTTTAATTCCCTGCCCTTGGGAGAACATTTTCGAGGCAGTTGGCAACAGATCGTGACCAAAGTAAAATTTTGGTTAACAGGCAAGGAAGAATAATTTGGCATACCTCTTTTACTTCGGTCAACGGGATGCTAAAATAAAGTAATGCAGAATGTGTTTCTGTTGCAAATACCATGACGGGGAGGTTCCCGATGAAGGGACAACACATACCCAGTTTGTTTACACTGGGAAACTTGTTATTTGGAGTCTTTGCCCTGGTACTGGCACTGGATCAAGAGTACATTCAAGGGGGGTTAATGGTCCTGCTGGCCGGCGTGATGGATTATCTGGACGGCAAAGTGGCCAGAAAACTCCAGGTAGCGTCCGATTTTGGCAAGGAATTAGATTCCCTGGCAGATCTGGTTTCCTTTGGCGTGGCCCCGGCCATCCTGGCCTATGCACTGCAATTATCGGATTGGGGCTATTGGGGATTGGCCATCGCATTGGCCTTCGTCATGTGTGGCGCCTTACGATTAGCCCGTTTTAATGTGACTACCTTTAGCGGAAGCTTTATGGGGGTTCCCATCACAGCAGCCGGCGGCATTGTGGCCCTAATAATTATTTACCTGGGTAAACTGCCGGTTTTGGTACTCCCCATGGCCATGCTGTTGCTCTCTTATTTGATGATCAGTAAAATTAAAGTGCCAAAGTTCTAACGAACCTGCAATCCAGTGGTATTTTTTTCTCCTGGTCGTCATATTGTTACACAGATGCACAAATTCAGCCCCAATCAAATAATATGAAAAAGAATTCAAAATTAATGAGGGGTGATCGGAATGCGCGTGTACTTTGTACGGCTTCCCAATCTTATACGTTCTATCCTGTTAAAAATCTGGAATTAGTTTCAAGGCAGGCCTTTGGCTTGCCTTGAATCATCTTGAGCCCTTTTAAGTTGAAAAACAATGAAATTATTCTTACAAAGGATTGGTCAGGGCAGGATTCATACAAGTCGTGTCGTATTTACAATATATAACAAATTTGCCATACTTCATACAATTATCACTATATGCCTTTGGTGAAATACTAGCGAAGAAGGTGCTTTCTCTGACCAATCAATTATGGGTATTCGTTTTTATTTCAGTCATAGCGGTGCTTGGTTTTACTCGTTGGTTGAGTGAAGCCCTGGGGCTTCATGTATTGGTTTCCTACTGTTTTGACATACTGCTAACGGCAGGCGCCTTCATGTTCCTTTACAGGCGTGCCCGTGCAGACAGAATCAAATTACAGGATCAAATAAAAGCCTTACGGGAACCAAACAAACAACCTGTTTGCAACGGGTTCATCGAGGACCTGCCGGTTGCTTTAATTATTGCGGACAATAACGGCCAAATTACCGCTATAAACCATTTGGCCAGGGAAATTTGCGGCATCTCCCAGGAGGAAGGCCCCATCAACATTTTCCATCTGTCTTATGATGCCGACACCCCTTTGCATTTCCTGTCCCAAACCTTGCAAGGGAAGCAGGTGTACCATGAACAGCATTATACCTGTCAGCGGGAAGACGACTTGAAATACTATATTTTAAGCACAGCGGAAATTTTAAAGAATGGGGAAAAACCGTCCGGTGCCATGTTAATTGCCCTGCCTGTGTCGGAACAATCCTTTTTGAGCAGGCATTTAAGCCAGCGGGGAAAGTTAGCCATGATCGGGGAACTGGCCGCCGGAACGGCCCACGAAATCCGCAACCCGCTGACCTCTGTCAGGGGACTGATTCAAATTTTATCCCGGCGTTTTGCTGACGACGACCCGACCAGGGAATATATTTCGGTTATGCTGACTGAGATTGACCAGATTAACAATATCATTAAAGAACTGTTGCTGTTAGCACGCCGCACCACACCAAATCTTAGTTTTGCTTCACTGCCGTCCGTGCTGGATCATGTTTTGCTGCTGGTGGAAGCAGAGGCAACCCGCCGGGGAATTAAAGTTGATAAACAATATAACCACGAGCTGCCGTTGATTGTGCTGGACGAAGACCAGATCAAACAGGTATTCTGGCACCTGGCAACCAACGCCATCCATGCCATGCCCTGCGGGGGGAAATTGACGGTTGCGGCCCGTTATGTGGACGCTGAACACGCCATTGAAATTACTTTTACAGACACCGGGACAGGCATCCCCAAGGAACACATGGCCCAGATTTTTCATCCCTTCTTCACCACCCGACCCGAGGGGACCGGTTTGGGGTTGCCGGTCAGTTACCAAATCGTGGACAACCACGGAGGTAAGTTATCTGTAAAATCGGTGCCAGGCAAGGGGAGTTCCTTTATCGTTAAACTCCCCCTGGTCAACTGTGAAAAAACAAAGGCCTCTTAGCATCATGCTAAGAGGCCAGACCAACGCCAAGCATTCCTCCCAGTGCACCGGCAACCAGCGTTAAGGCAAATTTGCCCAGTGCACCCACCAGCAAGACATCACCGGGTAAAAACAGACCCACCAACAGCCAGATAATAATAAAAGTGGCGATGCCGACCCCCAGGCCATTAAAAAGTCCCCTGCTGCGGGCCCTTTTGGCGGCATAGCCGCTGCCCACTACCACACTGGTAAAAAATATGCCGGCTGCAACCCAGGGCATGGTGTTTTCGGACAGACCGGTAAAATAATAGGCCAGCCCGGCCAAAATACTCAAACCAAGGGAAAATCCCAGGGATAACAGCGTGCCCCGCCAGACAGAGGGGAAATGAAGTACCGGAGTATCGGGTGTTTCCTGTTTAAGGAGTGCCATATTTTTTTACCTCCTTACACTATTTAACATATTTTTATTGTTTGAACTTGAAATTTATGACATAAAAGAAAGGGTCACGTAAATGGAAAGAGAATTTATCGTAAGTTATCCGATCGGGGACAGCTTGTATTTAAACATCACCAACCGTTGTTTTAACAAATGCGCCTTTTGCATCCGGCAAACCAAAACCGGCGTGGGTTATAATTTATGGCTCAGTAAAGAACCGTCTTTACCGGAAGTTTTGGATGCAGTGCAGGACCCCCGGCAGTATAAAGAAATTGTTTTTTGCGGCTACGGGGAGCCCTTATGCAGATTGGAACTGGTCAGGGAAGTGGCGGCTGAACTGAAAAAGAGAGGTGCCCGGTCCATCAGGGTCAATACCAACGGGCAAGCCAACAGTCTTTATGGACGCAATGTGGTGCCGGAACTGGCGGGGTTGGTGGATACCATGTCCATCTCCTTAAATGCCCAGGACGCAGCTACCTATGTCAAGCTGTGCCAACCCAGGGAAGGCGAAAAGGCCTATTTCTCTATGCTAGATTTTGCCAGAAAATGTGTGGGGGTGATTCCCCGCGTGATCCTGTCCGTGGTTGAGTGGCCAGGTGTAGATGTAGAAGCCTGCCGAGCCATTGCCAGGGACCTTGGCGCAGAGTTCCGTCTAAGGAAGCCAACCCTTTAAGAGGAGAGAAGTGAGAGGTTGGAAGTGGGAAAAACAAATACCTCCGGTCTCAAGCAAGACCAGGGGCGTTTATCATTCCGCCAACGGATTGTCTCCGGTACCAAAATTACGTGCTTTTTCTTTATCCCGGTCATAAAAATCGTGATCCCACTTGCCGTCCACTTTAATATGAGTGGCTGAGCCGGTGGGTTCGTGGACAAATTTTTTGCCGGTATCATAATGTTTTTCTTCTTCCCACCGGTAGTTGTTTCGATTATCCTTATCCATCGTTTTTGCCTCCTTCACCCGGTTTTTATTATTCTTGCCCGGTGAGGTTTTGTTATACACTGGCCAATTTGATAATAACAGGCCACCGGGAAAGAATAGGGGAAAGAATAGGGGAAAGAATAGAGGAAAGAACATAGAAAAGAATATAGAAAAGAGCGAGTTTTAGCGCTGTCGGTGCGAAGCAAGCGAGGATACACCGTACCAGAGATTGTTAGTCTAACTGCGAAAGTTGAGTCAGTAACTATACATTGACCGGCTGTCTCTTAAGTTGTACAATTTTTGGTAACGTTTTTCTGAATGGATGGTGTAAATTTGAGTACCGTACAAACCCGGTTAAAAATCACAGGCATGAGCTGTGCCGCTTGTTCCGCCAGGATTGAGCGCAGCATTGGTAAACTTGCTGGTGTGGAGAAAGCTCAGGTGAACCTGGCAGGGGAAATAGCTACCATTGATTATGATCCGACTGTTGTGCCGCTGGAGGAAATCATTCATAAGATTGAGGACATAGGTTTCGGTGTTGCCCGGGAGCAGTTGGAAATAAAGGTAAAGGGAATGACCTGTGCAGCCTGCTCGGCCAGGGTCGAGAGGGTTTTGAACCGCCTGCCCGGGGTCTTGCATGCAGCGGTAAACCTGGCCACAGAAAAGGCTGTGGTCAAATACAACCCGGCGGAAGTCAGCCCGGCAGACATCCGGCGGGCCATCCGGGATGCCGGTTATACGCCCGTATCCGAGACCGATGAGAGCAGCGCCGACCGGGAGCGTCAGGAAAGGGAACAAGAAATTCGCCGCCAGCAAAGGCTGTTTATGATTTCTGCCGTCCTGTCACTGCCGCTGGTGGCCTTTATGGTGGTTATGCTGGCCCAGTGGCACCATGCCATGCGCTGGGGGATTTTTCATCCTTATACCCAGTTTGTCCTGGCTACGGCCATTCAGTTTGGCCCCGGCCTTCATTTTTATAAGGACGCCTGGCGCTCACTCCGCGGGGGCGGTGCCAATATGTCCGTCCTGGTGGCCCTGGGCACCAGCGCCGCTTATTTCTACAGCGTGGCAGCCACCTTCTTCGGTAAGCAAATCGGGCAGACAGAGGTTTATTACGAAACCGGCGCTGTCATTATCACCCTGGTTTTACTGGGTAAAATGCTGGAATCACTGGCCAGGGGTAGGACCTCCGAGGCCATCCGCAAACTGATGGGATTGCAGGCCAGGACCGCCAGAATCATCCAGGACGGGACGGAGAAGGAGATCCCCGTCGAGGATGTGCAGGTGGGAGATGTCCTGGTGGTCCGTCCCGGGGAGAAAATACCCGTGGACGGCTTCATCACGGAAGGAACCTCTACGGTGGATGAGAGCATGCTGACCGGTGAAAGCGTTCCGGTGGATAAGCAGCCGGGGGACCCTGTCATCGGGGCCACCATCAATAAAATGGGAACCTTTAAATTTCAAGCCACCAAGGTGGGGAAAGACACCGCCCTGGCCCAGATTATTCGAATCGTGGAAGCAGCCCAGGGCAGCAAGGCGCCCATTCAACGGATGGCGGATGTGATTTCTTCCTATTTTGTGCCCGTGGTGGTGGCCATCGCCTTGGTGACCTTTGCCGCCTGGTACCTGTGGGTTAAACCGGGCGACCTTTCCCAAGCCCTTTTATCCGCCACGGCGGTACTGGTGATCGCCTGTCCCTGCGCCCTAGGCCTGGCCACCCCCACCTCCATTATGGTGGGAACCGGCAAAGGGGCTGAAATGGGGATATTAATTAAAGGCGGCGAATACCTGGAAAAAGCTTACCGCCTTAATGCCATTGTTTTGGACAAAACCGGAACCATCACGCATGGGCAGCCCAAACTTACCGACTTAATTACTGTCGGCGATTACAGCAACCAGGAAGCCAAGGTGCTGAGGCTGGCGGCCGCGGTGGAGCGAAATTCCGAACACCCGCTGGCCAGGGCTGTTATGGAGGCGGTGGGGGAAGCCGGTGAAAATCCCTATACCGTGACGGATTTTACGGCCATTCCCGGTTTTGGTGTGAAGGCCAGAATAAATGAAACAGAGATTTTATTAGGCACCGGCAAGCTAATGTCGCAAAATAATATTGATTTTTCCCGGTGGGATGCCACCAGGGAGGCGTTGGAAGAGCAGGGCAAAACGGTCATGCTGATGGCGGTGGACGGTAAACCGGCCGGTCTGCTGGCCGTGGCTGATACTGTGAAGGAAGAATCTGCTTCCGCCATTAAGAAGCTGGTGGAAATGGGTATCGAGGTCTGGATGCTGACCGGCGACAATCGGAGAACCGCCCGCAGCATTGCAGCCCAGGTGGGTATTCAAAATGTCTTGGCGGAAGTGCTGCCGGAAGACAAGGCCGAGAAAGTAAAGGAACTCAAAGAACAAAATAAAATTGTAGGCATGGTTGGTGACGGCATCAATGATGCTCCGGCCTTGGCTACGGCGGATGTGGGTTTTGCCATCGGCACCGGCACCGATGTGGCCATGGAGGCGGCGGATATTACATTAATCCGCGGCAACCTCTGGGGCGTAGTGGACAGCATCGCCCTCTCCAGGGCCACCATGAGAAATATTCGGCAAAATCTTTTCTGGGCGTTGTTTTATAACACCGTGGGCATTCCGGTGGCGGCCATGGGTTTATTGAACCCAGTCCTGGCCGGTGCGGCCATGGCCTTCAGCTCGGTTTCGGTGGTTACCAATGCCCTGCGTTTGAAGCGATTTACGCCCCGCCATTAGGGGTACCAGTTAAAAAGGGAGGAAATAATCATATGGCAGACACAATTATCCTTAAGGTAGAAGGCATGAGCTGCAATCACTGCAAAATGGCTGTGGAAAAGGCAGTGAAAAAGGTCCCGGGGGTACAGGCGGTGGAAGCTACGCCGACAGAAAAAAGTGTTAAGATAACCCACGATGGCAGCAGCAACCTGGAAGCCATTAAACAAGCCATTATGAATGAAGGTTACGTCGTTGTCGACTAAGGGAATTAAACTGCACTCCGAAGTGCGGTTTAACCATTTTCGGGCATAAGAACAACCTGCTCCAGCAACAATAACTTTGTTAAAACAGGGGGGATCATCATGGGAGACGGACTAAATATAAAGGAGCAATTTGATATTGCCGTCATCGGCTGCGGCCCGGCCGGCCTATCCGCAGCCATCAACGGTACCATCCGCAAAAAGAAGGTCGGCATCTTTGGCACGGACTTTTGCAGCCCGAAACTGCATCATGCGCCTCATATTGACAACTACCTGGGATTGCATAACATGACCGGTGAAGAACTGCGCAAGAGGTTTTTGGACCACGTAAAGGCCATGGGACTGGGGATCATTGAAAATAAAATAACCGGCGTGTACCCCGAGGAAGGCGGTTTTATGTTACAGTCCCGGGACACATTTTATAAAGCCAGCGCTGTGATTTTAGCCACCGGTGTCAGCGCCGTCAAACCCATTAACCAGGAACTGGATTACCTGGGCCGGGGAGTCAGCTACTGCGCCACCTGTGACGGCCCCCTTTATAAAGGGAAAAAAGTGATTGTCCTGGCTTATAACCGGGAAGGTCTGGAAGAAGCCAATTTCTTAGCTGAAATAGCCTCGGAGGTATTGCTGGTTTCCCAGATAAAAGAAAAGGAAGCTCAGGGCATCACGCTGGATGAAAAGATTAAAGTGATTCAAGGGAAACCGGTGGGCATTACCGGTGATATGTGGGCTACGGGAGTTGCGCTGGAAGGGCAGAATTTAACCGCTGACGGTGTTTTTATCATCCGGGATTCGGTCCTGCCGGACCAGCTGGTGCCCGGCCTGAATGTCAGCAACACAGGGATTGTCGTTGACCGCAGCGGCGCCACCAACATACCGGGTGTCTTTGCCGCCGGGGATTGCACCGGTGCCCCTTACCAACTGAGCAAAGCCACCGGAGAGGGTCAGGTGGCGGCCCTAAGCGCTGTCAAGTACCTGGATGAACTGAAAAACAAAGCCGGAGACACCAAAAAGGAACTTGCCGCAATATAAAAGAAGGCCCGCGGGCCTTCTTTTCATGTTAAACCAGTCTTTTCATCATGGGGAAATTCTCGTCATCAAAGGCATAATGGACACCCGGCACAAAACCCTGTCGTCCCCAGAAACCCACTGAATTGTCCTTTGGGTTTAAGGAATTGACCCTTGCTTCCAGCACAATGGAGGTACACCCTTGTTTGATAAGGAGTTTCTCCAGCAAACGATAAACCCTGGTACCCAGATGCTTATTTCTCAGTCGAAGGGGAATTTGTAAAAAATGTATTTTTGCCTGGGGAAGCCCTCCCCGGTCCTTTTGTATTTCGTAAATCAAATAAAAATTCTCTTCCTCGATTTCATCGTTATGTTGAATGGAAGTGAGATAGATACAGCCCGGGAAAAGAACATGCTTAATAAAGCAAAGAGAGTGCCCCAACATATTTTCCAAACTCATTTGGAATGAAATCAGCTCGCTGTTAGGAGCGGGAAGCACCTGCATGAATCATCTACCCCTTATTGTTTTCTAGTTATACTATAACACTGTCCGGCCCATGAAGGAATGTTAATTTTCTAGAAACATGCAAGGTACACAGAATATTGTCAAAACACCATGGGATTTGACATACGATTTTAGGAATATTTGGAAGGATTAGTCAATTAGATGAGAGAATCCTATACCCAGAGTTTACGGCAAAGGAGCGATGCTAGGATGTGGAGGCCCAAAGGTTTAATTTCCAAGGCCATTAATAAGGTAAAATTTTTTCAAATCATGGCCTGCTTGTTTGAAGCCGCCGGGGCAGGCAAACCAGCGTTGCGTTCCCTAAAAAAAGCAATTGAAATGAACCCCCATAAAACTGACTTGCATTTGCAAGCCAGTCGCATATATTTAAAACTGGGTCAGATCGACCAGGCTGCCCTGCACTGTAAAAAAGCTGCCTCCGGCCTGGGACCCGGCAGTTTTATCTACTGGCTGAACCGGGCCAGTAACGGGGGCATCAAGTCCAACCGTTGGGATAACATTGAATCATTGGAGCCCCTGCCGGACAAGCCCTACATTCCGGAGGCCCCGGCCGGCGATAAAATTACGCAGTTTAATAACAGTGGACTTTTGCTGCTGGAAAACGGCAGGTACTGCGAAGCATTGGCCTGCTTCCAGCAGGCCCGTGCCCTGGGCGGCCATGATCCGGCCGTTTTGTTCAATACAGGTCTTGCCTTGAGCAAGCTGAACCGCCACCGGGAAGCGCTGGAGCTTTATACCGAGGCCCAATCCATGGGCTTTTGCAACGTAGAATTGTTAAACAACAAAGGATACAGCCTCTTTCACCTGGAACGTTACGAAGAGGCCCTGTCCTGTTACGAAGTGGCCAGGCAGTTCATGCCCAATGACCTGGGCTTGTTGAGCAACTTAGCCTCCTGCTATCATGTGCTGGGTAGGGTGGAAGAAGCGGTGGGCTGCTACCGCAGCGCCGTCAAAGTTTGCCCGGAGGACGCCACCCTGCACAACAATCTGGGTATTTGCCTGGAAAACCTGGATAAGATCCCGGAAGCCCTGGCATGCTACCGCCAGGCGGTGAATTTATCCCCTAAAAACAGCACCTTCCTGTTAAACTACGGCCACTGCCTGTTAAGTTTAGGTCACCTGGAGGAAGCACAAGAGGTAGTCGAAAGAATTCTGGAACAGGAACCGCATAACCACCAGGCCTGGGGACTCCGGGGTGAACTGATGGCAAAACAGGGAAAAATGCGGGAAGCAGCAGAATGTTACGGCAGGGCGCTGGGATTGGCAGGATAATTTTATTAAGACTTGGTTTAATAGCCAAGTTTTTTTATTTTATCCTACCTGAGTATTAGCAACTTAGATGTTTTTTCTCCAATTACCAAAAAACTTATCTTTTCTGGAAGGGAGATGGCCGGCAAAAGAGAAATATATTAAAGTTTGGGGCCCGGAGAAATACTAGATTTTAAGGAGGAAGATACATGTACGAGTTGACAGTCCGAAGCAGGTTCTCCGCTGCCCACAGTCTCTGCGGTTACCCCGGCGATTGTGCGAGATTGCACGGGCATACCTGGACCCTTGAAGTGAAGGTGGTCGGCGAAAAACTGGATCAAATGGGTATGCTGGTGGATTTTAAGGAAATAAAGAAGCAACTGTCTTTGGTCATCGATCAATTGGATCATCGCTTGCTTAACGAGATCCCGGGCTTTGGGAAAGACGGCCTAAATCCCACAGCTGAAAACTTATCATATTATATTTACCAAACCCTGAAGCAGCCCATTGCTGCCATGAAGGAAGGGATCCGGCTCAAGGAGATTTCCGTGTGGGAATCCCCGGATGCCTATGCTACCTATCGGGAGGATGTTTAATTGAACAGTGTGGTACTTCTATCGGGCGGGCTGGATTCCGCCGTCAACCTGGCCTATGCCTTGACCGAAGGAAAGGTGAAACTGGCCCTTACCATGAACTACGGCCAACATGCAGCGAACAAGGAGATAGATGCTGCAGCGGCATTGGCCCGGCATTACGATATTCCTCACCGGGTCATTGAGCTGCCCTGGCTGGCACAAATTACGCAAACGGCGCTGGTAAGCAATCAAAACGCTTTACCGGAGCCCTCAGCCGAGGAACTGGATAACATGGATGCTGCCCATAAAACAGCAGCTGCGGTTTGGGTTCCCAACCGCAACGGATTGTTTGTTAATATCGCTGCCTGTTTTGCCGAGACTTTAAACTGTGGGCTGGTGGTGGCAGGTTTTAACCGGGAAGAAGCGGCTACCTTTCCGGACAATACGCCGGAGTTCGCGGCGGCCGCCAGCAGGGCCATGGCCTATTCCACCTCCAATCAAGTAAAAGTCATCAGTTATACGAACCGTTTGGATAAGAAAGAAATCGTCGCCCTGGGGGACCGTTTAGGGGTACCCTGGGATTTCATTTGGAGCTGCTACCGGGGCGAGGAACAGATGTGTGGCAAATGTGAGAGCTGCCGACGTATGATGCGGGCTTTTACGTCCCTCAATATAAACCTGCCCGCAGCCCTGAAGAACCGGGCCGGAGGTGAGTAACGTGCTGGTCCGTGTGGTGGAAAAGCCGTTACAGTATGACGGCAGGCAATTGTCCTCACTGTTTGGTTTCCGCAATTTCGGCATACAGGGGGACAGCATCATCTGTTTTCGCGGGGGTTGCCGGGTGGAACTGACGGAAATGGTGGATTTGGCAGACGTCCGGGAAAATGCGCCCATTTACAGTGAAGACATGCTGCATTTTATCATTGAACATTTTGACATGGATTTAGAAAAAACAGTGATTCGTCAGCGGTTGTTTATTGCCATCATTAAAGAAATTCTGGAAAGCAATACCGGAGTCACCTTCCGGAGAAGCGGTGACGATCTTTACCAGGGCGAGCGAAAACTTTCCGTGTCCATTGCCACCGCCAGTCCTGTGTCCACCATGATTCACACCGGTCTGAATGTGTCTTCCCTGAACACCCCGGTACCCACCGTCGGTCTGGCTGATTTGGGGATACCGCCCGGTGAAATCCTGGCCATGGGTGAGATCATGGCCCGGGCTTATGCGGAGGAAATGAAAAGCATCCGGTTAGCCCGCTGCAAGGTCAGGGGGGTAGGCTAGTGTCCGGCGCCTATCTCCAGGAAATCTTTTCTTCAGTGCAGGGAGAAGGTCCCTTTGTTGGTTGCCGGCAGGTTTTTATAAGACTGGCGGGCTGTAACTGGACCTGTACTTACTGTGACACACCCACCGATCCGGCGCCAAAGACCTGGGTCATGGAAAAAACCCCCGGATGCAGAAACTTTATGACCTTGGCCAACCCGGTAGAACCGGTGGAGCTGGCCGAAATGATTACGAGCCATTATGATTTAACCCTGCATCATTCCGTCAGTCTCACCGGCGGTGAACCGTTACTCCACACGCAATTTTTAAAGAAACTCATCCCCGGGATTTGCGGCACCCGGGCAGGCATTTTCTTAGAGACCAACGGCACACTGCCCGATAAATTATCTTCGGTGATTGACTGGGTTGATATTGTAAGTATGGATGTTAAACTGGAGAGTTCAACCGGTACCAAGACCCCCTGGGATGCTCATAAAAGATTTTTAACGGTGGCGGCACGAAAAAAGGTGTACGTGAAAGTTGTGGTCTCTGCGTCAACAAAGGAAGCAGAGATAGAACAAACAGGCAAACTCATTTACAGCATCGATCCGGAAATTGAATTAATTCTGCAGCCTGTCACAGCCAGGGGAGGCATTGTTACGCCATCCGTTGACAGGGTCCTGAGACTTCAGGAACGTGCCCTCAAAATATTGCAAAACGTGAGGGTGATTCCGCAAACTCACCTGATGATGGGGCAGTTATAGAGGAGTGACAAAATGTTTGATCTGCCAAAAATAGAACAAGCCGTAAAAATGATTTTAGAAGCCATTGGTGAAGACCCGGCCAGGGAGGGTTTGGTGGAGACGCCGGCCAGGGTGGCCAAAATGTATCAGGAAATTTTTGCCGGTTTGGAAGAAGACCCGGAGGCGCATCTGGATAAAACCTTTTCCGAGGAACATGAGGAAATGGTGCTGGTGAAGGACATTCGTTTGTTTAGCATGTGTGAACATCATTTGATTCCTTTCATTGGCAAGGCACACGTTTGCTACATTCCGAGAAACGGCAATGTCACCGGCTTATCCAAACTGGCCAGGTTGGTTAACGGGTATGCCCGCCGCCCGCAGCTCCAGGAAAGACTGACTAAGCAAATTGCCGATGCCATTATGTCCCGCTTAAACCCCTACGGCGTACTGGTGGTGGTGGAAGCGGAACACCTCTGCATGTCTATGCGGGGGGTCAGAGCACCGGGGGCTAAAACGGTTACCTCGGCAGTCCGGGGCATCTTTAAAAAGAACGAGGCTTCCCGGGCTGAAGCTATAAGTTTAATTATGAAGAGTGAATAATCGGGAGGGAAATTTGTGAGCGCCGAAAGTAAAGGTTCGGATAAGCTTGAAATGATTGCCCAGCAAAGTTTTACCGCTTATCCGGAAATGTATAAAATAGTAGATTTTTTAAACAGGACGTTGAAGGATAAACAAATCATTTTTGGCTTAACCAAAACGAAAGACGGCAAAATGACCATCTCGATTTATGAAACATAGGAGGATTTATGCGGATACTCATTTCCAATGATGACGGGATTTATGCCGACGGCATCGGTGAACTTCGCAAAGCCATGGAACAAATTGCGGACGAAGTCTATGTGGTGGCGCCGGACCGGGAACGAAGCGCCTGCGGTCACGGCATTACGGTGACCCGGCCACTCAGGGCCAAAGTTCATAAGTTTAAGTCCGGCAAGGCAAAGGGCTGGGTTGTGGACGGCACCCCGGCGGATTGTATCAAGCTGGGCCTGGAGTCCATCTTAGAAGGCCCGCCGGACCTGGTGGTATCCGGCATCAACCTGGGTCCCAACTTGGGCACCGATGTTTTGTACTCCGGTACGGTTTCCGCCGCCTTTGAGGGCGTGATTAATCACGTGCCGGCCATTGCCGTTTCCCTGGCCGCTTGGGAAGACCTTGATTACAAAGCAGCCGCCGAATTTATGAAGGAATTTGTGCCGCTGGTGATGGCCAATCCCCTGGACCCCGGCATTTTATTAAACATCAACATTCCCAACCGTTACGACGGGCGCGGCATCAGGATCACCCGGCTGGCCCGGCGCCGTTATATCAAATGCTTTGACAAGCGGGTGGACCCAAGGGGCAAAATCTATTTCTGGATGGCCGGGGAACCCTATAACCTGGACGAAGACGATCCGGAAACCGATGCTGCAGCCATTAACGACGGGTTCGTATCCATTACCCCGCTGCATCTGGACCTCACCGATTATGCTTATCGAAAAAAAATGGCCGGCTGGTTGCCGACCAAGTAGTTTTTTTAAAGCTCTCTTTCCGGAGAGCTTTTTTACACCAATTCATTGGCCTTTTCCAAAGCGATCCGCACAAAATTACCGCACTGACGGGAGGTCAAATTGCCGTAATCGCTTTTTTCGCCTAGAATTAATCCTTCCACACCCTGCACCCTGGCTGCATAGTGCTTCATTCTGTAATCCATTACTTTATTACGCCTTGCCATGATTGTTTCCTCCTTTGCAAAAATTTCGCTGTGCCGAATTTCTTTCCGCTCAGGCTAGATCTCGTCCTGGGTGATTTTAACCTGAGAGGCCTGTATTCGGCAAATGTACCGTTGGATTGCCTTTTTAGAAGGCTCCAGGCAGCAAAACCAGAACGATGTAAATCGAGTTAAAATAATTATTTTATCCTTACGTTAACCATAGTATGTGATGTGTTTGGCAAAATTATTTTGCAAAAAAATTGGTCACAAAACCAACCAATACGAAAAATACTTATAAATTTAAAATCGTTTGGTTACCAGTCGTACAACGTGCAGAAAATCCTTGCGGTGAATTCCTCCCAGCAAAAACAGGAGAATTACATAAACCAGGCAACCTGCCACCAATGATACAATCAAGGTTAATAAAGGAGAAAAGGATAAAAATAACTTAATCTGCCAGATCACCATAGCCATGCCCAGGGCTGATAGGAAGGGTTTGACAACATCGTGTGATAAATGTAGTCGATAACCGATTAATTTATTTAAATCAAGATAATTTAATAAAGCTATTAACACATAAAAAACGTTTAGTGCCAGGGCGGAACCCAGGATTCCCAGGGAGGGAATGGCTGTTAAGTAATAAAGCCCCAGTATTTTAAAGACCGAAGCAATGACCAGGTTTTTAAAAGGTTTTACCGCTTCGCCCATCCCTTGCAATATGCCGGTGGTTGTCTGCTGGAAATAGAGGAAGGGACCTCCGAAGGCCAATGCTGCCAGAATGATCCCCGCATCGGCATAGCCAAACAGAATGCCGCACATTTCTTTGGGTAATAACAAAAAAGCAACGGTACAGGGTAAACCGGCGCCGATGGTAATGCGCAAAGCCTGGGATGTTCTGGTTTGCACCAACTTGTGGTTTTCCAGAGCCAGAGCGTCCGAGATGGCCGGTACCAGAGCAGTGGCCAGAGCAATGGTAATCATGGTGGGAGTAAAAAGCAGGGTTTCTGCTATACCTACCAGTTGGCCATAGACAGAAGTTGCCTGGTGGACAGACATTCCCGCAGCCTGCAGCCGCTGGGGGATCAAAACGGCATCCGCCGACATCAACAGTGTGCTGACAAACCTTGTCAAAGTAACCGGGACCCCCAGGCCAAAAATGCTGGCAATGGTCCGCCTAAAGGGTTCATATACCGGCCTTGACCTGGCAGTAACCCGTTGTTTCCTTGTGAAATAGAGATAAATCATGGTTAAACAGCCTGTGAACTCGCCAATCACCACACCCAGGGAAGCGCCTACGGCAGCGTACTCAACTCCCTTTGGCAGCAGCAGGTAAGCAATGCACAGTCCTGCCACAACCCGGACGATCTGTTCCAGGGTCTGGGTAATGGCCGTGGGGGTCATCTGCTGTAAACCCTGAAAATACCCTCGAAAGGCGGAACAGATGGAAACCACAATGATCCCGGGAATCAGGCAGAGGAAGATATAGTACACTTTTGGGTTGGGAAAAACAAGCTTCATCAGCAGGGGAGAAGCCATCACCAGCAGAGCAGTAAAGATAACACTGGAGAGAATCAAAATAGAAAGGCTTATTTTAAAAACCCGGTTCGCCCCTCTGACATTATTCTTTGCCATTTCCTCCGCCACCAGCTTGGCAATGGCCACCGGGATGCCCATGGTTGCCAGGACCAGAACCAGGATATACAAAGGAAAAACCATATTAAACAAGCCGATTCCCTCGGGTTTGATTAACCTGATCATAACGATTTGATAAATGAAACCGATGATACGGTTAACAAAGCTTGCTGACAGTAAAATCAAAGCGCCGATAACAAAGGATTGTCGAGACATGTCCACTTTCCTTTCGCCATGACAAGGCCGGATATTCCACTATGTTATGTTTATGACAGTGGATACACTGGTATGAAAAGTAAGCCAAAAGAAAAAATAGCAACGCAAAAAAATAAAAGTCAATTTTCAATATATTAAGAGGATTTGGATAAAGCGTGTAGAAATGTTAACATAAATTTAATACCGTAAACCTTGATTTTGGGTGAAAAAACAGCCAACATGGTAGCATGTTGCCATTTTTACCTGGTTCTGGTTAAATGTATATAATTTGCTAAGAGAGGATACCATTATAAACAAAAGGAGGCCTGAACTTTGAAAAATTACCAATCCAATCAACTCCGCAATGTCGCAGTGGTTGCCCACGGTGGTTCTGGCAAAACTTCTCTGGTAGAAGCCATGCTGTTTAACACCGGAACGCTTTCCCGACTTGGCCGAGTAGAAGACGGCACCACTGTTTCAGACTACCATCCTGAAGAAACTGCCCGTAAAATGACCATTCATACTAGTTTGGTCCCCGTGGAGTGGAATAATACAAAGATCAACCTGTTGGATACCCCGGGCTTCTCCGATTTCATAGGTGAAGTAAAAGGTTCTTTACGTGTGGCTGACGGCGCTTTATTTGTTGTTTCCGCTGTAGACGGTGTTCAGGTTCAGCATGAAGTGATCTGGGATATGTGCAACGAGATGCCCAAGATTGTAGTTATTAATAAAATGGATCGTGAAAATGCGAACTTTGATAAGGTTTTAGAAGACCTGAAAGCAAAGTTTGGGGCTAACTTTGTGCCGATCCAACTTCCCATTGGCGCTTTCACCGACTTCAGCGGTGTTGTCAACGTAATGGACCAAAAGGCCTTTACCGGTGACGGCAAGGGCAAAGAAACACCTGTTCCGGAAGATCTGGCTGACCAAATTGAAGTGTACCGTGAGGCCCTGGTGGAAGCTGCCGCTGAGGGCGACGATGAACTGACCATGAAATATCTGGAAGGGGAAGAGTTGACCCCGGATGAAATTAAAGACGGCTTCCGCAAGTGCCTAGCCCAGGGTAAGGTTGTACCTGTACTGGCTTGCAGCGCCACCAAGAATATTGGTGTAGCCCAAATCCTTGATTTTCTGGCTGCTTATTTCCCGGCTCCCAAGGTTGAGGAAGGTCCTGTGGCTGCCCTGGTATTTAAGACCATCGCCGACCCCTATGTAGGTAAGATGAACTTTATCCGGGTCTTCCGGGGGCAATTAAAGAATGACTCTGCCATTGTTAACGTAACCAAAGATAAACCCGAAAAAATTGGGCAGATCCTGTATGTGCGCGGCAAAGCCACCAGCCAAACCGACGTTGTTCCTTGCGGCGACCTGGCGGTACTGGTGAAGCTGCAGGATACCAACACCGGGGACACCTTGGCCGATAAAGATAAGCCCATGGAGTTAGAGGGCATTGAATTCCCGGTTCCCACCCTGACCACTGCGGTTGCTCCCAAGAGTAAAAACGACGAAGATAAACTGGGGGATGCCCTGTTAAAGTTAACCGAAGAAGATCCCACCATTAAGGTCCAGAAGAATACTGAAACCAAGCAAACCCTGCTGATTACCATGGGCGAAGCCCAGACCCAGATCATGGTTGATCGCCTAAAGAAGAAATACGGTGTTGATGTGGTACTGGAAGAACCTAAAGTTCCCTATCGCGAAACCATTCGCAAGAAGGTTGAAGTGGAGGGCAAGCACAAGAAACAATCCGGCGGTCGCGGTCAATACGGCCATGTCTGGATTCGTTTTGAGCCCACCGATGAACACTTCGTCTTTGCCGAAGAAGTTTTCGGCGGCGCCGTTCCCAAGAACTACTTCCCGGCCGTTGAAAAGGGCCTGAGAGAAGCAATGGAAGAAGGCGTGCTGGCAGGATTCCCTGTCACCGGTCTGAAGGCCACCCTGTATGACGGCTCCTACCACCCGGTGGACTCCTCTGAAATGGCCTTTAAGATTGCAGCCCATTTAGCCTTCAAGAAAGGTTGCGAGCAGGCCAGCCCGGTTTTGCTGGAGCCCATTCAAAACGTAGAAGTAACCGTACCGGAACAGTTCATGGGCGACATCATCAGTGACTTCAACACCAAGCGCGGTCGTGTGCTGGGCACCGAACCCATGGGCAAACTGGTAAAAATCCGTGCCCAGGTTCCTCTGTCTGAAATGTACCGTTATGCCATCGACCTGAAGTCTATGACCCAGGGCCGCGGTTCCTTTACCATGGAATTCTACAGTTACGAAGAATTCTCCGGTCGCGAAGCTGAAATGGTTATTAAAAAGGCCCGGGAAGAAAAGGAAGCCAACAAGTAGTAATAAAACCCAGGGGGCGCATGCTCCTGGGTTTCTTCATCTTTGGAAAAACTATCCTTTGTTGCGTTCCGCAAAACGGGTTAATTCCTGTTCTTTTTCACAATAGGTCCAGTCTTCCGGTGATATCAGGTTGACTCTTTTGGGTTTGGGCTTCGGCTGCAGTTCCTCCGCGGTCTCCATATTACTTTTATTGGGGTCAAAATAGATAAAATGCCCCATTTTCACTCACCTGCCTGAGTCAATATTGTTGCTTAACATCTCCTTGTCATAATTAGTTTTAGCTGATAAAATATATTTATTCTCAGGTATTAAAACAAATCAAATCTGTTTTGCCGGGATGGGAAAATTAGGAAAAGGTTGAATGCTATTTTATAGTAAAAGGTGACATTTTTTATGTTGACTAACAACCGGGTTTTTGATATACTAACTCTTGCGTCAGGGAAGTAAATGTTATACGGGGGTATAGCTCAATTGGTAGAGTAGCGGTCTCCAAAACCGTTGGTTCTGGGTTCGAGTCCTAGTGCCCCCGCCAATTAGGAAATCAGCAACCTGTGAGGGGCTGATTTCTTTTTTTATATAATCAAACCGAATAATTTATAAAAATATCACCCCGGTAAATAAAAACCCGCCGTCTCAAGGGACAGCGGGTAGTTCTGTTTACGAAAAAAAGGGCTGTTAACCCGTTAAGCTTCAATTTGCTTTTTTATACGATTAATTTCCTTTTTGTTTTGGCGTGTTTCGTGTTCTAATAATTCAACGTCCGCTGTCAAGTAAACCAGTTTGCCGTCTATGTCGTTCAGTCGGTTTTTGATTTCAATAATTTCTGCTTTCATCTCATTCATTTCTGCCCTGATCTCATGTATTTCTGCCTTCATGCCGGCCATTTCTGCTTTCATCTCGTTTATTTCTGCCTTCATACCAGCCATTTCTGCTTTCATCTCGTTTATTTCTACCTTCATGCCGGTCATTTCTGCTTTTAGATCGTTCTGTCCCTCCAGAACCTTGCCCACCATGGTAATCAACTGGCTTACCATTTGCTCCATGTTTTTGTTTTCAACCACCGGAATCCCTCCTTTTAGCAATTATAACATGGGTTTTATAAGATGGGGAGGAAAGTTTTAACTCCGGTAATAAAAAAGACCTTGCAAAAATTTCAAAATCTATTGATATTATTAATATAAATGGTATAACGACACCTGGGGGGACTAAAGGATGGCAACAAAAATTATTGTATCAACTGTTTTTCTTTTAATCCTTGGTTTAGTAATGACAAAGGGCACCCATGAGAAAGATAACATACAAGAAACCCCATTGGTCTATCGCAATCCAACGGTTCAATATATTTTAAAACTTTCCATCCTGTTATTTATTGGTTTCTCGGGTTTTTTGTTATTTTATGACTGGAAATTGTTTATCGGCCTGCTGTTTGTGGGCATCCTTACCGCGAAGTTTACCACAATACCTATTTGGGATAAACTGTTTTACGTTTTGTTTGCCCCCCAGGCGGAATCGCTCGAACAGAAAAAACGCCGTAAGAAAAGAAAATAAAACAGCAGCAAAAACCGGCCCCGGGGCCGGTTTGTTACTTGGGTAATATAATGCTTTCACCTGCATGTTTTTCCACCGCTTTGGTACCTACCGCAGGGGTTACCATGGTTCCCGGTCCGCCCACGCAACCGCCTTCGCAGGCCATGCATTCGATAAAGGTAAAGCCTGCATCCTTTACTTTCTTGGCGGCTGTTTTCAGGGTAGAGAGGCATTGTCCCAACCCCTGCACCTGCAGCACTTCCAGGTTCATATCGCCTAAATGCTTCCGAACGGCGGTGCTTACGCCGCCGGCCCTCGCAAAAAGCCTTCCGTTGGGCGACGCACCGGTCATCTCGGTGGGAGGAAGGGCAGAGAGATCCAAGTCCAAGGCAGAGAAAATGGCTGCCAGTTCCTCAAAGGTTAAGACCAGGTCAATTTCATCACCCTGAGCAGCTTCTGCCTTTTTAGCGATGCAGGGTCCTATAAATACAGTGGTCACCTTATTGTCATAGTTGTCCTTAACTAACTGGCCGGCAACCCGCATGGGGGATAAGGTAGTGGAAATTTTGTCTTTCAGCTCGGGCAATTTTTTAGCCACAGCATTGGTAAAGGCAGGGCAACAGGAGTTGGTCATTAAATTTGTTTTTCCCGCTTGCTCCTTAATTTCATGCGCTTCTTTCTTAGAAACAATATCCGCACCCAGGGCCGCTTCAACCACATCATCAAAGCCCAGCTGCAGCAAGGCTGTTTTAATTTGTTCCGGTGTGATTTTAGGACCAAATTGGCCCGCGATGGAGGGGGCAATGATGGCCACATGGTGTTGTTCTTTAACCCGCAGGGAGCAAATGACGTCCAACATTTGTGAAAGATCGGTGATGGCTCCAAAGGGACAAACCGTTACACATAAACCGCAGGATACACATACATCGTTATCAATGATCGCCTTACGGGAGTCGTCAACCTTGATAGCCCCTATGGCACAGGCCCTTTCACAGGGGCGAGTAATTTCAATAATGGCGTTATAGGGACAAGCTTTGGCGCATTTGCCGCATTCCACACAAGAAACTTGATCAATAAAGGCCCGGTTCTGGATCACAGAAATTGCTTTTTTAGGGCAGCTGTTGCGGCAGGGGTGAGCCACACAGTTTTGGCAGGCGTCCGTTACGATATACTTATTTAACGAGCAGCCGTTGCAAGCTTCGGAAATTACGGTAACCGGGTGATTGACCTGGGTTAACCCAACAGCGATTTTAATCCGTTCTTCTACAATGGCTCTTTCTTTATGAATACAGCACCGGTAACGTGCAGGTCCATCGGGAATGATTTCCTTAACCAATGCCGATATATCCATCTCAAAGGGAGCATCCAAAGGATGGTTAAGAGCCCAGCGGGCGATCCTGGTAAAGTTATCTCTGCGGAGTTTTGTTACTTCCGAAACAGGATTCATGCAATCTCCTCCCAATAGTATCTGCTTGTGCAAATTATCTCATGTTTTTCAGGTAGAAGTCAATTTGATAGCAATATGTTGTAATTTATCAAAATATCAATTGATTTAGAAAATACAATGATAGCAATCTATTGTTGATAAAATATTTAAACAATTGCCAATTGGAGATAATGTTATGTTTTTTGTATTTCGCATGTTGATTTATATAGTTGAAATGATTTAGCATATAAGATAGTCGACGCACATAAATAGTTTAATACGTCATACTACAAAATGTAAGTCATTTTTTATTTAAAAGTATTTGAAGTTTTGTAATAAGATACCAGGCATGGCCGGTTTCTTAAAGAAAAATGAAAACTCCGGATTCTGGCAAGGATTTTGTACTTATCCTCAGAATATAATAGAATTGTAGTATTGCCGTGCATGCACCGGTTGGGAGGTGAGAGATCTTGACATTGCGTATCGGAGTCCTATGTGGTGGTCGGTCAGCGGAAAGACAGGTTTCTTTACGAAGCGGCGAAGCTGTTTACAGAGCATTGCTTGCAGCCGGGTATAACCATGTAACTAAGATAGATGTAGGTTTTGACCTGGTGGAGCAGCTAAAGGAAAATAAAATTGAACTGGCTTTTCTGGCCTTGCATGGAAAGTACGGTGAGGACGGAACCATTCAGGGTTTGCTGGAGATGTTGAATATCCCCTATACCGGAAGCGGCGTCCTGGCCAGTGCACTGGCCATCAACAAAATTGCCACTAAGAAAATATTTAAGATGGAGGGGATTCCGACCCCGCACTTCACTGTGGTCACCCGCAGGGAAGTGCTGGATACAGGCTTGGAACAAGCAGCCGCCAGGGCTTTAAAGGAAGTGGGCGTTCCCGCTGTGGTAAAAGCTAACACCCAGGGTTCTACCATCGGAATTTCCTTTGTCCATGAGCAAGAAAAAATGAGCGCTGCCATACAAAGCGCTCTGGAATATGATCATGACGTTTTAATTGAAGAATTTATATCCGGTATGGAAGTGACCGCATCGGTGTTAGGAAACCATGATCCCATTGCGTTACCTCTGATAGAGATAACCTCCGTCAAGGGAATTTACGATTATGAGGCCAAGTACACCCCTGGCATGAGTGACCATATCATTCCACCCAGACTGCCGGAAGAGACACAAAAGAAAATTCGGGAACTGGCAGTAAAGGCCTTTTTAGCCCTGGGTTGCAGAGGTTTGGGTCGCGTTGATTTTATGGTAAAAGGCGGCGAAGCCTTCGCCCTGGAAATCAACACTTTACCGGGTATGACTGCCACCAGCCTGTTTCCGGACGCGGCAAAACATGCCGGCATCGAGTTTCCGGAGTTGGTTCGTCGCATTGTTCAACTGGCCTGGGAACAATCGTAATCACCGGAGAATCATCAGAGAGAGGCGGATCCAGTCCGTCTTTTTCTGTTTATACCACTGAAAAATGGTTAAACATACTGCAAGGGTTGTGATTTTATTAACTTTATGCAATTCCAGGCAGGATTTTGGTCATCCCAGGCAGAATTGTCTTACTAATCTGCCCATTTGAAGGGCGCACTAACGGGGGTGGCAGAATTGGAAAACAAAGAAAAGGAAGTCCGTTGCATTATGTGTGGCCGGGTGATCGTGATTGAGAAATCCTTTGACCCGTGGGAAGAAGAGGATGATTTTATTCCGAAACCCAAGAAATCCGTATCCTTTTGCCAGCTTTGCGAAGCCAAGTTACGCAAAGAATCGGACGATCAGATGAAGGGTACCAAACCCATGTAAAGATAAAAGGTAAAACCCTTATTAATTGACCGGAGGTGTTGTCGTGCAGCGTGGGTCACGGTTTTCCCTTGGCCTTGTTATTCTTGTGGGAGCTTTACTCCTTTCACTGGTTGGCTGGGGGGCTGGACTATACATCGATTGGCTGTGGTTTAGCGCTTTAAAGTATCCACAGGTCTTTATAACTAAAATCCTATCTGAAATCGGACTACGGGTTCTCATTGGAGCCATTATGTTTGTTTTGTTGCTTGTCAACCTGATGTTGACCAAAAAGTCAGTGCTGCAAGCAATACAGTCCTCAAAATCCTTCCGTCCCTTTTACCATGACGACGACAATGTCATCACCATTAATCAGCCCAATTATCCGAACTGGCGCGAACAAATAACGCCCGGGCGGTTGACTGCCGTTTTTGCCGCTGTCAGTTTGGTGCTGGGTTTTCTCTACAGCACCACCGTTACCGGTCAATGGACCACTGTACTCAAGTATTTTAATCAAACGGTCTTTGGCTCTGCAGATCCAATTTTTAACAAAGATATTGGTTTTTATGTCTTTAGTTTGCCCTTTTATGAATTCCTTTACAGATTATTGGCCTCTGCAATCTTTATCAACATCCTGTTAGTGGCCCTGGTTTACTTGGTCACCGACACAGCCAGGGGAGGCCTGGCCAAGATCTTCCGTTTCCCTGCCGCCAGGTATCACCTGTCTGTTCTGGCAGCCCTGTTCTTTATTTTGAAGAGCTGGGGGTACCGGTTGGACCAGTTCGGTCTCCTGTATTCAACCGGAGGAGTGGTCCATGGAGCCGGTTACACGGATATTCATGCCACTTTGCTGGCCTATAAGGTCTTAACCGTCCTTTCGCTGATCACTGCCCTGGTGATCATTGCCAACATTTTTCTCAAGCGGTTTCGGCTGGCTGCCTATGCCATCGGAGGTTTATTATTGGCCTCCATTCTGCTGGGCGGCGTCTACCCGGCAATTATTCAAAAATTTGTGGTTCTGCCCAACGAATTCACCCGGGAAGCGCCCTATATCGCCAACAATATCAAGTTAACCCAACAGGCCTATCAATTAGATACCATTGAGCAAAGGGACTTTCCCGCCGGACGTACTTTACAGGCTAGGGACATCCAGGAAAACCGCAACACCATTGAGAACATTCGCCTGTGGGACTGGCGCCCGCTGCAGCAGACCTACAGCCAGTTGCAGGAGATGCGGTTGTATTATGAATTTAAGAACATTGATATTGACCGCTACCAAATAGACGGTCAATACCGCCAGGTGATGCTGGCCCTGCGGGAAATGAATCAGGACCAACTGCCCCAGCAGGCCAAGACCTGGATCAACCAGCGTTTAAAATACACCCACGGGTACGGGGTCGCCATGAGTCCGGTCAACGAAGTATCCGGTGAGGGACTGCCCCATTTTTTCCTGAAAGACATTCCCCCGGTGGCCACCACCGGCATTAAAGTAACCCGGCCGGAGATATATTACGGCGAATCCGATGACGGCTACGTCATTGTCAACACCAAAACAGAAGAGTTTGACTACCCCAAGGGCGACGGCAACGCCTACAGCAAATATGAGGGTACCGGCGGGGTGAAGATCAACTCCATTTTCCGAAAACTTCTGTTTGCCATCAACTTTGCGGATTACAAGCTGCTGTTGACCAGCGACATTACCAATGACAGCCAGGTGCTGTTTTACCGGAATATTAAGGAACGGGTTCCCAAAATCGCGCCTTTCCTGAGCTACGACAGCGATCCTTACCCGGTCATCAACGCCCGGGGCGAAATTATCTGGCTGTGGGATGCCTATACCGTCAGTGACATGTATCCTTATTCCGAGCCCTTTGACAACAGGGGCAACAACTATATCCGAAATTCCGTCAAAGTGACCGTAAACGCTTATAACGGGGATGTCAATTTCTACATTGCCGATGCCAGAGACCCCATCATTCAAACCTACAGCAAAATATTCCCCGGTATGTTTAAATCCCTGGATCAAATGCCCTCGGATTTGCGGTCCCATATCCGGTATCCAGAAGATTTATTCCTGATTCAGTGCCGCATGTATACACTGTATCATATGACCGACCCGCAGGTCTTCTATAACAGGGAAGACAAGTGGACGCTGCCCACCGAAAAGGTTGGCACCGAAGAAAAGCCCATGGAGGCCTACTACACCATTACGGTATTACCCGGGGAGCAAAAGCCGGAATATATCTTAATAATGCCCTTTAACCCGCAGAACAAGAAAAACATGATCGCCTGGCTGGCAGCCCGCTCCGACGGGGAGAACTACGGCAAGATGATTGTCTACGAGTTCCCCAAACAGGAACTTGTTTACGGCCCCATGCAGATAGAAGCCAGAATCGACCAGGATACCACCATTTCACAACAGCTAACCCTCTGGGATCAGCGGGGTTCATCGGTCATCCGGGGGAACTTGCTGGTGATTCCGGTGAAAGACTCGCTGCTTTATGTTGAACCCCTGTACCTGCAGTCCGAACAAAGTAAAATGCCGGAACTGCGCAGGGTCATTGTGGCCTCCGGCGACAAAATCGTCATGGAACCCACCCTGGACCTGGCCCTGCAGAGGATCTTTGGTGAAGGAGCAGCTTTGCCTGCCCCGCCAAAACAGGGGGCGCCTCCCCAAACCGGACAAACGGGCCAACAGCAGCCTGCTCCTCAGGCCACCCTAAAAGAATTGGCTGCCGAAGCAAACCGACTTTACGATGAGGCCCAGGCCAGACTTAAAGCCGGAGACTGGTCCGGTTACGGCCAATCCTTAAACCAGCTCAAAGAAATTCTGACAAAACTTCAAGAGCAAACATCTCAGTAGGACAACGGGACTGCAAACAATGCAGTCCCGTTTTTTATGTTTAATAAATTGTACAAATTATCGTTTAAGAATTGCACTGAATTGATTGACATTTATATTGACAGCCCTTGACCGGCTCGGCTACAATTGTTTTAAGTTGTTCATAATAACTTTAACGGAATACGGGGGTGGCGTGAAGTCTGTAAACTTTATTCTAAATGTTCTTTCTGTTTAACTGTCCAAGTAATCAACGTGGAGGTAATATGATGAGAAGAGTGAGAGTGAGCAAGGGTATTTTATTACTGGTAGCCCTCTTAATCCTGAGCCTGATTGCCGGCTGCAGCAGCCAGGAAAGCAAACCCAAAGCACAGGAAGCCGATGTGATCAAGATCGGCGGTAACTATGAATTAAGCGGACAGGTGGCCACCTTTGGTAACTCAGCCAAAAACGGCATTAATTTGTATTTTGATGAAGTGAACGCCAGGGGTGGAGTGTTGGGCAAGAAAATAGAATTTATCTGCCTTGACAACAAAAGTGAGGCCACAGAGGCTGCCAACGTAGCTACCAGATTGATCAACCAGGAAAAAGTGGTTGCTATCCTTGGCGCCATTACCTCCGGCAACACCATGGGCTTCTCCCAAATCTGTATGGATAACAAGATCCCCGTCATCACCACCGGCGGCACAAACCCGGACGTCACTGTGGATCCCGCTACCGGTAAAGTTCGTGAATATGTTTTCCGTTCGGTATTTATCGATCCCTTCCAGGGGACGGTAATGGCAACCTTTGCCACCAAAACTTTAGGCGCTAAAACCGCAGCTGTTTATGTGGAGAACAATTCTCCCTACAGTAAAGGTCTTGCCGATTTCTTTATTAAATCCTTTGAGAAACAGGGCGGCAAAATCGTAGCCAAAGAAGCCTTCTTAACCGAGGACCAGGATTTCAGCGCCACCCTGACCAAAATTAAAGCCTTAAAGCCCGATGTAATTTACGTTCCTGCCTACTACGAACAAGTAGGTAAAATTGTCAAGCAGGGTCGTGACTTGGGCATTACGGTACCTTTCATGGGCGGCGACGGTTGGGATTCTCCCAAGCTGGTCGAAATTGCCGGGGCCAAAGCTCTTAACGGCTGCTACTTCAGCAACCACTACTCTCCGGATTCCCAGGATCCTGCTGTACAGGAATTCGTGAAAAAGTACAAGGCCAAGTATAACAACGAAACCCCCGATGCCCTGGCAGCCCTGGCCTATGATGCAGCCATCCTGATTGTGAAGGCCATTGAACAGGCCGGCTCTGCGGAACCTGAAAAGATTAAGGACGCTCTGGCCGGCTTGAAAGATGTGCAGGCGGTGACCGGCAAATACACCTTCGACGCCAACCACAACCCCGTGAAGGGCGCCGCCATCCTTGAATTAAAAGACGGCAAGCAGGTATTTAAGGAGCAAATCAATCCCTAAACGTATATCCATAATCCTTTAAAGCTATAAGTAATGACGGGCTTTTATCAAGAGAAGCCCGTTATTATTTTTTAGCAACCACCGCTTTTTTACTTAATTTAAGAAGGCATTAATTTACCTACCTGCCCAATTCTGTAACTGGTTCTGTTTCTGCTTTCAAATGCAAGTTTTGTATCCAATAATTTAAACTTATGGTAAAATAGCCTAAAGGCGAAACAGAGGGGTGATAGGGTGATTCAACGTGTTGCAGTATTGACAGGCGGTGGGGATGCCCCCGGCTTAAATGCAGTGATTCGTGCCATTGTTAAGACTGCCGTCAGGGAATATGGTATTGAGGTGATCGGTTTTCGGGACGGATTTAAAGGTGTAATGGAAAACCGTGTTACTTTATTAACTGAGGCAGAGGTGTCGGGCATCTTGCCTCGTGGTGGTACCATTCTGGGAACCACCAACCGCGACAACCCATTTCATTACCAGGTTGCTGAAGGAAAATTCGAGGACAGATCCGATCAGTGCATCGAGACGATTAAAGAATATGCCGATGCTTTAATTGTTATTGGTGGGGACGGCTCCCTTTCCATCGGGTACGACCTGGCCCAAAAGGGTCTCCATGTTGTAGGATGTCCTAAAACCATTGACAATGACCTGGCGGTGGGGCAGGCCAAGACCTTTGGTTTTGACACCGCCTACGCCTTTGCCACCGAAGCCCTGGACAGGCTCCATGCAACGGCTGAATCTCATCACAGGATTATTGTTCTGGAAGTAATGGGCCGCTACGCCGGGCATATCGCCCTGCACGCCGGACTGGCGGGCGGGGCGGATGTTATTCTGCTTCCTGAAATACCCTTTACCTACGAAAAAATAATAGCTAAAATTAACGAACGGTTAAGTCAGAATAAACGTTTTAGTCTGGTGGTGGTTGCCGAGGGCGCCAAACCTCTGGGGGGAGAAATGGTGGTGCAAAAGGTTATTACGCAAAGCACAGACCCCATCCGGCTGGGCGGGATCGGTGAAGTGGTGGCCAGGGAACTGGAAAGAAGAACGGGTATCGAATCGCGGGTCACCGTTTTAGGCCACTTGCAGCGTGGTGGCAGCCCCACCCCCTATGACCGCATCCTGGCCACCCGGTATGGCGTGGCCGCCATGGATTTGGCTGCCCGGGGACAGTTTGGTTACGTGGTTTCCCTGGACGGGGAACACCTCAAGCCCGTTCCCCTGGCGGAGGTTGCCAAAGGTATTCGCAAAGTGGATGTAGAAGGGGAACTGGTGAAAGCTGCCAGGAAAATTGGCATATGCCTGGGCGATTAATCTGTTTAAAATCCCAAACGAGAGGTGTTCGGTATGATTCGCAATTACATTGAATTGGCTGTGGAAGAAATGCTGGATGATCTATTAAAAAAATATGCCGAAAAAAATCCAGATACCTGTCTCTGTCCAAGGTGCCGCTTGGATATCATGGCCATTGCCCTGAATAACCTGCCAACCCGCTATGTTGCCACCGACGAAGGCAGTATTTACACAAAGGTAGCCATGGAACAGGTGGGGGGCAGGGCCGAGATTGCAGCCGCCATCTTAAACGCCATACAAATTGTAAAAAATAACCCGAGACACTAAAGTTTAGACAAAGTAAAGCGTATATCAGATAAAAATGTTTACCAATATACTCCTTTGTTAATACTTCTATTAGTTGTTATTAAAAAGGAGTGTTTTTTATGCGAATTGGCATCTTCACAGACAGCTATAAGCCCTATATTGGCGGCGTGGTTCGCTCCATTGAAATCTTTACCGAGGAACTGAGAAATCTTGGTCATAAGGTTACCATATATGCTCCTAACTACCCAGGGGTGGATAAAGAGAAGGATGTCTTCCGGTTTCCTGCCATTCCTACCCCCACATACAAAGGATTTTACCTGGCCATTCCCTTTGCAACAGGTCTGGAACATTTTTTGGAACAAAACCTGCCGGATGTGATCCATGTTCATTCTCCTTTTATGCTGGGCAGATTGGGGGCGAGGGTGGCCAAAAAACTGGGCGTCCCTTTAGTCTTCACATTTCATACTCTGTATGATCAGTATACCCATTATGTTCCCTTTGCCAGGGAACTCAGCAAAGGAATCACCCGCAAAATGTGCGTAGATTTTTGCAATCGCTGTGATCTGGTAATTACACCCACTGAAAACATCAGCAACCACATCCGAAACATGGGTGTAAAGTCCAACGTCAAATGGCTTCCTACGGGTATTCAACTGGATGAGTTTGCCGGTGTGGACAGGGCCTGGCTCAGACAAACATATGGCCTGGGGGACGATGAAATCATTTTGCTTTCGGTGGGGCGAACCGGCAAAGAAAAAAATATCCCCTTTTTATTGGATTGCTTTGCGGAGGTTCGTAAGCGATATCCCAATACAAAACTGGTATTGGTGGGGGAAGGCCCCGAATTGGAGAATTTAAAAAAATATGCCCGAAATCTTGGTTTAACAAACCACGTCATTTTTACCGGCAAATTAACCCGGGATGACCTGATTAAAGCCTATGGCGGGGCGGATTTGTTTATCTTTGGTTCAATGACCGAGACCCAGGGCATCGTAATTGCCGAAGCCAAGGCGGCAGGTCTGCCGGTGGTGGCTGTCAATGCCTACGGGGTGGCCAATATGGTGGTGGACGGGGAAGACGGTTTTTTGGTCAGCCCCGAACTCCATTCCTTCGTTGATAAAATGATTCTTCTCATAGAAGACATTGCATTGAGAAAGCGGATGAGTGAAAGGGCGCTAATAAATGTACAACAACTTTCTTCCCGCAAGTGCGCGGAAAAATTAATCACTTATTATGAATGTCTGTTGAGTGATTCAAACAGCGTAAAAGTACAGGTGAAAGCACAAAAATAACCCCCTCATTGGGGTTTATTTTTACAAGACCGGTGCTCCTTTTTTAGCTGTGTAAGTACATTGATCATCTCGTCCAACTGGTCCTCATATAACTCGAAAGAGATGGTCTGCCTGCTGGCCCCATCCATATTGTCCCTGGTGGTGATTTTTACCAGAACGGTTTCCAGAGAGGGGTATTGGGGGCTGGCCGGTTTTACCACCCGTTGGGCAGCGAACTGCTCCAAAACATTGCCGATGCAGGTACGGTAAAAATTGTAGGCATTCTGCAGACCGGTGGTTATGATCTGTTGTTTGACAGTATTTATTTTTTTCTGCAAAATACCGTAATTTGTCTTGCCTTCGTCCTGGGCCTGCTTTAACATCTGCTCTTCCTGGTTATCCAGCAGCTTTACTGTGATATCCACAACTTCCTCCGTGACCGCTTGAACCCTGGCCGAAGAGTATTGTGCAAAGGCCTCCCTGATTTGCGGAGAAGCATCAAAGGAGATGGCTGTTTCTTTATAATTAAAGGAAAAGGTGGCCAAACCCTGTTTCATCAATCGCCCTACAATTGCAGTAATGTCGCTAAATATTTCTGTATTTTTATTAATGACTTCTTGCTCCAAATGAACCACGTTATTTTGCTCCGTCATTAAAAACTTCCTCCTTGAAGATTTTCTTCTTGCTATTATACCCCGGTACAAAGGTTCAATAAGAGTTCTCTCTATCCTTTGAAGGAATTAAAATTACGACGTGGAAAAAAATAAAGTAGAACGTAATACAAATGGAGAGAGGAGATCCAAGATGGTATTACCAATATTAAAAGCTTTAATTGACTGGGACTATGATTTTGAAAAGGAATTTCAAAACAGAGAAAAGGGATATACCTTCGTTATTGATGCCTGGGAAAGTCCTAAGCTTGCCTTGTATAAATTTACACCCTTTGGCATCAAATGCGACCACACAGAGATTCAACCCCCTGTTGAAATGCTGGAAGCAGCCATGCAGGCGCAAAAGGAGACCAGAGAACGTATATACAAAATTAACCAGGAAATCCGGGAGTGGATTGAAAAGAATTTATTGGCGGAATAATTTGGCGAAATCTTTTTAAAAATGTTTATATATCTGAAAGGAAAAAGAACTTCCAGCATGAATATATAAAATATAACTGGTTGACCAACGATTTAGGAGGTGTTTAGCCTTGCTCAGAGCCATTTGCAGCTTGTTATCGGTGTTTTCTGTAAGTCCCGTGATCGAATTTGTCATTTTCACAGCCCTGGTAGGAATAGTATTTTTAATTCAAATTGTACTCTAAGTTTACATTTATTTTACACCCGGCCATGTTTGGCCGGTTTTTCGTTTTATTACCAAAGAAGGTTTATAGTCTAAGAAATGCCATACCGTAAATATACTATATCCCGGCCCGCCGCCGCAACCTGATAACACCCTGAACCCGACAATGCAATAAAATACATAAGGGCTAAGACTTATCTTCAAGTCTTAGCCCTTATGATGCTGTTTGTGGTTAACTGACTGCCGCCATATTTTGCTGCAGTTTTTCTTTCACTTCTTCCCAGACCACAATCTCAGCTTTGGCAAAGCCATTGAATGTGGTGGCAGATGCCGAAGAGTAGGCGCCGCAGTTGGGAACAAGGATTAAATCGTCCACTTCCAGGGGGACAGTCTTCCGGTCGCGGAACACAATATCCAAAGAATCGCAGCTGGGTCCGGCAAAGATTGCTTCAATTTCAGGACCTTTTTTCGTTTTAGCTGTTTCCATTTCGTATTCCCAATGGTCAAAAAGAATCCCGGAAAATGTGCCGTACAGGCCTTCATCCAGATAATACCATTGTTTACCGTTTCTTACCTGAGTACCAATGACCCTGGTAATTAAATTCATGGTTGTCCCGCTGATGAATCTGCCCGGCTCCGTCCAAATTTCGGTATGGGGGAACAGCTTGGCCAGTTGTTTCTGAATTTGTTCCACCATGGCGATCACGTCGATATTTAAATCACCCGTCGGAATGGGAAAACCCCCACCGATATCTAAAATGCGAAGTTTAATTCCCTCGCGGGCGGCTGCATCAAAGATCCGGCGTGATACAGATAAGGCGTAGAGATACGCTTCCGCAGCGGTATTCTGGCTTCCTACATGAAAGCAAAGACCGGCCGCATCCAGACCTCTATCCCTGGCCCGGCGAAGCAGTGCAAGGGCTTCCCGTGGGTCAGTACCGAATTTTTTGTTTAAATCAACCAGGGAGGTGTTATTATCAATTCTGATACGCAGTAATACCGTAGCCCCGGGTATAAAACCAGCAATTTTGTCGATTTCACTTTCGCTGTCATAAGTAAATTGCCGCACTCCCATTTTTTGGGCAGCAGCCAACCCCCTCGGGGTTTTTACCGGATTAGCGTAAACCATTCGTTCCGGAGGAATCCCCATTTCACTTAACGCATAAATCTCACCGTCGGACGCTACATCGAAGGAGGAACCCAAATCAGCCAGTTTTTTGATAAGGCGAGGTTCAGGATTTGATTTCATGGCATAAAAAACCTTCACACCGGGAAGGTGCTGTTGGAAAAACTTATAGTTGTATTCCACCTGACTTAGTGACAATACGAGGATTGGGGTAGCATAACGTTCAGCAAGTCTTTCCACTGCGTTCCAAGATAATTTAAAGGGTTGTTTCACCGGTCATTCCCCCGAAGAAAAAACTTTTGTTTTTACACACAAAATTAATTGTACCATACATTGACCGATATGCAATATAAATGAATAAACTGTAATGGGGAACTGAATTAGTCAAACTGTCGCGAAACACAGAAACACCAAAGCCAGGAGCTCTATAAATGCTCCTGGCTTGATAAATTTAGTCCAATGTATAAACCTTTCCGTTTTCTTTTTTCAGCCTGCCTTCCTTAACCAGCCTGTTGGCAACATCCACTAGGACGCCCATTTGTACAATGCCGGCTTTTTTCAGGACCTCACTTTTCCTGGCATCCGGCCCCAACTCTTTGAAAGCCTGGTAGACAACCTCCTTTTTTTCATCTAAAAAAGAGTTAATAAATTGAATGGCTTTCTCGGTATACTGCATATTCTCGGTTAAATAACCCTGGCTGATCAAAAACTTGGTTTCCGGATCTCCCGGCGTACGAACCATCATCAGGTCAATATACAGTTGTTCATTTGTATTCATTATTTACACCTCCTGTTGTTAGGTTCCATAAAAAATCATTTTATCCTCTACAGTAAACCTTACATATTCCTGAAAAATCACAGACAGAATACATTTCTGTGTATATTTAAGGACTTGGGATGCAGGTTTTTCTGACTATCTAGTGAAATATAGAAAGGATTAAGAATGCAGATTTTTGTTTATTATGATAAATGCAAGGGGGTAAGGAGATGAACTGTTTCTGTGGCGCACCGATGCGGGAAACATCAGAGGTGTACCATGCAAAGTGGGGAGAATATCAGGTGAAGATAAACGGCGTGAAGGCATACATATGTGACGGTTGTAATAAATTGGTGTACGACTCCGAAGAGGTCAATTTGTTATTAAATTTAACCGTCTTGCTATCCGGTCTTTCCGAAGATAAGAGGCCGCAAGTCATTGACTTTGAAAAATATAAAACATCCAAAAGGATTGAATGAATGATTGAACATAACATTAAACGCATCCCTGTTGTAGAGAACGGTAAAATTATCGGCATCGTCAGTAGGGCGGACATTATCAGAACCCTTGCCCAATGATTTCATGAAAGCGCCACCGGAGAGTCCGGTAGCGCTTAATTGCAGTTTAAAAAGCAGCGCTTGATCGACGGGGCAATGACTAATGGCTATAGAAATCTCTGCCAGAAAGATTTATACTAATTATCAATACAAGACCACTACGTTAAGTTAGGAAGTGGTTGTCGTGACTATAATTGAAAAATTTTTTCAAATTAAAGCACAGGACCCGATGCCATATTGTCCCCGGGCATTTTTAAGTCAAATATATAACCTTGCTTACAGAAATCAAGGATTTCTCATCGTTAAACTCATGGAACAAGAACAGGCGCCGGTTCATTATTATGCTGACACGCGAAAAGGAAAAATCATTTTTTATAAAAAACACGGCAGCCAGCGGATCTCCACTGAAATAATTGGAACGGTGGAAAGTCTTAAAAAAGAGTTATCGATGATCATGCCGTCTTGACTGCCAGTGTAAAGTTTTTTCCGCGTCAAAACGCTTACGGAAGTGCACCATAAGAGAAGGATCGAACGGAGGTTTGTCCTGGTATTCCCGGAGGCCGATGAAATACTGCAGATATGGGTTCTCTGTGATCTGCTCAACCGTCTCGCGGTCGCTGTATCTACACTTTTCTTGGATGATGAGAGCCCCAAGAGCCACTCGAACGGGTTTAGCTACCTGTCCACGGTTGCCCTTAAAATGTTTAGCGTATCGGTCTTCAATGGTATCCCAGGGGATGATCTTAGCCAATTTGACCCAACGATTGTCAGCCCTCAGTTTACCTTCAAAGGGGAGTATGAATTCTTCGAGATACAGCTGTTTTTCCAATTTATGGAACATATTCTTCCTCCAGGTGCACAATTTTTCCGGCCTTTGCCGCATTTTCCTTGCACCTTATTTCGACAATCATGCTTGTAAACCCTTGTTTTATATGGGGTTGCGATCCTTTCAGCAAACCCTAATTGAACTTGCCATAGGGGATTATTTCCCGGCATTTTTTGTTATGAAGGAGAAACTCCCGGCATTCAATACGGGAGTTTCTCTGCAAGAGTATAATTTTATTTATCTTTGCCGGCATCGGGGAAGAACAGTGGTTCACCGTATTTATCAACGCCGAATTTACCGATAATTTCTTGGGTTTCCTTAGACACCATAAAGTCTACAAAAGCTTTGCCACCCTCGGCGTTTACCTTGCTAAACTTCTCAGGATTCACATTCATTACATGGTAGATGTTGAGTAAGGACTTGTCGCCCTGTTTAAGGATAGCCAGTTTAAGTTTACCCTTTTGAGCCAGGTAGGTAGCCCGGTCTGTCAGGGTGTAGCCCTGTTTTTCGGAAGCAATATTAAGGGTTGCTCCCATGCCGGTCCCGGATTCCTGGTACCACTTCCGGCCCTTGGGTTCCAATTTCGCTTCCTGCCACAGGCTAAGCTCTTTTTTATGGGTGCCGGAGTCGTCACCGCGAGAAATAAAGATGGCACCCTTGTCAAAGATCTTTTTCATAGCCTCAGCAGTGGTTTTTGCTTCCTTGATACCGGCCGGGTCATTTTCGGGACCGACCAAAATAAAGTCGTTATGCATCACCAGAGAGTAGTTGACAGCCACACCGCTGTCCACCAGGGGTTTTTCAGATTTGGGGGCGTGGGTCAGCAGTACGTCAGCTTCACCTTTTTCACCCATCTTTAAGGCAGCACCGGTACCAACGGCAATTACCTTAAGTTTATAGCCGGTTTTCTTTTCAAATTCAGGTTGCAGTACGTCTAATAAGCCGCTGTCCTGGGTGCTGGTGGTGGTGGCCAGAATTACTTCCTTGTTGGCTGCAGGTTTGGTTTCTTCCTTTTTGGCTTCTTCCTTGGAAGCCTGCTGCCGGGCACAGCCGGCAAATACCAGCATAACCAGTGTTAACAACAGGGCAATCAGCGTGGTGATACGTTTTTTCATGATAACAACCTCCGGGTTTTATAATTTTTTGCCTTCCTCAGAATTGAATTTTTCTTCCAGTGCCCTGGCGTAAACCATCACCATATGGTTATTGGTTAACACAGTACACTAAAAAATAAATAAAAAGCCGTGTACTGTGCGAAAAGACAAGTACACGGCGACATGACCGCTGTCAAATCCCTCCTTTCCGCACCGGGAGGCCTGTCCGTTTCCAAACAAACCCTATCGGCTTAAGGGCCATAACCGGTTGTGATCGTAGGCCCATAAGCTCGGAGCAAATATTAAATTTTTCCTATTATGTTTCTTTGACTTTTAAGGTACAATATTAATTTTATTAAATTAATTCTATTAAAACATTCAGATTCCTTTAAACATTGATATTTTTTCTGTATTTTTTCTTCATTCCTTCATTATGCAAACTTTATTCCTAATATTATTTTGCAGACATCATAGCTTATTTGTTTTTTAAAAGGGATAATTTAAATTGCATAGAATTATTGCACAGAATCGTCCTGTCATTTGCCAACCGGGATCGTTTTACCATTGCTGATCAGGTCATCCTGTTGAAATCCTTTGACCAGGCCTTTAAGGACCTGGTTATCGACCAGGAAAGTTACTTTGATTATGTTATTTTTACCTGTTGTTTGTTGAGTTTTCAGCAAATATTATGTATTCTTGTCATCTGGCCATTGCTTATCCCTCCTGATTTTGATACTGTAAAAGAAAAGTAATGACCTTTTCCTTAGCTTTACCATAGAGTAGTGTTTTAAAAGACTCCATATTAAAGGACTATAGGACTGAGTGGTTGCTAACCATTCAACCATTTCCGGGCTGTGTTCCTAAGGATTAGCTATGGGACCTCATGCCAAGGCGAAGCGGCCTAAGGGTTTAAATGGAAACGTTTAGACCTTCCTTAATGGAAAGGAAGAAAATTTCATACCCAGTAAATTAGCGCCTACGTTAAGCCGCTGTCTTCTCAGCGGTTTTTTGTTTTCAGTATGTCTTAACCGCAAAACAAGGTGATAGAAACAGGAAATTCTAACACCTTGATGATTAAAATACAAAAAATAATAAGGAGGTAACGGCTGATGAAGAAAATATGGGTAATGCTAGGTATTATGATATTTGCGTTTGCTGCTTTAACCGGCTGCGGGGATGAAAAAGAAAAAGGAAAACCCCAGGCTCAACCGGTAAACCTGACTATTTCAGCAGCAGCCAGTTTAAAGGATGCGGCCCTGGAGTTAAAGGAACTCTATGGAAAGCAACATGCTAATGTAACCATTGCTTATAATTTTGGAGCATCCGGTACGTTGCAAAAACAAATTGAAGAAGGTGCCCCGGTAGATATGTTTATCTCGGCCGGCCAAAAACAAATGGATGAACTGGCTGTAAAAGGTTTAATTGTAGATGGTTCACGTAAGGATCTGTTGGGGAATGAACTGGTATTAGTGGCCCGAAAAGATTCCAAGATTGCCGGATTCGAAGATCTGGCCAAACCGGAAGTTGGCAAGGTCAGCATAGGCACACCGGAGTCTGTCCCGGCCGGTAAATATGCCCAGGAGGCTCTGACAACCATGAAATTATGGGATGCTCTTCAGCCTAAGTTGGTACTGGCCAAGGATGTATGGCAGGTGCTGACCTATGTGGAAACCGGTAATGCTGATGCTGGCCTGGTCTATCGCTCAGATGCCATAACCGCAAAGGAATCGAAAATAGTCACTCCGGCTCCAGCCAGTTCCCACAAGCCTATCGTTTACCCGATGGCAATTCTCAGGAACACAAAACAGCAAAAAGCAGCGGAGGAGTTCGCCTCATTCTTGGCCAGTGAGGAAGCAGCCAAGGTGTTTGAAAAATATGGCTTTAAATCACTAAAGAGATAACAGGGTGGTGTTATGTTCATACAATTAACTGACTGGTCTCCGGTGTTCCTTTCCTTGCGGACGGCTCTCATAGCAGTTGTAGTTGTTACTATCCTGGGATTGCCCCTATCTCGACTTATGGCTCGCAGGGAATTTCCCGGAAAAGACTTGCTGGAATCGGCCATTACCCTGCCAATGGTACTGCCGCCTTCGGTTATCGGCTACGGGCTGCTTATATTGATCGGCAAGAACGGTTTACTGGGTAAAGTCCTGAGCGAAATGGGTATTACCATCATTTTTACCTGGTGGGCGGCGGCATTGGCGTCCACCGTGGTGGCCTTCCCCCTTATGTACCAGAGCGCCAAAGCGGCTTTTAAAAGCGTGGATATAAGCTTAGAAAAGGCAGCCAGAACCCTGGGGGCCGGCGAGGTGAGGATTTTCTTTACCATCACGCTTCCCTTGGCCTGGCCGGGAATCCTGGCGGGACTCGTATTATCCTTTGCCAGGGCTCTGGGGGAATTTGGTGCTACGTTAATGGTGGCGGGTAACATACCGGGACAGACTCAGACCATACCGGTGGCCATTTTCTTTGCTGTGGATGCCGGAGATAATGATACCGCCAGAACTCTGGTAACAATCGTGACCATCTTTAGTTTCTTGGTTATTTTCTGGGTTAACCGCTGGGCCAAAAGACAAAATTACTAAGTGGGTGATAACAATGTTAGAAGCGTCATTCAGGAAAAAATTATGGCATTTCACCCTGGAGATAAAAATAAAATCAGACAATCAAATCGTGGTACTGTGGGGTCCATCCGGTTCCGGGAAAACAACCGTCTTACACTGCCTGGCCGGCCTGTTTAATCCCTCCTCTGGTAGTATCAGAATTAACGACAGAATCATCTATTCATCTGAACAAAATATTAATGTCCCTACTCGCTTTCGCAACATTGGTTACCTTTTTCAGGATTACGCCTTATTTCCCCATATGACAGTGAAGGAAAATGTTTTATACGGTTTGAAAAGCCGCAGTGGAAATAATGCTCTTTCGGCACAAGAACCGATGGAATTGCTTAATTTCTTTGGCGTAGGGCACCTCGTGAACCGTTATCCCCGGCAGTTATCGGGCGGGGAAAAACAGCGAGTAGCCCTGGCCAGAGCCCTAGTGGTCCGCCCGGAGTTACTGCTTCTGGACGAACCTTTCAGTGCTTTAGATAAACGCACCAGGATAAGTTTAAGACATGAATTGAAAAACCTCCACCGAAGATGGCAGATTCCCTTTATACTGGTAACCCATGACGAGGAAGAGGCAGAATTCCTTGGGGACGAAATTATTTCTTTAGAAAAAGGGAAATCTAAAAAGATAAACCTTTTAAGAACCACCCGTTCCTGAGTTTGTCTACAACCTGACCTTTTTCTTGGAAATTTTTATTAAAAAAAGGATTTTTAAATATCTATAGAATACAATCATAACAAAAAACCTTTATTTTTACCTTCGAGCCCTGGAACCTGTGACATCATGGTATGGTTCCCCGGCCGACAGGGTTTACCTGGAAGCGGGTAAGCCTCCCCCTTTGGAAGGGATCGATCATAGTGAAGAGGCGAATTTGGTAGGCCACCACTGAAAAAAGGTAACTTGTCCAGGCACAGACGGTTCATTTTTCAGCTACCCTGGAGGAAAATAAAGTTTGTACAATGAATAATATTTGAGACTGAAAAGGACGACATCACTTCAGAAGTCGTCTTTCTTTTTTATATTAATACGTAAGGGAGATTAGCTAAAGAAGCATAGCCCTTTTTGAAAAAAGTCTGAGAATTCGAACAGCTCACTGCCTGATTTTGAGAAAATAAAAATTTTATGTACCAAAAGGGTAATAATAACATATATTGAAACAAAATTATTAATTAACTATATGAGATATTTTGATATTTATTATTCAGTAGTTATGCAGTTTCAGGATAATAATCCCAATTCCATAACCTGGGTTCTAAAGATTGTGGCCACTTAGCATTTTGATTTACAGAACTTGCATGATTAACTAGGCCGCAAATGTAGGCAAAAGCTAGAAGCCACGCTGAAATACCGGAGTGTTTGCGTATTCCAGACTGGGAAAACAGCAGAGACAGGTCAAACAAATCCCAGATTGACTTGAGTACCGGAATTCCGGCACCTTGACCGTGATCCTTTTTCTCAAAAGTCGGTTTACACAGCTGCGTAAATTAAGAGAACTCCAATGGATTGATGTGGAAGTGCGGGACAATTTCCGACAGTATATCGTAATCCCTCACTACAGCAGTCGCATAATGGCCGTATTAAAGTAATTATGTGAGGAACGGTCAGTTGAATACCAGCGTTTTGCCTTTGTTACCTATCAACTGCTAACGGGAGAAGAAGCCAAACAGCGTCCCAGTTTTGCCATTCTGGAAACAGATAGGATGACCCAACAGTTTCTGGAAGAATTAAGAGTGTGGTCAACAATATGAAGTACCATATGGAGCAAGTGGCAGGTAAAGCCACCGTCCAGGAAGTGTTGGACCATCATTTTGACGAATATAAAGCTAAAATTGTGGATCGCAGCTATCAAACCGTATTATTGCTGTGGGCGATTACCGGTTCCAGGCTGTTGGAACTGGTCCGACTGGCCTCTCACTATAAACTTCTGGAGCCGTTGGATGGTGACGTCCGTTCGGACGAGTACCGGTTTCGCCTGTTTCATACCTTGTTGCACGCCATCGATGCCGATCAAATAGAGCAATTACACGAAAAAATCCTGCGCTATGAAGCAGGCAACGAAGGAGGGCTGTTTGATGAAGTGGTTGAAGAGGCTGCGGTTGATTAACTGGCATTATTTTCGTGACCAAAGCCCTGTCCTTTAAGCCCGTCCAAAATGTGCGTGACTTTGTCTATGATTACATACTGGACATACTGGCACCCCAGGAATTGCAGCTGGAGCTCTTGAAGCAGAACTTTGAGATTCACGAACGGTACCCTTTTAACCGTCCTCAAGGATGCCATCCCTTACATCGGGGCCGGGGCCATTGTGCGCCAACTGGAAATCAAAAGGCAGCAACTGGCAGACATAGAGGAGGAAATCAGGTTACAACAGGCGCAACAGGAAGAACTGTCAGGTTGGGCCGGACGGCTGGCAGACAAGACCACCCGCTACCAAAATATGGCCGGGCAGTTGTCTTTACCGTTTACCATCCGGGAACTGGAACTGACGCTAGAAGATTTCCTGGCGGAACTGGCCCGCCTGGACCTAACTGAATTGGAACAACTCAAGCAGGAGTATGAATACTGGCAGGGGCGTCAGAAAGAACTGGAGAAGCAGGTGAGACAAACCGGCGTAAAGAAAGCTCTGGTTGGAGAAGAACTAACCCGCCGCTCCGGAGAGCTTGACTTGCAGTCAACCAGGGTGGGGGAAGCGGAGCAAAGCTGGGGCATGCCCTTTGGTGAGGAGTATGCGGCAAACTTAACTAGGCTATTAGAAGATAAAAAGTATAAAGACTGGTATCCTGTTCTGGAAGCTATGTTGAGACATAGAAAAAGATTGTAACAGGAAAGTTATGAATTTGACACTTTTTAGGAAAATGAGTGAGGACAGTACCCCGGCGCCTGATTACTGGACTAAGTCTGAGGAGAGAAATATAATAAATTAAAGACCTTTAAGGGGTGAGCTTATGGCAGTGGTTTTATCGGACAGGATTTACACTGTTGAAGACTATATGAAGTTGGATGACGGTCAACGATACGAATTAATCGGGGGAAATTTGATTATGGTACCATCGCCAAGCACTAATCATCAGCGAATTACCGGGAAAATCTACAGGCTGCTCTCTGATTTTGCGGAAAAAAAGCAACTTGGGGAAGTTTTTGATGCGCCTATGGATGTTGTGTTAGACAATCAGGTAATTCAACCAGATATTTTTTATATTTCAAAGGATCGGTCTTCAATTATTGGGGAGCTAAACATCCAGGGGGCACCGGATCTGGTGGTTGAGGTATTGTCCCCGTCTACTGCCGCCTATGATAGAAAGAAAAAAAGCCGGTTATATTTTAAACACGGGGTCAAGGAATACTGGCTGGTAGACCCGGATGTCAAGTTTGTTGATGTTTATGTGGCAGGTGAAAAGGAATGGCTTTGGATAGGTGCCTTTGATCAAGAGGATGTTTTAACCACAGCACTTTTACCGGGTTTGGAAATAAGCCTGGCAGAAGTTTTTAAGGGATTGAAATAATGTAAAGGATTGGCACATTCTTAGCTGATGAAAGATACCATTAAGAACTACTAAGAACTACTAAGAACTACTAAGAACTACGAACTACCGCTAACCTCACAAAGATCATAGCAGACGGTCAAGGATGCCCGGTCTTAGAACTGTAAAGAGGAACAACCCCCGATGCCCGGCTGGTTCGAAGTTAACATAAAGTTTTTGCGTTGTCTGGCCATTGCCGCCGCCCCCCCTCGGTAGTTCTCTACATAGTTTCCGCTAAAGCCAGCGGGTTTTCCTCTCTGTTGATAGATACTACCGGGGTGTCCGCTTATATTGTAACAGGTTATACTTAATATAACAATTATTCATATATCATGGGGCAAAGGCTTCTACTGCGGCTGGTAGGCTGTCAAGGCAGTTGGCGGTCTTGGGGCGTCGCGATAGCAGCCCCATGACCGCCGTCCCTCGGACAGCCACTAACCTTTGGGTTGGCAGATGCAGAGGCAGGAGGGCTGGCGTGGAATCTGCTGCGAAGCGAATGCAGATTCCATGACAGCCCGTCCGTTCCCGGGGACAGGCACCAGGCTAAGCACGGGTTAACATAATATGTTGTCTATTGGAGCTCGACCCCAGAGGAATACCCTTTAGCGATGTACCATTGCTACACATCATCTGGGGTCGCATTAATGTAAAAGCCCCAGGTAATAACCCAGGGCAATAACTATCAAAGGAAAAGGAGCCATCCCTGACCCACCCTGGATGATCTGACAGCAGAACAGGTACAAACTGCTGCTACAGTTATCATCGAAAAGAATATCTTCAGCAACCCCCTGGGTCTAGTGGCACTGAAAGATGCCAGAATCATGGATAATACTGTAAACGACCTGATCTAACCTCTGGATCAGGCAGAAGGGCAGGGGGCGTCAGCTCCCTGCCCGTATACAAGGCGCCACCTGGCAGCCTGCCGTCCCTATCTGTGAACAGCGACATACAAAGCAACGGTTGCAGGTCTTAGCGATGCTGAAGGCAGCCAAACAAAGAGGCCGCGAATTGAGCTGAGCACACGCCGTAAAAGGCACCCGGGCTGCCACGACCCACTGGCTCCCATAACAAAGTAACCCTGCGGAGCGAATTGATGGCCTCCAATGTTTGGCCTGAAGCGAGCCAGTAGACCTGCCCTGCGGCGTCAGAGCTGGAACAGAAAGGGCGTGCAGGCTAACAAAACCTACGCAAGGACAGGGATTGAAAGGTGGACGAAGCTCCCGCCCCACTACATAAACCGCCACCATGAACAGCGTACAAAACCAGACGGATCGGCACCCGCTGGGCACCCCCGATGAAATGTCCCAAATGCCACTCAGCGCCGACCCCAGACGGGAGCCAGGGTGCTAAAGGAACCCATCTTTGTTAGCTAATAAGCTACAACAACCTGGATGTTACCTTTGATAGCTAATACCCTTGCAGCACTCTGGCGAGGTACCCGTAAAGACCCAGACGAGAGCACGGTAGGAAGAACCTGGAAGAAAGCACAATCTCCCTGGCTGATCAACCAGCGAACATATGTACCAAACGCCTTGGCAGTGCAAGGTACCCGATGACCCGGACGGAAGCATCCATGGGCCGGTGGCACTGACATTAAACCCTGTAAAGTGGCCCACACCTATGGATCAACCGTAACCTGCACCGGCTCATGGATGCGCAGGTGATCGCAAGACCCCGGCGGAAACCAGGGGCTGGTGCAGAACATCATCTTTGCCAGCTAATGAATGAACCGACAGCAACACCGTCCTGGCAAGCAATAGCCCTGGCCAGCCGTTGGTGCGGTACCCGAAAAGACCCCGAAGGAATGCCTGGATGTACCGGCAGCATGGGTTCAAGCCAAAACCTGCATATTAAACCCAAAAGGAATCTCCACAACAACCAGGCCTGGCGCAGCGAATCCTTGACCGCCTGCACAATGCAAATGCAGACACCGGGTTAGCATAAAGCCAGTAAGAATCATATCCATCAGCCACAGAAAACCTGGCAGACGAGTCAAGGACGACAGGCCGGCGGGCAGGTGCAGCAGGTGCAGGTAGAAACAATCCTGAAGCCCTTTTCTCTTATTAGAAGTTAACATAATATACATTATCGGAACCAATATAAATGGTGCTGAATCATAAATGTGCCGAATCTAAAACCATCTGAAACTGCTTAAAAATATAAACTGCTTAAAAACTAAAACTACTTTTTTGACAGGTTATATACTTCCTTACCTTCTGCTTTTCACAAGCATTTCGCAAAAGAGATCAGGTAAATACGGGCTGGAAAAACAGCAACAACTGCCCGGAACAATATCTGCGTGAAACACGGCAAACTCTTACTTCTTTATTACACTGGTACCCGGCTGGCTGGGCATGAAATCCATTGAAGTACACGTTTCAATGGCTGAGGTGGCCAAGAGTGTGCTGATTTACCTAGGTATACCCTTTGTTGGTGGTATGTTGACCAGGGCCTTGCTGATTCCCCGTAAGGGTAAAGAATGGTATGAAAAGGAATTTGTGCCCCGCATCAGCCCTTTAGCGCTGATTGCCCTGCTATTTACCATCGTCATCATGTTCTCCTTGAAGGGCAAATACATTGTTGAACTACCGATGGATGTGGTGCGAATCGCCATCCCGCTGTTGATTTACTTTACCGTCATGTTCTTCTTGTCCTTCTTCATGAGCAAGCTAAGCTGCATCAATTATAGCCAAAGCACCACCCTGGCCTTTACCGCTGCCAGCAACAACTTTGAGCTGGCCATTGCAGTGGCTGTGGCCATATTTGGTATCAAATCTGGAGCCGCTTTCGCAGCAGTTATCGGCCCCCTCATTGAAGTACCTGTGATGATTGCCCTAGTGAATGTAGCCTTGGGCATTAAGAAAAAATACTTTACCACAAGTGGTGCGGTGAAATAATAACTCCCTGAAAAGAAAAACAGTAAACCCGGAAAGGAACACTCCCCTGTTCTCTTCCGGGTTTTCATTTCGTTAGCCCTGGTAATCACAGATTGCACTGCACTTACATCAGGTTCCGGCAGGGTTTTTTACCAATCCATAGAGTAAATTGAGGTTATTGACGATTTTTTACCCCAGGCAGGTTCCCTTCTGCCGGTAACACCCTATCCCAGTATGCCTTTAATTTTCCTGTCAGTCGAAAAAAGCCAGCCATAAAACATACCTGAATCAAAGGTTTAACAGCAATAATCATCACTGTTAGCGGGGAAAAGAACAACACCGCCAAGGCCAGTGCTATGGAGATATTTTTACCACTGACACCATAAGTCAAAGCCACCATATCGGGGTAGTTTAATTTGGCCAGTCGGGCATAGAGCACTGAACTGCTAAAAAGAAGCAGATAAAAGATAACCAGCGGCACGCTGATGGTCAATATATACCGGGGGTTTTGTATGAGGTTAACGGCTTCCGCACACATGGATATGAAAAAGACCATGTACATCCCCAGGGCTGAGATCCCTGGGAAAACCGGTTTCAGTTCAGCAAACCGCTGGTACCCTATACGCTTGACTAGCCAAATCCGGGTTAGGTTGCCCAGAATGAGCGGCCCCACAATAGTTATCAGGATGGTCTTAAGCATTTGCAAAGCATCCACCGGCACATATTTTCCAGCCAGTACCAGCATCCAGGCGGGGATTAAGAAAATCCCTGCCAGTAAACTCATCACGGTTATCACCAGAGTCATGGGAGCATTACCTTTGGCCATACCGGTCCAGGCCACAATCATACCTGCGCAGGGAACCACCCCGGTGAGGATGAGACCCACCGCAAAATCAGGATAACTTCCTAGAAAAGTTTTAGCCAGGAAAGCTGCTAACAAAGGAGATACCAAATAGTTAAAGAGCATCACCACTGTCATAAAACCCAACCGCTTTGCCGCCCCGGTTACTTCTCCAAGCTTAATCCCTACCATCATCGGGTAAAGCATAACAAACAATGAAAAGGGATACAGTACTTGCAGTTGATGGCCCAAATTTGGAAAGACCGATCCCACTATAAGTCCTAACACCACAGCCAGCATCAATAGTTTAATCATGTGTGTGCTTATTTATAAATTTAAAGATATTCATTAACTCAACTCCCTAAAACGACATTTTCTTGTATATGGCGGATTTTTTCATAAAAAAATAGTAGGCGCGAACCTACTATCAGGTATTATCTAATTAAATGAAGATTGAATCTTTAGCAACTAACCAATAACGCTGTAAAGTAAGTAAAAACCCAGGGCTATCAGGCCACCCCACTAATTTTCTGTATCACCCGGCTAAAGCCATCAAACTTGGAAGCATTTTTCAGTACAGAGGTACAGGTGCCGGCAGCCAGCAGCGGGATGCTGCGGCCCATCGCATAGGTAAACAGTAAAGAAAAGCCGTACCACATGCTGCCTTTGGCAGCAGCGTAGGCCAGTACTGTGGCTGTAATGGGGGTGGTACAGGGGGACGCGATGATGGCAAAGGGGATACCCAGTAAAAAAACCTTACGACAGTTCAATAAAGTACTTTTAACAAACAACAAAAACAAAAACCAGGATGTTTTCACCCTGGCTTATATATTTTAGGCTTTACCGGTTCTGATCATCTGCGCAAATTCAGAGGGTAAACCAACTTCTTCAATCTCCCTGGCTGTTTGTTCAAAGTCATAGGGAACCTGGATGAATTCAACAGTCAAATTCCTTTCCGCAACATCAAGGATGGCATAAGTCACATTGGGATTGCCATGCTTGGGCTTGCCGGCACTGCCCACATTAATGATATGGCCTTTTGCCAGGGTTTTATGGAAGGGTAAATGGGTATGCCCGCAGATTAAGACATCGCAGTTATTTTCAGCCAGAAGTTCATTTAAGTATTCATCCGGTATATTTTCAAACAGATATTCGTTGAGCTGTCTGGGACTGCCGTGAACAATCAGGAACCGGAACCCTTCCTCGGTAAACGCTACCCGTTGTGGCAATTCCCTGAGCCATGCCTTATTTTCTTCGGAAGTATGTTCCTTGGTCCAAAGTACTGATCTTTCACCCAGTTTTAAGGCCTTTTCATCTTTGTAGTCACAGCCGCAAATGAGTCTCATATTGCCAATGGCATCATCATAATTGCCCATGACAGTGGGGATAGCTTTCCGGCGGAGCAATGCAATGACCTCATTGGGTCGTGGACCGTAGCCTACCAGGTCCCCGGCACAATAGATTCGGCTAATTTCTCTTTTTTCAATATCTTGCAAAGCTGCTTCTAAACCTAAAAGATTGCTGTGAACATCCGCAAAGACTGCTATTTTCATAATCAGCATCTACCTCCTAGCTCATTTTACAACATAAAGCAAAACTTTTCGTAAACCCAATGTAAAAAAAAATTAAAAATTTAACTCTCCTTGACTCCAAATCATTAACAACTTATCTTATTTTTACCCCTTAAAGCTTCGGCAATCACCGATTGCACTGCTGGACGACATCAAGTACCAGCCGGGTTTTTTATCAGACACTCTTTACCACTATTAGCCCCAGTATGTTCCTGAATGTCTCTGAGGTTATGGCAGCAGTTTTTTATCCTCACATGGTCAATAATATCTTTAGTGGAGACGTTCTTACAATAACAGACCGGGACAGTTGGGTCGGTTTCCTTAAACCAAACCTTCACCTTTACATCGTCTTTATAAAATATTTCCCGCCCAAAATATACTACCGGGCAGTTTTGATTAAGGCACATGCTGTATCCTTCCAGAAGATGAGGTAAGCGGTCCTCCTTGATAAGACTTTGTAGAGTTTCATGTCTCATAGGCTTACTTCCGCTTCCGCAGACAGGGCAGAGAACAGCGCCCGCCTCCAGAGGGGTTCCCCCACAAACAACAGTCATGATTTTGCCTCCTACTACTCGTTAATTATACGTTTATACGTTTTCTGTAAAATCAATTAAATATTTTTCACCAGCATAGTTGGGATTATGGTCTTGATTATTAAGCCTTTTACCTTAATAATTTTGCATCACTGTATTAAAATACCTTTAGTGGTTGAACAAACCATCTTTTTGGAGTAAAGTAAAGTAAATAACTTATGTTAATTGGCAGTGTGCCATTCCTTCTTCATATTCTTTAATTTTTCTTCAAAAGAATTTTAAATCCTGTTTTGTACCTATTTAGTTAAGATTAAAGTATCCGAAAATATTCATAAGTATTACTTTAACTACCTTCGTCCTAAGTAGGTTGCAACTGAGACATTTTAGGGAGGTTTGCCAATGAAAGAAAAAAATGAACGAAAAACTGCCAGCTTAAACCCTGGGACAGATACCTCGTCGCCCTCCCCCAATAATAACAACGAAGGTGTAGCTTGGGTTACCGGTGGTAAGATTTATGTACAGGATCCTGAAGAAGGCGGTCGGAAAGCCACCATTATAACTTGTCCGGAAGTTCAAATACTGGTGAACGGTAATCCTGTCTCCGGTATTTCGGAGATTTCCCAAAAAGATCGGATCGAAGCCATACCCTTTAGTCATAACGACCCGGGTTTTGTGAAAGTTCACATTTCCCCGGATAAAATGTCGGCCTTTCTGGAAATAAAAAACGAATACCGCAATACATACGAATTAATTGATTGTGCCCCTTCCCCCAACCTTGTTTTAAAGGCCAGGCACAAAAAAGAAGTCATTTTTAATGAGACCCGGGACTCATTGGTAAATCTTTTAAACAAACACAAAGTATCCTATGGCATCGATTTAAGCGCCATTGACAGTATCGTAAAAGATTCAAAGGATGGTATGATTCTGGTCGCCCGGGGACTTCCCCCCGGTCAATCAACCGATGATATGGTTGAACTTCTGTTTGAACATAACGCCGGCACTCCCCAGGAAGATATCAAGGGTACAATCGATTTTAAAGAACTGGGTACTATACCATCCGTATCCGTGGGCGATACTTTAGCCAGAAAGATGCCTGGTCAAGAAGGCTCTCCTGGCATTACTGTTACCAATCAGCTTTACAAAGCCAAAGAACCCAAAAGAATTAGTTTGCTTGCCGGACCCGGCGTTGAAATTGTTGAGGACGGATTAAGGGTTATTGCCACCAGCGAGGGACAACCCAAGGTGCAAAAGTCAAGTAACAACTGGTTTTTTTCCATAGAACCCGTGCTAACAATACCTGGTGACGTAAATGTCAAAACAGGCAACATTCGTTTCAAAGGCGATGTTATCATCATGGGTTCCGTGGACAATGATATGAGTGTCAGCGCTACCGGCAATATTACGGTGCAAAACATTATTACCAAATGTAAGATAACGGCCGGCGGAGACGTAACCATTAAAGGCAATATTGTGAATGCCGAAGTGGTTAGCGGTGGTTTTATTGTACTATGCAATACATTAAAACCCTTACTCCATGATTTGTTAAGAAACCTTGAGGACCTGTTCATTTCTGCCAATTTGATGATTGAAAAGCTTCCTCCGAATACCAAAGTAATCTTTGGCAATGTTCTGGTTCTTCTCATTGAGAAGAAATTCATTAATTTAAACAGTTTACTGGATAAGATAAGCAAAAAGATCAAGGTACTGGATTTAAAGCTCCTTGGCAATTACGAGCATATCCTGCAAAAAACAATTAACCGGCTAAGTGGCATAAATATTCTTCAATATCAGACTGCTGATGAATTTCAAAAAACCCTGCAAGATCTCAGCAATTTCTTTTATTATGTGGACAGCCTGGTGGACAAGCGAAGTGTGGTGAGTATTAAAGTGGCCTTGAACTCCGTAATTAAGAGTTCCGGAGATGTTACGGTAAGCCAGGGTTGTTTCAATACCCATATTGTTGCCGACGGAAATGTTAAAGTTGGCGGGATTGTCCGCGGGGGCATCATTCAAGCCGCGGATGATGTGTATATTAAAGAAATCGGCTCTCAAATGGGAACAAAATCTCTTGTCATGGTGGCCAAAGACAAGAAGATAAAAATCGACCATGCCTTCGAAGGAGTCTCCGTACAGGTAGGAAAAGTGAGCAGGACTTTGGAGAAAGAGATGGTCAAGATTGTAGTTAGCCTGGATGATGAAGGCCACCTGCAAATAAGAAATTATTAAAGCCACCCTCAGGTGGCTTTATCATTTGCTTTTTTTCCTTTGTCAGTTGTCAGTGATCCTCCTCTTCGGATTGACCAAAGAAATAATACAGTACGAAAATACTTGCAACCAGCGGTATCAAAACCAGGGTGTTTTCATAACTGTAACAATGAACGATGCAATAAAACAGCACAAAAAGCAAGAGACAAGGAGAAACTTTCGACAGATAGGCCAGAAACTCTTTTACTGTGGGATTGCCCGTTGTTTTCATTCCCACACCCTCGTTTCTCAGGCAAAATATGCTTGTGAATATTGTAGCATAATTAGGCCGTGAAACAAGGGGGAGACAGTGTAATGACAAAATATTTGACAAAATCCCTTGTCTTTTAGTAAATATTTTTATTTAATGATTAACAGTGAAGTAGTTAGCCCCTTTAGTATTTTTTCTTTAACCTTACTGGATGTGTTGCCGGGTGATTTGGGTTTGGTTCCCAGTATTAACAGATCATAGTTCCCTGTGTTCAATTCCTGGCTAATTTCCTTTGAGGGATTCCCCTGCCTCAACTTCCATTCAAATTGGATGCCGGCGCTTGCAGAGAGTTCCCTAAATTTATTATAAATGTCCTTTTGTCTTTCATCAGCCATATGATAAATATATTGAATAAATTGCTCCTTGGTGATGGCGCTTGCCAGTTGATCCACATAACCATAATGGGTTAATCCTGTTTCTGACACATGCAGCACCGTAACATGCGGTTTTGTTAACATAACCAGTTCCGCGATTTTTGTTAAAAAACCTTCATCTTCTTCCCCGTGTACAGCCGCCAAAATATTTTTATACATGCATACCTCTCCTATTATTCTGCCCCGATATAGTATGGCAGGGTAAGGACTCTGTTAGTCCCTACCCTGCCATGAAAATCAAAACTTTTTTGGTGTTTCTTACGCTAAAACCTTGGACAGTATCAATAACAGTAAGCCCAAACCTATAACCATATAATCCTGCTTTCTAACCTTACGGTCAGCTGCCCTTTGATCTTCTGTTGCACAACTGTTTTTTTCGGTCATGAACAGGCACCTCCTACATTCATCGTAATGAACCTGCTATTATAAAGGAAGGATGAATTTTACAACTACCAGGGCAAAGGCTGCCTTAATAAATCCTACAATAAAGCCCAGTACGATACCGTCTTTACCGGCAGCTTTCATGTCGGAGAACTTGGTGGTTAAACCGATGCTGGCAAAACCTAAGGTAAATGCCCAGGTCATAAAGGTGTTGGCCATCTTGACTTCTTCTTTGCTGAACAGACCGGCGGTGTTTGCCAGCACGGCGATCAGGAATGCAATGATAAAAACAGGGAATTTGTCCATCACAAACTGGGTCTTGTTGATCTCACCGGCAGACTTGCTGTCGTTCTTAAGAACCAGCATTACAACATACAGTACAACAAAGGGCAACAGCACCACACGACCCATGTTATAAATACCGGCCATCAAACCGGCTTCATCACCATATGCCATACCGGCAGCCAGAACCTGAGCGGAGTTAACAATACCAACGCCCACCCAAGCGCCAAACTGGTTTTGGGTTAAGCCAAATAAGTGGCCTAAGGCCGGGAAGGTAAACAGAGCTAAAAGACCAAAGATCAAAATGGTAGCAATGGTGTAACACATTTCCTGCCCCTTTGCTTTTACAGCAGGGCCGGTGGCTACGGTAGCGGAAACACCGCAGACCGCAAAACCGGAAGCCAAACAACCGGCTAGGGAGTCCGTCATTTCATAGCGCTTGCGGAGCCAGAACATTAAGGCCACAGTACCGAACAGTGTCACAGCAATAAAAATCATACTGGTGGTACCTACTTTTACCAGAGAAGCCAGGGTATATTTGGTACCCATCACGACGATACCGGTCTTCGTTAAAATGGTGGAATATTTAAGACCAGGTTCTAATACAGAAGGTACACCTACAGTATTACGAATCAGCATACCAAAAATAATAGCTAATAAAACATAGTTCAGGTGAGCAATCTCATAAACCTTTTTAAAGTTGCCCTTAATGTATCCTTCCGCCCAGGTTGCGGCGATAGCTACCAATACAACAAGAATAAGTCCAGGGATCGCTTTGGCAATTTGAGTACTCAAGCTTTGACTCTGAGCTTGGCTAATTTGAGTTTGTGCCAAGTTAACACACCTCCATGCTGATGGTTAATTTTAGGTTTCAATGACATAAGTAGGGATTATATTATACCTGTTTTTTGTCCCCTACCCCCTTTCAACAAAACTTTAAAATTATTAGTACACCGAAACCATTGGTTCCGTAGTATACACTTGATTGTTTGTGTTGTTTTGGACATTCCTGATTAAGAATAATCGATCTTTAAACATTCCGGTAAGATATAAGTTGTCATTGCAGTTGATGTCAATTGTTTCATTAAACTTTGGTCCAACATATTTTTTAAAACTACATTTGATAATCTCGTTTTTATGGTTTGTTATTTCAATGTCCCCTTCTATGCAACCCAAATCTCCATCGTATGTTTTTTTCCAGGATACTTTGTTTACAGTACCAGTTACGCTATCTGCCTCAGGAACGCGCGATCCCCTTAACAAAGTGTTGATTCTATTTACATTTAACATCAATTTAGGAAGCAAAATGATTACCAGCGGTGTCATACAAATAAGGAGTATAAAAATCCATCCATACCATTTCACAAGCTTTTCTTTTTTTCTGCGGGAGACATGAATGTGAATTTTATCCACAACATTACCTCCTCCATTGCATTGACCTTTATATTGTTACAATTGTTACTTTTGTTACTTTCTGAACTGCAAAATGTTTTTGTTAATTGGTTGATCTTAATGAGATCTTAATATTTTTGGTAGGCACGGTCAATAAAATGCAGGCGGATTGGCATTTAGGAATCATGCAAATGACACATTTGTGTCATTTGCATGATTCTTTTTTTGTCGTAATCATTACTTATTAATTGTCTTGTATATGACTTTTTTAAACAAGGAGGAAGCATTGGACAAAAATGAATTTATTTAAGAGGAATTTACTATATATCGTCAAAATATTATAATTTATACACTACACATAATCATTTTTAATTTAAAAACCAAATCTTTCACGGCATGGTGACAATATGTCATTTAACAAAAAACTTACAAAGCTGGCTTTAATATTATTTATTATTGTTTGTGTATGTTCTGTTTTGCTCTTTCAAAACTTTTTAACCACCTACCAGCAAATTGGTAGGATCGAGGATTACCAGGAGCAATTAACTGACTTTAAAGAATTATCCAGTAATATTGACGCCATGACTTCCAGCCTGCAGGATTATATCTTATTATCAGATGCGCAGTATCTGGATCGCTTCTATAGATACAGCGCTATGATCATAAAAAAACAGACTGACCTTTATGATTCTGACAACCTCCCAAGGAACCAGAACATACACGATTTAATTGAATTAAGCAAAACTTATTTGTCCTTTGCCTCCCTGGAAGTAATCCCTACCATACAAAGCAATAACTATTCACAAAAAGAAATGCAGGATTTTTATTTGCGGAACCAGGACTTTACCAGGCAAATGAATGTAAAACTAAGAAATTTAAGTGAAACCTATGACAAGGAATTAGATAATTATTTTCAATCCACCCTGGCAAATATAAACAGGAAAATAATTTTGTTACTGGTCCTTTTGTTCGTGTCACTGCTGCTCTTACCCTATGTTTTATACCTTTTGTTAAAACCTTTTCTGACCAAATGCATATATACCGGTGAATTGGCTGAATACACGGACAGCGCCTTTATGTTTGTTGACAGTTCCGGTAATGTTAAATATGTCAACAAATCCGCCCGGGATTTGTTCGGTTTACTCCCGGAGGCGGTGTTAGATAAAAACATTGAACATTTCCCGGAACTGTTCCCCCGTTTGCAGAATATTACTCAACCGTTATTGCATGCTTTGTTAACTCAAAAGGAACTGTTAAGAACCAGAGTCAATTTTAATAATGACGGGCGTACCATTGATTTGACCGTGGACTATGTTCCTCTTTTCCTGTTGAATAAATTAGTGGGAGCCATGATGATTGCCAGGTTGGCCAATGAACAAAAAGACAAGTCACTTTTATTAGACACCCTGGAAAAAGAAAGAAAAAGAATCTCCATTGAGATTCATGACTGGATCGCCAGGTATATGTCAACCATCATCCATTCACTGGATTATAACCTCCGGTTGCATAAAAACGGTCACTTAAAAGGTGACGAATTACTGCAAAATTTAAGGGATCTGCGCAACCACTGTCAAAATGCCGCCATTGAAATGCGGGGTATCATGAATGACATCCACCCTTATTTAATCGACAAAGTGGGCCTTATTTCGGCGCTGGAATCCTACATTCAAACCTATGAAAAGTTAAATAAAATTAAAGTGTATATCTTTTACCAGGACAGGGCTTTACGAGTTAAAAAGAAGGATGAAATCATCATTTACCGAATCATTCAAGAAGCCCTCAGCAATATTGTCAAACATGCCAAAGCCACGGAAGTAGATATTAATTTTACCAAACAACAAGATACCCTGAAGATAGAAATTATGGATAACGGGGGAGCTGAGGGGGATTTTCTGGTAGGCAAAGGATTATGGGGCATGAAGGAACGGGCCGCTCTCATTGGCGGAGATATTGTTTTTGGGTATTGTGAAACAGGTTTTTGTGTTACCTTGACTGTCCCGATACAACCAGGAGGCCAAGAAGATGGAGAAAATCAAGATCATGTTGATTGAGGATCATAACGTCTTTCGGGAGGGCTTAAAAAAGCTTCTTGAACTGGAAGACAGCATGCAAGTGGTGGCGGAGGCCGGATCTTGTGAGGAGGCTCTGGCAAAGCTATCCGGGGATATCGATGTGATTCTGCTGGACATCGGTCTTCCGGATGGGGACGGCCTGGAACTGGCCGGTAAAATAAAGCAAAAATACCCTCATATTAAGCATGTGGCCCTTACCACCTATGACGATCCGATTTTCATAAAAAAAGCCATGGAATGCGGTGTTAAGGGCTTTGTTCCCAAATATGCTTTCTTTGATGAAATTAAGTCCGCTGTTTTAATGACTTATAAGGGTGGCTCCTATCTTTACCCCGGCCTGAATACCGATAGTCTGCTGAATCTTTCCGATACGGGATTAATGGAAAAAGAAATACAAATCCTACAACTGCTCGCCCGTGGAAAAAATCAAAAGGAAATTGCCGCCGATCTTTATATAAGTCTCTCTACCTTTAGAAGGAGATTAAAGGATATTTTTGCCAAACTGAATGTTCACTCTGTGGAAGAAGCTCTTACCGCCGCAGTAAAGAGGGGTATCATAAAATAAGCTTTAAACCCGGAGGATACAAATGAAACAATCCCCCCCATTTAAAAGCATCTTTCCTACTTTCGTAACAATCTTTTTTATTAGCATTTTTATTTTGTTTGGTATTATGGAATTCCGTCATACCAAGAATATCATCAGTAGGTATGAGACCGGAATCATGCAAATCGCTGTTAATAAAACAAACACCTTTCATGAAGATCTAAAGACCGTAACCATAAATATTGCAAAAAGAGTTGAGAACAAACAGAGCAACCAACAATTATTGAACCAATTTATTTTTTTTGATTCCCGGATAACGAATCTATATATCGTGAAGGCAGACGGGACGATACAAAATACCACCTCCCAATACGGTCAGGATCAATTCATCATTGAATTGGCAAAACAAACTGAACGCCTAAAAAGTTACGAAGTTCTGGTCTCCGGTTTGCACCTGGATCCTTCATCCAGGCATGAAGTAATCACCATGATCGTCCCCATAAAAAACAAAAGAACATTGTTAGCGGTTAACTTCCGGCTTGATCAGTTTCAAAATGAAATTATTCAAGATTTTATGAACCAAAACTACCGAGTTGCTGTTTTTGATTCTTCCGGTAATCCTGTGATCTGGCCCTTTGAGAAGGTAAAGGCAAATGTTTTTGATCCTCAGCAAGAGACTTTTTACTATGACAATAAGAGATATACTATCGTAGCCTCAGATGCAGGTGACAGTCTCTGGAGATTGTATTTTTTCTTTGAAACCAATAATTTTGAATTGTACAGGGCCATAACGGTTTTATTATTGGTATTTGCCCTTTATATCTGTCTTTACGAGTTGCTGGTTGAATTTTGGGGAGTTAATACTGCAAAGACATACTTTGAAAATATCGACTTTGCCATCTTTAATCAGATTCACGAGGGAGTTATCATCGCCAACAATTCAGGCCGTATCATTTTCGCCAATGAAGCGGCCCATCATATGTTTGCCGATCGAAAAAACACGTTAAGAAATATTAAGTTAAAAGAACTCTTCGGCAATACAGATGATTTTCAAAGAGAAAATGAAGGATCTACCACCTTAACGCTGAAATTCAGAGATAAACTGCTTAAAGCAATTCATTCTCCCATCATCAAGAACAATAAAATACTAGGTTCATTGACGGTCATCAGGACCGATGTCAAGGAAGATAATATTTATCATCAAATCCTGGACAAATTAATAGATGCCCTGCCCCAGGGAATCATTTTTGTCAACAAGGATCATGAAATTTCCCTGGCAAATTTAATGGCCAAGTGTTACCTTAAAAATTTAATCCCTGGTACCAGCATCGAGGTCATTGACCGTAAATTGGCTGCCTTTATTTATAACAATATTGATTCCAGGGCAACAAAAAGGCTGGAACTCTCCGGCGGCCTTACCTGTGAGGTAACCCCGGTCTATGATGACGACGGAATCTATACGGGAACACTGGTTGTAATACAAAATGATATCATCCTCACATGCAGTTCTTTAAAATAAAAACTACCCTTACCGTTAAATAAGAGAAACGGTAAGGGTAGTTTTTTTACTGGTGAACGATTAAAACAATAATAACGATAAACAGCGCCAGTGAAAGTGCGACGTAATCTTCCATCCTCTCAGTGGCAAAGAGCGTATACATCCTGGGTTCATAATCATCCGGTTTGGTTGGTTTTCTTTCTTTTGGCACTTCATCACCCCGACATTTTTATGGATTTTCAGAAATAAAAAGCATCACAACGATCAGCGCCAGCACGGCTTTCATCAACGCGGCCGCCGATCCTACTGCCAAAGGCTTACCCCCCGCTTTTCGTAACTCCGAGAAAGAGATCTGCATGCCAAGCCCCGTTAAACCGATGGCAAAAAACCAGTTATACAGTTTCCGTATAGTGATAAGCTCCGGTGATGGAGGCGAGTTTTGTCCCAGCAGTCCGAATGAAGTAAGAAAAACCATAATTAAAAAACCAAGGACAAAGACGGGAAACTTACTCCATAAACCGGTGTGTATATTAATATGGTCATCCGGCAGCCGGGCGGAACGGCTGCTGAGGGCTGCCAGCGCCAACACAACAAAGGGCAAAAACAAAACCCTGGCCAGATTATAGATCTCGCCGGTTTTCAAGCTAACCGAGGCATGGTTGGCTGTCCCGGGGTCATAGATGAGACAAACCGCCAGAACTTGTCCCGAACTGAGGATCCCTGTTCCTGACCATACACCGAACTGATGCGGGCTCAGGTTTAAGAAATTGCCAATCACTGGAAACAAAAAAATAGAAACCACCCCAAAGGACAGAACGGTGGCAATGGAGAAAACCACATCAGTGGTTTTGGCCCTGACGGCCGGCGCTGTGGCGACAATGGCCGAAACCCCGCACACAGCAGTCCCGGCTGCCAGCACGGCGGCAGAGGCCGGGTCCATGCCTGTTTTTTTACCCAGCCACAGGGTGAAAACCAGTGTCATTATAACAAAGGAAAGAACCAGGATGATTGCCGTTACACCCAGCTGTGCTACTTCCACAAAGCTGTACAATGACCCCAGAAGGATCACTCCCAGTTTGATAAACAGCCGGGAAGTGGAGACACCTGCTAAGATCCAATCGGGAAGCGTAAATAAATTTCCGATCAGCATACCGATGATGATAGACAAGAGTATGTAATTTAAGCGCAGGATATCAATAAGTATTTTTTGAGTGATGGGATTTGAGCGAAAATATGCCTCTAAACCGGGCCAGGGAATTCCTATGTCTTGCCCCCCCATGGTAAAAACGGCTATAGCAAACATTAAAAGAATGCCCGGAACGATTTTTAACACATTTTTGTTTTGATGCATTTGCACCTCTCCTAGGCTTCTGTTATAATTTGACTTTCTTATATTATAACAACAAATTAAGAATTATCGACATATTTTGATATAAAATCAACAGGCTTACGGACTTTGCCGTAAGCCTGTTGATCATTCACTACTGCCGGTATTCTCTGAAAACTTATAACCCACACCACGGACGGTCTTAATATATGTGGGATTGGCGGGGTTTGGTTCAATCTTTTGGCGTACATACCGGATATGAACGTCTACCGTTCTGGTATCCACATTAAAGTCAAATCCCCAAACCCTGTCCAGCAACTGCTCCCTGGTAAAGACTTTACCGGGGTGAGACATTAAGATCTTTAACAACTTAAATTCTTTGGGCGTAAAGCTGACAGGCTGTCCCTCAACCTCCACCTGAAACTTTTCTGTATCCAGGACGATGCCGCCGGATCTCAGCTCCCGGCCGGTCATAAGGGCCGGTTTTTCATGTTTGACCCGACGCAGGGCAGCTTTAACCCTGGCCGACAGTTCCCTGGGACTGAAGGGTTTTGCAATATAGTCATCGGCCCCCATCTCCAACCCCACCACCCTGTCCAGAGTATCTCCCCGGGCAGAAACCATCAGTATTGGCATCATGGAAGTGGCCGGGTCACTGCGCAGCCTTCTGCATATTTCTAAACCGTCGGGTTCAGGCAGCATGACATCCAGGATTACTAAATCCGGCAGTTCCATCTTCGCTAAACGCAACCCTTCTTCCCCACCGGTGGTGGTCATCACCAGGTGTCCGTCCTTTTCCAGGTTAAATTTTATTAACTCCAAAATATTGGTTTCGTCGTCCACAACAAGTATTTTCGCCAACACGATCCCCTGCTCTGTTTTTATTTTTAATTAAATTGTATAGGGGATTTGTTAAAGTTTACTGAACACTTAGTTAAGAATTGGTTAAACAAGAAAGCGTCTTTGATATTTTATACCTTAACCCTGGTCATCCATAGGGCCGGGTATTATTTCATAAAGTGCAAAATAGTTAGGACAGGCCTAACTATTTTACATCATTCAATCTTAACCTAACTTGGCAATATTGTTTCTTACGGAATTAATGGATTTCTTGAGGGCAGTCATTTCTTCATCATTTAAATCCAATTCAATGACCTTCTCCACCCCGTTGCCACCGATGATGGCAGGAACACCCGCAAATACGTCGGTTTCGCCATATTCGCCCTGCAGGTAGGCGGAGACGGGTAAAATACGCTTTTTATCCTTCAAGATACATTCAGCCATTTGCATGACGGATGCACTGGGCGCATAATAGGCGCTGCCGGTCTTGAGATAGTTGACGATTTCAGCGCCGCCCTTTCTGGCTCTTTCAACCATGGACTCCAAACGGTCCCTGGGAATCAGCTTTTCTACCGGAATGCCGCCAACATAGGTGTAGCGAACCATCGGTACCATGTCGTCACCGTGCCCGCCCAGCACAAAGGAAGTCACATCTTCAAAGGAAACATTCAGTTCCCTGGCAATAAAGGTGCGGAAACGGGCGGAATCCAGCACCCCTGACAGGCCAAATACACGGTTAGGGGTAAAACCGCTGGTCTTATAAGCAATGTACGTACTGACATCAACCGGGTTGGTAACCACCAGTATGTAAGCATTTGGGGAATACTTTACAATTTGCTCGGTAACGCTGCGTACAATGCCTGCATTGATGTTTAAGAGATCATCCCGGCTCATCCCCGGCTTGCGGGCCATGCCGGCAGTTATCACCACAACGTCGGACTCAGCGGTATCCTCATAATCATTGGTACCGATAATAATGCTGTCATATCCTTCCACCGGCGCTGCCTGCATCAGATCCAGGGCTTTCCCCTGGGGAATACCCTCTGCCACGTCAATGAGAACGATATCCCCCAACTCTTTGGCAGCAGCCCAGTGGGCACAGGTGGCTCCCACATTCCCGGCCCCGACAATGGTAATTTTCTTTCTTTTCATCCTATCAGTTCCTCCCATATTGATTAATTATCACATATCAAGACAGTGACATCCACACGCCGTGAGATTAGGACGTTTTATTAACGGCCTAACCATCTTTTAATCCCATGTATGGTGGTGTCTCTGTTTAATTGGGCGATGGACTTGGTTAAGGGAATTTGCTTGGGACATACCTTGACACAGTTTTGGGCATTGCCGCAATCGGTAATGCCGCCCACTCCCATGATGGCATCCAGTCGCTCTTCCTGGTTCATGGCCCCGGTGGGGTGGGAATTAAATAATTTCACCTGGGCCAGGGGCGCCGGCCCCATAAACTTACTTTTATTATTAACGTTGGGACAAGCTTCCATACAGCAGCCGCAGGTCATACAGCGGGAGATGGGATAACACTCTTCCTGAACCTTTTGAGCCATCCGGGGACCGGGCCCCAGGTCATAGGTACCGTCAATGGGAATCCATGCTTTAACCTTTTTCAGGTTTTCAAACATGACCGTCCGGTCCACCATCAAATCGCGGATCACCGGAAACTTGCTCAGGGGTTCCAGAACGATAGGCTGTTCCAGTTGATCCACCAGAGCAGAGCAGGCCTGCCGGGCCTTGCCGTTAATCACCATGGTACAGGCGCCGCATACTTCTTCCAGGCAATTGCATTCCCAGACCACCGGCGTGGTGGCCTCCCCTTTGGCATTGACCGGGTTTCTTTGGATCTCCATCAAAAGAGAAATCACATTCATCTTATCTTTATAGGGGATCTTAAACTCTTCCCAATAGGCGGGCTTGCGGGGGTCCGTCTGCCGCTTAATCTTTAAAGAAACATACCGATCGCTCACTTGCCCACCGCCTCCTTATCAACATCATAACGCCGGGGACGAGGAGGAATTAATGATGTATCCACCTCTTCATAACTTAATGCGGGGCCGTCGGGAGTAAACCTGGCCTTGGTGGTCTTTAACCAGTTGACATCGTCACGTTCGGGAAACTCGGGCTTATAATGGGCCCCCCTGCTCTCATTGCGGGCCAGGGCACCCAGGGTGATGACCCTGGCCAGCTGCAGCATATGCCACAGGTGACGGGTAAAGGCAGCCTCCTGGTTGGCCCAGACCCCTTTATCGGCCAGTTTAATCCTGTGCCACCTCTGGATCAGTTCTTGAATCTTGTCATCTGTTTCCTGGAGTTTCTTGTTATAACGGACCACCGTGACATTTTCGGTCATCCAGTTGCCTAGCTCCTGGTGTAGTTTATATACATTCTCGCTGCCGTCCATTTGATAAATTTGCTGCATAAAGGATTGCTGTCGCTTGACTTCCCTATCAAAAATCGATTGGGGCAAATCCTGGCAGCTCTTATTTAACGATTTACTGTAGTTGACGGCATTGGGCCCGGTGATCATACCGCCGTAAAGGGCCGACAGCAGTGAGTTGGCGCCCAAGCGGTTGGCTCCATGGTACTGGTACTCACACTCCCCACAGGCAAACAAGCCTGGGATGTTTGTCATTTGGCCGTAATCCACCCACAGGCCGCCCATGGAATAATGAACCGCCGGAAAGATCCTCATGGGAACCTTGCGCGGGTCGTCTCCCACAAACCTTTCATATATCTCCAGAATTCCCGCCAGCTTTTTATCCAGGATGTCTCTGTCAATATGAGAGACATCCAGGTACACCATATTCTGGCCGTCAATGCCCAGTTTCAATTCATAACAAACCTTGTAAATAGCCCGGGTGGCGATATCCCTGGGAACCAGGTTGCCGTAGGCCGGGTACCACTCCTCCAGAAAATACCAGGGCTTGCCGTCCTTGTATGTCCAAATCCGCCCCCCTTCGCCCCTGGCCGACTCGCTCATGAGCCGGAGCTTGTCATCCCCGGGAATAGCCGTGGGGTGAATTTGGATCATTTCTCCGTTGGCATAATACACACCCTGCTGATACACAGCGCTGGCTGCAGCGCCGGTGTTAATGGTGGAGTTAGTACTCTTGCCAAAGATAACCCCACAACCGCCGGTGGCCAGGATGACGGCGTCGGCTGCAAAGGACTGGATTTCCATGGACTTCAGGTTCTGGGCCACAATGCCGCGGCAGACCTGGTTGTCATCCAGGACCACCGATAAGAAGTCCCAGCCCTCATATTTCTCTACCAGACCTGCCACTTCCCAGCGTCGGACCTGTTCATCCAGGGCATAGAGCAATTGCTGCCCGGTGGTGGCCCCGGCAAAGGCGGTCCGGTGGTGTTTGCTGCCGCCAAAACGGCGGAAGTCCAACAGCCCCTCCGGGGTACGGTTAAACATGACCCCCATCCGGTCCATCAAATTAATAATGGCCGGGGCCGCCTGGCACATATCCAGCACCTGGCGCTGGTTGGCCAGAAAATCCCCGCCGTAAATGGTGTCATCAAAGTGGATCAGCGGGGAGTCGCCCTCCCCCTTGGTGTTTACAGCCCCGTTAATCCCCCCCTGGGCACAGACCGAATGGGACCTTTTCACTGGCACCAGGGAAAAGACTTGAACCTTTACACCCATTTCGGCAACTTTCAGGGTTGCCATCAGACCTGCCAGGCCGCCGCCCACAACGATTATCTTGCTTTGCATAGCTTAACCTCCCGGATTACTGGATAAAGGCCCAAATCGCAGTCAGACCAACATAGGAAGAGATTAAAAACAAAATCATGCATAGCTTCCAGATAAAATCCTGTGCTTGTTCCCCTACCACAATGCCCCAACTTACGGTAAAATTCCAAAGACCGTTGGCAAAATGGAAAGCAGCGGCCACCAGACCAATCATGTAAAAGGCCAGCCACCATGGGTTTGCCAGCAGGTTCTGCATGGTGACATAAGAAATTTCCAGCCCGTACAAAGAATGGGCAATGCGCAGTTGCCAAACGTGAACCAGTACAAAAACAAAGGTAATCAAGGCCGTTACCCTTTGCAGATAAAACGTCCAGTTCCTGGTGTAGCAGTACCGGGTAAGGTTATTTTTCGCAACGTAAACAATATAGAGACCGTACAAGGCATGAATGGTAAGAGGAAATGCAATCAATAAGACTTCCATGACACCCAAAAAAGGAATGCTTTGCAGACGGCTCACCGCGGTATCATACAATGACGGGCTAATTGCCGCAAGCGAATTTGTGATTAAGTGCTCCATTAGAAAGAAACTGATGGGAAAGACTCCGAGAAAAGAGTGAAGTTTCCGAACAAAGAAATGATAATTGGCCAATCCGCTGTTTTCTGACGGTACTACGCTCACTTGCGACATCAGAACCCCTCCATAATGAACTTACAAGGAAAATTATATCATATTTTTAAAGTCAAACTTAATAAAAACCCCCCGGAGATCATGTATACAAGACGAACCGTTAATTGCCGTGAGCTTCCACGGCCATTAGTATTTCATCCCTTAAGCCTTTATACTTGCTGAGCCAGTTTCTTCTCTCCTGACGCAATTTGTTAACCAGTTCATGATAGGTGTCCGAATCATAATAATTCCTGGGCAGATAAGAAGTCATATCAACTCCCGGGATCTCCACAGGGACTTGATATCCCCAGTCCGGATCCTGTTCCCATCGGATGGTGCCCCTGGCAATTTCCTTCATGATGTCCGTGGACATGCCAATGGTGATCTTCTTCCCCTCCCGGCCCGGCTGCGCGCCCACCGACCCGGTGTTTAAGAGATAACATTCCATGTCGGGGTTGGCCTTTAATATTTCCAGCAGACGGTTGCCCTCTGCCGCTTCGGGGCCCATGATAAACGGGTTGGTGCCCACTTCCCTCTTGGATTGCCCGGCCTTGCCGGGATCACCGGCTGATGTCTCAATGGATTCCCCGAGCATAAAATAAGCAGCCGCCTGTTCCGGCGTGAGTTTTGCCACCGGTGGAATGATGTCGTTCCGTCTGGTGATAAAAATAATCTTATTGGCTTTTTCCAAATCGATTTTATCGTCCGTTCCGATAACCTCGCTTCTCAAAATAACGCCCCGGCCGTTGGAGGTCAGTTCCACGTTGTTAAAATCAATGGTGCCGTCTTCCAGAACCATCACATTTTCAAAAATGGCATGGGGAGAAACGGCAGCCTGGTAGAGAACTCTCTGGGACTCATCCAGACCCTCTGTCTTAATATAAAAACCGTTTTCTGTCCCGTAGCAGTAACCCCGCTCATCCATCAACACCACATCGTCCTGGCGAATCATGACTTTTTCCGGAGCTGCCAGGCCGTGGTCATGCATGGTCAGGGTGGTTTTGCCGGTACCGGACAAGCCGAACATAATAAAGCCAACATCCCTTAGTCCACCATCCGGCGCTTTGACCCTTAAAACCTTGCTGCCGGCATGGAAACCAAGCCCTCCCCTTTCCTTCATGGCAAACATGGCCTTCCGCAAAAAGGACTTTTTGCACTCGCCAAAATAATCCGGCCCCAATATATAAGTAACTTTTTCCAGGGGGTGACAGAAAATAATGCGCTGGGGCCATTCGGGCACGTAAATGCTTACAAAATCCGGTTCTGCATCCTTGTTTTTCGGCTCAAAGGTCATGTTTTTCCACTGAAAGGGAATACTGGCGAAGTCTTTGGTAATGTATAAACGGCAATGAAAACTGCAGGACGAGTGCAGGCACAATTGCCGGTCCATACGAATCACTTCTTTGTCCTTTAAAAACTCATGAACCTGGTCAGCCAGATCCAGGGCCTTTTCCGGTGCCATCCCCTGCTGGTCTACCCCCGGTTCAAAGCCCTCGCATTCCACGATAAAGGTAGCCCTGGCACTGCGGTTTCTCATCCGGGAAATATAACTGGCGCTGCCGTATTTGGTGGTTCGTTCTTTATGAGACGCCAGTTTTCTCAACTCTTCCAGGGTAGGATTATCAATGATTTTTTTGGCATCCACCTTACGTTTAAGCTTTTCCATACATCTGTCCCCTTTCCATAAAGACAATTCCCTCGCCTTTATTCCCTTTGTATACTGTATACACACAAGAGGGATTAGCAATCCTTTTTGTTTTTGATTACTTAAATCAAAAACAGTTAGACAGTGGAAGGACTGCCACCGGGAACCTGCCGCGACCTTTAGCCAGTTAATTGACTGATTCATACCTAAGGGAGTAAACTTGATCAAGTTTACTCCTCCGCATAGATTTTTCTTCCCTCCTGATAAAGGTCTCCACCAAAGGCGTCATTTACCACAATGGCCGGGAAGTCTTTCACCGTAAATTTATAAATGGCTTCCGGCCCCAAATCCGGATAGGCCACAACCTCTGCCTGCTCGATACATTTGGAGATCAGCGCCGCAGCGCCGCCGACCGCAGCAAAATAAACAGCACCGTATTTTTTCATAGCTTCAGTCACAGCCTCTGATCTGGCGCCTTTGCCGATCATGCCCTTGAGGCCTATTTCAATAAGCCTGGGGGCATAAGCATCCATGCGACCTGCAGTGGTGGGCCCTGCGGAGCCGATCACCCTGCCCGGAGGGGCCGGGGAAGGCCCCACGTAGTATATAATTTGTCCTCTAAGGTCCACCGGCAATTCTTTCCCTTGATCCAATAACTCTACCAACCTTTTATGGGCCGCATCACGGCCTGTATATATGACTCCGTTTATCAAAACCTGTTGACCAATACGGAGATTGGCCGCGGTTTCATCAGTAAGGGGTGTGGTTAAACGAACTCGGGTCACTTTTACATCCTCCCTATATGACAACAGACTTATGCCTGGCAGCATGGCAGTTGATGTTTACCGCTACAGGTAGACTGGCAATGTGGCAGCCGAAAATTTCGATATGAACGGCCAGAGCAGTGGTTCGGCCACCCAGCCCGGAGGGCCCGATACCCAGTTTGTTTATTTTCTCCAGCAGTTCCTGTTCCAACCGGGCGATATCAGGCAGCGGGTGCGGCTCCCCCACCGGCCTTAACAAAGCTTCTTTGGCCAACATCGCACACTTTTCCATGGTACCGCCGATTCCTACGCCGATAATCAATGGAGGGCACGGGTTGGGTCCGGCGTTCTTGACAGTATCCAGAACAAATTTTTTGACACCTTCCACCCCTTCGGCGGGCTTAAGCATTTTTAGGGCGCTCATATTTTCACTGCCCCCGCCTTTGGGAGCCACTGTAATCTTTAATTGCTCTCCGGGAACGATTTTCGTGTGGATCACTGCCGGTGTATTGTCACCGGTATTGACCCTTTCCAATGGGTGTCCAACAATGGATTTTCGTAAAAAACCTTCTTGATACCCTTTCCTGACACCCTGGTTAACAGCCTCATAGAGATCGCCGTTTATAATATGCACGTCCTGCCCCAGTTCCAAAAAAACCACCGCAACCCCGGTATCCTGGCACATGGGAATGGATTCAGCAGCGGCAATCCCGGCGTTTTCCACCAATAAGTTGAGAATTTCCTTGCCGCTCTGGGAGACTTCGGTCTCGCAGGATTTTTTAAAGGAGTTTATGACATCTTCTCCCAGTCGGTAGTTCGCTTCCTGGCATAAACGGGCCACTTCTGAAATGATGACACTGCAATCAATGGTCCTAATGGCTGGCAACCTCCTTAAGTTTGATGATATTGATTTACGGATTCATCTTAATGCAATATTCGTACCACAAGCCACAATGCGCCCGGTCTTAAATGACAGTCCCTTAAACAGATCATTAATGCTGCATAATATAGTATTATATACTATATTATGTGACAAATTTAAGTAAATGTGCCGGTATTTTTACTGAAAGCAGTTCTAATTTTTATAAATTAAAGCCCTAAAAACAACTATTTCAGGGTCACTTGTTTCTAATAATTACAATCCTTCTAATTATTAGAAATGTTTATATTGTGTTTTTTAATTTTATTATACAAGGTAGCCAGGGAAATATTTAAATGACGGGCCGCCTCCCTTTTTCCCTCTACACCGGTCCCGTATTTCTTCAGCGCCCGTTCAATCATCATCTGCTCCATCTTATCCAGAGGCATCAAGTCTGCTTCGGTGTTTACTGCCTCCGGGTAATTTACGGACAGGTGGGGCGCCAATTCTTTGTAGGTAATGATATCAGTATCTAAAGAAACCATAACCCTTTCCAAAACATTTTCCAGTTCCCTGATGTTGCCCGGCCAGTGATAGTGATGCAGCGCCGTCATGGCCTCCCTGGACAAACCGATCACCTTTTTACCTAATTTCCGGTTCAACCTGACAATCATGTAATTGGCCAGGTCCATGATATCTTCAATGCGTTCCCGCAGGGGAGGTAGGTTGATCTCCACCACATTCAAGCGATAATACAGATCCTCCCTGAATAAACCTTCCCGTACCAACTGTTTAAGGTTCCTGTTAGTGGCAGCGATAACCCGAACATCGACGGAAACGGGTCTGGTTCCCCCGATCCGTTCAAATTCCCTCTCCTGCAGAACCCTTAGCAGCTTGGCCTGCAGCAACGGGTTCATGTCCCCAATTTCATCCAGAAACAGTGTGCCTGAATTGGCCAATTCAAATTTGCCGATCTTATCCTTGATGGCCCCGGTAAAAGCTCCCCGCACATGCCCAAATAACTCGCTTTCCAACAGGGTTTCCGGGATGGCGGCACAGTTAATGACGATAAAGGGTCCATCTTTTCGTGAACTGGCATGGTGAATGGCATGGGCAAAAAGTTCCTTACCGGTACCGCTCTCTCCCAGCAGCAACACAGTGCTGCTGCTTTTGGCGGCCATCTGCCCGGTCATTATACATTCCTTGATGGCCTGACTACGACCAATGATCTGTTCAAAATCATATTTACTTTTGGTAACCTGACCATACTTGTCGGAAAGATTTTGAATAATGCTGGTGCTTTTCTTTAATTCTTCGATTAATTTAATAATATCTGTAATGTGTTGAAAAATAACCACAGCACCGACTATTTGATGATCGATTATGATGGGTACGGCATTGGAAATGACCTCGGCATTGCTTCCCCCGACCCTGGTGCGATAACCTTTTACCGGTACGCCTGTTTTAAGGGCCAACGCAAGGGCGCCATCGGGAGAGGCCTGAAAAATGTTTTGCCTGGTACGTTCCTCAAAGGATAGTCCGGTAATACGACAGAAGGCGGGATTGACGTAAATAATATTACCATCTCGATCCGTCACTTCAATGGCTTCCTGCACCGAATCCAAAATGGCGGAGATCATTTCTATGGGCAGCATAACCATCACCCCCCTTCCTTTATTCGCCCGTTAACAGCAAAAACCTGCTAAAAAAATGACGACCGGTCGAACAAATGTTTTGCATAACCTGCCGATAAATGTTATAATATACCAAATACAAGTCTTATCCTATGTGTTTAAGAAAGGTTGTGAACCCTTCCATGTTAAATCCCCGGGAAGAAGCTGTCTTAAATGTTATTATAGAAAATGTAAAATTAAAAGGTTATCCCCCGTCCGTCAGGGAAATCGGTGAGGCTGTGGGTCTTTCGTCCAGCTCTACCGTCCACTCTTATTTGAAAAGGTTAGAACAAAAAGGTTATTTACGCAGGGATCCTACAAAACCCCGGGCCATTGAAGTAATTGGGTTGGAAAATGGTAGGGATCACCATGCTGCGGAAACCAAACCATGTAACCAGGATGAACTGGTCAGTGTCCCGGTTGTGGGTGAAGTAGCCGCCGGTCTCCCCCTCCTGGCCGTGCAAAATTATGACGACAGGGTGATCCTTCCCCGGAGCTTTACCGGGTACGGAGAATTTTTTATACTGACAGTTCGTGGCGAAAGTATGATTGATGCAGGCATTTTACCCGGGGATTTGCTCCTGGTAAGAAGACAGGAATCCGTCAATAACGGCGAGATAGCTGTGGCCCTGCTGGATGATGAAGCAACCGTTAAAACCTTTTATAAGGAAAAAGACAGAATCCGGCTGCAGCCGGAGAACAGCCTTATGGAACCCATTTATGTCCGTGATGTAAAAATCCTGGGCAAGGTGGTAGGTCTGATGAGAAAAATATAAAGGTCGCTTTTAACGCGACCTTTACTTATTTGGACTGACAATCTTTGTTGTAATGCGGGCAAGCACTGCAGTGGTCTGCTTTGTCTTCTATGACATAGCAATATGTACCCTGTTCTTTCCAACAAGGCTTGTTTACATTCACGTTATCACCTTTAGCGCTGTTGCCTCCGCCGCTACAGTTCTTGGTATTCCAGCAGGGATACATGCTGATGATTTGCAGTACGCCGGCAATGTTTAAACCTTTTTCATTAATAAGATAATGAATAAACTGCAGCCGTTTTACATCATTGTTGCTATATAAACGCTGCTTGTTACGACGTGATGGTTGAACCAACTTATGCTTTTCCCAAATGCGCAGGGTTTCCGGATGTACCTTTAAAAGATCAGCAATAACCCCTATGTTAAACATGGGTTGATCATCATTACAAAACAAAGTGTTATCTCCTCTCACTTAAAATTTTGTATTTTTTATATAGTATATAGTCTATAAACTAAATTTGTAAATAAGCTAAATCCTTGTAAAATCTTAAGTTTTTATTAAATATCTAGTGGTTTTGGGACAAGCCTCGAAATTTTGCAGATTTTGCCGAAAGTGGTATGACCTTAGTCTACTTCCACTTCCAAATCCAGCAGCAGGGCATGTTGCTGGGCTCCGTAGACATCCGTTTCTCCCAGGGCGCCGGAAGGATATGGCCGGACAATGGTGGCTTTGATGGCGTAGGCGGGAGAAAACTCTACAATTCCAATAACCTCCTCTTCTCGGATACCGTACAGCTTGGCGATGGTGGTTTTATTAATCACCCGGGAACGGCAAGCAGCCTCAAAGGAATTCTTGTCTTTAAAAATAACATCCAAGGTCAATTCATAGGGTCCGGAATTCTTACTTCGAATAACAGAGGCGATTTGCTGTAATTTTACCAAGGCCATTTATTTCTCCTCCCCCACCGGTATGATTTCTGCCGGGAATAACATTAGCGGGTCATCAATTTCCATCAAATGATAAATGTTAAAGTTGTAAACAGCGCCCGCTTTAAAGTCCGAGGGTGAGTAAGGGAATGCCAAATTGCCTGCAGTGGCCACCCGCCCCGGGTAACCATAGTGCAGCATGGTAGAGCGGGCAAAGCTGCAGATGGTGTTGGCGATATCCTGGGTTTCCGCCACCGCTTCAATGATTATGCCCAATTCATGGGAGTCAATGGATTGTTTCGGTTCAAGCTTGCCCATGACGCCATTTTTGCCATAGATATTGAAGTGCAGGAAATACCGGTAGCCATAGCGCTTAAAGTTGTCTTTTACCCTGTCCCGCACAGCCTCCACAATATGGTCAATTTGCGAAATCATGATGGGATCCCGGCACCCGGCTATGGACACCGTCCGGTAACCCACAGGTTTGGCTCCCTCTAACTTGACAACGTAGGTTTCGCTGGGAAGGAATTTGCTGCCGGTAACCCTAACCGCCCTTTCCGTTTCCTGTGTGAAGGTTGTTTCCCGGAGATCCAAAACGCCCCCCGGACCAGGCAATATATAGGGATTGGTCTTTTCATACAGCGTATGGGCCGCCACCGAAGTGGGCGTGCACCGGCGGATTGGGTTCAGGGGCTCAACGATGAAACTATCCTCCCTCAGGGTCCCCAGTAAACAATCACTACCACTGCCCGGCGAGGCAGCGATGGCGCCGCATTCCAGTATCTTCCCCATATGGATGGCCAGCCCTTTGTCATAGCCCTCCAATAAGGCCGAGGCGCTGAAAACTGCCGGATCGTAAGACCTGCCGGCCAGCACCACCCGGGCCCCCTTCTCCAGGACGGACATAACAGGTTCCGGTCCCATTTGGGCAACAATTCTTGCTGCGGCAGTGATTTCCTCTTCCGTCAGTTGGGGAGCCGGATGTAAAGGGGAAATTTTTTTCTCCTGCAAGGCCTGCAGCACCAACTCTTTGCTCAATTCGGCATGGATGATGCCCAGGGAAAATTGCCACCCCTTTTCCCGGGCCAGTTCAATAATGATCTCTTTATTCCACTGGAGATGGGCCTCTGCGCCGCAGCCGCCGGCAGTACCAATCACCACCGGAATGTTCCGTTCCAGTCCCGCCTCTATCATAAGCTCTAAATCTCGTTTTACGGCAGTCCGGTCGGTAAAAGATACCCCGGCCCCTAGGTAGTAAGGACCCGGGTCGGTGGAACCTGCATCAACGGCGATCAGGTCAGGTTCCCGTTCCAGACCTGCCCGAAAGGATTCCTCCGGAAAACCGTAACCCAATATGGCAGTGGGAGATAAAACCCTGTATTCTCTCAATTGTTATCCCTCCAAAATAAATAAGGTAAGACCTCTGTCTCACCTTATTATATACCCAACTGCCGGTTATTTCATCAAGACCCGCGGAATGTACAGGGAAATATCCTCCCAAAGCACAAAAACAACAAGCATCATGATCATGATAGCAATGAAAGGCAAAACCCCCTTGACCACGTTCTCCAGACGGTCCTTGGCCATGGCGCTTACTACAAACAGGTTGAGACCCACAGGCGGCGTAATCATGGCCAATTCCATATTCACCGTCATCACCACCGCAAATTGAATTAAGTCGATGCCCAAATGATGAATCATCGGCAGCAAAATCGGCAGGGTGATAAGGGTAATGGAAACAGCTTCCAGGAAAGTACCCATGACAAAGAACATCAGGTTGGTGGCTAGGAAAAATAAATATTTGTTAAGATGGTTCTCCGCAATCCAGTCGGCCACCGCGTTGGGGACCTGGTTGGTGGTCAAGAAAAGGGCAAAGATCATGGCAGCCGCAATAATCATAAAGATCATGGAAGAAATATTAATGGACTCAACAAAGATAGAGCGGATGTCTTTCAAGTGTAATTCTTTATATACAAATGCCGAAACCAGGATGGTGTAAAACACAGATAGGACTGCAGCTTCTGTGGGAGTCACAACCCCCGTGTAGATACTGCCGAGAATAAAAACCGGTAGAAAGCCCCCGGGTAAAGCTTTAAGCGTCGATTTCCAACGTTCTTCCCAGCCAGCCTTTTCTCCCCGACCAAAATTATTCCTCCTGGCCGTTATCACGGCGGAGGCTAATAAGACAGCAGCCAGCAGAAGCCCCGGCAATAGCCCCCCCATAAACAATTTTCCGATAGATTCCTCTGCCACCACTCCAAAAACCACCATGGTTACACTGGGAGGGATCAAAATACCCAACGTGCCGCCAGCGGCCACCAGACCCATGGCATATCTTTTGGGGTAGCCGTTGTCAATCATGGCCGGCAGCATAATGGAACCAATGGCTGCCGCTGTGGCCGGGCTGGAGCCGGAAATGGCGGCAAATACGGCACAGGCCAGCACAGTTACTACCGCCAAGCCGCCCGGTAAATGACCCAGCCACGCTCGCAAAAAATCAATTAAATACTTGGCAATGCCACCCCGGGACATGAGAACCCCGGCAAAAACAAAGGCCGGTATCGCCATCAGGGTAGGCGATAAGAGAGAAGCAAACATTCGCTGCACAATCATATAAAGGCTGTAATCCATGGTTGTGGCCAGCACAACAATGGCAGATGTGGCCAGCGCGACGGCAATAGGTACATTGAGAAGAAAAAGAATAACAAACAGGCTAAAAATGCAAGCCGTCGCCATGTTGTTCCCCCCTGTTTTTTGCTAACCAGTGCGTTCCGCCATCCCTTAGCAAGTTATATAGCTTCTCAATAAACCGAATCCCCAGCATCACACCGCTGGCAGGCATAATCAGGTTGACAATCCAAAGGGGAAACTGGCTGTCAGTGGAGCGCTGGCCGTACAGGATATAGTTTTGTACCAGTTCCACACCGTAATAGACAAAGAAAATGGCAAAGGCCAGCCCCAGGGTATTGGAAAATATGCTGACCAACCACTTGGCGCGGACCGGCAGATAATTATAGAGCATATCCACTTTGATATGGTGATCGTTACGCAATGCCACGGACAAACCCGCCATGGTACCCCAGATAACAAAATAGACCGAAAACTCATCCAGCAGAGACTGCGGTTTGCCAAAAAAATACCTTAGGATAACGTTAATAAAAACCAATGTAAGACCAATAAACAGCATGCCACCGGAAAAATAATCTTCAAAGGCGGTATAAATCCTGCTAAGTTTTTTCAAGTGACTCCCCCCCATAGGATGAAAGGGGGCGGTAAAGATTAACCGCCCCATCAAAGAGCTTTCTTATTTACTGGCCCTGGCTGCCTCAACATACTCTTTGCCAATCTTGTCGGTATATTCCGCATACACAGGTTCCAGCGCTTTTATAAAGGCGGCCCGGTCGGTTTCTGTCAGCTCATAAATTTCCACTTTGCCGCTGGCTTTGATCCTTTCAAAGCTCTTGGCATTGAGTTCCTCAGCCAGTTTCCGTTCAAAGGCGGTGGCTTCTTTCATGGCGTCATTGATAATTTGCTGCTGTTCAGGAGTTAAACTGTTCCAGAACTTGGTGTTGGTCAGCACCACATAGTCCAGACGACCGTGACCGGATACAGTGAGGTATTTCTGTACTTCAACATATTTCTGCGTGTCAATGTTGTTGAAGGTGTTTTCCTGACCATCAACAGTGCCATTCTGCAGGGCCTGGTAGACTTCCGCAAAGGCCAAGGTCTGAGAACCGGCGCCCAGGGCCCTGAACTGGGCATCCAGCAGGCCGCCGCTCTGGGTTCTGAATTTTAACCCCTTGAAATCAGCGGGGGTTTTTAACGGACGCTTGGAATTGGTGAAATGCTTGGCACCGTTAGGCCACCAGGCCATCCCCAGCATGCCCTTGGGCTCCAGACTCTTCATCAACTTTTGACCAGCGGGACCGTCATAGAAATTATAGGCAGCCTGGTCACTGCTAAACAGAAAAGGCATATCAACCAACTGGAAAGCCGGTACAAAACCAACCAGCTTGGTTACGGAAGGAGCGATAAACTGTACGTTGTTCGCCTGCAAGGCTTCTAATTCTTCCTTATCGCCGCACAACTGGGAGGATGGAAATACCTGCACTTCCATCTTACCGCCGGACTTCTGCTCCACCAGTTCTTTAAATTTTAAAGCCGCCTGCCCCTTGGGGGTTGTTTCTGCCACCACATGGCTGAACTTAATGATGATTTTTTCATTCTTGGCCTTGGTTCCCCCGTCACCGCCACAGCCTATTATAGATAACGACAACACCGCTACTAAAAATATGGCAAAAATTGTTTTAATTTTGTACACTGTAAATACCCTCCCCTAAAATAAATATTATGAATAATCTGATAAATCAGGCCGGAAATCACCCCCTGGGGAAAAATAATAAATATACCCTCAATATACTTAATATAAATACTGTTATTCGTTAAATTGTATGTCTTAATACTAGTATGTTATAACTCATTTACCAACAAAAAAACCGTTAACGGTAGAATTTCAACCCTGAACGGTTATTCATTATCTTTCGAAGTTTGTTTGGGAGGGCGACTGTCAACACCGGGTTAAAGTGGTCCTTTACAGATCTCCACCTTTTCGCTGTTTACGGCTTTTCTGGCCTTTTTAGTTATTCCATAGGAGAACTTTATGATATAATTGCACTGGTACCTATGTACAAAAAATTATTACAAGTGTTAGGTCCCCGTCGGGCTTATTGTTGGAAATTGGAGAGAAAAAATGCTGCCAATAGAAAGATACGCTTACTGTAATTCCCTACGGGGCATGCACCCGGGGGAAAAGTTTTTATTTGCTGTGGCTTCGATGACAACCTGCCTGGCCCTAAACTCATTGACTGTATCAGGAATTGTATTGCTTCTGATGGCAGGGGTTACCGTACGGAAAGGAAGAATCCCCCTTTATTTTTATATAAAACTTTTATCAATCCCCCTGTTCTTTTTCATGGCAGGAACCATTACCATTGCAATCAATGTTATTCATAGTTCGGATCAAGTCTTGTGGAGCTGGCAATGGGCCAATCTGAGGTTCGGTATTACGGTAGAAAGTCTCCTCGCCTGCGCCAAACTTTTTCTCAGGTCAATGGCCACTGTATCCTGTTTATATTTTTTATCTCTTACTACGCCTTTAATAGAGATTATTTCGATATTAAGGAAACTTAAAATCCCCGAACTGTTCCTGGAGTTAATGTCCCTGATCTACCGCTACTTATTTATTTTGCTGGAAATGGCAGAAAAAATATACACTTCTCAATCCGCAAGACAGGGATATACCTGTATAAAAAACAGTTACCGGTCGATGGGACTTTTGGCCTCCAGTCTTCTAATGCGGTCTCATCAACGTTCTCTGGATATATATACGTCCTTAGAAGCGAGAGGTTATAACGGCACCATCAAGGTGTTGGAGCAAAGGTATCAATTATCAAAAAGAAACTTATTATTAATCGCCGGTACTGAATTATTTTTAATCTCGGTGCATTATTTAAACGGAGGAAACCTTTAATGTCAGGAAATATTTTTGAAATACAGGATCTTCATTTTAACTATCCTGATGGCACCGCTGCCCTGCAGGGCCTGTCCGTCTCCATTGAAAGAAATAAAAAAATCGCCCTTTTAGGATCCAACGGAGCAGGCAAATCAACTTTTTTACTGCATTTAATCGGCATTTTGAAACCTGATAAAGGGAAAGTCATTTTTAACGGTCAAGAATTAAAATATGACCGTGCATCATTAATAAATTTGCGCAACAAGGTGGGATACGTTTTTCAAGACCCGGACACCCAGTTGTTTTCCGCCAGTGTCTGGCAAGAAGTGTCCTTTGGCCCTATGAATTTAGGTTTGACCAATGAAGAGGTAGAAAACAGGGTCATAAAAGCTTTGCTGGATACAGGTGCATCCCATTTAAAAGATCGGGCCACCCATTTTTTGAGCTATGGTCAAAAAAAACTGATTTCCATTGCAGACATTCTGGCCATGAACCCGGATATGATCATTTTTGATGAACCCACTGCCTCCCTTGACCCAAAGTACACTCATCGCATCCTTGATCTTTTAAATGACATCAATGAAAGGGGAATCTCTATCATCATGGCCACCCACGATGTGGACAAGGCCTACCAATGGGCTGACATCATATTTGTGATGAAGGATGGCCGGATTGCAAAAGTGGGTCCACCGGAGGAAATATTCAATGACGAACATTTGATAGAAAATACCTCCCTGGAAAAACCGTTATTGCTGAAAATTTTTCAGGAACTACAGCTTGGCGGCTATATTTCCCAAAACATTACCGCACCAAGAAATGTCAATCAATTAATTAAAATTCTTCATCAGAATGCTGTAAATCAATAACATTAGTGTGTTAATGCAAAACCGGTCCTGTCGGACCGGTTTTTAAATAATCCTTTGTGTTCTTAGTTTAGCGATTCTCTATTTTACCTGCAGCACGTTCCTGGCCGCATTCAGGATACCAATGCGCACATATTCCTTGGATAAGCCGCCCTGCAGGTAAACTGCGTAGGGTTCCCTCAGGGGAGCATCAGCGCTTAGTTCCAGGGAAGCGCCCTGGACAAAGGTGCCGGCAGCCATAATTACGTCATCTTCGTAGCCGGGCATGTAGTCCGGTTCCGGCAAGGCGTGGGCATCGATGGGAGAGGCTGCTTGAATGCCCCGGCAAAAGGCAATCAGTCTCTCTGGAGTTTCCAGGGCAATGGATTGAATGATATCCGACCTGGGCTCATCGTAGGCCGGCGAAACCTTGAAGCCCAGCCTTTCAAATAACCGGGCGGCAAACACCGCTCCCTTGAGGGCTTCGGCCACGATGTGGGGCGCCATGAAAATACCCTGAAACAGCAGCCGCTGGTGTCCCAGGGACGGACCCACTTCGGCCCCGATTCCCGGGGCCGTCCAGCGGTTGGCAGCCATCTCCACCAGTTCCCGGCGCCCCGCAACATATCCCCCGGTGGGCGCCAAACCGCCGCCCGGGTTTTTAATCAGCGAGCCGGCAACCAGGTCTGCACCCACCGCAGGGGGCTCTGCGGTGTCCACCAGTTCGCCGTAACAATTGTCCACAAACACAACCGCCCCGGGAGCATGGGATTTGATAAAGGCCACCAGCCTCCTTAACTCCTCCAGTGAAAGGGAAGGACGCCAGGCATAACCCCGGGAGCGCTGCACCAGAACCACTTTGGTCCTGGCAGACAGCGCCCTTTGTATGGCCTCCCAGTCCAGGGTCCCCTGAGGAGTCAATTCCACTTGTCTGTAGCCGACCCCCAGGTCCTTCAAGGAACCGGGGGCATTTCCCCTTTTGCCGATTAATTCTTCCAGTGTATCATAGGGTGAACCCTGAACGGCCAGTAATTCATCGCCTGGTCGCAGCAGACCGAACAGGGCGATGGCAATGGCATGGGTGCCTGACACGATTTGGCTCCTGACCAGCGCTGCCTCCGCCCCAAAGACATGGGCATAGATTTTTTCCAGGGCTTCCCTGCCGGCATCGTTATAACCGTAACCGGTGGAACCTCTCAGGTGATAGTCGGAAGTTCGGGCCAGGTGAAACCCTTCCAGGACCCTGGCATGATTCACCATGGCCCTGGCTTCGATTTCACGGTATACCGGTTGCACTTCAATTTCTACTTCACTGGCAAGTTTGTCCAACTGTTCGAAATCCATGTTGCCTCCATGATTGTTAATTTTTATGGCTCTGAAGGTATTATATTTCCTCCAGAGCCTCTGTCAAGTCTTCCTTGTTAATGGTCATCAGGTCGTCCCGGGTAATGTTTTTCCGTCCCACCAGGCGCACCGCCTGGTGACGCATGGCCCGCTCAATCAAGTTGCGGACCAGCCTGGCATTACCGCTGTGTTCATGCTTCCGAGTTTGATTTTGCAGGATTTTATAAAGCTCCTCCCGGGCCAAGGGGGCTAGAATATACTGGCGCTGTTTCAGCATCAAGTCGGCAATCTCCATCAGCTCATCGAGGGTGTAATCCGGAAAGGTGATATGTATGGGAAAACGGGAGCGCAGCCCCGGGTTGGTTTCTAAAAAGTAATTCATTTCATCCTGGTACCCGGCTAAAATAATGATTAAATTGTCCTTATTGTTTTCCATGCTGGCCACCATGGAATCAATGGCTTCTTTGCCAAAATCCTTCTCGCCGCCCCTGGCCAGTGAGTAAGCCTCATCGATAAAAAGGATGCCCCCGAGGGCTTTTTTGATCTGATCACGGGTTTTGGCAGCCGTATGGCCAATATACTCTCCCACCAGGTCCGCCCGCTCAACCTCAATGAGATGACCTTTGGGCAGTACCCCCATTTCCTTAAATAACCGCCCGATGATTCTGGCAACAGTGGTTTTGCCGGTGCCTGGGTTCCCTTTGAAAATCATATGCAGCACCATGGGTTCGTAAATAAGCTTTTCCTTTTGTCTGAGCTTTTGAATTTCCACAAAGGCCTGAATTTCCTTGACCAGTTTTTTGACACTGGACAGGCCGATCAGCTGGTCCAGCTCTCCTAAAATTTCCTGGGTGGCTTTTCTGCTGGCATCTTCGTTACCCTGGGTTTTGTCCTGCTGTGGAGGCTGCTTGCCCGTCAAGGAAGATTTTCTGAGCGGACCGCCTGGTTTTGGTGATTCGGGCCTGGGCGGGTTTTGCCACATTCTTATCTTAACCAGGGTATTCACCTCCGGGCGATAACGTAATAGGTTGTTAAACATTATACGCTCAGAGGTTTAAATTGTTACCAAAAAATCAAAAGGCCCCTCCGTCCGGGAGAGGCAATCAGTGTTTTATCACACAGGCTTGTTTTCCGAAAAGGAGGTATTAACGGGACGCAGCGGGCTAATTGTTGAAATGGCATGCTTATAAACCATCAATTGTTTACCGTCGCTTTCCAAGATAACGGTAAAGTTATCAAAACCTTTCACCATACCCTTCAATTGAAAACCATTGATGAGAAATATGGTTACCGGGATATTTTCCTTTCTTACTTGGTTTAGAAAGGCATCTTGTAAATTAATCTGGGGTTTCGTCATGAGGGTTCCCTCCATCATTGGAAAATATTTTCTTTCTCTACCATGTACTGTTCTACACACTTACTAATTCTCCTGCTATTTGTTTAGCAATTTCCCTGGCAACCGCATTTTTGTCGCTGTAGTCCTGCATGTTCAGCCAGTGAATTCGTTTATCTGCCCTGAACCAGGTAAGCTGTCGCTTGGCAAAGCGCCGCGTATTCCGTTTTAATATTTCCACCGCCTCTGCCAGGGTACATTCTCCCTTAAGATAAGCAATGATTTCCTTATAACCCAGCCCCTGCAGCGCAGTTCCCCATGTATCGTACCGCTGCATCAACTGCCTGACTTCTTCCACCAGACCCCTTTGCAGCATCAGGTCTACCCGTTGTTCAATTCTTCTGTACAGTAATTGCCGGTCCATGGTTAAGCCAAACATTTTTAAACGGTACTTGGGAGCGGTGTTTGTTTGCGTGTACTGATATTCTGATATGGGCTTGCCGGTTTGATAATACACTTCCAGGGCCCGGATTACTCGCCGGATGTCATTGGGGTGCAGCCGGGCAGCGGATGCCGGGTCCACTGCGGCCAGTCTTCTGTGCATCTCCTCGTTTCCCAGTGTTGCCGCCTGCTGTTTAAGTCGTTCCCTTAACTTTTGATCCCTGGGCGCCGGGGTAAAATCATAGTGATCGATGACCGAACGAACATACAGTCCCGTACCGCCCACCAGCAGCGGCAGGTTCCCCCTGTCGGTTATTTCCACGATTAACTTCTCCGCGGCCGTTTGGAACATAGCCACGCTAAATTCTTCATCGGGGTCCACAATGTCTATCAAATGATGGGGAATGCCTTGCATTTCTGCCGGGGTTGGTTTGGCCGTCCCAATATCCATGCCCCGGTAAACCAGCATGGAATCGGCAGAAATCACTTCTCCCTTAACCATTTTGGCCAGCTCAATGGCCACATCCGTTTTGCCGGAGGCAGTGGGACCTACAATAACAACTAAAGGTCTCAGGTCCTTCACTGGCACGGCACCACCTTTTCAATAATGCCGTAGGCCACGGGAGAATATCTTCCTCCCTGAATCCTATGAAAGTTCAACCGCTGAAATTCCTCACTGCCCCGGTTTTCTTTCATCACCACTCTCTTTCTGGCCACCCGGACTGCCTCAGCCACCGCTTCCTTTGCCAAGGGACTGTTGTTGGCAAAGGGACGCAGCGGGGCCATGGAGCTGGACTTTTCCCTGGCAACCCGGAACATGGGGTCAAAATAAACCACGTCAAAGGAACCGGCGGGCAGGTTTTTCAGATACGTCAAGTGATCTGTATGGACCACTTGAATTCTCCTCATGGCGTTGAGTAGTTCCGGTTTTTCCCCGGTGTAGGACTGTAAACCTCGGCGCACGATTTCCGCCACCGGTGCGGCATCCTCCAGACCAATGACCGTCCCCCGGGGACCTACCACATAACTGGCCACCAGGGCATCCGCAGCCAGACCTAGGGTGCAGTCCAGCAGAGAATCACCCTCTTTAAGATTCATGGCTCTAATCATTTGGTCAGTTTTCCCAGACTGGATTTCCTTTATACGTAATTTGGCTAATCCTGGATGAAAAAACAGTTCCTTTCCATCAATAACCATAGATAATTTATCCTGAGATACCAGCAGGATGGCGTCCGCCTGACCTTGCTCCCGGACAGCTGCCAGGGATTTCTTTTCCCGCCGTATATACGGGACATTCAGTTCCCGGCTTAATGCCAGGGCCTTTTCTTCCAGGTCTGCAGCGCTGCGGATGCCTGTGGTAATAACAAGGGACCTTTTCATCGTTTGAACCTTTTATTCAGCTCCTCATGGGTAATTTGAATGAGGGTGGGCCTTCCATGGGGACAGGTAAAGGGCCGCCGGCAGCGGGCCAAGCCCTCCAACAGGGCCTTCACTTCTATGCTGCCCAGATTCTTTCCCGCTTTCACCGCTTCCCGGCAGGCCATGGCAGCCGCCAACCGGTCGATTACCAGTCCCCTGTCCAGTTTATGGGAAGGACTTTCCTGTAATCTGGCCAGCAGGTCCATGAAGATTTCCCCGGGAGCTGTCAAAGCCTGGGGCGGTACGCCCCTTAATAAAAAAGTATCTCCGCCGAAGTGTTCCAGTATAAACCCGATCTCGTTAAAATCAATGACATGGCGCACAACCAGTTGGGCCTCATGATGGGGTATTTCCAGGGTGACGGGCTCCAGCAGCATTTGGGACGGAACCTCCTGCTGCAGCAGGTCCTGGTATCTTTCATACAAAACCCTCTCATGGGCGGCGTGCTGGTCGATGATATATAAGCCGCCTTCGCCGTAGGCCAGCACATAGGTGGGAGGCACCTGGCCGGCCGGTGTTAAAGCGGGAAAAAAAGTCTCCGGTTGATAAGGACTTTTATTTTCAAAAACCCTGGGATGATGCAGGGTTTGCAGCAGCCCATCCTGACTCTCCGGAACCCTGTCAATGCTTTGAGGTTCCGCCGGTTGCGGTGTTTCTCCGGGCCGAACAGGCAGTGAAAGACGTAGCTGCTCTCTGCCCGTGACATTGGCAAAGGACTCCCCGGCCCTTGCTTCGTTTTCATGGCACCGGCATTCCGGAATCTTTGCCGGTTGTTCACTGGCCTTGGGTTTTTCAGTTTGTGCTTGTTCGCCCGGGGTCTGCGCTTCCTGAGACCGGGTATTTGTCCTCCCCGGCATGTTCTCCCACAACCCACCGATGGCTCCGGTTAAATTAAGATGCTTACTCAGGGCTTCCAGCAGTTCCTCCAGGACCTCTTTTTCCCTGGCCAGCCGCACTTCCATTTTGGTAGGGTGAACATTCACATCCACCTGGGTGGGATCGAGGGTCAAATGCAAGATGGCAACAGGAAAGCGCCCGGCGGGGATTTGGGTTTGATAGGCCTGTTGTAGAACGGAAGAAACCAGCCCACTGCGAATGTACCTGCCGTTAATGAAGAAATTTTGATACTGCCGGGAGGCACGGGTCAACACAGGCTTGCTGATGAGCCCGGTCAGGGATAACAAACGCCCCTGGTAGTTGACCTCCAGCATGCTGCGCACGTTATCCGTCCCGAAGATGCCGGCAGCGGTATCCTTTAACGAACCGTTCCCGGGACTGGAAAAAAGAACTCTACCGCCGCTGCGCAGTTCAAAACGGACATCCGGTCTGGCCATGGCCAGTCTTGACATTAAATCACTGACCTGACCGGTCTCGACGGTGGCTGATTTGAGAAATTTTCTTCTGGCCGGCGTATTAAAAAAAAGGTCTCTTACCTCAACAGTGGTCCCGACGGGGCACCCGGCAGGGGAAATTTCTTTTATCTGCCCGGCCTCGATGTGGACCACGGTGCCCCCCAGGTCACCTGCTGTTCTGGTAGTTAACGTTACCCGGGCCACGGCAGCAATGCTAGGCAAGGCCTCGCCCCTGAACCCCAGGGTAAGGATGTTATTTAAATCCTCGGCCCGGCGAATTTTACTGGTGGCATGACGCTGAAAGCAAAGTTCGGCATCCCGGGCTGACATGCCGCACCCGTTGTCAACCACTTTGATGCCCGTGATACCACCCTGTGACAATTCCACTGTAATTCGGTCGGCCCCTGCGTCCAGACTGTTTTCTACCAATTCTTTGACAACCGAAACCGGGCGTTCCACAACCTCTCCGGCGGCAATTTGGTTGGCTATGGTTTCATCCAGTACAATGATGTTCCCCAAAATGTCACCCCTAACCGTCTGAACGAAACTCCTGACGTTCCTCACGCCGATACATCATGAAGGTATCAGTGGACTTATCCTGCAAATATACATAATTAAAACGGTAGTCGTGCTTGTATTGTTCATAGGCATCCCATCCCTCTTCCTGGCAATATTTGCAGGCCTGAATGGGGATGGTAATGGCCAGCACGTGGTATCGTTTGCCGTCGGGATGGTACGCCTGGGAATCAATGGTTATATAGCCGGGGCACTGGGCGCACACCCGCACCTTTTCAATTTGTTTTTCTTCAATGAACTGGGTATCGTAATAAATGGGTTTGGTACGCTGGTAGTATTTAGCCCCGTTGGCCAGAGCAAACTTGTCTGCTTTGTGCCGGTTGGCCCATATTTCTTGCAGTTCCCCCACCACCCTGTGGATTTCGGATGTAACCTTGGGATTCTCTTTAAACCGGTCCGGATTGTATTCCGGTTCAAGGACGGAGGAATAATCCTTGCCCGCCAGCGCCAGTAAAATGGCCAGGTTTACATAAGGTAAAGCGGTCTCAATGGCATACCCGCCCTCAAGGACAGCCAAATCCGGCTTTAATTTTTCCGTCAGCCTGGCATAACCCTGGGCAGTGATGCGCATTTGGCCCAGGGGATCGGTAAAGTGATTGTCCTGACCGGCGGAATTTACCACGAAGTCCGGTTGAAAATCCGCCAGAATGGGTGAAATCAAGTGATCCATGACATAGTGGAGCCCGGCATCCGTCACTCCGGGCGGCAGCGGTATGTTAATAGTGGATGCATAGGCGCCCGGCCCCCCTAACTCATAGGTAAAACCGGTGCCGGGATAAATGGTACGGCCGTCCTGGTGAAAAGAAATAAACAGCACATCCGGGTCATGGTAAAAAATGTCCTGGGTCCCGTCACCATGGTGGACATCGGTGTCTACAATGGCAATTTTTTTCACGCCGTAGGTCCTTCTCAGGTATTCCACCAGCACCGCTTCATTGTTAATATTGCAAAAACCCCGGTTGCCGTGGACCACCCTCATGGCATGGTGCCCCGGCGGGCGGACCAAAGCAAAACCGTTCTTGATTTGTTTGGCTATAATTTTATCTCCCAAGTGCATGGCCGCTCCGGCTGCAATACGGTGGGCCTCCAATACCTGGTCACTGACCGACGGCACACAAAAATGGACCCGGCAAATATCATGCTCGGAGGCCAACCGGGGAGAAAATTCTTCAATTTCCGGGAGATCCAGAATGCCTTCCTCAAACATCTGGTCCCGGGTGTACAAAAGCCGCTCTTCACGCTCCGGGTGGGTGGCGGAAATGGCCCAGTCAAAGGCAGGAAAGAAAATAATGCCGGTCTTTTTCATCATTTCATCAACCTCCCCCCGGAACCGATGTGACCTAAAATTCCCCTGGGTGTTTGCACCGATATGTGATACAGCCTGCCGGTGGTTCGCCAGTCGCGCACGATATTAAAAACATCCCGGTTGGTGATTTCAATCTCCTGCACATATTCCAGCAGGTTCATTTTTTCCGCCCGCTTCATCAACCAGGATTTGGCCAATTCCACCGCCCCGATTTCATCCAGCTTGCCGCTCAGCTTCCCCTGGTAGCCCTCTTCTTCTACAATAAAAATCTGACGCTCGGTATCCGCCAGCAGGTTCACCTGCAGCGTAGGTCTGGCCACCGCTGCTCCGATGGCGTTGGCTACCGGCGCGTAGGGAGGTAAGATGGGGGTACAACCCAAACGGGCGGCGATTTGAGGAACAAAACCGGCAGCGCCGCCCCCCACCCCCACGACGTTTTGCGGGCGCAGCTTTTTCTTCTGCAGTACTTCCCAAACCCGGTAAGCGGGCTCCTGCTCCCATTCCACAAACATCTGCTCGATTTCCGTTACCACCGTGTTAATCACCAGACCGACAATGGTGTGAGCCACTTCCATGGGCCCCATGCCCACCGGGGCCCCCAGCCGTACCATAGCCTCCCGGGCCCGGTCTTCATCGCCGATTTGGGTCATGCCCATAACCCGTAAAGCATCGGTAGGTGTAGGCAGCGGACCACCCAGGCAGTAGGCATGGCCCACCCGCTCTGAATAAATAATGATTTCCTTGCCTACCCGTTCCACCACACTGTCGCCGCCTACCGGCACGGAGTGTACCGCCAGCGCCCGTACCTGGGTAAACCGGTCACCGATTTTGGCGCCCCGGGAAGCCAGCAGCGGCTGGCCGGAAAGAATTAAGGCCAGGTCGGTGGTGGTGCCGCCGATATCCACCACCAGGGAGGTTTCTCCCGCCGGTGTAAGGGCCTGTACCCCCAGGGTGCTGGCAGCGGGCCCGGAGAAAATGGTTTCCACCGGCACTTGTTCGGAAACCGTCAGGGGCAGGGTGCCGCCGTCCGCCTTTAAGATGAACACATCGGCGCTGATGTCCCTGCGGGCCATGGCATCCCGCACCGCATTGGCAAAATAATGGTACTTATCCCTGGTGGCGCAGGTTAACACGGTATTGGTAATCCGGCGCGGAAAATTTAATCTACCGCCGGCCCGGTGCCCCATTTCCACCTGCCATTCAGGATGATGTTGCTTAATATATTGAGCCACCCGAAGTTCATGGGCGTTGTTGCGGGTGGAAAATTTCCCTATCACGGCAACCCTTTGATATCCCTTGTCCTCCAGCCACCGGAGCGCCTTTGCCAGTTCCGCTTCTTCCAGGGGAATGATTTCACGGCCACGATAATCAATGGCCCCGGTTAAGAAGAAAACGTCATCCTGTTGCCGGAACTCCATGAAAGTACGGCCGGGCCCGGGCAGCAAGAGCACCCCCACCGGGTCGTATTTCTTCTCGGCGATCAGATTGGTCACGATGGTGGTACTAAAGACAACCCGCTGGATCTTTTCACCGGGTATTCCCTTTAATAAGTTGTCCAAGGCATCTCCCAGCGAAATCAGCAAATCTTCCTGGGTTTCCACCTTTGCGGTTGCACGAACAGCACCGCCATCCAGCAGAACAGCATCTGTGCAGGTACCTCCAACATCAATGCCAATAAACATGACGGGCCTCCTTAATGTAATAATCCAACCGACATCCCCTGCAGAATAACATTTATTCGCCTCAACCGGATATCATTATTCCAAGTTTATCATAATCCCTTTTATAATTGCATTAGGAAAAAGAACAAAGAATCAATTTATTTCTTTTTTCGTAGCTTTCTTTGCAGTTTATCCAGGTAATTAAGGCTTTGGAGCGGCGTCATATTAGGAATGTCCAAGGCTAAAATTTCCTCCCGCAGCCAATCATGCTCCGTCGAAAACATAGTTAATTGTTGTTCATGAATTGCGACAGCCACCTGGTTTTTGCCTGCCACAACCTCCTGGGCTGCCCGCTGGTGATATTCCAGTTGTTGGACCAGTTCAGCGGCCCTGTGGATAATGTCGCCGGGCAGGCCGGCCAGCCTGGCACAGTGCACGCCGTAGCTTTTACTGGCCCTGGCCCGTACCACCTTTCGTAAAAAAGCCACCTGGTTCCCTTGCTCCTTAACGGCAGTGGCATAATTTTTCAGCCCGGGCAGCAACCCCTCAAGTTCGGCCAGTTCATGATAATGGGTTGAAAAAAGAGTCCGGCAACCTACTGCATTATGTAGATACTCAATGACCGCCTGGGCAATGGCCATACCCTCCAGATTTGAAGTGCCCCTGCCCAGTTCATCAATAATGACCAGACTTTTGGGGGTGGTGTGGTCAAGAATTTGCTTGGTTTCGAACATTTCTACCATAAAGGTGCTTTGTCCGGAGGTAAGATCGTCCGAGGCCCCTACCCTGGCAAAAATCCTGTCAACAATGCCGATTTTGGCCCGGGAAGCCGGCACAAAGCTCCCCACCTGGGCCATCAGCACAATTAAAGCCACCTGCCTCTGGTAGGTACTTTTGCCACCCATATTAGGCCCGGTAATCAAACACAGCCGCTGGTTCTCTGTATCCAGGTAGGTGTCATTGGGCACAAACCCCCCCGGCCCCAAGGTCACTTCCACCACCGGGTGCCGTCCCTCGGTGATCTCAATTCTCCCGTCATCAGATACCTCGGGCCTTACATACCCCTGGCGGGCTGCCACCTCTGCCAGGGATACCAGCGCATCAATTTGCGCCACCAGGGCGGCGGTTTTTTGGATTCTGTGCACTTCGGCAGCCACCCTGTTGCGGATCTCCACAAATAAATTGTATTCCAGCTCCACCAGCCTGTCTTCGGCCCCTAAAATCATGCTTTCATATTCTTTCAGCTCCGGGGTAATAAACCGCTCGGCATTGGCCAGGGTTTGCCGGCGTTGGTAATAGTCCGGCACTGCATTGAGATTGGCGCGGGTCACTTCCAGATAGTACCCAAAAACCTTGTTAAAACCCACCTTTAAATTTTTAATACCGGTCTTTTCCTTCTCCCTGGCCTCCAAACCGGCCAGCCAGGCCTTGCCGTCCCTGGCGGCGGCACGCAGTTGATCAACTTCCGCATGATAACCTTCTTTGATTAAACCCCCGTCCCTGAGAGAAACGGGCGGGTTTTCCGCTAGGGAGGAAAACAACAGGTCTCTCAGATCAGCCAGGGTATCAAACTGTGCACAGATACTTCGCAGCAACGGGCTCTGGCACTGCTGCAAAGCTTCATGTATCAAAGGAAGTTTCTCCAGTGAACCCAGCAGTGCCGTCATGTCCCGGCCGTTGGCGCTGCCGTAGGCTGCCCGTGCTGTTAACCGCTCCAGGTCATAGATTTGTTTCAGGGCCCCTGCCAGTTCCTCGCGCAGCAGGAGGGAGTTCACCAATTCCTCCACCGCATCCAACCGTTCCTGAATTTTAACCAGGTCGATCAAGGGCTGTTCCAGCCAGTTTTTCAGCATACGGCCCCCCATGGCGGTGCGGGTCTTATCCAGGACCCAAAGCAGTGTCCCCTTTTTCTCCCCGACTCTTAGGGATCTGGTGATTTCCAGGTTGCGCCTGGCAACGCCGTCCAAAACCATGTAAGCTTTGGGAGAGTAAGATGTAATTTCGGTAATATGCTTTAACTTACGCCTTTGGGTTTCCGTCAAATAACGGAGCAAACTGCCGGCTGCCTGGCACATGGCCTGCTTGTTCAAATAAGCGGCTATCTTGTCTGCCCCGAAATGATCTGTGAGAATTTGCCAGTAGTCCGGCAGATCCGAGATATGGCCGAGGGTTGTTAATGTGGTGGCTGGAAGGCTGTTTAAAACCCTGGCCGCCTTTTCATCCTTTATCACGTCATGGGTCAGCAGCACTTCCCTGGGCGACAACCGTACAACCTCGTCCAGCAAACCGTCCAAAGCCCAGGGGCCTTCCATTTCCGTCACCTGGAATAGTCCCGTTGATAAATCGGTTACTGCCATGCCATAGGTGCCGGTATTCACCTGACAAAGGGCCACCAGGTAGTTATTATCCTTTTCATTTAACATGCTCCCGTCGATGACGGTACCGGGCGTAATCACCCGCACCACTTCACGTTTGACGATTCCCCTAGCGGCCCTGGGATCCTCCACCTGTTCGCAGATGGCCACCTTATATCCTTTATCAATTAATTTACTGATATAATTATCCGCCGAGTGAAAGGGTACGCCGCACATGGGAACCCGTTCCGGTTCCCCGGCATCCCGTCCCGTCAGAGTTATCTCCAACTCTTTGGATGCCAATTTGGCATCTTCAAAGAACATTTCATAAAAGTCTCCCAGACGAAAAAATAAAATCGCATCGGGAACTTGTTTCTTAATTTCCAGGTACTGCTGCATCATTGGAGTTAAGGCCACAAATATCTCCTCCCGTACCCAATTATACCATAGACAAACCTGCTGCAGGCGACTTCCTAAAGCATTGTGCCAAAAGGAAAACCCCCTGGAGTTTGATCAAGTTCCAGGGGGCTTTTCTCTTATCATAAGATAAACTATCAGGTTAGTGTCGTAGAACTACGACTGTTGCTTAACCTCAGGTGTAAGGACCGCAGGCAGAGCAGCTATGGGTTTCCGGAGGGTTCCCTTCAATTCCTTCACTGATGCGCTCATTTACCTGATTGAGGAATTTTTGGAACTGGTCCTGTATCTCTGCAAATTCCCTAATAAGAGGATTTGCCATCATCTGGTCTTCTAGGGCGTACACTTCGTTTAGTTGCTCATCGGTCAGTTCATGGCCCTGCATCCGCATCATTTGATGGGAGTGTTGGAGATGCTGAAATTTTTCAATTAAAGCAACGGCATCAGCGTCTGACATCATGGCAGCCTCTTTTTCCCGCATGGTTTTATATTTCTCAGAATTAGCAATCAGTTTACCCAACTCCAAAGCCTTTTCTAAAACCACATCACTCATCAATTTCACCTCCCCCAGTCATATTCAGAGAATTAATCATTGGTACCGTTAAGCACCAGTTCTCCCTCTAATAAATTGAGCCTGCCCTTTGTGATCTTGACCTGCACCAGCTTCCCGGTCAGTTCAATGGGTCCCTGAAAAACAACCAGCTTATTGGTGCGGGTGCGGCCGGCCAGCAAGTCAGGGTTGTTTTGGGTTTCCCCTTCCACCAGCACTTCAAAGACTTTGCCTTCTTCCTGCCGGTTGTTTTCACAGGAGATTTTATTCTGCAATTCGATTAACCGTTGAATTCTTTCACTTTTTACTTCCTCAGCGACCTGTTCCATTTTGGCGGCGGGTGTGCCGGTGCGAATGTTATAGACAAAGGTAAAGGCGCTGTCATAGCGGACGCGTTTGACCAGGTCAAGGGTATCGGCAAAATCCTCCTCGGTTTCACCGGGAAAACCCACCATTAAATCCGCTGTGATGCTGGCATTGGGAACCGCACTTTTGATTCTTTGGATGAGATCCAAGTACTGTTCCCGGGTATAACCCCTGTTCATCAGTTTCAGGATACGGTTGCTGCCTGCCTGGGCAGGCAGGTGAAAATGCTCGCACACCTTTTTCGCCGAGGCGATTACATCAATCAACCTCTGATCAAAATCCCGGGGGTGCGAAGTCATAAACCGAATGCGCTCCAAACCCTCAATTTTATCCAGGTCAAGAAGAAGATCCGCAAACCGGTAATTGACATCCATATCTTTACCGTAGGAATTGACATTTTGCCCTAACAGTGTGACTTCTTTATAACCTTCCTGCACCAAATCTTGAATTTCTTTAATGATATCCTCAGGTTTCCGGCTGCGCTCCCGCCCCCGCACATAGGGAACGATGCAATAGGTACAGAAATTGTTGCAGCCATACATAATGGTGACCCAGGCTTTCAGTTTATCTTTGCGGCGTACCGGGACATTCTCGACGATCCCTTTCTCGGTGGCCCAAACCTCCAGCACCGCCTCGTGATTTTCCTGCACTTGATGGATCATGCGCGGCAGTTCATGCACATTATGGGTGCCAAAGATCAAATCCACAAAGGGAAAGTTGTGACGTATCTTCTTTGCCACATCCTCCTGCTGGGGCATACACCCGCATACCCCTAAAATCAAGTCCGGCTTTGCCACCTTTAACTTTCTTAAGCGTCCAAGCAAACCGTATACCTTGCTCTCCGCTGTTTCACGGACACAACAGGTATTTAAGATGATAATGTCCGCCTCTTCTTGGGCATCCGTAGGGATGTAACCCAGGTCCTCCAATATCCCGGACAGGGATTCGGCGTCCCGTTCATTCATTTGACACCCGAAGGACTGGATCAAATATTTCTTTTGCCCCTCTACCTTTTTGTTTGGGGACTTATATTCAATCTTTTCTACCATCTATATTTAAGCCTCCGACAAGCAGTTGGGATAAATTTCATTGAGCACTAACATTTTCCCATATTTTTTACTGGAATGCAAACTGATAGTTATATTTTTCAGTTTTTGTAATGTAAACATACTAAATTATTATCAGGGCAAATGGGGGCTTATTTTTTTTAACATTTGAGTCGCCCTTTTTGAATAGCAGTAAAATTAGCAAACCCGCACCGATTTATAATGAAACGGGTCCAGTCAATCCCCCTTCCAAACAAGCATACCCCTAACGGGTATACTGTTATTTTCCGAATCGCCACTTAATAATTATATTGCGTTATTCTAGTAGTTGACTAACAAAAAATTACATGTTATCGTATGTATTAATAATACCCATGGGGGTATTGATGCTGGAAATAACGTCATTCTTCAGGAGGGATTTATGTGTCCGGATTATCCAGGCGAGAGTTTCTCAAACGTAGCCTAGCTACGGGTATCGCAGGTGGCGCTGTTCTATATGGAGGTAACAAAACAGCTGGGGCCTCCACTAAATCTTTGACTGGTCCGGTAGGTACTCTTATTGATCTGACAAAGTGTAACGGTTGTGCCGGTGAGAAGGTAGCTAAGTGTGTGAGTTCCTGCAGGCAGACGAACAAGGATAAGTACCCCTCCCCAGTACCCTCGGAACAAATACCTTATTACTGGCCTAATAAAAAGAAAGAAGACTGGCAGGACAAAAAGGAAGTTACCACTCGCCTAACCCCCTATAACTGGATATTTGTACAAAAGGTAAAGGTCGAACATGAGGGTAAGCAGGTGGAAGTGGCTATTCCCAGGCGGTGTATGCATTGTGATAATCCGCCCTGTGCTAATTTATGTCCCTTTGGAGCACAGGCGAAGACAGCTGAGGGTGTGACTTTGATCAACAAAGATCTATGCCTTGGTGGAGCAAAATGCCGTGATGTTTGCCCCTGGGGTATTCCTGCCCGTCAGGCGGGAGTTGGGTTGTACATGAAGATAGCACCAGAATATCTGGGTGCAGGTGTTATGTACAAATGCGACCTGTGTTATGACCGCATCAAAACCGGTGGCCAACCTGCCTGTGTGGAGGCTTGCCCTAATGGTGCAATATCCTTTGGAAGCAAAGCTGAAATGAAGAAACTGGCCCAACAGAGAGCTAAAGAAATTGGTGGTTTTATATACGGTGATAAAGAAAACGGAGGTACTTCTACCTTCTATGTGTCCCAAGTTCCCTTTGAAAAAATCCATGAAAAATTGAAGGAAAACAAGTCTAAGCAACCAAACCCAACGGCCCCGGGATATCCCTTAATGCCTGTTAAAGTAGGTAACTTCTTAGATACAGCCAACGGTATGGTACTCAGTATGCTGGTTGCTCCGGTAGCAGGTGCAGCACTGGCAGGTTTTACCGCTTATAAAAAAATGAAAGGTGATGAATAGCATGGCTGAAAAAATTCTTCAGGGCGAGAATAAGGTAAAACGCCACGGTTTTTCAGTATTATTTGTGCACTGGACAGTTGCCATTTCCACATTCTTGCTTATTCTTAGCGGATTTGGACAAATGCCAATGTACAAGCGCTATCATATAGCCGACCTGCCAGGCATGAGTTGGAGTGCGGATTATTCCGTCACCATTGTAATCCATTATATAGCTGCAGTAGCTTTAATTTTTGCAGTAGCCTATCACATTGTGTATCATGTGCTGAGAAAAGAATATGATGCCTTGCCGCGCAAGGGTGACTTAAAGGCATCCTATCAAATTATTAAAGCAATGATTACCAAGGGACAGGAACCACCCAGTGATAAATACCTGGCAGAGCAAAGACTTGCTTACGCCTTTATCGGTGTTAATCTCTTATTAATTATCATTACAGGTATAATTAAAGTATTGAAGAACCTACCGACCGTTGATTATTCCCCAACATTTTTAGTTTGGGTTAACAACCTGCATACATTAGCCAGTATGCTTCTGGTCTTTGGCATTGTGGGGCACCTGGCAGCCTTCCTCTTTAAGGAGAACAGAGCGCTGCTTCCAGGTATGTTCACCGGCAAGATAGACCTGGAGTATGTAAAACATCGTCATAGTCTCTGGTATAGTAAGCTTGCAAAACAAGAAAGTTCAAAAGGAAGTCGCTCCAACCTCACCTCTGGCCATGCCTGTCCGGAAAATTGTCACGCCGGAGGTAGGAATCAGTAAGGAAAAGTTATTATGACCGTTTTTGCTGTACAAGTAAAGAAACCCAGGCAATCGAAAATTGCCTGGGTTTCTTTCATATTTCTCAAAAGTTATAACAAGCTCTTGCCGTTTCTTAAAATGACTTCCATGATGGCTGTGGTATCCAGGGTAATGTTGGGAACGACCCATAGTGCCAGTAACACGATGGCCATTGATAAAACTGCTATTAATATTTTTCTCATTTTATAACTTCATTCCTCTCTTCCGGCACACCATTTAGTCACAATTATAGAGCCTAAATATTAAAAATCCAGGAAACAAACATTAAAAATTTATACTTTTATATATAGGACGTCATATAATGCTTTTTGTAACATATTTTTTAAATTCGTACAATAACAAAGTAAAACAGTTAGAATTTTCCTTTTATTATAAACCATGATTTCATGGAAAAATATCAACCAGAAGACATATTTCAAGGGACTTTTGTCCCAATTTTTACCCCGCAGGGGATATCCAAGCTACACAACTCGACTTGAATTGTACATCATTTACAAAGAGGTGTAGTGTATGATAAGACTAGGAGACTTCTTGTATCTTCTCATTATCGGTAGTGTCTTATTGTTCTTGCTGGCCCTTCTTGCAACCAAGATAAAAATACGATAAGAGGTGACTTAAGCCCGGTACCCAAAAGAAGCAGTACATTGACCAACAGACCCTGGTTCAACCCCTGGTTTCTTACAGTAGCTTACTGGCAGATCCCCAGGCAACCATAAAAATCATGAACCGGGCCTTTAATTCTGCCTTGTCTAAAAAGATGGCAGCCCACATCACCGTACCCATGGATGTATTTAATTTACCCTGTGACCTTGCAGTACGTCCTACCGAGCCTTACTTGTTTACCATGCCCAGCTCGGAGGATGCTGTTATTCAGGGGGCCATGGAACCATACCAGGTCCCGTTGTACCAATGCATACCGCCACTTCGCCGGTTAATTTGGCATGGGCGGAAGCCATCAAGGCAGCGGTTTCCTCATGGCATACCGCATAGATTTTAACTGCCTGCTGGCGGGCCAGGGCATCTAACAGATAAAAAATACCATCGCCCACCACGCCAAAAACAAGCTTTACTCACCAGCTTGCCAGTTGATCCAGCATGACCTGGGCCACTGTTTTGAACATGATCTAACCTCCCCTCTAAGTTATTTTAATTTTTACCAAAACCAGACGGCTCATACAGAAAACCGGTTGTACATTTACCTCAACTACATAATGAATTGCTTTTCGTACTGGGACCGGCACACAAAAAGGCACCACCCGAAGTGGTGCCCTTGTTCATAATATTATCGTTTTTTCCCTTTCCTGGCCCATTCCATTTCCCGCAGTTGAACCCTGCGGATCTTACCGCTTACGGTTTTGGGCAGAGAATCAACAAATTCGATTTCTCTGGGGTATTTATAGGGGGCGGTGACTTTCTTGACGTGCTCCTGCAAGTCCTTTACCAACTGGGGTGAAGGTTGATAGCCCTCTGTGAGCACCACAAAGGCCTTGACAATTTCCCCCCGTAAATCATCTGGACTTGCTACCACCGCAGATTCTGCCACGGCCTCATGCTCAATTAAAGCGCTTTCCACCTCGAAGGGCCCGATACGGTAACCGGAGGCCAGGATCACATCGTCGGCGCGGCCCACAAACCAGAAATACCCGTCTTCGTCTTTTACGGCCCGATCGCCGGTAATATACCAGTCGCCCCGGAAACAACGCCGGGTCCTCTCGGGTTCCTGCCAGTATTCTTTAAACAGTCCCGCCGGCCGTTCCGGAACAACCCTGATGGCAATATCTCCCTCCTTACCGGGAGGTAAAATATTGCCGTCATCGTCAATGACCTCCACATCAAAGCCGGGCGCCGGCTTACCCATGGAGCCGGGTTTCACGGGTACACAGGGGAAGTTGCCGATGACCAGAACCGTTTCAGTCTGTCCATAACCATCCCGGATGGTTAAACCGGTGGCTTCCTTCCATGTTTCAATAACCTCGGGGTTCAGCGGCTCCCCTGCCCCGGTACAGCTTCTCAGGGCGGGAAATTTATACTGGGATAAGTCTTCTAACACCAGCATACGATAATTGGTGGGCGCTCCGCAAAAGGTGGTAATGGGGTACTTTTGCAGAACCTCCAGACAGCGCTTGGTGTTAAAGCGGCTCTCATGATAGACAAACAGTGCCGCTCCCTGGTGCCAGGGGCCGAAAAGGCTGCTCCAGGCCGCTTTGCCCCAACCGGTATCAGATAAATTCCAGTGCAGGTCATCCGGGGTAAGATCCAGCCAGTACCTGCCGGTGACCATATGGGCATAAGGATAACTGGCATGGGTATGCAAAGTCATTTTGGGGTTGCCGGTGGTGCCGGAAGTAAAGAATAAAATGGCTCCATCTGTACTTTTTGTCTTTACGGTAGCAAAGTCCCCAGGGTACTTTTCTATTTCGGTCTGATAATGCAGCCAACCTTCCCTGGGTTCCCCCACTACCACTTTCAGTTTGACAGTGGGCAGGCTGTCTTTAATTTCATCCACTTTAGCTGCGGTTTTTTCATCTGTAATAAGGGCAATCGCCCGGGCTGTTTTTATCCGGTAGGACAGGTCTTTGGACGTCAATTGAATGGTGCCGGGACTTACAATGGCGCCCACCCGCAGACAGGCCAGGAAGGATTCCCACCACTCTATGTATCGGGGCATGATCAGAATGACCACATCCCCAGCCTTAACACCCTTTTCCACCAGCAGGTTGGCCAACCGGCTGGAACGTTCCTTAAAATCCTTAAAAGTACGTTTAATCTCCCGGTCATGTTCATCTACCCAGAGCATGGCAAGTTTGTCCGGGTTCTGGGCCCATTTATCCACCACATCGGCGGCAAAGTTAAAAAACTCGGGAACATTCCATTGAAAATTTTGTCGTTCCTTTTCATAATCTGTCATATTGCTAACCATCCTATACCTACTCCCTCCATTTTTCTGTAGCCAATAAATGCTTGGTCTTGCTTAATGCGGGGTACCCCAAACCTGTTTTTCAAATTTACTGATTAATTATGAAATTTATTATATCAGATTATGTCAAGGATATGGACAAATTTTAGGGTCCTTTTTAGGGACCCTGGCAAATTTTCTTTAATTTTTATGTAGAGTTTTGCGAAACCAAATGAAAGACAATGTCCGGCTGAAAGCGCCGGATTTCCTGATGAAGAGTTGTGTAATCCAGGATGTCGACAGTCAAAAATGTTATATCGTCATGGTCCGGCGTGTGCGATCCCTTGCTCCTGATGATTGCCAGGATCTCAACCTCTTCGGCCTTCAAGCGACGGATCAGATGGGAGCCGATGAAGCCACCGGCTCCGGTTATCAGCGCTCGTTTCTTCTTTACCCCAAGTCTTTCACTCCCTCAAGGTACTGACGGTACCAGGCCAGGGTTTTCGTCAATCCCTGCTCCAACTCCCACCGGGGAAGCCACTGCAAAATCGTCCTGGCTTTGCTGCTGTCACTGTATTGATGCTGGATTTCACCGTCCGGGAATGCAGTGACTTTAGGGAATAAAAGTTCATCTGCCGGGATAAACCGGTCAAGGTTTTGAGTCCTTTCCAGTAGGCAATCCAGGCTGCCGGCAGGATGAGGGCGGAGATCAAACAGCCAGTGATCAGAACTTTAAAGTGTTTTTTCATCATCAACCACAGAGCAAAAAACGGTATGAACAGTACTGGCGTGTACTTGACTAAACCATTTGTTAGCCAACAATAAGTAACCAATCATTACCGCGCTGCCAAAGACGTCAAGGCTTTCTATCCCGGCCGCGTCGCCGTGGCCCCGAAATTTAACTGTTCTGTATGAACCCCTGACAAGTCTCGCCAGGCTTTCCCCGTAAAAGACAATTATTCCTGTTTCATGATTTTTTCCGGTTTGCCAAGAAGGATTTGGTCACCTGTGGTCGAATAAACTACATAATATGTAAAAATTGGAAGGTGACCTTCATGAGTGACGCCGTCAGTATCAAAGGAACCAGGCACGGCCTGTTAATCCTGGTTGACCAGGAGCGGGATTTTGAGGAAATTAAGCAAAATTTATATAAAAAGATGGAGGCCGCCCGGGGATTCTTTAAAGGGGCCAAGTTTGCCTTTTACCAGGAACCGGTGGAAAATGAGCAAAGACGGGTGCTGGAAGAAATCTGCCTGCAATACGGGCTTATCCACCAACCTGAAATTAAAGCAAAGGTCGACAGCACAACAGCTGCCGGTCCCGCCGTCGAAAAGCAGGCAGCAAACCAACCGGAACAAATGCAACAGGCCGCCGCTAAAACCAAATCAGATACTCTTCTGGTGAAAAGGAGCCTGCGTTCCGGACAGCAGATTAACTATCCCGGCCATGTAGTTGTCCTGGGTGACATTCACGCCGGCGCTGAAGTGGTGGCCTACGGCAATGTTCTGGTCATGGGCTGCTGCCGCGGCGTAGTCCATGCCGGGGCCAACGGTGATCGGAACGCCCGGGTGGTGGCCCACCGCCTCTCCCCCGCCCAGCTAAGAATCGGTACATCTATCGCCTGTGCCCCGCCTGATGCCCAAACCCAGGCAAACTACCCGGAAATTGCTTATCTTTCGGACGACGGCCAAATCATCGTAGAGTCCTACAACAGCAGCCGCCCCGCCGGACGCCATACCACTTAAGAAAATAAAGAACCCGGAACTCCTGAGATTTCTCAGCAGTTCCGGGTTTCAGATTAATTGTCTTTAAAAATTTGTAGGTTGTATACATATTCTTTATTTCTAATAGACCCGAATAAAGTCTCATCTGTTGTCCTAAATTCTCACAAACATCAGACTGTCTGGAAATGATTTCAGCCACTGCCAGGCATCATACAAAGCAGGCAGTTTCTCCTTTTACATCAATATGCTAGCAGCACGTACGAGTCAAACTTTTCTTTATAATTAATCCTAAATTCATCGCACCATATGGTCGTCAATTAGTTTTATCTACCGTTGGGCTGCTGCACACATCAAACATGCGGTGCATACTAAGACTCAAGAGAACCGTCCCCGTGATTCAGATGAGAGAACCGTCCCCGTGATTCACCAGACTCAAGAGAACCGTCCCCATGATTCACCCATTAAGACGTTACTCCTTTAACATATTATAGGCTGCCAGCAGCCCCGCAATGGTCTTGCCGTCTCTGATTTTGCCGTTGTATATCATCGCAATGGCATCCTGCAGGGGAACCGCCTCCACCTGAACAAACTCGTCTTCATCGGGGCTTTGCTCACCGGGGGTAAGGTCTCGGGCCAGGAACACGTGCATCAGCTCATTGGTAAAGCCCGGGGTGGTATAAAACTCGCATATTTTCTCCAGGGAACCGGCGGTATAGCCGGTTTCTTCCTGCAGTTCCCGGCGGGCGCATGCCACGGGGTTTTCCCGGGGATCCATTTTGCCGGCGGGGGCTTCCAGTAAGACCTCTGACACCGGGTAGCGGTACTGGGTGACCAGCAGGACCTTCTTGTCCTCGGTGACGGCCACGATGGTTACCGCCTCGGAAAATTCAACCACCTCTCTGCCGCTTTCTTTACCGTTGGGCAGCAGCACCTGATCTACCCGCAGGTTTAAAATCCTTCCTTCATAAACTCTTTTCGAGGACAGGGTTTTTTCCCGTAAATCTTTCATTCATTCAGCCTCCTGTTTCGTTGTGTATTCTTCCATTTATTCCCTTCGTATCTGTCAGATTCCTGCCGGGTTTTTGAAGTTCGTGTTCAAATGTTTGTATGAAAGTTGGCCTACTTTATGAAGGAGTTTCATAGAATATGTAGAAATAATTTCCTGTCAGTAGTTAAGGAGGGCATGTAATGTCTGTTGCTACAGTAGGGATCCCGAGGGCGTTAGCCTATTATATATATTTCCCCAGGTGGCGTTCCTTCTTAAATGAATTGGGCGTAAATGTTGTCACCTCAGGCCTGAGTAACAGGCAAATGCTTGACGAAGGTGTCAAGGAAGCGCTGGCGGAAGCATGTGTCCCTATTAAGCTTTATTTTGGTCATGTCCTTTCCCTTAAGGACAAGGCAGACTACATTTTTGTGCCCAGGCTGTACTGCTTGAACAGCAAAACCCTTTATTGTCCAAAATTCTTAGGGTTGCCGGACATGATCAAACACAGCCTGAATCATTTGCCGCCGATCATCGACACCATGTTTAACAACCGGTATAAAGGATTTCTGGCCAGGAGAACTGAATTGGCTAAGTCTTTTTTTCAGTTAGGCAGTAAATTTACCAATGACAAACTAAAAATTCTTAAAGCCTTTTACCGTTCATTAAAAACCGAACAACGCTACCTTGAATTATTACAATCAGGCCTGCTGCCCAATCAGGCCATTGCCGTGTTGGGCGGGGCAAAAAACGTTAACATTGCTTATCCCGAAGACTCCCTTAAATTTGCTGTCCTGGGATATCCTTATCATCTTTACGATGATTTTATTAATGTAGGTGTTTTAACCAAACTGCGGCGCCTGGGGGTTCAGGTGGTAACCACAGAAAATTTGCCCCCAGGGATCCTGGCCAGGCAGAAACACCCGTACCCGAAAGACATGTTCTGGACCTTTAGCGACCGGGCCTTCCGGGCTGCCCTTCACTTCTTTCGTGAAGGTCGGGTGGACGGCATCATCTATGTGACCGCCTTTGGCTGCGGACCTGACGCCATGGTTTATCGCCTGATTGAAATGGAATCAAAGAAATACCCTCATATTCCTTTTATGATTTTGATGATTGATGAGCACAGCGGAGAAGCCGGCATATCCACCAGACTGGAGGCCTTTACAGATATGGTCAGGCGCCGCAAAAAGGGGGTCTAGTCCAATGCTGAAGGTCACATTTCCCCGCATGGGCCACTCCTATATTGCCTTCAAAATGCTGATGGAAGAAATGGGCAACGAAGTGGTTGTTCCTCCCCGCCCCAGCAAAAGAACCCTGGATCTGGGGGTACAGCATGCCCCGGAGTTTGCCTGCTTGCCCTTTAAGATCCTGCTGGGCACATATTTAGAAACCATTGAAATGGGCGCCAACACCTTAGTTACTTCCGGGGGACACGGCCCCTGCAGGGCCGGTTTATATGCTCAGGTCCACCACAGGATCATTCAGGATTTGGGCCATAAGGTGAACATGGTTTGTTTTGAAGCGCCGCTCCGGCACCCCATTGACTTTTTGAAAAAGGTCAACTTTCTTAACAGCGCCAGGTTGTCCTACCGGGCTGTCTACCAGGCCATTAAAAAGGGCTGGCACAAGCTTAAGGCCCTGGACAATGTGGAAAGGTTAACCCACAAAATTCGACCCAGGGAACTGGTGGCCGGCGCCACTTCCAAGGTGTACCGCCAGGTCCAGCTCTGGCTGGACCAGGCGAAAACCTATCAGGAAATTGATGAGGCCTATCACGAATCTGTCAAGGCATTAAACAACATCCCCCAGGACCCTGACCGCATGATTTTAAAGGTGGGCATTATCGGAGAAATTTATGTTCTCCTGGAGCCGGCCAGCAATCAGGAAATTGAAGAAGTGCTGGGTAATTTGGGGGTGGAGGTGGAACGCTCCATTTTCCTAACCGGTTGGACCAGGGACAATTTAAACAAGAACAGTAAAGATTTGGTTACCTGTCACGAAGCCGCCAAGTCCTGGATCCCGGTGGCCATCGGGGGACACGGTCAGGATTCGGTGGGACATACGGTGCTTTACGCCCAGCAGGGATTTGACGGGGTGGTTCAACTGGCCCCCTTCACCTGTATTCCGGAAATTGTCTCCAAAACAGTGTTAACCAGGGTCAGCCGTAAGTATAATATCCCGGTCCTAACGTTTTTTTTAGATGAGCAAACAGGAAAGGCCGGTATGGCTACCCGGCTGGAAGCCTTTGTGGACCTGTTGAGAAGAAAAAAACTTGCACGTCTGGATACCCATCCGGCTGTAACGAGTTAGGAGTAGTGTATGAAGGCTTATTTAGGAATAGACGTAGGCTCCGTCAGTACAAACATTGTTATTGTAACTGAAGATAATGAAGTAATTACCTCCCTGTATCTGCGGACCCGGGGACGCCCCATTGAGGCGCTGCAGGCGGGTTTAAAAGAGGCTGCCGCAGGCATTCCCTCCGACCTCCAAATCGCCGGGGTTGGCACCACCGGCAGCGGGCGTTTTTTAGCCGGTGTGATGGTGGGGGCGGATGTCATTAAAAATGAGATCACCGCCCATGCGGTGGCCGCTTCACTGGTCCAACCCAACGTGCAGACCGTGCTGGAAATCGGCGGCCAGGACTCCAAAATTATTATCTTGAGGAACGGTGTGGTAACAGACTTTGCCATGAACACCGTCTGCGCGGCGGGTACCGGCTCCTTCCTGGATCAGCAGGCTGCTCGCCTGGGTATCCCCATTCAGGAATTCGGCAGACTGGCTTTAAAATCTACCTCCTCGGTCCGGATTGCCGGCCGGTGCACAGTTTTTGCGGAATCCGACATGATTCACAAGCAGCAAATGGGCCACCGGGTGGAAGATATCATTAACGGCCTCTGCGAAGCGTTGGTTCGCAACTATTTAAACAACGTGGGCAAAGGCAAAGAGATTCTGCCCCCGATCCTCTTCCAGGGGGGAGTTGCCGCCAATGAGGGAATTAAAGCCGCCTTTGAAAGGGCCCTTGGTTTTGATGTACAGATACCCAGGTATTACAATGTTATGGGCGCCCTAGGGGCTGCGCAGTTGGCCAAAGAAGAAATGAGCCGGGGCGGTAAAACCAGGTTCAAAGGTTTCGATGTGACCAGCCTCTCCTATAAAACCCGCAGCTTTGAGTGCAATAGCTGTTCCAACCTCTGTGAAATTGTCGAAGTGCTGGAAAACGAAGCTATCATTGGCCGCTGGGGCTCCCGCTGCGGCAAATGGGACATCGCAGATTTATAGAAAATGGCTACGCAGCAATGCATAGCCATTTTTCTTTCGTCAATCTTATTTTGGTATGGTAAACCGGAAGGTTGTTCCCTGCCCCGGCTTGCTGAAAAGGGTAACGGCACCGCCGTGCAGTTCCACCAGATGTTTGACAATGGCCAGCCCGAGACCGGTGCCGCTGACGGAGCGGGAGCGTGACTTGTCCACCTTGTAGAATTTATCCCAGATAAATTTCTGTTCATCTTCCGGGATACCGGGGCCGTTGTCTCTGACTTCGGCAATGATTTCGTTCTTGCCTTCCATTAATTTTACCAATACTTCTCCCCCAGCGGGTGAAAAACGCAGGGCGTTTTCAATCAGGTTGATCAGGATCTGCCCCAGGCGATCCGTGTCTGCTTCCACTATCACCGCCTGTTGCGGTGTCTCCAACCGTAAATGGATTTCCCTTTCCGCGGCCAGTCCCTGCATTCTCTGCACAACACCGGTGAAAAGGCTTACCGCATCTACCCTTTCTTTATAAAGGTCCACCTCGCCTGTCTCGATCTTTCGCAAATCCAACAACTCATTGGCCAGGCGCCTCAGCCGCAGAGTCTCTTCCAATATGTTGTTCAGGTATTCCCGTTGCTTGGCCGGGTCTTCCACCACCCGGTCCAGCAAAGCCTCAGCATTGCCCTGGATGATGGTGAGCGGGGTTCTTAATTCGTGGGATACTCTGGCAACAAAATCCCGCCGGGTTTCATCAACCCGGCGCAGCAGGCTGATCTTTTCTTCCAGTTCACGGGAAAGGGTGTTTAACGATTCCGCCAGCCAACCAATCTCATCATCACGGGAGATGCGGACCCTCTTGCTATAATCGCCCTGGGCCATGGATTTGGCTACCTCCTGCATCTGGAGCAGCGGTTTGGACAGGGAGCGTGATAAAAACCAGCTAAAGAGCGCAGCCAGGAGCAGGCCGAATAACAGGCTGTATATGCTTACACCCTGCAGGGCGCGCAGGTTGGCGTCAATGGGCTGCAGGGGTGTATTGACAACCACTGCGCCCATGACAGAGCCGTCTTTTTCAATGGGCGCTGCGACGGTAATAACCTCGGTGTTAAACATGGGATGATGACCCCGGTAAATCACCGGCCTGCCGGCTAAAATTTCATCCATATCCACCTGGGCAAACTGTTCCCTCATGCCATGCCCAAACCCCCGGGGACCCATTCCCATACCATGCATCATACCACGTCCCCAACCACTGCCACTGGTACTGTGAATGATTTGCCCCTCGGTATTCAAAAGAAAAACCGTGGCCTGTAAACTGCCGGCCAGACCCTCCAACTGCAAGTAAACCGCCTCCGTACCGTTGTCTGTTGCTATGGCATCGGCGGCACCCCTGGCCCCCTCCAGCAGCCTATCCACCTGCTGCCGGTAATAGGTCTTTTGCAGCAGCCACAGCTGGGTCAAGGTGGCTATGCCAAGTGTCAGAAGCACCAGCAGCGCCGTGGCGGTCCATAATTTTTTGACAATACCGCCCTGCTTCATTTGGCCACCTCAAATTTATAGCCGACTCCCCAAACAGTGACAATAGGCTGTCTCAGTCCTTCAACGGTTAGTTTATCCCGTAAGCGGTTGATATGCGTATCTACGGTACGTAAGTCCCCGTAAAAATCATAACCCCAGACGTTTTCTAACAGGTTTTCCCGGGTAAAGGCCCTGCCCGGCGATCTTGCCATATAAAGGAGTAAATCAAATTCCCTGGGGGTTAAAGAAATTTCCTTGCCGCTGACCTCTACTGTCCGGAACTCTGGATTAATCACCAGATTGGGAAAAGTTAAAACACCCGGCGTTTTTTCCAGGGGTTCCTGCTCGGGCGCCGTGCGCCGCAGGACCGCTTTTACCCGGGCCACCAATTCCCTTGGACTGAAGGGTTTCACGATATAATCGTCTGCCCCCACCTCAAGCCCCAGGACCCTATCAATTTCATCGCCTTTGGCTGTCAACATAATAATGGGGACACGGGAGAATTTCCGGATTTCCTTGCAGACAGTCAGCCCGTCGGTGCCCGGCAGCATAAGGTCCAGTATAACCAGGTGGTAGTGATTGTCCTTCACCATGGCTACAACCCCTGTGCCGCTGTCATGCTCCTCCACGGCAAATCCTTCTCTGGTCAAGTAAACCTTTACTAAGTCCCTGATTCTCTCCTCATCATCAACAAGCAACACCTTGGGCAAGAGAGTCACCTACTTACATTTGGTTTTAAAAATCCAAAACAAACCCGCTGTGCCCTGATCATATCTCCTGGGAACTCTGCCGGACGCCGCCCGTGACGGCAGCCTTAGGAGCCCTGGCAGGTTTGGTCACCATATAGACGCCCCCTAGTATCAACAGCGCGCCGATAGGATGAAAGGCCTGCAATTTCTCACCCAGCAGCAGGATGGAAAGGAGCGCTCCGGACAGAGGAACGATATTTTGGAAGATGGAAGCCTTCCCTGCCCCTACCCTTTTGATCCCTTCAAACCAGAGTACAAAACTCAGGGCGGAAGCAATAACAGCCAGGTATCCCAAACCCACCACAGAGGTTTGTGTCATATTGGCAAAAGGGTTCTCCGTCAGCTGCGGGATGGCTGCCAGGGTCAGCATGGCCGCGCCGATCCCCATGGCGTAGGTGGTGGAAACCACCGGGGATAACCTTTTCATAACAACTTTGCCGCCAACGGAATAAAAACTCCAGGTCAGCGCGCTGCAAGTCAACATAATATCACCGGGGTTGATATCCCAGACCAGCAAGGCCGACGGTACTCCTTTGGTTACAATGACCACTACACCGCAAAGGGATACCAAAAAACCCATGGCCTGGCGGAAATTCAAACGTTCCTGCAAGACTAGGGCGGATAAAATAGCCGTTAAAACAGGTCCACAGGCCACCAGTAAAGAACCGTCCATGGCTGCCGATATTCTCAAGCCATTAAAAAACAGCACATTATACAGAAAAATACCGGAAAAGCCAAGAAAGATTAATACAGGCCAATCCTTTAGCGCGACTCCGGCCTTCCCCCTCTCCTTCCAGAGCATGAAAGGGATCAAGCATAAGAAAGCCAACCAAAAACGCGCCACCGCAGCCACCAGGGGATGCAGCTCCGTCACCACCATCTTGGCTGCCACAAAGGCCCCTCCCCAGGCAAAGGTTGCCAGGGCCAGCATAAAATAACTGAACATATTTCCGCCGCCAAACACCAATCATTTCACCTGCCAAATATTAGATGTCGATAGATCATGATACTATAATAGCACAAAGATATGGTGTGAAATTAAAAAAATTATAACATGATCCATATATACAACCTTCTATTTACGACAAAAAAAATTGTCATAGGAAATGAAAAACCGAGGATAGGCTTTTTCTTCGAAACATTTTAAGATATTGTAATTAATTAGTAATTATGGCATAGTAAGATATAATTAACGAAGGTGTATATTTTAACATCTGTTCGTGGTGATAAAAATTAAGGGAGGCGATAGGATGAAAACCATCATGGTGCACAGTATTCATCGGGGTGAAGGAAAAACGAAAATAGCCAAGGAATTGGCAGGTTATACACAAATGCAAGGAAATCAAGTTCTTCTGGCCGACCTGGATTTCATTACCGATCCACACAGCCGGGCCCTGGGCCTGCCCAGTTCCCCCAATCTGGAAGACCTGCTGAAGGATATTGCCGAGGAAGCCAAAAACAATCCCTATTTTGCCATTCACTTTAGCGAGGATAGACTCAGCAAATATTTACTGACCCACAATACAGGCCTTAAGGTATTATCCAGTGAAAACGCCAAATATCTGGCCGACGATGAAGAAATTGCCCAAAAGATAAGAACCGTGGTAAGAAATCTCAAGCAGCTCCCCTATGATATGCTGATTATCGATACCGACAGCAGCAACCGTGATTACAACCAGGTCATCTTAGATGAAGCTGACCATGTACTGATTGTAATGGATAACTTTAGATATAACGTAAAGGACTTAATCCTTTATCTGCATAAATTACAAGATATGGATTATTCCACAGAAAACTTTAAAATTGTTTTAAACAAAGTGCCAGACCCGGTGCAGGTTACCATTGAGGAAATTGAAAAGGAATCCGGTCTACCGGTCATCGGCATTGTGCCGGTTCTGGATAAAACCTACCAACCCTCCGCGGACACTGAAAACGTCTACCTGAATGTGGCGGACCCCAACAACGTTGATTTTATCAATGCCATTAAGAAAATCCTGGATGTTTTATAAGTGTTTCCCAAGACAACAGGGTGCACCTGCAGGTGCACCCTGTTTTTCTCCATAAAGACGGAGCCCGTTACCATCCAAAAAGACTGCTGACTTTACTGAAGAATCGTACCAGGGGGCGGTTCAGTTTTGCTTCCAACTCGAGTTTTTCAGCCTGCACCCGGCTCAGTTCCTGCTGGGTTAAACGGAGGGACTTCTGTAAATCCTCTCCCCCCTCCAGGGCCTCTTTCAGGTCATTGCTGAGTGTATTAATATCTTGCCTCAGCTTGCATTCCTCAATATTGGCCAGCTCCTGGTATTTTTCTATTTTTTGTTTTAACTCTACGATTTCAGTCTGCAGTTCCGCCACTCTGGTGCTGTAGCGTTCCTTTAACTCAGCTAGGCGGGCTTTATTTTCCCGGTCCCTTTCCTTGTATTGCTGGAGCTTGGAAAATAAGCCTTCCAAACTGGATTGATTTTTTTCGGCCATGTCCTTTAAGCGCAAGTTTTCGTTTTCCAACTCCTTGCATTTGCGAACCCATAACCTGCACTGGTAAAGGATGCTGTTGGCCTTATTTTCTGTTCTTTCCAGTTCGTGACGGTAACGTAAAATTTCTTTTTTGCGTAGATTAAGCAGCAAATCCTTCTCCGACAACTGGGTAGCCAGGTGATTGTACTGTTCAATGACGGAAGCCCTTTGGGCCAGGGCCGCAGCGGCTTCCCTCTGGGCTGAACCCAATTCCTTTAACTGGTGTACCAGATTCTCATTTTTTTGTAGCAGTTTTTCTCTGTCATTTTGCCACTGCTTCTTTTGTTTGTTTAAAATATTTAAATAACGTTTTACCAAATCGTCATACAATGCATGGGACTGCTGGTTATAAATCCAAACATCACTGCTGATTCTTTCAAAATAGGGGAATTTTGTTAAGACCTGCTGCACCGCTGCCCTGGTGGTCCGGCGCCATTCATTGACACACTCAAAAACCTGCTGGGTGGATAAGCCCCCATGGTGCATCTTTAGCGCTTTGATCACCAAATGCTTTAAGGAATACTGCTCTGCATCCACATTCCATTCGGTTAACCCCCAACTGCCGTTATCCAACTGGACAAACCGTCCATCGGGCATTAAGGCAGCCTCTTCGGCCAATTTCCGCACTCTCTTCTTTCTGGCCACAGGGTTGGTTACCACCTGACGCAGCCCGATGGGCTGCTGACGCTTGATTAACATTTGATAAAAATGATCATTCTCCGGATATCCCTGCAATTTTAAACGCCACTTGCCGTTCTCATCGTTATAAAAACAGACGTGTTGTTTTAAGCACAATCTGATTTTTTCAATAACTTTATCCGTTGAATAATCCTGCAGCATCTTTTTCTGAACATAGGGGGCGATTTCTTCAACGGATAAACCATCAAAAAAGAAAAGTGTCTTTTTTAACACATCTGTTAGGGAATTAAGTTTTGTGGTCACCAAAACCCATCACCTTCCTGTACTATAATTAAATGGCAGAAATGGAATTATATGACTTTTCATACTTACTTATTCCCCTTCCGGTTAAAGTTCCCTGCTATTGATTTGTAAAATTTTTCCTACAAGTTTCGTTGGCACTTTACATAGAATCTCTAAATCAGCACCGTTTATAAAATTTCTGTCGTCAGGCTTGGTAAAATCAAAAGCCGTGTCACAAACAGTAAATCGTTAGTACGAGAACCACCTTAAAAAAGGTTGCTAAATGCTTGTAAATTTAGGCACAAGTAACATATAATAAAATTAAAAGGTTGTTTTTTTGACTTGAACGGTCGGTATACCTGTCTAAGCTGTAGTAAGGGGGGAGCGCGATGAGTATTGCCTTTAGTTCTGATGCCAGCGGCCCAAACAATAATATGGTGTTAAGAATGGAAAACGGGGTGCTCAGAACATCCAGGGGCATTATTCATATGGAGGGCCCCTGCAGTAGTGATTATATTTCCCGCTTAACCATGGACCCGGGCCTCAAGAATTTCCGCCCCCCCGCTAGGCAGCAGGAAGCATTAATGCTGATTTCCAACCTGCCGGAAGGTAAAGTCTTTATTGCCAGGTTTCAAGACAAAATTATCGGTTATGTAACCTTCCATGCGCCCGATGAGTACAGCCGGTGGAGCAAACATCCTTACATTCTTGAGTTGGGCGCCGTAGAAGTGAGTCCGGAATGGAGAAACGACAGAATTGCCCATTACTTACTCATGGAGGCCTTTGCCCACAGCTTTGTAGAAAATCACATCATTATCACCATCGTATTTTGCTGGCACTGGGATCTAAAAAACAACGGTTTAACCATGATGAACTACCAAAAAATGCTCACCAGGCTTTTCTCTTCCGTAGGGTTGGTGAAAAGAGCTACCGACGACCCGGATATCACGGAACATCCCGCCAATGTATTGATGGTCCGGTTTGGCAAGAATGTGCCCAAGGAAGCCATCCAGCGATTTGAAGAATTGACATTTCTTAATCGGGGCCGATAATTTGAGATGCAAAAAGTCCACGGAGATATGCTCCGTGGACTTTTAAATTACAAACTGTAGTTGGGGGCTTCCTTGGTGATATGCACACCGTGGGGATGGCTTTCCTTCAAACCCGCCGGGGTAATGCGAATAAACCTGGCATTGGTTTTGAGTTCTTCAATGGTCCGGCAGCCGGTATAACCCATACCGGCCTTCAAACCGCCCACCAGTTGGAATATCGTATCGGACAGAGAGCCTTTATATGGAACACGACCTTCCACACCTTCCGGCACCATTTTCTTGGCCTGCTCCTGGAAGTAGCGGTCCCCGCTTCCTTGTTTCATGGCTCCCAGGGAACCCATGCCGCGGTATACTTTGTAACTGCGACCCTGGTAAATTTCTTTTTCTCCGGGGCTCTCTTCGGTACCCGCCAGGATGCTGCCCAGCATGACCACACTGGCGCCGGCGGCGATGGCCTTCACAATGTCCCCGGAATATTTAATGCCGCCGTCGGCAATCACCGGAACGCCATACTTGGCAGCTTCCTGGGCGCAATCATAAACAGCGGTAATCTGCGGTACCCCGACACCGGCCACCACCCTGGTGGTGCAGATGGAGCCGGGACCGATGCCCACCTTGACGGCATCTGCACCGGCGGCAATTAAATCCCTGGTGGCTTCGGCGGTGGCTACGTTGCCGGCAATGATGTTTAAATCCGGAAAAGCGGAGCGGATATTTTTAACGGTCTGCACCACCATGTGGGAGTGGCCGTGGGCGGTGTCCACCACAATAACATCCACCTTGGCCTTCACCAGGGCCTGCACCCGTTCCATGGTATCGGAAGCAACGCCCACCGCAGCGGCAACCCTCAGGCGACCCCGGTGATCCTTGGCGGAATTGGGGTACTCTTTGGCCTTTTTAATGTCTTTAATGGTGATTAAACCCCGCAGGTTATAATGCTCGTCCACAATGGGCAGTTTCTCCACCTTGTGTTTCATGAGGATTTGTTTGGCTTCTTCCAACGTAGTGCCTACCGGCGCAGTAATCAGGTTTTCTTTGGTCATGACATCGCCGCATGGACGGTTATCGTTGGTTTCAAAACGAAGATCCCGGTTGGTCAAAATACCTACCAGTTTGCCGTCCACCGTAATGGGAACCCCTGAGATATGATATCTCTCCATTAATTCGTGTGCCTCACGAATTGGGCTTTCGGGGGAAAGAAAAATGGGATCGGTAATAATCCCGTGTTCCGAGCGTTTTACCCGGTCAACCTCCATGGCCTGACGGGTGATGGACATGTTCTTATGAATAACACCGATGCCGCCTTCCCGGGCAATGGCAATGGCCATACGTGATTCGGTAACCGTGTCCATACCGGCGCTCATAATAGGTATATTAAGCTTAATTTTTTTGGTAAGGTAGGTAGAGGTATCAACGTCCCTTGGCAGCACTTCTGAGGCCGCAGGAATCAGTAATACATCATCAAATGTCAGTCCCAACTTAGCAAATTTCTCCGGATACAACTCTATCTCTCCCTTCTTTTGGTAGGACCTAGCTCAAAAATATAATTGTTTATTATATCACAGGTATGTTAATGTTACCAGAAAATTGTCGTTAGAAAGACTTAATTTTTACCACCTCCGGAACAAAATGACGCCCTCCTGTGCCTAAACAACTGATTAAGCAGTACCCTGAGAAAAAAGAAGACTCCTCCCACCAAAACAACGGGAAGTGAGTCTATTTTTATATGTGCTAAGTTAGTCTTGTCCCATAATGGACCCGATGCCATGGGTCCAAAAATGATCTTTCAAGTAGCCGATGCATTTAGGCGTAACACCGAACTCCTTTGCCATTTCCTCATCAGACCGGTTGTTCTTTATACCGTCAATAAGAGCATCAAAGTCGACACCAACTTCGTTTGCCTTGGTTTCCAAACTTGGTTCTGTACTCCAGGGAACTCTGGACCTGAGATATTCTTCCATATCAATCTTCCTCCCTGCTGACTTATTATAACTAGTCTTTCTCAGCGGGATGTGGATTATCCATGAAAAACAAAAACCACCTCAAGGTGGTGGCCTAACATCACACTATTTTTCATGCAAATGACAGGTATCGTTAAACAACTCCAAAATTGCTTTCTCAGGCCCGTGATATTCGAGAACGGTTAGTGAAACGTTGTCCAACCGCAATTGCCAAAAATGATTTAAATCTAAGCCTAGGGCGGCACCCACGATGACTCGAATGACCCCGCCGTGGGCCGCCACCACCACCGTTTCTCCGGCATGGCGGGTGATAATGCCCGCGACGGCCCTGGTACAGCGGTCCACCACCTGCTGCAGGCTTTCTCCGGCAGGAATTTGGATGGTTAACGGACTGGCCCACCACCGGGTGCTCAGTTCACCGTAAGCTTCGGCAATTTCCTTAAAGGTGAGGCCTTCCCACCGGCCGAAGTTGATTTCCCGTAATTCCGGCAGGTAGTAAACGGTTCCCCGGTGGGGTTCCGCCAGGATTCCGGCGGTTTCCCTGGCCCGGGACAAATCACTGCTGTAGAAAGCATCAATCTTCAGGTTGCTGAGACGTTCCGCCAGGGCTTTGGCCTGCTTCCTGCCGCGCTCGGACAATGGGATATCCGAGTGGCCCTGAAATTTTCCGCCGGCGTTCCATGCTGTTTCGCCATGACGCACCAGGTAGATCCTGGTCTTCACCGTCATCAATCCCTTCTTAGATTAAATGGTACATGCTCGGGATTTTAATTCGATGGGCAACCCCGCTGCCACAAAGTAAACCTCATCGGCATAATGCGCCAAAATCTGGTTGGCCGAACCGGCCACATCCCGAAAGGCGCGGCCCAGGGGATTATCCGGCACCAGCCCCAGACCCACTTCGTTACTGACCACCACCACAGAGGACCGGCAGTTTTGGCACGTTGTTGCCAGTTGTGTAACCAGACTTAACAAGTATTTCTCTTTGTCCGGCCAGGGTGTAGCGGGACCGGAAATGTCATCATTTAATAACAAATTGGTCAGCCAGAGGGTGAGACAATCCAGTAACAAAACATGATACCGGTTTGCTGACTCTTGCACGGCCTCAATGACATGCAGGGGTTCTTCCCGGGTATCCCAGGCAGCCGGACGCCTGTCCCTGTGCAGTTGTACCCGCCGGGCCATTTCCTCATCATATACTGCGGCAGTGGCTATATAAAGGATTTTGTTCCCCAGTCTCCGGGCCAGGCCTTCTGCAAACCGGCTTTTACCGCTGCGGCTGCCGCCCAAAACCAGGACCAGTTTTCCTTGATTCGTGAAACTCATGAAACAACCTTCCTTATTCATTGCATAATGTAACAAATTTGATTGTGACCGGCAGTGTGTTATAGTAATATTACCAGGATTTCTGCCAGCACCGGTAAAACTCCTGCCCAACAGCCTTTATTTTAGCTAGGAATATAACGGAGGATAAACAAGGTGGTTCTCAATCGCATCAAGCAATTTTGGCATGCCCTTTTCAGTAAAGTGGGCCCTGCTGAAATCACTTTTGTTAAAAGATATCTAAATGAACAAGAGCAATCTTTGTTCTTTAGCATGGACAGGCCGACCCAGACCCATTGCGTCAGAGTGGCCCGCACTTGCCTGAAATTGTTGTCAAAAAATAAACAGGTAAATGAAAAAGTGCTGATCAAATCCGCTTTGCTGCATGACATAGGAAAACCCGCCAACCTTATTAAAACGATGGACAGGGTCCTCATCGTTGTGATGACAACATTAACACCGAGGCTGTACCATAGGATGCTGCAGGATAAACTTTTCTCCGGGCATTTTTATCTGGCCGCTGCCGCTCACGCCAATCATTGTCTGGCCGGCGCTGACATCGCTAGGCGGGCCAACCTGTCCCCGGATGTGATTTATCTCATTGAAAACCACCACCGGTCGGAACAAGCCGGGGAACCTCCGGAACTGAAGTTGCTGAGGGAGGCGGATGCATTAAATTAATCCAAGGAAAAGAAATAAAAACACCGCCCGCGGCGGTTTGACATTATATTTCCGTTTGAAGATTCTCCAACCGGTTTTGCAACTCGACAATTCTGCGATTTTGCTTTAACAAACTCTGGGCGTAACGATAATTTTCTTTGTGAAGCTTGCGGTTCTCCTTCTCCAACCGGCTCACAAACATTGATTTATCCTTTTCGATTTTCTCTATGAGGTTCATTAATACCCGACGGCTAAGCCGAAGCTGCTCTACTTTTTCTTCCAGTTCCTGAATCCGTTTTTGCAGATACTGAAGATCCGCACTGCCGTTCAAAACTGCACCACCCCTTGCAATCCCTCTTACAGTAGTATATGCTTCGGGGTGATGTTGTAGACATTTAACTAATTGAACTGGAATAAAGAAGCAGCCCTTTCAACGGCCTCCTGCAAATCCTCCTCCTTTTGCACCAGCGCTATGCGCACATAACCTTCTCCTCGGGCGCCAAAGGCCACCCCGGGCACCATGAGTATGCCGGTCTTATCTAAAAATTCCAGGCAGAAATCCATGGAGGAACGGTAACCCCTGGGCAGCGGCGCCCAGATAAACATGGAGGCCTGCGGCTTCTCCACCTGCCAGCCCAGTTTGGCCAGACCCTCCACCAGAATATCCCGTCGTTTCTGGTAGGTGGTTGCGGTTTGCCGGACGCATGCCTGGTCGCCGGTTAAGGCGGCAATACCGGCCTCCTGCACCGCTGAGAAAACACCATAGTCAATGTTGGACTTAATGCGCTCCAGGGCACGCAATACCTCTGCATTACCCACAGCGAAACCGATGCGGCAGCCTGCCATGTTATAGGTCTTTGATAAGGAATAGAATTCAATGCCTACCTCTTTGGCCCCCGGCACTTCCAGGAAACTCATGGGTTTAAAGCCATCATAGGCCAGTTCGGCGTAGGCCGCATCATGGCACACCACAATGTCATAGGTCCTGGCAAACTCCACAACCTTTTTAAAGAAATCCGCATCGGCGGAAGCGGCCACCGGGTTGTTGGGATAGTTAATGGTCATCATCCTGGCCCGTCTGGCCACTTCCGGCGGAATCAGGGTTAAATCCGGCAGGAACCGGTTCTTCTCCAACAAAGGCATGGGGTATAGTTCGCCCTCGGCCAGCAAAATAGAGGCCGCATATATGGGATAACCCGGATCGGGTACCAGGGCGATGTCACCGGGGTTGATGAAAGCCAGTGCGACATGCGCCAAGCCGTCCTGGGACCCCATCAGTGTCAAAACTTCCGTTGCCGGGTCCATCTCCACGTTAAACCTCTGCTTGTACCAGTGGGCCAGCGCCCGGTGTAATTCTAATTTCCCACTGAGGGGATAGGTATAATTGCGGGGATTTTCCACACCCTTGCGCAGCGCCTCGATAATATGGGGGGCCGGGGGCAGATCGGGACTCCCTACACTCAAATCAATAACCCTTACTCCTGTGGCCTCCTTTTTGGCCCTAGCCCTGGCCAATTCCGCAAATATACCCGGTGCCAGTGCTTCCATCCGGCGTGCCAGTTTCATTCTTCATTCAACTCCGATCCTGTATGATGCCTGATGTACAGCCGGGAACTAGTTTTTCCCGGCTGCCGCCTTTAATAATTGAACTGATTGGTAGGGTGCCACAGCACCCCCCAGGATATTGCAGGTGTCGTGACCGACCCCGTGATAATCCGAGCCCCCGGTGGGAATCAGGTGATATTTTTGGGCCAGGTGGTAATAGTGGTCAACCATCAACGGGGTGTGATTGCGGTGCCACACCTCAATTCCTTTCAAGCCTGCCTCGATAAGATCCGTCAGAAAGGGGTCAAGTTTAACCAACCCTGGATGCGCCAGCACAGGGACCCCCTCAGCCCTGATGATTAATTGAATGGCCTCCACCGGTGTTAGTTTTTCCCTGGGTACAAAGGCCGGTTTACCCGCCCCGATGTAAGTGGCAAAGGCCTCCTGCAGGGATGAAACGTAACCTTTTTCCAGCAAAGCCTGCGCTACGTGAGGCCGCCCCACCGAACCCCCGGCGGACAGCTCCAAAACCCTGTCTAAGTCAATATTTATATCAAGTTCTCTTAATTTGGCAACCATCTTTTTGGTTCTTTCCAGTCGTTCGCCCTGAAATTCCTCAAGTTTGGTCACAAATTCATCGTTGCGGGGGTCGATCAAGTAACCTAGCACATGGACTTCATTGCCCTGAAAATAGGTATTGACTTCCACCCCCGATAAAACCTCCAACCTGAAACCGGTTGCCGCCTGCTGTGCTTCCGTTACTCCGGACAATGTGTCATGGTCAGAAATGGCAATGGCCCTGAGTCCCAACCTTAAGGCCTTCTTTACCACTTCGCCGGGAGTATCCGAACCGTCTGAGGCAGTGGTATGGATATGCAAATCCGCATACAAAAGAATCACCGCTTTTTTCTTCCCAGTATTCCCACATCGGAAGTCCAACCATTCTATATTGTTTCTAGTTAGGAAGCAAATTTCCTCTCGAAATATTCAAACTAACCGCAAACTTCTTTAAACAGACGCAGCCAATTGTTTCCAATTATCTTTTCAATTTCACCGGCTTTATATCCCCGTTTGGACAAGGCCCTTTCAATATTGGGGACTGCCACACTGGCGTCGTGCAACCCCTCGGTGGTGAAATCGATGCCGTCAAAATCAGAGCCAAGGCCGATGCAGGAGATGCCGCCGATTTTATAGATATGATCGATGTGGTCCAGCAGCCTGTCGATGGAGGGTTTATTGGCATCAATGAACTGGGGTACATAGGTGACACCGATAACCCCGCCGCTTTCAGCAATGGCCTTAATTTGCTCGTCCGTCAAATTGCGGGGATGGTCACAAAGCTGCCGGCAATTGGAGTGGGTTGCCGAGACAGGGGTCTTTACTTCTCTTATTACATCCCAAAAGCCCGGTTCGGCCAGGTGAGATACATCAATCATCATGCCAAGGGCAGCCATCCGCTGCACCACCTGCCGCCCCAGTTGGGTTAAGCCGGTGGCTTCAGGACCCATTCCCACGCCGTCCGCCAGTTCGTTTCTGCCGTTCCATGTCAAGGTTAAACCCCTCACACCCAGGTTGTAATAAACATCCAGTTGTTCGACCTTGCCATTGAGCGCTTCTCCGCCTTCTATGGTAAGGACTGCAGAGGTCTTTTTTTTCTGTAATGTGTTTTCTATATCTCCATAACAACGGACATGTTCGATCAAAGACCGGTTCATGTTGATCTCTTTTTTAAACAGGGTAATAATTTCGTTGGTATAATCCACCGGGTTGGTATTACATTCAGGCCCCACAAAAATTGCAAAAAATTGAACATCGATGCCGCCTTTGCGTAAACGGGGCAGATCCAAATGTCCACGGGAAGATTGAACTCCCAGCGTTCTGTTTTGCTGGGACAGCACTGTCAAAGTATCACAGTGTGCGTCTACCACAGGCAACCGGCACCCCCACCTTTCCCTGGAGATGGAAAATCCTTTGAAGCAAGAAACCTGTTTGCCGCGTAGCAAACAGGTTGTACCGAATTGACTGATTATTGTATTATCTGGGTTCTACAATCAGCTTAATGGCTGTCCTTTCATCACCGTCGATGATTACGTCAGTAAAGGCAGGGATGCAAATCAAATCAACTCCACTGGGGGCCACAAAACCTCTGGCAATTGCTATAGCTTTTACCGCCTGGTTTAATGCGCCTGCACCAATGGCCTGCATTTCGGCACAACCGCGCTCCCTCAGGACACCGGCCAGCGCCCCGGCTACAGAATTTGGATTGGACTTTGCTGAAACTTTTAAGACTTCCATGCTGAAACCCTCCTTAGTTAGTTTGGCGATTGCTCTAATCCCTGTATTGATTTTATTCTGCAGACTCCTAAAAATTCCTCCTATTGTAAGAAATTTATAAATTTTGTGGGGAGGGTGTGCCGAAAACCTATTCTAACTCAAATATACGTTCTATTTTAAGGGCTGATCCATTGACAGGATCCACATCGATAACCACGGCATTAAATTGATAACCGGTTTCCGCAACCTCAAACCGCCGGGGCATTTGCGTAATAAACTTCTCAATGACCAGGTGGGTGCTGACACCAATCACCGAATCCCTTGGCCCGGTCATTCCGATATCGGTGATATAGGCGCTGCCTTTGGGTAAAATGCGCTCATCCGCTGTCTGCACATGGGTATGTGTACCACAAACTGCCGTAACTCGCCCGTCTAGATACCAGCCCATGGCAACCTTTTCGGAGGTGGCTTCGGCATGAAAATCAACAAAAATGAGTTTGGTCTTGCCTTTTATTTCCTCCAGGATTTGATCCACGGTTCTGAAGGGGCAGTCCAGTTCCTGCATATAAATTCTGCCCGAGACATTAATCACCGCGATAGAGTGCCCTGATTTGGTTTCAAAAATATTGAAACCTGCTCCCGGTGTACCAGGGGGATAATTAGCCGGTCGCAGGAGCCGTTTCTCTTTATCGATATAAGTAATAATTTCTTTTTTATTCCAGACATGATTCCCCATGGTAAAGACATCGACACCGGCGGCATAGAGCTGCCTGGCAATTTCTTTGGTAATCCCATGACCACCGGCGGCGTTTTCACCGTTGGCAATGACAAAGTCAATGTTTTGCTCTTTACGAATAAAACCCAGGTTGTCCAGCACGGCCTTTCTGCCCGGCCGGCCCACAATGTCTCCTATCATTAAGACACGCAATTTATCCGGAAGCCCCCCTACTTATTGAAAACCAGGACACGCCCTTCTTCTCTGAATGCATACAATCTTTTATTTTCGGATTTCGCTTTGATATTTTCCAGCATATATTCAATGAGTTCTTCTTGAACCACCAGGTCTTCGTCTGTGGGTTGGTCACTTTCTTCGGTAACCAGACTCTTATTTATGTACTGGCGGAACAACTCAACCATGAGAGCGATTTCCTCTTGTACCAGTGTATCCACATCCCTCTGAATTTCAATCATGGTAAGGGTGTCCGATACTTCGTAGCCGAGGTTGACAACCCGTGGGTTTTTGCATTCCAGTGTATTATAGACCTCGATGCTGCTCACAATATTTTCTTTTAGGTCAGCAATCTCTGTTTCCGATAATACGCCGGCGTACATAAAGGTAAATTTTAATAAGTGATTCTCAGGGTCAAAATTAATCTTTGCCACTTCAGGATACCTGATCAAGATGGAGATTAACAAACTAACGCTGTTGGTCAGGTCTTCCTTCCCTTTATAACAGAAATCCAAAAAGTTTCACCACCCGTTTTAACTATCCAAATAACTAATAATTCTTTGGTGAACTATACATTCCTGCTTGCGAATTTTTTTTGGTAAAAAAACTTTGTTCCAGTTCTGGAAGCAAGTGGTTTGACAATAAAAACGACCCATCAGGGCCGTTTTTATTGTTCAGGTCCTATTTAGCATATTCAACATGTCTGGTTTCCCGAATAATAACCACTTTGATCTGTCCGGGATAATCCAGTTCATTTTCAATCCTCTTGGCGATGTCCCTTACCAGACGGACCGCTGCCAAATCATCCACCTTATCGGGTTTAACCATGATGCGGATCTCTCTTCCGGCCTGGATAGCAAAGGATTTATCGACACCTTCAAAGTCGCTGGCAATCTCCTCCAGCTTTTGCAGGCGTTTGATATAAGACTCCAGCGTTTCCCTTCTGGCTCCGGGACGGGCAGCGGAGATGGCATCTGCGGCTTGCACCAGCACAGCTTCGATGGTTTTGGGTTCTTCGTCCCCGTGGTGGGCCGCAATGGCATGGATGACTTCCGGGCTTTCCTTGTACTTTTGGCACAGGTTAACCCCAATGGCAACGTGGGGACCCTCCACCTCATGGTCAACCGCTTTGCCGATGTCGTGCAGCAAACCGGCACGTTTGGCCAGCTTCACGTCAATCCCCAGCTCGGCGGCCATCAGGCCTGCCAAGTGGCAGACTTCAATGGAGTGTTTCAATACGTTTTGCCCATAGCTGGTACGGAACTTCAGTCTTCCCAGCAGCTTCACCAGTTCAGGATGCAGTCCGTGTACACCTGTTTCAAAGGTGGCTTGCTCCCCTGCTTCCCGAATTTGTACCTCCACGTCCTTCTGGGCCTTTTCCACCATTTCTTCAATTCTGGCCGGGTGAATACGCCCGTCGGAGATCAGTCTCTCCAGCGCCAAGCGGGCCACTTCCCTGCGAATGGGGTCAAACCCCGACAGAATGACAGCCTCAGGTGTATCATCGATGATTAAGTCGATACCGGTTAAGGTTTCGAAGGCTCTGATGTTGCGACCTTCCCTACCGATAATGCGACCCTTCATTTCGTCGTTGGGCAAAGGAATAACAGCCACCGTGGCTTCCGCCACATGGTCCGCCGCACACCTTTGAATGGCTGAGGAAATAATATCCCGAGCCCGTTTTTCGGCCTCCTCTTTGGCCCTGTTTTCGTAGTCTTTAATCATCAGAGCCATATCATGTTGAAGATCCTTTTCAATATCATTCAACAAAATCTGACGCGCTTCTTCTGAAGAAAGCCCGGAAATTCTCTCAAGTTCAGCCAATTGACGTTGCAAAACATTGTTGAGTTCAGCTTTGCTGTTCTCAATTTCAACCTCTTTCCGGCTAAGGGATTCCTCTTTCTTTTCAATGGAATCCATTTTGCGGTCCAAGGTTTCTTCTTTTTGAAGAAGTCTTCTTTCTAAACGCTGTAGTTCATTCCTGCGGTCACGAATTTCCTTTTCCATTTCGTTACGCAGTTTGAGGACTTCCTCTTTGGCCATGACAATGGCTTCACGTTTTTTGCCTTCGGCATCTTTTTCAGCTTCTTCCAAAATCTTCTTCGCCTGGACTTCAGCGGATGCAATTTTTCCTTCGGCAATATTTTTCCGAATAAAATATCCCGCTACCAGACTGCCCAGGGCAGTAACGAGTATTACCAAGATTAATTGAATTGACTCCACAGTTTTCACCTCCTGTCTTGGGTTCATCAAATTTAAAGTACCATTTAAACAATAAAAAAACCGAGTATAACTCGGTAGAAAAAGAACAGATATCTGGGTTTGTCCATATCACGGGTAAAGAAAAACCACGTAACGATATTGGGACACAACAAAAAAGCCAAAAATCCCTAATAGGAATAAGGGTTATGCCTTAAGGATATTGGATTTTATCTATAATAAAAAACTGTTGCCAGATATCAAATTCTATTTTCTCCCAACGATAATTGTACATCTTTTTATAGTCACTGTCAAGGTTGTCTGGTCCTCTGTTGTCGCCCCCCTGGCAACCCGGGGGTAAAACCGGTTAAACTTTAACCAATATCTTCATCGGCAAAGTCATCCGCAGGGCCGTTGACGGAAGCCAACTCAATGCCGCCCAGGGCTAACTTTTCACGTACCTTGCGTTCGATTTCCTGGGCCAGTTCCGGCCTTTCCTTCAATAACTCCTTAACATTTTCCCTGCCCTGGCCCAACCTCTCATCTCCATAGGAATACCATGCGCCGCTCTTATTAATGATTTTTAATTCAGTGGCCACATCCAAAATGCTGCCTTCCTTGGAAATCCCGGTACCGTACATAATATCAAACTCTGCATGCTTAAAGGGAGGAGCCACTTTGTTTTTGACGATCTTCACTCTGGTACGGCTACCGATGATATCGGTGCCCTGTTTGATATTTTCGTGCTTGCGAACTTCCATCCGGACAGAGGCATAGAATTTCAAGGCTCGTCCACCGGTGGTTACTTCCGGAGAACCGTAAACAATGCCTACCTTCTCGCGAATTTGGTTAATAAAAATAACTGTGGTTTTGGATTTGCTCACAATGCCGGTCAGCTTTCTTAAAGCCTGAGACATTAATCTGGCCTGCAGACCCACATGGGTGTCACCCATTTCCCCTTCAATTTCGGCCCTGGGAACCAGGGCGGCCACCGAGTCCACCACCACCACATCAATGGCGCCGCTGCGTACCAGGGCTTCACAGATTTCCAGGGCCTGTTCGCCGGTATCCGGCTGGGAAACCAGCAAATTTTCGATGTCTACACCCAGCCGACGGGCATATACCGGATCCAACGCGTGTTCCGCGTCGATAAAGGCGGCCATACCGTTATTCCTTTGTGCCTCGGCAATGACATGAAGCGCCACGGTGGTTTTACCGGAAGATTCGGGACCATAAATTTCCACCACCCGTCCCCGGGGCAGGCCGCCCACCCCCAGGGCGATATCCAGGGACAAAGCGCCGGTGGAAATGGCTTCAACGTTCAGTTTGGTGGAATCCCCCAGCTTCATGATGGAACCTTTGCCGAACTGCTTTTCAATATGGGCCAGGGCCAGTTCAAGGGCTTTCTGTTTATCGGACATAAAAAATCTCCCTTCCTACAATCTAAACATATGTTCGCTTTTTCCCATTATAAGGTATTCATCGTTAACCAGTCAATAAAAAGGCTGGAGTTCAGTGTTCGAATCTCCATTAGGGAATAAATCCCCAGTATTTCGAACCTTGAACTCCGAACCCAAACCGCGAGACTACCTCCTGGCCCTGGCAGGTTCCACAAACAGCCTTCTGCCTTTAAATTGCTGCCTGTGCAAGCAACTGATCACGCAGTTGGCCCATTCCTCCGGTACCTCCACAAAACTGAAGTTCTCATAAATGTTAATGCTGCCGATTTGATCGCCCGGCACGCCGGATTCATCTGAAATCAGCTTGATGATCTCCGCCGGGGAAGCCTTTTCTTTACGTCCCAGGGTAATGAACAGCCTTACCATCCCGGGTCTGGCTCCGGTATTGCCAAAATTGACGGTATCAAGATCCACTTCGTCTTCGGCAGGTTCCAGATCCAGGGATAGTTTGAGAGCAGCAGCCGCAATATCCATAGGGTCATATTCATCAATCAAACTGTCAACAACAGAGCGATAGTAGCCTAACTTACCTTCCTCCATAATGCGCAGCAGCCTGTCCTTGATTCCTTCTTTTTGGCGCTCCGCCACATCTGCAACACTGGGAAGCCGTTCCCGTTTGATTCTGGTTTTGGTGATATTCTCAATTAACCGGAGCTGGCGGTACTCCCGGGGATTGATAATGGTAATGGCCACGCCGGACCTGCCGGCCCTGCCGGTACGGCCAATCCGGTGAACATAAAATTCCGGGTCCTGAGGAATATCGTAGTTGATCACGTGGGATACACCTTCAATGTCCAGTCCCCTGGCTGCCACGTCAGTGGCCACCAGCAGTTCCACTTCCCCTGACCGGAACTGCCTCATCACGTTATTTCTCTGCTGCTGGCTGAGGTCCCCGTGCAGGGCCGCAGCAGTATATCCCCTGGCCTGCAGACCCGCCACCAGCTCGTCCACCCCACGCTTGGTCCGGCAGAAAACAATGCCCTGGGTAATATCGGTGGTATCCAGCAGCCGGCACAGCGCTTCTAATTTGTGTTTTTCCGGCACCTCATAATAGACCTGATCGATTTGAGGCGCTGTAAGATTGCTTTTGCTCACTGTAACGTATTTGGGGTCTTTCATATACTGGTGGGCCAACCGGATAATTTCTCCCGGCATGGTGGCGGAAAAAAGCAGTGTCTGCCGTTCCGCCGGGGTATGCCGTAGTATTTCTTCAATGTCCTCGATGAAGCCCATGTCCAGCATTTCGTCCGCTTCGTCCAGCACCACCATGCGCACCTGATCCATCTTTAAGGTCTGGCGCCTGAGATGGTCCAGCAGGCGGCCCGGTGTCCCCACCACCACCTGCACACCATGGCGCAACGAGCGGATCTGTCGCTCAATGGATTGCCCGCCATATATAGGCAGCACCTTAATACGGCAAAAACGGCCGATTTTGCTGATCTCTTCGGCCACTTGAATGGCCAGTTCCCTGGTTGGCGTGATAATAACCGCTTGCATATCCTTTTTTCTGAAATCCAATCGTTCAATCAAAGGTATGCTGAAGGCAGCCGTTTTGCCGGTACCTGTTTGAGCTTGACCGATAACATCATGACCGGCTAAAATCTGGGGAATCGCCAGTTGCTGAATAGGAGTGGGCTCTTCAAACCCCATCTCAATGAGCCCGTCTACAATCCTTCTGCTAATTTCCAGTTCACCGAAAAATTTTGTTTCTTTTCTTTGGTTCATTTATTTCCTTCTTTCCAAATTATTTCCCTTGCAAAAAGTGTTTGGCCATTTTCAGGGCGGCATTGACCGTCCCGTTACGGATAGCTTTCCGCTCCCCGGGGAAACGGTATTCCCGGAAGCAGATCCCCGTGGGAGAGGATAAAGCAATATAAACCAGCCCCACCGGTTTTCCCTCGGAGGAGGTAGGACCGGCTACACCGGTAACAGCCAGCCCGATGCTGCTGCCCAGTTCCCTGCGAACCCCTTCTGCCATGGCAATGGCGGTTTGACGGCTTACTGCACCGAATTGTTCCAAAATCTCCGGAGGAACGCCCAGGATTTTTTCTTTGATCCTGCTGTTGTAGGCAACAACGCCGCCCACCAAGTAACGGGAAGCGCCGGGGATATCGGATAATCGTGCTTCAATCAAGCCTCCGGTGCAGGATTCAGCTACTGCAATGGTCAGACCGGCGTCAATCAGTAGCTGCCCCACCACCTGTTCAATTTTTTCATCGTCTTCGGCAAAAATATATTGAAATAACCTGCGCCGAACCTGCTCAGACAAATTCTGGACCAGGCTGGAGGCCTCTTCCAGGGTCGACCCCTGTCCGGTAATGCGGACTTCCACCACGCCGGGCTGCACCAAAAAGGCAATTTCAGGATTGCCCATACCGCATAAATCGTCGATTAGTTCCTGAACGGAGCTTTCTCCGATACCGGTCAGTTTAAAGGTCTTGGAAGTACACAGGGTTCCCCTGTGAGGCAAACTGTTCAAATAGGACACCACGTAGTTTTCAAACATGGTTTCCAGTTCCCATGGCGGTCCGGGTAAAATAATGATGGCCTTTTTATCGACCTCGACGATGGCCCCCGGCGCGGTTCCCCTGGTATTGGGCAGAATTCTGGCGCCCTCCGGGAAATAGGCCTGTTTGATATTGTTGGTCGGCATTTCCATGCCTCTTTTGGCAAAGTAATCCTTAATAGCCTGGAGGGAGGCCTCATCCAGCTTCATATCCAGTTCCAGGACTTCCGCTACCGTTTCTTTGGTCAGGTCATCAATGGTGGGCCCCAGACCCCCGGTAATAAAGATAAGGTCAGACCGCTCCAGGGCCTGGAGCAACACCAGACCCATGCGGCCCCAGTAGTCTCCCACCGTTGTGTGTTGTATAACTTCGATTCCCATCTCCGTCAGGCGTCTGCCTAAATACTGGGCATGGGAATTCAATACTTCACCCACCAGCAATTCTGTACCGGTAAAAATGATTTCTGCCTGCAAACGCATCACCTTTTTCTTGCTTTATCTTTATAATTATTCGCCGGTACTACTAATTTCCCTTCACAAATATTGAGAAAAGCATGGTTTACGACTATGCTTAACGAAAATAACAAAAGAGACCAAAAATTGGCCTCTTTTATGATTTCCATTTGTTATCAATTTATGCAGCAGCAGGAGACGGCATCAATGCTCTGAATTCCTCACCGGAAATCTTTTCTTTTTCCAACAAAACAGCCATGGTAGAATGCAAAAACTCTTGATGCTGTTTCATAAATTGGTAAACCCGCTGCTCCTGCTCATTTATAATCTCAGATACAACATTGTACTTCATCTCGACGGGAAGACTTTCCAAGCGAACCACGCCCAGTTTGGACATACCGGCCTTGATCATGGTCTCTGCCGTATGCAGGGCCTTCTCGTAATCGTTGGAGGCGCCGGTACTGCGGTTGCCGTAGACAATTTCCTCAGCCACCGCCCCTGCCAGCATAATGGCAATTTGGTTTTCCAGGTAGTCTTTGGTGTATAAATAGGTATCATCCTCAGGGTTTTGCCGCATGTAGCCCAATGCGCCGCCCCTAGGGGTCACGGTTAGCGTAGAGACGGACCCCGGGCGCACCCATTCGCTGATGAAAGCATGGCCGATCTCATGGACAGCCACCCGCTTCAGTTCTTCGGGATTGGGCCGGCGATCCAGTTTCTCACCCATCATCACCTTATCGACAGCCTCGTGGAAATGACGGTAATGGATTTCCTTTAATCCCTCCCGCATGGCCAGAATGGCTGCCTCGTTGGCCAAGCTTTCCAGGTGGGCGCCGGAAAAACCGAAGGTCTCTTTGGCCACCCGGGAGAGGTCCACATCCTCGGCCAGGGGTTTGTTGCGGGTATGCAGCTTGAGAATTTCCAATCGGCCTGATTTATCCGGCAGGTCCACTTTCACCTGGCGGTCAAAGCGTCCCGGACGCAGCAGGGCCGGATCCATCATATCCACCCGGTTGGTAGCGGCCATAATCAAAAGCCGTACACTGTCGTCCACTTTCAGGCCGTCCATTTCCACCAGCAGCGCATTCAGGGTCTGATCGTATTCCATGTGACTGGCATGCTGGCCCCGCCTGGCTGCCAGGACCTCAATCTCATCAATAAAAATAATGGCATTCTTTTTCTTTTGTTTGACTGCCGTTGCACGGGCAGTTTGAAACAGCTTGCGGACCCTCTGGGCCCCCACGCCGGCATACATTTCCACAAAGTCCGAACCGCTGGCGGAGACAAATACCGAATCGGTATAGCTGGCAGCGGCCCTGGCCATCAGGGTTTTGCCTGTTCCCGGCGGACCGGTCATTAAGATCCCTTTGAGGGGACGGATGCCCAATCTCTGAATTTCTTGATGGTTTTTGATAAAATCCAGGGCTTCTTTTAACTCTTTAATGGCGGAAGCCTGTCCGCCGATATCGTCAAAGGAAATTTCCTGCCGTTTGGGAACGGCGGAAGAATTACCAAACCCCGATTTGACCATTCCCCTGGCGCCGGTCAGATAGAACAAAGCTCCGCCAAAGGCCAGCAGAAAAATAAAGGGGGTTATATCATAGCCGGCCGCCGCACCAAAGACCAGCAATGCGGCAGCCAGGCCGATACTAATTTCTTTTAGCAACACCGGCACCTCCTTGCCAGAAGACCACCTCACCGGGAATTTGCCTAGGTATAACCTTATGCAAAAAATGCCCGTCCGGTTTTGTCATTTGAATATAAATATTGTTTTGATCCACGAAAACCTTTCCTTCCGCTCCCTGCTTCCGGGCAGCTTCCCGGACCTTGCTGGCAACCTCGGGGAAATTCGCCGCTACCTGGGCTTGATAGATCACATGGTGGCTTTCATAAAAGGCCTGATCCAGCGAGGGGTCGGATGCACTGACAAGTTCAATTTGGTAGGGCGTTTTTCCCATGACCTTGCCCGTCAACTGGTTAATTTCCTGATAAGCTTCCATCAAGTTGTTTGCATTTTTAGATAATTTCACTTTAACCACAGTCTTTGTGGAATTCTCTTCAACCTTATAGTCCTCTACCAGTTTGTTTTCGGCCAGCACCTTGTTTAACGGCTGCTGATAATTGTATTTTTTATAAGCCCACTGCCCGCCAAAGGTCAGAGCCAGTCCGCAAACAAAGGCCAAAAAAATAACCGGAAGCTTAAGGCCGTGCCATTGCATAGCCATCATCCTTTCCAGTTTTAATACTGATCATATGCTATACCATTATATCACGATCGTATATACGATTCTTTATGAAACCATTGGAAATAAAAATCAGGAAAGCATAGCCTTCCTGACTTTTAATATTCTCCTTTTTTTAATAGATGCCAGCCTTTAGACACGTAATCAGCGCCGGACCAAATGGTGAAGAAGACGGCCACCGCCATGGCGATCTTCCCAAGGTCGAAACCGAGGAATTGAAAGGTGACGTTATGCAAAAACATAGCCACAATGGCGATGATTTGGGTGACGGTCTTCCATTTCCCCAATTTGCTGGCAGAAATCACCACGCCATCGGCCGCCGCAATGGCCCTGAGACCGGTGACCATAAATTCCCGCCCGATAATCAGCACCGCCACCCAGGCGGATAATTTTCCCAGTTCCACCAGTACGATCAAGGCCGAAGACACCAGCAGTTTATCTGCCAGAGGGTCCATAAACTTGCCAAGGGTGGTAACCTGCTTATTCTTTCTGGCAATGTACCCGTCCAGCCCGTCTGTGCTGGCCGCCAGTACAAAGACACCGGCTGCGATGATATCGCCGTATTTAATTCTAAGGGTGACCACAGCCAGAAATACGGGGATTAAAAACATTCTGGCCAGCGTTAGTCGGTTGGGTAAGTTCATTGGGCCAACTCTCCCATCAAATCATACTCCAGGGCCCTGTTGATTTTTACTTTGACTATCTCTCCAATATTTAATGGTTTGGGACTGATAATTTCCACCGTACCGTCAATCTCCGGGGCATCAAAGGAAGAGCGGCCGACATATACCCCTTTGCCGGGGTCCAGCGCTTCTTCCACCAGCACTTCCAGTATTTGTCCGACGCGTTTCCTGTTCTGAACCAGCGAGATCTCCCTCTGCAGGGTCATGGCCCGGTGATAGCGTTCCTGCTTAATGCGGCCATGGACCTGGTTCTCCATCTCTGCAGCGGGGGTTCCTTCTTCCTGGGAATAGGTAAAGACACCGGCCCGGTCAAATTTCATTTCTTCCATGAAGTCCAGAAGCTCTTGAAAATGCTCTTCGGTTTCCCCGGGAAAACCTACTATAAAAGAAGTCCTGATGACAATGCCCGGGATCTCCCGTCGGAGGTTTTTAATTAATTCACGGGCCTGTCCTTTGGTAACCGGACGCCGCATGGCCCGCAGGATGTCATCCGCAGCATGCTGCAGGGGTATATCAACATACTTACATACATTGGGTGTTTCGGCAATGGCCTTGATTAAATCCCTGGTGAAACGGTTGGGGTAGCAGTACAGTAGCCGAATCCACTTGAGGCCGGGGATGGGCCCCAGTCTGCAAATTAAATCGGCGAGACGGTACTCACCGTACAGATCAAGGCCGTACCGGGTGGTGTCCTGGGCAATCAAGATAATTTCTTTGACCCCGTTCCCCACCAGCCTTTTTACTTCTGTCTCAACAGATTCCATTGGCCTGCTGCGAAACCTGCCTCTGATATCGGGAATGGCACAATAGGCGCAGCGGTTATCACAGCCCTCGGCAATTTTCACATAGGCCGTATGGGGAGGCGTACTCAACAGCCTGGGGGCGTACTCGTCATAAATGTACAACGGTTCATTGATATGGGATCTTCTCTGCCTGTCACCCAGCACGTTGTTCACAACGGTAACGATATCGCTGATATGGCCCGGTCCCACTAGGGCATCAATCTCCGGAATCTCCTCCATCAGTTCCCGGTGATAGCGTTGGGCCAGGCAACCGGTGACGATGAGGGCGCGGCATTTGCCCTTTTCTTTATACCGGGCCAGTTCAAAGATGTGTCGTATGGATTCTTCCTTGGCAGATTGGATAAAACCACAGGTGTTAACGATTAACACATCGGCATCCGCTTCATTGGCGGTTATATGATAGTTTGCGTTCCGCAGCATGCCCAGCATAACCTCTGAGTCTACCAGGTTTTTCGGGCAACCCAAGCTGACAAATCCTATGGTGGGCATTTATATTTCCTTTCGTATTAGAAGAATATTCTTAAATAGTATAAAACAGCAGGATAAAGCTGTCAAAGCTAAACTAAAAGGTTCTATAGTTTGTAAACTCAACGGGAATTGTTAATTCCATGCCCTTTACCACAGCGATGGCGGCCTGTAAATCATCCCTGTTTTTGCCGGCAACCCTCACCTGGTCCCCTTGGACGGAAACCTGTACTTTGATCTTACTGTCCTTGATGGCCTTGACGATTTTTTTGGCAATGTCCTGTTCAATGCCCTGTACCAGGGTCACCACCTGCCGCACGGTATCCCCCGCTGCCGGCTCTACTTTTCCGTAACGCAGCGCCTTTAAATTAACGCCCCGCTTGACCAATTTGCTTTCCAATATATCTATGACGTTGCGCAGTTTAAAATCATCATCACTTATTAATGTAATCTCCGACTTTCCGTCAAACATAATTTTACTCTTACTTCCTTTAAAATCAAAGCGGTTTTCTATTTCTCTTAATGCCTGGTTGACGGCGTTTGAAACTTCCTGCAAATTTACACGGCTGACAATATCAAAACTATTTTCTTTTGCCATTGTGACGACCCCCTTGTGCATACTCTAAATAATAAAAATTATACCATAATGGATAATGTTGTCAAAAATTACGACGCTCTTTGCTATAATGGTTTCCGGAGGGGTCTTTGATATGAAATTGAACTTCCTGGGCAAATTCCCTTATGATAAACAAATTATAGCCATTATCGGACCCAGGCGGCCAGCTCCCGGCTGTTCTCCTTTGGAAATGCAGCAGCATCAGCGTGACTGTGCCATGGCCTATAAACTTGCTGGGGAGGCGGCCAAAAAAGGAATCGTGGTTTTATCCGGCCTGGCTTCGGGCATTGATACAGCCGCCCATTGGGGTTGTTTGGATGCAGGAGGCATCACCGTGGCAGTGGTTCCCTTCGGACTGCAGTCAGCGGTGTTCCCTGCGGAAAATCAATTTTTGTACCAAAACATCGTAACTCGGGGCGGCTGCATTGTCAGCCAGTTCGACCCGGATCAGCCTGCTGTGAAATGGACCTTCGTGGCCCGGGACAAAACTCAGGCCCTATTGTCTGAGAAAATCCTGGTGGTGGGTACCTTCCCCCCCGACGGGGTGATTACCGGCGGTACCAAACATTGTGCCAGGTGGGCCAGGAAGATGGCGAAACCGTTATACCATTACCGGGAAAACAACGGCCATTATGTCGTATTACGGGATGCTGACGTTCAAATAGAGGACAATTAGTAATTATAGAGCCTAACCGCATTAATTAGTGGAGAATTCGGCAATACTAAGCCTGCTGTATAAAGCAGGTTTTTCATTTCTTAAATCACCTATAAATGTCTTAATACTTAAACTATTTTGCATTTACTTGCAAAAAATTTAACAGTCCACTACTATATTCCAAAATATACAAAAGGGGTATGCCCATGGTCTATGTGAGAAGACTTTCTTTGGAGGAAATTATTGATCTTGAATGGCTGGCGATGCTGGTGGATCAAGTTTTGGAATACAATAACTATACCGTCCCATTGGAGGAAAAGCACTTAAAAATGATTCAGCTGGCCGTTAACGGCTCTCTTGATCTGGAAACAATCGCCAGTTATGTGGTGGATTATTTATCTCCGGAAGCTATTAACTTTAACTATCAATACAAGGAAGTCCCTGGGTTGGCAGAGGACGAAGCGGGATAAACGGTTTGCTTTTGCTCTTCTTTGGTATTTTCTTTTCCGTAAATAACTTGGCCAGTTAGCATAAATGTGATATACTTTTTGCCAAAAAGTACAAGGTGGTAGCAGCTCTTTGAACAGAAAATTAAACTGGAAATTAATTTTGAGCGCAGTTGGTTTCTTACTCATTGGTGCAAGCATGATTTTTCCCCGGGAAACCTGGCTGATCATTACCGGAGCCCTATTATTTGTCATCGGCATGGTGAGAAAACCAAAAAAACGAAAGTAAAATACTCGGGTCTTTTGGTTCCCGAGTATTTCTTTTTAATTTGGTAAGAATTTGCAGCCCGTAACCGCTGTTCATGGAGAGTAAAAGAGGAACGATAAAGGCAAAATAGTAAAAAATGACCTGGAGGTGAACCTCATGATGAGAGACAGCACCTGGAGATACCCCAATTTTGGTTTCTGGGCGGTTCACATTGCTTCCCTGGCTGCCATGGGATACTTGGCATACAAGGCAATTGATTGCAGATGTGACGCCGATTACTCCGAAAACCGGGCCTTCCCCGAGAGAATGCCCCAGCACAGGGAACCCCAGGCAGACCAATTTTAAAAATAACCCGACTTCGGTCGGGTTATTTTTGTTTGAAGCACATCATTTAAACCTGGACGAGAAGGTTTTTTAAAATAACCGGAGAATTTTAGAATAGGTGATAATATGCATATTCTCTGGCTGCTTATGGGGATCCTGGGTGCTCTATGGATATTTTGGGACACGCGGAAGCAGGGTTATCCTATGGAGTCCTCCATACGTTGGGCCGTTGGTACTTTTTTTGTACCCGCTGCGGTGATCCCCTTTTACTTGTTTCAGTCTAATTTTCGATCTAAATATCATCAACAACACAAAAGAGGCAGGCCCCAGGACGTGACTTCCGAAATGCAGGTCCGGTGCATCCATTGCGGGGAATTCTACCAGGGTAATCGGGAAAAATGCCCCCATTGTAAAACCGTTCTGAAAGACGAATAAGGAGCCGTGCGGCTCCTTATTTTCTTCAAGTTTTTTACCCCCGGGTTAATTGGGGTTCTTCCCCTGCATTAAAGGTTTGACGTCTAACCTTGCCGGGTTCGCCCAAGCGTCCCAGGTCTTTTCCGTTTACGTTTACTTCCACCGCTCCGGCGTTCCCCACATGCAGGTAAATTTTCTCATCGGCTTGGAAATCCTTGGTTTCACCAGGATTTACCATGCCGGAGAAAACAGTCTTGCCGTCGGCTACAATTTGCATCCAACTTTGACTATCCGTTACCTTCAGCACCACCCGCACTCCTTCCACCTGCCGGGGCGGTTGGGTCGCTTCAGGTGGGGTGTTATTGGGCGGGTTGTTAGGAGCGGCATTGTTATTGGCATTGTTAGCCGGTGGCTGTTGGACGGTGTTGGGTAGTTCCGGTTTGTTATCTTCAGGCTTGTCACCGATATGATAGAGGGCGTTAAAGGCTAATAAAGCAATGATGGCCAAACCGGCCGCTGCATAACGCCATTTTTTACTTCCTGTGGCTGAGGGTCCGGGGTCATGATGCTCGGTTTCAATTTTGGGTGAAGGAGCTTCATTGTTCATTTGACTGAGCTCGTTCATAATCTGTTCGCTATCCAGATCCAGAAACTTTGCATAGGTTCTCAGGAAAGCCCTGGCGTATACCTGGCCCGGTAGGACATCAAAGTTTTCATTTTCTAAAGCCTCCAGGTACTTGGCCCGGATTTTTGTAGCTTCCTCCAGGTACTCAAAAGAATACCCCTTCTTGATCCTCGCATTCCTCAAGACTTCCCCTATTGGCATAGGATTCACCTCCGTTTTCCACCGGTACTCCATACTCCGGCCGTGTTGTCACCCATTGTGCCAGTTGGTTTACGGCGCTGTCCAGGTCTTCACAGTCCACAGATAAATCATAATCTTCGCTGGGCCTGTCAGGATATTTATACAGCGGGTCATAATAATGGGTAAGCAGGTATGGAATAACTTCGGTAAACCGCTTCTCCGCTATCTTTCTATTTAAATCTTCCACAACTTTGGCGCCGAGGGATTTTTTCAACAAACTTGTACTGAATTGCAGCCGCTCGATATTATGGTCCGATCCGTCGGTATATTCACGAAGAATTCTTTCTACACGAGTTTGCAGAGAGGCATAAAGAAGGACACGATATCCTCTGACCATGGAATTCATGACTGCAGGAGGTACTATTAGTTTACCCAGCCTGCGGCTTTCACACTCCACAATAATGACCCCTTGGTCCTCGGCTGCCACCAGAGCTTGTACAATTTGAGCCTCAAAATCCTTTTGAGAAGGAGAGTCCGGCAGGCCGATTTTGCCGTAGGCAGATCCCCGGTGACGGGCAATGGTCTCCAGATCCAATACGGGTAATAACCTTTCCTGGAGTTTTTGCAGTACAATGGTCTTACCTACACCGGTAAGTCCATGGAGGACGATGCTCTTATGGGGGATCGTCTCCCTGTCTAAATACCTGTGTACAAACCGGCGATAAGCCTTGTAGCCGCCCTGAATACGGTACACGGGAAGTCCCAGAGCATTTAATATGGATGCCGTGTATTTACTGCGCATACCACCGCGCCAGCAGTACAGGAACACCTTTTTTTCCTTTGCTATATCGGCTATTTTATTAAACAGTCCAGGCAATTTGGGGCTGGCAAACTCTAATCCTAGACGCTTTGCTTCCTCGGGACCCACTTGCTTGTAAGTGGTACCGATTTTTGCCCGCTCCTCGTTGGTAAACAGAGGAACATTGACGGCGCCCGGGATAGAGCCTTCTGCAAATTCCCCCTCGGAACGCACATCAACAAAGCAAACGCCCTCCATTTGCAGAGCATCCGTTATCGTTATCTCTTTAACCATGTATCTTCTTCCTTGCTGCCAGTTATTCTCGCTTTATCTTAATAATCCTGCAGAAAGAATTAGAGAAATTGCCCTATTTATTATGATTTCCAGCCTTAATAGGTCAAATTCTACGATTTTCTTCCACATATATACAAACAGTTTAACCAACGTCAGTATAGCATGGACCGCAAAAATGGTCAACTTTCGTAAATTGACCATTTTATCAATAAAGAGTACAATATTAATTTACTTATTTTTAAAGGTTTGCATATATTGCTCCATGGTCATTAGTATGGCCCTAGGCTTACTTCCTTCATATCCTCCCACAATGCCCTTTTTCTCCATAATATCAATCAGGCGGGCTGCCCGGGCATAACCAATATGCAGTCGCCGCTGCAACATGGAAATGGAGGCATGACCGGTCTCAATCAGGATCTTAACGGCTTCCGGCAAAAGCTCGTCTTCGGCTTCCTGGGTTTCCTGTTCTCTGGGTTCTTCCCTGGCCACCGACTCGTCATAAACCGGTGCCGACTGTTTCTTTAAAAAGTTGACCAGGTCTTCCACTTCCCGGTCCGAGAGATAAGCCCCCTGAACCCGAATGGGTTTGGGCGCTCCCACGGGGAAAAACAGCATATCGCCCTTGCCCAGGAGTTTTTCCGCCCCGGCCATATCCAAAATGGTCCTGGAGTCTACCTGGGAAGAGACGGCAAAGGATATTCTTGAAGGAATATTGGCTTTGATTAATCCGGTGATGACGTCCACCGAGGGGCGCTGGGTGGCCACCACCAGGTGAATGCCGGCGGCCCTGGCCATCTGTGCCAAACGGCAGATGGCATCCTCCACATCCGCCGGCGCCACCATCATTAAATCAGCCAATTCATCAATAATAACCACCATTAAAGGCAACGGATTTTGACCCTGCCCCGGTTCTTTCTCGTTGAAAAGATTGTTGTACCTGGCAATGTCTCTGACACCGGCCTTGGCAAACAATTCGTAGCGCCTTTCCATTTCCCGCACGGCCCACCGCAGGGTGGTGGCGGCCTTTTTGGGATTGGTTACAACCGGCGCTACCAGGTGGGGGATCCCGTTATAGGTGGCCAGTTCCACCATCTTGGGATCAATCATTAAAAACTTCACTTCATCCGGCGTGGCTTTAAAGAGAATACTGGCAATCAGTGTATTAATACACACACTCTTCCCTGCCCCGGTGGCGCCGGCAATCAACAGGTGGGGCATTTTAGTCAGATCCGCTATAATCGGTGTTCCGGCAATGTCCTTGCCCAGGGCCACGGTTAAGCGGGAAGGAGCGCCGGTAAATTCCTTGGACTCCAACAGGTCCCTGATGTGAACCATGGATATTTCCTTGTTGGGCACCTCGATGCCCACCGCCGCTTTCCCCGGAATGGGCGCTTCAATTCGCACATCCGGAGCCGCCATGGCTAAGGCGATATCATCGGCCAAACTGACAATCCGGCTGACCTTTACCCCGGCGGGCGGTTGAATTTCGTAACGGGTAATGGCAGGTCCCCGGGAAACCTGTGTAACTTTTGCTTTAATACCGAAACTCTCCAAAGTTTCTTCCAGCTTGGCGATATTGTCGGTGATATCCCTGGCGCTGGATATATTTTTATTGCCTTTCAGGGGCCTGGACAACAGGGTTAAGGGCGGTAACTTGAAAGCGCTGACATCCTGCAGCGACAGTTGAGTAAAGGAGGTATGCGGTGTTTCCTCATCCTGATCAAGGACAGGTTGTTTTGCCGGGTTGGCAGTTTTCGGGCTCTCGCTGCAGGTAAGATTGATGGGACCTGTTTTTTCCAAATCAGCATTCCTCCCGGAGGATTCCCAATCAGAATCCACATATGATGCAGGGTCCGGGGAAGTATGAATTATGACCGGGGTGACGGTTGTTTTATGACCGTCGGATGAATGTTCTTCCTCCACCTCGGTAAATAAGAAATCATTTAATCTTTTACCGGTGCTGCGGAAACACTGTTTGGCCCTGGAACCGGTTTTTTCGGCTAACGCTGCCATGGAAATATTGGTCATCAGCAAAAGAGCCACCACAAAGCCCGAGGTCAGCAGGATATAGGTACCGGCTTTCCCAAAGGACTGAATTAATAAAAAGGCGATGATGGAACCGATCAGGCCGCCTCCCTGGCTGGCTGTGGCTTCGTCCGTAATTCCTGCTAATATTTCCATAAAGGTTGGTTTTAAAGGCACCATGAGGCTTAAAACCGTAAGGATGATAAAAAATAATAATACAGCCCCGTACACTTTAATATTTACGGGAGTACGGCTGCGATCAACAATCAGCTTAATGCCGAACAGCCCCAGGAACGACATTAATACAATACCGCCAAAGGTGCCAAACATCCCTTTGAGAACCCGGCCCACAAAACCGCCGACGGCTCCCAGGGGTGTATTGGCAAAACTGATTAATCCCAGGACTGATATAGAAATCAATATAATACCAAAAATTTCATATTTTAAATCATCCCTTAATTTTTTCAGTAAATCCAAGGTCAGGCACCTCCAACTAATATATACTACAGAAATTTCCAAAACCCTTTAATTGGAAACCTCAATGAAGGCGGCAGATGAATAGAGTCAGGCATGCCAAAACATATTAACATACGATGAACATTATTTCCATTCAGAAAGGAGGCTATAAGATGCCGCATGCCAAAGGAAAAATAACCGCCCGTGAACTACTGGACCTGCAAAGCCATCTGATGCTGGAAAGCAATCTGGTGGGACAATTTAATCACTTTGCACGGGAATGCACTGACCCTCAGCTCCGCCAGATGTGTGAAAGCTTTGCCCGCAGCCGAATGGACAGTTTTCAAAGATTGGCCCAGCACACCAATATCAGCCCAATTCAATAATGAAAGGAGGTTTTTGGAATGCACGGTGATCAAGTAACCGATAAAAACTTATGCCTGGCCTTAATAAACCAGTTAAAATGGGATGCCGTTTGTTTAACCTCAAAAATTCTGGAATGTGACGATGACCGGTTGCGCCAGGATTATATCAACATATTGAACCGCACCTTCGCTGAGCAAAAACAAGCCTTTGACTTTGCCAAGCAGCACGGGTGGTACCAACCCATGCTGGCTGAACAAACCATGATCGGGCAGGTGCAAAGCGATACGCAAAAAATGGTCAATGAAATACAGCAGAGTATGATGACCATGCACCAGCAGGCCCAGTATCAGGCTATGCCCCAGCAGCAAAATCTGAACATGGGCCAGGGTATGGGGGCTTTCCAGCATTACGCGATGCCTGCCATGGGCCACCAGCAGCAGATATATGGAGGTTCTCCCCAGCAATATTACCGGTAAAAACAATCAAAACGGCATCCCGCGGGGGTGCCGTTTTGATTGTTTCAAGTGATTAAACCTGGATAAACATCTTTGTTAAGATAATGGGCGGGGTCGGAACTATTGATGCGAACTACTCTTTTTTTGCCGTTCTCCGCCTTTTCCAGCAAGACCGGAATGCCTGACACTTCGCCGGACTCGTAATCCGGGTATACTTGATCGTCTAAGCCTGCCAGGACCTGTGCCGCCGGCAGCGGTGTCCACAGGATCATTGCAGTATGCACCTCTCTTTGCCTTTACGGGCTTCTATCAGTTTTCTGAGTTTGCACAGGGCTTTGCCAATGCCGCCCACCTCATCAATCAGTCCATATTCCACGGCCTCCTTGCCGATCACCACGGTGCCGATGTCTCTGGCCAACTCCCCGGTTTTAAACATTAATTCTCTGAAGGTTTTTTCGGAAACTTTGGAGTGTTCCGTTACAAAACGAATCACCCGGTCCTGCATTTTATCCAAATAATCGTAGGTTTGCGGTACCCCGATCACCAGGCCGTTGAGCCGGATTGGGTGGATGGTCATGGAGGCCGTGGGAGCGATAAAACTATAGGCGCCCGCAACGGCGATGGGAACACCGATGCTGTGTCCGCCGCCCAGCACCAAGGTAACAGTGGGCTTGGTCATGGTGGCCACCACCTCTGCAATGGCCAGGCCGGCTTCCACATCCCCGCCTACCGTATTGAGGATCAATAAAACGCCTTCTACGTTGTCATCCTGCTCAATTGCCACCAGCTGTGGGATGATATGTTCGTACTTGGTGGTTTTGTTCTGGCTGGGCAGCACGATGTGCCCCTCGATTTGTCCTACAATGGTAACACAGTGGATACTGCTCTTGATATTTTCCGGCACTGTCGGAGTCCCCAGTTCTTTTATATTTTCCAGAGTTCCTTTGGCCTGTCCCATAATTCTTTTGGGGGCGCCGGGTGCACCGGGATTGGTGTGCGGGTTGGTCTCGGGATTTGTTTGGGGCATGTTCGGGACACCCGGTGGCTGCAGGGGGTTAGGAGTTGTGGGGGCAAAAGGTACCGGCCCGGGCTGATCGCTGGTATAACGTTGTCTCATACAAAGAGTCACTCCTCGTATTATTCTGTACATTGATACTAGTATGCTTTTATCAGGGCGTCCTAATACCTTTAAACTTATCTGAAGTGGCAAATATAGGATCTGACCATAAAAGCACAAAAAACTCCCGCCGTGCGGGAGTTTTGCTTATACTTCCATGATAATCGGTAAGATCATTGGCCTTCTCCTAGTTTTTTCATATAAAAACTTTCCTAAATCGTCCCTGATTTGGGACTTAATACCTGCCCATTCGGAAATCCCACGGTTGCAGCACTTGTCCAGGGCGATTTTAACCTTTGTTTTGGCTTCTTCCATAAGAATTTCCGATTCACGCACATAAACGAATCCTCTGGAAACAATATCGGGACCGGCCAGCACTTGATTGTTTTCTTTATCCATGGTCACAACCACAATTAAAATGCCGTCCTGAGACAACTGTTTTCTGTCCCGCAAAACAATGTTGCCCACATCACCGACACCCAGTCCGTCCACCAGCACTCTGCCCGAGGTGACTCTACCGGTCATTCGTCCATGCTTGCGGGTAAATTCAAAAACCTGACCATTCTCGCCCACAAAAATGTTTTCAGCGGGGATCCCCAGTTCCCTGGCCAATTCAGCATGCTTTTTCAGCATTCGGTATTCCCCGTGCACCGGAATAAAAAACTTGGGCCGGATTAAATTGATCATTAACTTTAACTCTTCCTGGCTGGGGTGGCCGGAAACATGGATCCCGGAAACGGCTTCATAGATGACTTTGGCCCCCAGCTTAAAAAGCTGGTCAATAATACGGGCAACCAGTTTTTCATTGCCGGGAATAGGGGTGGCAGAAATAATTACGGTATCCCCGGGCATGATGTCCACTTGGCGGTGATCGCCTAGGGCAATACGGGTTAACGCGGACATGGGTTCACCCTGGCTGCCGGTGGTCAGGAGGACAACCTTGTTTTTGGGCAGCCGGGCAGCCTCATCCAACTCCACCAGTGTCCCTTCAGGAATATGAAGGTAGCCCAGTTCACTGGCCACTTGCATAACATTGACCATACTCCGCCCCACCACGGCCACATGACGGTCGTATTTATGGGCCATGGTGATGGCTTGCTGCAGCCGGTGGACATTGGAAGCAAAGGTGGCGATAATGATTCTTTCCGGAGCGTTCCGGAAGGTCTCATCAAAGGTATTGCCCACCACCCTTTCGGACATGGTATAACCCGGACGTTCAACATTGGTACTGTCCGACAGCATGACCAAAACGCCCTTTTCGCCCAGTGCAGCAAACCTGGGCAGATCGATGACCTCGCCGTCCACCGGAGTCTGGTCGATTTTAAAATCACCCGTATGCAGCAGGGTTCCCACGGGTGTATGGATGGCAATAGCCATGGCATCCGGTATACTGTGGGAGACCCGGATAAACTCACACTTAAAGGGGCCGATTTGAATGGTATCCCTGGGTTTCACGGTATTCAGTTTAACCTGGTCCAACATGTTGTGTTCTTTTAATTTACCCTGGACCAGCCCAAGGGCAAGCTTGGAACCATACACCGGAACATTGATTTGCCGCAGGACGTAAGGCAACGCTCCAATGTGATCCTCATGGCCATGGGTAAGCAAAATACCCAGCACCTGTTCTTTGTGTTCCAATAGGTAAGTTATATCCGGGATGACAATGTCAATTCCCAGCATTTCCTCTTCCGGAAACATTAAACCACAGTCAATGAGTACAATATTTTCCCCGAATCTCACCGCAGTCATGTTTTTACCGATCTCGCCTAACCCCCCTAGGGGAATTACAGCTAACTTAGGTTCTTTCGCCAAAACCGCACCTCCTACGATCCAAATTGTTACTAAGAAATTTAATACAAACGCTTCAATTCATTAACGGTGAGAAACTAGGAGAAGGCGGGGAAAATATGAAATTGTACGCCGCTGTGGAAACCGTCCCTGTAACCTACGCAATCAATTATACTCAAATTAAGCTCTAACGGCAATATGATTACCCAGAAGTGCCAAAAAAATACAAACAGGACACACCCGGGTGTGTCCTGTACCTACAAAAAATTATAGCAGTTCAAGATTTTGCATGATGCTTTTGACCGACTCAATTTCACCGGCCGTTGCCTCAATCAGCGGCAGTCGAACACCACCCACCGCGAATCCTTTCAGGTTTAAAGCAGCCTTAACGGGGACAGGGTTGGTGGTAATAAACAGTCCTTTAAACAGCGGGAACAGACGTTTATGCAGGTTGGCTGCCAGGGTCGTATTGCCGGAGGTAAAGGCGTCAATCATTTCTTGTATTTGCTTGCCGGCCACATGGGCGACTACGCTGATGACGCCTTTGGCCCCCAGGGATAACATAGGCAGGGTCATGGAGTCATCGCCGCTGTAAATGGCAAAGTCCTCGGGCAGCAGACAGCGCAGTTCCGAGACCTGGTCGATATTACCGGCGGCCTCTTTAATGGCCACGATATTGGGAACGTCCGCCGCCAGCCTGGCCACCGTGGCCGGCAGTACGTTAATGCCGGTACGGCCCGGTATGTTATAAAGGATCACCGGCAGGCTGGTGCTCTCCGCCACCGCCCGGAAATGACGGTAAAGCCCTTCCTGGGAAGGCTTGTTATAATAGGGCGCCACCAGCATGACACCGTCACAGCCAACCTTCTCTGCCTCTTTGGTTAAGGCGATACTGCCGGCAGTATCATAGCTGCCGGTGCCGGCCACCACTGCTGCCTGGCCCCCCACCTCTTCCACAATGGCTTTGAATAAGGCAATTTTTTCATCCTTGGAAAGAGTCGGGGACTCCCCGGTGGTGCCGCAGACCACCAAACCGTCCGAGCCGTTTTCCACCAAATACCTGCTTAACTTTTTGGCATGGGCGAAGTTTACCGATAAATCGGGATTAAAGGGGGTTACCATAGCAGTAAGAACCCGCCCAAAATCAATGGCTGCCATTGACTATCACCATCCTTACTTATTTATTCCCAATCTGCAAACTACTGGTTTTTGCCGCTATAACCCAGTTCAAACTTCCGGTGCAGGGCACGGATGGCTTTATTCATATTCTCTTTCTCCACCAAAACCCAAATGGTGGTATGGGAGTCGGAGGACTGTAAAATCTCAATCCCTTCTTCAGTAAGGGCCTGCACAATACGAGCCATAACACCCGGCACACCGGTCATTCCTGCGCCCACTGTGGAAACCTTGGCACAATTGGCTCTCACCTGGGGGTAAATGCCCAGGTTTTCCAGCACAGCCACAGCCTTTGGCGCCACCTCGTCCTTTACCGTAAACATAATGATTTCCGGGCTGACATTGATAAAGTCAATGCTGATATCCGCCAGAGCCAGAGCTCTAAAAATACGCAAGGCCGGATCTTCCACCGCAAGATCCTTGACATGGATTTTAAATTGGGTCACTCCGGCGATATGGGTAACACCGCTGGCAATTCGGTCTCTGGTAATATCAATGGTGCCATAAACCTCATGATGACTGGTTACCAGGGTTCCCGGGGCATCGGAAAAGGTTGAGCGAACCCGGATGGGAATATTCTTCTGCATGGCAATTTCTACCGCCCTAGGGTGGATGACCTTGGCCCCTTCATGGGCCAGCTGGCAAATTTCATTATAGGTTACGGTATCCAAAATGCGGGCATCTTCTACAATTCGTGGGTCCGCCGTCATGATTCCTTCCACATCGGTATAGATATCAATGCATTCCGCATTGAGGGCCACTCCCAAAGCGGAAGCGGTGGTATCACTGCCCCCGCGGCCTAGGGTGGTAATTTCGCCTTGTTCACTGATGCCCTGAAAACCGGCCACTACCACAATTTTTCCCTGTTCGGCATGTTTAATAATATTTTTCGGGTCCACCCGGATAATCCGCGCATCGTTATGGTTGCCATCGGTAATGATGCCAGCCTGGGCCCCGGTAAGGAGAACTGCCTGCCTGCCCATTCCCTGCAGTGTGTTGACCATGGCCACACCGGATATAATTTCCCCGCAGGACATCAACATATCCATTTCCCTGGCCGGCAAATCCCGGTGAATGGACAGGGCAAAATGAAGCAAGGTATCGGTGGCATAGGGCTCCCCTGCCCGGCCGATGGCCGAAACCACCACCACCGGTACAAAACCTTCGTCAGCGGCGGCAATAATCCTGCCAGCCACAAGATCCCTTAACTCCTGAGTCACCAGGGATGTTCCACCAAACTTCTGCACAAGAAAACGCATGTTACTTCTTCTCCATTAAACAATCATATTTTAATAACAGTTCCGCAATTTGCACCGCGTTGGTTGCTGCGCCTTTGCGAATTTGATCGCCCACCACCCAAAGGTTTAAACCGTTGTCAATGGTATTGTCCTCCCGAATGCGTCCCACAAAAACCTCATCCCGATGGGAAGTAAACAGGGGCATGGGATACACATTGTTGGCCACATCGTCCTGAACAATGACACCCGGCGCCTGCGCCAGAATTTCTCTGGCCCGGGCAGCGGTCAATTTACGTTCGGTTTCAATATTGATAGATTCTGAGTGACTGCGATAGACCGGTACTCTGACGGTGGTAGCGGTCACTTGAATGTTGTTATCGTGCATAATTTTCCTGGTTTCTTTCACCATTTTCCATTCTTCTTTAGTGTAATCCATGTCCTGGAATACATCAATGTGCGGAATCAGGTTAAAGGCAATTTGGTGAGCAAATTTCTTGGGGGGATATTCCCTGCCGTCAAGAACCGCTTTCACCTGTTCGGTCAGTTCTTCAATGCCTTCTTTGCCGGCGCCGGACACCGCCTGGTACGTGGAAACCACCACCCGCTTGATGCCTGCCGCATCGTGAATGGGTTTTAAGGCAACCACCATGATGATGGTTGAGCAGTTGGGGTTGGCAATAATTCCCTTATGCCATGTAACGTCTTCCGGATTCACTTCGGGCACCACCAGGGGAACCTCGGGGTCCATCCGGTAATTGCTGCTGTTATCAATGACAACACAGCCACGTTCCACAGCCGCCGGCCCGAACTCCAGGCTGGCTTTGCCGCCGGCAAACAGAGCGATATCCATGTCAGTAAAGGAATCGGGGGTAGTCTCCTCAACAACATATTTTTGGCCCCGGAACTCAATTTCCGTTCCGGCGGAACGGGAAGTCGCGCACAGTTTCAAATTGTTAATTGGAAAGCTGCGTTCGTCTAATATATTTAAAATCTCCTGACCTACTGCTCCGGTAGCGCCGACCACAACAACATTGACCTTTTTCAAGTTCGCTTTCCCTCCTTGATATGAGTTTGATACCCCGATCCGGAATTAAATCAAGGCTGCACCAGGATGGGCTGTATTTGTTTCCCCTGTAAAGCGTGCTCTATGGTATCGATAATGAGATCCATACGACTTTTCAGGGAGTTTGGTTTTCCGGTGGGACTATCCTGACCAAATGGTACCATATAAATATTCTTGGTGTTAAGAAGCAAACCAAGATTTTTTGCATTCATCCCCAAACCGTCGTTGGTAGAAATCGCCAGAACAACCGGCCTTTGATTCCTTAAATGGGCTTTGGCCGCCATCAAGACCGGCGTATCGGTAATCCCGTTGGCCAGTTTAGCCATGGTATTGCCGGTACAAGGAGCAATGACGACCACATCCACCAACTGTTTGGGTCCCACGGGTTCAGCGCCGCTAATGGTATTGATGGGCTCCTTGCCGGTGATTTGTTTTAACAGATCACGCCATTTTTGAACTGTGCCAAAACGGGTGTCAATTGTGTCAACCGCAAAACTTACAATGGAAAAAACCTCTGCCCCTTCGTCTACCAATTCTTGAATTTTAGGCATAACTTCATCTAATGTGCAGTGGGATCCAGTCAGGGCAAAGCCAATACGTATTCCTTTTAAACGCATATGCCGCACCTCCGTAAGCCATTCCTTTAATGTCCGTTTTTCCGTACCAACTCCTGCGCCAACAGGGAAGGGATCACCTTGGACAGGATTTGACCGGCGGTTTTCGGCGCCACTTTGCCCGGCAGGCCCGGTGCCAGCAGGGCCTTAATGCCTAATCTTGCCGCAGCTTCAAAATCGGTGCCCCCCGGTGGGGAAGCCACATCGATAATCACTGCGTCCTCCCTTGCCTTGCTCAAAACGCTGTTATTTAATACCATAGCCGGAACCGTGTTAAAAATGATCTCCGCCCTGGCAATGGCGTCCGGCAGTTCTTGGAAGGATAAAGGCTCCATCCCCATCTCATAAATCCTGGCCCGGTGAGCGGCCGACCTGGTTACCACAGTAACCCTGGCGCCCATGCCGTGAAGCAGCCTAGCGATGCTGGCTCCGGTGCGACCAAATCCCAACACAAAGGATTTACTGTTGTGAATAGTAATGTCCGTATTCTCCATGGCCATTTGAACGGCCCCTTCTGCAGAGGGAATGGAATTAAGAATGGCCACTTCATCCAGATCCAGCACGGTAATCAGCTTGACATTGCTTCGCTGCACCATTTCCTTCAGCTTCGGTCGGGCAAATCCCACAAATATAGGGGCCTGGGGAGGCAGCTTTACCAGTAACGCTTCAGAAAGTACCAGAGGTTTTTCTTCATAAACACAATAAAGATTACCGTTTTCCAGTATACCTGGTACCGGCAATATTACTGCCTGAACGTCTGCCAATGCCTCTTCCAGGCTCCCGTAAAGGCTGACATGCGGGGGGTCGTGTTTAACCGGCAGGCCAACCACCCTTACATGTGCACCCAGGCGAGATAAGGTAGAGACCAGTACAATCTCCCTGGCGTCGCCGCCCAGGACGGCCACCTTAACCCCCTTTAAATCGGGCTGCATGATGTCCCCTCCTCTCAACCATCTATGACACACTACATGATATGAGACACCGGAGGGGGTGGTGCTTGTACGTACAGTCTTAACGGAGGTGCTGCAACATCCATATTTAGTTATTCAAAGAGCAGATTTTCCAGTCCATAAACCAGATGATCCAAAGCCATCACCTTGCGTACAGCCAGGATAAGGCCCGGCATAAAGGACTCCCTGGAGATAGAGTCATGCCGGATGCTTAATGTCTGACCGATACCTCCAAAAATCACCTCTTGGTGGGCAACAAATCCGGGCAGCCGCACGCTGTGAATACGCATGCCTTCAAAATTGCCGCCCCGGACTCCTTCAATTTTTTCAAATTCGCTGGGCATGCCCTGGGACATGTGCCCCCTGACAGCAGCAATGGATTCCGCTGTTTTCATGGCAGTTCCCGACGGCGCGTCCATCTTCTGGTCATGGTGTAGCTCAATAATTTCCACGTGCGGAAAAAATTTGGCCGCCTCCGTGGCAAACTTGATCATTAATAAAGCGCCGATAGCAAAATTAGGGGCAATCAATCCCCCAACCCTCTGAGCGGAGGCCAACTGTACAAAGCGTTCAATTTCTTCCGCGTTCATGCCGGTGGTCCCTATCACCGGTCTTACACCGGCATTAATGGCAATTTCAATGTGTCTTTGAACCACGCCAGGCCGTGTAAAGTCAACCAGTACATCCGGCCGGACATCCCGGATTACCTGTTCCAGGTCACCGGAAACGGTAACGTTTACTTCCGGCTTACCGATGTATGTCCCAATGGTATGGCCGCTGTCCCTGCTGTCCACCGCCCCTGCCAATTGCATTCCTTCTGCATTTACGATTGCTTTGCAGGACTCCTGTCCCATTTTACCCAGTGCCCCTGCAACAACAACTTTGATCATTAAAACACCGCCCTTTTCCATTTGTACATGAGTTTTTATGCAGAATTATTGCATTTTATTATCTATTACCACATTTATGCTTGTCAAGTTCAAACAAAAAAACCCCCGGAACGGGGTTTCTAATACTTGTACTTTTGAAAAATCGGATTGCACTGGTCCATTTCAACAATAATGACTTCCTCGCCAATCTTGCGGATACTTTCCCAGGGAATCACCATTTGCTGCTTATCCATCCACATATTAATAAAATTGCTCCGTCTCGGTAAGATGATGGAGCAAATGGTCCCGGACTCAACATCGATGGTGACATCCGATTCCCCGATAATGCCCAAACGGACACCATTATTAATGTTTACGATTTCTTTACCCACTAATTCTCCCAACCGCACGGCAAACCCTCCCTTACCTGAATTTAAATCTCTGCAAACCCTTCCTCAGGCGATTCATAAAGGGGCTTATGATGGCCAGGATAAAGGAAACGGCAGCCATTGGCTCCAAACTGACCACAGAAATGTTTACCCTGGAAGGTACGTCAATTTCCAAGAAGGTTGTTAACATCACCAGGGATAAGTAAATACCGCCGGCAGTACCCACCAGCCCCGCCAGGGATTCAGAAAGGGGGGAGGACTTGCTCTCCCCGATGACATCCCATTCCTTACGGTAGCGTTTAATTCTCATACGTTCCCTCAGTGAAAATACCACCAACAAGGCTACCAGCAGTCCCACAATCATACTTCCTACCAAATTCCTCCACCTCCCTGCTAAATCATATGAAGGCGGTGGACAAATATTCCCGCTAAAATAAAAATCCCCTGTTGTCAGGGGATTTTGTTAATCTCTCAAGGTATCCAGAGCGTTTTTTAACTCGCCACAGTCCTGCCAGGGACCGATGGCGGCCATGGAAAATTTATCCGGTTGGAACAACTGGGAAGCCACCCGTACGGTATCTTCAACGGTGACCCGGTTCAGCTTTTCTACAATCTCCTCCGGGCTGTACACTTTTCCCAAGTACAATTCGGATTTGCCAAGGCGGCTCATGTGGGTATTGACACTCTCCAGGGACAGCAAAAGATTGCCCTTCAGCTGATCTTTGGCCCTTTGCAGTTCTTCCCTGGTTACGCCGTTCTTTTTGATGTCCTTGATCTCTTTAAAGATCAGTTCCATGGCCTGGTTTACATTTTGCTTGCTCAACCCGGCATAAATTCCAAAGATCCCGGTGTCGTAGTAGGAACTATGGTAGGAGTACACCGTATAAACCAGCCCCCGTTGTTCTCTGATTTCCTGGAACAGCCTGGAAGACAGCCCGCCGCCCAGGACAGTGTTAATGACCTGGACGATGTAGATAAGATCGTTGTCCAAACTTAAACCGGGGGCCCCGATCACCATATGTACTTGCTCGGTTTCTTTGTTACGGCAGTTCACTTGTGAGGTGTGATTTGGTTTTTGCAGCTGCCTGTTGATACCGTTGCCCTTTAAGGTGCCAAACAGCGGGGACAATTTCTCCACCACCTGCCGGTGGGTAATGTTGCCGGCCACAGAAATGACCATCCGATTGGGTGTATAATAATCCTTCATATAGGAGCGGAGGTCCTGGTAATTCAAACCGGATACCGTTTCCGAAGTCCCGATGATGGGCCTGCCCAAAGGGTGACCGGACCAGATGGTTTTGGCGAACATATCATGGACAAGTTCATCCGGGGCATCCTCATACATCTTGATTTCTTCCAGGATCACATTTTTTTCCCGCTCCACATCCTGCTCGGAAATGTTGGAATGGAACAACATATCCGTCAGAATGTCCACCGCCAGATCAAAATGTTCATCCAGCACCTTGGCATAATAACAGGTATATTCCTTGGTGGTAAAAGCGTTCAGTTGGCCGCCTACGGCATCCAGTTCTTCGGCAATTTGCTTGGCAGTTCGATGTTTGGTTCCCTTAAACAACATGTGCTCGATATAATGAGAAATACCCGCATTGGCGTCACTTTCATCCCGGGATCCGACATCTACCCAGATCCCCAGGGCAACAGAGCGGACATGGGAAACCTGCTGTGTAAGAATTCTTACTCCATTTGGTAGTACTTCTTTTTGGTAAAACATTACAACCCCCCCTGGAAGCGCAATTAACCAATCTTTCGCCAATCATTATAAAAATCCTTTTAAAATTTTGACCTGGCAAAAAGGAAGACACGGAAATTTAAATCACTGTAAGTATGCCCCAATCCGGTAAGTCTATTAATTTTTCCTGTTATCTTCCTTTTGCTCTTCAGGGAGGTTCGTAACAGCTACCTTATTTCCGACAATACTTGATAAAACATAACAAATATAATACAATAAACTTATGGAACTATTAACCATAAGCAAAGCGGCAAAGAAATTAGGTGTACATCCGAACAGCCTGCGCAACTGGGAGAAGCAAGGTTTGATCAAGCCTGTCCGTTTACCTGGCGGTCAGCGTCGGTATTCCATGGACGAACTAAACAGGCTTTTGCAATCCGGCCAACTGGACGCCGGGCAGGAAGGCGTCGTCCTGTACGCCCGGGTGTCCACCAAAAAGCAGGCGGATGCCGGCAACTTAAACAGGCAACTG